>CAZOZL010000005.1:0-104118 GCA_964584305.1 uncultured Burkholderiales bacterium
GCTATAAAGCAAAAACAGGTGTCCTTATTTTGGCAAATATATCAAAAAGATTTTAGGCAAACTCTCATTCTTAGCACTCCTATTATTATAGGTCAGTTGGGGCATATACTTATGGGCGTGTTTGATAATGCTATGGTAGGCTCATTGCAGCCAGTTGAGTATGGTGCTATTGCAGTTGCTGCTGCGGGTATTAGTAATGCAATATTTTTTTTAGTTACTGTATTAGGTCTTGGTATAATGATGGCGGTATCTACACTTGTCTCTATTAGTAAAGCTAAAAAAGATGCAGCTTCGTGTGGCGAGTATTTAAAATATTCTATTGTAGCATCAGTTATTACTTCAGTAGTTTTAAGCATTATTTTACTGTTTTGTGCCTTTAACTTTCATGTTTTCCAGCAGCCACCTGCGGTAGAAGCATTAGCGGTAGATTATTTTTTGCTTATATCTATAAGTACATTCCCATTGTTTGCAGGCTTTGGCGTAAAAAATTTTACTGATGGTTTAAGCTATACAAAACCTGCTATGATAGTTACACTAATAGGGGTAGTATTAAATATTTTTTTAAACTGGTTATTTATATTTGGCAACTGGGGCGTTCCTGCTATGGGGTTGAATGGGGCGGGAGTGGCTACTATTACTTCACGTGTATTTATATTTATTGTATTATTAGTGTATGTATTAAAATCGCCACTGTTTAGCGAGTATAGAAAGATGACAAAGGGGATAAACCTTCGCTCATCGCACTTAAAAGAGATATTTAAAATAGGCTTACCTTCAGGCTTGCAATATTTTTTCGAGATTGGTGCATTTACCGCTGCTAATATTATGGCAGGGTGGTTGGGGGCATTCCAATCTGCAGCACACCAAATAGCACTCACTTTGGCTGCAATATCCTATATGGTATCATTAGGTATTTCAACGGCGGGGTCTATTAGGGTAAGTGCCGCTTTTGGTGATAATGATAAGTTGGCAGCAAAAAGAGCAGGCTATTCAGCCTTGTTTATGATTAGTGCTTTTATGCTAATATCAGCGGTATTGCTTATTGCCTTTAATGCCATTCTACCACCCTTGTTTAATGAGCAAGAAACGGTAGTACGCTATGCCTCGGCATTATTATTAATAGCCGCATTATTTCAGTTTTCGGATGGCGCACAAGCTGTGGGTTTGGGGATATTACGTGGGTTAAAAGATGTTAAATATCCTACTGGGGTTACATTGTTTGCCTATTGGCTGGTAGGCTTGCCTTTTGCCTATTATTTTGCTTTTGAGTTGGATATGGATGTACAAGGTATTTGGTATGGACTTACTATTGGCTTAACCGTTTCTGCAATTTTCTTAACCCGTAGGTTTATTATGTTGGTAAATAGAAGCTGATACATCTTTCCATTTTTTTACTATCTATTAAAAAGTATTTTTGTTGCGAACAAATTTTTTAATAAGATGATGAAAAAACTACTACTCACTTTTGTGTTAAGTTTTAGCCTATTAGCAGCAAATGCCATTAACAAACCTACGGATGAGGGAATGTGGCTACCCATATTACTTAAAGACTATAACTACGCCCAAATGAAAAAATTAGGCTTGAAACTAAAGCCTGAACAAATTTATAGCGTAAATAAAGGAAGTTTAAAAGATGCCATAGTATGGTTTGGTGGCTATTGTACTGGCGAGATAGTATCAAACACAGGTTTAATATTAACCAACCACCATTGCGGGTATGGTTCAGTACAGTCTCACAGTACCGTTGAAGATAATATTTTGGACAATGGTTTTTGGGCAAAAACATTAAACCAAGAAAAAACTAATCCTACTCTTTTTGCATCGTTATTGGTGCGTATGGAAGATGTGAGCAAGCAAATTATGCCTGCCTTAATGGGCTTGGACGATAAGCAGAAAGCCGCAAAACTTAAAGAAATTGCAAAAACATTAAAAAGTAAAGCAATAGAGGGGACACACTACGAAGCCACAATTAAACCCATATTTAAAGGCAATCAGTATATTATGTTTGTATATGAAAAATTTACAGACATACGCTTAGTAGGTACACCGCCACAATCAGTAGGTAAATTTGGTGGTGATACGGATAACTGGATGTGGCCTCGCCATACGGGCGACTTTTCAATGTTTCGTATCTATGCAGGAAAAGACAATAAGCCCGCCAAGTACTCCGAAGAGAATATTCCTTACACACCAAAATACTCACTACCCATATCGCTTGATGGAGTAAAAGAAGGTGATTTTGCTATGATAATGGGTTTCCCAGGGCGTACCAACCGGTACGAGACCTCAATGGGTATCCAACTGGCTATTGATAAGGTAAACCCTGCAATAGTGAAACTACGTGAAAAACGCTTGGAGTTGATGAAAGAACAAATGGATGCTGATGTTGGGGTGCGTATAAAAATGTCATCTCGCTATGCACAAGTAGCAAACTATTGGAAATACTTTATTGGGCAAACAGAGCAACTAAAACGCCTAAAAGTAGTTGACCAAAAAAAATCTGACGAGGAGAAGTTTAAAAAATGGGCTGCGGGTAAAAAAGAATACGAAGGCATATTTAGTAACCTCGAAAAAGCCTATACTAATTATACCCACATTAGCACCCACCGTACATATTTAAACGAGGGTATTTTTGGCTCAATATCATTAGCAGTAGCCAATGGTTTTATAGCCCTCGAAAAGGCTATTGAAGCAGAAGATGAAAAAGCGAAAGAAGCGGCTATTGCAAACATAAACCGCAGGGCTAAGTATTATTTCGGTTTCTACCATCCTGTAACAGAAGAAAAAACAATAGCGGCTGTTTTAAATTACTTTTTTCAAGATATACCCAATGATCAACACCCGCCTGTTTTAGATGAAATTTTTAATACCATTAAAAATGATGGGAAGATGAGTTTAAACCAGCAGGCAGAAGCTGCGTTTAAAAAATATGCTGCTAACATAATGAAAAACAGCATAATGACCTCGCCTGAAAAGATAGAGGAGTTTCTTAAAAACCCTGATATGGAGAAACTAAGCACCGACCCTGCTTATACGGTTATCCAATCGTTTATGGAAAACTATACTGATAATTATAAGGAAAGAATACAAGAATTTAACAAAATAAAAGGTGATGCAGGCTCACTATTAATTAAAGGCATGATGGAGATGAACCCCAAAGGAAATTATTATCCTGATGCTAATAGTACTTTCCGTATGTCGTATGGTTCTGTACAAGCCTACGACCCAAAAGACGGAGTGCATTATAAATTTTATACAACATTGGATGGTGTGGAGGCAAAACACATAGATGGTGATGATGAGTTTGATGCCCCTGATAGGCTGTTAGCATTAAACAAAAGCAATGATTTTGGTGCTTATGTCGATAAAAAATCGGGCGAGCTACATACCTGCTTTATTACCAACAATGATATTACTGGAGGCAATAGCGGCAGCCCAGTAATGAATGGAAAGGGGCATTTGATTGGTTTAGCGTTTGATGGTAACTGGGAGGCTATGAGTGGCGATATTTATTTTGATACTCGCTATAAACGGACTATAAATGTGGATGTACGCTATGTATTGTTTTTGATTGACAAACTGGCGGGCGCACAAAACATTATTAAAGAGTTAAATCTTATTAAAAATGGTAAATCGATAACTTTGTACAAGTAATAATAACACAACAAAAAAATTATGAAAAAAATAACACTACTTTTTGTTTTTGCAGCATTAATAGCTTCTTGCGGAAAAAAACTACCAAGTACAGGTACTTTTGGTAACGAAAAAATGACTGCTGACGGGGCTGTGCCTATTGCACAGTTTATAGCCAGTGTAAAAGAAGATACTGAAGAAAAAGAGGGGAAAGTATCGGGTACTATTACCAAAGTATGCCAAGGCGAAGGTTGCTGGTTTAATCTTGACTTGGGCGAGGATAAGTTTGTACACATTTATACTAAAGAAAGCAGCTTTTCATTGCCCAACGATGCCAGTGGGAAAACTGCCATTGCCGAAGGTAAACTTATTGTAAATAGTAGCAAAGAGAGTAAAGAGTATGAGTTTGAAGCTACGGGAGTAATTATTAAATAATCCACTCTTTAAAACTTTTTGAAGAGTATAAAAAGCTAACAAATTTTTGTTAGCTTTTTTCATGAAGGATAAATAAACAACATTGCTTTGTTTTAAAGGTTGTGTTTGGTGCTATTGAGTGTAAAGGCAAATATAAAAAGTATAAACAATGAAGAATATTATAATAATTGGCTTAGGGTTATTACTATTATCAGCATGCGAGGATAAAACAGTTAAAACCGACAATAACCTAGCTAAAAAAACTATTGATGAACAAGATACTACTGTGGTAGTAAAAATGCCAACTGATACTATCTTTTATGCCATAAAAGGATTTGATAGGCAAATAGATAGTTGTGTAAGCGATAGTATAAACTGTGCTTCGTTTGTAGCATCGTTCCCTTTAATTGAAAAACGTGTGTACGGCGAAATTGCCGACTCGGTAAATAATTTTGTTCGAGAAAATTTATATAAACCACTTATGGGTAATGTGCAACCTAATGGGTTAAACGATTTATTGGCACCCTATTTCCAAGCATACCAAGAAACCCTGCAAACTTCACAAAACGAAGGCGAGGACTCTATTTCAGCATGGGCATTCAAGCGTTTATTTACTGTAATACATAATGATTATCGGCTATTTACCATAAAACATTTTGAGCATAGCTATGCAGGTGGCGCACACGCTAATAGCTTTACCCATTACCACCATTTTAATCCTGTTAGCGGTAAAAAAATATATTTGGATGATGTTTTTATACAAGGGTATAAAAACAAACTGATAGCCATTGCCGAAAAGAAATTTAGAGCGCAATTAAAAATAGGTGAGAATGCAAACCTTGATGATGAGGGTTTTTGGTTTACTGGTAAGGTATTTAGTATAACAGAAAATTTTTGGTTGGATAGTATTGGTATTCACTTTTTGTACAACCCATACGAAGTAGCTGCATACACAGTAGGAACTATTGAAATTGAGATTGGATATAACGAGATAGAAGAGATAATTAAAGATAAATTTAACCCCTTTGTACAATACAGCAATGAAACTATAAACCAGTAGCTAATAAACAGAATTATAGCCCAAACTTAGCCCCCTTCAACGGTCTTAGTACAAACAACCCCTTCCACATTAACTTATTAGCACTACCAACTAAGTATCCTTCCCCCTAAGGGGAAGCCAAATTGTGGTACAGGTAAAAACTACAACATTGGTAGGGGTTTGCAGTAGTTTAACCTTAACAAAAACTTGATGTATAGAATGGGCATTCATGTCTATTCTGTTTTTCAAAATTTTTTAGTGAAACTGATACAATAACTAAGCCTATACCAATACACTATATTTTGGGTCAGGAGTTATAGGTGGGGGTAGGTTATCCTCGTCCAGCATATCACGTAAGTCAATCTCAATGCCTCTGGCAATAGTGTATATGGGCACATCGTTCCACAACCCTTCAAAAGGATTTTCGCTATAATCGCCAATCATTTCCATAGTATGAAATACCCACGATACTATAATGCTAAAGGGGACGGTAAGCCATACAAAATGCGACCCTATTTTGTCAAATTCACCTATCATACCAAAAGGCACTAAAAGTATAAATAGCCATACAAAAAACAGATTCATAGTAGCGTATTGGCGAGGAAAGGGAAAGTTTTTTATACGTTCACTTTTTCCTTGTTGGGTATAAAAATCAACTAATATATCTTCCATAGCTATATGTCTAAAATCATCAATATAGCCTGCTTCTCTCAACTCTTTTAGCTCGGCAGATTGTTTTCTAATAATATGTGTAGCTACATTTTTCTTTGAGCATAAATAAGCCACTTCATCAGCAGGTAGTAAACTAATAAAATCTTTTTTGTTTATGTTACCATCAAACATGGTGTCTAAAAATACTCTGGCTTCGTTATTTCTTTTGTCGTTATGCTCCCATGCTTTTTCTGCTCTTAGTTGTTTTCGTAAAGCTGTTAACCATGCAATATGGCGGTATATTAGGCGGATATGTATTTTTTTCAACTCCACATCACTCAATTTTTTAGTAGCGTGCAGGTTGCTTATATAGTCTAATACTAAAATGCCCCATGAGCGACTTGAGTTTACAATGCCCCCCCAAATTTTACGTGCTTCCCACAAACGGTCATACGAAGCATTGTTTTTAAAACCCAAGTAAAAAGCTACCGCCGTACCTATAAGTGCAATAGGAAACCACGGGAAAGCAATCCAGTGCAACCCTACATACTTATACAAGATAACAGGAATAGTAGAGGTAAGCATAAATATTAAGATACTTTTCCGAGTCCAAAATATGGTTTGTCCTAAGCTAAAAAATCTTCCTGCGTGCATAGTTTATTGTTTAAAAAAGTAAAAATAGAGGTTTATTACAAAACATAGCAACAAAAACAAATTTTTGCAAAAACACACCACAATACTTTTTATATTCGCACCTAAGAATAATTAACCTGATTGATCGAATGAAAAAAGTTGTTGTAATTATAGCCGCCATTACATTTTCTATAACTGCTTGCCACTATGGTAAAGAAGAAGCTAAGGAGACCTTAGAACGTAATGAGAAATATAAAAGCGAAAAAGTAGAAGAAGGACCCGCTATTGACCCTGCTTATATAGAAGCTAACGGAACAAAAGAAGAAACTAAAACTGCTGTTGATACGGTTGCAACAGCAACTACCGATAGTACCCATCAAGAAGAGGTTACACGCTAAGAAACGTAACAATTATGGAAGAAATTACTATTTCTTCTACTGCTACCAAAGCAGAGAAATACAAACAGCTAATTCCACAAATTGAAGCCCTTATTGGTGATGAGCTTGACTTAACCGCCAACCTTGCCAACACTGTTGCTGCCTTGCACCATGCTTTTAGCTTTTGGTGGACAGGCTTTTATATTGTAAAAGAAAACCAATTAGTAGTAGCCCCCTTTCAAGGTGTTGTGGCGTGTAATCGTATTGATTTTGGAAAAGGCGTATGCGGTACAGCATGGAAAGAGAGAAAAATCATTATTGTTGATGATGTGGAGCAGTTTTCAGGGCATATTGCTTGTAGTAGCGATACAAAATCAGAAATTGTAATCCCCATTATAAAAAACAATAATGTAGTAGCCGTTTTAGATATTGATAGCAAACAATTGGCAAATTTTGATGCTACCGACAAAACTTATCTTGAGCAAATTGCCCTTTTTATAGGAAAAAAGTTTAATTAGCGGTTCGTTAATCTATAAACGGACTGAATGAGCAAGGAAAAAAGAAACATAACCCTTTTAATTATAGTAGCCGCATTGGGCTATTTTGTTGATTTATACGACTTAGTACTATTTGGTATAGTACGCAACGATAGTTTAACAGAATTAGGATTTAGCGGAAGCGAACTAAAAGACAAAGGCATACTATTGCTAAATATGCAAATGATAGGTATGCTGGTAGGGGGTATCATATTTGGTATTTTGGGCGATACAAAGGGAAGGGTAAAAGTACTTTTTGGTTCTATAATTTTATATTCAGCCGCCAATATTGCCAATGGTTTTGTAACCGATATTACTACCTATGCTATTATCCGTTTTATAGCAGGGGTGGGGCTTAGTGGCGAATTAGGCGCAGGAATAACCCTTGTAGCCGAAACTATGAGCAAAGAAAAACGAGGTTACGGAACAATGATAGTAGTGGTGTTTGGTGCATTGGGTGCTGTGGTTGCTGCTTTGGTGGGCGATGCTTTTGATTGGCGTATAGCCTATTATGTGGGCGGTGGCTTGGGCGTGATACTATTGGCTTTAAGGGTAGGTGCTTTTGAGTCGGGGATGTTTAAAAATTTAGAAAAATCTAAAATTAAACGTGGAGATTTCATCTCATTATTTACTGATATAAAACGCTTTAAAAAATATGTAGCCTGCATATTTATAGGTTTACCCATTTGGTATGCCATAGGCATTTTAATATTTTTCTCTACCGAGTTTGCCGAGGTACTCAATATACAAGGCGATGTAGAAGTGGGGCAAGCAATTATGTATGCGTATATAGGGCTTTCCTTTGGCGATTTATTGGCAGGGCTGATAAGCCAATTAATGAAAAACCGAAAAAAAGTAGTGATTTACTTTATTTTAGCCACAATGGCAATCACAGTGGTGTACTTGTTTAATACGGGCATATCAAAAGAGATGCTCTATTTCGAGAGTTTCTTAGTGGGTACTTGTGCAGGTTTTTGGGGCTTGTTTGTTACCATTGCCAGCGAGCAATTTGGCACAAACTTACGCAGTACCGTTACTACCACCGTCCCCAATTTTGTGCGGGGTTCTGTGGTGCTTATAACACTATCATTCAAATACTTAGCAGATATTGAAGCAATAGGCTTAGTATATAGTGCATTAATAGTGGGGGTGGTAATTACAGTAATAGCCCTTATAGCAACGCTAAGTATAGAAGAAAGTTTTAGTAAAGATTTAGACTATAACGAGTTGAGTTAAAGGTATGCCCGTATCATACGACCTAAGTAGCTGCTAATTTGAGATTTATGATTGTAGATTTGAAATTGAAGACTATGCTATTGACTTTTAACCCTTAGCGGTTTGCTTTTAGTGCGGTAGGTAGTCATGCTGAATTTGTTTCAGTATCTGTGCGAGGCAAGTCATTCCTTTGAAAAAAGGAATCTGTATGAGAGTAAACTAACCTGAATAATAATAAGTGGGATAGGTTCCTGCTTTCGCAGGAATGACTGAAAACTTGTAGCAGGCTAAACCTGCCGCTATATTTTAACCACTCCAAACCGTAACATTCTGGCAAAGAACTAAAGGAGGTAAAACAAAGCCTTGTAGGGCTACACATTTTCTTAGGGGAAAGTTACTATTGCAGTTTGCCCGCAACTAATAGTAACATTGTAAGTTTTATCCGTAGGGAATAGCACAAACCCGCTTAGTTGTAGTACTCTTACAGAATATGAACCTTCCACAAATATATAGATAGAACTTTCTCCTCCATTCATATCAGTTAAAACATCACCATTAATATAAATTCTATAAGGGTTGCTTGAAGTACTTTTCAGTTGAATTGTTCCCGTAACTTCTAAGATGGTACTAACAGTAGTTTTTTTCGTTTTCACTAAAGGAGAAGCAGTTGTAACTGAACCAAAAATGTTGTTAATGCATCCTTTCTCTGCAAGCCAATAGTATTTTATATTTGATAAATTATCAAATGTTACTTTCCCTTCGGCATTAGTAGCTTTTGTTGCCCCAACTTGGTTGGTTTCATTACTCCAATCGTTCTGAGAGGAAAATAACCTCACCACAACATTTTGCACATTATTACCTAGCTTATCTTTAAATGTAATTTCTAAAGAAGTAGTGGGTTCAATCACTATCTCATCTTCTTTAGAACATGATGAGAGGATTAGTAAAGGAATAGCGAGTAATAAGACTATCAGTTTTTTCATGATTTTCGTTACTTAAATTAACTCAATATTACAACACCTTGTATAACAATACCTAAGAAATCTTAAATTTGGGTGAAACAAGAAGTTATAATACCGTTTTTTAACCCGTACGGGTAATCTGAACCGTATATTTATATAGTCGTTTTTGCAAGATGCAAAAAAATGTAAAAGAATAAAAACAACAAACTTACTATCCATCCAACGCTTTGCTTATTTTTGTAATCTTACAGAATAAATTACTTTGACTACCGCAACACAAAACATATACGATAAATACGAAGCCGTTATAGGGCTTGAAGTGCACGCACAAATGCTTACCAAAAGTAAAGCCTTTTGTAGTGATAGTATAGAATATGGCACAGAACCTAACTCACAGGTTAGTGCAATTTCTTTGGCTTATCCGGGTACATTGCCCATGCACAATAAAAAAGCTATTGAGTATGCTATAAAAATGGGGATAGCCTGCAACGCCACTATTCGTGAGGTAAATCAGTATGCGCGCAAAAATTATTTTTATGCCGATTTGCCCAAGGGCTACCAAATAACACAAGATACCACACCCATTTGTACAGGGGGTAGTATCACCCTTAAACAAAAAGACGGTAGCGAAAAAATTATTAATCTTACTCGCATCCATATGGAAGAGGATGCTGGGAAAAGTATGCACGACCAAGATTTAACGGATACTTTGGTTGATTTTAATCGTGCTGGAGTTGCCCTTATAGAAATAGTTACCGAGCCCGATTTTAGAAGCGGCGAGGAAGCCTACCAATACCTTACCATTGTGCGTAAGCTGGTGCGCTATTTAGATATTTGTGATGGCAATATGGAGGAAGGTAGTTTGCGGTGTGATGCAAACATATCAGTAATGCTTAAGGGTGCAAAGGAGTTTGGTACTAAGGTAGAAGTGAAAAATATGAACTCTATTAGCAATGTAAAACGTGCTATCGAGCATGAAATAACCCGCCAAATAGATGAATTAGAAGCAGGGCGCACTTTTACTATGGAAACACGCAGTTTCGATGCCACAAAAGGCACTACCTTTAGTATGCGTAGTAAAGAGCTGGCAAATGATTATCGTTATTTTCCTGAACCTGATTTACCACCGCTAATTATTAGTAAAAAGTGGATAGAAGAGGTGAAAAGCCAGATGCCCACCTTGCCCAATGAGTTGTATAAAAAATATACAATAGACTTGGGGCTAAGTAATTATGATGCTTTAGTACTTACTGATACTAAAGAAGTGGCAAGATACTTTGATGAGGTTTGCCTGCACACAAAAAATTATAAAGCGGCTGCCAACTGGGTTATGGGAAGCGTAAAATCATACCTAAACGAAAATGCCTTAGATATAAATAGTTTTTTACTTCCTGCTAAATCAATAGCAAAACTTATAACTCTTATTGATGAGGGTAAAATAAGTAATAGTGCTGCATCGCAAAAGGTGTTTCCTCACATGGTACTACAACCCGAAAAAGCACCATTAAAAATAGCGGAAGAACTAAATGTGATACAAGAAAGCGATAGCAATTTTTTGCAAGAAATAATAAAAGCTGCTGTAAATAAATTTCCTGACAAGGCAGCAGAATATAAAGCAGGTAAAAAATCACTATTAGGTTTGTTTATGGGCGAGGTAATGAAACAAAGCAAAGGCAAAGCAGACCCAAAAGTGGCAAGCCAATTGCTTAGAGAATACTTAGATACTTTATAAAATTATAAAACAACGTATAAATGAAGACAATTAAAATACTAATTATACCCATACTACTTATTGTTTTTTTTACCGCCAAAGCTGAAAATAGAGCAACCAGCAGTGCGGCTGAAGCCAATAAGTATGAAATAAAAGGTACAATCAACAATTTAAAAGTAATAGAGGTAATACTGCAAGAAATAGCTCCTAATGGTGTGGCGGTGATTGATACTGCTATTGTTGATGATAAAGGGCGTTTTACTTTTACAGGCACTGTAAATGAGGCTATTTTTGCTATGATAAATTTAGGACCTTATAGAAATATATTTTTTGCTATTGAGCCAGAGACTAAAATTGAGGTTGATATTGATGGAGGGCATACATTAATCTATAAAATCATCAATAATCCCGTTAGTGCTGATTTGGCTATAATGGCTAATCTTAATTCAAAGTACAACCAGCAGGTACTTGATTTAAACGCAAAATCTCAAGAACCAGCAACAACCAATAAAGAAAGGTTTAACTTAAATGCACAGGTAAATAATTTAATGGCAGAATTAAAGGCTAAATCGCAAGAGGCAGTTAAAACCCTAAAAACACCTTTGGGTAAAATATTTACTATTGAGATGCTTAAAGTAGAAGCAGACTTGGCTACCGAAGAAGGGATTTTGCTTGCAATAGAGAAAATGCCTGCATACAAATGGTATAGTTTGTATAAATTAGAAGCGCAGCCACGTTTACGAACTGCAATTGGAGCAACTGCGCCCGATATTACCTTAAACACTCCTGATGGTAAACCTTTAAGTTTAAGTTCACTAAAAGGAAAATATGTATTAATAGATTTTTGGGCATCGTGGTGTCGCCCTTGCCGTGCCGAAAATCCCAATGTGGTTAGAATGTATAAACAATACAAAGACAAAGGTTTTGAAATTTTAGGCGTTTCTTTAGATAAAAATGTTTCATCATGGAGCAGAGCAATAACAGCCGATGGGCTTACGTGGAAACATATTAGTGATTTAAGAGGTTGGCAATCATCAGCTGCTAAACTGTATAAAGTAACCAGTATTCCGCAAACAATACTATTAGATAAAGAGGGGAGAATTATAGCTAAAAACCTAAGAGGTATTGAGTTAGAAAAAAAATTAGCCTCAATTTTACAATAAGAAAAGAATAAGTAGCCTACTGCTAATATTTAGAGAAAAAATATATGAAACCATTTAAACTAATATACCTACTACCCTTATTACTATTTAGTTTTTGCACATCAAAAGATGCAAAAGATGCTAAAACAGATACATCTGCTGATGTAGAAAATAGTGAGCAAACTTTTACTATTAAAGGTAAACTAAGCAACTATAATGCACAAGAGTTAATACTTCAGGAAATTACTCAAAATGGGTTGCAAACCATAGATACTGCCACTGTTGATGCAGAAGGAAACTTTACTATAAACGGGTTTATCCGCGAAAAAACCTTTGTTTTAATAAGTTTGGGGCAGTCTCGTAATGTATTTTTTGTAATTGATACTACATCAAATATTAGCGTTGAAATTGATGGGGGTAAGGTACTCAACTATACAGTGAGCAATAGCCCCGCCAGTGAAGATATTGCCAAAATTGCTAACCTTACTTCGGGGTATAACCAAAAAATAGTGGACTTGAATACTCAAGCACAAGCAAACCCAACCATGAGCGATGCTGAAAGGGAAGCCATGGGGGCTGAGATAAATACTATTGTAGCCGAATTGCAAGAGAGGCAACAACAACTGATTAAAACATTTAAAAATCCGTTGGCACAAATATTTTCGATAGAAATGTTGCAGGTAAGTGCTGATAAAGAAACTGAAAAAAATATTTTAACAGCAATAGAAAGCAAGCCATTAAACAAATGGTTTACGCTATATAGAAAAAAGGCACAAGACCGTATGTTAACTGCCATAGGCTCTTCAGCACCTAATATTACTTTAAACACCCCACAGGGAACATCTTTAAGTTTAAATTCACTACAAGGCAAATATGTATTGGTAGATTTTTGGGCATCGTGGTGTCGCCCCTGCCGTGCCGAAAACCCAAATGTGGTGCGTGTGTATAATAAGTATAAAAGCAAAGGCTTTGAAATTTTAGGGGTTTCATTGGATAATGAAGCGGGTGCATGGGCACAAGCTATTGACGCTGATGGATTAACTTGGAAACACATTAGTGATTTAGGAGGATGGCAATCGGTGGCAGCAAAACAGTATAAAATAACCAGTATTCCGCAAACATTACTGCTTGATAGAGAAGGCATTATTATAGCCAAAAACCTTAGAGGTGCTGAATTAGAAGAAAAACTTAGCGAAATTTTTAACTAAACTACTCGCATAAAAATTCAAAATTTTGATGTTGATAATCTGTGTAAATTAGTAATTATACTAAGGTTTGTTAATAATTAGTTAAAGTTATCTTTACGTTTAGTTTATTACGTACTTATAACATTGTACAAAACTCGAAGTATGGAAAAAAATACACGCAAAATTTTAGTAGTTGATGATGAGCCAGATATTTTAGAGTTTATAGACTATAACCTTAAACGTGAAGGGTACGATGTTTATGTAGCTGCAAATGGGCAAGAAGGCATTGATAAGGCAAAAGAAATTAAACCCGACCTTATTATATTAGATGTGATGATGCCAGTACTTGATGGTATTGAAGCCTGCCGTAGATTGCGTGAAATGCCTGACTTTAAAAGTACATTTATTGTTTTTTTAACTGCTCGTAGCGAGGAGTATAGTGAAATTGCTGGTTTTAATGTAGGGGCTGATGATTATATAGCAAAACCTATCAAACCTCGTGTTCTACTTAGTCGTATTAATGCTATTTTAAGGAGAAAAGACCAAAGTGCTGTGCCTGCCAAAATAGAGATAGGTAATTTAGTTATTGATAAGGATAGCTTTATAGTGAGGCAAGGCGGACAAAGAGTACCCATGGCAAAAAAAGAATTTGAGTTATTATATTTATTAGCGAGCAAACCAGGGAAGGTATTTACGCGTGAAAATATATTAGAAAAAGTATGGGGAGATGATGTGTTAGTAGTAGATAGAACTATTGATGTTCATATCCGTAAAATACGTGAAAAGCTGGGCGATGAAAATATAAGCACTGTAAAAGGGGTAGGATATAAGTTTGAGAACGAGCAATGATAAGAAACCCAACACCGAGTAATATTTCCTTACTCACATCCTTGGTGTTAGCACTATTAGTTTCGGGGGTAGTTTATTTAGTAAATCCTGACATTAATGATGCCTTTATTGCTTTTGGGGTGGTGGCAGTTGCTGCCTTTACATTGTTTTATTTTGCCATAGAGATATTTATATATCGTAAAATAAAACTTATTTATAAAACTATACACAAACTTAAAACCGAGAGACATTTAAGCAATGCTTTTCGCCAGTCATCTTTTTCGTTTAATCATAACCCGATAGAAGAGGTAAACCAAGAGGTTTTGGATTGGACTAACTCGCAGGCTAATGAAATTGAGCAATTACGGAGGTTAGAAACTTTTAGGAAAGAGTTTTTGGGCAATGTATCACACGAGCTTAAAACACCCATATTTAATATTCAGGGATATATACACACCTTGCTTGATGGGGCAATTGACGACCCAGAGGTAAATATTCGTTTTTTGAAAAAAGCAGGAAAAAGTTTAGATAGACTGTCAGACTTGGTAGAGGACTTAATTAGCATTAGCCAGTTAGAAACAGGGCAAATGAAAATGGAAATTGAAAAATTTGATATTCATGCCCTAACCCTCGATATTCTTGAAGCCCTTGAAATGCGTGCCGAAGAGAAAAGCATCAAATTTATATTTAAGGAAGGCTGCGACAAACCTTTTTGGGTATTAGCAGATAAAAATCGTATTCGTCAAGTATTGGTAAATCTTGTAGTAAACTCTGTTAAATATGGTAGGCTTAATGGTAAAACCATAATTAGTTTTTATGATATGGATGAGAACATACTTACCGAAGTTGCTGATAACGGTGAAGGTATTGAAGCTGCCCATATACCCCGCTTGTTCGAGCGTTTTTACCGTGTTGATAGGCATAGAAGCCGTGAAGAAGGTGGAAGCGGCTTAGGCTTGGCAATTGTGAAACATATTATTGAAGCACACAACCAAACCATAAATGCACGAAGCAAAATGGGGGCGGGTACAACTTTTGGTTTTACGCTTCGCAAAGCAAGTAGTGATAAATCTGATGTATCTGTCTAAAAATTACCTTAAATTTCTTTTTTAGCTATTATTTTAGCCGCATGATTAATAAAATAGTGTTTGTAATATGTTTCGTGTTTGTTTCAGTAGTAGGTAGCGCACAATCAAACCAAAACAAGAGAACAGTTAAAAAAATCATAAAGCTAAGTACAAAAACAGAGTTTAGTAAAATTGCAAAACTATTTGACACAACAAATGGTAAAAAACCTATAAATCCCTTTATTTTAGATTATTTATGGCGAGATTTTGAGGAGAAATTCGGAAAATTTAGGGGGTCGATTACAAAAAAGAAGTACAAAAAAAATGAACATGAGTATTTTATAGAAGAACTACAGTTTGATAGTGCCTATGTTGAGATAAAGATAGGATTTAACCCCGCAAATGGTATGGTATCGTCCTATCTACTTACAAAAACACAAACTAAAAAGGACAGAGCATTAGAACGAAAATATCGCTTACCATCTTATGCAAAAAAACAGAAAGTACGAGTTAGACAGGCTAATTTTGGAGTAAAACCATTTATAATAAATGGAGAATTAACCCTTCCCGAAGGTTTAAGGAGAAAAGAAAAAGTACCTGTTATAATTTTGGTACACGGTAGTGGACCAGGTGATAAAAATGAAAAAGCAGGACCTTTGCAAGCCTTTAAAGATATTGCCTATGGGCTTAGTACTAAAGGGGTGGCAGTGTTGCGTTACGATAAACGAACGCTTACCTATGCTGATGAATGCGTTAGCGATAAGAAATTTGATGTAAACAAAGAAACAGTAAACGATGTACTTGCCGCTGCAGCTTACTTGAGGACACAAAAAAATATCGACTCAAAAAGAATATATATTCTGGGGCATAGTTTGGGCGGTATGATGCTACCAAGAATAGGGCTAAAAGACAATAAACTTGCAGGATTAATATTTATGGCAGCACCCGCCAAAAGCCTTGTCGATAAAATTATTGAGCAAATGGACTACCTAAGCATCCTGAAACCAGAAAACAAAAAGGCATACAGCAGAACTAAAGAAGATTTTACGCGCCTAAAAACAAAGTGGTATGATTCTACCACCAAAGCGCAGTACTTGCCTTTTAAAACACCGCCAAGCTATTGGATGGATTTGGATAGCTACAACCAAACCCAAGTGGTGCAAAAAGTACAACAGCCTATGTTGTTTTTGCAAGGCGAAGCCGACTATCAAGTTACCGTTGAAGATTTTGAACTTTGGAAAACAGTACTTCAAACAAATAAAAAAGTAACTTTTAGGTTATTTCCAAAATTACACCACCAAATGGCAGCCATAAAACATGAAGGTTTATCTACTCCCGATGATTATAAAATACCTGCCAATGTGGATGTAGAAGTTATAAATGCCATTATCAACTGGCTTTCTACACAATAATAAAATTTTTGTTAATGCTATGATTAGCAGCAGGTTTCAACCTGTTGCAAAAAAATCATTGTTTCCATCTTTCCCTAAATAGTGTAACCGTGCCTATATAATCGTGTTTTTTGGGGCTGCGGCAGTCTTTGTAGCGTAAAATTACGAAATACACGCCTGCGGGCAATCGTTCGCCTCTAAATGTACCGTCCCAAAGGTCGCTTTGTTGGGTTTCAAACATTTTTTCGCCCCATCGGTTATAAATAAACAATTCGTATTCGTCCACTCTATCATCTAATAAAGGAAAAAGGTCGTTTATTCCATCTCCATTGGGCGAGAAGGCATTGGGAAGGGTAAAATCACTAAAATCTACCGTAGTAATGGTTAGGGTATCATACACATCATTGCATCTGCTGGCTTTTACCCAATAGCTACCTACTGTATTTACGGTGATGGAACGTGTGGTATCGCCTGTACTCCAAAGGTATTTGGCGGTAGTATCTTTTGCATCAATGGTAAAATTGAAACGTGGGGCACAAATGGTTGTATCGCTGCCCAAACTTATGCTTAGTGGCTCTAATATGGTTATTGTACTAATAGATGAATCGCAGCAATTACCATCACAACCTATTAGTTTCACCTTATACTCTCCCGCATCAGGGTATGTATATTTGGGGCTTTGTAGTGATGATGTATCGGTATTAGTGGTAGTATCACCAAAATCCCAAAAAAAGGTTTTTGCACCGCTACTGTTATTGTCAAAGTTCATTTTATAGCCGCAAACACTATCGTTGGCTTTGTAAGCGGATACTACCTTAAACTGACAGTTGAGTACATTAAACTGATAATCACGTCGGGTAATGCCTACTAAAATTCCATTACGGTATTCTTTTACTAAAATACCTACAACGTATTGCCCTTGTTGTGAAGGGGTAAAAGTGAGTAAACCCGTTGCTGGGTCTATATTTATTTTTGGATTACCATCAATAGGGTTTTGGGCATTATATCCGCTTACATATCGCACATTGTCAAAAGGGGGATTGCTTACCTCTACAAAACTTGGGCGAGGTTTGGTAGCTGTTGCTCCATCAAAAGGATGATAAAGTTCATACACCAAAGAATCACCGTCCATATCCACTGCCGAATGGTTGAATAGTAAAGGAGCATTGGTACATAAAAAGTTGGGCGGTAGTTCTTTAAACGCTGCACTGTTGTTAGTATTTGTGATAGTAGTGTCCAAAATATGTGTCCAGTAGGTTGCGCCTGCACCATTGGCCGTTCCACCAGTTGAAGAAAGTAAGTTGTTAATGGTTTTGTTACGGCAACACCGTTGGAAAGCTATGATATATCCGCCTGCAATATTGGGCAAATCAAAAGTATCTATATAGGTGTACTTATCTACACAGGCATTAGGGGGCAGGGCTATACAATCGTAATTTAGCTTGGTTATCCGTATGGGCATATTCCTACGAACGCGCTTGCTATAATTAATCAGCAAGCTACTATCACTTGCTCTAAATACCGTCATATTAGCAATACTGTCTAATGCTATTGCACCAGGTATTCCATTCACGCAATCTATAAAAAGGTTTAGCGTAACCTCGTACTTATCATTCCCCAAATAGCGGTACATCACCTCACCGCCCACTATATGTGATGCTGACGAGGATAAAGTAATTATACCAACCAAAAGGGCAAGGAGTAGCCTACGCATTTAATTAATAAGACTATGTGTTGCAACATTAAGTTGCCTAAACATTAGCGGGAATGTATAAAAACAAAGTATAAAAGTAGGGTTTTAGCTTAGTTTCTTTTTTTTATCAAAATAAAAAGTAAGAAATAGAAGGTTAGTATCCGCTGATATAAACTTGTTAAGCGGGGCTATTAAGCCCACCAGTAATATTTGGAACTGTAATAAACTCGTGTCTTTTTTAGTTCACTTCACTAAGAAGTGTATAAATAAATACTGATAGTATTTTAAGCGTTGCATCAAATATGTGGTAAAAAGTAGTCAGTTCAGTGTTTTAGGGGATTAATTAATTGATTTTTTGTAAAGAAAAACTTAACTTTGTGAAGTTTTATTAATTAAAAAACATTCTGTTCACACAAAATATGAGATTATTGCTTGTTAGCCTTGTGCTAATAGCTGTTGCGAGTTTTAACACCGTTTCTGCTCAAGAAACTAAAGGTTTTGCTAGCACCTACCCATTAGCGTACGAAGGAACAAGAACCGCCAGCGGGGAATTTTATAATGCTAAAGAGTTTACCGCACGCCATGCTACTTTGCCTTTTAATACCTTAGTAAAGGTTACAAATTTAAAAAATAACAGAAGCATTACTGTAAGAATTAACGACCGTTTTAACTATAAAAACTCAAGGGTAATTGATGTTTCTAAAGCCGCAGCTAGAAAAATTAATCTTTTTGGAGATATTAACCCACAAGTTAAAATTGAGGTAATAGGCATGGCTGATGCGCTAATGTTAGCTTCAATACCTGCTAAACCTAATAAGGAAAGTACACCAGTAGCAACTGTTACTAAAACTAAGACAGTGCCAAAAGTGGTGAAAAAGGAAACCGTAACAGCAAAGGTTGAGAAAACAAAAGATAAAAAAATAACCATTCCCATACTACTGCCCAGTGTAAAAGCTACTTTACCATCAATAAGCCTAAAAGAGATAAGTACTATTGCTACGGTTACGCTAAAGTATATTACAATATCATTGTTTAAGTAACTTATAATGTAAGTTTATATACTTTCCCTGGTAAACTTTTCACCAAGCCTTTCAACTCTAATTCTAATAAAACTAACGACACCTTGTTTCCTGCTATTTTTGTTTGCAGTGATATGGTATCTATGCCAAGAGCAATATCTTTTAAGGTTGCCGCTATCTTTTTCTCATCTGCTGATAGGTTTTCGGGCAAGCTATAGGTTTTGGGTTTTGTAGCAGCAGTGTCTTTTTCCCATCCCATCATATAGGCAACATCATCGCCACTTTCAATTAAGGCAGCTTTATTGTTTTTTATAAGCCAATTACAACCTTTTGCTTTTGGTGCATTGGGTGGGCTTGGTATTGCAAATACATCACGACTATAACTAAAAGCAATGTCAGCGGTAATCATAGAACCCCCTTTTAAGTCGGTTTCAACTACTATAACGGCATCACACATACCCGCAACTATGCGGTTTCGCGAGGGAAAATGTTCTCTGTCAGGAGTTGTATTTGATGGGTATTCAGTTACCCAAGCCCCATTGGCAAGCATTTTTTCGGCAGTACCTTTATTTTGGGAAGGGTATATAGTATCTAAGCCATGGGCAAATACTGCTACGGTGGGCATTGCGTTTTTAATAGCTGCTTTGTGTGCCGTAACATCTATGCCATAAGCCAACCCGCTTACTATGGTAACATTATAGGGTTTTAAGTCGGCAACAATTTTTTCGCATATTTCTTTCCCTTCTTTGGTGGCTTCACGTGTGCCAACAATGCCTACCATATAATTGGTATTAAAACTAAAATCACCTTTTTTATACAGTAATAGCGGCGCATCATTCAGCTGTTTTAAATGCTGAGGATAATCACTATCAGAAAAGAAAAGCACACTTATATTGTTTTTCTGTATAAACTCAAGTTCTTTTTCAGCCTTGCTAAAATCAGTAAAGTTTAATATAGACTGGGCATACTTTTTTCCAATACCAGGTATTTTAAGCAATCTAAATTCTTTTGCATTAAAAACAGCTTCAGCAGTACCACAATAGCTTAATAGGTTTTTGGCTAATACCGAGCCAATATTAGGTACTTGAGTTAATGCAATTTTATAAACTAAAGGGTGCATTAATTCTTCTTTTTTTTCTTTTGTTGGCGACGTTTGTTCAACTCATTTTTTAGTGAGTCGTATTTATCAGGATTGTTAGATGCGGGTACGGGTGCTTCCCAAATAATGTTTGCAGAGTCTTTTTTCACAGTAGTATCAGTTTTTGTTTTTTTTGTTTTACAAGCTGATGCAATGCACAACATACTAAGGCTTACCCACAATAATTTTTTCATATTTCAAAGTTTTAGTGCTGGTGGTAATGCTTAAATAATATATGCCAGCAGCTAAGGGTGCTGTATTAAATGTAAAACGATTGGTACCCGCTTTTACCTTATCTTTAAACAAATTGGATACCAGTTTACCGCCTATATCGTATAAGCTGAAAGCTAATACCTCTTTTTTAGGTAGTGCAAACTCAATATTAAGCCACTGTGCGGTGGGGTTGGGGTAAATGGTTGTTACAAGACTATTTGCCTTGATTTTATTGGTAGAAAGGGCAGGGTCAGTATTGGTTATTTTTGCAATAACAGTTCCATGTGAGTTGCTATACCCTATACTACCACTAAGCCAAAAGGTACTACTCTCGTTATACTTGCGCTGGATACCTGCATAGTCTCCCCAGCGTTCTAAAGTATCACCAAGCTGATCTATAAAAGCAATACCTGAGCGGATAATTAAAGGGTTTGAATACGTGAAATCTCTACCTACATGAATAACTGCAGTGCCTGATGGTGTATTTGTTGATACCCTTGATACTGTTATCATCGCGCTATTGTCCCAAGGCTCTCCAGTACCTGCATAGGCAATATCGGGATAGCCATAGTCAACAGTATCTGAACTAATAATATTTAAGGTGGCAGTATTATCACTCACTTTAAAATAGCCATGAAAAATACCCGCAGTATAGTTGTTGGTATCCACACAGTTGCCCGCAAACTGTATCATATTGTTTTCAATTATTGCGGTTAAAATGCGCCCATCATTGGTAGATAGCCATTGCCCATTGCCCTGCGGTGCATTGGGCGGGAAACCATACATACGGCTGGTTTTTACCAAGCGGGTGCTTAAAGTTGCTGTGCCCGAACTAAGGGTATTGGATATTTCAGTAACAAACATACTATCGTTTTGAAAATCGGTAGGGCGCACGGATAAAAAATAACTATTTTTTTCGGATAGTTTTGAGCCACCTTGTACGGGGCAAATGCTCCATACGTTTCTATTCTCAAATTTAATATTGTTCCATCGGTTAAATTTTAGTGCGGTATCGCCATTATAGCCTTCTTTTTTACCTATTTGCCAAATCATACTTTCTCTAAAACCATCACGCCAGCCTTGTGCATTGCCCAGCATATTTAGGGTAATAAACAAGTCTTCTTTGCTGATGCTAATAATAGGATAATCGCTCCATGTATTGTTTTCAAACAAATTTGAGCCTTGTAAGGCATAAGCATACCATTCTTTAGTAGGGTCGTTGGTTTTAGAAAAACACACAAATGTGCCGCTATTAGCATCTCTACTATTTAAGAAAACAAGAATAAAACGGTCTGAAACAGGGTCGTACACTATACGAGGGTCGAAGGTGGAATTTTGAAAACCACCTATTTCTCCCAAACCTTTAAGGGTGAAATTTTTTAATATTTTACCTGTTTCGTCTATCACCCTCATGTTTGAGTTAAGTACGCTAACCACAAAACCACCGTTTGATATGGCTATGTCGTTATCATTAGGTGTACCATTTTGGTTGTTACCTAAAGTTTGAAATACTACCGAAGGTGCAACGGATGTACCCGCTTTGCGAAAAGTATTAGGGGTAGGTCTATATATATGTTTTTGTCTTTTAGCATCCAAAAATGCCTTTCTATACCCAAATGGTGTACCTGGTTTCGGTGCTTGCTTAATAGTTAAAACACTGGGCGAAAAACTATTATCTGTTTCTTCAAAAGAGAACTCACCCAAAAGTTTTACCGTTCCTGTTCGTGGTTTTACAACGGTATTTTGAGCAAATGTTGCTGGTATAAAGAAAAAAGGTAATATGGTGAAAAAAATAAATTTTAAATTCATATTCAACAAATTTATAATTATTGACGATAGTGTGGCAACTTTTGTTTACACTTTTTAATTTTGTACTGCTTTAATAAGGGTAGGTTTGAGAGGCATAGGGTTGGCGATATATACAGTTATATATACCTTTGCAAACTATGATGGAGACAAAACAAAACTCACAATACTATATAGATTTAGAAGATAACTACGGCGCACACAATTACCACCCATTACCAGTGGTTTTGGCGAGAGGCGAAGGGGTGAATGTATGGGATGTTGAAGGAAAAAAATATTATGATTTTTTATCAGCGTATAGTGCAGTAAATCAAGGGCATTGCCATCCTAAAATTGTAGATGCACTAACCCAGCAAGCACAAATACTTACGCTTACCTCGCGTGCATTTTATAATAATGTATTGGGCGAATTTGAGAAATATATAACCGAATATTTTGGGTACGACCGTGTTTTAGCTATGAATAGTGGGGTAGAGGGAGGCGAAACAGCAATAAAACTGTGTCGCCGTTGGGGCTATGATGTGAAAGGAATACCCACAAACCAAGCTAAAATAATTTTTGTAGAAGGGAACTTTTGGGGAAGAACCATTGCTGCTATTTCAGCATCAACAGACCCTGATAGTACCATAGGCTTTGGACCTTTTTTACCCGGTTACGAAATAATACCCTATAATGATATTGTGGCGTTAGAAAAAGCAACGCAAGACCCTAATGTAGCTGGTTTTATGTTTGAGCCTATACAGGGCGAAGCAGGAGTGGTAGTACCCCATGAAGGCTATTTAACCAAAGTGAGAGAGATATGTACAAAAAATAATGTGTTGATGATTGCCGATGAGGTGCAAACAGGTATTGCCCGTACAGGCAAGTTATTAGCCTGTGATTATGAAAATGTGAAGCCAGATATTTTAATTTTGGGGAAAGCACTTTCGGGTGGGGTATTTCCTGTATCTGCGGCATTGGCAAATGATGAGATAATGCTAACCATTAAACCTGGTGAACACGGTAGCACATTTGGTGGTAACCCATTGGCTTGTAAGGTGGCAATGGCTGCCCTTGAAGTAGTAAAAGAGGAAAACTTGGCGGAGAATGCCAATAAATTGGGCATTATTTTTCGTGAACGTATGGGTGCTATAAAATCTAATTTAATTACAGCAGTGCGAGGCAGGGGCTTATTAAATGCAATTGTAATTAAACCGTTTGGCGAAGGAAAAACAGCGTGGGATGTTTGCTTGGCACTGCGTGATAATGGGTTGTTGGCAAAACAAACCCATAATGATATTATTCGTTTTGCACCGCCACTAGTAATAACCGAAGACCAACTGCATGAAGCCTGCGATATTATTGAGAAAACTGTTATTTCTCTTGGCTGACTATTTTTTAATGATTTTATAACTACTTACAGTAGTTCCTTTTCTATCACTAATGGTAAGATAAATAAGATAATATATGCCTGATGTTTTACCAACAAGGTTAATAATTTTATGTAAACTTAGAATTAAAACTTTATTATTCCAATAGTAAATATATTTTTTCGACGAAACGCTATAAACTAAATGAAACTCCTATTGATGCTGTAATCACTTGGTTTTTTGTTTCTATATTGGTGGTGGCAATATCTGTTAAGCCATATAAATATCGTATTTCAGGAGTTATATTTATTTTAGAGATGCCTATGCGCAATCCCAATCCTGCAATAATGCTGTGTGCATCCTCAGCAAAGTTTGAGGTAATGGTATTATTAGCCGTATAGGGTTTCTGTATAGCATCTTTTACCGAGTTTAGACTTTCGTATTGGTATCCCCCAAAAGCATAAAAACCAACAACCTTTAGTACTTTAAAATTGTATAGTAATGATAATGAAGCATCAATATAATTGAGCCTGCGTATAGCTTCAACTTTAATGTTATTATCATCAATATAGTTTACCAAAGCCCCTTTTGGGTTGGAGAGTAACTCTGCCCTTAGTCCAAACTTTTTTAGTATACGTACCTGTGCAAAAACCCCTGCCATAATAAAAGTACTATTAGTATTTTCTAATATGTTTGAGTTTTGCAGCCCTCTAAAATTAGCATAATTTGCTCCTACTCTTATCCCTACTTGTAGTTTTGGAAGCACACCTTTTTGCCCAAAAGAAAAAAGAGATGCAAACATAATAGCAGGAAGTAAAATAAATCTCGACTTTTGTACCATAACTTAATTACAAGTTTATTCATTTTTTGATGAATAGGCAAAAAAGCACACCCACAATTTTAATTAACGGTATAGATTATGAATTTTGTATCAAAAAATCCTTTTAGTGGAGAAGTATATTCTCAGTTTCCATTTTCAACACAAAAAGAAATTAGTGAAGCTATTGATACTGCTGATAATGCGTTTAAAACTTGGAAAAATTTAAGCTATTCAGAGCGAGGGCGGTATTTTATAAATTTGGCAAAAAAAATTGATGAACAAATTGACGATTTGGCTACCACCATTACTATTGAAATGGGCAAGCCGCTATATGAGGCTAAGGCTGAACTAAAGAAAACAATTGCTTGTTGCGAGTATTACGCAAATAGTGCAGAGAAATTATTACAAACCAAACAAATAGACGGAGGAGGGTTGAAAGCCGAAATTTACTTTCAGCCGTTAGGGGTAATATTTGGTGTGTTTCCTTGGAATTTTCCTTTTTGGCAGGTGTTGCGTTTTGTTGTACCTACACTAATGGCAGGTAATACGGCTATTTTTAAACATTCGCCAAATGTACCTCAATGCGCCTTGCATATAGTCCGTTTGTTTAATGAAGCAGGTTTCCCGCAGGGGGTGCTAAACAATACTTTTGCTAAGATAAATGATATAGAAAGCATTGTAGCAAACCCTAAAATAAAGGCTGTTACACTAACAGGTAGTGAAGGGGCAGGGGCATCGGTAGCTGCATTGGCGGGTAAGCACCTAAAAAAAAGTGTGATGGAGCTGGGCGGGAGTGATGCCTTTGTAGTTTTAGAAGATGCGGATATAGATGCCGCTGTTAAAGGGGCTTTACGCTCTCGTTATCAAAATAGTGGACAAAGCTGCATAGCTGCAAAACGATTTATAATTAGGGCAGAAATAGCCACTACTTTTACCGAAAAACTTTTAGCAGGTGTGCAGCAGCTAAAACAGGGTAATCCGCTAGAAAATGGAATAACAATGGGAACTTTGGCACGCCCTGATTTGGCTGATAAAGTAGAGGAACAACTAAAACAAACCCTAAAACAAGGCGCTACATTGTTGCACGGAGGTAAAAGAGTTGGAGATGCTGTTTTTGAGCCTACCATTATTACTAATGTTCCCCTAAACTCACCTGCTTTTACACAAGAACTATTCGGGCCAATAGCGCCCTTATTTATTGCGAAAACAGATGATGAAGCATTGGCACTTGCCAATGCTACTATTTATGGTTTAGGGTCGTCTGTTTGGTCTAAAAATAGTACTCGTGCGCAGTATTTTGCCCAAAATATTAATAGCGGAATGGTGTATGTGAATGAGATGGTTCGCTCAACCCCTGAATTGCCTTTTGGCGGGATTAACAATTCGGGTTACGGAAGGGAGTTATCGGTGTATGGAATAACCGAGTTTGTTAATATTAAAGGTATTTATACACGTATTTAAATGTGGGAAAGACAGAATAGGCACGAATGCCCATTTTATTCATAAAGTTTTTGTTAAGGTTATGAATTGCGGCAGGTTTCAACCTGCTGTTAAGAAAACGCCTGACTGACACCAGCAGGCAATCTTTTAACTCATCCCTATTATACTTTTGTCCACTCTATTTAAGTATATAAAGTAATTTATTTCACTATGCCCTATCTTTGTAGGCTGTAATGGTTACACTTACTCAGAAATTAGAAACAAACACATTTGAAGGTACTGAAAAGGCTACAAAAAATTTATATATAGAGAGCTATGGTTGTGCTATGAATTTTAGCGATAGCGAAATTATTGCCTCTATTTTAGAGAAAGCAGGCTATAAAAATACTACTACAGCAAAAAATGCTGATGTAATATTTTTAAATACTTGTGCTATACGAGACAATGCCGAAAATAGAGTTTGGACAAGACTAAAAGACCTTAAACATCTAAAAAAGAGCAATCCAAATTTGGTAGTAGGGGTTTTAGGCTGCATGGCAGAAAGAATAAAAACCAAACTGCTTGACCAAGAAAAATTAGTTGATATTGTTGTAGGTCCAGATGCTTACCGTGATTTACCCACCCTGCTAAATAAAGTTGAGGATGGACATAAAGCCGTAAACGTACTACTATCACGTGAAGAAACCTATGCAGAAATAGCCCCTGTTAGGCTAAACACCAACGGTATAAATGCCTTCATATCTATTATGCGAGGGTGTGATAATATGTGTAGTTTTTGTGTAGTACCTTTTACAAGAGGGCGTGAACGTAGCCGCAGTGCACACTCAATAATTACCGAAGCCGAAGACTTGGCAAGTAAAGGTTATAAAGAAGTTACCCTTTTAGGGCAAAATGTAGACTCGTACAAATGGGTAAATCCTGAAAATGAGAATCAAAAGGTAAACTTTGCACAGCTATTAGAAATGGTTGCCTTAGTAAGCCCTGATATGCGTGTACGCTTTTCTACCTCGCACCCAAAAGATATTACTGATGAAGTGCTATATACCATAGCCAAGTATGATAATATTTGCAACTATATACATCTACCCATACAAAGCGGAAGTAGCCGTGTGCTTGGCTTGATGAACCGCACATACGACCGTAAATGGTATATAGAACGTGCCGTTAAAATACGTGAAATACTGCCTGATTGTGGTATTAGTACTGATATAATTACTGGGTTTTGTACTGAAACTGAAGAAGACCATAAAGAAACTATGAGCTTAATGGAATGGGCGCAGTTTGATTTTTCGTATATGTATTTTTATAGCGAACGCCCTGGTACTTTAGCGGCAAGAAAATACGAAGACGATGTTCCGTTAGCCATTAAAAAACGCCGCTTGCAAGAAATAATAGATTTACAACATAGTATTTCTAAAAAGAAAAATGCCACCTATATAGGTAAGGTGTGCAAAGTACTGGTTGAGGGGGTATCAAAAAAATCTGTTGATGATTTTAAAGGGCGTAACGATCAAAATGTAACGGTAATATTTCCTAAAGAAAATGCCCAAGCGGGTGATTATGTGGATGTTTTAATAGAGCGTTTTACTACTACAAGCATTATTGGTAAAATTGTTAACTAAACCTTAGATGAAAGTACAAGCCAAGCAAGTAATAGACGGTTTGTTGGGCAGCCTATTAGTGTTTTTTAACCTTCTTTTGGCTCGCCCATTAGGTGTATTGCTTCGTAGAGACCATACACTTGGCAAAGCACCTAACAATATTGTAGTAATAAAAATGTTGGGGCTGGGCAGTTTATTACTTGCAAGTGATGCGCTTGCTTCGCTAAAAAAACGGTATCCCAATGCTAAACTAATTCTTATTTGTGGCAAAGGAGTTGCCCCAGGTATAAAACCCATTAACCTGTTTGATGAGGTGTGGGTAACCAACGATAAAAATTTTTTAATCTTAGCTAAAACATCAATACAAATACTTGTCAAAACATGGGGGCTAAAAAATCGGTGGGTGGTAGATTTTGAAGTATATTCTAAACTTACCACCATATACTCTTTATGGACATTTGCCCTTAACCGTTTTGGTTTTCAATTACAAAAAGTACATTTCCGTAATTTTTTAAATACACACAATAGCTATTTTAACCAGTTTAACTTAGTACAAGAGAACTATAATAACTTGGTGAAACTAATGGGAGTAAAAACCATTACAAATTTTGTTATACCCATTCAAAATGGGAAAGGCAGAACATTTGAAGCCGATAAAAAATATATAGCCATAAATAATACGTGTAGTGATTTGAGCTATATGCGTAAAATGCCATTAGATATTTTGCAAGCCGTTTGCCAATTAATTATAGAAAAAACACCTTACCATATAGCACTTACTGGCGCACCTTCCGACCAAAAAGAGAACGAAGATTTTTTAGAGAATTACTTATCCCAGTATAAAGATAGAGTAAGAAATATTGCTGGCGAACTTTCCATTGCCCAGTATTATACCTTTTTGCACAATGATGGCGTTATGATGCTAACCGTAGATTCTGCCCCGCTATATATAGCACTAAAAACAGGTTTGCCCACAGTATCTATTTGGGGTCCCACAGACCCCGCCCACCGTTTTACACCCGATACTTGGGATAGCCCTCGGCTAAAAGTACACTATTTGGCAGCACACTGCTCGCCTTGCTTACACCACACAAAAGTACTGCCCTGCGGTGGAGATAATTTTTGCATGAAAAATATGCAAGCCATTGATATTTTTACCAAAATAGAAGGCATAATTAGTCACCTAAAACATGAACGAGCAACAACTTAAAAAAATTCGTTGGGGTATTTTTATTTTCTGCTTTATGCTAATGGCTTGGCGAGCTTTTACCATAAGCATTTACGATGGGGGTAGAAATAATGTATATGGCGATTCGTATAGCGATAATAATACACTTTCAGCAGCACGCTACTTTTATGATTCGGGGTTTAGCAAAACCTATTTTTTACCCATGCACCAATACGATTTTAGTGGAGACACTTCTATCGGAGCATATACACACTACCCCGCCCTGCCCGATATTTTTGCGGGGGGCTACGCCCACATACTTAATACTACCAAAGAACCCTTGCTGCGTATTTTCCCCATACTGCTCTCCATGGTTTGGTTTTTTCTTATCTTTAGGGTATTAGAAATCATATTAAAAGACAAAAAAAAGGCATTTATTGGCGGTAGTGTAATAGTACTGTCAAACTATTTTATTGCATGGGGCGATAACTTGCACAAGCACGCTCTCGAAGAGTTTTTTAAATGGTTGTATGTGTATTGCATTTACAGGTATTTTACCGTTGCTGAAAATAAAAATAGATGGCTGCTTGCTATGTGTGTACTATTTATATTAGCGGTAAACACATCGTTTGAGCCTGCTACCTATTTAGCTGTTATTAGTATAGGGTTTAGCCTCACATTTACCCGTAAACTATTTACCCCTGCTGTAATACTACCAGGTATAGCTGCTGTTGTTGGTTTTATGTTACATATGTGGCAAAATGCAGCCCATTTAGGTGGGTGGCTATTAGCTATTAAAGATATGGAAGCCGCATTTGTGCTTCGTGCGGCGGGTGAAGCGACAGAAGGTTATACTATTAACGAATTGGGGGATAAGAGCTTTACTATATTAGATTTAGTGTTTGAATGGTTTAATCGTATTGAGCGTTTTTTTCTTATCCCTGGGTGGGCATTTATACTATTTTTGGTGGGTGGTATGTGGCATATGTTAAAAAACAACCGCAAACTATTCTACATTACGCTTACAGTGGTTATAGCCACCCTATCGTGGAGTTTTGCAATGATGCACCATGCTTACGTACATCTGTTTACGAGCCGCCAATGGGGGATTTTAATAGGCTTAGTTTCCGCATATACCCTACCACTATACTATGGGATGGTGAAAAAAGCCTTTACCCAAAAAAAATACCTTAGCATTGTTTTTCACTCATTATTTATTCTTTATATCATAGCAATGGCAATTAGCCAACAGGTATATGCCCTGTATTTTAAATATGGTTTTGCGTATGGTATGTTTTAGCGTTTACATTATGGATAAATGAGTGTCTTTTATATTCCACTCACGTTAATTTTAGTAATTATAAATCAAGACCCGTTAGAGTTATGTTTCTTTTAAAGTACAATTGACATTGTGATAGGTTAAAACCTACCGCAATTCATACCCTTACAAAACCTTTATGAATAGCGTGGGCATTCATGCCTATTCTGCCTATTTTATTTAGGATAAGCTAAACAAGTCAACAAAGTCAAAAAAAAATGACTAAGGAAATTTTGGATATTTTTTAAAATCGGGTTTGCGTTTTTCTACAAAGGCATTTTTTCCTTCTTTTCCTTCATCGCTTAGGTAGTATAACAAGGTGGCATTTCCTGCTAATTCTTGTATGCCTGCCTGCCCGTCCAGTTCGGCATTAAAAGAGCTTTTTAGCATTCGCAATGCTATGGGCGATTTTTCTAATATTTTATTACACCATTCTACGGTGGTTTGTTCTAACATTTCCAAAGGCACTACTTTGTTTACCAAGCCCATATCCAAAGCCTCATCAGCATTGTATTGGTCGCATAAAAACCATATTTCGCGTGCTTTTTTTTGCCCTACTATGCGTGCTAAGTAGGAGGCTCCAAAACCACCATCAAAACTACCTACTTTAGGACCTGTTTGTCCAAAACGTGCATTTTCGGCTGCTATGGTTAAATCGCATATTACGTGCAATACGTGTCCGCCACCAATAGCCCAACCCGCAACCGCTGCTATAACTGGCTTAGGTATGCGGCGTATTTGCATTTGCAAGTCCAAAACATTTAGGCGGGGTATTCCATCATCGCCCACATAGCCGCCTTCGCCACGTACGGTTTGGTCGCCTCCACTGCAAAATGCTTTTCCGCCTTCGCCTGTTAATACAATTGCGCCAATATCTTCCCGCTCACGGCAAATGTTCATGGCATCAATCATTTCTGTTATTGTTAGCGGTGTAAAGGCATTGTGTACCCTTGGGCGGTTAATACTTATGCGGGCTATACCCTTATAAAAGTGAAATAATATTTCTTTGTATTCTTTTATGGTTTCCCATTCATGTCTATTCCAATCCATGTATCAGTTGTTTGTATTTATTAAAAATTTGTATGTTTATTTCAGTTTCAGTAAAAACCTCTAAAATTTTTGGTGTGTTTGATGGGGTATAAAAACTTTCTAATTCTTGTGCCAGTTCAGTATAGTTATTAGCAATAGCATACTCTATATTCATATCTTTTGCTATTAAGGCAGCATTGCGTTGATGTTTAGTTTCTAAAAACTCACTTAACTCTGTCATTTGCCCAGTTCCGTCTATCAACCTAAAAATACCGCCACCACCATTGTTAAGAATTATTATTCTTAAATTGGCGGGTGCAAATTTATTCCAAAGAGCATTACTATCATAAAAAAATGCAATATCGCCGGTAATAAGGGTAACAATTTCATTTTTGGCTAAAAATGCAGCCCCTACGGCTGTTGATGTGCACCCATCAATACCTGATACGCCTCTGTTACTGTGTATATTTTTTAAATGTTTGGGTACTCCCAGTAGGTTAGCCCAACGTACAGCCATACTATTTGCCAACTGTACTATTGACTGATTGGGCAAACTATTTAAAATTGTTTTTGCTGCCGAAAATTCTCCAAACGCTACCTTCTTGAAATAATTTTCAGTAAGTTGGGTTATTCTATTATCCCATTGTTGCCAGTAGTTGTAGTATGTTTCAGTTTTATTTTCCCAATCTAAATTTGATAAAACAGTACTAATATTATCTTGTATTAATAGTGGTTGGGTTTGAAAAGGGTCGGCAATATTTCCCGTAGGTGATATATGAAAATGGTGTTTTGGTTTATACTGGCGCAAAAATAATTTTAAGTTTTTTGAAACCGTACTCGTACCTGTTGTTATAAGAATATCGGGTGGTAACTGTGTATGCAGTTCTTTTTTGGCGAGTAAAAAATCCCAGTAGTTAATATTAGCCCCTTTATGTTGATTGCTAACCGTGTCGCTTATAATAACGGCCTTTCCATTTATTGCTTTAAAAATGGTAGTATTATCCTTGTTCTCAACTCCTGCACCGTTAAAAATCAATACATTTTTGGCGGTGGTAAATGCCTTTTGTAATGCAGTAGTATCTAATGGTGTAGGTAGGTTTTTTTTTGTTTCCTGCTTTATTGTTGGGTAGCTAAAAGTTTCTTCTTTTGCTTGATATAAAGGCTCACGCAAAGGCACATTTATGTGTACGGGGGCTTTAATACCCTGCATAGTCTCTTTGCTGGCTTGTATAGTAGTTTGGCTAAAAACTTGGGGCGAAGTATAATCATCGGGCAAGGTGTAACTATTCTTTACGTGTTTGCCAAATATGTTTTTTTGGTGTAGGGTTTGTCCATCCCATTGGTCTATCATTTCGGGGGGGCGGTCTGCCGTTATTACCAAAAGTGGTATATGCTGGTAAAATGCTTCAACTACGGCAGGGTAAAAATTTACCACTGCACTACCCGATGTGCATATAAGCACAACAGGTTGTTGTAAACGCTGTGCCATGCCCAACGCTATAAAGCCTGCACTACGCTCATCAACTACACTATGGCACTCAATATCAGGGTGGCGGGCAAAAGCCATTATTAGGGGAGCATTGCGGCTACCAGGGCAAATAATTGCATACTTAATAGGGGCGGCGGCACAGGCGGCTGCAATATGGTTTATAGCTGTTTGCATTACTTGTTTTTGACTCATCAAACCTAAATGTTGTTTACATTAATATCAAAAAAACTTTGTAACTTTGGAGGATAAGGCATAAATATTGTAAACATTGTTTTAACTATGAAAATATATATTATGAAAACTAAAAATTATTTTATCGCTTTTCTTTTTGTTTTTGCTGCATTTGGTTTGCAAGCACAATCTTTTGGCTTTGGTTTTATTGGTACTACACCCAAGGGTGAGTTAAAACAAAACGGCTATGGCACAGGCGGGGGGATAGCCCTTGAAATGGGTACAGCTGTACTTCCTAAATTTTCAAAAGGTATTATTGAAACTCGTTTGATGGGTGCACTTGATTTACAATGCTTGGGCTATAGTAAAAAAATTGAAGACGTTGTACTGCCCAGCAAAAATAATGATATGGGTACTGTACAGTTTGAAAACACTTCGGTGGGGTTTTCAATAGGTCCTCGCTTTTCATTTAATACAGGTTCGCGCCTCACTCCTTATGCTGGTGTATTTGGTAGTTTTAGGATATTTAGTTCTTTCCGACATAATACCTTTTATGATGAGGAAAAAACAGCGAAATCTGAAAATGTTTACAATGCTAGTAGACTGCAAGTAGGCATTTCTGGCGGAGCTTTATATAGAGTGGGTAAACGTACTTATTTAGACTTTAGAGTTAGCTATGCACAAGGTAGCGGCATTCAGTATGTAAATTTATACGATTCATGGAAAGATGAAGATGGAACTATACGTTACCGTATGGATAAAAGTAAGGCTGTTGGTTTGCTTAGTGTGCAAATAGGTTTACAGTTCGGTATCTAAAAAATAAACACAATATTAATGTGTTAGTAGTATGTTTGAAAACGTAATGCTAACACATTTTTTTTGCGCATGAAAAAAATATTTACCGTTTTTCTTATAAGTGTATTCCTTTTTTCTTACAATAGCACAAAAGCGCAGCCTTACCTAAACCTTTATACAAATGGCTCACTCCCAATGGGTGGGCTTAGAGACTCTAACTATCATAATGGTATTGGCTTTTCTATCGAGTTTTTAAGTGGTACGCTTTATAAAACAAAAAATAAATTTTTTGAAATTCGCTTAGGATTAGGTTTTGAATTTCTACATTATGGAAGCAGCAGTAAAGTAAATGATTTGGTTTTTGATACTCCCAATAATGACTTGGGCAGTGTAAAAATTAGAAATAGAATGACGGCATTTTATGTAGCTCCCAAATTTATATTTAATACGGGTAAAATAAATCCATACTTTGATGTATTTGGAGCATCACGTTCTTTTTATACCAACCAAATAAATAAGTTTAATGAAAATATTGATGGTTTTGAACGCCGCTCTACCGAGCTACTATTACGCAGTAGCAGACCACATTACGGCGGTTCATTAGGGGTGATATATAATTTGGGTAGTGCTGTAACATTTGATGCAAGAATAAGCTACTCTACTGGTACAGGTATAAAGTTTATAGCTGAAAACTCGGTTGCGCGAGACCCTGCCTTTCAAAGTGGTGTAAGATACCGTGTAGTTTCAGCCCCTGCTTCAAATATTTTGGTGTTTAGATTAGGAGTGATGCTACACATTAAAAAATGCAAAGATTGTCCCAAACGTTCCCGCAGAACAAAAATTAATGGTTTAAACAATACACCATCACGCCCAAAAAAGAAGCCTGCAAGGGTAAAACCTGTACCCAAGCCTCCTGCTCCTAAGAAACCAATAAACCACTAAATTTTGATTAAAGTTTTTTGGCAAAAGCGACAGTATGCCCGTCAGGGTCGGCGCAGTAACCTACTTCATCTCCCCATTCTCGTTTTTGGTTAGGACTTATTAGCACTGCACCTGCCGCAAAAGCACGTTCCAAATACTCTTCGGGATTATTCACATAAAGATATAACTCGCAACGGGGTATTCCGTTTGCCTGCGCTGGGTGTGGCATTACGGGTTGCAAAATTTTTGCTATTCCGCTTTCAGGCATAATGCCCAGTACACAGCCACTATTAAGTTCAAACTCGGTAATGCCTGCTTCATCAGTAATGGGCTTTTTATTTAGCGCGGCACTATAAAAATCAGTTGCCACCTTCTTATTGTGGACATAAAGGATAAATTCTACCTTTTCCATTAATTAACTTACTGTTTTTAAAAGCAGTAAGTTACAAAACTTAAACAAGTTAACAATAAAAAAGTAACTTATTTTTTTAAGTAAATTACTCATAAATACATAACTAAGACTGTTGTAAGGGTTATTTAACCATTGGCTTTTGCCTTGCATAGCTTTGTGTGCGGTTGTTACCCTGCGCTTGTCGAAGGGCGTGTAGGCAAATGTGGCAGTTTTTAGTTGCGACAGGTATAAAACTTATCGCAATTCATAACCTTAACGAAACCTTTATGAATAGAATTAAGCATTTATGCCTATTCTGTCTTTTTTAATATAGCAGCACTACAGGGCTACACATATACTATATTTGCCCAATATCTATAATAGCCTATGAAAATTTTAGCCGTAATTCCCTCTCGCTATGCCTCAACCAGATTCCCTGGGAAACCTCTTGAAAAAATTGGAGGCAAAAGCATGGTGCAAAGGGTATATGAGCAGGTTGCAAAAGCTACTAGAATTGATAAAATTATTGTGGCTACTGATGACCAGCGAATTTATAATCATATTGAGGATTTTGGAGGAGATGTACTAATGACTGCCGAACACCATAAAAATGGTACGGAGCGGTGTGCAGAAGTAATAGAAACGGTATATAACGATTTTGATGTAGTGCTAAACATTCAAGGTGATGAGCCTTTTATACTACCCGAACAGATTGACCAGCTGGCTACCTGCTTTGAGGATGAAACAACAGATATTGCCACCCTCATTAAACAAACAGATAGTACCGAGCAGCTTTTTAGTCCCAATACGGCAAAGGTAATTTTTGATGAAAATTTTAAGGCATTGTATTTTAGCCGCCAGCCTATACCACACTTGCGTGGTACACCACAAGAGGAATGGGTGCAAAGAAAAGTACATTATCTTCATGTGGGTATTTATGGATATAGAAAAGATGTTTTGCGTGATATAATTCAACTTCCATCATCATTATTAGAGGAATTAGAAATGCTGGAGCAACTGCGCTGGTTAGAGAACGGATATACTATTTCTGTTAAACAAACCAATTATCAAAGCATATCAATAGATACCCCTACTGATTTGGCAAATGCTGAAAATTTTTTACAACACTTTCCACAGTTTAGTTAACCTTACAGTAAAAAGTAATAGCTTTGCATCCCGTCTGACAAGATGTTTTTTAAGAAGGTTTTAAACATCATTTTTTATCAGAATCACAAGTTTTGTCATGAAAAAAGTTAAATACGTTTTTGTAACGGGCGGAGTTACGTCATCATTAGGTAAAGGTATAGTTTCGGCTTCATTAGCAAAGCTATTACAAGCAAGAGGCTACTCAGTCACCATCCAAAAGTTTGACCCCTATATTAATGTTGACCCCGGCACAATGAACCCCTACGAGCATGGCGAGTGCTATGTAACCGAAGATGGTGCCGAAACCGATTTAGACCTTGGACATTACGAACGTTTTTTAAATATCCCCACCTCGCAGGCAAATAATGTTACCACAGGTAAAATATATCAAACCGTAATACAAAAAGAACGTGATGGTGATTACTTAGGCAAAACAGTGCAAGTAATTCCACATATTACTGATGAGATTAAACGCCGTTTTCAGCTATTGGGCGAAGGTGGAAAATACGATATTATTATTTCAGAAATTGGCGGCACAGTAGGTGATATAGAATCGCTACCCTATATTGAAGCGGTGCGCCAGCTTAACTGGGAACTACCTACCGAAGATGTAATTGTAATACACCTTACACTCGTACCCTATCTTGCTGCTGCAAAAGAATTAAAAACAAAGCCTACCCAGCACAGTGTAAAAATGTTGTTGGAATATGGCATACAACCCGATATTTTAGTATGCCGTACAGAACATCACTTGACGGCTGAAATCCGTAAAAAATTAGCCTTGTTTTGCAATGTAAAAGCAAATGCAGTAATAGAATCTATTGATGTAGAAACTATTTATGATGTGCCTTTGGTAATGCAAAAAGAAAAACTTGATAGGGTAACGCTAAGCAAACTTAAATTGCCCAGTAAAACCGAACCTACCTTAGAAATGTGGAAAGCATTTTTATTGAAACACAAACACCCAAAAGCAGAAGTGAAAATTGGCTTAGTAGGAAAATATGTTGAATTGCCTGATGCTTATAAGTCTATTGTGGAATCATTTATACACGCAGGTGCTGAAAAAGAATGTAAAGTAAACCTTGAGTTTATACACTCTGAAACATTGCACCAAGAAAATGTACAGCAAAAACTGGGACATTTAGACGGTGTTTTGGTTGCCCCAGGGTTTGGCGAACGTGGGATTGCTGGAAAAATTGAAGCAATTAAATTCGTTAGAGAAAATAATATCCCATTTTTTGGTATATGCTTAGGTATGCAATGTGCATCTATTGAGTTTGCACGAAATGTTGTAGGGCTTAAAGGGGCTGACTCAACAGAAGTGAACTCCAAAACCAAATACCCCATTATTAGCTTAATGGAGAAACAGAAAAAAATTACTCGAAAGGGGGGAACTATGCGTTTGGGTGCTTATCCATGCGAGGTTAAAAAAGGCTCGATAGCGGCTACTGCATATGGCAAAACAAAAATTAGCGAACGCCACCGCCACCGTTATGAGTTTAATAATAAATACCTTGACCAATTTGTGGCTAATGGTATGGTAGCTACGGGCATTAATCCTGATGGTGATTTGGTTGAAATAATAGAGCTACAAGGGCATCCTCATTTTGTGGGTGTACAGTTTCATCCCGAGTTAAAAAGCACAGTAGCTAATCCCCATCCTTTGTTTATTAGGTTTGTAAAGGCTGCTAAGGAGTACCATCAAAAATTGTCGTAACAATTAGGCTATTCATAAGCTAAACAAAAATTGTATGTATAGAATGGGCAGTCACAAAATTAAGTTCAGCATTACTACCCATCGCGCTAAAGGCTAAAAGCCAATAGATAACAGCTAATAAAGATGCTGATATTCAGATATATTATAATGCACTGCGGGTTACTTTTAGGTTGTTTTTAGCGGTTTTAGTAAAAAACTCTCTCTTTTATTGATATTGTAATACATAAACCTATTACTTTGTAAAAAATTCTACTTTTAATTATGAAGAAAAACATACTACTTACGCTCGGGTTAGCCTTTGGCTTACTTAGCTTTATTCCAGCAAAATCACAGCGTTTTTTAACGGAAGTTTTTGCAGGTGTTACTGAAACAAGAAATGTTGTTTACGACTCTAATATGTCTTGGCCTGCGTTGCCAATGGTTCCTCCACCATTAGTAAAAATTGGGTTACAATGTGATATTTATGAGCCAATGGGCGATACTGCCTCTACACGCCCGTTAGTAATATTATTACACACAGGTAGCTTTCTTCCACCTTTAATTAATCAGCAAACTACGGGTGCACGCACAGATAGTAGTATTGTTGAAATGTGCCGCCGCTTCGCTCGTAAAGGGTATATAGCTGTTGCAATGAGTTACCGTTTAGGTTGGAATCCCACTACTACAAATAGTGATACAGCTACGTCGTTACTATTACAAGCCACATACCGTGCTATACAAGATACACGTAACTGTGTTCGCTTTTTCCGTTCCAATGCTTCAATGTATAAAGTGGATGTGAGCAAAATAGCTATCGGTGGGCAAGGTACAGGCGGTTATGTAGCTTTAGCCTATTCATCGCTAAACAAACAAACTGAAGTTGAATTAGAAAAATTTAGCTGGAGTAATACTACCCCCATGGTAAACACTACCTTTATGGGTGACTGGTTGGGCTTAGGTGGCATTCCTCAATTAAATATATCAGGTGATGCTGGTGTTTCAACTGATGTAAATTTTGTATTTAACTATGGTGGTGCTACTGCAGATTCATCATGGATTGAAGCAGGTGAAACGCCAATAGTTTCTATACACTGTGTAAACGACCCATTAGCTCCTTATGGTTTTAGCAATGTAATTGTACCTACTACACAAACAACAGTAATTAACAACGCTTGTGGAAGTAGAGAAACTGTGCGTATCTCGCAACGTATGGGCAATAATGATATAATTAATAACAGAGACTATAGCGATCCTTTTACTGCCGAAGCCAGCAAAACAAACGAAGGCTTTGAAGGATTATACCCTTTACATATTCCAAAAGTAGCATCACAATTTGCTAACGAAGGTTCTCCATGGGATTGGTGGGATAGTGTAACTATTAAATCTTTCGGTCCTTTTGGTATTAATGCTCATAACAAGTCTATGTTTTCAAATCCTAATATGAGCAAAACAAAAGCGATGGCTTATATTGATACCATTCAAGGGTTTGTAACTCCACGCATGGTATGTGCTTTAGGCTTACCAGGTTGTGCATCAAAAGTTAGCAGTGTAAACGGTATTGACCTTAGTGATATGGTAGAAGTATATCCAAACCCTGCAACCACAAACATTACTGTTTCTTTTGCAGAGGGTACTATAAATACTGTTGAGGTATATACCATTGCTGGTAAGTTGGTAACCACTCAAGAAAATGCAAATCAGGGTGGTACTGTTATCATTAATCGTAATAGTTTGCCAGCGGGCGTTTATATAGTGCGTGTAGTATTAGATAAAGGCATAGCATATAGCAGAGTTATTTTTGAATAAGATTCTCTAGACTAACCTATAAATTTCAATCAATAAAGCCTCCCTATTGGGGAGGCTTTATTTTTTAATAAAATTTTATTCGCCTTCGGCTCATCACTCTATCATAATTCTATCTTTCCCCAAAAACTTAGGTGCTTGCACTGATATAACTTTTAAAGGTTTTTTTGATGTTGTGGTAACTTTGTGAGGAACACCTTTAGGTATAAAAATTACATCCCCTTTTTTCACAACAAACTCTTTAGCACCCAAAGTCATTTTACCTTCACCCTCTAAAACTATAACGTGCTCGCTATGGTATTGGTGTTTGTGTTTTTTTACTTCTTTTTTAATGAAGATAACAAAGCTGCTGCTTAGGCTATCACTATACAAAGGGTGTACATATATGTTTTTTACTTCTTTTGGGCAAGTAACAGTATCCGCATTTTGCCAAGTTTGGGCATAGGTAGCACTACCCATTAGTAATATTAAAAAAGTAAAAATTGTTTTCACAAGCATAAAGTTTAAGCCTGTAATTTATTGTTTTTGAGATTGAAACCCAAAACTTAAAACCTGAAGTTTGAAACTTTAAAATTTAAGCCAGCCTATAATTTAACACTTCTTCCACCTTCCCAAAAAACTGATGCGGTGCTAATTTTCGCCATAATAGGTCGTCTAATTCGCCTCCAAAGTTTATATAAAAATCTATATTATTGGTTTTAAACTCTTCTAATACATGGTCTCTAAAGTTTATAAAAGCTATCCATCCATCTTCTATATTGCTAAACCACTCCTCGTAGTAAGAATCATCGCTGGTATGAAAGTTCAACACATTTTCGCCTACTATAATATATTTGTCAATGCCTTTCTCCATTAAAGGTTCAATTATCTCTCGCATCAAAAACATTATATCATTGTCAATAGCATCATTCCATTCTCCAATCATTTCCACAATGGCAAAACCATCTACATAATCGGCAAATATTATTTTTATATATAGTGTATTACTTCCAAAATCATCCCACTGCGGGTGTATAAAATGGTCGTACACCCTGTTAGAGTATTCAAACTCATTATATTCTCTATCAAAAAAAGGCGACCGTTGATCGTCTTCAGCTTTGTATAGTTCTCTCCACAAATAAAATGGCTCTAATGTGTGCATTTGTTCTCTTTCTCTACCGCAAATTTAGAGTGCTTAGTTTTAACAAAAAACTTTCATCGTAGCTTAAAATAACATTAGGTTTGCATTTTATGTTACAAATAGATTTAAGAAATAAGCGTGCCGTTGTATGTGGCAGTTCACAGGGTATAGGTTTGGCTACTGCAAAACTAATGGCAGAAGCGGGTGCAACGGTAATACTTGTTGCCCGTAACCCCGAAAAATTGGCGAAAGCAAAAAAGCAATTACCCAACCCATACAATCAAGTTCACGAAACTATTACTGCCGATTTTGCTCGCCCCAACATATTAAAGATAAAGTTGGAGAACTATCTTTTAAAAACTCAACCAATACATATATTGGTAAATAATACTGGAGGACCACCCGCAGGCAAAGCGATAGAGTCGAGTGTGGAGCAATTTTTAAATGCTTTTCAAGCACATTTAATATGCAATCAGGTTTTAGTGCAAACTGTGGTTGAGGGAATGAAAAAAGAAAAGTATGGACGTATTATTAATATTATTTCAACATCAGTAAAACAACCCATTGCTGGTTTGGGTGTGTCAAATACCATACGTGGGGCTGTGGGCAATTGGGCTAAAACTTTAGCGGGTGAGCTTGCCCCTTTTGGTATTACTGTAAACAATGTACTGCCTGGTGCTACTGAAACCGAACGACTAAGCAATATTATTGATAATAAATCGGCAAAGACAAATAAACAGCGCAATGAGGTAGAACAAGATATGTTGGCTGAAATACCTGCCGCCCGCTTTGCTGCCCCCGAAGAGATAGGCAATGCGGCAACGTTTTTAGCATCGCCATTAGCCGCATATATTAACGGGACTAATATGGTGGTAGATGGTGGAAGAACAGCTTGCTTATAAGCTATATTTACTTTCTAATTAGTAGGTAGTATTAACGGTTATGAAAAGATTAGTACTACTATATCTACTACTATTTACTGTTAATAGTCTATTTGCACAGCGAAAAAGAATACAAAAGTTAGATATAGATAAAACAGACTCTATTTTTCTTGCAATGGGATATATACCAATACAACCAAAAGGTTTATTGTTAGCCCCAAAAAATAGATGGCAATTATATAAGCTACCCTCTATTATTGATAATGATAGTGTGTTGGCAAAATATGAAGATGCTATTGGTTTAAAATTGGATAGTATTGATATAACAAAGCATATACTATTTCAAGGTTATTTTATGGGCGATTGTCATGCTTGCTTTATTAGTAGAATATACAAAGATACTTTTCATAAGAGGCTAATTTGGACTGTATATAATGTTTGGGGAAGATGTAGGGCAATGGGTAGAGGTAAGTATATAGCATTCACAATTTCTAAGCCACCAATTGGCTACACTATTGAGACTGAGGAAATATTAGTAGATTATTTATACAATAAAGGTAAGCCTTTAAAAAAGTATTATAGTTTTTTAGAGAGAGGTTTTTAAGTAAATTTTAAATTCTTATCTTTGCCATCCTTTAAAGAACACCACAATGGCAATTACTAGGCTAAAACGTAAATCGAGAAGAAACAAAACCTCTGCGGAATTAAAAAAACAATACCGCAAATTACTTGTAACAGTTCCTAATGTTGAATCTCCCTACAAAGGAAAATCGGGGGTGATTATAGAAGACGAGAAATAATAAATTCTTCAAAGGTTTTCTTTCTGCCAAATTTTATCAAACCGATAGTTTTGGCGTGCTATTTGAAACCTTAGCAGTACAGAGCAATTTTTCGTTTTAAAACATATACACTTTAAAATGATTGACCGTAGGACTTAATTCCTGCGGTTTTTTTGTTCATAATAAGTCAGCCTTTGTACTGTAATTCTTATAAGCGGTAGGTTTCAACCTATCGCCATGTTAATTGTATGGCTTTTAGTACTTTAAAAGAATACATAACCCTTGCACAAATAAAACAAGCTAAAATGCCACAGCCAGCAACATAGTTGCTGGCTGTGGCATTTGTCTTAGTATAAAATAAATTAGTTAATGCCCATGACCGCTATGGTCGTCATTATTAGCTTCTTCTTTTTTTGGAGGGGCAGTATATTCAATACCTAATTCGTTATATAAAATCTCTTTTAGTTGTTCTGCTCCTAAGCGTTTTGCAATTATTTTTTTGTCTTTGTCAAGCAAAAATACTTGCGGCGTACTGTTAATATTATACGATTTACGAAAGCCAGAAATATTCCATGAGTCGGCTACACTTATCCAATTATGGTTGTTTTCATTAATATACTTCATCCATGCTTTGGTATCTTTTTCAACACAGGCAGAATATACTTCAACACCATAAGTTTTTACCTTGTCGTAAAATCCTTTTATGATAGGCATTTCTTTTTTGCAATGCCCACAGTCAGGATCCCAAAATACTAAAACAGTATAAGGTGCTTTTATGGCATAAAGGCTTACTCCTCTTTCTTTTGCTAAAAGTTTCCTTAATTTTGTGCCTCGGCTATCTTCGTTGCTATCAGTCTCTACTATATAATCTATTTTCTTTTGCAGGTTAGAGTCATACATATTTAACTCGGGTGCATAGCGGTTGCAAAGCATAGGCAGGTATGATTCTGCATTTGTTCGTGTTCTATATATTTCAGTACTATCCAGCCAGTAACAACGCTCGTAGGTATAATATTTCATTGCCAGTTGCACAGGTATTGCATCCATGCAAATAAACTTAGATTTTTCGTACTTGCTCATAATACGCACAAGTGTATATCTAAACATCTCTTTATTGGCAAGGGTTTTATCAATAACAGCAATTGCCGAGTTTAAAATAGAATCAGGTTGCTGTACCGTCATTTTATCCATAAAACGGTCTAATTTCCCTTGATATACAGGTGAGCGTAATACACAACCTGCATTAAAATTCACATTATCCCAATAGTGGCTTTTGTACCAATAATATTGCCAGTTACTGTCAATTATATTTCCATTTTCATCCTTCGGCGCATCAGGCACTTTAGGCTCTTTCATGGCATTAAAAATTTGTGTAAGTATGGCGGTGGGGTACTTTTCCATAAAGTTTAGCCTAAAATCACTCATTTGCTGTGGTATAACTTTTAGGTAAGCCCTAATTTTTTCAACGGTATCTTTTCTTGCAGGCTCATTTTCCCACATTTCTAATAACTGTCGGTATTTGTTTTCTTCCACTCCTAAACCATAGGCGTATTGCTGAAACTCGAAAAATATTTTATTTTCCTTTGAGCCTTTCACCTTCATATTTGCCATATAATCTTTTTGGTCGGTTTCAAGCGTAAATTCTTGTTCTGATACCACAAACTCGAAAAGTTTGATACGACCAAGGGCAACCATATAAATACCACAATCTAAAACGGTATCACGCTCAAAAATAGCAACCCCTTTTTTGTTCACCATAGCAGAATCTACCAAATAGGTTTGGTTACCCATATAGTTGGCTAAGTATATCATGGTATCGCTTATCCCTTTTATTTTTATTTTTATTTTGTAGTGTAAGTCTCCTTTGCCTGCATAGGCATTATTTTGAAACGAAAGCAGGAAAAATGACACACTTAGAAATAATACTATTCTCTTCATCTATAAAATTTTATAATAAGATTAATCTGCACAATAATATGTTGCATATACTTCACCCGCAATTTTTTTGCCAAATGCACCCATTACAGTTTAAACAGTAAACAATTTTTAAAGTTGCAACTAAGTAGCGTGAGTATAATACAGGTTTTGATTTAAATGGTAAGCCTATTGGGCGGTGTTATTCTGATACGTACTTACAATACTTCAAGTTTTGAGGCAGTACTAACTACGTACTTCCATTTTTATTCCAATACGTAGAAAATCAGCTATTTGGCGAGATATAGACTGTATATCTGTTTCAGAAATAGCATTCTTTAATTTCCGGGTACTCATTAAAGTATCGCTATCTATTTTGTTTTGAATGATGATGAAATCAAGAATATTAGCATTCATTTGTGCTAATAAATAGCTTGCAAGGTCAATATTCAAATCGAATCGCACGCTTCCCATCAAAACTTCACGTTCTATTAACCCACGCATAAAATCCATAGATTTTTTACGCACTTCCAACATAGCATTGCCCAAATCTTTACTAAATTTTTCATTATTAGCATTTGATAACAAGCGGCTATACAAAGGGTTTTCTATATCAAATTGTATGGTTTCCTTGAAAAGTTGGGTTATAAGTTCATAAAAATCATTTGGAGGATTTTTTAGCAAGGGTTTCACATACTCTTGCCTTTTGCGTGTAGCTTGCTCTACCAAATATAGATAAAGGTCTTTTTTATTTTCAAAATACTGATATACACTTCCTTTTGCTATTTCTAATACTTTTACTATGCGAGTTATAGAGGCGTGGTCGTAATCGTTTAGCGCAAACTCGTTGAGGGCAACAGCCAAAATTTTATTTTTTTTATTTTTTTGAAGATTTATAAAAGTAGGCTTCGGCATAATATTTAAACAAGGATATACCTTGCAAACAGTAACTTTATATAAATACAAATGTACTAATGACTAATTAGTCAGAACACACAACTTATCTACAAAATAAATTTTCTATAAAAAACTTTGAAAGGGCAGGCAACTTTTTATATAGTAGTGGGGTCTTTGTAAGTAGTTTTTAGAAAGACACGTTTTTACGTATTTTCAAGATTTTTTTTTGAGAAATTGGACTAAAAACAATAAGGTAGGTTTGAATCAAGAATCCCGTCATTATTTTTTTGATGGGATTTTTGGATTTATAGGGTTTCTGCCTTGTATTTCATTACTTTGTTAGCTACAAAGTAAGTATGAAGCGTTTACAAACTATACAAGAAATATTTATAACTTGGCTACTATTAGTATTAGCTACTTTAACTATATCAGCTATTTACACATGGCAGCATACACACTATGTTGCCTATACATTTTTTATAAGCTGGGGGGTGTTTTTTGCGTATTGTATAATACAACTTAGAAACTACTACTCGCTACTGCTTGTGGCTTTTGCAATGGGTGCTATGGGAGTATATTTTACATTAGTAAGCGCAAATGCAACTACTACCGAAGCGGCTTTGCTTATTGGCAAAATAGGGATAACACTTTTTACAGGCTTGTTGGCTTATAAATTGTACAAAAACAAAGATGAACTGGGGAAAAACAATATTTTATACCTTAGTGTAGTAGGTTTGTTGGTTTTTCAAATAATAATTGATAATGGTAAAGAGGTGAACGCACTATCAGTAGGTGGTTTCATAAATTACTTTACTGTGGGCATAATAGCTAATATACTGCTAAACGGACACGCTAATAAAATATTGAACGCTGGTGAAAAAGCTATTTTAACAATGATTGCCATTTCTAATCTTTATAACATATCAATACTGTTAATAGCCAACTTTTCTTAACAATAAAAAAGGAACTTCTTTTATTGTAAATCATAATGCACAGTGGGCTAACAATATAAAACAGTAAACACCAAACCCTATATTTGTAGGGATTAAGAAAAAAGAACATGACTAAAGGAGCAATATCACAGTTTATCACCCACCACTACCGCCATTTTAATGCTGCCGCTTTGGTAGATGCCGCCAAAGGGTATGAGACCCATTTAGCAGAGGGGGGTAAAATGTTGGTGAGCTTGGCAGGTGCTATGAGTACTGCCGAGTTGGGCATATCGCTGGCAGAGATGATACGCCAAGATAAAATAGCGATAATAAGCTGTACAGGGGCAAACTTGGAGGAAGATATAATGAACTTAGTAGCACATAGCCATTACAAACGTGTGCCTAACTACCGTGATTTAAGCCCGAAAGATGAATGGGAATTATTAGAAAAAGGGTATAACCGTGTTACCGATACCTGCATACCCGAAGAAGAAGCATTTCGCCGAATACAAGAGCATATATACAAAATATGGAAAGATGCAGAAGCCAAAGGCGAGCGATATTTCCCGCACCAGTATATGTATAAACTATTGCTAAGTGGTGTGCTAAAAGAACACTACGAAATACCTGTTGAGCATAGTTGGATGATAGCCGCTGCCGAAAAAAATATACCTATAATAGTACCTGGGTGGGAAGATAGTACTATGGGCAACATATTTGCCAGTTATATTATAAAAGGTGAATTGCAAGCCAGTACCACAAAAAGCGGTATTGAGTATATGGTATGGTTGGCTGATTGGTACAGGAACAATAGCGGGGGCAAGGGAATTGGTTTTTTTCAGATAGGAGGGGGGATTGCAGGCGATTTTCCTATATGTGTAGTCCCTATGATGTACCAAGATTTGGAGTGGAAAGATGTACCGTTTTGGAGTTATTTTTGTCAAATAAGCGATTCAACCACTTCGTATGGTTCATACAGTGGGGCAGTACCGAATGAAAAAATTACTTGGGGAAAATTAGACATTGATACCCCGAAATATATAGTAGAAAGTGATGCTACCATTGTAGTACCATTAATTTTTGCGTATCTTTTGGGGTGGTAAGGATTTTGCTGAATTTTTGAGTAAATTGCAGTATGAAACGGTCGTACAAGATATATGTAGATGATAGTATTAGTGAAGAAGAGTTGAAAAAACTGCTTGGCGATAAAATTATATTGGCTGAAACTGACGATACATTACCACCACCCAGCAATGGTGAGGCTGTTGCAAAGCTGATGGATGAAATGGCTAAAAAAGGTGGTTTAACCTCTTTTGGTGATAACCCTATGGAGTGGCAGCGCGAGCAAAGAAAAGATAGAGAATTACCTTTTAGAGATGAGTAATGTACATTATTGATTCTAATATTCTTATATATTCTTCACAACCACAGTTTGATTACTTACGAAAGTTAATAGCAGTAGAAGCTGTTTTTTGTTCTAAGATTTCAAAATTAGAAGTATTGGGTTTTAGACGTATTACAGCAATTGAGAATACTTATTTCAAAAATTTATTTAATGAGATTAGTTTAATTGGTATTTCGGATGCTATTATAGAACGAAGTATTCTTATCAAACAGAGTAAAAAAACATCTTTAGGCGATGCAATAATTGCTGCAACAGCGTTAGAGTATGATTTGGTATTAATGACCAATAATGCAGACGATTTTAAAAATATCAAAGGGATTAAACTAAATAATCCCATCAAGTAGAAAATCTTTCTACCCCACAATACCTTTTATCAGTAAATGAATTATCCCCGCAACATCGAAGAGAAATTAGGCTTTGATACCATAAGAGAAAAAATACGTGAGAAATGCCTTAGCACATTGGGGGCAGGCTTTGTTGATAAAATGAAGTTTAGCGACTCGCACGAGTTGGTGGTGCGTTGGCTTTCGCAAACCAATGAATTTATACAAATACTTCAAGTAGAAAATAGTTTCCCTACTGATAATTATATAGATGCCACTAAGCACTTTAAACATTTGGGTATTGAAGGCTATTTTTTATTAGAGCAGCAACTGCATGAGATTAGGCTATCGTTGCTTACATTCTCGCAAGTAGCCCGTTTTATAAAGTCTAAAGAAAATGAGTTTCCCTACTTAGTAGAACTATTTAGAGATATTGATTTTGATGATACTATCATTCGTAAAATAGATAGGATACTGGACAAAGAGGGCATAATGAAACCTTCTGCATCGCATGAGTTGTTGGATATACAAGCCAACATAGTGTCTGTTGAGCGGGAACTCCACCGCAAAGTACAAAGTATTTTTAAGCGGGCTAAAAACGAAGGTTGGGCGGCAGATACGGATATTTCTGTACGAGATAACCGTATGGTTATTCCCATATTGGCAGAGCACAAGCGTAAAATAGCGGGTTTGGTGCATGATGAGTCAAGCACGGGGCAGGTATATTATATTGAGCCTACCCAGATATTAGAACTTAACAACCAACTGCGTGAGTTACAAATAGAGCGTAAACGTGAGGTAGAAAAAATATTAAAGGAGATAACAGCAGAAATAACACCCGAAGTACCTACACTGCTTACCTATTACCAAAAATTAGGCATTGTTGATTTTATAAGGGCAAAAGCAGCTTTCGCTTTGCAGATAAAAGCAATAGTGCCAAAAGTTCAGGATAAAACCGCATTTGCATGGCGAGATGCTTATCACCCTATTTTATGGATGAACCACAAAGCACAAAACTTAGAGGTGATACCTATGAGTATTGAGTTGGGAGCGCAGCAACGTATTTTGGTTATATCAGGACCAAATGCGGGGGGTAAGTCGGTAGCACTAAAAACATTAGGATTGTTACAATACATGGTGCAATGTGGTGTGCCTGTACCCATGCACGAAAAATCAGTAACAGGTATTTTTAGTAAAATATTTATTGATATTGGCGATGAGCAATCATTGGATAATGATTTAAGCACGTACAGTTCTCACCTAAAAAATATGAAGCATTTTATTAATGCTGCGGATAAAAAAACCTTGTTTTTGGTAGATGAAATGGGAACGGGAACTGACCCACAATTTGGCGGCCCAATGGCAGAAGCCGTTTTAGAAGAGTTGAATATGCAAAAGGCATACGGTGTTATCACTACTCACTTTAGCAATTTGAAGTTATTGGCAAACAACACACAAGGTATGGTAAATGCAAGCATGGCGTATGATACAGAGAATTTAAAGCCTTTATATAGATTAGAGGTGGGCAAACCCGGCAGCTCTTTTGCTTTTGAAGTCGCCCAAAAAATTGGGCTAAACAAAAAGGTACTGCAACACGCCCGCAAAAAAGTAGGTAACAAACAAAAAAATGTAGATGAACTAATTGTACAACTTGAGCGTGAACAAAACGAGGTGAAAGAAAGCCTCACTACCTTGCAACAAAAGCAAGAACACGTAGATAAACTAATAAGCAACTACGAGGAGTTGAAAAAAAGTATTGATACAAAAAAGAAAGACATTATTAGGCAAGCAAAAGAAGAAGCATTAGAGATTATAAGCCAATCAAATCAAGTAGTTGAAAATACTATTAAAACTATAAAAGAAGGCAAAGCTGATAAAGAAAAAACAGAAAAAGCACGCAAAACTCTAAATACAAAACGAGAGATATTAACCAAAGAAGTAGCCAATGAAAAAGTAACCATATTGCCTCAAGATGGATTGGAAATAGGGAACAAAGTGCGTATAAAAGGGCAGTTTGTTATTGGTGATTTAATAAGCACTAAAGGCAAAAAAGCAGTGGTAGCCTTTGGCGATATGAGAAGTAGTATTGAGCTAAGTAAATTGGAGAAAGTAAGCCTTAAAGAAGCTAAGAAAGTACAGAATACTTATAAGGGAGTTAACATTACCTCCGCATTTATGGAGTTTAAACCCGAAATAGATTTGAGAGGAAAACGTGGTGATGAAGCCTTAAATGAGGCATTAGCTTTTGTAGATAGAGCAATTATTACAGGGTTTAGTAGCCTGCGTATTATACACGGAAAAGGAGATGGAATATTACGGAAATTACTTAGAAAAGAACTTACAAAACTAAATGCAGTAGCGAGTATGGAAGATGAACATATAGATTTTGGTGGGGCAGGTGTAAGCATTGTTATTATTGAATAACTTGAATTAGATTATAAATTCAATAAATAGAAAAGTATTAATTCAAAATAGTTACAGTACCTTTTTTCACGGTAATACTATTGTCCCAGCCTGTATAGCGTACTAGCCATATAAATACATCATCAGCAGGACCTTCTTTGCGCTCAAAAACACCGCTCCATTGTTCGTTTTTGTCAAAACTTTCAAATACTTTTTCTCCCCAGCGGTTATATACCTGCATATGGTAGTCTTTCACAAAAACATCTGACAATCCCCATACATCGTTAAGATTATCTCCTGTGGGGGTAAAAGCAGTAGGAATATGAAGTAATGGTTTTTGTATTAAGCGCACTTCGTTTGATTGCGAGGTGGCTAAATTTCCATTATTTTCAGTAGCAATTACTTTATACCAATAAGCTCCCCAATTATAGTCGAGCTGTTCATCATTATAGTTTAAAACTGTGGGTGCGCCTTTATATACTGAAGCAGGAATTTTTCTATCGTCCCAGCGTATCAGTTCATAATGGGTTACTCCATCGTCCCATGTTAAATAATTTTGCCAATTTAGGCGGTGTAGGTAAGGTTCAGTAGCCCCGCTTAAAACTATATTGCAGCCAATATTACTAAACTTGCTTATATGTCCACACTGGTCTGTAACTTGTATTCTGTAACAAAAAGACTGATTGTTAACATCCACTTCCTCGTCAATAAAAGTAGTATCAATAGATTGGTTGGTGGTACCGTAAAATATATAAGACAAGTCTTTTGGGTTGGTGGTTCTGGGCGATCTATAAACAAGGTACGACTCAAAATCATCCTCCTTACTATCAAACCAAACTAATTTTACACGCTTGTTGTCTTCTACGGTTGCAGTAACTATTTGGGTAGTATTTATAGGGGCATTAAACTGGTCGATAGTACAAACAGTGTATGAGTTTGCTCCTTTTTTTCCGCAAATATTTACAGCATAAATATAGTAGCAATAGTTGCGGTTTCTATAATCTGATACAGCTAAATCAACGTATTCAAATTTATCAGCTTTTGTAAAGGGACCAAAATCAAACTCGTTGCCTTGCGGGTCTATTTTTTTAATCATAAAATGTGAGAAGTATTTGCTACTGGTATCCACATTTGTCCAACGCAGGGTTAAACTTGAAATGGAGGTAGGTACAACACAAAGCACATCAGGTGGAGGAATAACAGGTGGTAATGTTACCAGTATTTTTATAGTAGCACTATCCTGTTTATTATCGGGGCAACCCAAATCTTTAATATCCACCTTCATAAAAATAGTATCGCCTGTAACTTGGTTACAATCGGGTGTCCAACTAAAATTTAAATTTAATTGGCGTAGCCCTTGTTTTTGATAATTGATAGTAGGCATATTACCTTGATATATTGGGCTTGTAAAAGCACTCTCATCCACCTTCATAAAAAGAGTATCGTACTTGTCTATATCAGTGCCAAAGTAGCCAAAATTTAATTCTTCGCCTACATCTATACTTCTAAAAATATCATTTACAACGGGAGAATGGTTTAGGTTTTCAAAATCAATTTTAAAAATGGCATTATTACAATTACCACTTTTATTAGTGGTTGAGTGTGCGCCTGCCGTTGCAGGAAACAAACTATTACCACCGCAACCCGCACATACCGATTGGTAAATGATTCCTCGCCTATCGAACCTACTAGTGCCGCCATCTACGTGTTCGCCCTGTGGTGTTGGAAACCTTACCCCGCCATAGAATGTGGCATATAGTAGCGTATCAATATTTTGTGAAAAAACGGCTAAATAAAAATCAGAGCCATCGGTATTTTTCTGAAAAGCATCATTAGTGATTGACATTTGAGTAGTAGAACCGCCGTGTCCTCCTGGTGCTGCATTGGTTTCCCCTCCCCATCCGCTCACAAAAACTCTATTGCACTCATCCACCAAAAATGCAGATAACGATATTTGAGGTTTAACAGTACCATTACCATAAGTCATAGACCGTATACGCGATTGTAAATTGGGGGTGAATTGTGTGATAAACTGCCCTCCATTAGGCTGATGAAATATAGGAGTGGTTACTGGCCACGCTCCTTTAGTTTGCCCTGTAACGTATGGGTTATCGTAATTGTCAACCTTTACAAAATAGGCTTGGTCGTAAAGGTTTGTACCCAAGTAGGTAGCATTGGTAATTACGTTGCCCTGTGGAGGTAGCTTTAGCAAAAAGCCATCGCTACTACCGCCTACAAAGGTAGTAGTTTCACCCATGCCAGTAGTAATACCATCAATACCTAATGTTGTTCCGCCAGCTACAAGCACATTGCCTTTACTGTCTAAGTCAATACCGTTGCAAATATCGTAGCCAACTCCCCCTACATAGCTACTCCATTCTAAGTTGCTAACTGTGGGATTAAGTTTAAAAACGCAACCATCTTGCGTTCCACCATACGAAGTTTGGAAAGCATTTTTTATGGGAAAACCTACTGTTGATTGTGTGCTTGCCGCTACATAAATATTATCATTATCGTCAACAATAACTTCACCTCGGTATTGGTCGCCATAGTTATATGCCAATGGAGTGCTTCCTGGTGATGCGCTACCATTCAAACCATCAATACCACTACCGCCAATAAATGTAGAGCCTATCATGGCTTTACCATCTGCGCTCAACACAAATACGAAAATATCGGCTTGTCCGTTTAATAAACGGTCATACCCATTAGCAGAAACGGGAAAATTAGTTGAGAAAGTAGTGCCAAAAACTACCAATTGGTTTTTACTATTCACTATCATACTGTGCGGTTCTTCATTATGATTACCGCCTAAGTATGTGGCATAAATAAGTGTTTTACCATCGCTACTCACTTTATATATGGCAGCATCTCTAGCTAAGTCAGAACCTACACCACTAACTCCATTTTTAAAAGTAGTTTGAAAAGCACCAGGTGTAGTGGGGAAACTACCGTTAGAAACTACTTGTGTTTGGCTTTGATTAAGATAATAATATGATGCGCCGCCGCTGTATGCATTACCATCATTATCCCAAGTACCAGTATAGCCCCAGTTATCGCCAAAAGCACCCGAGTAGGTACTAAAAATAAGTTCAGGGTCTATAATAAAAGATTTTCTACGGTTGTACTTTTCTTTAATATCAAAGGTGAGCAAGTTATCTTTTAATGAGTATATGGTTTTAACATATTTTAATGCCGTATCGCCATACTGATAACATACTGGGGCAAGTTCTTTAATACTACCCAGCGATGTTTTTAAATGCAATTGCCCTTTTTTTAAGCGCATATCATCCAGTCCCTCGTAGCGCATTTTAATTACATCAGGGTTGGCATTAGGCTGTATGATAAGATTATATTTTAGCGAGTTATTACTTGAGCCAAATATTTCCAAATCAATACCAGGGTAAAGGTTTTTTACAATAATTTTTCCATGTGCATTTACACCCGTAGCCCACTTTTTAGGGTCGTTGCCCAAGTAAAAATTATAATATGTTTTTGCGGTAAGTTCGTTTTTATAGGTAGGAGTGAGGTTAGCACCTTCAAATACTACTCTAAAATAGTGCATCTGTACGGGCTTGTTATACACTCCTTTATCGTGTAGTTCTTTAAAAGGTTCTTGGTCAACAAATAGATAAGAGAGTTGTCCATTTTCTATGAAAAGCAAACCCCCAGGTATTTCTGCACGGTATTTTATATTGTTTTCCCATTGCCCTTTGTTCTCAATAAAATTAATTTGAGAAAATACTGTATTAGCGGCTACAAGCAGCAAAACGACGAATAGAAAGAAGCTATGTAGGGCTTTTGATTTCAAGTTATGTAATATACGGTATATTGTTACTATATAGAGTGTTTTTACCAATGAAATGTTGCACGTATTATTGTACTTGTAAATGAAACGCTAAAAGTTACTTATAAAGTGCTTTTTTGTTTTTTAATAAGTATTATACCATTTTGAAAATTATATTTTTTGGTACACCCGATTTTGCTGTTACCTCATTAAAAAAAATGCTTAACGAAGGTTTTGAGGTATTGGCAGTAGTAACCGCACCCGATAGACCCGCAGGACGAGGGCTAAAGCTGCAACAGTCGGCAGTGAAACAATTTGCGGTTGAAATGGGGCTACCTGTATTACAACCTGAAAAACTTAGAAACCCTGAGTTTATTAACACCTTAAAAAATTATAATGCCGATATATTTATAATAATAGCTTTTAGAATGTTACCAGAAATAGTGTGGAATATGCCCACACTGGGTACTATCAACCTACACGGTTCACTTTTGCCCCAATATAGGGGGGCTGCGCCTATAAACTGGGCAGTAATTAATGGTGAAAAAGAAACAGGGGTTACCACCTTTTTTTTACAACAAAAAATAGATACTGGAAACATAATTTTGAGCGATACTGTGGCTATTGAAGAAACAGATACAGCAGGTAGTGTGTACAATAAGCTAATGCAAGTAGGAGCTTTACTAATGGTGAAAACCCTTGAAACGGTTAAGCAAAACAGCTATACACCTACCTCACAAAATGTAAGTACTGAAACTAAACACGCTCCCAAAATTTTTAAAGAAGACTGTGCGATTAACTGGAGCAAGACAGTAGATGAAAACTATAATTTTATACGTGGCTTATCACCCTACCCCACAGCGTGGACAAAGCTAAACGGGCTGATATTAAAAATATTTTGGGCTGAAAAAAATAGGGACACTACTGCTGCAAAAAGCGGGACTATTGAAACGGATAATAAAAGCTACCTAAAAATTGCGTGTACCAACGGATGGATAAGCATTAAAGACATACAACTACAAGGCAAAAAAAGAATGCTAATTGATGATTTTCTTAGAGGTTTTGATGCTGAAAAAATTGGGCAAATAGGTTAAACATCATCTACATGAAAATTGGTTTCGCCTTTATTGTTAATAAAATAATAAATAATATAGCTATAATCTGTATCGGGCTGGGTAATATAAAACTTGTACTCGTATTCATTAGAGTATATGTTATAGCCTAAAAACTCCATTTTATGCAAAATAGAGTGGTTTATAAAATCTTCGGTAAACTCCTCCTTAAAGGTGTGCTTGGTTAGTATAAATGCGCCACCTTTATATCCTTTCCCAGTCGGTTTTATGTGGTATTCAAAATCAAAGTACACATCTTTTACGGTTTTCCCCATTGCCTTATGCACAAAAACAACCATACTGGTATCAATAGTTTTTTGTACAGATTGATAGCCGTATTTTTTATTGTCGATAGAAAAAGAAGTATCAATTTTTATTTCTAATGGAGTAGGCGGGAAATTGTGTTGTACTGCAATTACTTCCTCACCTTGCATATTTTTTAAAGGGTCAGAAAGACTGTCTTTATTGTCATCAGTAGTTTGAGTAGAGTTTTTACAGCCCATCACTACCAATAATAGTGCTAAAACTAATGTTATTATACCGTGTTTAAAGTATTGCATAAAAGCTATTTTTATTTCCCTTTAAGTGAACAAAGTTAAAAGTAAAGATAAGAAGTACAATATAAAAAATTTAAGCTAATGGTTTGGACATGATTTGCACAAAATTATTATATACTATAAAATTTGGTGTTATGGTATGAAAGGAAACAATAACCTTCAAATTGGATGCAAATCACAACCTATTAATTTGGTTTCAAAAACATCTAAAGGTGTAAAACTACACAATAACCTTCAAATTGGATGCAAATCACAACCCACGTGTAAAACCATTTTTTGTGTAATAAAGTGCAGCATTTTGATATGGTTTTGTAGTGCGCTGAGTTTTTTCACTTTAAAGTTGTGCATACTCGCTACTTTGTAGTTATTTGCGCAATTTTTATTCCGATATTTGAAACCAAATTTATAATGTACACCGATACTATTATTATAAAAATATGAAAAAACAGCTATTTACTTTAGTACTCTCTCTATTATCCTTTTGGGTGGTAGCACAACCTCCAGTGGTTTCAATTGATTCTGTGCAGTTTATGAATGCGGGCAGATTAGCATTAGTAAAATTTAATACATCAGGGCAAGACAGTACTTTGCCAGACTATATTCGCCCTGTATTTAGAAACGCAAAATACCAAGATACAGTTACCATTGAAGGTATTGTAACTTTCGATCCTAGTTCATATGCGTTATCAACATCTCGCACCCGTAAATCGGCATTCTTGCAAGTAACCGATGGACGGTCGTGGTGTGGTATTGAGGTAATGATGGATACATCGTCAGTTCAGCCAACGCTTTCAAAATTGGCATTTGAAGCAGCCAGTCAGTTTAGTCAAAACATGAAATTAGGCAGAAAGGTTAGGGTTACAGGTATATTAAGGCATTTTCAAAACAATAGCCAATTATTGGTGTTGCCAGTTCCTACCCAAGTTATTAGTTTGGGCAACACTATCAATCCGCAAGTAATTAAAATTGAAGATTTGATGAAGAACAATGCAGGGTCGCAAGAACCACAGTTTTCTACTGGCGAGCAATGGGAAGGCGTTTACGTTGAAATTAAAAATGTAAGCATTGCCAATGTATCAGCAAGTGGACAAAGATTTTTTTGGTCTGTAAAGGATGCACAAGGAAACCAACTTAGCATCCGTGATTATTCAGGATATTATAGAAACGATAATAATGATAATGACATGAATACGCCTCGCAATTTTTCTCCACCTGCAATTGGGGCAAAATTAGCCTATATACGTGGTGTAATTACCGAGAGTGGAAACTTTGGTAGCAAACAGTATAATATAGCACCACTATACCCAAGTGATGTGGCAGCACCAGCGGCTGAACCACCCACAGTTACAAATATAGAAGTATCGCCAATAATTGTAAACCCTTCTGTTTCTCCAGTTATTTCAGCCACCATTACTGATGATACCGCCGTTGCTTCGGCTACTTTATATTACGCAGTAGGTTATAATAATACCAACTTTACGGCCGTTGCAATGACCGCCGTTGGCTCAAAATACAGTGCATCTGTGCCTGCCCAAAGTGCAGGCTCAATAGTGAAGTACTTTATACGGTCGGTAGATAATGGTGGAAACACCATTGATGCTCCCGATAGTTTAGCATTAAGTTCTGCATATAAAGTGGTAAACGGTATCAACTCAATTAGAGACATTCAAGAAACGCCTTATAATAATGGCGGTAGTTTATATGTAAACGATACTTTAAAAAACATTAATATGCCAGCCATTGTAGTTTCTACCAATGGAACGAACGACTTAGGATTAATCACCATACAAACAAGCAATACGCCTTGGTCTGCAATATTTGTTCGCCCTACATTGGGAGATGGTACTTCGCAATTAAAACGTGGAGACTCAATACTAATTACCCAAGCATTGGTTACCGAGCGAAGAAATCAAGGAAGTAACCCTTTTGGGCGTACAGTAAATGACTTTGGAATAACATTTTTAGAGAATATTGCATTCACAAAAGTAGGGGCGTGCAAAACAATGCCTAAAATTACTGATATAAGTATAGATTCACTGCTTTCGCCAACATTTAATAATGAACCTTATGAATCATCATTGGTAAGTTTTTCAAATGTTACCGTAATTAGTCAAAACCCTGATGCACCCAATAATTTTGGTGAGTTTTTAGTAAATACAGACCCTAATGCTACTGTGGGGCTTCGTGGTGAAAATTTCTCGAGCGATTTAGGCTTTACATTTAATACCGACTCTATTACACTAAAAGAGCAGTTATCTGTTTTTCAAGGAGTATTAGTATTTACTTTTGGAAACTGGAAAATTTTTCCGAGAAATCGTACAGATGTAAGTAAAGCAGGTGATTTAATAGCACCCTATATTACCAAAATAGGGGCTGATACCGTTTTCGTGCCTCGTACCACTCCATATACCGATGCCGGTGCTACTGCCTGCGATGATATGGATGGAGATATTAGTACTACCGTTATAATAAACACAGCAGCAGTAGATGTAAACATCGCTGGAACTTATACAGTGGTTATGAATGTAAACGATGCCGCAGGCAACCCTGCAATACCAGTAATACGTACCGTTATTGTTCAGTCTGGAGTTAGTGTAAAAGAAGTAAATCAATCAATTAGTTTAAGTTTATACCCTGTACCTGCAAGCAATAGCTTAACAGTAAATATTAATAGTAGTTACAGTGATAAAGCCACCATAAGTATTATGGATATTACGGGTAAAACAATACTTACCCAAAAAATCAGCTTTGAAGCGGGTACAAACACCATTCAGTTGCCTATATCGCAACTTAAAAATGGTATTTATTTCTGCAACTTTAGTGATAAAGTGGTTAACTCAACACAAAAATTTGTAGTAGTAAAGTAAAAAATTACTAAACTCATAAAGAGAAACAGCCGTCTTTTATGCTAAAGGACGGCTGTTTTGTTTACTATTATATACAATTGGGTAAGAAAAACGTTATAATGTTATTATACTCCTTGTTATTTAGAGCATAAATTGGAATTATATTTGCAATTTAATATCCAAAATCTTTACACGAAAGGATACCAGAGAAAATGGAAGCAAAATTTTCACCAAGGGTAAAAGAGGTAATTCAATATAGCAGAGAAGAAGCTATACGCCTTGGACACGACTATATAGGCACCGAGCATTTGTTGCTAGGTATAATTAGAGAAGGCGAGGGGAAAGCACTGCAAGCCCTACGGTTACTTGACGTTGATTTAATACGTTTAAGAAAATCGATAGAGGATAATATACGTGGAACAGCCAGCGGAACTACCGCCAACCTTAATAATATACCCTTGACCAAGCAGGCAGAGAAAGCACTAAAAATAACCTATTTAGAAGCTAAAATATTTAAAGCTGATGTAATAGGGACAGAACACTTATTGCTCTCCATATTGCGAGATGAGGACAATGTGGCATCACAGGTTTTAAGCCAATATGGCGTTACTTACGAAATATTTAAAGCAGCCTTAGAAAATAACTTGCCCGAAATAAGAGACGAATTTCCTGCCGATTCTCCCGAAGATTATTACCGTGAGGAGAAAAAACAACAAGAAACCAAAAAAGTAGAGGGAAAATCTAAAACTCCAGTATTAGATAATTTTGGTAGAGACCTTACTCGTGCTGCCGAAGATGGTAAATTAGACCCCATAGTGGGGCGTGAGAAAGAAATAGAACGAGTATCACAAATACTGAGTAGGCGTAAAAAAAATAACCCTGTACTAATAGGAGAACCAGGTGTAGGTAAAACAGCCATAGCCGAAGGCTTAGCATTGCGTATAGTGCAGCGCAAGGTATCGCGTGTGTTGTTTGACAAACGGGTGGTAACTTTAGATTTAGCAGCATTGGTTGCAGGAACAAAATACCGAGGACAGTTTGAAGAACGCATGAAGGCAGTAATGAACGAGTTAGAAAAATCTGCTGATGTTATTTTATTTATTGATGAAATACATACCATTGTTGGGGCTGGTGGCGCATCGGGTTCGTTAGATGCGTCAAATATGTTTAAACCCGCTTTGGCGAGGGGCGATGTGCAATGTATTGGGGCTACTACTTTAGATGAGTATCGCCAGTATATAGAAAAAGATGGTGCTTTAGAGCGGCGTTTCCAAGTGGTAATGGTAGAACCTACCAATCCCGAAGAAACTGTTGAGATACTAAATAATATAAAAGAAAAATATGAAGAACACCACAATGTAAGCTATACCAACCAAGCCATAGAAGCCTGTGTGCAACTGAGCAACCGCTACATGAGCGATAGGTACTTGCCTGATAAAGCTATTGATATTTTAGATGAGGCAGGCGCACGTGTTCACCTAAACAATATCCATGTACCGCAATCTATTTTAGATTTAGAGAAAAAAATAGAGGATATTAAATTAGAAAAAAACCGTGTAGTAAAAAGCCAAAAATACGAAGAAGCCGCAAAGCTACGTGATAAGGAGAAACAATTGTTAGACCAGTTGGAAGTAGAAAAAACCAGTTGGGAAGAGGAAACCAAATCACAAAAATTTACAGTTAGTGAAGAAGATGTAGCTGATGTGGTTGCTATGATAACGGGCGTACCCGCTAAACGTATTGCACAAAGCGAAGGAGCAAGGCTGCTAAAAATGTCTGAAGAGCTGAAAGGGCGTGTGATAGGGCAAGGCAGTGCTATAGAAAAATTAGCTAAGGCAATACAACGTACCCGTGCAGGACTAAAAGATCCTAACAGACCCATAGGTTCATTTGTTTTCTTAGGTCCTACGGGCGTGGGGAAAACAGAATTGGCAAAAGCACTGTCAAGCTATTTGTTCGAGAGTGAAGAAGCACTTATACGTATTGATATGAGCGAGTACATGGAGAAATTTGCAGTATCAAGATTGGTAGGAGCACCTCCAGGTTATATTGGATACGAAGAAGGAGGGCAGCTTACTGAAAAAGTACGTCGCAAACCATACAGTGTAATACTATTAGACGAGATTGAAAAAGCACATCCTGATGTGTTTAATATTTTATTACAAGTATTAGACGAAGGTTTTTTAACCGATAGCTTAGGGCGCAAGATTGATTTTAGGAACTCAATTATTTTAATGACTTCTAATATTGGTTCGCGTGAGTTAAAAGATTTTGGGCAAGGAGTTGGCTTTTCTACGGTATCAAAATCGGGAAATAGTGAAGGAAACTCAAAATCGGTAATAGAAACAGCATTGAAACGTTTTTTCTCGCCCGAGTTTTTAAACCGTATTGATGACGTAATTATCTTTAATACACTGCAAAAAGAATCTATAATAGAAATATTAGATTTAGCAATGACAAGATTAGAGAAAAGGGTAGAAAATGTAGGGTTCAAAATTAAACTAACTGCTGCTGCAAAAGAGTTTTTGGCAGATAAAGGATTTGATACCAATTTTGGCGCACGCCCCTTAAACCGTGCCATCCAAAAATACTTAGAAGACCCTATTGCCGAAGAAATATTGAAACATGAACTAAAAGAAGGAGATGTAATTGAAGCCACCCACATTAAAAATGCAGATGAACTAAAATTTACAATGGGTAAGAAAAAAGAAACCCGCCGTAAAAAAAATATTCCTACTGAGGATAAGTAAAATTACTTTAGACTATATTACAGTGGGAGATTATTTCCCACTTTTTTTATTTAGAAATATTTTTTAAGCCTAATGAAAAAACTATTATTGATATTTTTGGGGATAATAACCATTCAAACATTTGGGCAAACAAAATTGAAATTTAAACCTTTGCATTTTGGGTATGAAGACCACTATGAGAATTCGTTAATTTATAATACTGGTAAACTATATACCTCACCCGATACCAATAGCAAAATAATTTGGCAACAAAAAAAACCATTTACTCATAGAGTAAAACCTGCTGAAACAGGAAAAAATCAAGGAGAGAAATGGTATAAAGTAGTTATTAGCGATACTCTAAAAGGCTTTATACGTTATCAAGACTTTGTGAAATATTCTTTTAGTAGCCATACTGCTAATTATTATGTTGTTGATGAGAAAGAAGCCAATGGGCAATCCAATTTCAAAATAATTACGAAAAGAAAACAAAGTATAGATACTTTTACTGTGGGTATGCCTGCGCACTACTTGCGAGTGAGAAGCGACTATACTATGATTGCTTTGCCACACGTGAAAAAATTATTCAATTTTGAGTTTTTTAATGCTCAATGCCCAGGTACAACAATTAATTTGCTTATTGTTGATTGCGGAGACTCTTTAACCAAAGTTGCAAATTCATTTTCAATGGGCGAATCGACTTGGAGTGAATCTTTCATAGTCTATATTCCTGTGAAGTTTGGTAACGGTAAAATACTCTTAGTAGCTAATGGTGATGTTAAAAATATTTTTAATGGTTATACTGCTGAATTAAATATATTTCCATATCCCAAAAATATTAATGTGCCTATTGAAGAGTTGGTAGTAATAGTAACAGAGAATAAAGATGCGGAAGAGTTAGAGAATATAGATAATGATAACGAGCCCGAATTGAAGGTTACCTTATACAAAGAAGAATATTACCAGTGGAAGGATAATAAACTAAGTAAGGTAAAAGAGAAATAACCTTTGGTAAACGAGTGGAGTATTTATCGAGGTAGTTGTTTAGTTATTTACCAAACACACAATAATGCTAAACCTACTTTGCAATATAACAAGTTTGCTACGGATAGTATAGACTATAAGACCATTGCAAGGGGTATGCTTCTTCTGAAGTATAAAAAAGTCTATATAATTAACATAGCGATAGGTTGAAACCTACTGCTTATAAGATTATTAATCCTATTCTTATAGGCACAGCACTTGCACGCACTAAAGGCTAAAAGCCCAAAGCCAATAACTAATAAGGGTGCAGGTATTCTGTTATTTACACAACTTTTACTCTAATTATTCAAAGTTATACTTATAATGCACTATGGGTAATACTATTTTACTTCTAACTCACGTTATCTAACTCAAGCCTACTGATAATAAAAAAGAGTACAAATCCATTCACCGAAAAATTTAACCTAATTAGCATAGTTTGTAATTTTTTTTGTGTAAAATGCATTTAGAAATCAGTATCATAAAAAAGGGATGATAGAATATAAACGAGTACCACCAAGTGCTGGAAAATTGTTGATTGCAGAACCTTTTATGGCTGATGGGAATTTTGTGCGTAGTGTGATACTAATTATAGCGTATGAAAAAGAGGGAGTAATTGGTTTTGTGCTAAACAAATCAACACATTATACTATTAATGATTTAACCCCTGATTTTGGAAATGAGTATGGTTTTTCTCCAAAAATATACCAAGGTGGGCCAGTAGAGAGTGATACACTTCATTTTATACATAAATTGGGGAATGAACTGGAGGGAAGTGTAAAAATAGCTAACAACCTTTGGTGGGGGGGCAATGCTGAACAGTTATCACAAAAAATAAAACTAAATATAATTAATGAAGAACAAATACGTTTTTTTATAGGATACTCGGGCTGGGATATAGAACAACTGGAGGATGAGATAGATAAAAAGACATGGATTGTTGCAGATGGTTTTGGTGATATGGTACTTGACGTGAGTGATGGGGATAATGATTTTTGGAAACAAACAATGCAAAAATTAGGTACAGAATATAAAGAAGTAGCCACCTACCCCAAAGATATACAATGGAATTAAGACATATGAAATTTAGAAATTATCTGATTATTATCGCATCACTGCTGTTTTATACATCTGTACAAGCGCAGGATATTATTTTTTTTAAAGATGGAACTAAAGACAGTGTTAAAATACTTGAAATAGGGCATAGGGTAATAAGTTATAAAAAGTATAAGCGTTTAGATGGTCCTACTTATGAAGTAAAAAAAACTACAGTTATACTAATAGAATTTGAAGATGGCGAAATTGAAGTAATAGCATCTAAACCTCAAGCAAACACCACTATTACCGAAAAATATATATTTAAAAAAAACATACTCACTTTAAACCTGTTTGGTGCAACGATAGGCGGTTTCCATATGGGGTATGAAAACATTAGTAAAAAAGGGAATTTTGGCTTAAAAACCAATATTATAGCAAGTTTTACCCCCGATCTTATAGGACTTTATGCTGTAGGTATTGATTTTAATTTTTATACAGAGGGACAAAAACGAGTTAATTATTTCTTTGGACCATCCTTTAGGGTGGGAGCAATAGGTACTGATATACCTTTCGCCTCTGTATTGTTTAATAACGGGGTATCATATAGTGCCAAAAGTGGCTTTTATTTAAGCACACAATTGGGTTTAGGGCCTGCTGTTTATGATGAAGATGAATTTTTGGTATATGGTTTTTTCATGTTTAATATTGGTGGAAGATTTTAAATTTTAATATAATGTGTATGATTTTTTTAAAAAAAATAGTAGCCGTACTTTTTATTAGTGCTTTAAGCTATAACGCATATTCGCAAGATATTCTTTTTAAGAAAGATGGGACTAAAGATACTGTTATTGTAAAAGAAGTAAACTCAATTGAAGTAGTATATAAAAAATACAGAAGACCCGATGGACCAACTTATCGCATATATAAGAGCAAGTTATTACTAATTGAGTATGCTGATGGAACCATTGAAGTATATAATAAGAAAAATACTTCAGCAACTATAAAGACTGATGAAAGCAGCTTAAAGGAAGAGAAACTAAAAGCAGAACTGGGTAGAAGTATACTATCGCTTAACTATTTAAACATAATTAACGGGAATGCACATTTGGGGTATGAGAGAATTACAAAAGAAGGAAATTTAGGTATTAAACTAAGCATAAACCTTAATATTGACAATACTGAGGATGGTATTTTGAAATATCAACGTGATTTTACTACGGGGCTTGATTTGAATTTTTACCCTACTGGGCAAGGTAAAATAAAATATTTTTTTGGACCTTCTTTTAGGGTAGGGACAGTGAGTGAAAGGTTTAACTCTGACATAAGAGGTTCTGTAATAGATTATTACAGATATTTGGGGCTTTTTTTTAATAATGGTTTCAATATACAACCTACTACAAAGCTAAATATAGGTTTTCAATGGGCTGCGGGAGTGGGAAGGTTTAGAAACAAACAACTATCATCAAACCTTATTGAAGTAGATGGGATTATTGCCTTTAATATAGGATATAGGTTTTAGCCTATTGCCTGTATCACATCATATTTGGTAATAATATGTAGGTTGCCGCCCCAGTCTCGCATCAAAACGGCACTGTTTTCTTTGTTTATCTTTTTTGATACTACCTCCAACCTATCCTGTGGGTCAACAAAGGGAAAAGGGGCTTGCATTATACTTGCAATAGTGTTGTTTTTCAAATTAGCATCAGCAATAAGTTTTGCATACAGGTAGTTATCGTTTAGGCTACCCACGTATTCCTCACCTTTTGTAACTGGTATTTGCGATATATTGTATTTCTGCATCAGGTTTAGAGCTTCTTCCACTTTAGCATCAGCACTAACGGTAATCATTTTAAGGTTTTTGTGGTTTTCTATAAGGTGTATAGCTTTGGGGTTGTTCTCTTCAATAAAACCACGGTCGCGCATCCAATTGTCATTAAACATTTTACCTAAATAGCGTATGCCATGGTCGTGAAAAATGACTACCACTACATCGCCTTCTTTAAACAAATGCTTCATTTGATCTATACCTGCCATAGCAGAGCCTGCACTATTGCCAGCTAAAATACCCTCTTCTCTTGCTATTCTACGTGTATATATAGCAGCATCTTTATCTGTTACTTGCTCAAAATGGTCAATAATATCAAAATCTACATTAGCAGGTAAAAAATCCTCGCCAATACCTTCGGTTATATAGGGGTAAATCTCGTTTTTATCAAACTCTCCTGTTTTTTTATACTTAGTAAAAACAGAACCGTACGTATCAATGCCTAATATTTTAATATTTGGATTTTTCTCTTTTAGGTATTTGCCTATTCCGCTTATTGTACCACCAGTACCCACCCCCGCTACCAAGTGTGTTATTTTACCTTCGGTTTGTTCCCAAATTTCAGGACCTGTTTGCTCGTAATGTGCAGTAGCGTTTGATGGGTTGTTATACTGGTCGGGTTTCCAAGAGTTGGGTATATCATTTACCAAGCGGCTGGATACTGAATAGTAGCTACGTGGGTCTTCGGGGTCAACATCAGTAGGACAAACAATAACTTCTGCCCCCAGTGCTTTTAGCACATCCACCTTCTCTTGCGATTGTTTATCAGTAGTGGTAAAAATACATTTGTAACCTTTTATAATAGCAGCAATAGCTAAACCCATACCCGTGTTTCCACTCGTACCTTCAATAATAGTTCCGCCGGGTTTCAAGTCGCCCTGTTTTTCGGCATCCTCAATCATTTTCAGTGCCATGCGGTCTTTTATACTGTTACCAGGGTTAAAAGTTTCTACTTTTGCCAATACCAGTGCAGGTATATTTTTTGTAAGTTGATTAATTTTTACAAGCGGCGTATTGCCTATGGTATCTAAAATTGTGTTGCTATAGCGCATGGCGCAAAGATAAAAGAATTTTTTAAGCTGCGCTTTATATGTGGCAACAAAAAAAGCCCTTTTCAGAGCTTATTTTTTGTAATAAACGCGATATTTCATTTATTTCTTTTAAGAATTGCCGCAGCAATTAGCGACACTACTAAACCCACAGGAAAATACTCTACAAGCAGGCTTGCCAAAAACATTACTATGGGGTTGGAGTACATTTCCATTTGGCTATTCATCTCGGCTATTTTTTCAAATTTTTCTGCTGCTGTAATGCTTAGTTGGTTAATTTTTTCTATCTCAACGCTCTTATAAAGGTCTAAAAAAGAATTATCTATAAAATTAAAATATACCAAAAAGGTAAGCGAGTATATAGTGCCTGCTATTAAGGTAATGTACAAGCCTATTAAAAATGCTTTACCAAATTTTATTTCCCCATTATTAAACTGGTCTCTAAAAGTTTTTATAGCAATAAAAACCGTTGATAGTGAAAGCAAGATAGATATATAGCCCACAATTTGTGCTATAGCGTAGCTTTCTTTGGTCATATCTGTCATTAAAGGGATAGAGAGTAGCATTAAAACAGCTATTATAATGCCACCAATAATTCCATATTTAATGGTAATTTGTTTCATATTTCATTTTGTTATTAGAGCAGCAAAACAAAGGTATATAGGCGTACATTACATCACCCATTCGGGTGATTTTTTTAATAATGTAAGCTCCACGGGTAATCTGTTATCGATATAATTGAACCCGCATATAACGAAAAAAGCCAATAGGCATGAATGCCTAATTCTATTCATAAAGGTTTTACTAAGGTTATAAATTGCGGTAGGTCTTAACCAACCTATCGCTACTACTTTTATGGGAGCAGGTTTAACTCTTTGGCTCTCTGTATGGCTTGTGTGCGGCGGTTTACATCTAATTTTGAAAATAGATTTGCCAAATGTGTTTTTATGGTATTTGTAGATACAAAAAGAGTATCCGCTACTTCTTGGTTGGTATGCCCTTTGGCTATAAGCTCTAAAACATCAAACTCTCGTTTGCTAATGCTTAATTCTTTCAGCATATTTTCGTCCAGCTTCCAATCAGAAGTGCCTCGTACTTCAACCACTATTTTTTTACTTTTGGTGGTCAGTTTTAATCCCACCCAAATACCTACTGCACAAAAAATTAAGGCTACAATACCTGCATACACTTCAAACATATTGTTTTTTATTACTAAATTAAACTCAAGCAGTTTAAGAGCAATAAGTAATGCGCCCAATATAAGCCCATATAGTAGTATTGATTTAAGAAACGAGGGTATATCTTTGTTAGTAGCCATTTGCTAAGTAACTGCAAATTAACATATTTGTAATTTTTTAAAAGCAATTAAAATAAATAAAGATGAAAGTATATACCAAAACAGGGGATAAGGGGAAAACAAGTTTACTGGGAGGCACACGTGTACCTAAACATCATTTGCGTATAGAGTGCTACGGCACTGTTGATGAATTAAACGCATGGGTGGGGGTAGTGCAAGCAGGTTTTGCTTTGCCAGCAACGCAAAAAATGCTGTACGAAATTCAGAATACACTCTTTGTTTTAGGCTCGCACTTAGCTACCGACCCTGCAAAAAATAAGGTTAAAATACCGCAAGTAGAAGAACAAGACATAGTAGACTTAGAGCAAGCTATGGACGAAATGGACAGCCAGTTGCCGGTATTAAAAAACTTTGTATTGCCCAGTGGCTCTATTGAGGTTGCACATAGCCACTTGGCACGATGTGTTTGCCGAAGGGCGGAGCGTCTTACTACACAATTGGCATATAGCGAGCAGGTAAACCCTGTTGTATTGAGATACCTAAACCGCCTTAGCGATTACTTTTTTGTATTGAGCAGGTTTATAGCCCATACTAATAAGGTAGAAGAAACTCTTTGGCAACCAAGAGATTAAATGTGCTTATCTACCATTTTTTAAAGCAAGAATAGCCTGTGCAGCAGGTTTAAATTTTTTATCTACTGCTAATGCTTTTCTATAATAGTTTGTTGCTTTTGTTTTATCCTTTAGTATTTCATACAGTTGCCCCAGCTTCATATAGGCACCAATTTTAGCATTTAAAGTGTTTTGGCGAGGTTGCCCATTGGCATCATACGAGGTAAAAGGCACACTTTGTTGTAAAGATAATGGGTCGTTTGCTATGTCTAATAAAACTTGCTCGCCCTCTTTAATCCTTCTATTCTCTAATAAACTTGCTGCATAGCTAAATTTGTAAGAAGGATCATCGGGAAACATATTTACCAATGTTAAACACCTGTTAGATACCTCGCCTAATTTACCCACTACTTGTGCCACCCCCACATTTAAGGCTAACATATCAGTATCATTAGGGTTGTATTTTAATCTCTCATTGCTTAAAAGATACAAAGGGGCGTACTGTCTCATCTCTTCGTATAAGGTAATAAGAGTATCCATATATGGAGAGGTATTTTTAATACTATCGCCCACAACTGTTAAGTACGAGTTTAGCGAGGTAGTAGCCGTAATTATATCACTTATTTTCATTGCGCTTTTATATACACTCATATAGTGTTCAGCAAGATTTTCTTCAAAAGTTTTTTCTTGGGCTACTTCGTCTTTTTTCGTATCCTCTTTGCAAGCTGCTGCAAACAATAGGGCGGATAATAACAATACCGATATTTTTTTCATGGTGTGCAAAGATATTTTTTTTTTAGTAATTTAAAGCAAGTGACTTTTACCGTTGTTTTGTAAACTTTTTAGGTAGCCCACATCATCAAGGGAGGCATTATTATCAGCGGCGTGTGTGGCTAACTGGTCGCACCGTTCATTTTCAGCGTGCCCTGCGTGTCCTTTTACCCAATTAAATGTTATAGTATTTCTTTTGTATAGCTGTGCAAAACGCATCCATAAATCAGGATTTTTTTTACCTTTAAATCCTTTTTTTATCCAGCCCCACAGCCAGCCTTTCTCTACGGTATCGCAAACATATTTACTATCAGTATATATATCAATGGTTAAACCGTCTTTGGTAATGGCTTCTAAGGCAACTATAACAGCCATAAGCTCCATACGGTTATTGGTAGTATATTTAAAACCTGCCGAAAATTCTTTTCGGTATTTGCCCCAAACTAAAATTGCTCCATATCCTCCACGCCCAGGGTTTCCCCTTGCTGCTCCGTCAGTAAAAATTTGTAATTTCAATGCTCTTAATCTTAGCGAATTATTTTTTGGTGAAAGCCAGTGTACAAATCGTCGTTTTGTCCATCGTTATCAAAATCAGTTTGCAAACTCATTTCCATAGTGCTATCAGTAAGTTCTTTTACTATATAGCGGTCGGTAATAATATCTGTATTCAAGTCTTTGTACAAAAGTGTATCAAAGCTAAAACTCCACCTACCAGGGCGGCGCAGTTTAATATCACCATTCAAGTCTTTAATCAAAAGTAAATAAGTGCCTTCACTTCCATATTCAATTTCGGCAGGCATATAGTCTGCTTCCTCACCAATAGTAGTATCTTTCTTTCCTTCATCATCAAAGGCGTTAATTATCAGCATTTGCTTGTTTTGTATCCACCTACCAATAATTTTTTTTGGATACTCTTTTACCGTCTTCTCTCTAGTGTTGCAAGCAGCAATACCACATAAAATAAAAAATATACAAATAAGCCTTGTTTTTACATCCATAACTTAATGTGTTATAAGCAGCAAAAGTGCTTAAATTATGCTAATTTTGCGAACTTTTTAAAAACACCTCACACCCCGCATGAATATACGCAATATCGCAATAATTGCCCACGTTGACCATGGCAAAACCACTTTGGTAGATAAAATTCTTTACCAAGCCAACCTTTTTAGAGAACATCAGGAGAGGGGTGAATTGATTTTAGATAGTAATGATTTGGAGCGAGAGCGAGGCATTACCATTTTCTCGAAAAATGTGTCTATAAGGTATAAAGAGGTAAAAATAAATATTATTGATACCCCTGGTCACTCTGATTTTGGAGGTGAGGTAGAGCGGGTATTAAAAATGGCTGATGGAGTATTACTTTTGGTAGATGCGTTTGAAGGGCCAATGCCGCAAACTCGTTTTGTGCTTCAAAAAGCATTAGAATTGGGCTTGCGCCCAATGGTGGTAATTAATAAAGTAGATAAACCCAACTGTCGCCCTGATGAGGTGCATGATGCTGTTTTTGACTTGTTTTACCAATTGGATGCGAGTGAAGAGCAGTTAGATTTCCCTACCATGTATGGAAGTTCTAAACACGGTTGGTTTAGTGATGACTGGAAAAATGAAACAGAAAATATTTCACCACTATTAGATGCTATATTAAAACACGTGCCTGCACCACAAATACCAGAAGGTGCATTGCAAATGCAAATTACCTCGTTAGATTTTTCTAACTTTTTGGGCAGAATAGCCATAGGCAAAGTAACCCGTGGGGAAATAAAAGAAGGTGAACCCATTAAACTAATGAAGGCAGGCGGGAAAATTGCACAAGCCCGTATAAAAGAATTGCAAACTTTTGAAGGTTTGGGAAGAAAGAAAACAGACCTTGTGCGTGGGGGAGATATTTGTGCCGTTGTAGGTTTAGAAGATTTTAGTATTGGCGATACAATTACCGATTTTGAAAACCCTGAAGCATTGCCACGTATAAAGGTAGATGAACCTACTATGAGTATGGTGTTTATGATAAACAATTCACCCTTTTTTGGGCAAGATGGTAAGTTTGTTACCTCACGCCACCTGCGTACTCGCTTGATGAAAGAAACGGAGAAAAATCTTGCTATGAGGGTAGAAGAAACCGATAGTAGCGATAAGTTTTTGGTATATGGCAGGGGAATATTACATTTATCAATACTAATAGAAACCATGCGCCGTGAAGGTTTTGAGTTTATGGTAGGGCAACCACAAGTATTAATAAAAGAAATTGACGGTAAAAAACACGAACCCTACGAGATATTAGTAGTTGATGTGCCACAAGAATCAGCAGGGAAAGTGATAGACCTTGTTACTGCAAAAAAAGGCGAAATGCTGGTAATGGAAACCAAAGGCGAGCAACAACATTTAGAGTTTAAAATACCCTCACGGGGATTGATAGGCTTGCGTAGCAATATGCTCACTGCAACAGCAGGCGAGGCTATAATGGCACACAGGTTTAGCGAGTACTTGCCTTGGAAGGGGCAACTATCTGGCAGAGCCAATGGTGTATTAGTATCCATAGAAAAAGGAATGACCACCGCCTACTCAATAGATAAATTACAAGACAGAGGCATATACTTTGTTGACCCAGGGGAAATTATTTACAGTGGGCAAATTGTGGGCGAGCAAAACCGACCGGGTGATTTGGGAGTGAATATTGTAAAACCAAAACAACTTACTAATATGCGAGCTTCGGGTAAAGATGATGGAAGTAAAATTGCGCCTAAAATTGAGTTTTCATTAGAAGAAGCAATGGAGTATGTGCAAGAGGATGAGTGTGTAGAAGTTACCCCGAAAATTATACGTATGCGTAAGCTGCTATTAAACGAAACAGAGCGTAAGCGTAGAGAAAAAGCAACCGCATCAGCGTAGTTTTGGGTACTTGCTATTAGGCTATAAAACTGCTGCCTAATGCCTTTGTAACCCAAAAACCAATACCGAAAAACCATTATGGAACTATTAGACGGAAAAAAAGTAGCTGCAAAAATAAAAGAAAACTTAAAAATTGAGGTGGATGCTATATTGGCAAAAGGGCAACGCCCTCCCCATTTAGTAGCTATTTTAGTAGGAAACGATGGTGCCAGCGAAACCTATGTAGCCAGCAAAGCCAAAGATTGCCAGCAATTGGGTATGGACTCTACCATTATACGCTTTGATGCTGATATTACCGAAGATGTATTACTACAAGAAATAGAGCGAATTAATAACGCCCCCCAATACGACGGGCTAATAGTGCAAATGCCTTTGCCCAAACATATAAATACCCTAAAAATTACTGAAACCATTAGCCACAAAAAAGATGTAGATGGTTTCCATCCATACAATGTAGGGCTAATGTTTAAAGGGCTTCCTGCATTTTATCCTGCAACGCCTTATGGTATTTTGCTAATGCTTGAGGCGTACAACATTGCTACCGAAGGAAAACACTGTGTGGTAATAGGGCGTAGTGATATAGTGGGCAAACCTATGAGTGCATTAATGGCACGGGCAGCCTACCCTGGCAACTGCACAGTTACCATTTGCCATAGCCGTACACAAAACCTTGAGCAATACACACAAAAAGCCGATATACTTATAGTAGCCCTTGGCAAGCCTGAGTTTGTAAAAGCAAATATGGTAAAAAAAGGTGTAGTAGTAGTAGATGTAGGAATAACCCGAGTAAATGCCCCTGAAACTAAAAAAGGCTACAAACTGAAAGGCGATGTAGCCTTTGATGAGGTAGCACAAAAAGCAGCTTATATAACCCCCGTACCAGGTGGGGTAGGGCTAATGACCCGCATAGGTTTATTAAAAAATACCGTACAAGCCTTTAAAAATCTAAACGCTTAATGCAATGGAAAGCACAGCAAGCATAGTAAATGCGTTGCCTGTTATGGAGCATTTTTATACCCTACAAGGCGAAGGTGCTTATAGCGGCGTACCCGCCTATTTTATTCGCTTAGGGGGTTGTGATGTGGGCTGTGTTTGGTGTGATGTAAAAGATAGCTGGGATGCAGATAAACACCCCAAACATAGTATTGATGAAATAGCCAGTTGGGTTACTGATACGGCAGCCAAAATAGTGGTAGTAACGGGTGGCGAACCGCTAATGCATAACCTATCAGCACTCACAAATTTTTTGAAAAACAAAGGACTAAGAACCCATATAGAAACATCAGGCGCACACCCCTTTACGGGCAATTGGGATTGGGTTACTTTTTCGCCCAAAAAGTTTAAAGCTCCATTAGCCCAAATTTATAGTAAAGCCCACGAGCTTAAAATTGTAGTAGTAAACAAACACGATTTTAAATGGGCAGAAGATTTTGAAAAACAAGTAAACCCCAATTGTGCCTTATACCTCCAGCCAGAGTGGGATAAAAGAGAGGCAATGCTACCCCAAATTATTGATTATGTTAAGGCGCACCCCCAGTGGCGTATCTCGTTACAAACGCATAAATTTATGAATATACCTTAACTGGTGTTTTAAAATTTTGTAGTATATGGGTGAAATGTAACAAGTTAAAATACAGTGGAGTTGAAGGGGAGGGGCAATTCCAAAAAACACCTTTTAGTAATTTTTTGAAACAAATAATTTATTGCGCCATTTTAAATGATAGGACAAACAATAGCTTTGTATAAAGTATTCGCATTGTTCATATTTTTCGCTATTCTACTAATGGGGTAATTATTTTAATTAAACTATCCTGTGTTTCTAATACTTTAGTATATGAAAATAGAATATTTTGTTTTAAAATAATGTCAAACTCTAATAGGTGTTTAAACTCATCAGTTACGAGTGCATTAATAAACTTTTCTCTCTTTTCCTTTGACTTAGTATCTTCCAAAGACCCTATATGCGGGAAATTTTCAGTAGCATACATATTTACCTTATTTATTAAAAAATTTTTGTGTGCTATATTTAATTCTATTAATTGGTTATAATCCCCTTCATACAGTTCCATAATTTGCATTAGCAACTGCTTATTTCTTATTTTACTAGCATTACCTTGAGTACTGAGCTCGAAATACCCTGCTTTTGAAGCCTGAAAAGGGACATAAACTACAACGGAACGGGCTTGCTTATATTTATCAATAAAATTATTGCCAATACTATCCTTGGTTAATTTTATTAGCTTAACACTTCTTTCTGTTAAACGTTGTATTTGCGTACTATCAAGTCTAATTTTAGCTGAATCTGCCTTTAAATCTTCTAATACTTGGGCAAGAATTTCTTTTTCTTCTACTTTTTCTCCTTGCTCTATACGCCACTCGTTCAGCAGAAATGAAAAAGAAACAGCTATAACAACAATTAACACCTCGAAAAAGAAAGATTTAACCCCTTTGGCAAATCGCAGAAAGCGTTTGCCCTTTGTTTTAGTTTTTATACTCACAGTTAAGTCAAATATATAACTAAGTTATGATATTGCTATACTAACCCGTGGTGCATTATTCTGTAATTTTGAATATAGTAATTAAAATTATACCAATAACTGAATATCAGTGTTATTAATTAGCTTCTAACATTTATGCGCTCTTTATTTTTATTAAATATATCATAAAAGGGCTGTGCGGCTGTTTCCCCCCTTGTAGTAGCCTGTAAGAAGGCAAGGGGAGAGAAGGGGGTAAAAACATCCCCGCCTAAACGGTACGGTATCATTTATTTCTTCTAACCCCTACCAGTGTATTGCAGCTTTTACCTGTACTACAATTTAGCTTCCCCCTAAGGGGAAGTGTGCTTATAGGGTAGTGCTAATAGTTAATTTGGAAGGGGGGGTTAAAGATATATTCTTGCCTTCGCAAGAATGACGGGAATACGTTAACGAATAATTCAATAGTTGTGCAGCAGGCTGTCATTCCTTTGAAAAAGGAATCTGTGGGCGGGGAAACAAATATTGCCTTGTTCTACTTAAAAGAAAACCTTATCATAAAAATTGGGTGAGGTGATAAGGAAATAGGCATATCAAAAATATTAAAACACAAATTACCGAGTAAGGTAACTACGGAAAAAACTAAAAAAAAGTGCATTTGCCACCTTTTTCTGGTTTTTATAGTTCAGTTATTTTAATAATGGTGTCATAAATTGAAGTACAAGTTAAGTGTACTAATCTCTTCGCACGCATCTGCAATCTACATTTGCAATCTTAATATTTGTAGGCGGAGGACCTGAAACAAAAGTTACCCAAAAAGCAGTTTTTGCAGTCCCTTCTGTACTTGTCCAATATGCACTTGAAGGCAATATGCTTATGCTAGGGATATTTTGTTTAATGGCTTCCATCTCATTTTTTGAGGGCAAGTACCAGTCGCTAAAACCTTCTGACACTAAATTATTACAAATTTTAGCGGCGTAGTTTCCGCTTAAAAGACTAATTTTATTCGTATTTGCTCTACCATCACTTTGGTGGGTTGCGCCTGTTGTTTCATTGTTTTTACCCCACGCCATATTTGCTGAGTTGCTAGGGTGTATATATAAGGTATAGCCATTTACCTGCACACTTTCTAGGCTTAAGGTATTAAATTCAAGTTCGTTACCATAAGCTACTCCAACATCATTTTTAGCGTAGGCACGTACATAATATTTTTTACTTTTATCCAACCCTTGTATCGTAACCTCAAAACTCCCTATTCCAGCACCTGATTTTTTGATAGAATTATTAATATTAGGAGAGGGTAAGGTACTCCAGCAAACTCCTCGTTCAGTAATGGCTGTGCCTCCATTACTAGAGATAGTTACAGCAACTTTGGCAGATTTATCTGTTATTTCAGTAATAGGTAATGTGCTTAATGTAGGTAATTGATTTGATAATGGTGGTTGAGTCGTATTACCTTCTTTTTTTTGACATGATGAAACCAGTAGTAAACTTAGTAAAATAATGGGCAATGTAAATTTAGAAAGAGCAGATATTTTCATTTATAGTTTGATTTTTACAATTCAAATATATGGTTTAATTTTTTATCATTAAATGTATGAAAATTAAAAAAAAGGACGTAAAGTCCCTTTGTTTAATCGTATTTTATTAGCCCTTTTTAATACAGCATATAATATATTGCAAATAAGAGAAATAAATTAATAATTGTAACTCCTACAAAACCTAATTGGTTGTGTTTTAGCTTATAAAATGTTGCCGCAGTAATGGGCAGCAAAGTCATAATAAATAATGCGGCTATAATCTCGTAGATTCTTTGTAGTGAGGGGTCATAGATGCCTCTAACATTGCCATAATACGTTTCGCTTTGGTTTAAGTAATACATCATAAATAATAATAATGTAAAACAGAAAATTATATTAATAAATTTCATTAAAGCATGAATTTCTCTTGCCATGTGTAATACTCCTTTTTATAGCTTATAAGTTTATACAGCTTATTGCTTGTATAAAACTTGGTTTAACATTGCCTTAGCACTAAGGCATTAATTAATCTTCTCTACAAAGGTATTACAACCTTTGTAGTTATAAAACGTATTTATATTAGCAGAAGTAATTAACATATAAATAGCCTTTTTTCATAAAAAAAAGCCCTCTTGTTATGCACAAGGGGCTTTTTGTTATGTGAGCAACCTATGTTTTTCACATCAAGTGGTCAGTTTTGGCTATATCCTAAGCTAAAACATCATCCACATTATATAATTCTAAATTAAACGCTTCTGAAACGGCTTTGTACACTACTTTACCGCCCACAATATTTAGTCCTAATTTTAATTCTTTATCTTCTTTACATGCTTTTACCCAGCCTTTATCTGCTATTTGCAATCCATACTCTAATGTAGCATTGGTTAAAGCAATGGTTGATGTATAGGGAACTGCCCCAGGCATATTGGCTACACAGTAGTGTATTATCCCATCAATTTCATAAGTAGGGTTTTCGTGTGTGGTAGGCTTGCAGGTTTCTATACATCCTCCTTGGTCAACGGCTACATCTACTAATACTGTTCCTTGTTTCATTAGTTTCAGCATATCGCGCGTTATTAAGTGGGGTGCTTTTGCACCAGGTATTAGCACAGCCCCAATAATTAGGTCTGCCTTTTTTATTGCATCAACAATATTGTAATGATTAGACATAACTGTGTCCACATTTTCTGGCATTATATCATCCAACTGGCGCAAGCGGGGTAACGATATATCCATAATAGTAACATGGGCACCCATGCCCGCTGCCATTTTGGTTGCTTGTGTACCCACAATACCACCACCCAATACCAGCACCTCAGCAGGTTTTACCCCCGGCACGCCGCCTAATAATATACCCCGCCCACCCATAGGTTTCTCAAGGTATTTTGCTCCTTCTTGGGTTGCCATTCTGCCTGCAACCTCACTCATAGGAACTAATAGCGGTAAACTTCTATCTGGTTTTTCTACCGTTTCATAGGCTATGCAAACTGCTTTTCTTCTTATCATAGCTTTTGTTAACTCCTTGCCTGATGCAAAGTGAAAATAGGTAAACAATAGCTGGTTTTCTTTTATCAAATCATACTCGGGTGCAATGGGTTCTTTCACCTTAATAATCATTTCGGCAATGGCATACACATCTTCTATTGCTGGAAGTATTTTTGCCCCAGCATCAATATACATCTCATCTAAAAAACCACTGCCTATGCCAGCAGTAGATTGAACGTACACTGTATGCCCGTGTTGCACATACTCGGAAACGCCAGCAGGTGTAACTGCTACACGGTTCTCATTATTTTTAATTTCTTTCGGTATTCCAATAATCATGATATACTATTTTTGGGTGAGCAAAAATAGTTTTTTATTTTACTTGAAAATGGCTTTTCTCAAAGAGTTTGCTATCAAGGTGATGTATGGTAAGCAATATTGCTAAAACCAAGTTGATTAATGCATTGTAAAACCTCTGCATCTGTCATATAGTTTTTGCGTGCATTGCGGCGGTATGCTCTTGATGTTCCCAATGATTTATCTTTTAAAATTCGTTTCTTCGCTTCGTACAATGCAAAGCCTAAGCCTCTACGTATAGTTTCCATATCCGCTTCATGCTCAATATAGCGTTTATACTTTCGTGAGAAAACATATTTAGCACCCATGCCTATTAGTTGCATACTATTTTTAAACTGGTAGCTTAGTAGATGTGCTAATTCATGCCCAAAAAAACCAACTCGGCTATTAAAGCCTAATTTGGCTAAGTTTATCCCTTTAGTTTTTCCTTTACGGTTGTTTATATACACCTTGTAGGTTCTTTTATTAGCGGGTTTTAATATGCTGCTATTAGCAGGGCGAGCCTCCATAGTGGTAAATAAAATGCGTGCTTCTATTGTGATTTTAGAGTGATATAATTCGGGGTAATAAGATAAGGCTACATAAAAAGGTAATTTGAGGCTATCGGGTATGCGCTTATTTTTGCCAAACCTTTCTTCGTACACCCTCAGGCTATCCACAAAATATTCCTCAACAAAAAAATACTTTTGGTTAGTATCCAACGCTATTAAGTTATCTGTATTATAAACTATATCCGTAGTATTGTAGAGTTGTTGCTGGGCAATACTTTGTATTGATATAAAAAGAAAAATAAGTGCTACAAAACTTCTAAAATACATAGTACTATGAACTATATTAAACTATGACGCTAAACTGCGAGCAATTGTAGGTGTTCTCCATCATTTTCTTTCTCAATTACAAATGTTCCGTTTTGATAACTGATAATATATAAGCCCAAATTACGGTGATTAAATTTATCCATTTGGCTAAGGGATTCATTCAGCATTAAACATAAAAAACTACGCATAGCCCGTCCGTGCATACATATAAGTATTTGTTTCTCATTGGTTTTAGAAACGATATGCTGCAATACAGGTTTTTGTCGGTTTTGTAGTTCAATAGGGTTTTCACCATCAGGGATACGGTGCGTTAAATTTCCCTTTCCCCACTCAGCAACCATTTTTAAATACACCGCCTTTTGCTCTGGTGTACTGTGTTTACCTTCGTATATTCCCCATTTTATCTCGTTTAAACCCTCCAATGCAGTATGGGGTATTTTCTTTTCTTTAATAAACAATTGCACACTTTGGTAAGTACGTTGCAGTGTAGATGTATATACCCTATCAAAAAGTAAATTACCATAGTGTTGGTAAAATAATTTAGCTTGTTGTTTTCCTTTATCATTCAGCACACTATCTACTCCGCTACCCTGTACAATACCCAATCGGTTAAACTCAGTTTCACCATGTCGGGTAAGGTAAATTGTTTTTTTATCGCTCATTGTTCATTTTTGTTGCTAAATTACTAAAGGCGTGAAAATAATACCTTCTTTGTTATCCTCCTTAAAAAAAACATGAGTACTACTATAATATTAGATACATCTCACTCGCTTAAACAGCTTAATGCTATTAATAAAAACACAATGGGCGAGCATTTAGGCATAGAGTATATAGAGCTTACCAAAGACTATTTAAAAGCACGAATGCCCGTTGACCACCGTACTTGCCAACCCCTTAAAATGCTAAATGGTGGTGCATCATTAGCCTTGGCCGAAACTGTGGGCAGTATGGCTGCTAATTTGGTGATAAACCGTAATGAGTATGTAGCTTTAGGATTAGATATTAATGCCAATCACCTAAAAGCGGCTACAACAGGGTATGTATATGGCACTGCCCGCCCATATCACGTGGGCAAAAGCACGCAAGTTTGGGAAATACGTATTGAGGATGAAGAGGGGAACTTGGTAAACATTAGCCGCCTCACCCTTTCTAATGTAAAAATAAATGGTGATGCCAAGTATGCCCGAAAAATTAATATTTAACCCCCAACAACTTACCCAAAAGGGAGATAGCTTCGCCCTGTGGCAGTTGCCCCACTCGCAAGGGATAAAGGCGGTTGTTTGTGCTGCTGTACAGCCGTTTAGCCCTGCTATTTTAATGCAAAAAACAAGTGGCTTTACTTTTGTTCCTTTTGATATAAAAGAAAATTCACCATCTCTTTTTTTAAAGGGTGAGATAGTTGAAGGTATTGATATAACTGCTAAAACAAAAATAGAAGACTACCACTTACCCCCAAAAAAAACTACAATAGAGACCTCTGAAAACTATGTAGCCAATGTTGCTAATGCAGTAGAGAGTATAAAAAATGATGCCTTAAAAAAAGTAGTAATAGCCAGAAATGTACTTTGGAAGTTGCCTGCTAATTTTTGCCCGCTTACTTTTTTTAATACGTTGTGTAAAAACTACCCCGAAGCTATGGTTACATTGGTAAGCATAAAAGATATTGGCACTTGGATAGGTGCTACCCCCGAACTTTTGCTGCAAATTACGGAGGCAAATTTAACTACCGTTGCGCTGGCAGGAACGCAGCTAAAAAACAAAGCCCAATGGACTGAAAAAGAGAGCGAAGAGCAACTGTGGGTGTTGCGCTACATAAAAAATATTTTAGCAAAACATAAAATAGATAAAATAGATGTTGCCGCACGGAAACTAATACGCAACGGCAATTTAGAGCATTTATACACTCAAATAGCTTTTGAAAAAGAGGGAATTAAAAATACTAATTTAGCTGCCGATATTTTACCTCGCCTACATCCTACCCCCGCAGTTGGTGGGCTTGAGAAAGAAGAAGCACTACAATTTATTAAAACAAACGAAAACTTTGACCGTAGCTATTATAGTGGTTTTTTAGGTGAGATAGAGAATGAAAATGCCCACCTATTTGTAAACTTGCGCTGTGTGCAAATAACCAAAAATGGCTTGATAGGCTATGCAGGTGCAGGAATTACTAAAGACTCTATCCCTGAAAAAGAACTACAAGAAACCGAGAATAAGCTAAACAACTTGAAACTATTTTTAAAATAAAACAACACATGATACTATATAACGTAACTATAAATATTGATGAGAACATACACCAAGAGTGGGTGCAGTGGATGAAAAATGAGCATATACCCGAAGTAATGGCAACAGGTAAATTTGTTGAGTACAAGATGTTTAAGGTAATTACTCGCCAAGCTGATGAAACAGGCGTTACATATAGCGTGCAATATTTTGCCAAAACCATAGCCGATTATGATAGCTACACCAAAAATTTTGGACCTGCACTGAAAATGAAAACCATGCAAAAATATGGTGAGAAATTAGCCGCATTCAGAACCTTGTTAGAAACAGTTTAATACTCACAATTACTACCCTAATAAAACAACTTACATTTTGTCGTTAGCCATTAGATTTGGGCTCTTCAACATTGCGAAAAATCTTCTTTATCTTGATGAAGCCTGCCTGCTGCATTCGGGTAGGTAATCTATATGACATGATAGCGATGTTGCATTAATCCCTACCAATTGTATTGCAATTTTTACCTGTACCACAATTTGGCTTCCCCTTAAGGGGAAGGGTACTTATTTGCTAATGCTAATAGTTTAATTTGGATGGGGTGGGTAATCGTACCTTTACTATAAAATATGGTGAGACGACAAGGAAACAGGCAGTTCAACCTCAAGTTTAAAATTAGATTTCGTTTTTTTAATCTTCCATCCATTATAAACTTAACAAAATATTTACCTTTATTGCCACTGATAAGGGTATGAAAAAAGTTTTTACATTACTATTTCTGTTATTTCATTTATTTGCTACGGCAAATGATACCTCACAATTTCAAATCACTTTTCCCGCCATTGCTATGGATGGCGCAAAAGCAGAAATAACCATCACTGCTGATAACGCCTATACGGGCAATATAAAGGGGATAGTAAATACAAGCCCTGTTACCTTTAGTTTTGAAAATGGAATAGCAAAATACAGACATATATTTATTAAAAATAAGGCTACCACTGTTAGCATAGGTACTACCAAAGAAACAAAGAGCGTAACTACAATACCACTTTGGCTTTCCATTATTCCACCACTTATAGCCATAGGGATGGCACTAATTTTTAAAGAAGTACTGAGTGCGCTTTTTTTTGGAATATTATCAGGCACTCTCATACTATATATATATAAGGACGGTGCAGCGGGAATTTTTACTGGTTTTATATCCATAATAGATAAGTATATTTTGCCGCAATTGTTAAACAGTGGGCATATGTCCATCATCGTTTTTTCTATGGTAATTGGGGGCATGGTAACTGTTATCTCTAAAAACGGAGGGATGTTGGGTTTTGTAAATATTGTAGCCCGATATGCCCGCACTCCAAAATCGGGACAATTAGTTACTTGGGCATTGGGCATAGTTATTTTTTTTGATGATTATGCCAATACGCTTGTAGTAGGAAACTCAATGCGCCCACTTACCGACCGTTTAAAAATATCGCGTGAAAAATTAGCCTATATAGTAGATTCTACCGCTGCCCCCATAGCTTCTATTGCTTTTGTTACTACATGGATAGGCGCACAGTTAGGATATATTGATGATGGAATAAAATCGTTATCGGGTTTAAACCAAAGTAGCTATACCGTTTTTCTTAACTCATTGCAATATGCCTTTTACCCTATTCTTACCATTTTCTTTATGCTAATTTTGATTTTGCGCGATAAAGACTTTGGTCCCATGCACAAGTTTGAGGTGGCAAGTCGCAAGCGAAAGGATAACGAGCCTATTAGTACCAATACTGGTGATGCCGACGAAGAAATAAAATCACTAAATCCTGATAAAAACACCCCACAAAAGGCGTACAATGCTGTAATTCCTATACTGGTATTAGTACTGGGTACAATGGCAGGCATATACTATACAGGCATTACCGCTGCCGAGCTATCAAGCGATATGGGTTTTTTTAAGAAAGTATCCAACATTGTAGGTGCAGCAGATTCTTATGTGTCATTGCTTTGGGCTAGTTTAAGTGCATTGGTTGTAGCAATAGTACTTACCATTAGCCAAAAAATAATGAACCTTGAGCAAACCACCACTGCCATGCTTAAAGGCTTTAAGTTTATGCTTAATGCTATCATGATATTGGTTTTGGCTTGGGCATTATCAACCCTAACAGAACAATTAAGTACGGCTACTTTTATTACCAATAATCTTATCGCATTAAATTTTAGTCCGTATTTGATACCCGCAGTTACCTTTGTTTTGGCAGGGGCGGTGGCTTTTTCCACAGGTTCATCGTGGAGTACTATGGCAATAGTATATCCTATAATGCTGCCCGCCACTTGGATATTGTGTAATGAGTTGGGTTGGGATGCAGACCAATCGCTCACTATTTTTTATAATGTAGTATCGTGTGTATTGGCAGGCTCTATTTTTGGCGATCATTGCTCACCCATTAGTGATACCACTATTTTAAGCTCACTGGCAAGTAGTTGTAACCACATAAACCACGTGCGCACACAAATGCCCTATGCCCTAACCGTTGCGGGGGTTTCTATTGTTATGGGTACTATACCTGCCGCTTTTGGTTTGCCCTTTTATATTACTTTACCTATGGGCATTGCTGTTTGCTGGCTCATTATTTCTTTTATTGGTAAAAAAGTAAGTGTAGAAACACCATAACCACAATACATACAGTTATAGTATAAGAGAACATTAAATTTCTCTGTATCTTTTTTCACTAAGTAGCATTATACGGGTATAAAAAAGCACTTAGTGAAAGTTGTTGAACCCCATAATAAATTGCGTATGAATCCATTTTCTGGGTATCATGTTCCCCTTCCTGAAATAAAGCAGGAGGAAGAATATATAGATGCGGCAAAAAAGAATCCTAAAGATTTTGAACAATTGTATAAAAAATATTTTGAGCAAATTTTCCGCTTTGTTTATCAACGATTGGATGATAAAAACGTTGCGAATGATATTACTCAACAAACATTTATAAATGCACTTGTAAACATAAAAAAATATGAACACCGTGGGCTTCCCTTCGTATCATGGTTGTATAGAATTGCTGTGAACGAGCTAAACAAATGGTTTAAAAACCAAAAAGCCAATAGAACTATAAATATTGAAACGGCAGGCTTAGAAAATTTATTTGAAGAGATAGAAGAGCAGCCCTATCAGCAATACAACGAAAAATTAAAAACAATTCTTACTAAACTTGAACCCAATACTCTTTTACTTGTTGAAATGCGCTTTTTTGAAAAACGCAGCTTTAAAGAAATAGGCGAGATATTAGAGATAACAGAAAATAATGCAAAGGTGCGCCTATACCGATTGTTAGACCAGTTAAAAAAAGCGTTGAAGTAAAGAATTACACAAATGAAAAAAATTAAAATAAATATAAACCGTAACCCGATAAGCAGCCAAGAAATTGGTGCTATGCAAAACTTCGGCTCGGTGCTAAAAGGTACACAGGCTATTGCGCTTCCTTTTTATAAAAAATGGTGGTTTATGGGGAGTGCAGGTGTGGCAATTATAGTATCTATAATTGTTGCGGTATTCACTTTTAATAATAGCAAGCCTAATGCACAAGTAGCCGCACCACTTGCACCCGCTATCACCATAGCCAAAACCCAGCAAAAAGCCTTTATACAACCTGCTTTTAAAGGTTTTGATGTTGATTTTACCAGTTTTTGGGTACAAAGTGGGAAAGGCAAAAAAATTACTATGCCAAGCGGTACAATTATAAAAATACCTGCCTGCCATTTTACCTATAAAAGCGGAGAGACAGTAATGGGCGATGTAGAAATACGCTACCGTGAAATGAACGATCCCGTTGATTTTGCAGTATCAGGAATACCTATGACCTATGATAGTGCAGGGCAAAAATATACTTTTGAATCGGCGGGAATGTTTGAAGTGCAAGGCTGGAAAAATGGACAACAAGTACTAATAAACCCTGAATGCCCTATAACTATTGAGCAAAAAACAGTGAGTACCAACGGTAAGTTTAATATGTACTATTTGGATACAACAAAAAGAAATTGGGAGTTTATAGGCAAACCCAATTGGACTAAAGATGAGGGGGGAGAATTAGAAGTGCCCACAAAAGCATTACGAAATTCAACACTTGATAGTGGAATAAATATTAGTTATCCTGTTTATGTCAATGACTCGCTAAATAATATTTTGATAGATATATGGAAAGAAATTAGAGAGCTGGAAAAAAATCTACCTAAATCACCCGTGCGTGGTGATAGTGCCAAACAAAACTTTACCATTGAGTTTGATGCTGTTCAGTTTCCCGAGTTCACGCCCTTTAGCAATGTAACTTTTGGGGTGGTGGATGAAAGGCTATTTACCCCTGCCCTTTACAAATATAAATGGAATGCTGCCAGCATAAGCCCCGTTGCCAATGGCGGCGGTGGGTACGTAATAATGCTAAACAATGCTACTTATATAGGAAACAAAACAACTATTGACGGGGGAATAAAATACTTTGACAGCGAAAGAGATTACCTGTGGTATATGAGAACTTGGAGAAGAATACAAAAGTTTTTTGGAAAAAAATTCCCCAAATCATCAAAAGAAGAACAGAAAACCCAAACAATAAGAAGTTCAAAAATGATAACAAGCACCCCAAAAACCTTTAGGCTAATACCCGTTGATTCAAGCCAGTATTTTTACCAACGCAGTGATTACAGAAGCCCCGTAAGTTTTAAAGTATTTCCTGTTTTGAGTGAAGAAAAGTATCAGCTTGCCAAAGCTAATTTTGATAAGAAAATGAAAAAATACAAGGAGTTGTTACAGGAAAAGAAAAAAAGAGAGAAAGAACTGCGTAATGCTATCAAAAAGAAAAAACGAGAAATGCGGGATAACTGGGCAAAACAACTTATCCGCCAACAGGAAGACGCTAAAAAAAGTGTTGACGAACGCTCTACAAGTTATAGTAGTATCAGAAACTCATTTGTTGCCAGTAGGTTCGGCATATTTAATACTGATTATCCTACAAGGATGACAAATGCAAAAAAAGTGAAAATTGACTTTGTTGATGAATTGGGTAAAGAAACTTACGTTAATAATGCATACTTGGTAATAAGTAATCGAAATGTACTTATGGCAAACTACTATAACCGTTGTTGCAACAATACCTTAATCTATACAAACAATGATGATAATATGCTATTTGTAGTTTTTCCTGATGAAAGAGTAGGAGTACTAAAAAATAGTGGGTTTGTTGATTTAAAAAGAAAAAATAAAATAATTCTTGAAATGAGCAAGAAACCTATTACTACAACAGGCGAATTAAAAACCTATTTAGGCATTACTAAAAATACCAGTTTGCAATAGAAGGTTAGAGTTCATATAGCAAACACAAAACCCCATTGTGCTGATGGGTTTTTTTATGCTATATAGTCTTGTAAGTATGTGTAATCTTCTGTTAGTTTGCCGTTTTCTGTAATGGTAGCTCTTTTTATAATACCTTCATTATCTCCTGCAATTAATAAAGGCATTATATGTTCTACCATACTATGTCCAAACTCTTGCGAGGCATCAGCAGGTAGTTCACAAGGCAAATTAGTTACCGCCATTATATCTACCGTATTGCCCATATAGGGCAGTACTTCTTTTTTGTTATACCTATCCCAGCCAATCACAGGGTCTTCAATGGGGGTAGCCCTTGTAGTACAGGGTATGCTTCCCTCTACATCACAAGTTATATCAGCTACTACCTTAATTCTAAAATCAGGAGCTTTCATATCCTCTTTAGTAAAAAAAATAGGTAATTTCTCTTCCCAGTAAATAGCATTCACCATCAAATCGGTAGCGGGAATATACTGTGCAAAAGTGCTTTTGTATTGTTCAGGGTATTCAAAAAAGTGTTCTCTACTCCACCCTTGTCCATCTTTTCTTGTATAGAAATCTTTAGATTTTAAATGCACAAATACAGGCTCATTAAATATGCCTGTTAGGTACTCCTCACGGGTTATTTGTTTTATACCTGCATTGTTAAGCAACTCTATACTACCGTGTGCTACTCTGCCATTACCACAAATAGCAATTTTTATAGGTGAAATTTTTATAGTACTTAAATGCTTTTTTAAGGCTTCATAAGTTTTTAGTTCGTGGGCAGGCTCTAAACTAAACAAAGTAAATTTTTTACCCCAAGTTAATAAACCATTGTAGGCACCTACAATACCCGCAAAACGCCCAAAACCTAATACTCTACCACCATGTTGCCACCTCAAACACTCGTAGTCTATTAGTTTAATATTGCTACTAATTATCTCGCGCAACAAATCACGGTTATACGGTTGTTTTTTTATAGTATGAGAAAAAAACAAGTAGGTTTTATTAGGAATTAAATAGTTGATGGGTACTTCTTTTACGCCTAAGAGTATATCAGCATCACTAATATCTGTTTGTATATTTACTCCCGCTGCTTTGTAATCAGCATCGGTATAGCAACGCTCTGGCGATGCTTCTGCCACCATTTCCACATTGGGGAAATCTTGCATTACTTTAGCCGCTTGTTTTGGGCTAAGGGCTACTCTTTCATCGGCAGGCTGTTTACGCTCACGTATTAGGGCAATTTTCATTGGTGCGAAGATATAAAATGTGATATATATTTTATAACAACTTTAAAAGTAGCATATTTTTTGCCTTTACAATACTACCTTTGTAATTCACACAAACGGGGCTGACCGGAATTGACGGGAAGAGCAATTTGTGTGTAAGCATGCAGAGCGTTGTATGGAGGCTCTATAATCTGAACATTCAAAAACACAACAGGCGATAACAACTTCGCTTTAGCTGCCTAATCAAGTTAGATTACGCAATTGCTAACCGTTTCGGAAAGTTTATTCGGTAGTTTTCCATCAGAAACGGTCATTTTACTGAGTATTTGCGGGTAACAGCCGATAACTCGCAGATTATAATCGGCATAAGGTGTTATTGTGGTGTGCAACAGACCTGATAACACTCGAAAACAACTGATGCTAAGCATGTAGAAAGCGCAACCAAATTCCTTCTCCGGACCAGGGTTCGACTCCCTGCAGCTCCACAAAACAGTTTTTAGTGTGAGTTTTGAGCAACAGCGAGAAACTCACACATAAGAGTGTTTTCCCCTCAAAACCCTCTCTCCAACACAAACTAAATACAATGTTTTGTTTGGGTTTTAGGTCGGTCATTTTTTCTAAAACCTTGATTTAACAATTTTTAAAAACTGATCAAATCAGTTATTTTCTTCTAAGCCCACTAATCTTCGTTAAAAACTACGGTACATAACTTAAACAAAGAAGAATAGGCTAATATAATGGTCGTTTTTGTTAATTTTTTGGGTGATTTAACCCGCATTTTTGGGTGAATATACGCTGTTCTAAATCAAGTATAGAGACTAGATTGCTGCTGTATTTATTTAACAAAGAGTGTTTAAGAGATTAAACATTCTGATGGTAGTTGCAGCCCATTCATTGCACATTTTAGTAAAGGTAAAACTATTCAATAAGTTTTTTATTCATAAAAGTAACCTCCTTCTTGTCGTACTCAAATGCAGGTTTATCTCCTAATTTTTTTAAAGCGTCTTGTTGGGCAAAAAAACCATTTCGTATATAGGCTAATGTTTTGGTTGAGGTTTTTATACCTACCAGTTCTGTGCAAGCACTGTCTGTATAAATGGTATATCCGCCATTTTCAGTATCCAAATACCAAATTATCACTTCGTTTATATTTGATTTGCTAAAAGAGGGAGAAACTTGGGCTAATGCTTCAGTATCCGTTCTTTTATAAATTTCAAGTAATACATTTTTTGTAACGGCAGTATTTTTTTTAGGCGGAGTAAAGGCTAATTCAAGCTCACAATCGTTGAGGCATTGCTTAGCCAAACTATCGGTAACAGAGTTCTTTTTTAATAAAGATACAATACCATCAAACAGGGTTTGATAATCATTCATAACTTAGGGTAGTCTAAAATATGACGCAAATATAACCAATACAATCCTGTATATTAATGTTTCAACTAAAATAGATTATTCATAAATTGCAAACATGAAACAATTTGTACAAATAAAAACAACCCCCATTTTTATATTATTTCTGCTTACTTTATTTTTTTGTACTGGTAGTAGCGTTTTTGGGCAACGCTCTAACTATAATGAACAAGATGTGGTGATGATGCGTAGCCAGCAAAATGTAGGAGCAAGCATTATGAGACTTTTAGAAGCAAAGAATACAGATAGTGCTTTGTTTTATTTTAAAGATAAAGGAGTTGCTACTAAGAAAAAACTAAAAAAAATTGCTACTGCAATACAAGCCGTTAAAGGCAAATACGATTTTTCCTCATCGCCTGATGCGCCTGATGATGATGTGAACCATATAATATGTAAATATACCTCGAACGAGGGGGTAGATACCCATTACAAAGTTGTTTTTGTATTTGCTCGGTACGATAAAACCTATAAAGCGAGCAGCATATTGTTTAAATAAACAAATAGGCATTCCTACCTATTCTATTTCATAAAGGTTTTTGTTAACGGTTATGAATTGCGGCAGGTTTCAACCTGCTGCTTATGAAAACACAGCACTCTATTCTATATGGGTAAAGCTGCCCTATCCGAACGGAACGGGCGGGTTTTACCTGTACCACAATTTGGCTTCCCCTTAAGGGGAAGGGTACTTATTTGGTTTTGCTAATAGTTAATTTGGAAGAGGTTTGCCTCATTCCACTTAAAAGATAACCTCACCCTAAAATTGGGTGAGGTTATAAAGAAAACAAGCATATCAACAATATCAAATTACAAATTACAAATTACAAATTTTGCTCTACGAGTTATCAATGTATAGATAATAAAAAAACCTATAACTTTGCTTTGTGCTAATAAAAGACATAACCAACTACCTTGAAACCATTGCCCCGCTTGCTTTGCAAGAAAGTTACGACAATAGCGGGCTTATAGTAGGCGATAAGAATACAAAAGTTACTAAAGTACTTATAAGTTTAGACTGTACTGAGGATATAGTGCAAGAGGCTATTAGTAGGGGGTGCAATCTTGTAATTTCTCATCACCCTATTGTTTTTAGCGGACTTAAACGCCTAAATGGCACAACCTATATAGAGCGTACTGTAATAAGCGCAATACAAAATAATATTGCTTTATATGCCATACATACCAATTTGGATAATGTATTTGAAAATGGTGTAAACAAGAAAATTGCCGAAAAATTAGGACTTGAAAACATACAAATATTATCTCCCAAAGAAAGTTTGTTAAGCAAGCTGGTTACTTTTTGCCCTATACACCACGCCGAAAAGGTGAAATCTGCAATTTTTGATGCAGGTGCAGGCGGTATTGGCAATTATGATGAGTGTAGTTTTGAGATAGAAGGCAAAGGCAACTTTAAGGCAAACAACAATGCTACTCCTTATGTGGGCAAAAAAGAAGAACGCCATACCGAGCAAGAAATAAGAATTGAAACTATTTTCCCAAACTACTTGCAAGGGGCAGTTATTACAGCTTTGTACAATGCACACCCCTACGAAGAGGTAGCCTACGATATTTATCCATTAAAAAATAAATACCAAAAAACTGGAGCGGGGATAATTGGAAATTTAAAAGAAGAAAAAACTACTGATGGTTTCCTATCCCACCTTAAAACCAATTTAAAAACCGAAGGAATACGCTATACTTCTTTTACAAAAAAAATTAAAAAAGTAGCTGTTTGCGGGGGAGCAGGTAGTTTTTTATTAAACCATGCTTTGCGGCAAAGTGCAGATGCTTTCGTTACTGGCGATTTTAAATACCACCAATTTTTTGATGCTGAAAACAGGCTTATGATAGCTGATGTAGGGCACTACGAAAGCGAACAATTTACAATAGAATTATTAGGAGAGATTTTGACAAAAAAATTCACTAATTTTGCGGTTCTTTTGACAAAAGTAAATACCAACCCCATAAAGTATTATAAGTAATGGAAGTAACCATTGAAGAAAAATTAAGAGCACTGTACGAACTTCAAAAAGTGGATTCTGAAATAGATAAAATAACCGCCATTCGTGGCGAGTTGCCTATGGAAGTAGCTGATTTAGAGGATGATATTGCAGGGCTTGAAACTCGTATTGAAAAATTAAACGCAGAGATAGAAGCGTTTGAAAACAATATACAAGATGGAAAAGGCAAGATAAAAGACTCGCAAGCACTTATTAAAAAATACGAAGGACAACTTACCAACGTAAAAAATAACCGTGAGTACGATGCCCTAAATAAGGAAGTTGAAATACAAGGACTTGAAATACAAACTGTAGAAAAGCGTATTGGTGAGTGGAAAAAATCTATTGAGTTGAAAAAAGAACTAATAGAGGTTTCTAATACCGAATTGGAAGGCAGAAAGTTAGACCTTGAAAATAAGAATAAAGAACTTGATAATATTGTAAGCGAAACTAAAAAAGAAGAGAAAACGCTACTTAAAGTGCGTGAAAAAGCCGAAAAGAAAATTGAAGAGCGTTTAATTACTGCTTACGATAGAATTCGCAAATCAGTAAAAAATGGTATAGCAGTAGCAACTGTTACCCGTAGTTCTTGTTCAGGTTGTTTTGGTAATATTCCTTTGCAAATGCAGTCAGATATTCGTCAAAACAAACGTATTATTATCTGCGAACACTGTGGGCGTGTACTGGTTGACCATAGTTTTACAGGAGAAGAAGAAGTTGCCGCTTAACCATTAAATAAACATTATCACTTTAGTGATTACATATAAAAAGTACCTACATAAACTATGCAGGTACTTTTTTGTTTTATTGGGGGGTAGTTTGGGGCTACTACTCCCTACTACCACTTCTTACGCCAGTTTTGAGTATTCAGAACAGTATAAAAAAGCCCTGCACGAAATTTTAAGCCTTCGTCTCGAAAACGGAAGGGCAATAATAAACCAAGCTAAAATAACTGAACCCAACAATTCTTTGTTCTATCTGGCAGAAGACTATATAGACTTTTTTACCATTCTTATAAATGAAGACCAAGCCGAGTATGAAAAGTTACTCAAAAACAAATCGCTACGAATTTCTGAAATAGAAAAAGACGATAAAAACTCGCCTTGGTACAACTACTGCAAAGCAGAAATTTATATGCACTGGGCTACCAACCGCATTAGGTTTGGTAACTATATAAAAGCCGCCCGAGAGATTAAAGAAGCCTATAACCTACTTGAAGCCAATATAAAAAAATACCCCCATTTTTTACCCAATAATAAAACTATGGGTATGCTTGAAACATTAGTAGGTACAGTACCCAGTAACTATCAGTGGGTAGTGAGTATAGTGGGTATGGAAGGAAATATTGAACATGGAATGCAAAAAGTAGAGCGGGTAATTAATAGCAAATCTACCCTTAACTATATACCGCAGCTAAAACAAGAAGCCTTGTTTATATACGTATATCTTCAAATGTTTGTAGTAAAAAAACCGCAAGAAGCATGGCAATTGGTGAAAAAAAATACTACCGACTATAAAACCAATCTACTAAGCTGCTATTTGCGGGCAAACATTGCACTACGCAGCAAAAAAACCAGCGAGGCTATAAAAGTACTTTTAAGTCGTCCAAGGGGCAAAGAATACCACAAGTTTTACTACCTAAGTTACTTGTTGGGCAAAGCAAAAATGTATAGGGGAGATAAAGATGCACACACCTATTTTAAAGTGTATGTATCTTATCATACAGGTAAAAATTTTATAAAAGGCGCATATATGCACCTTTCGTGGTTTTATTATTTACAAAACAACGATAAGAAGTACAAAGTGTATAAATCTATGGTGGAAACATTTGGTACTGAAAAGGTGGAAGAGGATAAAAAAGCCATGAAGTTTGCCAAAAATAGTAACCCACCTGATAAAACATTGCTAATAACTACACTAAATTTTGATGGTGGCTACTTAAACAAAGCCTTAGCTATCCTTGCCACCAAAAGTGCTGATGACTATACCAATAAAGAGTTGAAACTGGAATACTATTACCGCAAGGCTCGTGTACTGCACGAAAAAGGAAATACTGATACAGCGGTTATTCTGTATAAAAAAGTGATGGAAGATGGGAAAGAAAGCACCAGTTATTTTGCGGCTAATAGTAGCTTGATGTTAGGTGATATTTATGAAGAAATAGGACTTAAAGCAACGGCTTGCACCTACTATAAACGTTGCTCAAAATTCCCCAACAAGCAGTATAAAAACAGTATTCGGCAAAAAGCAAAAGCAGGGCAGAAACGTCTTAAATGCCGTTGAGAAAATATAGTAACGTGAGTTGAACACACCTTCTTTGATTTCTTGATTTTCCGTTTCATAGTCTTTTACCTCACCCGGTTTTATGGTGAAGGCTCATTTACCAATAATACCCTCTCCAAGTTGCGAGGTACGCATTATCATAAGTTAACATTTAGTTTTATTTTTTTGAGCGATAAAATTTAGTTCACCCATTCTATTCGGACAAGCCCATGCGGCTGTTTCCCCTCCTACGTTGGGCAGTGTAGGGCAAAGGTGGGGATTAAGGGGGGTAGAAACGAGGTAAATGATACCGTGCCGTTCAGGGGCTTCCTATGTTAGCAGGACAGCCCACTGCACTAAGGGCAAATAGCTAAAGGCTAAAAACCAATATCTAACAACTAAAAATGAGTTAAGATTCTCTCATCCTAATGCACTATAAAAAGTATATCGAACTCGCATTACAAATTAGCCTATTTAGTTAGGGCTAATTATCTTTGCCACCCACAAAAAATGAAACAACACCTTAAGCACCCTATTTTTGATATTGTAAAGCAAGCCGCCCATAACTTGGGTATTGAGTGCTATACCACAGGTGGTTTTGTGCGCGATATATTCTTGGAACGTGAAAGTAAAGATATTGATATAGTTGCTATTGGCAGTGGTATTGAATTAGCCAAAGAGGTGGCTCGCTTGCTGCCCAACAAGCCACAGGTTAATGTTTTTAAAAATTTTGGAACGGCAATGCTAAAAACCAAAGATCAATGGGAAATTGAGTTTGTGGGAGCTAGAAAAGAATCGTATAGCCAAAATTCACGAAAACCCACAGTTGAAAACGGTACTTTAGCGGATGACCAAAACCGTAGAGATTTTACTATTAATGCCTTAGCAATATCACTTAATACAGAAACTTATGGAGAACTTTTAGATCCTTTTGATGGGATAAAAGACCTTGAAAATAAAATAATTCGCACGCCGTTAAACCCTGATATTACCTTTAGCGATGATCCTTTACGCATGATGCGTGCTGTCCGTTTTGCTACGCAATTAGGGTTTAGTATTGAACAAAAAACCTATACTGCACTAAGTAAAAATGCCGAGCGTATTAAAATAGTGTCGATGGAACGTATTAGTGATGAGTTGAACAAGATTATCAAAGCAAAAAAACCATCAATAGGTTTTAAGCATTTGTTTGACACTGGAATACTGTCTATCATTTTCCCAGAAATGGTTGCCCTGCAAGGGGTTGAAATACGTGAAGGAAAAGGACATAAGGATAATTTTTACCATACCCTGCAAGTATTGGATAATATTTGTAAAGACAGTGATAATATTTGGCTGCGCTGGGCTGCCTTATTGCACGATATTGCCAAACCTGCTACCAAACGTTTCGAGAAAGGACACGGCTGGACTTTCCACGGACACGAAGATAAAGGCGCACGCATGGTGAAAAAAATTTTTAGGCAAATGAAGCTACCCCAAAACGAGAAGATGAAGTATGTGGAGAAGCTGGTAGCATTGCATTTGCGCCCCATTGTTTTATCAAAAGAGATAGTAACAGATAGTGCCATTAGGCGGCTAATAGTTGATGCAAGCGAAGATGTAAAGGACTTACTTACTTTATGCAAAGCAGATATTACCTCGAAAAATGAGGTAAAGGTGAAAAAATACCTCGCCAATTTAATTGTAGTACATGAAAAAATAATTGATGTAACAGAGCGGGATAACCTGCGTAACTTTCAGCCCCCAATTACAGGTTTTGATATTATTGATACCATTGTTTTAGAACATAAAACACAAATAGGCGAGATAAAAAATGCAGTTCGTGAAGCTATTTTAGAGGGAGATATAAAAAATAATCGTGAGGAAGCACTTGTTTTTATGCGCCAAAAGGCAAAAAAAATGAAACTTGTATTAAAATAAAACAAAATTCTAAATCAAATTACTATTTTTGGTTAATTTTCTGATAAAGAACTATGCCACTGTATAAATTTAAAGTTTATTTAGACGATAACGATGATGTGTTTAGGGTAATTGAAATAGAACCTAAACAAAAGTTTCTGCACTTCCATGCTGCTATATTAGAAGCCTATGGTTTTGATGATAAACACAATGCTTCTTTTTTTATGAGTGATGATACTTGGAGAAAAGGGCAAGAAATTGTGAAAGCCAAAAAAAGGGATGCGCCTTTGTTTAAAAATGCTAAACTGAATGCGTTTATTAACGACCCGCACCAAAAAATAATTTTCATTTATTACCAAGATGATATACAATGGTACTTCCATTGCGAGTTGAACGGTATTGTAATGGATACCGATATAGCTGTGGACTATCCTAATATTGCTAAAATAGTAGGCAAATCGCCAAAACAATATGCAAAAGGTAAAAAAGTGATAGGAGGACAAGAGGAAGACGAATTTGAAGACCTTACCCGTAGCCTTTTGGCAGGTGGTGTTAGTGCTGAAGAACTAAAAGAACACGACGGTTTTAGTAACGATACCGAAGCCAGTGATACCAATAGAGATGAAGAGGATACTAACACTGCAACAAGTTAATACTGTTCTATTAAATCCCTATTGTGGGCAATAGAAATAAATACTTAATTGTGGTTGCAGGTGCTACGGCTATTGGCAAAACAGCAGTGGCAATACAACTTGCAAAACACTTCTCTACCGAGATACTTTCAGCCGACTCAAGGCAGTTTTATAAAGAACTAAATATTGGAGTTGCAAAACCCAGCATACAAGAGTTAACCACTGTACCTCACCATTTTATTGGGCATATATCCATACAGCAACACTATACCGTTGCCCACTATGAAAAAGAGGCACTACATATACTGGAACGATTGTTCCAGAAAAAAAATGTTGTTGTATTAGCAGGGGGTTCGGGTTTGTTTATTAATGCTGTTTTAAATGGATTGGATAACCTGCCTGCAAACAGTACCATAAGAAATGAACTAAACAAAAGACTTAGCAATGAAGGTTTGCCCGTATTAGCCCAGCAGCTAAAACAACTTGATATAGAGTGTTTTAACACTATTGCAGTAGATAACCCCCGCCGAGTGATGCGTGCATTAGAAATTTGCCTAACATCAGGAGAAAAAGCATCAACACTTAAAACACAAAATAGTACGTCTCGTAATTTCACCCCTATAAAGATTGTACTAAATACAGATAGGGAATTGCTGTACAATAAAATTAACCACAGGGTGGATGCTATGCTTGCGGCAGGATTGGTGGATGAGGTAAAGCAACTTTTACCCTACCGAGAATTGAACGCATTGCAAACTGTGGGCTACAAAGAACTGTTTGATTATTTTGATGAAGCTATATCACTTGAAAGAGCCACCGAATTAATAAAACAACATACCCGCAACTATGCCAAGCGGCAAATTACTTGGTTTAAAAAAGGAGATAGCTATACATGGTTTGAGCCAACATTTTTTGAGGATATTTTGCACTATTGTAACTCACAAATAGTCCCTTACAGCGGTCTTCGTATTGTTTCATAGGGTACTGCGATAACAAGCCCGTGCGGCGTTTTCCTTTAGAATAATTTGTCAAACTTTAAAAGTTTGACAAATTTTACAACATTCTTTATTTTTGGGCAAATAGACTTAAAAATAAAATGAACACAAATAGCCAATTAGCAAAACATTTAAACGATGTGTATTTTGGGGGGAATTGGACGGCTGTCAGCCTAAAAGATATTTTAGAGAATGTTACTTGGCAGCAAGCTACTACCAAAGTATATACCTTTAATACCATCGCCACACTGGTTTATCATATTCATTATTTTGTTGGGGTGGCTTCAAAAGTTTTGGCTGGTGGGGTGCTTGAAGGGGACGATAAACTTAGTTTTAATCACCCACCCATTAAATCGCAAAAAGATTGGGATTTTTTTTTAAATAAGGTATGGGCTGATGCTAAAAAATTTTCTATCCTAATTGAAAAATTACCCGAAGACAAACTTTTTGAAGATTTTACGGATAAAAAATACGGTACTTATTGTAGAAACCTTTTGGGCATAATAGAGCATAGCCATTACCATTTAGGACAAATTGCCTTACTAAAAAAACTACTTATAAAGGAGATTGATTAATCCCATTTTTTTTGAAAGTGGGGGCTATTCTTCGGGGTTTGATTGCCATTTGCGTGCCAGTGGTATAAATGCAAAATAAATCACAACCAGCACTACCAATATGTTTACACTATTTATGAGCAACCAGTGCGAACTAATCCACTTATTAATACTGCACTCAAATGTATTTGCCATTTCTGTATTATAAGAATAATAATAACAACCATTATTTGTTGAAAATTCAATATAAGCGGCTATTAAGGGAATAATAAAAGGAGTTACCCAAAATATCCAATTATACAGTATACCAGATAGTTGTTTCTTTTTTTGTGAAATAATAAGGATACTACCTACAATTACCGTAGTAACCCAAATTGAGAATATCAAAAGCAGGAAACCATCATTTAAATTTAATAATACAGTAGTTAAAGCAATTAGTATGCTCCACAAACCCATCCCCACAATGCCCATAAACCAGTGTTTTAGTTTGGTTACCCTAAAGGTAAATAAAACTATTGCGGCTGCGAATGAGTAGAGTATCCAAGCTAATAAAAGCTCAAGATCCCAAAAACCAAAACGCACCTCTTCAATTCTTCTTAGTGAACGTGTAACATCATCAATTTCTATAAAGTATTTCAGATTATTTAGCGGTTGTACTGTTGTACTATTTGCATAATCTTCATAAACTAAATACCTGCTTATCAATTTGTTTACATTTATAAGTATTATTAGCAAACTATAAATATACCGATGCAATTGTTGCTGCAACAGAAATAGCGAATTATAATACGCTGGTAGTGTAGTATTCTATAGCCTGCATAAATGCTATTAACACAACCATCGACACCTAACAAAGCCCTTTGTACTTAAGTACAAGCAGAAGACCATAATAACAGCAAAGCTTCATTTCAGAGGTGTAAAATTCGATATCAGTTTAGATAAATGGACAAACTAAGATAATAGTTTTTAGTATGTCGGCGTTGTTATTCAGTTAGTTATTTAAGCCACCGTGCTAAAGTTTTTTTTAATATTTAATTAATGGATAACATTATTGAAATGTTGATACTACTTTCATCGAAAAAAATAAAAATTTATTATTTTTTATTAAAAATAAGTTTAGCATTGCCTTACTATCTGAGTTAAAAATCAGTTGTAGGAGATTCCCAAAATCTTATTAGAGTAGGAAATTTAATATCAAAAAAAAATCTAATTATGAAAGTTCAGACTAAAATTTTTAGCAATGGCTCTCTGTTATTTCTATGCAAAGTATGGGGTAGCGGGTATAAGGACACACTGTTAAAATAGAGGGCTAAATAATTATACTCTTCTGTTAGTATAGTGTATACTCACTGATACTACACAGTAGTAGAATAACTATATTGCAAACAAATTTGTTTAAACGTAGTATTTCAGATATGAGAAGATATTTAGTATTGTTTGGGTTTATAATAAACGTAGTATTGGTGGGCGCACAATCGTTTTGCAGCCATTTTAAACCTGATTATGCTATGCTTGCAAAAAGTACTAAAACCCAAGATTTCCGTACCGATTCTTTTGCGGTAAAGCAGTATCATATTAATTTAGATATTAGTGATTTTATTGGCAGAGAAATTAAAGGCTATACTGATATTAATATCTTATCTAAAGTAAATGGTTTACAGAGTATTAGGCTTGATTTATTAAAATTAAAAATTAATAAAATTACTATTGCAAATACTACTCTAAATTACACCTATAACGACACTGTTTTGTTAATTAATTTAGGCATAGCCCAAAACACAAACGATACCTTTACCATTAGGGTAGCATACGAAGGCGTACCCCAAAAAGATGCCCAATGGGGTGGTTTCTACTTCTCGGGGGTGTATGCGTGGAATATGGGCGTAGGGTTTGCGGCAGACCCTCACAATTTTGGGCGTGTTTGGTTCCCCTGTGTCGATAATTTTAAAAGCCGCTCATTATACGATTTCACTATTACCGCAAAAGAGAATAACCAAGTACTGTGCAACGGCTTGCTACAAAGCGAGGTAGATAATAATAACGGCACAAAAACATGGCATTGGAAACTAAGCAACACCATACCCACCTATTTAGCATCAATAGTTATTGCGCCTATTGCTGTTGCCAATGATAGTTATAACAGTGCGCTTAGTGGTGTTACTCCTATAACACTTGCAGCAGGCGATACTACTAAAATGAAGGCATCATTTACTAATCTTAAAGGAGCGTTCGCGGGCTTTGAAAAATGGTACGGCAAGCACCGTTTCGAGCGGGTGGGGTTTAATGCAGTACCTTTTAATGCAGGTGCTATGGAACACGCTACCAATATAGCCTACCCCATATATGCCAGTGATGGCACATTGAATAATGAAACCCTGATGGCACACGAGTTTGCACACCACTGGTGGGGCAATAATATTACTTGCCGAACACCAGAAGATATGTGGATAAACGAGGGCTGGGCATCTTATTCAGAAAGCCTGTTTTTAGAAGAAGTATATGGCAAACAGCGTTATAAAGACAATGTAATGAGTAATCATATAGACGTATTACGTTGGGCACACTTACGCGATGGAAAACCAAGAGCTATTAGCGGCGTTCCCCATGCTTATACCTATGGTAGGCACGTATATAATAAAGGAGCTGATGTAGCACATACCCTGCGTGGGTATATGGGTGATGCTGATTTTGAAGCGGGCATAAAAGATTTTCAAGAAAAATATAAATATAGCGATGTAAGCAGCGAAGATTTAAAAAACACATTACAAACCCATACCACAGCCAACTTAACTGCTTTTTTTAACAATTGGGTGTATGAAGCGGGCTTCCCTGCATTCTCTGCCTATATAGAAACTACAACACCCACAGCGGGTAATTATAGTTGCACGGTGAGGGTACACCAGCAATTGCGCTTTACTAATAAAACCTATACCAATGTACCGCTTACCTTATCTTTTATAAACCAAAGTGGGGCAGAGGCAACTCAAAATATTATAATGAATAATAGAGATACTACTTTTATTTTCAGCTTGCCTATTGAGCCTGTTATGGTAATTGCCGACCGTGAGGAGAAACTAAGCGATGCCGTTTCTGAGAACGAACTGACGATACAAAATGCAGGAGTGTATAATTTTAACTCGGCTTTTATTACCCTTAATGCTGCCAATGCTATAAGCGGAGGAGAACTGGTACGTGTAGAACACCATTTTACTGCCCCTGTGCCAAGTAAAATACCTTATCCTAATTTATACACTTCCCAAAATCGATACTGGCGAGTAATGGGTGTTTGGAAAGACACCTTATTGCCCGTTACCGCCACATTAATATACGATGGCAGCACACCGGGTGGGTTTGCAAGTGGCTGGCTCGACAATGATTTAATTAAAACTACCGAAGACAGTTTAGTACTATTATACCGCAAAAATGCAAGCGAAGCATGGACAATATACCCAAACTATCAAAAAACAACGGGTAGTAAAACAGACAAAAAAGGGACTATAACCCTAAACGGTTTAAAAACAGGTGAGTATGTATTTGCCATGTACGACCGTACTTTGGGAACAACATCACCCATAGAAAACAAAAAACAAGGCAAACTAAAAATATACCCCAACCCCGCAAGTGGTTTGGTAAAAATAGAGTTTGACGATATATATCGCTCTACACAGCTACACGTGATAGATAACAAGGGAGCTTCTATCAAAACAATACCCTTATATACGGGGCAAAACTTTGTAAAAATAGACACCACAGGCTGGCGTGCAGGTATTTATTATGTAGGAATAGGCAATACTACTAAACTTGAGAAGTTGGTGATAGAGTAGCTTTAAAGTGAGGTGAAAAATAAATAGAATTTTTTACCCAAACTCCGCACCTTCTACATTTGAAGTTTAACAAAATAGGCATACCTTCGTACCTTTAAAAGGTCTCATGGCCGAGTGGCTAGGCACGGGTCTGCAAAACCCTTCACGGCGGTTCGAATCCGCCTGAGACCTCTTTTCTTTCACCAAAAAGCACTTCACGCTCTTGAAAGTAACTTTTTTAGGCACAGGCACATCTCAGGGAATACCCGTAATAGCTTGTGAGTGTGAAGTTTGTCAATCCTCCGACCCAAAAGATAAACGCCTTCGCACATCTATTCATATAGAAATAGACAATTTAAGCCTTGTTATTGATACAGGACCTGATTTTAGGCAACAAATGCTGCGCGAAAACATCCAATGTTTAGATGCTGTTATCTTTACCCATGCCCATAAAGACCATATTGCGGGTATGGATGATATAAGAGCCTATAATTTTAAACAGCAGGCTGCCATCCCCATTTATGCTGATAAAATAGTGCAGGAGGCTTTGCACCGTGATTTTCACTATGTATTTGCTGCCGAAAAATACCCTGGCATACCTGATGTGGACATCCATACCATAGCGAATATACCTTTCAAAATTAATACCACTCAAATCACCCCCATATTGGTATGGCATTATAAACTGCCCGTATTAGGTTTCCGTTTTGGTAATTTTACTTATATAACCGATGCTAACCGTATTGATGAGGTTGAAAAAGATAAAATAAGAGGCAGTAAGGTTTTGGTATTAAACGCACTACGGAAAACTGAACATATTTCACACTTTACTTTGGATGAAGCTATTTCACTTGCTAAGGAATTACAAATCCCTACCACTTACCTTATTCATTTAAGCCATCAAATGGGAAAATACCAAAAAGTGAGCAAAGAGCTTCCAAAAGGTGTTTTTATTGCCTACGATGGATTAAAAATAGAGGTATAAGTTTCTTTATAGCCTCAAAACCCGTTTTAATACTCATTAAGAAATACCCGTAGTGTATTATAATATGGCTTTTGAATATTAGGGTTGTGAATAACAGAATAACAGAATAACAGAATATCAGTGTTATTATTAGTTTTTGCCCATTTCGTTGGAGTAGGCTTGCACAATCCCTTCCAAATTAACTATTAGCAGAAACTATATAAGCACCCTTCCCCTTAAGGGGAAGCCAATTGTGGCAGAGGTAAAAACGGTGATACATTGGTAGAGATTTGCAGTAGTTTAACCTTAGCCTGTGTGGAGGTTTCCCTCCCTTGTGGTAGCTTGTGAGAAGGCAAGGGTTAAATAATAAATTTGTTGTGTTAATTGGCTGATAGTGTATAGTTTACTGTAAAAAAAATGGCCGCACTTGAGTTAACAAGTGCAGCCCTATCAATTGCATTGCTTATGTTCCGTCTCCCGACGGATTGGAAAAGCTGGTACAAAAGTAATACAGTCTTTTTTTCTATGCAATAATTAGTATTAAATTTCACAGTGGTCGTATTCTTTTTTTCTGTATTTATTTAGCACGTATATAAAAGTTATCACGGCTATTATTGCTATTACCACCAAATCTATTGTTTGGCTATAAAATATAGCTAAGCCTAACTGTGCTAAAAAAAGTACTATACCTATTAATGTTGTTCTCATTGTAATTCAATTTTAAAGTAATCCATCTAAAAATTCTGCGAAAAACCCTGCTCCAATACCAAATATAAATGTGGTAATAATTAAGATTATTGGCACTTTAACACCTCCCAGTTTCTCACGAGTTAGCACCAAAGTAAATATGCCGAATGACGGTGCTGTAAATACCATAGCAGCAATAGCACCATTAGAAAACCCTAATTGCAATAGTATTACCCCCAAAAGTATCTCGAACAATACAGGAATTGAGAGTAATGTACCAATAAGTGAAATCATGGCAATCACTATTATTGGGCTATATGTAGTTAAATTTTCTAAATACTCATTTGGAAAAACAACCCGAACTATGGCTGTAAAAATCGTCCCTATAAGCATTAAAGGGATAAGTTTATAGGCAATATTACCCGATGCCAGCAACCAATCTTCAACAGACTTAATAATAGTTTGAAAGTATGACGTATCAGGAAAGTAACATGATATTTGATTGAAAGCACCGCTTTGCATTACTGTATTGCCAGCCTCTCCATCAGTAGTTTTCACTATTTTAGAGACTATGGGTACTATTACCAAAATCATAATTACACTAAATACTATACGTGATATTACTACCGAAGGGTCAAACAAACCAAACATAGTAACAATCCCTATAAAGTTAAGCAATGCCCCACCTAATATTACTCCTAATGTAGACTCTGCACTACCTCCTTTTGCATTCATCCCTACGCTTGTAACAGCCGAGCAATTGGCACACATATTTAGTGGCATACCTAAAAGACTACCAATGACTGCGCCTTTTATGCCCTTATTCTCTAAAAGTTTATTGAATTTTTTATAAGACAACGCTAAAGAAAGTGCTGCACCACCTATAATAATAGCGAAAGTCATTCCAGTGCCGTTAGCCTCCCAAAAGTTGGCACTCGCTTTCATTACGGCAACAACTGTATTATCACCATCATTAACAGGAAAACGTTCGTGAAAATTCAATTCGCCATGTTCTTTGTGGGTATGTCCACATTCTTCTTTGGTACACTCAATCTTATTTTGTTCCGCCGAAAAACGACTCCCAAGTAAAAAGAGAACCAAAAAGGTGATTAAAATGGTGATTTTGATACCATTTTCTTTATTCATACTAATATAGATTGTTTAATTAAGCGGTTAAAGGTAAGGGTTAGAAAAATCACTATCAATTAATATAGCCAGTAAGTACTTTTAGTTTGGACTCAATATAGTCGTTTTAAAATCTGACTAATATGCTAAGATGTATTTTTTTTATGAGGCTATCTTGAGCTTTATGTATATACATTATGAAAAATTAAAATGTTTTGTTTCAGAGATAATAATCAAACTCTAATAAATGCTACTATTCAAAATAGTACTCTCTTTCCAGTTTTTTTTGCTACTCGTTAATTGGCTGATAGTGTATAGTTTACTGTAAAAAAATGGCCGCACTTGAGTTAACAAGTGCAGCCCTATCAATTGCATTGCTTA
>CAZOZL010000005.1:104218-171145 GCA_964584305.1 uncultured Burkholderiales bacterium
CCCGACGGATTGGAAAAGCTGGTACAAAAGTAATACAGTCTTTTTTTCTATGCAACAGTTAGTCCTAAAATTTTATTAATAAAGAGGTTTTATGCAGCTATTTTCACTATTTATACTGCCAATAGAGGTTAAATGAAGCATTAACAAGCCTTTATAAAGGCTTGTTAATGCTTCATTTGTTTATTTGTTTAACATTTTTTTGTTTAAAATATAGAATACATATATATTTGCATTCAGAGTTATCAACACTACTACCATGTATATACATAAAAACCTCAAGTTACTGCGCAAACGCAAAGGTATGACCCAGCAAGAGGTCTCTACTGCTATTGAAATTAATAGAAGTAGCTTGGCAGGGTATGAGTCGCAAATACAGCCTGATTTAAGCCTTTTGGTGAAGTTTTCAGCGTTTTTTAATGTTACTATTGATACTATGGTAAAATTAGATTTAGCTACCCTTTCTGAAAAGCAATTAGGCGAAATAGAACGGGGGATGGACAATTATATAAACGGTACTAAACTTAGGGTTTTAGCCACTACGGTAAACAATGATAATGTTGACAATATAGAAGTAGTGGAACAACGGGCAAAAGCAAGCTATTTAGCAGGCTATTCCGACCCTGAATTTATTGGTGAGCTACCTATGGCAAACCTGCCGTTTTTAGATAGTAGCAAGAAATACCGTGTGTTTCAGGTAGATGGTGATAGTATGTTACCCATAACAGATAAAAGCTGGATAGTAGGTGAATATATGGACGATTGGCGAGACTTGAAAGACGGTACACAATATATAGTACTTACAGAAAATGAAGGGATAGTGTTTAAAACCGTTTACAATAAAATAAGTAGCGATGGTAAACTGCTTCTTGTATCACAAAACCCACTATATCCACCGTTTGAGGTAGAAATTGCGGAAGTGAAAGAAGTATGGAAATATGTAATGAATATGAATTTAAATGAGCTTATTCACTAAATACATTTTATTGTTGCATACTGAAACTAAGTAAACCGCTTGTACGCCATAGTTGATATAGAAACCACAGGGAGTTTTGCCAAAGGACATGGGATTACAGAAATAGCCATTGCCATTTTTGATGGTAATGAAATAATAAACTGGTACGAAACTTTAATAAACCCCAATGCCGAGATACCTTTGTTTATTACCGCCCTCACCAATATTACTAATGAAATGGTGGCTGATGCCCCCACTTTTGATGAAGTGGCTGCCAAAGTATATGAGTTATTAAAGCCGTGCATATTTGTAGCGCATAATGTAAACTTCGATTATTCTTTTGTGCAAAAACAATTGCAAGCAGCAGGATATGATTGGAGTGCTAAAAAACTATGTACTGTCCGTTTAGCACGCAAAATATTTCCTCACTTTACGTCTTATAAACTACAATCAATTTGTTCGGAGTTAAATATCGAGCAAAAAACAAAGCACCGTGCAGGTGCAGACACATTGGCTACCGTAGAGTTATTTAAGCATTTGATGGGGAATGATGGGGAAGGCGTTATACAAAAACTATTAAAAGGGAATGCCAGTGAGTTTAGGCTACCAGCCCACCTAAACCGAGAAGAGTTTGATAGTTTGCCACAAACCACAGGCGTGTATTATTTGCTAAATACAAAAAACGAAGTGATATATGTGGGCAAAGCCAACAATATAAAAAAGAGGGTAGGGCAGCATTTTTCAGGGAAAACCGACCAAAAAACCCGCCAGTCATTTTTAAGGGAGATAGCCCATATAAGTTTTGAGGAGTGCGGAAACGAGTTAGTCGCATTACTGTTAGAAGAGAAAGAAATTAAAAAACATTGGCCCAAATACAATAAGGCGCAAAAAAAAATGAAGTTCGCTTGGGGGCTTATTGAATATACAGACCGTAAAGGGCATATACGCTTGGGCGTAGATTATATACGCAGAGGGGCAATACCGCTAATGCGCTTTGCTACGCAAATAGAAGCCAGACATTTTTTGCTTACCAAAACAAACGAGTACCAGCTTTGCCCAAAATTATGCGCAATTGATACATCGGTGGCAGATAGTTGTAACACCACCACCACACCACATTGTACGGGTAGCTGCCACAGGGTAATGGCTGTACACGAGTACAATACTCGTGTACAGCGTTTTATTAACAACCTTGTAGAGTATAAACCCAGCTACGCCATTATAACCAAAGGAAGAAATATTACCGAGCAAGCTGTAATTTATATAAGCGATGGGGCATTAAAAGGTTTTGCTTTTATAGAAAAATCTCAAACGTGGAGCAGCAAAACCGAGTTAGAAAATTATATACAACCCTACAAAGCTACTATTGATGCCGAAATGATAGTATCCTCTTTTTTGCGCCGTAATCCTAATGCCAATATGGTGGTGTTTAATTAGCGTTGGGTGTAACTTTCCTTTTTGTGTTGGGCTATTAAGCATCGTGTTATGTTTCTCTAGAAGCTGCGGTACAGCATTACTGCCTACTGCGTGCGGGTAGGTTGTGATAGTGAGCGGACTAAAGGCAAACCCCTTCCAAAGTAACCTATTAGCACTACCAAATAAGCACCCTTCCCCTAAAGGGGAAGCCAAATTGTGGTACAGGTGAAACCGCAATACATTGGTAGGGGTTTTCAATTTCAAATTTAAAATCCCGAATTAAAAATCGTAGCCTAAGCCAAACTGGGTAATACGGTCATTAAACCTTCCATTTACAATGCCCCAAGCCCAGTCCAGTCGTAGGTAGTAGCCAAACAGACGAGAGCGTATGCCTATGCCTGTGCTGCCCACAAATGGGCTTTCTGAATTGGTTACGGTAGCTATATAGCTACCACCATCAACAACAGTGGTATTATAAGGTTGCTCACCAAAAGGAGAAACACCATACCAAGCGGTACCAATATCAATAAAAGGCACTACCATAAAACTACGTAAATAATCTGCCCTAACGGGTTTTTGGGTAATGTATGCTGCCAGTGGAATTCTTATTTCACTATTAAAAAGCATATAATTACTACCGTTGCGTATATTTTGAATAAAACCCCTAAGGCTATTGGCTTGCATCTGGAAAACGTATTGCGAGCCTGTTGCACGGGCAACATCGTTGTTGTATGATGGTCCTACCCAGTTTTCTATACCACCAATATAGTATTGCACTTTTGCACTGCCCATAGAGGCATTCATGGTAAATCTATTTGCCCAAATTATTTTGTGGTGCAACTTGGTGTATTTTCTATAATCAATGCCTAAGTTAATTATTTGCTGCCCGCTGCCTCGTTCTATATTTTGATACACTTCTGTAAATATCTTAAAGCGAGTGCCATAAGGTAGGTTAATGTCTATATTTTTGGTATTGTCATACACCAGCTCGGTTTTATTTCCTACCCAAGTAAATTTGCTATCGGGTTGTGCAAGGCTGCTACTATCAGTGCCTAAAATAATTTGGCGGTCTTGCCTACCAATTATATACGTTTTTAGTGATACTGTTTCATTAAGAGGTATTTTTATACCCCCCGAAAGCTGGTTTATCAATTGCCTATTTATAACTCCTATATCGTTTCTACGCGATAATCGAAAATAACCCACTTCCCAGTTTATGCGTTTTTTTCGGTTTTGATATTCTATAAAATAGTCGCTACCATTTAGCGAAAAAGGTATGCGCCCGCCCGCTGTTATACGGTGGTTGTTTAGCAGGTCGCTCATGGTCGTTTTTACCTGCAAAAGAATGTTTTGATTTGCAAATATGCTTGCACCACCGCCATTGGTGTTTAGGTGGTAGTATGAGTTGATTATGCTATTGTCTAACTGCGATACATAATAATCGGGGAACATAGCCGTGAAAAACTTTTTTGCTACGCTTTTTTGGGCAGTATTAGTACTCTCATCGTCTTTCTTTTCTTTTTTCCTGTTTAAAATATAATCTTCTGGAAAATCAGTTTGAAAATAATAGGCGGGTGTATCCTTCTCCATGTTTTTTAGCGAGTCCATAGGCACAATGGTAAAATTGCCTTTTTCTCTCACTACATCCTCTTCCCGCTCAATTATCAGCGCAGTTACAGGTACTTTATCGCCATAGTAAAAATTAACCTTCGTGCTTAGTCTATATTCGGTAGGTACAATTTTTATATACTGTGCATCTTCTTCAACTTGGTCTGATACATTGGTTTCAAAAATTTGATAGTGTCCTTCATACATTAGCAAATTATATTCGGCATCATCACTACTTGCCATATCTCTGCCCAGCATATTGCGCTTATAGTTGGTTAGCGGAAAATATTTGTAAGTAGCAGCAGCATATTCTTTTATAAAAATACTTTGTATAGAATCACCCACTTTATATACTTTACTATTCACTGTTATCTCTTTTTGCTGCCCAATTGGAAGTGGATATGCACTTAAAACAGAATCGATAGTATTATCGTTTTTTTTAATAAATGCTTTAGCATACATAAATCCTTTCGTTTCTTTACACGTATAGGCATTGTAAATACCACTTATATCAGAGGTGAAAGAGTAATAACCTGGTAAATAAAATACGGGCTGCACCTCGTTTACATAAGGGGTATTGGTAATGCGTTTTAGCAAATTGCTTGTAACGGGGTAATTGTACACAAAAACATCAAAGTTGTTTTCGGGCAGTAATGTTTCAAAGTATTTTGACTTGAAATTAAGAGAATCGTGGGGGCGGTTTGAGCTAAATATTATTTGGGTTTGTTTATCATTAAATCGGGGGTGCAAATCATCAAAAATATCATTAGTAAGTTGTGTAAGCTCTTTACTGCTTATAGCGTATAAATATAAATCGGTTTGTCCATTTTTAATTGCCGAAAGCAGTAAGGTATTTTTATCGGCAAAATCAAAACTCAATACTTGGTCGATAGTTTTGGGCAAAAAGTAACTACCCGTTATTTTACCCTCTTTATCAATTTTTACTAACTTATTTTTTCCTTTCTCAAAAAATATAACCCCCAAGTTTCTTCCCTTTGGTTCCCATGCTAATATGGGGTAGTTGTAGTTTATAATTTGGTAGCCCTCTTGTTTTCCGCCTTTAAAAACTGTTTTTTCTTTTTTAGTATGCTTATTATATACCTTTACACTCCACCGTCCATTTTTATTCATCACAAAAGCAATTTTTCTGCCATTGGGATGTGTTTTTAACTGTGTATGCGGGTATTTTGATACCTTATCGGGTATGTTTAGTAATTTACGAGGAACGGTTCTGTCTGCCTCTGTTTCAGTATATTTTTTCTCATAAAAGGCTAACCATTCACTAATAAGCTGGCGACTGCTAATGCCTAATGAATAACTAATTGCACCCTCAAAACCCCGACTTACACGAGTAAGAAATAAAATTTCGGGTATCTGTTTTTTACCGTATTTTGTAGCTATGTAGTTCCATATACTATGCCCCGCAAGTATTTCATCCTCCTCACTAAGCCAATTAAATTTCTTAAACTTTCCTGATAGTACGCCATCTCGCACTCGGCTATCAATTTTAGTACTCCAGTTTTCTGCTGCGTAGGAGGTAAGCCCCTTAAAAAACCAAGAAGGCAAAAACAATAAACTTGATGATTGTACACGCTCTTGTATTGAACTACCATAAATCATTTCACTTAAAATAATCTCAGCAATGCCTTGTTTTATCTGGCGTTCAAAATCGGCGTGGGTGCCATTGTAGTATGCTATTACTTTATTATCAACAACATAGGTGTATCCGCCAATATTAAAAACCTGCTCCTTAAGCCCTGTATTACTTTGTCTTAAATCTTCGATAGTATTAAAAATAGCGATTTCAATTTTTTCGCCTACCCTATACGATAACAGGTCTTCAATTTCCGATACTTTTTCTTCGGCTACAAGCTGGGCATAGGCAGCAAGATTTTCTCCGCCTTCGTAGTAAAAGGCATCCACCTCTTCACTACTTAGCACCTGCCAGTCCATATTTTTATAGGGCAAACGGTTTTGCCCAAAAGTGGTGTTTAGTCCCTGTGCATTTACCCAAAAAGGAAACACTATTAGAAGCAGGCTTATGAAAGGGAATATTTTTTTGGTTAACACCATCTATACGGCAAACTTACAGACTTATTTTTAAGTATTAAACTGTTTAATACAGCATTTTGTTGTAATGGTAATAAATTTGATGCCAATATTAGATTAATTATGCAAGTTAGCCAGTTTACATTTAATTTTTTTGCCGAGAATACCTACTTATTATACGACGATACTAAAGAGTGTGTAATAGTTGACCCTGGGTGCTATACCAACGAGGAGAAAAAAGTACTAAAAGATTTTATACTAAAAAATGAACTTAAGCCTGTGAAATTGCTAAACACGCATTGCCATCTTGATCATGTTTTTGGAAATAAGTTTGTTGTTGATGAGTTTGGGGTAGACTTGTATTGCCACAAAAAAGAGGTGGAATGGATAGAGCAAGCACCTTATTACTCGCAGGCTATGTATAATATTAAAATTGAACCATTGCCCTTGCCCAAGTTTTTTTTGGACGAGGGAGATATTGTGAGTTTTGGAAATACAGTATTAGAGGTTTTTTTTACACCAGGGCACTCAACGGGTAGTATTACCTTTTATCATAAAGAGAGTTTACAAGCCCTTGTGGGTGATGTTATATTTAAGCATAGTATTGGGCGTGTTGACCTACCTGGGGGAGACTTTAAAGAACTTGAAAAATCGATAAAAACAAAAATTTATACCTTGCCTGATGATACAGTACTATACGCTGGGCATATGGAAACTACTACCGTAGGCGAGGAAAAGAGAATGAATCCTTTTGTGAAAGGGTAGAGTAGTAGTATAAACTTACTATTTTGCGTCCTTGCTTTGCGATTTAAATGCGTCTAAATTAAAACTTAAAGTAAACCGTATAGTGTTTTGCAAGGGATGGCGTTGTTGTAATGGAGCAAGGTAAGCAGCATCAACTCCAAAAACTTTATAGCGTATGCCTACACCAAAGGTTAAATATTTACGGTTTCCCTTGCTTGGATGTTCGTAAAAGAAACCAGCACGGGCAGCAAATAATTTGTCGTACCAATACTCAACACCAGTAGATATGCTTACCTCTTGTAGTTCTTCGGTAAAGCCACCAGGTGAATCAGAAAAAGATTGTATCATACCTTGTATTACAGGCACATCAGGGTCTTTACCACTGACTATTATAGGTCTTCCATCAGCACCATTAACTCTAGCCCCATTCACATCCACTTCATAAATAGCATTACTAGGTATTAGTAGTTTATTAAAATCAAGTAAAAAACCTATTTCGTTATACTCATCAACCACGTAGTTTGCATAACCACCCAGTTTTAGGTTGGTAGGGATAAACTGGCGATTGGCACTCGTGGTATAGGTAATTTTGTTACCAATATTAGAAATGTTTAAGCCAAAAGCATAGTCTACTGTTTTACCTTCAAGTTTTGTGCTACGGCGGTAATATGCTGAAACATCACCAGCACCAGCTATACCTGCTCTTCCCGTTGCGCCACTTTGTTGCAAACCACCTGTTAGGTTAGAGTATATAAAGCGTAATGATATACCCAACGAGAAGTATTTTGAAAGCTGTGTAGCATAAACACCATCTATCGAAAACTCGTTTGGGTTAAATGAGCCTAATGTGTTACCAGAAATATCAGTAAAATTTATACGACCTAATGAAAAGTATTTTAGTGATGCGGCAAAAGTGCTACGCTTGTTTATTCTTTTATAGCCTGATAGGTATGCGAAGTTTACATCGTTTACTAATTGCCTTAACCAAGGGGTTATACTCGTAGATATTCCGCCATCCTCTTTTATAAAAGCAAATTTTGCAGGGTTCCAGTGTATGCTATTTGCATCGGGGGTAAGGGCAACCCCTCCATCTCCTAATGCCCCTGAACGTGCGTCGGGGCTTATTAAAATAAAGGGAACAGTAGTAGTAATAACGGTACTGTTGTTAAACTGACCTTGCGAAAAAGCTACAGGAGCAAACATCAACATCATCAAGCCTGTAACAACTATTCTTCTTATCATTCGGTTTTTTTGTTAGCGCAAATATATTACTTCATTCAAAATCTCTACCTAATAAATACCATTTTTTCTGTTTCTTCAATAGTATCACTACCTGAACGTACTTTTATTCTAAACAAGTATATGCCTTGTGCAAGATTATGTCCAGATTCTGCGTTTGCATTCCATTCCAATCCATCAAAATTTGAATTTGCACTTGGTACATAGGTATTTAGCGAACGTATTAATTTTCCGTTAGAAGAATAAATATCTACATCAATATACAACTCTTTGCCTTGTTTATTATGCTCAAAGTATATTTTAGTTTTATTTCTAAAGGGATTAGGGTAGTTCATTAATGATTTTATTGCCAGCTTATCAGATTTTGCTACAAAAAACTCTGTATAGCCTTCCGTGGGATTGTTATACACATCCCATACTCTAACTTTTATATTATGATGCCCATCTTTTAAATTTTTTAGTGGGAAACGAATTTCACCTTCTTGATAGCTGTTTAGCTTGGCTTCATAATATTCGTTTAGTACAAAAAGTTCTTTTCTATTATTATCTAAAATAGCGGTTATATCTCTACCAATACCAGTACCAGTGGTGCTTATTCCGTGCAGGTCTGATACTAAGGCTACAAGGGTAGGGTTTTCATCGGTAATGCCTCCAAAGCGAAAGGTGGTATCATTCATATATAACCTAACGGTAGGACCTTGCACGTCAATTGGCGCATTTTTGTCTGTTCCTAAAATAGTAAGGCTATCATAAAATCCATGTGCATCTACTTTTTCGTTATTAGCATAGTAGCTTATTTTGCTATTGCCCAGTGAGTATGAAATATCTTGCGGTACTATAAAACTATACTCAAACTCGCCATTTTTAACACTGGCTTTGCCATTATAAATAATGTTTTTGTACATACTATAAGGCTTTTTGCTGCTTTCAGGGTCGTTGGCAAGGGTAGAAAGTTTAACTAATTTATCAAACACGGTAGGGTAAACTATACCGTTGAAGGTGCTTAATTTATTGCCGTTTACATCTGCTACATACCCCTTTATAGTAACACTTGATAATGCTCCTACGGTGTCTAATGCTGCTGCGTTTGAAGTAACATCTACACCGTTAATTTCTGATGTTATTATTTTATTTTCAGGATAAGCAAGCCTAACGGCGGGGTCTCCTAAAAGTGTAAAGTTGCGGCTATTCAAATCAAGGAAACCGTTTTTAGTTCTGCGATACACATCACCTAATCGAGGCATTTCGCCTGTGCTTAACGGGTAAAAAATATTATTATCATAAACGGCTCTGTTAAGGAAAAAATTAGGCCAAGCATATACCAGCCTCACAGTGGTAAGCAACGCTATACCACCGCCTTTGGGGTTAAGCAATACCAATTCGCCTGCTGATGTTCTTCCTGGGTCGTCAAATCTTCCAAATTCGCAAGTTGCTGTGATAAACAAGGGCATATTATCAATATTGTCCCAAGCATTTATCATGGGTATATCTACAATTTGCTCAGCAGTTAATCCTAGTTCCCCTCCATGCCCGTTAAAGTTTATTACTAAAGTACCCTTCTCAAAGCTACGGTTTATTTGTTCGTTAACTTGTGGATAGCGTGTACCACTACCCACAGAAACTTGCTTAAATCCATCAAGGTATATTTTGTTTACGTTATACTCTTTATTATTATTTTCTACTATTGATGCAAAAGTCTGTGCGTCTTTAAAGTGAAGGTTGCTATCTTCATCGTCAGCAATAAAAGCAACAGTATTTCTCCAGTTTCCAAATGCTTTGGGTGTGTTGTAAGCAATTACTTTATCTACCATTTGGCGGGCTTGTTCTTCTGTTTGAACAGGGAAACGCCCAACGCCAATATCTACGGTTTCATGTGTATTAAAATTCTCGCTCCAAAAGCCTTCATCATCATCAAGTTGGGTATAAAAATCATCAGAGCAATACGAGTAAACGGGGTTATAGGTATTTCTGCTTTGGTAGGTAGGCACATAGTTGGTATTGTTTACCTTAATATCTTTATAGTCGTACGATGCGTCGCCAAATAGTAGTAAGTACTTTAAACTGTCTCCAGCAGTAGCAGGTCTATCGTACAACATTTTTAAGAAATTTCTTATTGCTGCAATATCTTGCTTGCCCGATGAAAACTCGTTATAAATTTGCTCAGGAGTAACCACTACCACGTTCAAATTATCATTAGTATTATGAAAATCAGCAAGGCGTTGCGCTTCTTTTACAAATAAAGTATGCGCTACTATTACCATATCAACATTTTTGGTAGTGTGTAAATTTTGGTTTTCTACTTTTTTAGTGAGCTTAATATCAGGAGTTAATAGGGTATTGTTACTAAATGCTACAAACTCTCTTAAATAAGGCGTAGGTAGTGCAAAAGTTTGTATGTTTCCACTGCTTGTTGTTTGCTGTTGTTTGGCTTCAAGCGGGTTGGTTATTTCCCAAATGCTTATATTTTGGTTGTTTGCATCAAAATTAAACCGAGTAAGGTTGCCACCACCCAAAGTTTTGGTGTCTCTAAAAATAACTTGTCCGCCGTTAAACTTCATTTTTCTGCGAATCACTAACTCAAAAAAGTTAAGCCAGCCTTTATACCCTGGTGTAAGTTGTTGGAAAGTGTATCTAATATTTAAATCGTTACCACTTGCTATAAAAGTGCCTGAAGCGGTATCGGGAATACTAATAAAATTACCTTCATAGCTAAAGAAGATACCACCAATAGGGTGTTCTAATACTTGTGTGCCATTGTTTGATATAAAAAACTTGCACGCCTCGCCAGACCTTGCCACTGCTTGTGAGCGCATTTTTACTGCTTCTGATACAGCACGGTCGGGGATGGCTATTTTAAAATCGTACGACAATACTCTGTTAAACTCTTCACCATACCAGTCTCTACCCGATTTCAGAAAATTAATATCATCTTTTTCGTGTACAAACAACTCATCAAAAACATCGGTAGTTTTATTTACTGTACCCACTTCTGATGCTTGTGTGGTTACTCTTTTTCCACCCGTTGCACCTACTGTAATATAATAATAGTTGGCATTTGCATAGCGGTGTGTGCGGTGCTTATAGGTGAAGCTGGCGGCTTCAAACTCCCATTTGTTTGCTCCTGTACCATAAAAAAGAAGGTAGTCGTTACCATCAAATTTACCATTTTGGTTGAGGTCTTTTACCTCAATTGCGTTTTCAATTAAATCATCCGAGTTTGTTTTAGCACTTGCTTGTGGCAACATTCCGCCGCCATTACCATATAAACGAATAGACGAAATATCAGCCCCATTAACATTTAAACCTGCTTCTGCTAAAAAATTAACATCTACCTTATATACACCATTTTTTGTTACTTGTATTTTGAGCCAGTCGCCGTTTGCCAAAACAGAATTATCAGCCCATTGGTGGGTAGCAGCGGTTTTTGCAATTAGCGAAGGGGTAAAATCAACCTTTAAGCTAAAAAACGTTACTTTTTTTATTGCACCAGTGGCAGGATCCTTAACAAAAGGAGTAAAAAAAACAGTAGTGGCTGGTTTTCTATTAAGTGTAAATAGTGAAACTTTTGCTTCAACTTTATAAGGTATATTAGTTGTGGATATTAAAGCTAACTCTTCTTGTGTTAAGGAAGTTAACTGCATAGAGTTGAAGGTTGCAGTAACAGTGGCATCATAACCGTGCGGAATAGTATGCGAGTACACAGGAAGTGTTGAGGCAACGTTTTGATTACTAGCTTTATCAAATGTTAAGAAGGTTTTAGCATTTGGTTCAGAGCTTACAGCAACAATTTTCCAGTTAATGAAGTCATTAATATAAGAACTTTGTTGTGCTTGACTTTTTAAGGCAAATGCACAGAAAACTAAAATAAAAACGTTAAATTTGATATTAAACATAGTGGTGTATGGTATTTAATTGCAAGTTGTATAATATTTTTAACAAATTTGCGTTAAATGTAATGCTGCAATAACGTATTATTGCAAAGATTAAGTATATCGGATATGTTTTATATGTAAACACATTATTTATGACTATAGATTTACGGAAAATGTTTAAAGGGGTTGAAAAAATATTAGTGGTATTTATATTAGTGCTACTGGCAGGGGAGTTAAAAGCTCAAGACCCTGAGTTTACACAATTTTATGCTGCACCAGTATATACCAACCCTGCAATGGCAGGTACTGCAAGATGTCCTGAGAGGGCAGGGGCAGGGGGGCGTATGGCACTAAACTACCGCAACCAATGGCCCAGTTTGCCAGGTACATTTAGAACGTTTGCTGCTTCGTTTGACCAGCACGTAGATGGAATTAACGGCGGTATTGGTTTATTAGCAATGCGTGATATTGCGGGTGATGGGCTATTAACTACCACATCAGTAAGTGGAATATATGCGTACCAAGCAATATTGGGTGGCAGAAAGCGTAAACGTTTTGCCTTGCGCATGGCAATACAAGCAGGTATAGTGCAACGTGCTATTGATTTTAATAGGCTACGTTTTAGTGATCAAATTCTTCCAAAAAGAGGATTTGTGAACCCAACGGCCGAAAATTTGCCTAATAGTTCCATCACCTTCCCCAACTTTTCGGCAGGCATGGTATTATATTCGGGCAATTTTTATGCAGGTATAGCGGTACATAATATAAACGAGCCTAATCAATCGTTTTTTAGAAATACAGATAGTGGTACTACATTACCCCGTAGATATACTTTACACTCGGGTTTAGTTATTCCTTTAAAGAAAACTAAAAAGAACCAACAACCTGAAATGACTATTTCGCCCAATATCTTAATTATGACCCAACAAAGGTTTTTTCAAATGAATATTGGTTTTTACTTAAACAAAGGCCCTTTTGTAGCAGGTTTATGGTTTAGGCAAACTTCGCCCAATGCTGATGCCTTAATAGCTTTGGTGGGTTTTCGCTACCAACAATTTAAGTTTGGGTATAGCTATGATATAACTGTTTCTTCAGCACGCTCAGCAGCACCAGGGTCGCATGAAATATCCGCATCAATCCAATGGTGTGTGAAGACTAGCAGGAAATGGAGAAACTTAGTTTGTCCTAGTTTTTAAAAAAAAATCTTATTATTGTATAATTTTATACTTTAACTGGCGTTAAATATATTAGATACGAACACCTTATTAACAATGATGAAATCATATAAACTCAACAATATAGTAGCTTTAGTAGCTTTATCTGTTGTTTTCTTTTCATGTAAAAAACCAAAAAGCGAAACCACTGGCTGGAATTATAACGATTCTAAATGGGGTGGGGTTCAGAAATTGGAGTATGAAGGACAGGAAACTGGTCCTGGTTTGGTTTTAGTGCAGGGCGGTAACTTTACCATGGGAGCTACAGAACAAGATGTTTTGTATGACCATAACAATGTTGAGCGTAGAGTTACAGTTTCTAGCTTTTATATGGATGAAACAGAAGTTTCAAACTTTCACTACTTAGAGTATTTAGCTTGGCTTAGTCGCGTATATCTTGACTATCCCGAGGTACACAAAAAAGCATTGCCCGATACAAACTCGTGGCGTAGAAAATTAGCATATAACGAACCTTTAGTAATGTACTACTTAAGGCATCCTTCATATAGAGAGTATCCTGTGGTGGGAGTAACATGGGTGCAAGCAACAGGATATGCCTCGTGGCGTACCGACCGTGTTAACGAAATGATTTTAATACGTGAGGGAATACATGATTTGGCTGATTTATCTCAACAAAATAATGACCAAAGTTTTAATACTGACGCTTATATGAATGGGCAGTATGATGGAATGGTTAAACGTGATTTGAAGGATATAGCACCTGAAGGAACTACCCGTAAAGTGCGTATGGAAGATGGTATTTTTTTACCTGATTACAGGCTGCCTACCGAGGCAGAGTGGGAATACGCATCATACGGTAATATTGGAAATACAGTGTATGAAAATATTAACACAAAACGTATTTACCCATGGAATGGTTCTTCATCACTAAGTGTACGTAAAGGTGCGCCAGAGAGATACAGGGGCGATATAATGGCAAACTTTAAACGTGATGCTGGTGATATGGCAGGTATTGCTGGAGACCTTAACGATAATGGTATTGTAACAACTCCCGTTAAATCATACGGTAGAAACGATTGGGGGCTCTATAATATGGCAGGAAATGTTAGCGAGTGGGTAATGGATGTATATCGTCCTTTATCGTTTGAAGATATTGAAGACCTAAACCCATATCGTGGAAACGATTTTAAACAGAAAATGGTGGATGCTGACGGGTATGTTGAAGAAAAAGACTCATTGGGTAGAATAAAATACAGAAGTGTTGATGAAGACCCTAATAGATTGAACTACCAAAAATCCGATAATATTGGTTTCTTAGATGAAGAAGAGTATTCAGACCGTGATCAACGTTATGACTATGGTATAGCTAGTTTAGTAAATAATAAAGCCCGTGTCTATAAAGGGGCATCGTGGGACGATAGAGCCTATTGGTTAGCACCAGGTACTCGTCGTTTTTTAGATGAAAACCAAAACCTTGCTACATTAGGATTTAGATGTGCAATGACACGTATTGGTAACCCAGTAGGTAATAAATAATTTTTAATAGACTCTATAATACTAAAGGGTTCAGGAAACTGAACCCTTTTTTGTTGTTACAAGGTTTGAAACAATGCCGCTTATATTCACTTTAAAAGTAATAGCATTTAGCTCATAAGACCGTTGCAGGGGCTATAACTCTGTTGTTGGCTATTAGGCTTTTGGCTGTTTGCCATTACAAAGAACATTAGTCAAATTTTTAAAATTTGACTAATGTGGGTATCGTCCACTCTTCTTTATGAGAAGGATTTTGTGGCTACCCTATTAAAAAGATAGAATAGGCATGAATGCCCATTCTATACATAAAGTTTTTGTAAAGGTTATGAATTGCGGCAGGTTTCAACCTGCCGCAAGAAAACGCCTGAACAGTACGTAATGACAGCTTTTACCTGAACCACAATTTGGTTTCCCCTTAAGGGGAAGGGTACTTATTGGGTAGTGCTAATAGTTAACTTGGAAGGGGTATAAAGACAGGTTCCTGCCTTCGCAGGATATGATAGAAAGGGAGCGTCATTGCGAGATAGCCTTCTTAGGATAATGTGGCAATCTGCTATTGCATTAACCCCTACCAATATATTACAGCTTTTACCTGAACCACAATTTGGTTTCCCCTAAGGGGAAGGGTACTTATTTGATAGTGCTAATAGTTAATTTGGAAGGGGTATAAAGACAGATTCCTACCTTCGCAGGATATGATAGAAAGGGAGCGTCATTGCGAGATAGCCTTCTTAGGATAATGTGGCAATCTGCTATTGCATTAACCCCTACCAATATATTACAGCTTTTACCTGAACCACAATTTGGTTTCCCCTAAGGGGAAGGGTACTTATTTGATAGTGCTAATAGTTAATTTGGAAGGGGTTGTTATACTGGCAAACCACGTTATTTAGCAAAAACCTTTTCTAAGATATCGCTAACACGGTGTTTTACATCGTTTCTTATTTTGCCTTCTTCAACAGATACCTTGGTAAACATACCATCTAATGCTTTTGTGGTAACATAATCGCCCAAAGTATTTTGAGTAATTTTTGGGAATAAAAGCCCATTTAGTGATGCGGTATTGTACGCTCCTACCAAATCTGCATATAAACTAGCGGCTGATGCTCCTAATATCAATGGCTTGCCCAATGAGGCATTAATTTTTGGGGCAAATGCGTTTTGCAAAGGAGTAAATGTACCCTTTTTTAGAAACGATGTAGCGGCACTATCGTTGCCGTTTAAAATGTTTAACCCATCAGCAATGGTAATGGAAGTAATTGCATCAACAAAAATGGTAGTAGCCTCTGGTGCAGCATCTTCTGCCGCTCTATTAATAGCCATTATAGTATTTGCTATCAATGTAGTACCGCCAGGTATTTTACCTAAATTATCAAAGATTGGGGCAGCTTCAGGGGGTAATAGTATTTTTACCGCCTCATCTTTAAAATAGCCATCTGCGGCAGATAATCTTTTCACAGCGGTATCAGTACCTACCTCTAAGGCAGCTCGTAAACCCTTTACAATATCATCGTTTGATAAGCCATCATTAATTGCGTCTATAATTTCATCTGTTTTATTACAAGATGAAAACGGAACTGTAAAAGCAAATAAGCTAAGTGCTAAAACTATTTTTTTCATAAAATTTGAGTTGTCTTTCGTTATCAGCAGCAATATTGATGCCTTTTTATTTTAGAGTGCAATTTAATAATTACCATAACCATTTTGTGTTTTATCTAAAAATAAAGCAATAAAAAACTATAAATAGTGCTAAAAAGTCTTTTAATACGTAAAATCGTGGTTTCTTAAACCAAATACAATGAATAGAGTTTTATACTTACTATGTTTCTCATTTATTTCCATCACCACCTTTTCACAAAAAGGATATTGGCAGCAAAAAGCCAATTACAAGATGGATATTGACTTTGATGTTACGCTACACCAGTTTACGGGAAAACAAAAAATAACCTACTATAATAACTCTCCTGACACGTTATATAAGGCATTTTATCACCTGTATTTTAATGCTTTTAAAAAGGGAAGTGTTATGGACAACCGTACAAAAAGTATTGAAGACCCTGATAAACGCTTGCTTAAAATAGAAAAAATGAAGGCTAACGATGAGGGGTTTCAGAAGATAAACAGCCTTACCCAAAATGGAAAAACAGTGAAATACAAGGTGGTAGGTACAATTTTAGAAGTAGAATTAGCAAAACCTATTGCGCCTAATAAAAAAGCTGTTTTTGAAATGGAATTTGATGCTCAAGTCCCCATACAAACTCGCCGAAGTGGCAGAATGAGCAGTGAAGGCATAGATTATAGCATGAGCCAATGGTATCCTAAAATGTGCGAATACGACCAGCACGGATGGCACGCAAATGAGTATGTGGGAAGAGAATTTTATGGTATTTGGGGTGATTTTGAGGTGAATATTACTATTGACTCTAACTATGTAATTGGGGGTACAGGCTATTTGCAAAACCCGCAAAAGGTAGGACATGGCTATGAAAATCCTAATAAAAAATTGAAACGCACAGATAGTAAAAAATTAACTTGGAAGTTTAAAGCACCTAATGTGCATGATTTTGTTTGGGCTGCCGACCCTGACTATACCGTTGAAAGCCGTGAATGTGAAAATGGAACTACACTTTATTTCGTTTATCAACCCGATAGTTTAACCCGTACTACATGGCCAAAACTGGGCAAATACATGGAACAATCATTAAATTGGATGAACAAGCACTATGGCGTTTACCCATACAAGCAATATAGCTTTGTACAAGGCGGAGACGGTGGTATGGAATATCCTATGGCTACCCTAATTACAGGAAAGCGGAAACTATCAAGCCTTATTGGGGTGAGTGTACATGAGATGAATCACAGTTGGTTTCAAGGTGTTTTAGCATTTAATGAAAGCCTTTATAGCTGGATGGACGAAGGATTTACCACCTACGCATCAGAAGAGGTAATGCGCCATTTAGGTTTTAGGGATACTGAAGAGCCGTTATTTTGGGATGGATACAATAGCTATTTAACACTTGAAGACGAAAATAAAGGCGAGCCGCTAAACACCCATGCCGATTTTTTTAATAGCAACTTTGCTTATGGTGTTTCTGCCTATCATAAAGGGGGGGTATTTTTGCACCAACTACGCTATATAGTTGGCGATATTAATTTTAGGAACGGTATGCAACGCTTTTTTAATGAGTGGAAATTTAAACATCCTACTCCTATCCACTTAAAACGTGCTATGGAAAAAACAAGTGGTTTAGAGCTGGACTGGTATTTTGAGCAATTTATAAACACCACTAATACCATAGACTATGCTATAACGTCTCTGTATTCATCAAGAAAAAATAAGTATATCACTATTAAGCGTAAAGGCAAGGTAATGATGCCTTTGGAAATTCTTGTTAGATATACCGATGGAGAATCAGAATTATTATATATTCCATTAGTATTAATGCGGGGCGAGAAAACTGATTTTCGTAAAGAAGAGGTACGCCTTCTTCCCGATTGGGATTGGACAAACCCTAACTACACTATTCACCTAAAAAGCAAAAAAGATATTGCTTTAGTATTTATAGACCCTTATTACTACTTGGCTGATACCGATAGAGAAAATAATATACTTAAAGTAGAAAAAGAAGATACCTTAATTATAAAGCAAGAGTAGTTTTACCCAACTCACGTTACAATAAAACTTACTCCTTCTCTTTACTCATATAGTTGGCAGTGGCTTCAACCTCATCGTACCATGCCTGCCCAAACTGCCGTATTAGTGCCTCTTTAGTAAACTGATATACAGGCACGCTCAGTTTTTCGCCTAAGCTGCAAGCGGCATTGCAAATATCCCAGTGGCTATAATTAACCGCCGTAAACTCCTTATATTTCTGCAAACGTATAGGGTATAAATGGCATGAAATAGGTTTTTTATAATCAATTTCTCCAGCTTTATGTGCTAACTCAATGGCACATTGCGTAGTTCCTGCCTCATCATAAACTACAAAATTACACTCGCCAGTGGGTTGGCAGGTAGTTACCAGTTCATTGTCCAACTCATCTACCTCATACACTCCTTTTTTTTCCACATCTTTTGCAAAATTAGGTGTCATAAAGGGTTTTATTTGGGGCAAAAGCCCTTCAATAATTTTTGCCTCATCGCTGTTAAGCGGCGCACCACGTTCACCTTCAACACAACAAGCACCTTTACATTTTTTCAAATCACAAGTAAATTTTTTGTCGAAAAGTTCTTCTGATAGGATAGTGTCCTGAATTACAATCATTTGATGCAGATATTAAAATTTCGTTAACAATTCCTTAATATTAAAAATAGACATTTGCATTGAAAAAAACTACTAAATTATGAAGAAACTCTTTACAATTCTATGTCTCATTTTGTTTGCGAATGTAAGCTATTCACAAATTGTTATTTCAGGCTATATGTATGATGTGTCCGGTTCAGACGGGAATTACGAATACGTACAACTAATGGCAACAGAAAACATCAATTTTGCAACCAATAATTATACTGTTGCCGTGTGTAATAATAGTACAGCCGAGAGTAAGGGATGGCTAATTGGCGGTACTTTCAAGTCTTATACTTTTGTATTAAGCACTGGAAGCGTTAACAAAGGCGATATATTTTATGTAGGCGGTAGCGAAAAAAGACTTGTTGGTGCAGGTTCTGCTGATATTAGCAGTGCAACATGGATACGTACTATAGACTTGGTAAACAACGCTGGTGATGTGGTTGGAAATAGTGGAAATGGTAAGTTTGGTAATGGAGGAAGCAGTGCAGATGGTATAGCTGTATTTTCAGGAAAGTTACTGACTACTGATACTACAAAAAAACCTATTGATTGTGTGTTTTATGGCACTGCAGTAGGCAATGCCTTCGTATCATCAACAGTAGGGTTTCCAGTAGCTGATAACGATTTGTATAAGAGTAGCCAAGGGTTATTTGGTGAAGGAACTAATACTACCATTTTTAATGATTACTCATCAAACCGTTTCACCTCATTAACAGGTACATACGATGCTGGAACTAAAAAATGGACTACTGCACGTACTGCAACAAGCATTACTTTATCAGGCAGCTCTATTATTGGTGATATTGCAAGTAAAATTACTTTAAAAACGGGCGGCCCAGCTATTACACTTAACACAGTTGGTTTTACAAACGATTTTGGTTTAACCTACCCTAATACGCCTTCATCAGGCTCAAACTTTTTGTTTTCGGGAGATAAACTTACCGATTCATTGGTTATTACTGTTAAAGCTCCTTTCGAGATAAGAGTGGGTGTAAATAGCTATGCAAGTGGAACTATTAAACGTGTACATACTGCTGGTGTAGTAAATAATACTGTTCTTGATGTGAGGTTTAACCCTACCGCTACGGGTGTTTTTATGGATACTATTTTCCTTTCTACTACTGGCGGAACAACACAAAAAGTACCCGTTAAAGGTACTTCATCAAACAATCCTGAAATTTCTTTTCAAACAACATCGTTTAGTATAAATGAAGGCGGCGGCGGTTCTATTACCTTACAGGTAAATATTGCTAATGCTAATGCCAACTCTACTTCGGTAGATATTGATGTAACCCTTCTTAGTACAGCCACAGCAGGCAGTGATTATACTTTCTCACCACCAGAAACTATAACTTTCCCAGCAAATTCTACTGATAGTATTATTGTTACAATACCTATTATTGATGATAATATTGTTGAAGGAGATGAAATCATTTGGTTTACTTTTGATAATTCTAACAACGGAGCAGTGTTTGGTGCTAATGATACAGTTAGAGTTACTATTATTGATGATGATTACCGCAAAGTAAATATTGGTGATATAGCTGGTGAAGATGCCAATGGGGAGCCTGATTCAGTTGGGAAACTATACGAAATAACGGGTGTAGTATATGGACATAATAAACGTAGCCCAGGTTTTCAATTCACTATTCGTGACCAAACAGGTGGTTTAGGTACTTTTGGACCTACTGATGCTTTTGGATATACTCCAGCGCAAGGCGATAGTATTACCATACTAGGGCAACTATCACATTTTAGAGGTTTTGCACAAATAAGTTTTATGGATACCATTATTTTCCATCAATCAAACCAACCACTAAAAGCACCAAGGGTGGTAACTACTTTGGGCGAGGGTACAGAGTCTGATTTAGTAAGGTTTGATAATGCAACTGCAAGCGGTGTATGGGCATCGGGCAATCAGTGGGTATATATTAATGGCGGAAACGACTCTATATCCGTTCGTATCACTCCCAGCTCTAATACACTTATTGGCAAACCAATTCCTTCAAAACCATTTGCCCTAATAGGCATAGGTGGGCAATTCGATTTTTCTTCACCATATACTTCAGGGTATCAAGTATTCCCTCGTGATACAAATGATATTATAGTACCCAAAGATTCTTTATCTCCATTTAATTTATTGTCTCCAACTAATAACTCAAGCATAACTATACAAGGTGCAGGTACGCAATTGCTTAGTATTACTTGGGAACCTTCTCAACAAGGACAAGGTTTATTGCCACCTACCTACGAGTTTTTGATGGACATACCTACGGGAGATTTTAGTGCGCCTATTTTTTCACGTCCATCTAGTACTGGTGGTTCTGCCGCAGCATTAGGCTTACCATATTTTCAGATAGCTACATTTTTAGATAATCAAGGAGTGAATGTTGGGCAATCAATATCATTAATATGGACTGTGAAGGCAACGACCACTAATAGCCATAGCCGGTTATCAGATATGCCTTTTAATATCACATTAATTCGTGATGCAATGAATAGCGTGAAGGTGGTATTGGGCGATAAACTTTTAGTATATCCAAACCCAGCTACCAATACTGTTTTTGTTGAAGCACCCGAAGCAATTAAAAGTATTGCAATAGCATCATTAGATGGGAAAATACAAACCCAACAAATTGTTAACGGAACACTAAAAGCAGATATTAATACAACAAATCTTAAAAGTGGGATGTATGTAATTTCAGTAGAGACTGGCAATGCAGTATATACACACCGTTTAATTATTCAGAAATAAGAGGTTTTTAACCTACTGAAAAGCGCACCAAAAGGTGCGCTTTTTTTGTGCGGAAAATTGCTTTATAAAAATAATTGGACAACACACTTTTTTGTAAGAACTTTGTAGTAACAATTAAGCAGATAATTAATTGTTTTCATAGTTTGACCCCTAAGCGTCGGGATGATATTTTAGGGGTTATTTTTTTATTGAAAATTTTAAGCATAGCAAGGGGTTACATTAATATTTTGTTTTATATTTGCACTCCATTTAAATAAAATGGATTCGTAGCTTAACTGGATAGAGCACCTGATTACGGATCAGGAGGTTGGGGGTTCGAATCCCTTCGAGTCCACTCAGAAACAAAAGCCTTTCAGCGTTTATACGTTGAAAGGCTTTTTTCATTTGCACACAATTTGTCCAAAATTATTTAATACTATAAAAATAGGTGTTTCGGTACAAAAGGAAATAATGCTTGTTTTGGCGTGTGCTTTTTACAAAAATTTATGAACAAGAAAGCGAGTTGTAAATCACAACGGTATATTTAGTAGGAAGAATGCACTGTTTGGTAGGGTTGGAAGTACATTTTGTTGGGTTGTATATCAAAATTAAAGCTGGCAGTATCAATACTATTGTTTTGTCCTTGTAGTGATAGTAGCACTTTTTGTTTGCCAACGGGTAGTGATATGCGGGTGTAGTATAAAGTATGCGGTAGTGAAGTCCATGCTCTTGTATCTGCTTGTTCTGTTAGGTAATTCAATATGCCTAAAGCAGCTCCCAATTCTTCATTTTCTTTTTTAGTTTGGCTTTCAAGTAGTTTTTTAGTGGCAAGGCGAGCTAATGTTTTTCCAAACTCCATTAACATTCTATCGTTCAGTGTTTTTTTGGCGGTAGCATTCAAGTCTTCAAGCACTTCAAATTGGTATTGCTGTCCGTTTGCACTCAGGGTGGCATTTTTATAAAAAGGGGTACGCTCTACATAAGTAGGAAAAGCGGCTCTGATAAACTCTATATCGCTTATATTTCCCTTTGCATTGCTATTATTACCTATATAAATAGGAATAGAGTAGCCATAGCCAGCATTGCTAAAGGTGTACCAGCCATTTTGCGCTCCTTTTACTATTATAAAATCAGCTGAAATTTGATCTTTTATGGGGGCTAAACCATTGCCCCAAAAAAAGATAAGATTACCTCCTTGGGCATCAGTAGCGGGATTAAAAGGGAGATTAAACTTTTTGCTATAAAATCTTACTTCATTAGGAAAACCAGCAATATATGCCGTGCGCAGCAAATCTTTTTTAAGTTGGAGGGGAGGATTTAAACCAAAAAACTGACTGTACTCATTTTCGTAAAATTTATATGCATTACGATACGATATAAAAGCCGAGTTATAATTTTTATTAAGCTCGTACACCAACCCTAAAAGGGTGTGGGCAAAGGCATTGTGTTGCAATTTTGTACTTTTGTTTTTGCCTTTCCAGTCTTTGTACTTATCATCTACCCTGTTTAGTTGGTTTACTAAACGGCGGGCTTGAATATTGGCTTTTTCCAAATCGTTCATCTGGATAAAGTTTAGTATTTGGTAATAGCTAATCATTATCCTCTCAAAATCTTCGCCTGCGTATTCTTTTACTCTTGGGTTAATAAGGTATGAGAGTGCTTCACGGCTATAATTTACGCTTAAATCTTCCCAGTAGTAATCAGCTTTTAAAAGATACTTATAACTTTCTTTGTTCTTGCCCAGCATCCAAGCTATTGTGCCTCTGTTTAGATAGTATAATACACGGTCTTTTCCTTTATCCCATTTTTTTTCATTATGGCTAATTACCTTATAGGCTTCATTAATATTGCCGTTGTTAAGGTGCTGATTTAAGGCAGCAACATTGCGGGCATAGTAGGTACACGATGGGGAGAGCAATAGCAACACCATTGCCAATAGTATAGTTTTTGCCCTATCCGTACGCTTAATTATCATAAGGTTAAAAAAAATGGGTATAAAAAAGAGGTAAGTTTAGAAGTAGAAAACCTACTTAGTTACGGATGTGTTTTTTGATTTCTTTATCACCAATCCATACTTTAATATTACTTTCTAAATCAATTAACTCTAAGTTAATTTTGTAGGTAACCACACGATCGCGTTTGTACTCATCAATATTGCTATGAATAACGCCGTTTAGTATAAAATCAGCTCCTTTTTCTTTCCCCCAACGCTTGCGACTTTCCACTGTGGCAAAGGTTTGTTGGTCTTCACGCTCGGCACGCAAATCATCACGCCCTTCCTTTGCTTGTACTACGGTAACGGTATTGGTATTAATAAAATTTTTCTCAATATCTTTTATAAAAGTTTCGGGTTGTATATCAGGCTCAGTAGTGTTGTTGCGTATTCGCCCAACAATAACAACGGGTTTGCGCCCCATTTTTTCTTTAAATTCTTTAAGCCAAGGACGCTCTAATACATCGGTTATCATTTCTTCGGCAACCATTTTACTATCAGTATCATTCCAGCGTCCGCTAATATCTGTTTGCTGGTTGGCATCAATACGGGTTACTTTACGTTGCTGGCAAGCACTAGTAATTAACATTAGTGCTATGGCTGGGGCTACAATAAGTGCTTTTTTCATAGTAGGTGTAATTCGTTTTATTATAAAGGTATTTTCAATTTCCGTTCCAAAGTTAAGAGTAAAGCTGATACGGTAATAATAATTTAGCAAATTATATAACTAATATTACTCATCATCATCATCAATCCATAAATTAGTTAGCACGTTTTGTAACTCGGCAAGGGCGTGTTGTTCTTTGTTTTTCATGGTAATGGCAATTCCTTTTTTATAAATAGTTTCGGCATCGTTTTTTCTATTGGCACGCTCATATAGTTTGCCTAGGTGGTAGTACGTTGCAGTATATTCAGGCTGTGTATCCATCAGTTTCTCAAATATGGGTTGTGCAATAGCGTCCTTTTCCATGCCCACATATTCAATAGCTAAAGCATAATTTAAAAAGGCATCATTTGGCGTATCTTTCAAAAAATCTTGCAGTTGCGTTATTCTATTATTTTCAGTCATTTTTTTTTCACTTTTTTCAGTACCTTTGCAGTCCTTAAAAATAAGGTTTCTAAACCAAACATTTATACCCGATTTTGAATGAAGATTTTAGTTTGTATTAGTGTAGTTCCCGATACCACTACAAAAATCACTTTCACCGATAACAATACCAAATTTAATACTGCAGGTGTTCAGTTTATTATAAACCCGTACGATGAGTTGGCACTTACTCGTGCACTTGAACTTACCGAAGCCAATGGCGGCACAGTAACCGCTATTACAGTGGGTTTGCCTGATGCTGATGCGAATATTCGTAAAGCATTAGCCATTGGCGCACACGATGCTGTGCGTATTAATGCTGCCCCACAAAATGCTTTTTTTGTAGCTGCTGAAATCGCAGAATATGCAAAAGACAAAGGTTTTGATATGATACTAACAGGACGTGAAAGTATAGACTATAATGGTGGTTTGGTATGTGGCTTATTAGGCGAAATGCTTAACATACCCAGTATAAATGTAGTTACCAAAATAGATATAGCCGATAATGAAGCCACACTAATACGAGATATTGATGGCGGTAAAGAAACAGTAAAAGTAGGTTTACCCATTGTAGCAAGCGCACAAAAAGACCTTACAGAACCCCGCATACCCAATATGCGTGGTATAATGGCAGCACGCATAAAGCCGTTGGCAGTTGTTGAGGCTTTGGCAAATAAAGAAACGGCAAACTATAAATCGTATGAGTTGCCCGCAGCAAAAGCTGGAGTGAAATTAGTTTCAGCAGATAATCCAGCAGAATTGATTGATTTGTTGCATAACGAAGCTAAGGTGATATAATTTTTTGATAAGAAGTTTAAAATAACAATATAACAAACACAATAATATGGCAGTAGTTGTATTTGCAGAGAGCAGTGAAGGGAAATTTAAAAAATCTACTTATGAAACAGTTTCATACGCAAAAGAAACAGCCACCCTTTTGGGTACAAAAGTAATAGCAGTATCAATAGGTAGCGTGCCTGATGCTGATATGATAGCCTTAGGAGACCACGGTGCTGAAACTGTGTATTCGGTTAATTTAGACAAATTTAGCCCCGAAGCATACGCAACAGTATTGGCTACTGTGGCTAAGAAAGAAACGGTTAAGGCAGTTATTATTTCTAATAGTTATACAGGCAAGTCTATTGCACCATGTGTAGCTGTTAAATTAGAGGCTTCAATAGCATCAGGAGTGGTAACATTGCCCAATACTTCAAGCGGGTTTATCGTTCGCCAAAGTGTTTTTTCTGGCAAAGCCTTTGCCGATGTTGATTTAACTGCTAATATAAAAGTAGTAGCAATTACCCCCAACTCATACCAAATAAATAACTATGGTGGCGAAGCAACTATAATAAACCACGATGTTGTTTTGGAGAATGATGTTTGGAAAACACAAATAGTGGAAACCAACCGTGTAACAGGTAAAATACCTTTAACCGAAGCCGAACTTGTAGTATCAGGAGGGCGAGGACTGAAAGGTGCTGAAAACTGGGGAATGATTGAAGAACTTGCAACTATTTTAGGCGCGGCAACAGCTTGCTCTAAACCTGTGAGCGATATGGATTGGAGACCACACGATGAACACGTTGGACAAACAGGCATAACTATTAAACCAAATTTGTATATTGCTATTGGTATTTCGGGGGCTATACAGCATTTAGCTGGTGTAAGCTCAAGCAAAGTGATAGTAGCTATTAACAAAGACCCCGAAGCTCCTTTTTTTAAAGTAGCAGACTATGGTATAGTAGGTGATGCCTTTGAAATAGTGCCGAAATTGATTGAAGCAGCAAAAAAACTTAAATCAGCCTCGGCGTAATAGTTAAGCATTTTGACTCAAAAAATTCAATTAGAAATAGTAGGGCTAACCTCCGGTCAAGCCCAAGGCTCTTACACCTTAATATTGGGTGAAGAAGGTGGAGACAGGAAGCTACCTATTATTATTGGAAGTTTTGAGGCACAAGCCATTGCTATTGAAATAGAAAAAATTGTACCCTTTCGCCCAATGACACATGATTTATTCGTGTCCTTCAGTAAAACCTTTGATATTAAGGTAAAAGAAATAATAATTTATAAACTTATTGAGGGTGTTTTTTACTCTAAGCTGGTGTGTAAAAAGGAGGATAAACTGTATGAAATAGATGCCCGCACCAGTGATGCAATGGCATTGGCAGTTCGTTTTAATTGCCCTGTTTATACTTTTGAAGATGTAATGAAAGCCGCAAGTATAACGCTTGATAATGACGATATAGATGAACCCTCGCAGCCTCAAGCACCGTCAAAAGATGAACCGATACTAAGAGGTGCACCCAAGCAAAATACTTTTGAAAAATTCTCACTCAGTGAGTTGGAAGAAATGCTTGATGAGGCTGAAAAAGTAGAAGACTACGAGAAAGCAGCCAATATTCGTGACGAAATTCGTAAACGCAACAAATAATAAACTAAATTTTTTATGACGGATATATCCATTACCAGTATCGCACGTGGCTTATTGGGAATGGTTTTTCTTATTGGGGTAGCATGGGTATTTAGCACCAATAGAAAAAAAATAAACTGGCGATTAGTATTTATTGGTTTAACGCTGCAACTGCTATTAGCAATAGGTTTTTTAAATGTACCTGCGGTAACTTCTTTTTTTGAAGGCGTGGGCAGCATTTTTGTACGGATATTAGGGTTTACAGAGCAAGGTTCTGTTTTTCTTTTTGGTGATAACTTGGGCAAAGGTTCAGGTAGTATGGGGTTTATGTTTGCCTTTCATGTATTACCTACTATAATATTTTTTTCTGCACTCACCTCATTACTATATTATTTTGGCATACTGCAACGCATAGTATATAGCATTGCTTGGGTGATGAAAAAAACCATGAAACTATCAGGTGCTGAAAGTTTAGCCGCTGCCGCCAATGTGTTTATTGGGCAAACCGAAGCCCCATTAGTAGTAAAACCTTTTTTGGGTTTAATGACTAAATCAGAGATAATGAGTTTGATGACGGGAGGCATGGCAACCATAGCAGGCGGCGTATTAATATCATATATTGGTTTTTTAGGGGGAGGGAAGGAGTTTGCTGCCCATTTACTAATAGCCTCATTAATGTCAGCACCAGCAGCCATTGTTGCTGCAAAAATTTTAGTACCAGAAACAGAAAACTTTAACAAAGAAATGAAGTTTTCTAAAATAGATGCAGGAAATAATGCATTGGACGCTGTGGCAAAAGGCACTACTGATGGGCTAAAACTGGCTATAAATGTAGGGGCAATGCTATTGGTGTTTACCGCACTTATGGCAATGCTAAACTATATAATGGAGGATGGAGTAGGAGCTTTGCTTGGGGTGAATGACAATATAAAAAGTAGTACTGGAGGAAAGTATAACGGACTTTCAATGCAGTATATAATGGGCTATATATTCTCGCCCGTTGCGTGGCTTATTGGGGTAAGCCCTGATGATTCTTTATTGGTAGGGCAAATGCTGGGCGAAAAAACTATTTTAAACGAGTACTATGCCTACGCCACATTAGGAAAACTAAAAGCAGCAAATGCCTTTAGCGACCCAAAATCTATAATTATTGCTACCTATGCTTTATGTGGGTTTTCTAATTTCGCATCCATAGGAATACAAATTGGTGGAATTGGGGCATTAGCCCCTTCAAAACGGGTTTTACTCTCACAATTGGGTTTAAGGGCTTTGCTGGGCGGTACAATTGCGTGTTTATTAACAGCCACCGTTATAGGGATGTTCTATTAGGCTACAATCATAGAAAACAAAGGCATTAAGCTGAAAACAGTGGTGCCTGAAAAATTGAGTAAAACAACTTTTTTTCATGTCTTTTTTAAAAATTAATTGCACAATTCAATTTTTTTTCCTTAGATTTACATTAGTAAAACAAGAAAGTTCATAATTTTTATTGCCTATAGATAGAGACCTCTACTTTTTATTTAAGCCTGTATAAGGCGAAAGTATTTTCCAAATTGTTCTAATAAAGGAGGTTTTTTATGAGTTTTAATCAGATTAGTGATCAGGAGTTAGTACACCATTATATTGATGGTAATGAAGCGTGCCTCGAAATGCTTATCAAGCGGCACAAACGCAAAATTTTCACTACCATTTATCTTATCGTTAACGATCGTTACATAGCCGAAGATTTATTTCAAGAAACATTTATCAAAGTAATTCATATGCTTAAAAAGAATAAGTATAATGAAGAAGGTAAATTTTTGCCTTGGATAATTAGGATAGCACGCAATATGGCTATTGATTATTTTAGGAAAAGTAAACGTAACCCCACCATTACCGATGGTGATGGGGATGATATATTTAGGTTTATAGAAATAGCCGAGGAAAACAAAGAACAACAACTTATAAGACAACAAACTGAAAAACAGTTGCGTTACTTAATAAATCTTTTGCCTGATGAGCAAAAGCAAGTATTAATATTGCGCCACTATGGCGATTTAAGTTTTAAAGAAATAGCAGACCTTACCAAAGTAAGCATAAACACAGCATTAGGACGTATGCGCTATGCCTTAAACAACCTACGTAAAATGATGGTTGAAAAAGAAATTAGCTTGCAATAAAATAAAAAGTAGTGTAAATTCGTTAGGGTATGTAAAAAGGTAAAATGCCTATGAACTCTAACTATACTAATGATGATTTAATCCGTTTCATATATAATGAGATGGAGCCTGAGCGGGCTATTGTGCTACAACGCAATATGCGGCAAAATGCCGAGCTGCGTAAAGAAGTACAACAGCTTAGAGAAACGCAGGCGAAACTAAACACAGCAGCGTGCCAGCCTAATGACACCACCATTCACATGGTTATGGACTACTCTGCCAGTTACCACTCCGCACCAGAGCATCATACAGAATAATTGTTTTCTGAAACGATGAAGGAAATTTTTATTTTCTGATGTTAATTTATTTAAGGGTAGTAAGTAAATTAACCATTAGGAGAGGTATGCAAGAAATTTAAGTGCTATTTTAGTAAGTAAAAATAGTTGTGCCTGCTTTGTTAAAAGCAGGCTTTTTGTTGTTATAAATTGTATTATTAACACGTGCAAAAGAAAGAACGATATGAACGCTTTGTTGAGTATCAACTCACCCACCACCCTGATGTTGAAACAGAGCTAAATTACAGCAGTCCATTTCAACTGCTGATAGCCGTTAGTTTATCTGCCCAGTGTACTGATAAACGAGTGAATATTGTTACCCCTGCTATATTCAAGGATTTTCCCACCCCCGCAACACTCGCAGCAACCAGCTTTGATGAGTTGTTTCCCTATATAAAATCAATTAGCTATCCAAACAATAAAACTAAACACCTTATAGGTATGGCAAAAGTGCTGTTAAACGAATTTAACAATATAGTACCTGCTGATATAAATGAATTACAAACAATGCCCGGCGTGGGGCGAAAAACAGCCAATGTGATAGCCAGCGTTATATACAACCTACCCACTATGGCTGTGGATACCCATGTGTTTAGGGTGGCAAACCGCATGGGACTTACTACCAATGCCAAAACACCACTTGAGAGTGAGAAGCAATTGGTAAAACATATTCCTACTGATTTAATATCAACGGCGCACCACTGGCTTATTTTGCATGGGCGTTATGTATGCCTTGCCCGTAAACCCAAGTGTGAAATTTGTGAGATGAAAGATTTTTGCAAATATTATGAGAAAACATATTTAAAAATACCCCCGTCTAAGTAGGGATATGAAAGAAAAGCTTACCGTATTAATAGTGCTATTTTGTGTCTCATTTTATTATATAAAAGCACAAGGGTGCAGTGATGCAGGTATTTGCACGGCAGGGGCATTACACTCCGAAGCGGGTGGGCAAACTTATAAAAGCAGTGTGCAGCTATATGCTATTTATGCAATAGGAGATGGAGGAACTTCTATATTTACCCCTCAAGTAGATATAAACATTAAGGTAGCCAAACAAGGAGGCATACAGCTAAGACTACCCTATACTTTTACTTCGGGAAACTTAGGCAGTACCAATGGATTAGGCGATATTATGATAGCCTATACCAATAGGTTGTATGCAAAAGATAGTTTTGCACTTTATGGAACAATAGGAGGGAGGTTTGCAACAAATACGGCAAACCTATCTAATGATACAGGCAGAGCATTGCCCATGCCTTACCAAACCAGTTTAGGAACTAATGATTTACTTTTAGGACTATCAGCAAGGTATAAAAAATGGAATTTTGTTGTTGGTTTTCAGCAACCATTAAGCCAGAATAATGAAAATGGTTTTATACCCGAGCAGCTTAGTAGTAATGATAGCAATTATTTTATATCCAACCAGCTAAGGCGCAAGGCAGATATAGCTTTAAGGGTAGAGAGGAGATTTGCCTATAAAAAACTTAAATGGGCAATAGGAGTGCTGCCCATTTACCATATAGCTAATGATGAAGTAGAAGCACCTTTAACAGAGCAAAGAGTGGAAGTAGAAAATAGCGCAGGTTTAACTTTTAATTTTGTAATGAGCGGTAAATACACTTTGCGAAAAAACTTGTTGTTTAATGCCTCACTTGGTTTCCCTTTATTAGTAAGAGAAAACAGACCCGATGGGCTTACGAGAGGGTTTGTGTTTTCGCCATCACTACAATGGATTTTTTAAAATTTAAGATTGTTGCAGGGGGCTATAACTCTGTATTTAGTTAGTGTTTTTTAGACTTTAGCATAGCTTTGTTTGGCTCATTTCCTACTCTACCACCACAGGAAGAAAATAGCTGCAGAGTCCTGCCAGTGTAGTCATTGCATGGCAATTTTTGTCAAGATTACCTGCCCGAATACAACAGATTGCGAGATAGATTTCTTAGGCTATCTCGTAATGACGTGCATTTATACTTAACAACATAAACGAGGATGGGTGGCTAAGGTTTTCACTTGCAACGGTCTTAAACCATTTATAAACAGATTTATTTTTAAAGTGATAGATAGGAGGTCTGTAACCCTACTATAACTCAAAAAAAAATATCAAATTCATATTATTTATTAGCTTTAATACCCATTTTTTTAGCTATTGCAGCAGGTATAGCATTTTTGTGTACCAATATATTGATGGTTTTGTATTGCACATACTCCCGCGAGGCATATAAATATCCTTCACACGAGTTGCCACTATAACTACCCCAAGAATTTTTTACTTTGTAATATACATTACCGCTTTGGTCTTTCACTATACCTGTAAGGTGCATACCATGGTCGTCTTGTGTGGTATAATTATCAAAGGCTTTTTGGCGAAGTTCCTGCGTAATAGTTTTTTGTTTTACAGGTGATGTAAATGCCTTATTCCACTCATCAGACCCTTTTTTGCCTAAATCTTCAGCAGGCTCAATTGCTAAACCATTTTTCCAGCTAAATCCTTTTTCGCTCACATCAGCTGCCCAAGCTACGCCGTATCCATTATTAAGTGCATTATCCAATACTTGCTGCATCTCGTTTAGTGGTATATTATGAAAAGTATCCCACATCCAGTTATCAGGCACTTCTAATGCAAATGTAGAGTAAAACGGATGGTGTGTATATGATGTTATGGCTATATAATCATCCATATTTAAACCCAGTGATGCGGCATAACTTTTTGGGGTATATTTTTTTCCTTCGTATTCAAACTCTTTGGGTTCATCACCAAAATAAGCGTCTAATATGCCATCAATAGCATTTTGCCAAACATCGCTTAGTTTTTTATTATTTTTTGCTTTTAGTACTACATCAGCGGTAGCTTTTACCATAGCATCCAACTCGCCATGAACTGGGTTTTTATCTCCAGTAATTTCATCACTACTATCTATTTCTAAGGGAATTATCCCATATTTTTTCCAAACATATTTAGTATCATGAAATGCCCCACCCGCAGCTAAATTTATTTTACCGTGCATACGTACATATTTCTTCACTTTATCCTCATACGCTTTGCGAACAATATACATGGGTGCAAGTTTCACCTTTGGTTTTCCCATGCGTATTAGTTCACTCTCGAAAAACGATAATGATGAGTAACTCCAGCAGGTGCTACTTCGGTTTTGGCTCACTACGGCAGTAGCCTCAATATCTTTTACGGTAGTAAATGTATACTCGCTACCTTCTTTATTAGTAAATGTTGTTTGTGCTTGTGTAAACGAAAACGCTATAAAAAATAACGTGCTTAATACCATCTTTTTCATACGTTAAAAGTAAGTAAGCATAAAAACATAAACAAATGAAATATTGGTAAACCTCTAATTTTGATAATTAGGTATTTTGATTGGCTTAAACTTATTTGTTCACCATCAATCGTGAGCGGAAGTTTCTACCTTCAGCAGTAGTAGCTACTATTTGATAAACGCCTTGTGCTAAATTGTTTATAATGATAGGTTGGTTTTGATATGAAATATATTGCTGTAACACTTCTGCACCTACTGCATTAAGTATTTTTAGGGTAACGGGTTGCCCATTTTGTGAAATAGCATTAAAGGGAATAAAAAACTGTTTTGGGGCAGGATTAGGATATACCCTAAAATTGGTATAGCTAACTACTTCAACTACCGAGGTTGAATTATCTATATTTAATAAATATTCAAAACTTTTATCAATGTTTATTCTACCAGCCCCCATTTTATTGATATAATTAGGGTTTTTGTCATTAATATTATCACATCCACCCTTAATAATAGCTTCTATCTGGCTCACTCTATCGGGTTCCATTGAAAGTATTAAACCAGCAAAACCAGCAACTATGGGTGCCGCCATTGATGTGCCTGAAAGATAACCGTAGCTACCATTATCAGTGCTTACTGTGCTATATATTTCAACACCTGGTGCCATCACATCTATATAGCTACCATAGTTACTTTTATTCCACAATACATCATCTCTATTGGTAGCCCCAACGGCAATTACGCCATCATAGGCAGCGGGGTAAAAAAGAACATCACTTTTTGAATTACCCGCAGCAGCTACTATAATAATACCTTTACTTATGGCTTCATTAATTTTAGCTTGGGCAACAATTGATGGATGGAGAGAACCAAATGAGCAGTTTATTATATCAACGTTTCTTTTTATTGCATAGGTAAACGCATCATCAATATTAAACAAAACAACATCATTGGGTTTACCGCCTATTATTCCAGCGGCTTTTATGCTTAAAATTCTGTTGTTTACTCCTAAAGAGGCTATGCCTACCTTATTGCCAGCCCCTGCACCTATAATGCCTGAAACATGAGTGCCATGCCAGCCAAAGGCTGCATATTTTGGATTGTTACGAAAGGTATTATCAATAGTATGTGGACTGGGGTTGCTATTATTTTCAGCTACATTCCACCCATAGTAATCATCAATAAAACCGTTGCCATCGTTATCTTTTCCATCTCCAGCAACTTCATTTCTATTCTCTGCAATTTTACTAATTAAATCTTCGTGATTATACTGCACTCCATTATCTATAACTGCAACCACTTTAGCCCTACTCAAATCAAGTTTTAACTCCCACGATGAGTTCATATTAATAACTTTGAAATACCATTGCTTGTTCTCATCCAAATCAAGAGGTTTTGCATCTATTGAATATACTGGAATACGCTCGGCATACTCAACATCTTTATTATTATTAAGGGCTTTGACTAAAGCGTTTATGTCAGACCCTTGTTTTAAAGTTACTTTATAAATGTTTTTTAATTCTTCGAAATTTGTAGAAAAAGCATTTAGCATACTCATTCCACCATAATTTTTTATTACCTCCCAAGCACTTTTGCCAATATTAGGATTATCAGGATGTGGAATGTATTGCACCTCTAAAGCGTGAGAAGAGGGGGGTATTATTTTTACATATAGCTGGTTTGAGATAAAACCACTGTCAACAGATATTTGTGCCAAGCCTTGTGAAACACCGGCTATAAAAATAATGATATGTAAAATATATTTTTTCATCTCTTAAGTCTTTAATTAAGACGGCATATCAAATATAAATATTTGTAGTCGGAATAAAAAGTTTATTCATCGAATATTTTAGGGTAAAAAAAGCCCTGTGATATTTTACTATCAGCAGGGCAAACACCTAATCAATATTTTTTATAAAATCCATTTAAAACCTAAATGCTAAACCTGTTGTAGCACCAATGGAATATGGTTTTATATCTACTTCATATTTTTTATTAGCAGCAGATGTTACCGCCCTGCGATAATTAATACCTAATGTAGCTACCCACCTATCAGTAATTTTATATTGTCCGCCTATGCTACCACTAAGCATTATATAGTTTTTATACATATCGGTATAATTACCCTGTGCATTTGGTGCAGTCATTTCAGTACCATAAAAAGTCTCGTACAGATAATACTCGTATTTTTGTAATAAATTTAGTGCTACGCCACCGCTGGCAAAAAGTCCCCATTTTTTAGTAATATCTCTGCTATATCCTATCTCTAAAGGTATTTGGATATACTGGTAGGTATTTTGTTTTTGTATAGTAGTACCCACTGCCACGCTATCTTCGTAATTTGGCGGTCTAACGGCAATAGTTTGATTTTCTCTTAATTTTATATCATACGCTACATTTTCGCTGGTAGAGAAGATACCAATCCCCGATTTGATGAATAATTTTTTAACAGGGTAAAAACCTAACTCAATTCCATAGCTATGACCATAGCCTCTTTTTTCGTAATTATTCCTATTTTTTGCAGTGGGGTAAAAAAATGAAGGATTAATATCAGTTACTGTTCTGTATGTTTGGTTGTAGCCAAACATAGTCCCCACAAACCATCGGTTTTTTAAACCTTTATTTAGTTTTGTCTTAGTCCCTTTTTCAACTTCTTTTTTAGGTGTATCAGTTTTAGCAATTATATCTTTTGTAGCTACTTCTTTAGTATTTGTATTTCCTGTGGTTTTCTCTTTTCCTTTGGGAGTAGCCTGTGGCAATACTTTTTCTTTTTTATTCTTTTTTATTGAGTGAAGGTTGTTATCAGTCTCTTTATCTTTTTCAATAACTGTGGTATTGGTGCTATTACCATTTTCAGTAGGTAAGGGTACACTATTTGGTGCATCAACTATTGGCGGTGGTGGCACTGTATTAGTGGGTACAGGGTTATTGGTAACTGTATTACTATTTGTTTCCTTTGCGGTGCTATTAGCTGCGGCTAATGTGGTTGTATTTTTAGTAGCAGTATTACTTTTTGGCACAGTGGTTTCGTTTTTTGTAACGGTATTAGGCATTTTTGGGAAAATAATCTCAACCGTATTTTGTACCACTATATTAGGTTGTGTAGCATTGGTATTTAGTATCAAAAAAGTAATTATACCACTTGAAAGGACTACTATAGCCACAGATGAGAACCACCATAAAAATCTTTTTTTGCGGTTGGCATCTTTCTTATCCATTTCGTGGTGTATTCTATCCCACACGCTGGTAGAAAGTTCAGGCTCGTGTGCGTCCATGCGCTGCCTCAACTTGTTTTTCAAGCCGTCGTTTTCGTTATAATCATTTAGGTTCACAATTTTCATTGCTTATAGTATAGCTTTTGCTATGTTTAAAGTATTTTATGTTTTAAAAAAAAATTCCGCTCGCTGTTTTTCAGCATAGTTTGCAATAATGTTCTTGCCCTTGCATATTGCGATTTTGATGTTCCTATTGAAATACCCAATTGTTCGGCTACTTCTGCATGGCTATACCCCTCAATGGCAAAAAGGACAAATACCATTCGCCCCCCCTCTGGCAGTTTTTGTATTGCTTTTACAATATCTTCGGTAGCAAACATATCAATATCAATACTTGATACTTTGTGCCCTGCCTCGTCTATATCCACCTCTATATATTTCATCCGCTTCATTTTGCGGTAATAATCAGTAGCGGTATTTACTATTATTCTTCTTATCCACCCCTCAAAACTTCCTACGGGTTTAAACTTTTTAAGATTCTGAAAAACCTTAATAAAGCCCTCTTGCAAAATATTTTCAGCCTCATAACTGTCTCTTGTGTAGCAAAGACACACTGTCAGCATTTTCCGGGCATACTTCTCGTACAGGTGTTTTTGGTATAACCTATCGTTGTTTATGCATCCTTTTATGAGTTCTTTATCACTTATCATCCTTTACATAGAGTAAGGCGTTTACTATATTAAACGGTATTTAATGTTTGTGGGTTGTAATTATGTGAAAAAAATGTTTACGTTTTAGTATTTACAATTTCAATATAGTAAACTCGTAGTGAATTATATTATTTTGAATATTAGCATTTTTTGTTAAATAGCATAGGCATGAATGCCTATGCTATACATAAAATTTTTGTTAAGGTTATGAATTGCGGTAGGTTTCAACCTGCTGCAAGAAAGCCTTTCGATTTTGTGGATAATTGTAACCTAAGTATTAAATCGGGCGAGGTGATAAGGAAACAAGTCTATCAACAATATCTAATAATACAAATTACCGAGAAATGGACTACGGGTTAGTATTTATTAGACGTAGAAAAATATCTACATATCTAATTTAGCTCTGTTTAAAAAACGTACCTTTGTTAGGTTTAAAAAACAAATACCTTATTAAAGTGAGCCTATCCGTTATTATTATTCTTATTGTTGTTGGCATTATACTGCTTGTATTAGAGATATTAGTAGTGCCTGGTGGCATATTGGGTATAGCTGCTTTAGGCATGATAGGTTTTGGTGTTTATAGTGCCTACGAGGTATACGGCAGCACCACTGGGCATATTGTATTGGTTGTTTCTGTTGCTGCAACTGTTGCAGCTGTATATTATAGTTTAAAATCGGGGGTGTGGCATCGCATAGCTTCAAAGGGTAAGATTGATAGTAAAGCTAATGAGGTGGATAGCACGCATGTGCAAGTGGGCACAATTGGGGTAACAATATCAGATATTCGCCCAATGGGTACTGCCTTGTTTGGAGTTGAAAAATACGAGGTGAGTAGCGAAGGTGAGAAAATACCCGTACATTCGGATATCACAGTAATGCGTATAGAAGGAAACAAAATAATTATTCAAAAAACTGATAAATAAACTACCATGGATTTAACCATTATTTTTTTAACTGTTGGGGGATTGATTACCCTATTAGTATTTACCTACTTTGTACCCATACGTTTATGGTTTACTGCCATAATATCGGGTGTTAGTGTAAACCTATTACAACTGGTGCTAATGCGCCTGCGTAAAGTACCACCATCACTAATAGTAAATGCGTTGATTAACGCTACTAAAGCGGGTTTGAAAATTACATTAAACGAAATGGAAACCCACTATTTGGCTGGGGGAAATGTGAACAATGTGATAAGAGCACTTATTAGTGCTGATAAAGCCAATATACCTTTAGACTTTAAAATGGCTACGGCTATTGATTTAGCAGGACGTGATGTATTTGAAGCAGTGAAACTCTCCGTTGACCCACGTGTGGTAAATATACCCCCTGTTGCAGCAGTGGCAAAAGATGGTATCCAGCTAATTGCAAAAGCTCGTGTAACTGTGCGTACAAATATACGTCAACTTGTGGGGGGTGCAGGCGAAGAAACTATTTTGGCTCGTGTGGGCGAAGGTATTGTAACTACCATAGGTAGTGCAAAAAATCACAAAGAAGTAATAGAAAACCCAGACCGTATTTCTACCGTTGTATTAGAGAAAGGCTTAGACTCGGGTACTGCTTTCGAAATTTTATCTATTGATATAGCTGATATAGATATAGGAAGTAATATTGGTGCAAAACTACAAACCGACCAAGCCGAAGCCGATTTGAAAGTAGCCAATGCCCGTGCCGAAGAACGCCGTGCTATGGCAGTAGCTGCCGAGCAAGAATTTAAAGCAAAAATACAAGAAGCACGTACTAAAGTGATTGAAGCTGAGGCTGAAATACCATTGGCAATAGCAGAATCTTTTAGAAGTGGTAATTTAGGGATTATGGATTACTACAAAATGCAAAATATACAAGCTGATACCGATATGCGTGAAAGTATTGCAAAACCTAAAAATAGTAACCCTAAGAAAAAATAATTTCTTAATAACGCATAAAAGCCCTGCTAATAAACTATTAGCAGGGCTTTTTGTTTATGTCATTTCACGGGCAGCCATACTTTAAAGTTTTTGTTTAAGGTTATGAATTGCGGCAGGTTGAAACCTGCCGCAAGAAAACGCCTGAACAGCACGTAATGGCAGTTTTACACCTCCCTTCCATCCCTCCTTCTTAGGAGGGGAAACGCCGCACAGGCTTTTTATTAGCCCTTGCCAATGCCAATGTATTGCAGTTTTTACCTGTACCACAATTTGGCTTCCCTTTAATGGGAGGGGCGCTTATTTGGTAGTGCTAATAGTTAATTTAGGGGGTGTCATAACTTGTAAAATACTAACGCAAATCACAGTATAAATAAAAATGGAAAGTGAGAAAAACTAAAAATTATAACAAATTCATACTATTAGATTATGTTTTAAGAAGTTTAAAATCCAACAAAATCTCAAGTCCTTCGTGTAGTATAAGGTCTTTGTGGTATTTGCCTTTTTTCTCTAATTTTTTAACTTCTTTTTCACGCTTCTTGTTCTTTTTCTCGTTTTCTTTAATCTCATGCTTATACTTTGCAAATGATACACTCACAAAAGTCCTTTGGCGAGAGGTTTTAAAGGTTTTAATATCTTCAATTAGATAGGAATACGCCGCTTCTTTTTTCATGCGTTTATCGTGCTTTTGTACTAAACTGCTACGCACAGTAGTAAGGTTTGAAACCTTAGCGTAGTTTGTTCCCCGTATTTTATCCCAAGGCAAAGCATAGGGGCTTTCATCCTCTCCAAATTCTTTATCGGCATATATACTAGGAAATGCCACATCGGGTATTACACCTTTTATTTGTGTGCTGCTACCATTTATGCGGTAAAACTTGGCAATAGTAACTTTTAGTTGCCCTGCCTTCTCATCATCTTTAAATGACAGAAAACGGTTTAAATCTACTAAATTCTGTACCGTACCCTTGCCGTGTGTTTGCTCGCCTACAATAACCCCTCTACTATAATCTTGTAATGCTGCTGCAACAATCTCGGAAGCACTGGCACTAAAACGGTTTACTAGTACTACTAATGGGCCGCCATAAGCCATACTCGCATCTCTATCTTTTTCTACATCAATAGAGCCATCAATATTTCGTATTTCTACTACAGCTCCTGTTTTAATAAACAAACCCGTAAGTTTTATAGCTTCAAGCAATGCGCCACCACCATTGTTACGTAAATCTAACACCACCCCATCAATACCTTTTTTGCTAAGGCTATCAATAATTTTTTTCACATCACGGCTGGTGCTTTTAAAATCTTTATCCCCTTTCCTCGCTCCTTTATAATCGTAGTAAAACGAGGGTACTTTTATTACCGCAGCTTTATAGGTTTTTTTACCCCTTTTTAGTTCTTTAATACTGCCTTTTGCTGCCTGCGCTTCCAGCTTAATTTTATCACGCACTATACGCACAATTTTATTAGGGTCGGTAGCACTTGCTTTAGCATCAATCATTTTAAGGCGAACTACTGTTCCTTTTTTACCTCTTATGCGTGATACCACATCGTCAATACGCCAGCCTATCATGTCTTCAAATTCACCCGTATCACCCTGTGCAACGGCCACAATACGGTCGTTAGCAAATACTTCTCCGCTTTGATCGGCTGGTCCACCTTTTACTACTTCACGCACTTTGGTATATTCGCCTTCGGTTTGCAAGGTTGCTCCAATACCCTCAAGTGATAGTGATGAGTTAATATTAAAATCTTCGGCTACTCTTGGCGAAAAATAATTGGTATGTGGGTCAATAATAGTAGTAAACGAGTTCATAAATAAGCCAAAAACATCCTCGTTTTTAGTTTTCACTAATTGCTTCCTAAAGTTATTATATCGCTTTCGTACCACATCTGATGTTGTTTTCCAGTTTTTACCTGTTGCCAACATCCCTATACATTCATATTTAATTTTATTTTTCCAAAGGGTATTCATTTCCTCGTTTGTAGTGATCCAATCGGCATTTTCTCTTTTAATCTGAAAAGAGTCATCGGTAGAAAAATCCATCGAGTCTTTTAGTAATTCAAACGTATAGCTAATGCGTTCATTGGCACGTTTCAAAAACCGATTATATACTTTAAAAGCAAAATCTATTTTGCCCGTTCGCAAATAGTCATCAATATCGGTTTCGTTTTTTCTAAACTCATCAATATCACTTTTTAAGAAAAACGACCTACTTCTATCCACATCAGCCAAAAACTCTTTCAATATTTTCTTACTCAATGCGTCATCAATTTCAATCTTGTGGTATGCACTATTGCTTAAAAGTAAAGTAACTGTTTTGCTAATAGCACTATGTTTACCTTCGGGATTAACCTTAATAGATGATAATAAAACAGAATCTTGTGCTTGTGAACTAAGCATCCAAAACACACCAACAACTATAAAAAATTTCTTTAACATATAATAATTTCTATAAACTGGTCTCACAAGGTTTATTCCAAAATACAAAAGTACATACCAAAATAGTACAAAAGGTAAATTTATGGGATTATAAATACGATAAGTTCGATGTATTTTTCGATTTAAAGGTAACTACCTACCTTTATGTTAACGTGCTGTGGTAACGCATCCCGATTATTGACGTAGACACAATTATCAAAAATCTCCCCTAATTATTAAAATAACGACCAATTTGATACTGAAAGATAGCAAAATGTTCATGTTCAATAGGTGTGATATTTTGGGCGGTACTCTGTTAGACTAAATTTCGGAGGCTTGTGATAAAATATTCATAAGGTTGTGGCACAATGTTGGTAGTGGGGTTGTGATGGGATGTGTAACCTTGCACTAACTACTCCTTAACCGTTCTTTTATAATATAAATAAAATCCCCTTGCTTAGTAAAACAGGCAGGGGGTATTTATACAAAAACGAATGAAAAAAATACTTAAATTTATATTGCTACTTTTTTTTGGGTTTATAATTGTTCTCTCATGGAGTTTCATGCGTTCGGGCTATATTAGTACTGAGTATTTTCGACCTTCTATTATTGTAGTAGTATTTTTCGCACTAGGGTTTGTAGTAAAAATACCCAAGCTAAATTTAAAATTTTTTGATATTGCTTTACTTTTGTTTCCCTCAATATTCATCGCATTTTTCACCTACTACTCACAGAAGTCAATGTTTTATTACGATTTGCCATTGCTTCCATTTTGGGCTACGCTCTCTTTTTTCTTGGGCAATTATTTATACAAACGCCCCCTTTTGTATGTACTACCCATTTTTACCCTCTTTTTCTTGTTAAGTAATGTGTTATATGTAAAAAATATAGGGAATTGGGATTTTTTCATACAAAAAATCACATCAAAAAAAATAGCCTCCCATTTATATCAAAATACTATGGGCGAGCATTTACTCACAAAAGACTCACTAAGCACCAATATAGCAAGCTATAAAGGCAAGGTAGTATTACTTGAGTTTTATACCAACAAGTGCGCTCCGTGCATACAACAGATACCTTTATTACAAAAATTGCAATCAAAATTTAATAAAAAAGACTTTGAGGTATTACTGATAAATACCAGCACAGGTGATAATTTTAAAGCTACTTATACCAGTAAATACTATACGGATGTGGGATTAAAAATACTTTATGATAAGGGTAGTAAACTCACCACTTTTTTAAACATACAAGGTGTTCCTCAACAGTTTTTAGTAGATAAAAAAGCCTTAATTATAAGCCATATTACAGGTTCTTCATCTTCTGTATCAGAAGTTAGAAGATATAAGATGTATGAGAAACTTATAGCAGAAAACATTACGCAGTAACATTAAAAAGACCAATAGACATAAATGCCTATCCTAATTCATAAAGGTTTTATTAAGGTTATGAATAACAGTAGGTTTCAACCTATCGGTATGTTTTGCAACAGTTTTTAGACAGTTTTCCCACCCCACTGTGGTGTAATCACTACATCAATAGCCTTACTATTAACAATTGTTTACGGCTTATAGTTTTACTTACTAATTTTTTGATGTTATTTTGAGTTTTATAATATGAAACAAAAATATTTACTACTTAGTCTGCTTTTTTTACTTTTTGTGGGGGCGTTTGCCCAAAATCCTAACTCGGATAGTGCTGTAATCAGAAGAATTTTTGACGAAGCTCTTTTGCGGGGTAGTAGTTACGAAATGCTGGGCGAATTGTGCAAAAAAGCACCGCATCGCCTTAGTGGAAGTAAAAATGCCGCTATTGCAGTGGAGTGGGCAAAAGCCAAAATGGAAAGTTTAGGTTTTGATACAGTTTTTCTCCAGCCAGTTATGGTGCCGCATTGGGTACGTGGCGAAAAAGAAGAGGCAAAAATTATAAACAAATCAGGCAAAAAGAAGGTGAATATTTGTGCGCTGGGCGGTAGTATTGGTACTGGCAAAAAGGGAATTAAAGCACAAGTATTAGAGGTAAATGGGATTGAAGATTTAGCAAAACTGGGGCGTGAAAAAGTAGAGGGGAAGATAGTTTTTTATAGTCGCCCAATGGATGCAAGGCATATACTTACCTTTCATGCCTACGGAGGCTGTGTTGACCAACGTGTTTGGGGTGCAAGTGAAGCCGCTAAATACGGTGCTAAAGGTGTAATTGTACGCTCTATGAACCTACGTACCGATGAGTTTCCGCACACGGGGGCAATGGCATATACTGATAGCATAACCAAAATACCAGCGGCAGCTATAAGTACACTACACGCTGACCAGTTGAGCCATTTATTACAAAACGAGCCTAATTTAGAGTTTTACTTTAAAATGAGCTGCGAAACCCTGCCCGATGAACTATCGTACAATGTGATAGGTGAAATTTGGGGAAGCGAGTTTCCTAATGAATATATAGTAGCAGGCGGACACTTGGACGCTTGGGACAATGGCGAAGGCGCGCATGATGATGGTGCAGGAAGTGTACAATCTATTGAGGCAGTACGCTTATTTAAAGCAATGGGAAAACAACCCAAGCGAACTTTAAGAACCGTTTTGTTTATGAATGAAGAGAATGGTTTGCGAGGTGCGAAACTATATGCCGCAGTGGCTGATAGCTTGAAAATAAAACATATTGCCGCAATTGAAAGCGATGCAGGTGGGTTTGCCCCAAGAGGTTTTAGGCTGGATGGTGATAGCGCAAGAAAAGAGAAAGTGAGAGGCTGGAAAAAATTATTATTGCCTTATGGCTTATATGATTTTAGAGACGGGGGCAGTGGTGCTGATGTGGGACAACTGAAAAAAACACAACAACCCATATTATTAGCAGGGTTTATGCCCGACTCGCAACGGTATTTTGATTACCACCACGCCAACACTGATACGTTTGCAGCCGTCAATAAAAGAGAGTTAGAATTGGGCGCAGCATCAATAGCTGCATTAATGTATTTAATAAGCGAATATGGATTTTAAGTTGAAAGCGTTTTTTTTATCATTAGGATTTGCTTTTTGCACTTTTGCACTAATAGCGCAACCTATTGCTATAAAACAAAATTTACCCGCAATTGATACTACTAAGGTATATACTATAAATGGGTACAATGCAGCACAATTGGATGCAGTGGATAACCCTCCTACTAAGTACAATCAAATTTTAAATATAGGGCGTTTGCTTCCTGCACAAATTACCACTCAAAATAGTGGGCAATGGAATGCAACAAGAAATGGGCGTGTTTGGCGATTGAAAATAAAAGCTAATAAGGCAAAAGGAATAGCCCTTTTTGGTAAAGTAAAATATATGCCGAAAGGTGCTGTGCTAAACTTATACAATACTACTGGTAGCCAATGGGTAAATACCTACACCGCTCAAAATTTTAAAAACCATCCCATACTTTCTACTGAAACAGTGATGGGCGAAGAAGCTATTTTAGAATATTTTGAACCTTATGGAGTAGATAAAACAGCTAAATTTACCATAGAGGGTATAGGGTATATTTATCGCCAAGAAAAAAGAGGAAATGGATTTCAGAGGAAAGCCTTTGGACAATCAGGTGCTTGCCAAGTAAATATTAATTGCCCCGAAGGTGATAATTGGACTCACCAAAAAAGAGCGATAGTTCAAATGCGTGTAGTTAGAGATTTTGTTATTGGTACTTGTACAGGTGTTTTAGTAAGAACCACCGATAGAAAATACAAACCGTATTTGCTTACGGCAATGCACTGCGCCCTTACACCCGCAGAGGATACTATTATAAACGATACCATGTTTGCCTATTGGCAGTTTAAGTTTAATTATGAGTCGCCTACTTGTGCCAACCCGTTTAATGATAGTGGGTTTAATAAACAAATTATAATAGGAGCAGAAGTTTTATCGCATAGCGATGATTTGGGGGGCGAATTGGGGTCAGATTTTATACTATTAGAACTTAGCACAGTAGTCCCATCAGCATATAGAGCATATTACGCAGGCTGGAATTTGGATACCGTGCGCCAGTACGATAGTGGGGCGTGTATTCACCATCCTAATGGAGATATAAGAAAAATATCTACCTATAAATGGCCTTTATCTTTTAATAAGCCATTTTTAACCTCGCCCGATAATACACACTGGGAGGTAATTTGGAGTGCCACAGGCAATGGGCATGGGGTTACAGAACCCGGCTCGTCAGGTGCGCCATTGTTTGATGATAATGGGCTAATTGTAGGCACACTTACAGGGGGGCTGTCAAAATGCAGCAACACATCGGGTACAGATTTGTTTGGGCGGATGGACTGGCATTGGATTAGAAACGGTACAGACTCTACCCGTCAGTTAAAATATTGGCTCGACCCTGAAAATACAGGTATAACAAGTTTTAACGGCTCGTATGATGAGATAAGAAGTGTTATAACTGCCCAAGTCTTGCCTTTGCAGCTATTTCCCAATCCAGTAAAAAATATGCTTGATTTTAATAGCCAATTTTTAAATAACACCAACTATCAAATACAAATAGTTGATATTTTGGGCAAAACACATATTAATACTATAACTACTGTAAATAGTGTGAATGTAACACAGCTTCCAGCAGGTATTTATTTTATTTCTATCAGCGAAAAAAACAACTATTTTGCAGGAAAATTCATCAAACAATAAATGAGTAGAGTTTTTATAATAAGTATATTTGTAATAAGTATTTTTTTGGGATGTAAAAGTTCTAAAAATATTTCAAAATATAACAGCCCACATACTGATACTTTAAAAATTGCAGTAAACTATCAGGCGGACTCGGTAGAATTATTTGTAAAAAAAATAATAGAAAGCGATAGTCTTTTTAATTTAAAAAAAAGAGCTATGGGCTACTCACTTGTTGGCGCAAAACAAAAAGACAGTATATTATACCTCACTATTAAAAGCTATAATGGCTGTACAAAAATGGACTTTGATTTATACCAAAATAGCTTTGTTTTTAAATCATACCCACCAAGGTTGCGGATGCGCTTGGCAAAAACCAATGAAAAAAAATGCAATAGCGAAAATGAGGGGAGAGTAACCCTGTTTACTGCCGCTTTTGATATACGTGCTATTGTAAATGAGTATAAGAAAGTTCACTTAATTTTTGCAGGCACAGGAGTAGTAACCACACTAAAAAAATAATTACTTTTTCATATTGGCAAAGTGCAACGCCAACTCATCGGGTAAAACACTAAAGTGTTTTACAAAAGCACTCCAATACATTTTGCGGGTTAAGCGCACTTTTTTGCGTAAATACTGCCCGCCTATATGCTTCATATTTTTATCATACACATCAAAGTGTACAAGCAGCAGATAGTTTTTTGTAGCTATCCATTTTCTAAAAAAATTAGCACCCACATCTACCTTATTAATAAAAATGATATAGTCGGCAGAATCAGCAGTAATATATAGATTGTAATATTCTTTATTAGTGGCATCAATCTTTGTTGCCAAATATTTTTTATTATCTAATTTTTTTTGTGTCATTGAGTCGTACGAAAACCATTTGCTTACCTCATACTTGCGTACTGTGTTTACATTATTATTCACCCCACCCAAAGGTTTGTAACCATTGGCTACAAGCTGCTGTGTCAAAATATTATAAAACTGATATTTTAGGGTTAAAAACCTCATAGTAGAGGAATCTGATGCTCCTTTTTTATCGTTTTTAAGAAAAGTATGAGGTATGCTTATTTTTTCATCTTCTGGGAAAATAATGAGTACTTTTTTTTGGGCTAAAAGTATCGTAGGGAATAAAAACAAGAAGGCAGTAAATAATTGGGCAAATGTATATTTGAGTTGCATATTATAAAACAGAAAGTTTAAAGGTTTTGTCCACTCTTGCGCCACGTTCGGTTTGTTTTAGTATGGCGCACTCATACACGGGGTCATGCTCAAAAAATAAGATATAGTTGTTTTCTATTGCTTTTGTGTTAAATGTCTCACGTTCTGCCATAGTATCAAGCGGGCGAATATCGTACCCTAAAGCATAAGAGGGTTTTATATGATGGGTAGAAGGCATTAAATCAGCCATAAATACAATAGTTTTATCACCATATTGTATTTTTGGCATCATCATAGCCTCGGTATGTCCGTACCCTAAAAACACACTCACAGTATCACTAATTTTTAAGTCATTGCCTACAAATTTCAATATTCCAGCTTCTTTCATAGGCAGCAGGTTTTCTTTTAAAAACGATGCTTTTTCTCGTGGATTTGGATTAAGTGCGTGTTGCCATTGTTTTTCATACGTCCAATATGTCGCATTTTTAAAGGCAGGTTCGTAGCCTGTTTTATCGCTGTTCCAAACTATGCTGCCGCCGCAATGGTCAAAGTGTAAATGGGTATGCAGCACATCTGTTATATCTTCTTTAGTAAAACCATAGCTGTTTAACGATTTTTCTAAAGTATCGTTACCGTTTAGATAATAGTAACCAAAAAATTTATCATCTTGTTTATCGCCCATGCCCGTATCAATCAAAATCAGCCTATCGCCATCTTGCACTAGCATACACCGCATTGCCCAGTTGCATAGGTTATTTTCATCAGCAGGGTGCAGTCTGTTCCAAATTACTTTGGGTACAACGCCAAACATAGCCCCACCATCCAACTTAAAATACCCCGTGTTAATGGTATATAGTTTCATAAGCCTCAATATTAGTTAGATTGTAAGGATATAGCAAAAGAGATTATGATAATTAATGTATTCACCCGTAGTGCAGTATAATATAACTTTGAAAGCAGCATCTTTATTAGCTATTGGCTGTTTTGCCTTTAGCCTTTGGTGCGATGGGCAGACAGAATAGGCATGAATGCCCATTCTATACATAAAGTTTTTTGTTAAGGTTATTAAATTGCGGCAGGTTTCAACCTGCTGCAAGAAAATGCCTGAACGATGTGAATGACAGTTTTACACCTCCCTTTCATCCCTCCTTCTTAGGAGGGAAACCGCCGCACAGGCTTTTTATTAATCCTTGCCAATGTATTGCAGTTTTTACTTGTACTACAATTTAGCCTCCCCTTAAGGGGAGGCGCACTTATTTGGTGTGCTAATAGTTAATTTGGAAGGGGTAGCGTTGAAAACCCCGTCATTGAGAAGAACCCACCATAGTCCAACTCCGCCCACTATTACAGCTTACCCACACACGCCAGTAGTCGTACCATCCCTGATAGCTTGTTGCAAAATTAAAAGTTAATACAATCTATTACTGGTCGCCTACCTCAACTTTTACTTGCAAACCTACTTGAGATTTTTCTCTGATTTTAGCATCAATTTCTTCATACAGTTCTATATTGTCTAACAAAAGTGTACGTACAGCTTCACGTCCTTGCCCTAATTTGGTTTCGTTATAACTAAACCACGAGCCACTTTTCTTTATAATATCATACTCTACCCCCATATCTATCACTTCACCTACGCGCGAAATACCTTGCCCGTACAATATATCAAACTCAACTACTCTAAATGGAGGGGCAACCTTATTTTTAGCGACCTTTACTTTGGTACGATTACCCACTATCTCCAGTCCTTCTTTTATCTGCCCAATACGGCGAATATCTATACGTACAGAAGCATAAAATTTAAGAGCATTACCTCCCGTAGTAGTTTCAGGATTGCCAAACATTACCCCTATTTTTTCACGCAACTGGTTAATAAATATACAAATACAACCTGTTTTGTGAATAGTACCTGTAAGTTTTCGCAAGGCTTGCGACATTAAGCGGGCTTGCAAACCCATTTTGCTATCGCCCATGTCTCCGTCAATTTCTGCTCGGGGTACTAATGCCGCCACAGAGTCTATTACCAATACATCAATAGCACCTGAACGGATTAGGTTATCCGCTATTTCTAATGCTTGTTCCCCATCATCAGGCTGCGAGATTAATAAATTATCGGTATCAATGCCTAAGGCTTCTGCATAGGCTTTATCAAAAGCGTGTTCAGCATCAACTATTGCACAAATACCGCCTTTTTTCTGTGCTTCGGCAATACAGTGCATTGCCAAAGTTGTTTTACCCGATGATTCTGGTCCATATATCTCTACTACTCTACCTTTGGGAAAACCGCCCACCCCTAATGCTATATCTAAACCTAATGAACCTGTGGGTATAACATCAATATCTACTACACGGTCATCACTCATTTTCATTACAATTCCTTTTCCGTATGATTTCTCTAAACGGTCGATAGTTGATTGTAAAACTTTTAATTTTTCTTTATTATCAGACATTTTTATCGTTTATTTCGTTAGCAAATATAAACATCATTTTAAGTAATCCATTATATTTTGTTTATTTTTTCACCAAAATAATGTTTAAAATAAAAACGTTTAAAAAAATACTCCTCATTTTTATAGGTATAGTGCTTGTGGGAATGCTTTTGCCCTTTTCATGTATTATCCCTGTAAAAGGGGCTACAAGTAATGATTGGAACAAAAACTCGTATTGGTATTACCCTTGGGGCAAATCGATAACACATAAAGGCATTGATATTTTTGCACCGCACGGCACAACCGTGTTGGCTTCTCATAGCGGGTTAGTAATTTCAGCAGGCACTAATAAACTGGGTGGAAACTATATTTTGATATTAGGAGCTAAGTATAGACTAAGTTACTACGCCCATTTAAGCAATATCAATATAAAAAAATTTTCTTACGTGAAACAGGGCGCAGCTATTGGTAAAGTGGGCGATACAGGAAATGCGAAAGGCAAAGCCCCACATTTGCATTTTTCCATCGTTTCAATTATTCCTAAATTGGGCAATATTGATACCGCTAAACAAGGATGGAAAAAGATGTTTTACTTAAACCCCACACATTATTTTAAATAGGCAATGTATTTAAAAGTGAAAAATAGCACTGAAACAAATTTTAACATTTTGCGTTATTCAGTAATGGGTGTATTTTGGTTAATCGTATCTATTTTTTTTACTGCTTGTACCGAAACAATAAACACAGAAATACCTACGGGCAATTACAAGTTTGTAAAAGAAATACCTGCACCCGAAGGTTATGCAAGAGACACACTACCCAAAAATAGTTTTGCTTTTTACCTTGGCAATCTTCCATTAAAAAAAGATAAAACAGTACACCTGTATAATGGTAAATTAAAAACCAATCAAAATGCACAGTATGCCGTTATTAAATTAGATGTAGGCAAACGCGACTTACAACAATGTGCTGATGCTGTGATGCGGCTAAGGGCTGAATATCTATTTCAGCAAAAGCAATACAATAAAATCCATTTTAACTTTACCAGTGGCGAACGTGCCAACTATACTGAATATGCAGAAGGGTATAGAGCGATAGTTTTAAATAACCAAGTGCGCTGGGCAAAAACAGCTAAAAAAAATTATAGCTATAAAACCTTTAGAAAATACCTTATTTTAGTATTTGCCTACGCAGGTACGCAATCACTAAACAAAGAATTAAAAAAAATAAACATTGACGAAATACGTACTGGAGATGTTTTTATACAAACAGGTTTTCCCTACGGACACGCTATTACGGTGGTAGATATGGCAATAAATAAAGAAACGGGGGTAAAAGCATTTATGTTAGCACAAAGTTTTATGCCTGCCCAAGAGATTCATATCCTAAAAAATCCAGCCAAAAATAACGACCCTTGGTTTTATTCTGATTTTAAAAGTAATTTGATTACTCCAGAATGGACTTTTAAGTCTGTGGACTTAAAAAGGTTTCGCAATTAGAGTTATACTTTTGTGCCGAATGCAGCTTTTTTATTCAACAAGTATTGAGGATACTACCATTACGCTAAACAATGATGAATTTCGCCATTGTATAAAGGTGTTGCGCCACAAAGTAGGAGACACGCTTAATATTACCAATGGAAAAGGAGATTTATATAGTGCTACTATAAATAGCATTGCAAAACACCATTGTACTGCACTAATAGAAAGTGTTACCCATTTTAAACCCGCAACACAACAGTTGCACATAGCCATTGCCCCTACTAAAAATACCGACCGTACAGAATGGGCAATAGAAAAATTGGTAGAAATTGGAGTACATAAAATCTCACTAATTCACTGCGAACACTCTGAACGAAAAACCCAGAAAACGGAGCGTTTAAAAAAGAGAACATTAGCGGCTATGAAACAATCGTTAAAGTACCATTTACCACAAATAGATGAATTGGTAACGTTTAACAATTTTATACAAAGTGTATCCGCAAAAAAACAAAATTTGTTTATAGGCTATTGCGAAAACGAGGAAACTACCTACTTGCCCAAACAAGCGTTTACCCAAAATGCTACTTTGGTACTAATAGGACCGGAAGGAGATTTTAGTCCGTACGAAATTGAGACAGCAAAACAAGTGGGTTTTAAGCCTATATCTTTAGGAAAAAGCAGATTACGTACAGAAACGGCTGCTATTGTAGCTGCTACGCTTATTAATAGTAAATTTGAAGTAGAAAATACATGAAATACACACGCATACTAATACTTTCCATTGTTGTATTATTTGCAGCATCGTTTAAGCCTGCCCCGCCTGCGTTTAAAATTGCACGGTTAAAATACGGTGGTGGCGGAGACTGGTATGCTAATAAAACAGCATTGCCCAATCTTATTTTATTTTGTAATGAAAACTTGGGGATGAATATTGCTACTGAAGAAGCCGTAGCCGAACCCAGTAGTCCTGAAATATACAATTACCCTTTTATACACATGACAGGGCATGGCAACTTTTTTTTTACCAACCAAGAGGCCGAAAACCTACGCAACTACTTAGCAGGTGGTGGCTTTTTACATATTGATGATAATTTTGGATTAGACCCTTATGTGCGCCCACAAATGAAAAAAGTTTTTCCTGATTTAGATTTTGTAGAACTTCCCTTCTCGCACCCTATTTATAGTCAGAAGTATAAGTTTCCCAACGGGTTACCCAAAATACACGAACACGATAATAAGCCCCCGCAAGGTTTTGGACTATTGTATGAAGGGCGTTTAGTGTGCTTTTATACTTATGAGTGCGATTTGGGCAATGGCTGGGAAGATGCAGGCGTACACAACGATAGTGAGGAAACCCGCACCAAAGCCCTGAAAATGGGAGCAAACATAGTACAGTACGTATTTACACAGTAGGTTTATTGTACATAGAAAATAGTAGTAAACGTGCGTTCGATTATAATATATTAAACTTTTTATTTTATAACGTTATGCACCTTGTCATAGTAAAGTAGCAGTTTAAATAAACTACTTTACTTTAGCTACCCAACCATCAATCATAAATTTTTTAACTTTTGAGGGGAAAAGCATCCTATTTAGTAAAGAAGCGACAGCACCAATTCCAAAAGATATGCCCAGCCTTTGCCCACCAGTAAATTGCGGGTTGTTGTTTATTATTGTAGGTATGGCTATAATAACACCTACCAAAGTAACTATTTGTATTGCAGGCTGTAGTATATTTCTATATCTGCTAAATTTTCTAAAACCAATAATATCCTTCACCATTACATTCCAGTTGTTCTCAAACCTTATAAATGAATCGGTAATAAGCTCTACCGTACCATATACTTCCTGTATTTGTCCCAAATACCCTTGATACAATAGTTTTACAACATCTTGCTGCTTAATGGTTACTTCTTTTTTAGAAACAGCATTTGTAAATACCATTTTTTGCTGCGCCTTACTAAAAAGTACTGCCGATGTTATAAAAATTATAAGAGTAATATACCTTTGCATAAATTGCTTTGAATAAAAAGTGTAGTGCAAAAAAACACATTTTGCATCTTATATTCTGTAAAAGTGATAATTTTAGTATGAGCTTAAAAGAAAATATAAAACAAAAGGAGTTTAAAAGTGAGCAAATTAAGCTGGCACTAAATATAATGTACACGGGCAATAAGTTGCACTTGCTACAAGCACGCAAACTTAAAAAATGGGGACTTAGCCACCAACAATATAATGTATTGCGCATATTGCGCGGACAGTACCCTTGCGTAGCATCAGTAGGTACTATACTGGGCAGAATGGTAGATCCAGCATCAAATATTACTCGGTTGGTTGATAAATTAGAGGTTAAGAAAATGGTAAGCCGTTGCGAAAATTCAGACAATAGAAGGATGCGGGATTTGAAAATTACCGACGAAGGTTTAAAACTGTTAGAAGAAATAGGAGAGGAGATGGACGATTTGAGTAAACTTTTTGAGCATTTAAGTAGTGATGAACTGAAAACAGCCAATAAGGTATTGGATAGCCTTTGTAGTAAAGAAGTATAGCATTACTGAGTAATGTCATATTTCTGCCTAAAACACTTTGTATATTTGTAATTTGAATTAGAGCAATGAAAACAAAACCATTTCAAATTTTATTATACTACTGCTACTCTAAAGTAAACGATGCTGAAGAGTATGCAGAAACACATCTTAAATTTTGTAAAAAAATTGGCATATTAGGGCGTATCATTATTGCTGATGAAGGGCTTAACGGTACTGTTTGTGGCACGCCAGAGCAATGCCAGCAATATATAGAGTATGTACATAGCGATAAACGATTTGCACATACAGAGTTTAAAGCCGACGATAGCCAAGAGCAGGTTTTTTATAAAATACACGTTCGCTACAAGCCTGAAATTGTACACTTGAGTGCCGATAGAAAAATAGGGAAAGATATAGACCCAAACATAAAAACAGGAAAGCATATAAACGGCGAAGAGTTTTTAAACCTAAAAGACCAAGCTAATGTAGTAGTATTGGATGTGCGTAGTAACTACGAGCATAATGTAGGGCGATTTAAAAATGCAATTACCTTGGATATAGAAAATTTTAGGGATTTTCCTGATAAGATAGGCGAATTGGAAAACCTTAAATATAAAAAGGTAATAACCTACTGTACAGGGGGTATAAAGTGTGAAAAAGCAAGCGCATTACTATTAGAAGCTGGTTTTAAAGATGTATATCAACTACACGGCGGCATACTAAAATATGCCAAAGAAACAGGCGGAAAAGATTTTGAAGGAGAATGTTATGTTTTTGATGGTAGAGTAACTGTACCCGTAAACTCGGTAAACCCAAAAGTTATTTCTACCTGTTATATATGTGAAACACCATCAAGCCGAATGGTAAATTGTGCTAACCCCGAGTGTAACGTTCATGTGGCTATTTGTGAAAACTGTGGCGAAGAAATGGCGGGGGCTTGTAGTACCGAGTGTGGAGAGCATCCTCGCAAACGAGAATATAATGGCACAGGCTATTATGTGAGCATTCACCCCACATTATAATGTTTTTGTTTACTTTACATTAATAAACCGTATATAGAAAAAATACAAATATGAAAAAACCTACCCTTATTGTTTTATGCATCAGTTTAGTAATGCTTGCTTTTACTGCCTGCAAAAACCAAAAACTGCTTGAGAAAACGACTATTACACTTGAGCTTAAGCATCAAATTAAAGATGGAACAAACGGGATGGCAGTTACCTATAATGCCAACAAGAAAATATATTATGCTGCCCTTGGTGGAAGTGCAAACTTCCCCATAGAGGTTTTTGACAAGACGGGAAAACGTATTTCTGGAAATGAAGCAGGTGCTGATGTTAGAGGAATGTGGTGGAATACTTCAACCAAACAATTAGAATGTAATACCTACGGAAGGAGTTCAACATCTTTTATAGCATTTAACTTAGATGAGAATAATGGAATAGAGGGAACAACCAATAAAATAACAAAGAGAGATATACAACCCAGTTTACATTCGGTGGGTGCGTATGATTTTAATAACAAATTGATACTGTTTTATAATAACGGGAAATTGTATAAAGTTAATAGAAGTAATTTTGAAAAAATAGGTTCTACCAAGTTAAAATTACCCGTAGATAGAGATTATATTAATTCAACTACAATAATTTATACTGGTTTTCCTAAGAAAGATGTCGGTGTTTTAGATTATGAAAACAAAAAGGTGTATTTATTTAATAGCAATACAGGAGAACATACACATACAGTAACCTTACCGCAAAATGCGGTTACAAAAAGTATGTTTTGGTTTTCTTATGCCAATGGCTATGTGTGGTTATATGACAAACGCTCACGAAGTTGGACGGGCTATAAGATTATAAAATAAAGAAAATATTAATTAATTTTTAACCTTATACCAAGGTATAAATTTTTTTAGTTACAACTTTTCGTAACTTTCGTTGTCAAAACAAGTAAAAACCAGTAGTAAATGAAAAAAGTACTATTATTATCACTGACATTTTTTGCCTTTTTGTTTGCGAAAAGCCAAAACTATTATTTCCCTTCAAAAATTGGTAGTCAGTGGGATACTGTTTCGCTAAAATCATTAGGTTGGTGTACAAACCAGTTGGATACAGTATATAAATATCTTGAAGAAAAGAATAGCAAAGGCTTTATAATACTAAAAGGAGGTAAAATAGCCGTTGAGAAATATTTTGATGGTTTTACTAAAGATTCTGTTTGGTATTGGGCATCGGCAGGCAAATCACTAACAGCAGTATTAGTAGGTATTGCACAGCAAGAAGGCAAACTAAGTATTAATGACACTGCAAGCAAACACTTGGGCAAAGGATGGACGGTTACTACCAGTGCGCAAGAAGCTAAAATTAGTATTAAAAACCTACTTACCATGACCAGCGGTTTAAGCAATACAGTACTGCCCAACCCAAATTGCACCGCCCCTAATTGTTTTAAATATAAAGCTGATGCTGGCACACGATGGGCGTACCATAGTGGGGCATATTATATGCTACATACTGCAATAGAAAATACTACGGGACAGTCAATAAACCAATATACTAACCAAAAATTAAGAAATACGACAGGCATGAAAGGTGTATGGGCGGGTACATTATTTTTGAGTAGGGCAAGGGATATGGCACGTTTTGGGTCTTTGGTAATAAACAAAGGCATATGGGACAAAACTAAAATACTTAATGATACTAACTATTTTAATGCAATGGTAAATACTTCACAAAGCATTAATCCAGCGTATGGGTATTTGTGGTGGCTAAATGGTAAGGCTTCATACAAAGGACCTTTGTTGCAAACAAGTTTTAATGGTTCTTTAATACCCAATGCACCAGCAGATATGTTTGCAGGACTTGGTAAAAACGATCAAAAAATTTATATCATACCTTCTATGGATATGGTAATTGTGAGGGTAGGTAATGCAAGCGGGCAACCTACTTTAGCCGCATCATCTTTTGATAGTGAGTTATGGGGCTTGCTAAAAGGGGTATTTTGCGCAACTACTTCTGTGAATGAGGTAGAAAATTATAGAAGTGTAAAAATTTATCCCAACCCTGTGGCTAATATACTTACCGTTGAAACTGATGGTGAAACAGTACTTGAAATATTTTCTATGGATGGAAAAAGCATAGTAAAAATACAAGCAAGCCTATTGGAAACAATAGATGTGAGTAATTTTAACAAAGGAATATATACTATACGCTTAACCAGCAAACACGGGGTAAGCACCGCAAAGTTTGTTAAGAAATAAAGAAAAATTGACCCTTAACTGATAAAAATCAGGAAAATAATTTTTTATTTATAATGATTCTAAACTATTTTCGCGCGCTCCAAATCCAATAATGCGCCTGAAAATCAGATGAGTTTACCCCGTAAATATTTTGTATTAGCCAGTTTGTATATAGTACAGTCAGTACCTTTGGCTTTTCTAAAAACGGGTTTTCAAACTTTTCTTCGCGATCAAAATATTTCTTATGAGCATATTAGCGGTTTATTAGGCTTGATGCTTATGCCGTGGGTATTCAAGTTTTTGTGGGCTCCAGCGGTAGATAGATGGTGTGCCAATAAGCTGCCTAAAATGCGGCGGTTTATACTCATTTTTCAAGTAGTAGGGGCTTTGTTATTAGGTGTTACAGCTATAATGCAGTTTCCCAGTTCGCTACACGCTATAACAATGGTATTTTTTCTTTTTAGCTTGGTAGCTGCTACGCAAGATATAGTGGTAGATTCATTAGCAATACTCACCCTACCAAAGGAAGAACACGGTTTAGGCAATATATTTCAAATTGGAGGTTACTACTTAGGCGAAATATTAGGCGGGGCTTTAATACTTATTATTTTCGACCAGTTTGGCTGGAATTGGGCAATGGCATCCTTTGTAATCTTTTTTCTTATTCCCTTCATTCCAGTATTGTTTTATAAAGCCGAAGTAAAAACCGTTATCCCGCCGCCCTCAAAAAAGGGCTTTGGCAATCTAAAAAACTTCTTTTCAATAAAAGGAATAAATATTTGGCTACTGGTAATGATAGTGTACATGGGCAATCAAATATTGTCTCGCACTTTGTTGCCCTCTTTGTTTACTGATATGGGCTATACTAAAACTCAAATTGCATCTATAATAGGGGTTTGGGGTAGTAGTGCATCAGTATTAGGTGCAATATTAGGGGGTATTTTGGTAAATAAATGGGGGAGAAAAAATAGCTTAGTTATTTTTGGTGCTTTAAAAGTAATTTCACTGTTGGGGTTCTTTTTACTTCAAAGCGATACATCAAACACAACCGTGTATTCCGTTATTATGATAAACGATTTTGTATCAGGTGCGGCTATGGTTACTGTATTCACTATTATGATGGATAAGTGCCGCCTCACAAGCCCCGGTACAGATTTTACCATTCAGCAATCCATTAATCAGTTTGCAATACTATTTTTTGTAATTATCAGTGGTATTGTAGTGAAGTTTCAAAAAGATGATTTTACCCTCCTATTTATAATAGCCTTAATTGTAGGAGTAATTGGGGTTGCTTTGGCTGCCTTTGGGCTAAAAAAAGAAAACCTTGATAATAGCAATGGATTTCTTTCACAAACAGAGAAATAGTTTGCCATAAACAGGTCATATCTACTTCCTCAACAAACAAACTTTCATATTTCCTCGTATATAATGGCGATGTTATTTTATAATATTTGTCATACTTTTAAACCTCAATGCTGGTAGGGATTGCAAAGGATTTAAGGCAGTGTCATATTAACGTCATTTTAGTTTGTAAAGGTTCTAAATAATGACATTTCAACCTATTTTTGAGGCATAGTTTTAAATTAAATAATGAAGTATATAAAATCACTACTAATTCTTACTTTCCTTTTACCCCTAATAAACCTGTCAGCACAACAGGTAGATTCAGTTGAAATGGGCGCAGGTTATAGCAACGATGTTTTCTACAGTTTAGAAAACGGTGAAATAAAAAAATCGCCTAACAATACTTGGGATTTAGGTTTCCGTACTGGCTTCCGTTCAGATGGTATTTTTGTCAACTCAATAAGTTCTTCTATTGCTCCACGCAGCACAAAACTGTATTTATACCCAAAAGGAGATAAAACAGCGTGGAATACATTTGACACCTCTAGCATGGGGAACTGGTTAGAATATACCAACTCAGACTCATCATGGGAGTTTGGTGCTTTCAATCGTGCAAAACAGGCTTTTCCTGATTTTTCATGGGGAGTGTATAATCCATTAACAAAAATTGTTGAAGGTGATTCTTTATACTTACTTGAAATAACTCAAGGCAACACAAAAACCTATAAAAAAATACATATAATAGATAAAAATTTTGGTGTTTGGCATTTTAGATATGCTGATATTGATGGCTCTAATGAAGTATTAGACTCTATTGTAGGGAGTAATGCAAAAGCTAAAGTATTGGATTACTATTCTATTTTAAGCAGTGCTAAACTCGATCGTGAGCCTGATAGTACAAAATACTGGGATATTGTTTTTAAACGCTACTACGAATTTCTTGCACCTACTTTTGATATTCGCTACCCTGTTTCAGGGGTTTGGGCAAACAAAGGCGTGTTTGTAGCACAGGTAAATGGAGTAATACCTTCAAATTTTGATTATAAAACATTAGCATCCGCTGATTATAGAGAAGAAGCAAATATTATTGGTTCTGATTGGAAGTTTTTTGATATGACTGTATTTCAATGGAAACTTAAAGATTCATTGGCATACTATATTAAAGCTAAAAACGGTGCTATTTGGAGAGTTATTTTCACTGATTTTGGTGGACAGGCAAATGGTAAATCTGTTTTTAATAAAACAAAACTTGCTCCAGCACTTAGTGTGAATAAAACTTCGCCTTTGGTTTCGTTTGGCATTTATCCAAACCCAGCCGCCAATACTTTAGAGGTTGTTTTTGAAAATAGAAATAGCACTATTAGCAATACATTACGTATTCACAATATGGCGGGGCAATTGGTAGTACAACAAAATTTAGAGGCTACTACTGGTCTCCATGCAAATGCCATTGATGTATCAGCCCTTAAAACAGGGATATACATTGTGAGCATTGAAAACAATGGACACATTTTAACGCAAAAATTGATTAAAGAATAACTTACTAAATAGTAATACCCTGCAAACAATTAACAACATAGCAACTCCTAATTACTTAGAAAGAAAAAAAATTTTCTTTGGTGGCGGTGCTATGCACAAGGTATTGCAGTTATTTATTATCCTATTGGCAACTACCCTTAGCTTTTCAAACGCTAAGGGTCAGTTTGTTTTAAAGGTTAATGATAAGAAAGCTGAACCCGTAGCTGGTGCTAAAGTATTTATCATTCCCATAGAAAAAGAAAATCCTTACTCATTAGCAAAAGCATATTTTACAAACAATAAAGGGCTGGTAAATTCAACAATTGGCGGTGTGTGTGCTATTGAAGTTTCAGGCGAAGGTTTTAAAACCATTACTGATACCGTTAAACTGGTAGCAGGCAATATATATATAGTGGCACTTAACCAATTGGAATATGTAGCAGGCACAACAATTGTTACTGGGCAATACGCAGCTACCACAGCCGATAAGTCTGTTTCAAAAGTTAGAATAATTGATGCCAAGCGCATTCAGGCGCAGGGTGCAGTAAACTTAAAAGATGTTTTAAGTAATGAACTTAATATACGCCTAAGTCAAGATAATATTTTGGGCAGTAGCCTAAGTTTGCAAGGTGTTGGCGGGCAAAATATAAAAATACTAATAGATGGTGTGCCAATGATTGGTCGCCTTAATGGGAATATCGATATATCGCAAATTAATATGAACAATATTGAGCGTATAGAGATTATTGAAGGTCCGATGAGTGTGATGTATGGTACTGATGCTTTGGGCGGTGTGATAAACCTAATTACCAAAAAAACAACGAAACACAGTGTTGAAGGAAATGTGAATACCTACTATGAAAGTGTAGGAAACTATAATATTGACGGAAGAATAGCCTTTAAAACCAAAAACCGTACTACTGTGCAGGTAAGCGGTGGGCGTAATTTTTTTGATGGTTTTGGTGGCATTGGTTTAAGAGGGCGAGTACAACAATGGAAACCCAAAGAGCAATATTTTGTAGATGGTATTATAGGTTTTAAAGTTAAAAACTCGACACACAGAATACAAACTACATTTTTTGATGAGTTGTTGCTAAATAGAGGCGCACCTGTTGTAAAACCTTATACGGTGTACGCTTTTGATAATTACTTTTATACCCGTAGGCTCAATAACTCACTATTTTCAAACTTTAAGTTGAAAAACGGAGCAAGAATTAATATTATAAATTCATACTCGTGGTTTAGAAGAAATAATTTGCAACAACGTAGAGACCTTGTTACCCTCGAAGATAATTTAACCAAAGGTGTTGAAGACCACGATACCTCTGTATTTACTTTGGTAATGTCTCGGGGTACATATACTCAATCTATAAATAGAAAAGTGAGCTTTCAGTTAGGCTACGATATTAATCTTGAAACCGTAAAAGGTGGGCGTATTCAAGGGGATAGGCAAGAAATTGGTGATTATGCAGGGTATGCAACAGTAGAGTATCGCCCTTTGTTGCGTTGGGTACTTCGCCCAGGGTTGCGTGTTTCGCACAATACACGGTATGGTGCGCCTATAACGCCCTCTTTTAACACCAAATATACCATTAATAATAAGCTAAATATAAGAGCTTCGTATGCAAGAGGTTTCAGGTCGCCATCACTAAAAGAGTTAAACTTATTTTTTGTTGATATAAACCATAACATACAACCTAATCCTAATTTAGAAGCCGAAGTATCTGATAATATAAATGTATCGGCAGTGTATTCTCATAAATTTAAAAACAAAGTAGCACTAAGTATAGAGCCATCATTGTTTTATAATGATATACGCAATATGATATCATTAGCATTGGTTAATCCAGCTACGCAACTATATAACTATATTAATGTGGAGCAGTTTAATAATGCTGGTACAAACCTTTCGGTTCAAATAAAAATGGGAAATCTTGCAGTACAAATGGGTACAGCATTAATAGCGTTTCGTAATACTATTAATGCTAAAGATATACCCGAGTACAGAACCACCCACGAGTATAGAGCCAATATTAACTATACATTGAAAAAAACAGGTACAGGAATTAATTTGTTTTATAAGTACAATAGTGCTGCACCCAACTTTTCTGTAAATGCCAACAATGAGACAGTACAATCTGAAATTGAAGGCTATGCCATGGCTGATATTTCAATTACACAACCTTTTGGCAAGCATATTATGCTTGTTGTTGGGGCAAAAAACCTATTTAATGTAGGGAATATAAATTTGGGCACAGCCCAAGGAGGTCCACATGCTGGTGCCGGTAGCATGGCAATAGCTATGGGGCGTACAATTTTTACTAGTATTAGAATTAACCTATTTAATAAAAAATAAATGAGGTATAAAGTAGTTAGCATATTAAGCGTATTCGTAGTCTTACTTTCATCGTGCTGGAAAGGAGAAGAACCTTTTATTTTACCTGATGCAGGGAGTATTATATCAAGTGAAGTATCATTGGGTGCTAACTATGATAAAATGATATATTTTAATGTAAATACGCAAGAGTTTGTAATTCGGAATTTTAAATCGTGGGACTTATCATTTGAAGCAGGCGAGAATGAGTTTTATGTATTTTTGAACTCGGGTAATTTAATGTTGGCACACGAAACTAATTTAACTGATTTTAATGCCACATATACGCTGGTTAGCGGAATGGAATGGAAGTATGATGTACCAAATGGAAGCAAGGACTCAATAGCAATAGGTAAATGGTGGACAGGTACAAGCGGTATATCAAAAGGCTTGGTATATGTTATAGATATGGGAATTGGCTATACAAGTGGTGAACGCTATAAAAAATTCCAAATAGAGAAAGCAGATACTAAAGGATATACTATTAATATTGGCGACCTAAACGACAATACTACAAACAAAAGTTTTTTTATTCCTAAGGGAGACAAACGTAATTTAGCACACTTTAATATTACCACAAGGGCTGTTATTACTGATATAGAACCTGAAAAAGATAATTGGGATTTATGGTTTACAAGTTATAATCATATTTTTCACGACCAAGGACCAGAACCCGTGCCTTATCAAGTACGTGGCGTATTGCAAAACACAGCAAATGGAGTACGAGTATATGAGGAGGAGGTAAAGAGTTTTGATGAGATTGATATTGAATACGCCGCCTCTGTTAACCTAAACAGCGATGCCGATATTATTGGATACGACTGGAAAGTGTATGACCAAGATGCAGGACGTTATACGGTTGATAATACACGTACTTATATCATAAAAACAGTATCAGGGTTTTATTACAAAATGCGTTTTACTGACTACTACGACATTGATGGTTTAAGAGGTACGCCCAGTTTTGATTTGCAGAGATTATAAAAACAAAAAGTATTTGCCAAAAGGTAGTAATTTCCCCCCCTTTCCTTGTTTAGAATGATTCTAAAGTGATATATTCGCAGCAAATTTAAACGCCATTAAATATGCGGATTACAGCACACTTAGCAGCACTACTTATTATCATTAGTTCGTGCAAAAATACCTCTACTAAAACAGATACCAACAACGACTCTATACTTGCCGATAGTAGCCAAGTAGAAGAGCCAAAAAAGGAGAAGCATATAGCTAACCTACGCCAGCTTACTTGGGGTGGAGACAATGCAGAAGCCTATTTTAGTTTTGATAATAAAAAATTAATTTTCCAAAGCCAAAACCCCGATTGGGGTTTAGAGTGTGACCAAATATTTTTGTTTACTATTGATAGTATGTTGCAAGATACAACTATGCGCCCCCAACTAATAAGCACAGGCAGAGGACGTACTACCTGCTCCTATTTTATGGAAGGGGATACCCAAATTATATATGCCAGCACACACCTAAAATACGATAAATGCCCACCCGTACCCGAACGCCATAAAGATGGTAAATACCTTTGGGCAATATATCCTGAATTTGATATATTTATTGCTGATTTGGAAGGAAACATAAAAAAACAACTTACTACAACAGTAGGATACGATGCAGAAGCCACCATATCACCCGATGGTAAAAGCATAGTATTTACAAGTACCCGTAGTGGAGATTTAGAACTATTTACCATGAACACTGACGGTACAAATGTGAAACAAATTACATCAGAGTTAGGATATGATGGAGGAGCTTTTTTCTCGCCCGATGGTACTAAGTTGGTATTTCGTGCTTCTCGCCCTAAAAAAGAGCAGGAAGTAAAAGAGTATAAAGAATTATTAGCACAAGGTTTGGTAGCCCCCATTAATATGGAAATTTATGTATGCAATGTAGATGGTAGCGATATGAAACAAGTTACCCAATTGGGCAATGCCAACTGGGCACCTTTTTTTCATCCTAACGGAGAAAAAATCATATTCTCATCAAACCACCATAGCAATAAAGGCTACGATTTTCAGCTATATATGATAAATATAGACGGTACAGGTTTAGAACAAATAACCACCACCAGTATGTTTAATGCATTTCCTATGTTCTCGCCTGATGGTAAAAAATTAATATTTAGTAGTAATAGAAACAATGGCGGTACACACGGCACAAACTTGTTTATTGCCGATTGGATTAACTAACTTTACAGTTTTAAAATACATACAGTTGTTTGCCCAATAGGGATAAATAATTGTTTTATAAACAATTGATAATCAGTAATTAAAATGCGGAAAATTAATTTAGTATTTCTTGTTCTCTTAGCCTTTTTAGTGGGCACAACAAATGCGCAAAATATTGTACAAAGCAATATAGAGAAACACATAAAAACACTAAGTAGCGATGAGTTTTTAGGTAGAGGTACGGGCGAAAAAGGGGAGGAGTTAGCAGCAAATTATATAGCCCAATATTTTAAAACCCTAAAACTACAACCTTGGGGCGATGGGAATACGTATTTTCAAAATTTTGATTTTAAGTTTCGTAAAACCTCAATGTCAAACCCACATGGCAAAGGTGAGATGGTACCCAAAAAAGGTAAAAATGTAGTGGGCTATATTGATAATGGAGCTGCTTATACAATAATAATAGGAGCGCACTACGACCATTTAGGAACGGGGCTTTTAGGAAGCAGCCGCAATGCTAATCCAAAAGGTAAAATACATAATGGAGCTGATGATAATGCATCAGGGACAGCAGGAGTGATGGAGCTGGCACGATACTATACCCAGAATGGTATAAAAGAAGGTTGTAACTTTATTTTTATCGCTTTTTCGGGTGAAGAATTAGGTTTGGTAGGTTCCAAAAAGTTTACACAGTTTGAAAAATTCGATTCATCAAAAATACAATGCATGGTAAACATGGATATGATAGGACGCTTGAATGATAGCACTAAGAAAATTTTGCTATACGGTATTGGTACAAGCCCTGTGTTTGGCAGTATGGTACAAACTTTTAAACCACAGGGTTTGAATATTAAAATAGATTCATCGGGTATTGGTCCAACAGACCATACCAGTTTTTACTTAAAAAATATCCCAGTATTATCATTTTTCACGGGGCAACACAAGCAATACCACACGCCCGAAGATGATGAACACCTTATAAATTATGAAGGCGAGATAATAGTACTAAAATACATTGCACAAGTAGTGGATAGTGTTGCCACATTACCCAAACTAAAATTCATTAAAACTAAAAGCAAAAGCCAAGAAAGGGTGAGTTTTAAAGTTACTTTAGGCGTAATGCCCGATTATACTTTTGAGGGAATGGGCTTAAAAATTGATGATGTAACAGAAGGAAAACCCGCTGATAAAGCAGGGGTGAAAGCGGGCGATATTGTAGTAGCTATGGGTGATATGGATTTAAAAGATATTTACGATTATATGAAAGCACTAAGCAAGCATAAAAAAGGTGATAAAACCACAATAAAAGTAAAACGTGGAACTAAGCAATTAGACTTAAACGTTGAGTTTTAGGTTTTTTAGCCTTCTTTTTCTTTTTTCGTGCTCTCCTATATTTATTAACTCTACGGTTAGCGAAAACACTATTGCCGAGTAGATATAGCCCTTTGGTACATCCTCGTGAAAGGCATCAAGTATTAGCATAAAACCAATCATAATTAAAAAAGCTAAGGCTAATCCTATTGTTCGGGTTTGAGGACGCTTTTTTTCAGGGAGTTTATTGGTAACTATTGATATGAAGATAATATTATCAATACCCAATACAATTTCAAGAAAGAAAGGTAAGTAAAGCCATTAAGCCTTCTCCAGTAAAAATATAGTCAAACATAGGTTACAACAAATATAGAATAGATAGATATAAAACAAAAAAAGGGCTGTATAGCAACAGCCCTTAATATTCCTAAAATTACACAACAGCTTTTGGCTGCTCATATTTCAAGCTACTAATATAGCTGCTTTTTTTGTTAGTAATTCTAAATAGACATTATATTTTATAGTATAAATTTGTTTTAGCTAATCTTTTCTAAAGCCTTGAGTATCTTTTTTCCTCTACTTTTAAAACCAGCAGAGCCATGAGGCATTCGGTCTTCAATTAATAATTTTAGTTCGTTTTTAAAGTCAGTATGCTCTTTAGTAATGTTTAATAAAACACTCATGCTAAACACTTTAATAGCGACAGATTCTTCTGGGTTTGCTAAATAATTAAAGCATACAGTTGCCAGCGTACCAATACTTTCTTGGGGTATATCAATATTTTGCAAAAAACGGACTGTATTCCGTTTCACAGCATCGTGAATGTCTTTTCTTTTTAGGTTGTTAATAAGAACATTTATGTACGGCTTTACAAAATTGATTTGGTCTTTTGCAATAAAGCCTAACGGCCAAGCAGCCCGTTGATTAAGACGGTATTCTCCATTCAAAAAAACAGCGATAAGTTGTTCAAAATTTTCCTTGCTTTTTTTTGCCCATGCAGCAATTTTTAATGCCTGTGGCTTGCTATGTTCTTTAAGAAGTTCTTTTTTTAAGTCCATTGCTTACACTTTCAAAAGTAAATATTTAATTGTATTTACTTAGCTAACCTGAGTTTGATATTAGCTTTTAGTGCGATGGGCAGCCATGCTGAACTTGATTTAGTGACTGCCTTATTAAAAAAGACAGAATAGGCATGAATGCCCATTCTATACATAAAGTTTTTTGTTAAGGTTATTAATTGTGGCAGGTTTCAACCTGCTGCAAGAAAATGCCTGAACTGCACGTACAAGTGTCATTTATTCCTTTCTTGTTATTAACCCCTACCAATGTATTGCAATTTTTACCTGTACCACAATTTGGCTTCCCCTTAAGGGGAAGGGTACTTATTTAATTGTGCTAATAGTTGATTTGGAAGGGGTTGCTATACTGACGCAAATCACGTCATTGCACCCTACCAATGTATTGCAATTTTTACCTGTACCACAATTTGGCTTCCCCTTAAGGGGAAGGGTACTTATTTAATTGTGCTAATAGTTGATTTGGAAGGGGTTGCTATACTGACGCAAATCACGTCATTGCACCCTACCAATGTATTGCAATTTTTACCTGTACCACAATTTGGCTTCCCCTTAAGG
>CAZOZL010000006.1:0-21455 GCA_964584305.1 uncultured Burkholderiales bacterium
TAGCTTAGCACAAGGACAGTAAATTTTTTTAACCTTACACTTTAAAAACGTGGGCTACTGGTGGTCTGCGTTTTTTTGTTTAAAACCCAAACCTATGCTTATACTGCTTCCAATTTACCCCCACACCAAAACCAAAGGTGGTAAAAAAGGAGAACAGGGCATACATGGCTGCGGGTATAGCAAAGGCGGGGTTGTTTAGCAGCAAAGGGCCTGCGGCAATTGCTATTGCCAAACCTGTATTTTGCAAACCCACCTCAACGGCAATAGTAGATTGGCTTTTAATGTCTAATTTATAATATTTAGCTACATAAAAACTCATAAACATACTGCCAAAATGCAGTAATAGTAGCAAAGGTAATACCATCCAATAATCACCAATGGGGATGTTTAATTGCTCGTTTTTCTCTAAAAATATAGCCCCTACCATAGCTATGGCTAATAGTATTGTGGTGGTGTATTTTAAAGGCACACGCAGTTTGCCAGCAATATCTGGTCGGCGCGAGCGAATAAAAATTCCCAGTATAGCAGGTATCACGGTAATAAAAAGTATTTGCAAAACAGTATCGCCAATAGGCAGTTGGATAGTAGCCTCGCTATTCATAAAAAAATACAACCCAAAGTTTACGTATAGCGGAATAGTAAATTGCGTTAAAAAACTATTTACCGAAGTGATGGATACCGATAGGGCTAAATTTCCGTTTAGTAAATAGTTTACCAAATTTGAGGTTGCCCCCCCTGGGCAAGCGGCTAATAGTATGATGCCTACTTTAAGCTCGGCACTTAAATTGGGGATAAGTAATGTAATTAAAAAAGCTAAAAGCGGTAACGCCAGCATTTGCAATACCAAGCCCACCACTATACCCCGAGGGCGTTTTATAATATATACAAAATCGCTCTTGGTAAGTGATAAGCCCATTGCCACCATAATAAGGGCAAGGGTTGCAGGCAGAAGGATTGTAGAAAAAAATTGTGTTTCTAACACTTTACACGTTGTAAAAGCAATAATACAGCTATAAAGCCAATGTTGGTATAGTGCAAAAGAAAAAAGTAAACTTTAAAGGCTGGTTGTATTTTTGCAAGTATTAAACTATGAAAAAGATTTTTTTAGTGAGTTTGGGAGCTATTTTAGCTATTGTATCTATAAGTTTAGTAGCTTTTGACCAGCCCACCAAAACATCAAACAAGCCTGAAAGTATAAAAGCACCACCTATTCCTGAAAAGTTGACTTTTGGGGGCGAGCTTGTTCCTATTAGCGAGTTTGATATACACGAGCGTTTCGACCGTGAATTGATGATAAATACATTTTGGCACTCGCAAACCATGTTTACGCTTAAAAAAACCAAGCGGTTTTTCCCTGCCATCGAGAAAATACTGAAGCAAAGCAAAGTACCCGATGATTACAAGTATTTGGCAGTAGCTGAAAGTGGCTTGGCAAATGTGATTTCACCCTCGAAAGCAGCGGGATTTTGGCAGTTTATGGCAAGTACTGGCAAACGCTACGGACTTGAAATAAATAAAGAAGTGGACGAACGTTACCATTTAGAAAAAGCCACTAAAGCAGCAGCACAATACTTAAAAGATAGCAAAGAAAAATTAGGTAGCTGGACTTTGGCTGCCGCCGCCTACAATATGGGTGAAAACGGTGTTGCGAAAGCCCTTAAAAAACAAAAAGTAAAAAACTATTACGATTTGTTGCTAAATGAGGAAACCTCACGGTATATGTTTAGAATTTTGGCGATAAAGGAAATTTATAGCCATGCAGGCAATTATGGTTTTGCTTTAGATAGTAGTGATTACTACCCCGCTATCCCCACAAAAACAATTAAGGTAGAGGGTGCAATTAATGATTTGGCGCAATTTGCCTTAGATAATGGAACTACCTACAAGCACCTTAAACTGTTAAACCCTTGGCTAAGGCGACCCTATTTAAAAAATATTGCTAAAAAAACATATTTCATAAAATTGCCAAGCCTGCAAAAAGAAAAGTAGAGTGAGGCAATAACTAACTATAAGAATAGGATTAAACTCTTATTCTGTTACCATCACATCGCAAAGGTTTCAAGCTACCGCTATATTTGCAACGGTCTCCCCATGTTAAGGTACGTAGAGTTATAATTCGCACATTTGTTGTATATTTAGTTTTTACATGATACGAGTTTGGATTATATTATTGCTATTAGCGGGCATGGTTTCTTGCACTTCGGGGGTGTATCAGCATTACCCAAAGGCAAAAAAACAGCATACTCAAAAATTAAATAAAAAGAGGCGTATAGTTTTTGAAAAAAGGCATTATAGCTTAACATCGCTTTCAATTAAGAAATACCCAATAGCTATCCCGCCCAGTGGTATTTATAGGAAAGAGTTAGAAGATAATACCCTTGAAAAAAATTGCTGTGAAGCAACAGTTGCGAAAAAAACGACTATACCGCCAAGCGACGGTAGACCTAAAGACCTAACACAAACCAATAAAAAAGCAAAAATATCCTTTGCCAGCTCAATTATAGCACTGGGTAGTTTAGCCGCAGGTATAGCCCTCGCCCCTATACTTTTGTTGGTAATGATTCCCTTTGCGGTTTTAGCGTTTATTTATTCCATAATTGCTTTAAAACAGATAAAACGTACTGGCGAGTATGGCAAAACCAAAGCTGAGTTTGCCTTGTATTCTTCTATCTTTATACTTGTTTTAAGTATAGCAGGCATATTGGCTTATCTATCATCAAATGGTACTGGTTTCCAAATAGGTAGTTTTGTTTTTTATTAATTTGTTATAAAAACCATATATTTACCAGTAAATGAAAAGATTTTTATATTTTTTAGTTGCTATTACCATAGTTCTATCTTCTTGTTCTAATAAAAAATATGGGCATTACAGGTACTCGAAAAAGCAGAAAACAAAAATTGTTAAGATAAACAAGCACACTAAAAAAAGGGTTGTTACTATCCCATTAAAAAAGAAAATTCCTGTTGCTAATCTCGCTGATGGCAAGGTAGTTATAAACAAAAATATAAGTGTTAACCTGCCTAAAAAAGATAAAACAGAAGATACAAAACCTATAATTAATAAAGATAAGTTAGACCGCCACAACAAGCTAAATAAGCAGAAACTACACCCTTCAAAGCCAACAAATACAATAGAGGAAGCTGAACCAAATTCAAAGGCTACAACAGCATTTATTCTTGCCTTTGCAGCTTTGTTTTTTACCTTATTAGGTTTTATCATCCCCCTAATAGGCATTTTAGGTATAATACTGGGTATAATAGCTTTTATTTTCTCGGTTATCGCTTTAAAACAGATTAATAAAAACTCGAAAATGTACAATAATAAGAATATGGCAATATTTGCTCTAATTATTGGCTCATTATATTTATTAGCACTAATAATAGGAATAATAGCAGTTGCAATTGTTCTTTTAATCTTTCTTTCGCTATAAAAAATGCAAACTACCCTAATAAAAATTTTGTGTTTTATAAAGCTAAGAAGATAATAAATAGGAAATAAATTTGCAGTACTTGCAAATAATAATTTCTACAATTGAAAAAATACCAAGATATTTTTTAGTAGTAAGGTTAATTTTACCTTATGAATAAACGGATTATTTATCTGATTCTGATTTCAGTATTTGCATTAGGATGTTTGGGCAAAAAGTATGGACATTACAGGTACTCGAAAAAGCAAAAAACAAAAACTGCCAAAATAAACAAGCACACTAAAAAAGGGGTGGTTACCCTCCCATTAAAAAATGGAAAATAAATCACTCATCCCTACCCAACCCTAACATCACAATCTTCAAATTAACTAATTAAGATTATGCTTCTTCCTCTGCCGCTCTGTTTCTAAATACAAACTGATTGTTGAACATATCTAATATTATATGGCTCTCGTTTACAATTTTGCCCGCTAATATTTGTTTAGACAATTCGTTCAATACCTTTTTTTGCATTACACGTTTTAGTGGTCTTGCTCCAAATTGTGGGTCGTAGCCCAATTGTGCCAACCAGTCCAAAGCCTCATCAGTAGCAGTAATTTGCACGCCTTGTTCGCCCAGCATTTTTTGTAAACCTGCAAATTGCAAGTCAACAATGCCACGTATGTTTTCACGGGTAAGGGGGGTAAACATTATAGTCTCATCAATACGGTTCAAAAACTCAGGACGGATAGATTTTTTTAATACATCAAACACTTGGTTTTTAGTTTTGGCTATCACTTCCTCCCTGTTATCGTCCCCCATTTCTTCAAAATTATCTTGTATAATATGCGAGCCTATATTGCTGGTCATTATTATAATAGTATTTTTAAAATTGGCGGTACGTCCTTTGTTATCCGTCAATCGTCCATCGTCTAACACCTGTAATAGTATATTAAATACATCAGGGTGTGCTTTTTCTATCTCATCTAATAGTATCACGCTATACGGTCTGCGGCGTACTGCTTCGGTTAGCTGCCCACCTTCATCGTATCCTACATACCCTGGGGGCGCACCTATCAATCGTGAAACTGTGTGTTTCTCTTGGTACTCACTCATATCTATACGTACCATAGCATTTTCTTGGTCGAAAAGGAACTCTGCTAATGCTCTTGCTAACTCGGTTTTACCTACCCCAGTTGTTCCCAAGAAAATAAATGAACCAATGGGTCGTTTGGGGTCTTGCAAACCTGCCCTACTACGACGCACCGCATCAGAAATAGCGGTAACAGCTTCCTCTTGTCCCACTACACGTTTGTGTAATTCATCTTCTAAGTATAATAATTTTTCCCGCTCGCTTTGTAGCATACGGGTAACGGGTACACCCGTCCACCGGCTAACTATTTCCGCAATATCTTCGGCATCTACTTCCTCTTTCACCATGCGGTTACCCTCTTGTGTTTCATGGAGTTTAGTATTTAAAACCGATAGTGCTTCTTGTACCTCTTTTATTTTGCCATAGCGTATTTCGGCAACACGCCCGTAGTCTCCCGCTCGTTCTGCTTGTTCAGCCTCTTGTTTCAGGTTTTCAATTTCTTCTTTCTTTTGTTGTATGCCTTCAACTACTTCTTTCTCTGCCTTCCACCGAGCCCGCAGTTCGTTGCGCTCGTCGCTAAGGTTAGCAATATCTTCATTCAATTTTTTTAAGCGGCTATTATTCTTTTCCCGTTTCAAGGCTTCCCGCTCTATCTCCAAACTCATTATTTCACGTTCAATAATGTCTAATTCTTCAGGCACACTATCAATTTCCATTCGCAAGCGAGCTGCCGATTCATCTATTAAATCAATGGCTTTATCAGGCAGAAAACGGTCGGCTATATACCGTTGCGACATTTCTACGGCGGCAATTATTGCCTCATCTTTTATACGCACTTTATGGTGTACCTCGTAGCGTTCTTTTAATCCACGAAGTATAGAAATAGCATCTTGTGTATCAGGTTCTTCTACTACTACTTTCTGAAAACGGCGTGCCAATGCCTTGTCTTTCTCAAAGTGTTTTTGGTATTCATCTAAAGTAGTTGCACCAATGGCACGCAACTCTCCACGCGCCAAAGCAGGTTTCAAAATATTGGCGGCATCCATTGCCCCTTCGCCACCGCCCGCACCCACAAGGGTATGTATCTCATCAATAAACAGTACTATATCTCCATTGCTATTTATTACTTCTTTTATTACTGATTTTAGGCGTTCTTCAAACTCCCCTTTATACTTCGCTCCTGCTATTAATGCTCCCATATCCAATGAGAATATTTTTTTACTCTTGAGGTTTTCAGGCACATCTCCATTAATAATACGATGTGCTAAACCTTCGGCAATAGCCGTTTTGCCTACGCCGGGTTCACCTATTAGTATAGGGTTGTTTTTGGTACGGCGAGAGAGTATTTGTAGTATGCGCCGTATTTCCTCATCACGCCCTATTACAGGGTCGAGTTTCCCTTTTTGGGCTAACTCGTTTAGGTTTTTAGCATATTTATTAAGCGCATTGTATTGCTCCTCGGCACTTTGGCTGGTTACTTTTTGCCCGCCACGTAGTTCGGCAATTGCTTTTTCTAATTCTTTTTTCTGTACTCCTGCATCTTTCAGCATTTGGGCAGTTTTGTCTTTTCCAGCTAACAAACCTTGCAAAATATGCTCAACAGAAACAAACTCGTCGCCACCATTACGGGCAATGCTTTGCGCTTTTACTACGGCTGTATTAGCATCACCTGTTAAAAACTGATTCCCCGCTCCGCTTACTTTAGGTAACGCATTTAATGAAGCATCTACCACTTCGGCAATGCGGTTTTTGTTTACATGAAGTTTCTTAAAAAGATAATCAAACACACTTTCATCGGTTTGTAGTAACCCTTTCAAAATGTGCGAAGTCTCTATCCCTTGATGTTGGTTTTCAACAGCAATTTGTTGCGCCATTTGTATGGCTTCTTGCGATTTTATTGTGAAATTTTTTAAATCCATAAGCAATTCATTTATTGCAAAAGGTTTACCATCTTAAAAAACTGACTTTTTGGCTTTGTTTTATTTATAAAGTGTTCATTATCAAGTCAAAATGGCTGTAAATATGGTTTATTAGAAAAGGATTTACTAAAAAAACCATTTCGATGGGTTAAAACCCATCGCTTTTAAAGTTACAACCTCAAAGGGAACTTAAGTCCTGATTTGTACGGTAATCGCAACAAAATAGGATTTTAATCCTGTTTCATGTGAGTTGTATGCCAATAGAAGTTAAGTTACTAACTTTCTTCATCATAAAATATTTTGTAAAATTTTTTGCCTGTAACCTCGTCCACACCCCGCTCAATAAGGTTACGGTCGCCATGTATATACACGTGAAAATTTTTATCCAACTTCAATACACTTTTAAATACGCGTGATTGCTTTTTAACCGCCGAAATAGAAATATCAAAATCTTCGGTAAACGAGAAATCATTTTCCCGTTGGTATTCCTTCACAAAACTATCGAACGTATTAATAATAGCGGGTTGTTCAAAAACCTCTTCGGTAAAGGTAGCCGTATCCATAGTATCGTTTTGCTTAAAAAACTCTACCGAGCGGTTTAATAGCCCTATTTGGTCGGGTTTAGCTACGTCAAACTGTTTGGGAAGTTCATTGGTTACAAACTCCTTGCACATTTTCATATAATTAGCCGTATGATAGTATTCGTCCTCTTTGGGTTTCACCCCTAAAAAATCATCCCTCCAGTATTGCGCTTCGGCACTACGATTGGTATTATCTACAATAGCAACATCATATCCTTCGCTTGCATTAGTATTAAAAACAATGCAGCCCTTATCCAAATGTTTAGGGTCTATACCCTCCATAAAACTGATTTTTGACAAGCCTGTTTTGTTAAACTCTACATTTATAAACTTATCTTTATGTTCTGATTTAAAGATACCCAAAGCATCTACTTGTTGGTTATTAATATCACAGTCTTTAAATAAAACTACATAAAACTCTCCCGATTTTATTTTGGGATGGTCAGAGCATTCGTACAAGTGTTTGCAAATATCTTTCGATAGGGGTTTAAACAATCCCTTATCAGCAAATATTTTTTTTGCAAAAACATATATTTCATTCAGGCTAATGTCTGATGAGTGGGTAAATTCAAATAATTCTTCAGAGGTAAAAGGTTTCAAAAAAAACTTTTTCAGGGTAACCTCATCCCCATCGCCAATTTCATGCAAAACATTACGGTCGCTAAGTTTTATACCTTCTTCCTTATGTTTATTACCCACATAGTGGATGTTTAACTCTGTAATATGCGCCACCGAAAAGTCTATCATGTGGCAAAGATAGAAAGGAATAATAGTTTTAAGTATGTTTGCTGTGTATCAAATAATAGTACCCTTAGTACAATTGCCGACTAAAGTCGGTTACTTTTAAATTACAGTGCAAAGCAAGACTTAAGTCCCGCTTTGCACTGTAATCGTAACAAAATAGGATTTTAATCGCATTAACAATAAATCTCTTAATCTACCTTTCAAAGTCCCTAAATTTTATATATTCGCACTGTAGTATAGTTGTAGTATAGTTGATGGAAATACAAATAGCCAATAGGGTGAACTCATTTGCCGAATCACAAACATTGGGCATGGCAAAATTAGGACGTGCACTTACCGAGCAAGGACATAAGGTGATTAGCCTTAGCTTGGGTGAACCCGATTTTGATACTCCCACACATATAAAAAATGCTGCCAAACAAGCTATTGACGATAATTACACCCACTACACGCCTGTTACAGGCTATTTAGACTTACGAAAAGCCATATGCGCTAAACTAAGCCGAGACAATAATTTAAGCTATACGCCCAATAATATTGTGGTTTCAACAGGTGCAAAGCAATCTCTTATGAATGTAGTGCTTTCTACCATTAACCCTGGTGATGAGGTAATTATCCCCGCCCCATTTTGGGTAAGCTACTCATCAATGGTTGAGTTTGCAGGCGGAGTTCCTGTTTTTGTTTACGCAGGTATAGAACAAGATTTTAAGGTTACGCCTACCCAAATTGAGGAGCATATAACACCGAAAACAAGGTTAATGATATTTTCATCGCCTTGTAACCCCAGTGGTAGTGTGTATAGCAAAAACGAATTACAAGCTATTGCCCAAATGCTTACTAAACACGAGCAAGTAGTGGTGGTGAGCGATGAGATATACGAGCATATTAATTTTGTAGGTAAACATGAAACCATAGCACAGTTTGCTATTTTAAAAGACCGTGTGGTGTTAGTAAATGGCGTATCAAAAGGGTTTGCTATGACGGGCTGGCGATTAGGCTATATAGCAGCCCCTCTGTCCATTGCCAAAGCCTGCGAGAAAATACAGGGACAGTTTACATCAGGCACAAGTGCTATTTCGCAACGTGCTGCTATTGCTGCCTTAACACAACCGTTAGCACCTACTATAAAAATGTGTAATACATTTTTGCAACGCCGCAATTTAGTATTAAAGTTAGCAAACAATATTGAAGGTTTTAAGTTTAATATCCCACAGGGGGCATTCTACTTATTTCCTGATGTAAGTAGTTTCTTTGGCAAATCTGATGGGACAACTACTATTAAAAATGCCGAAGACCTAACCATGTATTTACTTAAAAGCACCTATGTAACTACCGTTACAGGAGCTGCTTTTGGTAGCCCAAATTATATTAGAATTTCTTATGCTGCGAGTACTGAAAACTTGAAAGAAGCCTTTGCCCGCATACAAAAAGCCTTAGCTCAACTAAAATGAGTTTTGATTTTAATACACTATTCCAAGATTTTAATCGCCTAAAAGTACTAATAGTTGGCGATGTGATGATAGATGCCTATATAGTAGGTAAAGTAGAACGTATTTCTCCCGAAGCACCTGTACCAATAGTATCTGTTAGCAAAAAAGAAAACCGCTTAGGCGGTGCTGCAAATGTAGCTTTAAATGTGAAATCATTAGGCGCACAGCCTTATATATGCTCTGTTATTGGCAATGATGATGGGGGGAAAGAAATAACACAGCTTTTTGAAAAGGCGGGTGTAAACTGCGAAGGTGTAGTTAGTTCAAACTCAAGAATTACAACCACAAAAACCCGTGTAATGGGCAATAATGTCCAAATGCTTCGGGTAGATGAAGAAATTACATCACCCATAAACCAGCAAGAAAGTGATAATTTAGTTTCGGCTATCGAGAAATTATTACCACAAATAGATGTAGTAATTTTTGAAGATTACGATAAAGGTGTACTAACCAAGAAAAATATTGAACAAATTATAGCTTTAACCAATAAACACAACATACCCACCATAGTTGACCCTAAAAAAAGTAATTTTGCGCACTATAAAAAAGCCACACTTTTTAAACCCAATTTAAAAGAAATACAAGAAGGATTAAAAACAGACGATAACCTAAAAGATTTTGACACTCTGAAAAAGGCTATTGCCGAGTTGAAAACAATTTTAGACAACCCTATGGTGATGGTAACGCTAAGCGAGTTGGGAGTAATGATAACCAACCATACAGATTACCACCATATACCCGCACATATTCGTAATATTGCTGATGTAAGCGGCGCAGGCGATACGGTAGTTAGTGTAGCCGCATTATGTTTAGCATTAAAAAGTGATATGAAAATAACGGCTTTTTTATCGAATATTGCAGGGGGATTGGTATGCGAGAAGGTAGGAGTTGTGCCTATTGAAAAACAAAAATTACTACAAGAAGCCCAACGGCTGCATAACTAATATTTTACCTTATGGTAAAAGAACATTTTAAACGTTTTATAGTAGGAAGTAGAGTACCTGTACAAAAAGTACTGAAGGTATTACTATTTTTTGTGTCGTTTTTAGCCATTGCCACTACTGTTTACTATCATGGTTTTGTACACGAGCAGGATACCCTCGATTTTCTTTTATCGGTAAACAATATATTTTTTGGTGTTTTTATACTCAACTATATAGTTAAACTTTTTATTGAAATTGATAGGAAAGCATTTTTAAAACAAACATGGCTTGAAGCAGCCTTGCTTTTGCTTGTACTATACAATGCCATCAGTTTATATATATTTAAAGTCCCCGTAGTGGGTAAAATTTTCGACTATTTAGAGATTGACCCATTAAGCCCTCGCTATGCTTTTTTTATTCAATTTTTCTTAATTCTCCTTGTGGCTATTGAAACCATAAAATCTACTCGCAATTTTGGCAAACTTCCTATAAAACCAGGGGGCTTATTTGTACTCTCTTTTCTATTTTTAATTTTTGTGGGTACTGGCTTGTTTAGCCTCCCTGCAATTACCACTGGTGGCGAAAGTATGCGCTTTATTGACGCCCTATTTACAGCCGCAAGTGCATCGTGTGTTACAGGGCTTATTGTTGTTGACACGGCTACTTTTTTCAATTTCAAAGGGCACGTACTGCTGCTTTTCTTAATCCAAATTGGCGGTTTGGGTATTATTTCGTTTGCTACTTTTTTTGCTACTTTTTACAAAAAAGGAGTAGGTGTAAAACATCAATTTGCTATCCAAAAAATATTTGATAGTGAAACCCTTTCAGGTTCTTATGGTTTGCTTCGCAAAGTGTTTATTTATACCATAAGTATCGAGGCATTATCGGCTTTTGTTATTTATATGCTTTGGGGCGATTATCATTTTGCCAATGGTGGTAAAATCTTTTTTTCTATATTTCATGCCATATCAGCTTTTTGCAATGCTGGTTTTTCGTTGTTTACTGATAACCTTATGGAGGCTGGTATTAGCAACAAGTATATACTACATTTTGCCTTTGCCGTAATTATATTTTTCGGTTCATTAGGCTTTCCTGCAATGCGTGATATGTTTGAGGTTAAAAACCTTAGAGAACGCCTAAGTATGCCTTGGCGAAAATGGAAACTAAGTACACAAATTGCATTTTACAGTAGTGTTACCTTAGTTCTTTTCGGGGGTATATTATTTTATTTTTTAGAAAAAGATGGGGTGCTAAAAGGTCTTCATCTCTTTCCTGCAGTAGTTACCGCTATTTTTCAATCGGTAGTAACAAGAACAGCAGGGTTTAACACTGTTGATATAGGCGCGCTGGGTGTGCCTATGCTTATAATTATAATTTTTTTAATGTTTGTTGGCGCATCGTCAGGGTCAACAGGTGGCGGAATTAAAACCAGTACTTTTGTAGTAATTTTTGCCGCCATGTGGGGAATTATAAGAGGCAAAAAACTTATCTCGTTTGGGCGACGGACCATCTCGCACAACCTTATTTATAAAGCCTTTGCCATATTTGTTTTTTCGGCAACATTTATATTTTTAAGTACTTTCATATTAGCCCTTATTGAACCACAAATACCCATAATGAATATTTTGTTTGAAGAGGTCTCTGCTTTTGCAACGGTGGGTTTAAGTACAGGCATTACAACGCAATTGTCTGATGCAAGCAAGGTTATTTTAATCATTAGTATGTTTGTGGGTAGGGTGGGTATTTTAACTCTTGCCTTTGCTTTAAGCAGCGAGGTAGGAACAAATGCCTATAAATATCCTAACTCGCACATTATGATTGGTTAGGTTTCCTCATCTCAAATTATTGTGCTTATTTACACACATACCATAAGTATAGATAGAGTAGATAATCATATCAAACTCACATTAAATAATTATTGATTTATTGCACACAAGTGAGCTTTTGAAATTGTAGTATAGACTTTAAGAAAAAACAAAATACCTTACCAGTTGCAGACTTTTGTACTATACTCCATCGTTCCCTATTAAAATGCTCACATTTTTGTGTTATATTACACATATATTTGCAGCTTTAAACCCGAAGTGGATTTTTACATTTAAACGTGCTAATGGTACCGTTTTAATAATTCATTTGTTATGATAATAAACCCTAATATGGATTTTTCTTTTAAAATTAGCGAATTCTTTTCGCCAGTTTTAAGAGTTATTGATCGCTTTGTCGAAACAGATAGAACAGCATCAAAGGTAAAAACCAAGGTTACCAAAAAAGAGAAAGAAGGAACTTTAGTTTTACATAGCTTTTCTGACTACGAAGCTGCCAAAAATTTAGTTAATAGTATTAATGACTATGTTGATTTAATATTCAAAGAACGTTTGTTATCTTTTTCTCCTGCAACGGCAAAAGAAGTTCTAATTCGAGTAGAAGAGTTAAATCCCCTTTTAGAAAAATATGATAAGATACTGAAGGGAATGGAGCCTTCTTCTACAAACGAGTTCCATTTGCACATGGCTTTCAGAAGGTCTTTGAATATAGTTTTAGATATTCAAGAAACATTGCAAATGATAGCACAGAGAGGCGAAATTAATGAGAACTCTGAAGGCTACTTGAATATGGTAGATGAATTTTTAGAAATAGGTAGAAAAACCCCTATTGAAGGAGCAGGAACTTCCATTGAAGAATTATTAGCAGACTGATAATAAACTAAATGTCATACACAGTAGTAATACGTTCTTCATTTAAGAAAGACTATAAAAAGTTTAAAGGGAAAATGAAGAAATCTATCACTGATATTTTAACCCAAATTCAGGGAAATCCTAATCTTGGGTCTGTTTTAAGTAATAATATGGACGGTTTTTTAAAGTTTAGATTTAATAATAGCCCTCAGTATAGAATTTTATATACAGTTTATAATTGTCCAAATCCAACCGCTTTACAAAACTGTATTTATAAGGATGCTTGCAGTGATGCTAGCATATCTGATTGTGAAGGTATAATAGATTTTGTGTTAATTAAAACAAGAGAAGAGATGAATAACCTTTACAATAAGAAAAAAAAATACTACGATAACTTTAAAAGAAAGCCCAATATCTCCAAAGGACAAAGAAAAGCGTAACTATTATAACAACAACCCCAACGAGTAGTGCCCTGCCTTTAAAAAATCACTCCGATGAAAGAGGACACAGTACCCATAAGTTAGCTTGTTTACTACTTTGCCTCATCCAATAAAAACACCGTACCCGCACCGTTCAGGCATTTTCTTGCAGCAGGTTGAAACCTGCCGCAATTCATAACATTAACAAAAATTTTATGTGTAGAATGGACATTCATGCCTATTCTGGCTAAAAGCTAAAAGCCAATAGCTAATAACTAAACAGACACTGATATTCACTTATTTACAAAATAATATTATACTGCAGCACGGGTTAATATGAGGGAGAAATTACACCACTATATTTTTGAGCGAATTGCCTCAACAGGATCTAAGCGAGAGGCTTGCAAGGCAGGAATAAAACCCGATACTACCCCTATAACTACCGACATACTTGTGCCAAACAAAAAGTTTCTAAAAGAAAGGTATAATTTAAAATCCATATACTGGCTTGCTAATGAGGTGAGTCCCAATACAATCAATACCCCTATAAGCCCGCCAATAAGACAAAGGACTATGGCTTCGGTTAAAAACTGTATTAAAATAAAGCTATTGTGCGCTCCCAGCGATTTTTGAATACCTATTTGATTGGTGCGTTCTTTCACGCTCACAAACATAATATTGGCTATACCAAAGCCCCCCACCAACACAGAAAATATACCTATAATAAAGCCTCCAATATTTACCGCTTTAAATACTTGATCCACCTCTTTTGATATCATAGTAATACGGTTCAACGCAAAATTATCGTCTTCGCTTGGGCGCAAACGCCTAACTGAACGCATTTTACCCTTCAATTCATTTTCCAGCTCATCAATTGAAGCATTTTCACTTGCCCGCACCATTATCATCTTGTCCCCTCTATTCGTATTTATCGACATTATTTTCTGTAACCAACTTATAGGGGTTACTACTTTATCGTCCATTCCTGTTTTTATAATACTTTCGCCTTGTTTTGCAAACACGCCCACTATTCTAACTTTACGCCCCATAAGCTGTGCTTCTCTGCCTACTGGGTCTTCTCCTTCTTTAAAAAGTCCGTCGTAAATATTATACCCTATTACCACCGCCGCTACACCACTTTTCGCTTCAAAATCAGAAAAATAACGTCCATATATCAGCTCTAAATTGTTTATTTTATAATAATCATACGAAACACCAAGTACAGAAACGCTTGAAACATTATTATCATAATATTTCATGGTTTTGCCACCAGTAGCGTACATAAATGCCATACCTTTAATAGTATTTGTACCTTTAAATACTTTTTGTAATCTCTTTAGTTCCTTTACTTTAGGCACGGGTCTGTTCATATATTTCCACCACTTGTATTCGCCTTTATCATCAGCACCCCAAGGCCATTTTTGGATATAAATTACATCAGTACCTAATGAGTTTAAACTATCCTTAATATTTTTTTCTAATGAGTTGGTAATGGATAGCACCATTATAATAGCAAAAATACCAATAGTAATACCCAATATAGAAAGAAAGGAGCGAAGCCTATTAAGCATTAAAGCCTGCACAGCAAATACTGCACTTTCTATAAACAAACGGAAATACAAGCCTATACTTTTCATTCTATCTAACAAAGAAAAACAAAATACTTTTTATCTCCCCCTAATGTATCGATAAAGCACTACTAATTGTCGAGCGAAAAAAAGAAATCAAAATACCACAACTATCAATTGTTATTACTAATACTAAAAACTATATTTGCAGGCTTTATTTTAGGGTGTATTAACCCCTTGAAATAATAGTACAATTCCCACACAAAATACTAATACAGAAACAGTAGATGAAGTTATCAAAGTTTAAGTACGACCTTCCAGAAGCCTCAATTGCCCAAAACCCAACTTATAACAGAGACGACTCGCGCTTGATGGTTTTAAACAGAAAAGAACAAACTATTGAGCATAAGCAGTTTAAAGATATTCTTACTATTTTTAACGAAGACGATGTTTTTGTTTTAAATAATACTAAGGTTTTTCCTGCCCGTTTATACGGTAACAAAGAGAAAACAGGTGCTAAGATTGAAGTTTTTATGCTTCGTGAATTAAATAGCGAGTTGCGCCTTTGGGATGTATTGGTAGATCCTGCCCGTAAAATACGTGTAGGTAATAAACTATACTTTGGTAATGATGATTTAGTAGCCGAAGTGGTTGACAATACCACATCACGTGGGCGTACTATACGTTTTTTGTTTGATGGTACTAATGAGGAGTTTAGAGGATTGATTGCAAAATTAGGACAAACGCCTATACCAAAATACATTAACCGTGAGGCAACTGATGAGGATAAAGAACGCTACCAAACTATTTTTGCATCCAAAGAAGGCGCAGTAGCCCCCCCAACGGCAGGGTTGCACTTCTCGCGTGAGCTAATGATGCGTATGGAAATTAAAGGAATACAGTTTACTGATGTTACTTTACATATAGGCTGGGGTACTTTTAGAGATGTTGAGGTAGAGGATTTAACCAAACACAAAATGGATAGTGAGAACTATAGTGTACCTGAAAAAACCGCCCAAATGGTGAATACCGCTATTGATGATAAAAGGCGTATAGTAGCTGTGGGTTCATCAGTTATGCGTGCTATGCAGTCATCAGTATCATCAATGAATAGGCTAAACGAATCGAGTGGCTGGACGGATAAGTTTATTTTCCCTCCTTACGATTTTAAAATAACCAATGCCTTTATTACCAACCTACACCCCGCACAATCTACCCTAATGATGCAAGCTGCGGCTTTTGCTGGTTACGATTTTTTGCAAGAGGCATACCAAGAAGCTATTAAAGAAAAATACCGCTTTTTGTGCTACGGTGATGCTATGCTAATAATATAATTATTAAATATTAGTAGCGAACGTGGCGCAAATATCTGAATATCAGTGTCTGTTTAGTTATTAGCTATTGGCTTTTAGCCTTTCCTTTACACGTGCGTTGCCTATCTTGAGCGAAGTCGAAAGGGTGTGTAAGCAAGACAGAATAGGCATAAATGCCCATTTTACACATAAAGTTATTGTTAGGTTAGTGAATTACGGCAGGTTGAAACCTGCCGCAAGAAAACCCCTACCAATGTATTACAGTTTTTACCTATGCTATAATTTGGCTTCCTCTTGAGGGGAAGAATACTTATTTGACTGTGCTAATAAGTTAATTTAGAAGGGGCTGTTATACTAATGTACACATCAGCTGTATTAGTTCGCTAATTCGTTCGGACAAGCCCGCAAGTACGTTATGCGAAGTGAAGCTGAAGCAGTGTGTAGAGTGAGCACCTCATAATGAAATACAAATTATAGAGATGAATACACCACGGCTTCTTTTACTATTAGGCAGTATATCACAAGGTAGTTCGTATAAGAAACAATAGTTGCAACTTCAAATTACCACCCGATGAAAATTGCAAAAAATTGGAATGAAATAAACGTTGGGCAGTTTCAGCAAATAAATGCTGCATTAAAAAACTACCCCGACAATGCCATTACCCAAGCGGTATGGATGCTGGATGCACTAACAGATAAATCTCGCAAAGAACTGTTAGCCCTCGATTTTTCAAAAGAGTTTAAACCTTTAATGAAAGAATTGGACTGGGTAAACGCTACTCCCCTGCCCACACAGTTGCCCAAACAGTTTGAACTTGGCGGGCAGTTGTATCGCTTGATATACGACATGAAACAGCGCACCACGGGGCAATTTGTAGATTTGGCACACCTCACCTCCGAGCCTGAAAACATTATCCCAAATTTACACCAAATACTTGCCGTATTGTGTGTGCCTCATGGGCAAAAAGACCACGCCATTGACTTTGAACAGCGAGCAAAGTATTTTAAAAACAACCTGCCCATTGCCATTGCTTACCCAATAGCCACTTTTTTTTTGAAGCTATGGCTCGACTCATTGCCGCATATCCTAACTTATTTGGAAAAACAAACACAACCCAAGAAGAGCCTGAAGATGAGGATAATTGGTTTCATAAAAGATACGGTTGGCTTGCCACCATTGATGCAGTGGCGAAAGACCGTACGCAGTGGGATTTTTATTTGATGATGCCAATAGTAGAGTTTTTAAACTACCTGTGCTTTTTGCGCGATAGAGAAGAATACCAAAGCAACGAAAAAAATGAGCAATAATATAAATACCATTATTACAGAGGTGTTAACAGAGTTTGCCGCCGAAATTAAGAGTAAAGCAAGCAAACTATTAGCGGCAGAAGACTTAGGACACATAACACCACAAACAGAAGTGGTGAAAACAAAAACAGGCGGGTATGTGTCTTTTTTGTTGCCTGGTTATACCGTTTTTATAGAACAGGGGGTAAAAGGTACAGAAAATATACCCAATGGCACTGGAGACAGCCCTTTCCAATACCAGCACTTGGGCGTTTCAAAAGAGATGATTGGCAATATACGTCAATGGGCAGGGCGCAAGGGACTTAGCCCCAAAGCTAAAAACTCTCCATTAAAAAATACCAATACCCGAAAAAAGCTAAAAGAAACCACCTCCAACCCTGAAACAGCTATGGCTTTTGCCATAGCCAAAAGTGTGAAAAAGAAAGGACTTAGTGCTAAAAAGGTAGTTGAAAACACCCTTACTGATGAATGCCTGCAAGCCCTTGCCAACACTATTAGCCAAAAAATAGAAAAAGAAGTGTTGGTGCAAATAGTACAGTGGGCAAAAGTTTAATCACTAAAGTGATAACATTTAAACCACTATCAACACTGCGTATCTCTTATAATTCTCAAATTTTGAATTATACCAAACTCACATTAATACAGATTTTTCTGATGGGGTAATTGGGTGTTAACCCTTTAGGCAAACTTTAAAAGTTTGCCTAAAGGGTTATAAAATTATGAAAAATACTCTGTAAGTACTTTTTTGGTAAGCGGTTTGGTGAAATAGCCTTTTACGCTGGGGTAGTTTTTTGATTTCTCCATATCCGTTGGGTCTATGGACGAGGTTAGCATATATACATTGGTAGTAATGCCCATTGCCTCCATATTTTCTAAAAACTTCCACCCATCAATTTCGGGCATATTAATGTCTAAAAAAATAGCATCGGGGTGATTATTTTCTTTTTTCAAAACTTTAAGAGCTTGGGCAGGGTTGGTATAGCTTTCTACGGCAAGCGATTCATTAAAGCGTTTTAAAATTAAGCCGGTAATATTTATAAATATTTTGTCATCATCTACCAGCATTATATTTTGAAGGTTTTGCGGTTTTTTTTGCTCGTTACCAAACTTCACTTTATCTGATGCCAATAGGTCGTTTAACTCGTGTATGGTTTCGTCCAGTTTTATTGAAACCGTTTTTAAATCCCTTAGCAGGCGTGTGTTGTCTGTGTTTAGTGGGTTATCATAGTCATACACATCTAAAATAGAGAGTATATCTGCCACTGGAGAGCGTAGCTGATGCGAGGTAAAAAAAGCATACTTTTTAAGCCGCTCATACGATTGTAATAAACGCCCTTCATTGCTTTTTAGCTCTGTAATATTTTGTGCTATAAAAATATACCGAAGAACCTTGCCTTTACTGTCTAATAAGGGGTCGGCGGTTATTCGCACCCAAAACTCTTCTCCGCCTTTGGTGTGGCTCACCAGTTCACCACTAAAGGTTTCTCCTTTAGCAAAACTTACTCGCATAGTTTCAATAGCGGTTTCATTTCTGTCATTATCAAGTACTAAAATAGAGGGTCTTTTGCCTGCCGCTTCTGCTAATGTATATCCCGTTAGTTTTTCGTACCCTTCATTTACCCATTCAATTTCTTCGTTTGGGTTGGTTATTACTATGGCGTTGGTAGTTTTTTGTGCTATAACTGCCATCTCCTCCAACTTTATTTGCTTTTCTTCCAGTTCTGTAATATCCTGTGCAATACCTAAATATACCTTTACTTCTCCTTTTTTATTTCTTGAAAAAGGCATCTCACGAGATTGGAAGCACCGCACCTCGCCAGTAACCTTTATATATTGCATTTTTGAGCGAAATACCTCACCGTCTTTTAATTGCTTAATAATTTCTTGGTTTTCTGCTATTTTATAAAAATCATCGGGATGCACTATTTTAGCCATTACTGATGCTTCTATTTTCTTTTTTTTGCTAAAGTTGTAGCCCAATATTTCAGTAATACTTTTACTACTATAAATAGTGCTTTGTGTTTCTATATCAAATAGATATATAAGGTCAGAAGATACCTTATGAATTGCCTCCAAAAGCTCATCTGGATTGACAGCCCCCCAGTTTTTTACGCTATCTTTATTTAAATTGTTCATAGTGTTACATAACACTTCTATGCAAGATAGGAAAAAATTAAGTTATTTTCCAAAAAAAAAACTATAAAAAGTTAAATGTATTAACTCAATATTTAAAATATAGGTTTTGCCATCTTTTAAAAATCTTTAGATATACTTCAAAAACATTTATATATAGAATGGGCATTCATGCCTATTCTGCCCTAATGCTAAATACAGTAGGCGCAAAAAATAGCAGCACCTAAAATTTACACCTTAGTTTAACAAAAAACTAACGGTCATTCGTTATATTTGGGCGCATTGAATGTTAAACAGTTTTTAGAGGAATATACTGCCCACCCATTGGCTTATGGGTTGGATGATATTGTATTGTCCGAAAAAAAAGCGCAAAAATTTTCACTAAAAAATCTCATTGGTTCGGCAGTTAGTGTATTCATCAGTCATAATTTTTTAAAGAATACCGATAATACTTTTTTAATTATTTGTGATGATGCAGAGAAAGCCAACTATTTATACAGTGATTTAAGCAGTTTTATAGAAGACAAAGCGGTACTAATTTTTCCTGAATCGTATAAAAAAAGTTTCAAAGTAACCGATACCGATAATCATAATGTACTAAAACGAACGGAAGTAATTAGCAGGCTATCTGCCCATCCGCAAGCAACTATTATTATAAGCTATCCCGCCGCTTTGTGCGAGTTGGTGATAGCAAAAAAAGTATATACTAACAACGTTTTTAATGTAAAGGTAGGGGAAAGTTTCGACCTTGATTTTTTGATGGAACTGTTGGGCGAGCATGATTTTGAACGGGTTGATTTTGTGTTTGAACCTGGGCAATATGCTATACGTGGCGGAATTGTAGATGTATTTTCATTCGCCAACGATTTACCTTACCGTATTGAGTTAGATGGTGATGTGGTTGAATCTATCCGTCATTTCGACCCTGATGACCAGCTATCTGTGAAAAAGGTAATGTTTACCACCATTGTACCTAATATTCAGAGTGATGAGATAGCTACCGAGAAGGTATCGTTTTTTGAGTATTTGCCTAAAAATACAATAGTTTGGACGCACGATGTGCAATTTGCCGCCGATATTATTGAAGATGGACTGATAAAAGCAGCAAAATTTGCAAAACAGGGTGAAAACCCCGAATCTATTAGCATAGATAAGATATATGAAACGGCAAACGATTTTTTGACCCACTTAAAAAAACAGTCGCTTGTTGAGTACGGTACTCGGAATTTCTTTTCACCAAAAAAAGAATTAGAGTTTAAAATTTCTCCGCAGCCACCATTTCATAAAAATTTCAACCTGCTGATTAAAAACCTAAAAGAAAATCAGAAGGCAAACTATCAAAATATCATTTTTTCGGAAAGTGGACGGCAGGTTGAACGCCTACACAACATTTTTGAAGACCTAAACAGCGAGGTAAAATTTGAACCACTGTACAAGGGCATTTCTGAAGGGTTTATAGACCATCACTTAAAAATAGCTTGCTATACCGAGCATCAACTGTTTGACCGTTTTTATAAAGGTAAAACCAAAAAAGGATACAGCGGTAGCAAGGCTCTTACTTTAAAAGAATTACGAGAACTTTCGCCGGGTGATTATGTAACCCACATAGACCATGGCATTGGCAGGTTTGCAGGCTTAGAAAAACTGGAAATGAACGGGGTAATGAGCGAAGCGGTGCGCTTGGTATATAAAAACAACGATTTATTGTATGTACACATCAACTCGCTACATAAAATAACTAAATATGTAGGCAAGGAAGGTACAGCACCCCGCATGAACAAGCTGGGTAGTGATGCGTGGGAAAAACTAAAAAAATCAACCAAAAAGAAGGTAAAAGACATTGCCCGAGACCTTATAAAACTATACGCTGCCCGCAAAGCAC
>CAZOZL010000006.1:21555-27643 GCA_964584305.1 uncultured Burkholderiales bacterium
AAGGTAAAAGACATTGCCCGAGACCTTATAAAACTATACGCTGCCCGCAAAGCACAAAAAGGATTTGCTTTTAGCCCCGATTCTTATTTGCAGGTAGAGTTAGAAGCCTCTTTTTTATACGAAGACACCCCCGACCAAAGCAAAGCCACCGAAGATGTGAAGCTGGATATGGAAAACCAGCAACCTATGGATAGGCTGGTATGTGGTGATGTGGGTTTTGGCAAAACAGAGGTAGCCATACGTGCCGCTTTCAAGGCTGTAACCGATAGTAAGCAGGTGGCAATATTAGTACCCACTACTATATTAGCCTACCAGCACTACAAAACCTTTAAAGATAGATTAGAGGATTTTCCTTGTAATATTGATTACATCAACCGTTTCCGTACGGCGAAACAGAAAAAAGAAATCCTTAAAAAATTAGCCGAAGGAAAAATTGATATTCTTATTGGTACACACGCCATTGTAGGTAAAGATATTAAATTTAATAATTTAGGCTTATTAATAATTGATGAAGAACAAAAATTTGGCGTAGCCGTAAAAGAAAAACTAAAACGTTTTAGAGTAAATGTAGATACCCTTACTTTAACAGCAACACCTATTCCTCGCACGCTACATTTCTCGCTAATGGGGGCAAGGGATTTATCAGTAATTAATACGCCACCGCCCAATAGGCAACCTGTACAAACTGAACTCCATGTTTTTAATCAAGATTTAATACAAGAAGCAGTTGAAACCGAACTGGAAAGAGGCGGGCAGGTATTTTTTATTCATAACAGAGTAAAAGATATTCAAAATATAGCGGGCTTGATACAGCGATTAGTACCCAGCTGTAAAGTAGCCATTGCACACGGACAAATGGAAGGCGACCAGTTAGAGGATATAATGATAAAATTTGTGGAGGGCGATTTTGATGTATTAGTAGCCACTACCATTGTAGAAAGCGGCTTGGATATTCCTAATGCCAATACCATTATTATTAACAATGCCCATATGCACGGTCTTAGTGATTTGCATCAAATGCGGGGGCGTGTAGGGCGAAGTAACAAAAAAGCATACTGCTATCTGTTTTCGCCACCTATTAGCACACTTACCCCCGAAGCACGTAAACGACTAAGTACTATTGAGCAGTTTAGCGATTTGGGAAGTGGTTTTAATGTAGCCATGAGAGATTTGGATATTCGTGGGGCAGGTAACTTACTGGGCGGCGAGCAAAGCGGTTTTATCGCTGAAATTGGCTACGAGATGTACCATAAAATTTTGGACGAAGCCGTGCAAGAACTAAAAGATGAAGAGTTTAAAGAATTGTTTAAAGATGAAATAGCCAAGCCCAAAGCAAGCGCGGTGCAGGTAGATGTGGACATAGAAATACTAATACCAGACCAATATGTGCGCAATATACAAGAGCGATTAGCACTGTATAACGAGCTGGCAAAAATAGAAACCGAAGAAAAATTATTGGACTTTAGAAACGGGCTAATAGACCGTTTCGGAGCTATGCCTGCGCCGCTAAAAGGCTTGTTTGATAGTATGCGAATGAAATGGAAAGCCAGTGATTTAGGTTTTGAACGCGTGAAATTAGACGACAGTATTTTAACGTGTTATTTTCCTGTCAATCAAGACAGTAACTACTACCAAAGCGAACGGTTTAGTAATATTATACAATATGTAAGCAGCAACCCTGTGCATTGCAGCATGAAACAAACGCCAAAACATCTTACCCTAAAACTAAAACAAATTAATGGCGTTTTAGATGCCATCCGTGTGTTGGATGATTTGAAATTGAGAACTGAACCTGTTAAGGGCTAAACTTGTTTATATAACTTGTTCTCCTTCCCGCAGATTCCTTTTTTCAAAGGAATGACAACCTCCGCACAACTATTCAATTTTAGGAAACGCTTACTGGTTTAACCAAATTACTAATATAAATCAGATTAAAACAAATAAACCTATCATGCCTAAAACCGAAGGACAGTTTATTCTTTTTACTAAGGATGAGTTTAAAAACTATTTATTGAATACTTCGTTTCACAGAAACATATACCGTATTCAAAACCACCATACCTATATCCCAAATTATACCCATTTTTTTAAAGATAGCCCCCCCAACCATTTCAAGTGGCTAAATAGCATGAAACGCAGCCACTTGCAACGGGGTTTTAGTGATATTGGACAAAACCTTACCACATTTCCCGATGGTACTGTTGCCCTTTGTAGAAGCATGGAGCGTATTCCCGCCGCTATAAAAGGCGCAAATACGGGCAGTATAGCCATAGAACACTTAGGGTATTTTGATGCTGGACATGATACCCTGACAGAAGCGCACAAAGAAATTATTGTTTTTACTAATGCTATGCTTTGCCACAAATTTAATTTATCGCCTAATGACCAAAACATACTCTACCACCATTGGTTTGATTTATCAACGGGCAAGCGCACCAACGGTAGTGGAAGCACAAAATCATGCCCTGGTACTGATTTTTTTGGAGGGAATACGGTAGAGGCAGCAAATAAAAATTTTATCCCGCTTATTACCGAAAAAATTAGCAATATCATCACTAATAGTAATACCCCACCTGTACAATCACTATTAAGTGGCAAAGTAACTGCCAGCAAGTTAAATGTAAGGGCAGGAGTAGGTACAAACTTTAAAGTTCTATATCAACTCAGCCATAATGCAATTGTTACTGTATATGCTGAACTTGACGATTGGTATAAAATAGACCCCAAAGAAAACCAATGGGTAGCAAAACAATTTATTGCATTAGATAATTAAGCAGACAGAATAGGCATGAATGCCCATTCTATACATAAAGTTTTTGATTAAGGTTATGAATTGCGGCAGGTTTCAACCTGCTGCAAGAAAACGCCTAAATGGCACGGGCAGCTTTTAACTAGCCCCAGCCCCTCCTATACAACCCGCCAGCCTTGCAAGGAGGGGAGCAACCACACAATCCCTTGTAAATTGGTAAAAGTTTGACTAATCACTCATACCTTTATCAATACAGTGGGCTTACTATTTTTTATCTCAAAACTCACGTTAATCTAATCAACGCAAGCCCTATCTTTGCAAACAGTGGCTACAAATTACCTTTCAGCAGAAAATATTAGCAAAGCATACGGAGAAAAAGATACTAATTTTAGCCTAACCCTTACCAAAACAGAAGTAAGCGGGTAAACACCTACAAGTATTACCAAAAAGGGTACAGTTATATAATAATATAGCTGTACCCTTTATTTTTGAACAAATTTGCACGGTAATGGTACAGAAATTGAATACACGTAACTTATGAAAACACTTTGTGCCTTCTTACTTCTACTCTTTAGTTATCACAGCTTAAAGGCAGATTTACCCTATATGCCCATAAGAATTTGGATGCAGCCTTTGCAAACTGAAGTTTTTGAAGGCGAAAAACTAACTTTTAAGGTTTGGCTAAAGAATACAGATAAACATACTACCTACCCCGTTCTGCTACCCCACAATCAAAATACAGGCAAAAAACTATTCTACTTTAAAGTAATTGATAATGCCAACAACTATTATAGAATTGTAGCAGAAGAAAGCCGAGAGATAATTATCCCAGGTACTAGTACGCAACCATTATTACAATTTCCTAAACAAGTACAATTAGCCCCTCAAGATTCTATTTCATTTACCGTAACTTGGAATTCTGCCACAGACCCATTAAAAACTGAAAACAATCACTACTTCAATGCACCTCTTACCGCAGGGAAATATAAATTTCAAGGATTCTATGCTCCAGACGAAACTGTAATAGGAGACTCATTATATAATTTTATTTTCTCTACCAATGCCTCAAAGGCATCTAATAAACTTAACTTTTGGATAGGTGGAAACCCAACATACCCTGTAGATATAGAGATTAAAAGAACTAACAAAAAGAAAATTACTATTGAAGGTACAACCTATAAAGTGACTAAAATAGAAGAAAATCATTCTTCTGTTTATTATATACAAGATAGCGTAATGGCTATAACCACTTTCTTTTACCCCAATGGAGATAAAAAATATGAGTTTACCTCAAACTACAGAAATGGTGACCCTGGCAGTATGGATTATAGCATTATCTACTTTAAAGATGGAGATATAAAAGACTTTTATAAATACAATAAAAACCACTGTCCAAGTACCATTTTTAGAAGAACATTTTACGATAATAAGCAGCTAAAGTTCTCTGCAGATATAGGTGCTCACAAAACATTTATAGAAAAAGGGTTTAGCGATAAAGGAATAATGATAAATAAGCATCTTTATTCCGCAGATAGAAAATTAAGAACAGACTATAAATACTCCCCTAAAAATAGTAACCTAAAAAGTACAGAGGAATTTAAAAACCCTTGTGAACTAATTGAAATTAGATAGTATAAACAACACCAATACTTTAAAAGCAGTTAAGTGTATACACTTAACTGCTTTTTTATGAAACTTGAAACCATAAACCTTAAACCAATCCCTATCTTTGCAAACAGTGGCTACAAATTACCTCTCAGCAGAAAATATCAGCAAGGCATACGGAGAAAAAGAGCTTTTTAGCCAACTTTCTTTGGGTATAGAGCAAGGGCAAAAAATTGCCTTAATAGCAAACAATGGAACGGGCAAAACAACCTTGCTAAATATAATAGCAGGTATAGATACCCCTGATAGTGGAGAGGTGGTGTTTCGCCGTGATATTAGAGTGGAATACCTGATACAAGAACCTAATTTTGAGGGGGCTATTACAGTAGCTGATTATATGTTTTATGATGATAGCCCTGTGATGCAAGCCATAAAAGCCTACGAGACAGCAGTAGATAAACATAGCCAGCACCAAAGCAAAGAAACAGAGGAGGCACTAACCATAGCCACCCAACAGGCAGATGCGCTAAACATTTGGCAACACGAGGCTAAAGTGCAACAGATATTAGGAAAACTGGAGATACAAGTGCCTAATAAAGAAATAGCAACACTATCAGGAGGGGAAAAAAAGCGAGTTGCCATAGCACGGTTATTAATTAGCAGCCCCGATATTTTAATAATGGATGAGCCTACCAACCATTTAGATATTAATATGATAGAGTGGCTTGAAAACTATTTAAGTACGGATAATACCACCCTGTTAATGGTTACCCACGACCGTTATTTTTTGGATAATGTAACCAACGAAATTTTAGAATTAGAAGGAGGAAAAATATACCGATACACAGGAAATTACGAGTATTTTTTGGAGAAAAAACAAGAGCGTATAGAACGAGAAGCCAAAGAAACAGACAAGGCACGCAACCTTATGAAAAAGGAATTGGAATGGATGCGCCGCCAGCCCAAAGCAAGGGGCACAAAATCAAAATCGCGTATTGATGCGTTTTATACACTTAAAAACAAGGCAGGCAATATTCGCAAGGAGGATAGCATTAGTTTTAATGTAAAAATGAACCGCTTAGGCGGCAAAGTGATGGAACTAAAAAACCTTCGCAAGGGCTATGGTGATGCTCTCTTTTTCAACAACTTTACCTATACATTTAAAAAAGGAGAACGCATAGGCATAGTAGGCAAAAATGGAGCGGGAAAATCTACCTTTCTCAATGTTATTACAGGAAAAGAGCCTACCGATGCAGGCACAGTAGTACCAGGTGATACACTGGTAATGAGTTACTATAACCAAAAAGGCTTAAACATTGCTAATGACAAACGTGTAATAGAGGTAATACGAGATATTGCCGATGTATTACCCTTGGGCGGGAAAGAGGGCAGCCTAACAGCTATGCAGCTACTGCAAACTTTTAACTTCCACCCCAAGCAACAACACGATTATGTTTCTACTTTAAGTGGCGGCGAGCGTAGGCGATTGTATTTGCTTACTTTGTTAATGGAAAATCCTAATTTTTTAATTTTGGATGAACCCACTAACGACCTTGATTTACTCACTCTTACTACCCTCGAAGAGTTTTTACTGAACTATAAAGGCTGTTTGGTAATAGTATCGCACGACCGTTATTTTTTAGATAAACTATGCGACCATCTATTGGTATTTGAAGGCGATGGCGTAATAAAAGACTATAACGGCAGCTATACCCAGTACCGTATAGAAAAGCA
>CAZOZL010000006.1:27743-153029 GCA_964584305.1 uncultured Burkholderiales bacterium
CCCCAATAACAACTAATGCACTACCATTTCATATCCATAGGCGGGGCTGTAATGCACAATTTGGCGTTAGATATAGTAGCGCAAGGGCATACTATTTCTGGTAGCGACGATGAGATATTCGACCCTGCCCTATCTCGGCTAAAACAACATAATATATTACCTAAAAAAATGGGGTGGTTTCCTGAAAACATCACCCACAGTATAGATATAATAATATTGGGTATGCACGCTCGTGCCAATAATCCCGAACTATTAAAAGCCCAAAAATTAGGTTTAACTATCTACTCATTTCCCGAGTTTATTTATCAGCATAGTAAAAACAAAATCCGTGTTGTTATAGGTGGTAGTCATGGTAAAACCACTACTACTGCTATGTTATTGCACGTTCTTAAAACGCTTAACAAAAAGTTTGATTACTTGGTGGGTTCATCCATCAGTGGGTTTGATAGGATGGTGAAAATGAGCGATGCCCCTATAATAATATTAGAGGGCGATGAGTATTTAAGCTCTGCCATAGACCGCCGCCCCAAATTTTTATTATACAAAGCAGATATTGCCCAAATAACGGGCATAGCTTGGGATCACATAAACGTATTTCCTACTTTCGAGGGGTATTTACATCAATTTGCTTTATTTATTAATCAATTGCCCGATGGAGCTCCGCTCACCTATTATGCGGGTGATGTCCATTTGCAAAAGTTAATAGCACCGCATAAAAATCGTTTGCAACTAATCCCCTACCACGAGCTACCTCACACGGTTGAAAATGGCAAAACATACTTAGAAACAAAAGAGGGAAAACTTCCGCTTCATGTTTTTGGTTTGCACAACCTGCAAAATATGGCAGGCGCAAAACATATTTGTAACCAATTAAAAATTAATGATTCCGATTTTTTTCAAGCCATTAGTACTTTTGAAGGTACAGCCAATCGTATGGAGAAAATAAAAGACACCAATAATTTTATAGTATTTAGAGATTTTGCTCATTCCCCATCAAAAGTACAAGCCACCGTTGAGGCTATAAAAAACCAATACCCCAACCATACACTAATAGCCTGCTTTGAGTTGCATACCTTTAGTAGCCTTAATAAAAGTTTTTTATCAGAGTATAGCAATACACTAAGCAAGGCAAACAATGCTTTGGTATATTATGATAACCATGTTTTAGCACTAAAAAAGATGCCACCGCTTGATAAAAAAGAAGTAGCCCAAGCCTTTGGCGGTAGTATTAATGTTTACACAGATGCGGATAAACTACATACCTATATTAGCCAAGTAGGCAAAACAGCATTAACAAATAATGATAACACGGTACTATTATTAATGAGTTCAGGCACGTTTGGCAATTTGCCGCTTCGTTTTTAGTACACGCCATAAAAGATTTTGATATTCAGCCTTTGCGCTGTAATTCTTAATAAGCGGTAGGTTTCACACCCTATCGCTATATTATATGTTACTCTATAAGGTCTTTAGCACTTTAAAAGAAACATGATTATCTCTTTGTTGTTGGCAATTCCTGCTTCGCCTATCAAAAAAATATCCAGCACAATGACTTGCCATATAATCAACTGTTTTATTCTGCTCTTTCACAAAATATACTAATTCCTTTTTTAATTTTATTTACATATAGATTGGTAGTACGCGGCGGCATCAGCATTATTTAAATACATTGCTTTACGCACATCTTGGCAGGCAGAGCTATTGCCCATCAAATGTTTTACATAGCCTCTTACTAAATATACTTGCCCGTCTTCTTTTGCTCTTTCTACCGCCATATCGCAATAGGTAAGGGCTTTTCTAAGCAAACGTCTCTTAGTATCCGTTAGCTTTAGCGGTTTACTTCTATAGTTAAAATCCATTAAATTTCTATATGTCCCTGATATTGAAAACTGCCTATACTTTTCTTTTTTGCCACTTGCTTTGCTGGCAAGGGCTAATGCCATATTCATGTATCCTAATGGATTTTTTGGGGCAAGCATTTTGGTTTTTTCAAAAAATTCTAACGCATCATCATAGTTGCCCATTGCCATATATACTCTGCCTTTTTGGTTATAGTAAGTATATAAATTATTTTCTTTTATTAATGGTTCTATCGCTATTGCGGTATCAATTGCCCAATGGGCTTTTTTATATTTTGCTAATGCTAAATATATATGTGATAAGCTGCCATAAGTTGATGAAAAAAATTGCTTTGTATAGTTTTCTATTTCTTTAGGGGTAAAGGTTGGATACTGCTCTTTAATACTTAGCCTTAAGGCTGCAATGTCTTGCATAGAGCGTGTATAATCTCTTTCAGCCTCCTCCCATTTTTGTAATCTCATATAAGCATTGCCTCTAAAACTCGTTAGTATAGGATGTTTAGGAAATTTGTTTAAGCCTGATTTATAATACGCAACAGCACTATCAAACAAGCTAAGATTGTACATAGCCACACCCCGTTGGTAATAATAACTGGGCTTGCTTTTATCGCAAAAGGCAGTATTATTTGCTAATAGCCAATCTTTAAACCACTCACTTTCTTCATCGGGCTCACCCTTGTTAATATAATAAAGTGCCTTATCTGCAAACCAGCAAGAGCTATCCATATCTTCAAAGGCATGATATATGTTTTGCAACGTTATATAATATCTCCAATTAGTGCTGTCTAAAAAAACAGCTCTTTTTATATCGATATAGGCTTGTTTTGGCTTGTTAAACTGGTCCATTAAAACTCTACCCCGAAACCAATATACCTGCGCATTGGTACTATCCAAATTTATTGAAGTAGTAAATGATTTTAACGCTTCATCATAGTACTTAATGTCGTAATAAATTTGCCCCCTTAACGTATGAAAACCTGCTACCGTATTTTTTAGCTTAATTGCTTTCTCAATATCTTTTAACGCTTCTGATTTCGATTTTATATTAATATAAAATTCCGCTCTTTTATGATATGCCCATGCACTATCAGGATAGAGGGTTACTATATTATTATATATTTCTTTTGCCTTACTTTCTTCATTATTTAATGCATAGAATCGTGCTTTTAAAGTCATTATTTCAGCATAAAACGAGGAAGATTTTGCAGTATCGGCATATACTAATAAACAGCTATCAGTTTTTTGTATCGCTTGCTCTTTTTTATCCCCACGATAAAGCATAATAATAAGGTAAAACTCGCATTTTATACAATATGGGTTTATTGTAGTTGCTTTTTTATAATCAATAATACCTTTATCCCACTGTTCTAATCGCATAAAGCTAAAGCCCCTGCCTCGTAATGCCTTCTCGTTATTGGGGTTTTTCTTTAAAATTTTGGTGTACTCTACAATTGCTTGTTCATACTGTTTAGCATCTAATAGAGAGTCTGTCAGTGCAGTGGTTTTATCTTGAGCATAAGCAAAAGAAAGTGCAAATGAAAAAAGTAAAAGAAAACACAAACGAAATTTCATATCCCAATATTAGTTTATTTGTATAATAAACGCTATTCCGCTTTGGGTTTTTCTGTTCTCATTTGCTTTTTGCGGTATGCTTGTATCCAAGCGGTTAAGCATTTAGTAGTATTAAAAAAAAAGAAACTATTAAATTACCGAATAGAGAACTATGGATAACAATTATATTATATAGCTAAAAATTTATGGTTTAGCATAGGCAGGGTTGGTGGCAATGGTAGGGTCTGTAAGTGTTTTTAAAAACGCTAATAAATCATCTTTATCTCTTTGGGATAAATGTAGCTTTCTTATTCCGTCAACAAATTCCCGAACTCCTGTTGCCCCTTTTACAGCCATATTAGGATCTAAAGTGCTTGAAAAATGCACCCCTGAATCATAAAAACTAATTACTTCTTCTAAGGTAGCAAACCTACCATCGTGCATATAGGGAGCAGTAAGTTCTATATTTAATAATGTAGGTGCTTTAAACTTTCCATTATCTGCTCTATCACCTGTTACTAAAGCCCTGCTTGTTAAAACTCCTATCGCCGCTTCAGGGTCAAGTCCATTATTGTGAAAACGCTGTACTGGGTTGTCAAAATAATTACTGGTAAACAGTGTAGCATCTGTTGGGTGGCAGTGTAGGCAATCTCCTTTTTCTTCTCTTATAAAAACCTCAAACCCTCTACGTTCGGCGGGGGTAAAACCAGCTAAGTTTGGGAGACTTTTTTGGTATTTACTTTGTGATGCTACTATGGTTTTCATAAATTGAGTAATGGCTCTTGCTGCTAATAAAGAATCAGCTTGGTTTGTGCCAAATGCTTTTTTAAACAACTCTGTGTACTCTGTTTTTGCTTGAATTTTTGCTATTGCATCTTTCCACTCCTCGTGCATCTCTATTGGGTTGCGCACAGGTTCTAAAACTTGTGCCTCGAGGCTTGTGCTGCGCCCATCCCAAAAAAAGTCTCTATTCCAAGCAAGGTTAATTAGTGCCATGCTATTTTTATCACCCTCAAGCCCGTCTATGCCTTCACTAAACCGTAAAGGAGCATCAGTAAAAGAAGTAGCTTGATTATGACACGATGCGCAAGACTGTGTATTATCTCCCGATAAAATAGGGTCGTAAAATAGTTTTCTGCCTAATATTACGCCATTCACAGTTAATGGGTTTTTAGGGTCTATTATAGGTTCAGGAAAGTGGAAAGGAATTACAAAGTTATACGCTTCATCTTGAAACGCTGGTGTATCGATTTTTTTCTCATCATCAGGCTTGCATTGCGAAACAAATAGCACTAAAAAAGCACCAAAAATCAATCCCAAAAATTTATATACTTTGTTTCTCACCATTATTGTTTTTATTTCAGTGTAATGCTTTTGGCTAAGTTATTAGCTACTTTTTCGGCGGTTTCAAAACTGCCTATTGTATGGCTTACATGGTTTTGCTTAAAATTAATAGTACTAAGCAAAACATCAATATCAATATCAACCGTTATTTTTTTACTATCGCCTTTAGTAAATACCAATGTTTTGGTAAATACCTTTTCTCTATACAACGTATTTGTGCCTGTATGCACAGCAAAAGGGATGTATGCAGTATCTGTCATGGTAGTGTCTAATCTTCCTTCCATTAAAAAGAAACGGTATTGTGCTGCCATGCCCCAGTAAGTTCCTTTTGCTAATGATAGTGGGCTGGTTAATGGGAAACTGGCAGGGTCTTTTGCATTAGTGATAGAATCTACCCCAATACCAAATTTAACCTCTTTGTATGTTCCCTCTGGCACATTTACTTTAAATGATAAATGAGGCGCATCGGTTCTAAAATCTATCATATCAATATCTTTTAAAAGCAACTCGCTATTATCGTCTTTTATTAATCTAAATTGTGAAATATAAAATTTGAATAGGCTAAATGTGTAGTTAAAACCTTCGGTATTTAGCTCAAAACTGTCGTTTAAATTAAAGGACTTATTATTAGCGGTGGCACTAAATACTACTTCTATAAAATTATCGCCTGTTCCTGCTGGTGTAGTGGGGCTATCTTCTTTACAACTATTTATAAACAATGTACTTACTATTGCTAATAATAAAAAAATACCAAATTTCATTTTCTTGTTCACTTTCATACTATTTATTTTATGCGTATCCCCTACTAATAAGACCTTCAATCCCTTTGTTTCGTTGCCCAACACAGTGTATTCACTATACAAATATACTAAACAACTGTTCAACATACTCCGCCTTTCGCCTCAAAATAAAAATTAAAGATTAACTTTGCCGCCGATACTAAAAAATGTCTGTAAAAAAAGTAACCGTTGGCAATATAGAATGTGGGAATGATAAGATGTTTCTTATCTCTGGACCTTGCGTTATCGAAGATGATACCACAATGCTAAAAACGGCAGAGTACCTTAAAGAGGTTACTACTCGTTTAAACATTCCTTGGATATTCAAATCCTCTTTCCAAAAAGACAATCGTAGCTCTGCACAATACTACGATGGTCCTGGAATTGAAAAAGGATTGCGCTTATTAGAGCGTATAAAAAAAGAATTTGATGTGCCTGTATTAACTGATATACACTACCCAGAGCAAGCTGCTATTGCTGGCGAGGTGGTGGATATACTGCAAATACCCGCCTATTTATGTATGCAAACTACATTGGTTACTGCGGCGGCAAAAACAGGGAAAGTAGTAAATATAAAACACGGGCAGTTTTTAGCCCCTGAAAATATGATACACCCTACCCGCAAGGTAGAGTATGCGGGTAATGAAAACATTATTCTTACCGAGCGGGGATATACCTTTGGCTACAATGATATGGTGGTTGACCCCCGCAGTATGCACCACTTGCGCCAAATAGGCTACCCAGTGGTGTTTGATATTACCCATAGCATTCGCAAATATGGTATCCCCAGTGCCGACCCAAAAGGCGGTGCAAAGGAGTTTTTGCCTGCTATTTCTCGTGCAGGTGTTGCCGCAGGCATTGATGGTGTTTTTATTGAAACACACCCTGAACCCGAAAAAGCACTTTGCGATGCTGCCAGCCAATTGTGCGTATATGATTTAGAAGAATTTATCAAGCCTTTGCTTGAAATACATGAAGTAAACAAAAAATATAAATTTTAGTAAACACCCCCTTATCTGCTTACAATGGAATTATACTTAGACTCCGTAGATTTTAAAGAAATTGAAGAAGCCCTTAAACTGGGTATTATAGATGGGCTAACCACTACGCCCACCTTTATGCACCGCCACGGCATTACCAATGTTGACGAAGCAATACTAAAACTATCTAAAATGGTGAAAGTACTGCAAGTAGAAGCACTGGGAGATACCGTTGAAGAAGTGGAAAAAGAAGCCGACCGCTTGATTGCTTTAGGGCTTGACCCTAAAAAAACAGTGTTTAAAATACCCGTATCAAACATTGGTATTGCTGCTTGTAGGCGTTTGCGTGATAAAGGCTATATGGTAAACGTGCATTTAATATACACCCTTGCACAAGCCTATATGGCTATGCAAGCAGGGGCTACCTATGTTTGCCCACTGGTGGGCAGGCTGCAAGACCAAGGACATGATGCTATTACCCTTATAGAGCAATGTGTAGAAACCGTAAACTACTACGGTTACGATACTAAAATAATGTTCTCATCAGTACGCCATGCCGAACACGCACGTACCGCAATACTTAGCGGTGTACACACTATTACCGCCCCGTGGGGAGTAATGAAAAAACTTACCGAGAACAACCTCACTACCATAGGCACAAACCAGTTTATAGAGCATACCAAACTAATGACTATGCGTGTAAATGAAATTATAGCGCAATACAACCCCCGCATAAAAGTATCGGAAAGTGTAGTGGATGCAGTAGTAGAAATTAACAAAGGTAGCTTAGGTTCTGTATCAGTAGTTGATGAAGCAGGTAAGCTAATTGGCGTATTTACTGATGGCGACCTTCGCCGTAAAATAGAATCGGAAGGCAAAGCTGTTTTGGATAAAAAATTAAGCGATTTCGATTTTAAATACCCCATTACTATAAATGCTGATGCCTTATTGTATGAAGCCGTTGAAATTTTCAAAAAACACGAAGTAGATAATATTGTGGTAATGGAAAACAATCAACTTTTCGGGATGCTTGATATTCAGGATTTTGTGAAGTTGGATTTGATAGGATAATTATTTTTGGCTGCTCGCAACCTTCATTTGCCTTTAGCTATTTGTTTTTGTGCTTTGTAGCTTAATGCTAATTGCCAAAAACTAATAACTAAAGGTTTTTTTTGTTATGGATATAAATATAATTGAAGACACTTTTAGGCAAATAGGCGGGCAGTTTATTACCCCCGCTGAGGAAATTGCCGGAAAACTAAAAAATGTAAAAGCCTTTGCTTTTGATTGGGATGGCGTTTTTAATTCAGCACAAAAAAGTAAAGGACAGCCTAATGGCTTTAGCGAAGCCGATAGTATGGGCATAAACCTGCTGCGCTACGATTTTTTTTACCGTACCCAACAATTGCCTATTGCCGCCATAATAACTGGCGAAGAAAACCCTACCGCTGTTGATTTTGCCCAACGTGAAAATTTTTATGCCCTATATTTTAAAATAAAAAACAAAGGCGAAGCACTACACCATTTTTGCAATACCTATAAAATAGAACCTGAAAATATAGCGTGGTTTTTTGATGATGTGCTGGATTTTGGTATTGCCAAACAATGCGGTATCCGTTTTTATTTAGGCAGAAAAAGCCAACCGCTTACCACCCAATTTGTGATGGATAACCAAATGGTGGATTATATTAGCGGACACGAAGGCGGGCAAAATGCACTACGTGAGTGTAGCGAGCTAATAATGGCACTAAATGGTAACTTTGATACGCTATTGCACAACCGCTTGAGTTTTTCCCCAAACTATGCCCATTATTTTGAGAAACGCAATGCAGTAACACCTACTATTTTTACTAAAAGCGGTGATAGTATTGTAAAAGCAAAGTAACCCATAGTGCATTCTTCTGTAATTTATATTTTAATAAATTGAATTTGTGGTAGTAGTCCACTTAGTGTTACAAAATTGACTGTACAGGTAAAAACTGCAATATATTGGTAGGGGTTAATAATAGAACAGCAGGGGCTTGCGGGGTAATCGCTTTGCTACACATCATACAGACTGCCCGAATGCTACAGGCGCACCGCTAACCTAAGAAGATTATCTCGCAATGACGGGATTTGGGTAAAACTATCGTAAGTCCACTATTTCAGCACCTGCCTTTTGCTTGGCTTTAACATCCATTTTAAAGTTGTTTTTGGTGAGTCTTTTTTTGGTATCTTGATTAGTAAGTTTATAGGTTATTTTTACTCCGTTTTTCTTAATAATTGTGGCACTCCTAATTTGGTTTTTAGCCGCATCTACATATAGCTTCACTTTAGAGTAATCTCTGCCCTCTTTGCCTGTTTTTGGCACAAGGTCTATCACATCAATTTTTTTACCTGCTTTTGTTATTCTGCCTGCCCATACATAGTTAAAACCTCGTTCCCATATAGTAAATAGCTGTGCTGGTTGAATTTCTCGACTGGAGGGAGCGTATTTTTTAATTTGTACTTCGTTTACCTCTTTTTGCCAAGTCCAAATGGTTTTGCCATCACACATAATCTCTTGGTCACGCATATCAATTTTAAAAAACTTTTTCTTTACCCAAATAGTCCCTTTTTGGGTCATTTTGCTTTTATCAGGGTTGGTGGTAGTAATGGTAAAGTTAGCCTTAATGCTTTTGTGAGCCTTATAGGTTTTGCTTAGTTTATTAAGGATTTTTTTTGCCTTTTGCACATTATTTTGCGCTGCCAATGGTGCTACAAAAAGGGTAGTAGTGAGTAGTAAAAAAAACAGTTGCTTAATCTTCATTTAGTAATATTTTCTAAAAGGTGGGCGAATATACTATCATAAAGGCAAAAGCTATGCCTTTTTATTTTTGCACTTACTTACTCACGGGATATGGAATAGGTTATGCCTCTTATGTTCTGCAAATATTAGCTTGCTTGTTTATCCATTTAGTTCTTTAAACTTCTGCTCTAAAGTATATTCATCGGGTATTAGCACTTCGCGGGCTTTACTGCCTTCAAAAGCACCCACTATGCCTGCATTTTCCAGTTGGTCTATAATTCTACCTGCACGGTTATACCCTAATTTTAGTTTCCGTTGTATTAGCGATGTTGAACCTTGTTGTGCCAGCACCACCACCTTTGCCGCATCTTCAAATAGGCTATCCCTATCACTATGGTCAAACTCCTCGTTTCCGCCTGCCCCTTCTTCTTGTACTTCGGGCAATAAAAAGGCATCACTATACCCTCGCTGGTTACCAATATAGCTGGTAATTTCTTCTACCTCCGGAGTATCTACAAAAGGGCATTGCAAGCGAATCATTTCGTTGCCATTGCTATATAGCATATCTCCCTTACCTATCAGTTGGTCTGCACCACCCGTATCTAATATAGTGCGTGAATCTATTTTAGAGGTTACCCTAAAGGCTATTCGTGCAGGGAAATTAGCTTTTATAGTACCCGTAATTATGTTTACAGAGGGGCGTTGCGTGGCTATAATTAGGTGGATGCCTATTGCCCTTGCCAGTTGTGCCAATCGGGCTATGGGCTGCTCTACCTCTTTGCCTGCGGTCATCATTAAATCGGCAAGTTCATCTACTACTACTACAATATAGGGTAAAAACTTGTGCTTGTTTTTATCAGTAGGGGGTAGTTTTCTGGCTACAAAACGTGCATTGTATTCTTTTATATTTCTCACCGCAGCATCTTGCAGCAGGTTGTAGCGTTCGTCCATCTCAATACACAAGCTATTTAGTGTATTTACTACTTTTTTTGTATCGGTAATAATCGCCTCTCCATCCCCTGGTATTTTGGCAAGGTAGTGGCGTTCTATACGTTTGTATAGGGTAAGCTCTACCTTTTTAGGGTCAATTAAAACAAATTTTAGCTGGCTGGGATGTTTTTTATATAGTAATGATACTAATAAGGCATTTATCCCTACTGATTTACCTTGCCCCGTAGCTCCCGCCATAAGCAAGTGAGGCATTTTAGCCAAATCGGCAACGTATATCTCGTTGGCAATAGTTTTGCCTAATATTACGGGCAAATCGGCAGTACTATTCCGAAATTTTGCACTCGCCGATACAGTACTCATAGGCACAATTTCGGGCTTTTTATTAGGCACTTCTATCCCTATTGTTCCTTTGCCTGGTATGGGTGCAATAATTCTAATACCCAATGCCGCCAAGCTAAGTGCTATATCATCTTCAAGGTTTTTAATCCGTGAAATTCTAACACCTGCTTCGGGTATAATCTCGTACAGGGTAACTGTTGGGCCTATGGTTGCTTTTATTTGTGCAACCCCTATACCATAGTTTTTTAGGGTTTCAACAATCATATTTTTGTTGCTCTCCAATTCCTCTTGGTCAATCACTTTCTTAGTATCGCCATAGTCTTTTAGCAATTCTAACGTGGGGAATTTAAAGCCTGAAAGGTCTAAAGTAGGGTCGTATGGGGCATCTAAACCCCCTCTATTTACTTCTCCTTTAGGTTTTTCTACCGTCTCTTCAACTGTGGTTTCAATACTCAACTCAAGGTTATCATCGCTTGTTGTATCGGGTTTTGGTATAGTAGTTTCAAAAGGAGGGTTTTCCTCATTTTTTACAATTAGTTTAATATCATCAGGATTCCTGCTTTCACTATCGCCAATGCCTTTATCTTCGGTAAATGAGGCATCTATATCTTCATCATTACCCATAATGGCGGTTTCTTCTGCCATTTCAGAAGTGCTTAAACGACCTCCATTATCTGTTGTAGCTTCATCATTAGCAGCTTCTAAGGTTTCTTTTAGTTTTTTATTTTTAATAGCTAAGTTAAGATTATATACTACTATTAAAAATGTAAGTAAATAGAAAAATAAGAAAATGCCTGTTCCCGCAACCCCCATTAAACCCTTTAGCCATAGGTAACCATGGTAACCAAATGCGCCCCCTAAAAAAGGAAAGGATGCCCCCAATAACATCCCCATTAGCAATGCCAGCCATATCACAATAAAAAATGAGTAACGTATGGTTTTAAGAAAAGGAAGTAACTTAATTTTAAAGGTAAGTTTTGCACCGCCAACAATTAGAATTACTGGGATAGCAAAACTGGCAATACCAAACCATTTATGAATAAATATATGCCCCAACAATGCCCCAAACATACCCATTGTGTTTTTGGCAGCATCAGGGTTTGCGGCTATAAAATTATCCCACCCGAAACCAAAAACTACGTTTTGGTCTGTTTTCCAAGTAAACAAAAACGATACGAACGAGATAGCCATAAATATAGCGGTAAGCATTAAAAAAGCACCAAACACTTGCCTTGCCCGTTCGTCTTGTAGCAATACCCATTGCCAAAAAACTTTTCGGGTAATGGGTTTGTCTTTACTTTTTTTCTCGCTCTCAAAATCGGCAGTTTTGCCTTTTTTGTTTCGTAGTGTATTTTGCTTACTCATGGGTATTGGGCTAGCTTATAGTTTACTATATAAACATACCTTGCCAACGCAAATTTATTAGGTGTGCGCTATAAACTTAAACGTAGTTGTACACAAGGTATTGCAGGTGTGCTAAAATGTGGATTTTACCCCAAAACAAAACCTCGCCTGCCTGCTTCTATACACCTGCGGTAGTATGTACAAACGGGTTATCATTCTGTATGGAATTTGACGGGAGGCAAGCGTAAGTATTAAAGTATTTTTTGTACCCCCTTCTACACCTTTGTTTTAAAGTTGGGAAGGGTCTGCTTTTTTTATTCTACTTTGCTAATTTTTACGGCGTTGGTCATAGATTTTTCGTGTATGGGCATACTTGCTGTATTTACCACAATATCGCCTGTTTTGACAAAGCCTTTTTCTTTCAAAATCTCGTTTACATCGTGTATAGTTTCATCGGTAGTAACAAACTTATCGTAGTAAAACCCTCTAATCCCCCATACCAAACTTAGTGTATTAAGCAAAGGGCGATTATTGGTAAATATAAATATTCTTGCTTTGGGGCGATAACTTGCCAATTTAAAGGCGGTGTACCCCGAGCGTGTCATAGAACTAATTGCTTTTGCATTTTTCACGTGCAAACTCATTCTGGCAGCGGTAAAACAAATTACATCAGTAGGGTAAGTTCGTTGCCCTATATCCTCAGGCCCTTTACCTTTATCGTATATAAGCTCTTGGGCTTCTATATGGCGCACAATGCGTTCCATTGTTTTAATTGCCTCTACGGGATACTTTCCTACCGATGTTTCAGCACTCAACATTACTGCATCAGCACCATCTAATACTGCGTTTGCAACGTCATTAGTTTCGGCTCGGGTGGGTGTGGGGTTATGTATCATGCTCTCCATCATTTGGGTAGCAATAATTACAGGTTTTGATGCTTCAATACATTTACGCACAATATCTTTTTGTATCAAAGGCACCTCTTCTAAAGGTACTTCCACGCCCAAATCGCCTCGTGCTACCATAACAGCGTCGGCAATCTCTATAATCGCATCAATATTTTTAACGGCTTCGGGTTTCTCTATTTTGGCTACTACTTTGGTGCGTTTCTCTTGACGAGCGATAATATTTTTTAACTCGTGTATTTCTTCTGCTTTCCGTACAAATGATAAGCCAATCCATTCTACATCGTGTTTCAACCCAAACTCAATATCGGCAACATCTTTTTTGGTAATACTGGGTATAGAAAGATTGGTTTGTGGAAGGTTAAATCCTTTTTTTGATGATAGTACTCCACCATGAATAACCTTTACCTTTATCTCTTTACGGTTAATAATGTCTAATACTTTTAACTCTACCTTTCCATCATCTAAAAGTATTTTATGCCCTTTTTTAATGTCTTTGGTAAGCATATCATACTTAATGTAAAATTTTTCGGCTGTTCCTAAGCATTTCTCGGTGGTAATGATAATTATCTTTCCGCTCTCTAATAAAATACTATCGTTTTCTACTTCCCCTATACGCAGCTTGGGACCTTGTAGGTCTAATAATATGCCTACATAGCTGTTTAGCTCTTCATTTATTTTTCTAATATTGAGAATGGCTTTTTCGTGGTCTTCGTAAGCTCCGTGCGAAAAATTGAGCCTACACACATCCACCCCCTCTTTTATTATTTCCTTTAACTTATCATAGCTAGCGGTAGAAGGACCAATAGTGGCAATAATTTTTGTCCGATTAAATTTCGATCTAAATTTCATAAAATAGTGTTGTCAAAAATATAACATCTCTTTGTTTCGTAGCGTTTCCCACTCCACCTCATACAAGGTAAGTACCAAAGGAAGTGCCTTTAATTGCAGTAAAAAATCCTCCCAAGTTATTTCGCTCTGGTCTCCTTTCATCTGCAAAAAGTAATTGGTATTTCTATGCTCGGGTATTAAAATTGTTCTGTTTGTTTTGTTGGCTATTAGCCTAATAGTAGTATCGTACTCCTCATCCACATATTCAAAACATTGTATAAATATGTCATCACCTCTTTTGTGTGTGTAAAACAAATCGTCTTCCCTAAGCAGCCGCAAATGTAATGTATTGTTTACTTGCCATGCCAATTTATATGCAGGCACTACTGCCACTATGCCTACCATCTTTATAGGAGTAGTTGTTGGTGGCTCGCCAGCACCAAACAATTGTAACGGTTTATTTTTTTGTTTAGCCACTATAATGGGGTACAATTAAGGAAGATGTTTTTTTTATTGTGTTTTTCTTTTAAAAAGCAGTTATTTGCAGCTTCAAAATTAACCAAAAAAGGAGAAGAAAATGTCAGATATCGCATCAAGAGTTAAATCGATTATTATCGACAAACTAAGTGTTGAAGAGAGCGAGGTTACTATAGAGGCTAACTTCACTAATGATCTGGGAGCAGACTCTTTAGACACTGTTGAACTAATTATGGAATTTGAGAAAGAGTTTAACATCTCTATTCCCGACGACCAAGCTGAAAACATAGCTACGGTTGGGCAGGCAATAGACTACATTGAAAAAGCCGATAAATAATTTTTTTAACTTAACATTACCCGAATGCAGCTTAAAAGAGTTGTAATTACGGGGATTGGTGCCCTTACCCCCATAGGTAATACTGCCCAAGAATATTGGGACGGTTTGAGAAATGGAGTAAGCGGGGCTGCCCCAATTACCCGCTTTGATGCTTCAAAGTTTAAAACCCGCTTTGCTTGTGAGGTAAAAAACTACGATGCCCTTAACTATTTCGATAGAAAAGAAGCTCGTAGATTAGACCCTTATACCCAATATGCGCTTATTTCATCTGCCGAAGCCGTTGCCGATAGTGGTATTGATAACGACAAGGTAGATAAAAACCGTATAGGAGTTATATTTGGTACTGGAATTGGCGGGCTAACCAGCTTTTTTAATGAAGTGATGGATTATGCAAAAGGAGACGGGACACCACGTTTCAATCCTTTTTTTATCCCTATGATGATTGCCGATATTGCCGCAGGGCAAATATCTATTAAATACGGTTTTCGTGGTCCTAACTATGCTACTGTATCTGCTTGTGCAACATCAAACCACTCTATAATAGACTCGCTTAATTATATTAGACTGGGCAAGGCTGATGCTATTGTTGCAGGCGGTAGCGAGGCTTGTGTGAACCAGCCTGCTATTGGTGGTTTCAACTCTATGAAAGCACTTAGCAGCCGTAACGATGATTATAAAACAGCATCACGCCCTTTTGATAAAGAACGTGATGGATTTGTATTAGGAGAAGGTAGCGCATCGCTGGTTTTAGAAGAATACGAACACGCCAAAGCACGTGGCGCAAAAATATATGCTGAAGTTGTAGGTGGAGGCATGAGTGCTGATGCTTACCATATTACAGCGCCCCACCCTGAAGGGCTGGGCGTTATCACAGTAATGAAAAATGCTTTGAATGATGCTGGCTTGCAAGCCTCTGATATTGATTATATAAACGTACATGGAACATCTACCCCATTAGGAGATGTTGCCGAACTAAAAGCTATAAAAGAAATTTTTGGTGAACACGTTTATAAATTGAATATTAGCAGTACCAAAAGCATGACTGGGCATTTATTAGGAGCGGCTGGAGCAGTTGAAGCATTAGCCTCAATTATGGCATTAAAAGAAGGAATTATACCGCCCACTATAAACCATAGCACCACAGACCCTGCCGTTGATGATAAGCTAAACCTTACATTAAATAAAACACAACACCGTGAAGTGAAATATGCCCTAAGCAATACCTTTGGCTTTGGCGGACACAACGCAAGTGTAATATTGAAAAAATACGAGGACTAACCACTCGCCTTGCCCTTTTGTTTTCTATACTAAAAAAAAACAGCAAGAATACCTTATTCATTAAATCGCTTAAAAACCTTATCGGTTTTAAGCCTAAAAATGTTGCGCTATATCGGCAAGCATTTCGCCACCACTCTGCCGCTACAAAGTATGATATTAAAGAAGGTAGAATTAGCAATGAGCGTTTAGAGTATTTGGGTGATGCCGTGCTTAGTTCTATAATAGCCGAAGTTCTTTTTACTACCTATCCCACAAAAAACGAAGGTTTTTTAACAGAAGTAAGAGCCAAAATTGTTAGCCGTGATAACCTGTGCGACCTTGCCCGAAAAATGGGTTTAGAAAATTTTTTAGAATATGATAAAAGCATACGAGGTAATAGAACAATTATAAGATCGCTTAGTGGTAACGCCTTTGAAGCCTTACTGGGTGCTATATATTTGGATAAAGGCTATAACTTTACCCGTACATTTATTAAAAAACGCATACTACTGCCCCATATTGATTTGCAGCATATGGCTGAAAAAGAAATTAACTTTAAAAGTAAGTTGATTGAGTATTGCCAAAAAAACAAAAAAAAGGTTGACTTTGAAGTGTTGGAAGAACGCAAACAAGGCAAACATAAAAGCTATTTGGTAGCCGTAAAAATTGAGGACGAAGAAATGGGCAGAGGCGAGGATTTCTCGAAAAAGAAGGCAGAACAAATTGCTGCACAAAAAGCCTGTGAAATTATTTTTGCCTGAAAAATGATTACTCACAAAAGAAGTAACCTCACTTAAAAACATTTTTCTCCATCACTTTCATGTAAAAAAGAGATTTTTAAGGCATTAACTACATAGTTTACCCCTATAATGGTAAAAAATGTAAAAAAGTACCGTAATCATCCTTTAAATTATGGGTAAAAACCTGTAAACATGGCAAACAAATATTAACTTTGGCAAGTTTAAAGGTTTGTAGTAGAAAAATATTTTATACCCAACGCATTTATAATGGATAAATTGAAAGAGAAGTTTGCTTCTATTGCCGCTCCAATGGCACAAGAGGTAAAAGAAATGGTTAAAAATAATGGAGATGTGGTATTAGGCAGCTATACTGTAAATAGTATGTATAGTGGTATGAAGGGAATTATTGGTTTAGCCACTGAAACTTCCCAGCTTGACCATATTGAAGGCATACGTTTTCGTGGATACACCATTCCCGAGTTGCGAGAATTATTACCAAAAGCAAAAGGCGGACAAGAACCATTGCCCGAAGGTTTATTCTATTTAATGTTGATAGGTGAACTACCTACCGAAGAGGATGTAAAAGATTTATCGACACTATTTGCACAGCGTGCCTCCGTTCCACAACACGTATACAATGTTATTGATGCGCTGCCTTTAAGCACCCACCCTATGACCCAGTTTACATCTGCTATTATAGCTATGCAAACCGAAAGTATTTTTGCAAAAGAATACGCTAAGGGACTAAACAAAAAAGACTATTGGAGTTATACCTTTGAAGATTGTATAAACCTTATTGCCAAGCTACCTATTGTAGCGGCATATATATATCGCCGTACATACAAAAACAGCGAGCATATTGCACAAGATAAATCTTTGGATTGGGGAGCAAACTTTGCACATATGCTGGGTTTTAATGAGAGTGCAGAACTAAAAGCACTAATGCGTTTGTACCTAACTATACACGCCGACCATGAAGGCGGAAACGTATCAGCACATACTACCCACTTGGTAGGCAGTGCCCTTAGCGACCCTTACCTTTCATTAGCCGCTGCAATGGCGGGATTAGCAGGACCTTTGCACGGATTGGCAAACCAAGAGGTGATAAAATGGATTTTTGAAATGGTGGAAGAGTTGGGAACAACAAAACCTACCAAAGAACAAATAGCCGATTACGTAAACAAAACTATTAAACAAGGAAAAGTAGTACCAGGGTATGGACACGCTGTATTGCGCAAAACCGACCCTCGTTTTACCGCACAAATGGAGTTTGCCAAACGCCATAATATTGATGATGACTATGTAAACATAGTTTGGAATATGTATGAGGTAGTACCTAATATTTTAGAAAGTTTGGGCAAAGTAAAAAACCCTTGGCCTAATGTTGATGCACACAGCGGCTCACTACTGGTACACTACGGCATGAAAGAGTATGAGTTTTATACGGTATTGTTTGGTGTATCGCGGGCATTGGGAGTATTAGCACAATTAGTTTGGGATAGAGCATTAGGGCATCCGCTTGAGCGTCCAAAATCAGTAACTACTGCGTGGGTTAAAAATAAAATTGCCGAAGCAGTAGCCAAAGCATAAGGTACAGCTAAAAAATTAATATAAGTAAAAGCCCCCCAATAACTCGGGGGGCTTTTTTTGTAGTTCGCACGGCTATAAGTGTTTTAACATTTTTTTAATGCTTTGCCATGCGAACCTCTGCAACCTGCCCTTATACCCAATTTCTACCCTAAACAGTTGCAGAGTACTTTTAGCCATAAACCCTTGATAGCAAAGTTAATACTGTAAAGACGTTGCTCCTGTCAGTTTGTTGTAATGCTTTGGTAAACTAAATGTCATTTTAAAACCCTTCATCCACCCCCAAACTAAAAAGAGCATAATCATACTTTACAGGGTCATTAGGGTCAAACAGGCGTAGCTGTTCTGTCAATTCATCAGCCGCCTGCCAATCTGCTTGCTTCCGTTTCAATAAGCCCAACCCCATTGCCACACGGTGTACATGGGTATCTAACGGGCAAACTAATTGTGAAACGTTAATGTTTTTCCAAATGCCAAAGTCAACGCCCTTATTATCTTGGCGCACCATCCATCGTAAAAACATATTTAGCCGCTTGCACGCTGATTTTTTAGCAGGAGTTGCTACGTGTTTATAGGTGCGTTGTGGCGCATAGGGTAAGCTGAAAAATTGTGCATTAAAACCGATTAATGCTTTCCTAATTGTTGTATCATCTTTACTTAGATGGTTTGAAAATGCCGTTTCCAAACTATCGTTTTCTTTATAAAAAACTGAGAGAAATTCTATAAAATACAAAAGGTCGGTAGTATTAAATGTGCGATGCACAAAACCCAAAAAGCGTTTTCGGTCGCTTTCTATATGATTCAACAAAAAATCGTGCGGCGCATTATCCATCCACTCCATCAGTTTTTTGCAATTGTTTATAATGGTTACTCGCTGCCCCCAAGCTAAAGTAGCTGCAAAAAAACCTGCTATCTCAATATCTTGTTTTTTGGTGAAAAAATGCGGGATAGAAATAGGGTCGTTCTCAATAAAACCAGAACAATTATATTGCTTTACTTTTTCATCTAAAAACTGTTTTAATTTATCTTTATTCATTATCAAATTGTAAATTCAAAGGTAATGGTAGAGGGGGGGATATGGGTTACTTGTGAGAATTGCAAAAAGGAAAAACTACAAATAGTTGGCACAATTTGGTAAATTGCTGCCGTGCATCCCTTCAAAAAAATAGTTCTCGCTACTTGGCTTATAGCTATATGTCATTACAGCTTCAGTCAAAATACGCCACAATTAATACCCCAAATAAATTTTGAAACAGGTTTAGACAAGGTTTTATCTAATAAAAAACAGAATACATTTTTAGTGATAAGTGGTGATAAGTACACATTGATTGACCAAACATCGAAAATACAATTAGGCACATTAGTTTTTGATGCAGGAAGTTGGGGGGCACAAGGGGTAGGCAAAACTGTTTTGTGGGGCGATAGCAATATTTTGATTTCTACTGCTTTTGTTTTGATGAAAGCTGACCCGATAACAGGCCGTATAGATACTTTTTTTAACCTAATTAAATACCCTGAAATTATTGAAGGCTTTATCCCACTGCCATATGATGAGAATAAAATCTTAATCCATACCAAAACATATCCTCTCAATAAAGACAGTTCTATTTCAGCAATAAAAGTAAAAAATGAACATATAGAATATTTAGGTGCTAAAAACTGTAAGCTATATCTATATAATAACATTACCCGTAAAGTAGAAAAAGTGATTACTACTCCCTATCTATTTACGGCTTTCGCCCCACAACTATATAATGGGGCTTTACTTGCAGGAACGCTTGGAGGAGATATAATACAGATTGACGCCCACCTTAACCAAAAAAAACTTTTCCATGCTTCTGATACAACAATACATAGTGTATTAGCTTGTGGTGATTATATAGCGGTAATACCTGCATTGGCACATAAATATGTTACTAATACAACAGGATATGGCGGAGAAAGCATCCATTTTTTTAAAAATAATAAACGCAAAAAGATAATCAGCTTTGAAAAACAAAAACCCAATATAAGTGAGTTTAGTTTAGTAAGTCCATCGGCTACTATTTTTAGGGCTTTTTATAGTGAAACGCTTAACAGTGTTATAGTAAATTATGGCTTTAGCAGGTTGGTAAATATCAGCCTTTCTTCTTTTGATACTACGCATTATCCTATACCCTACAATATGGCGAAATTTTATTGCTTTGGTAATGATAATGAGCGGCTTTTAGCGGCTATGGATACTCGGCAAAATGCCTTTGCATCAGCAAGCATACAAGGTCTTTATGATTTAGAAAACAACAAATTTTTACCCGCCTTTAAACAATATGATAAACAAGTAAAATACCAACAGTTTTATAAACTTTTTGATGCACAGGGCAATTACCACATTATAGCGTATAAAAGAGATTATAGTTCTGATTCTATTACCATATTCTCAAGCAATAAAACACAGCCCACAGTTATAGCTTGCAAGTGGTGCAAATTTACTATTAATGCCAAAAATAATTTATTAGCTATTAAGCAATATGGTGCTGCAAAAGTGCTTAAACTACCTTTTAGCAAAATGCAAAAGAGCCTTTATACTATCAATTTTAATACTCCGCCTAAAATATTTGAGCAGGTATTTACTACACTAAATATAGATAAAGAAAAAAAGCCCTCATCAGTAAATGAAATACACCCACTTACCCCTCAAAACTATTTGATGGTGGGAACTCATTTTCATAAAAATAAATCTAAATATAGTGTTTCAGTTATTAATCAAAAAGGTGAATTTGTTTTTGAAAAGAAAGGCTTACAAAAAATAAGCACTTCCCATTTAGTGGTTATTTCACCCTCGAAAAAGTATATCGCCATTTCATATAAAAAAGGGAGTAAACAGAGGGTTGAAGTTTGGGACTGGCAAGCCAACAAAAAAGTATTCAGTAAAAAACTGAAAAAAAGAAACGATTTGCAACATACAACCTTTGATAAAACTAAAGACATTTTATGGTTTAGCACTCAACACTGGGCTACAAGTGGTTATATTATTACCAATATTTATGCTGTTGATGTGACAACAAAAGAACCTGTTGCCAAATTTAAGTTTGCCGATGACAGGTACTTCTCTTTTGCAGTAGATATGCAAAACAATAAGGTAGCTTTTGAAGCCTATAATGAGATTTATGTAGCACAACTTAGTACCCAAAAAATACTTTGGCACAAAACACCAAAAGATAACTTTTTTGAAGTAGGGCATTTACCTAACGGCTTCTCATTCTCTAACAAAACAGAGTTGCATACGTTACAGAATGACAGCAACTATTTATACTTTACCACTTTCGGAAAAGATAAATTTGTTGAGGTAGCCAATAACTACCTATATAAAGGGGCTAAAGCGGCTATAAACAATTTAGCCTTTGTTTACCAACGTAAAGGTTTTTTGCCTACCGATTATGATGTGTATTTCAACCGCCCTGATACTGTATTGAGGTTATCAGGCTCAACCAACAATCAATACAATACACTTATAACAGGAGCCATTGGCAAACGTTTGCGTAAGCATAAAACAACTAACTTAAACCAACTGCTTACCCAAAGCCCCAGTATAGAAATTATAAATAGAAATAACATTCCGTATGTGGTGCAGAGTAGGTCAATACAATTTAAAATTAAAGCAAAATCAAAATTCAGAAATTTAAGCACCTATCACCAGTTGATAAATGGAGTTCCCGACCTTCCAATACCACTTCTTGATGAGGATACAAGTGCTATTATAGTTACCGCTTTGCTACACAAAGGCAGAAATACCATACAGTTTTATGTTGAAGATACGAAGGGCATTGCCTCGCCCACAGTAACGCTAAATATTGTTGCCGAATATGAAAGCACTGCCCCAAAAACTTACTTTGTAGGTATTGGTATAGACAAGTTTTTGGATAGTAGCCAAAACCTAAACTATGCTGTGAAAGATATTAGAGATTTAGTTACAGCACTAAAAGCTAAAATAGGAGATAACCTTATAGTTGACACTTTATTTAATGAGCAAGTTACGGTTAAAAATATAGTAGCATTGGGTGAAACTTTAAAAAAGAGTATGATAAACGATAAAGTAATTATCTCATATTCAGGGCATGGCTTGTTAAGTAAAAATCTTTATTATTTCCTTTCTACTTACGATATTAATTTTAAACACCCTGCCCAAAACGGTTTAGCATACGAAAATTTAGAGGTTCTATTAAATACAGGTTTTGCCCGCAAAAAACTATTGCTTATAGATGCCTGCCATAGTGGCGAGGTGGATAAGGAAGCAGCCAACAGAATGAAAGTAGTTTTTAGTGACACCAGCAGTAGCCTAAAACAAGGCAGTAAAAGCGGGATTGAACTTTTGGTAGATGAACCCATTGTAGGGCTAAAAAATAGTTTTGAGTTAATGCAAGAGCTTTTTGTAAATGTAGGCAAAGGCTCTGGAGCAACAATAATATCAGCGGCGGCAGGTACGCAAGTAGCGTATGAAAAGGGAGCTTTAAAAAATGGTGTATTTACCTATTGCATATTACAGATGCTAAAAAACCAACCACACTGCACAGTGCAGCAGCTAAAAGAATATGTGGGTACTGAAGTAGAAAAACTAACTAATGGATTGCAAAAACCTACTACCCGCAATGAGGTAATAGGTTTTGATTGGCAAGTATGGTAAAACTTGGTTGCTTGTTAATAGTTATTAGGTTTTAAATCTCATTCTGACAAAAGAATGAATCTTTATGTGTGCCTTGAAAATATTATCCTTATCCTCAAAGGTATCTCTCCGCGGCTCTATATGACAGAAAAACTAAAACTTAAAAACTAAAGTTCTAACACCTGCCCAAATTGTGCTATATGGAAACCGTTTTTTAGTACCGTTTTGGCTTGCTCGCTTTCTATATTTAGCAATGGGTTGGTATGGTTAAAATGGATGAAATAAATTTTATCCTTTTCAGTAGCAGGCAGGTTTTTAAATTTCTCCACACTCTCTACTACAAATGGGTGCGGTATTTGGCTCATATCACGGTTGTTTAGCTCTTCACTATCGTAAAAAGTAGCATCAATAAAAGCATAATCTACCTTACTAATAGCTTCAATAATATCAATATCCCACTTTTCCCATTTATCAATATCAGGAATAAAGAGTGCTTTTTTATTTTTCCCGATGATAGTATAGCCTACTGTTTCGCTATACTCATCACGGTGCGGGACACGAAAAGGCATTACTTTTATATTGGGTGTAAGTTGTATCCTCCCGCTATCCGTCAAAGGCTGTATAGTTATATTATTTAACCCCACTAACTGGCTCCAAGGACCATTATGCTCTAAAAAAGTTTTCATTTTGGGCATAGCATACACAGGCACATTTGCGGCTCCCATAGCTTCATGCCCCAAATACATCAAACCTGTATAATGCCCTATATGTGCATGGGTAAGGAAAATACCATCAGGCGTTTCTTTATCAGCAAAAGAAGAAAGGTTTTTCAGCATTTTCATCTGTGAGGTTATATCAGGCGTAGCCTCAAACAAAAAATTCTTATTATTAATAGGGTCAATAACACCTAAGCTCACCACTTGGTGAGTATAGTCGGGAGTAGCAAATAAATCTTCGCAACAGCTTTTATTACAGCCAATATGTGGCGAGCCGCCATCTTGCACCGTACCCAATATTATTATTGAAGGCTGGGTGATAAGATTAGTAGTTTGGTGTTCTTGTTTTACTTGTTCTTTGGAGTTAGTTGGAGAACAAGATAGGAGATGGAAGGTAAAACAAATTAAACAGGTTATTTTTAAATTCATCTTGATTCGATTTTAAGGCTTTCAAAGTATAGTTTTTGTTTTGATAAACAAGTAATATTGTATTGTGGAAATTAAAAAAGTACATATTGAGAACTACAAATCAATTAAGTCTGCTAATATTGATTTTGGCAAGCTCAATATCCTTATTGGAGGAAATGGAGTAGGGAAAAGTAACCTTATATCATTCTTTAAGTTCCTCAATCAAATTATAAATAATAATCTTGAGAGTGAGGTTAGAAAAAAAGGTGGTGCAGATAATATACTTTACTTCGGTAGAAAAGAATCTAAAAGTATCAAGGCAGATATATTCTTTAAACAAGAAAAAGACATAGAAAATTCCTACCAATGCGAACTAGAAGCTGACCAAAACAATTTGCTTTTTTTTAAAAAGGAACACATAACATATGATACGCCTGGAAGTATATCTTCAAGGACACTACAAGAAGTGGCAAAAGAAAAAATTGCACTTAATGGTAATGAAACGGGTATCCATAAACATAGAACTGGTATAGCTATGTATGTTACGAATGCTTTTCGCGATTTTGAAGTATATCACTTTCATGACACCAGTGATACAGCAGAGATAAAGTCGTTTACAAACATTAATGACAACAGAAAGTTGCGCTTTAACGCATCCAACTTAGCTGCGTTTTTATATTTTTTAAAAGAAAAACATAAAAGTGAGTTTCTAATCATTGAAGATACGATTAAACAAATTGCGCCCTTTTTTGATAAATTTATTTTAGAACCAAATCAACTAAATGAAAGCACCATAATGCTTGAATGGAAAGAAACAGGTTCGGATAAGTACTTTAATGCTCATAGCTTATCAGACGGCACTCTTCGCATGATTTGCTTGTCAACTCTACTTCTTCAACCAAAACCTCCAAGTACTATTATTATTGATGAGCCTGAACTTGGTCTTCATCCTGCAGCAATTACTTTATTAGCTGAGTTAGTAAAAATTGCATCTCATAAAACTCAAATAATCCTTTCAACACAATCAGTTACTCTACTCAATCAGTTCTCTCCAGAAAATATAATTGTTGTTGAGCGTGAGAATAAACAATCAGTATTTAAAAGATTGGATGAAGCTGCCTTATATGAGTGGCGGGAAGACTACGCATTAGGTGATATATGGGAGAAAAATATATTTGGAGGAAGACCCTAAATAATGAAAAATATTATCGCATTAGTTGAAGGGCAAACTGAAGAGGTTTTTATTAAAAAACTTCTTAGTCCATATTTGTGTGATTATGGAATAATAATTAAGCCTACGATTTTAAACACAAAAATTATCAAAGGAGGAAATAATTTTAAAGGCGGAATAAATAATTATAATCAGGTAAAAAGAGACTTAGATAAACTTATTAAAGATAAAAGTATTTATATCACTACATTTTTTGATTATTACGGGCTTCCCACTGATTTCCCCGGCTTTTATTCAAAAAAAGATATTCCTGACCCATACGATAAAGTTAGACATATAGAGAACGAATTTCGAGAAAATATCCACTCAGAAAGATTTATTCCTCATATTCAACTTCATGAGTTTGAAGCTCTTTTATTTTCAGATGTAAGTGGATTTGAAAAATATTTTAAAGATGATATTCCAGCGATGAAAGGGCTAAGAGACATTGTAAAAAAATTTTCAAATCCTGAATTAATCAATGATGACCCTGAAACAGCTCCATCAAAAAGAATTAAATCCTTAATTAAAACGTATAGCAAACCCATAATGGGTCTTGGCATCTCATCTCAAATAGGTATAAATAAAATCATTCAAAAATGTGAGCATTTCTCAAATTGGATTGAAAAATTAAAAGATTTACCAAGAATCAGTTAAGTTTTTTCTCTTGGCACAACTCTACCAATATACCATTAGTACTTTTGGGGTGAAGAAATGCTATTAGCTTATTATCTGCACCGTTTTTGGGTATTTCATTAATAAATACAAAGCCTTCGCCTTTCAGGCGTTCCATTTCAGCATATATATCTTCCACATCAAAGGCAACATGGTGTATGCCTTCGCCTTTTTTCTCAATAAATTTAGCAATAGCACTATCGGGATGTGTGGCTTGTAATAGCTCTATTTTATTATCGCCTGCTTTAAAAAACGAGGTAATTACATTTTCACTCTCTACCGCCTCGCTTTTATAGGGTGCTATACCCAGCAACTGCTCAAACAATTTATTGCTAATGCTAATATCTTTTACGGCTATGCCTAAGTGTTCTATTTTGCCAAACATATTATATTGTGTTTTGTGCAACAAGGTTATTTATTAATTAGTAAAAGGGCAAGCAGTTTATTTTAACCCACCCTAAATACTTATAGTAGGCAAACTACCAGCAACTCGTCCCTCCCTAATTGCAAATAGGTAGGAAAATTATGAGAACATGAACCTTTGGTACAATTTGGGAGGGCCAATTAACAATTTTTTCACAATGAACAAAATCATTTAGTATCTTTGTGTAGAATTAGTCTAAATAAGATTAATAATATATGCTAAAACTGCCCATATATCTTGATAGTAATGCAACCACACCCGTTGATGAGCGTGTATTGCAAACTATGATACCCTATTTTACTCAAAATTTTGGGAACGCTGCCAGCCGTAACCACCCTTTTGGTTGGAGTGCTGAAAAAGCTGTTGACTATGCCCGTGAACAAGTGGCAAAGTTGATAAATGCTAAAGAAAAAGAAATAATATTTACTTCGGGAGCTACCGAAGCCAATAACCTTGCCCTTAAAGGTGTGTATGAAATGTATGCCCAAAAGGGAAACCATATTATCACTGCTAATACTGAACACAAAGCCGTTTTAGATGCTTGCAAGCATATTGAAAAATTAGGCGGAGAGGTAACGTATTTATCAGTGGGTGAAGATGGCTTGCTTAATCTTGATACTTTAGAAAAAGCAATACAACCCAATACAGTATTAGTATCAATAATGTATGCTAATAATGAGATTGGAGTTGTGCAGCCTATTAAAGAAATAGCCGCCATTGCCAAAAAACACGGCGTGCTGTTTCATACAGATGCTACACAGGCAACGGGCAAAATACCCGTGGATGTAATTGCAGATGGTATTGATTTATTATCGTTTACGGCACATAAAATGTATGGACCAAAAGGTGTTGGGGCATTGTATGTACGCCGCAAAAACCCAAGAGTAAAAGTTACCTCGCAAATTGATGGTGGCGGACATGAACGTGGTATGCGTAGCGGAACACTTAATGTACCTGGTATTGTTGGTTTTGGCAAAGCCTGCGAAATAGCTATTGCCGAAATGGATGATGAGGCAAAACGTTTAGGAGCTTTGCGTGATAAATTAGAAACTGAATTATTAAAGATAGAAGAAGCCTACCTTAATGGTAGCAAAGAATACCGCTTGCCACAAGTAGCTAATATATCATTTAAATATGTTGAGGGTGAGGGATTGATGATGGGAGTGAAAGATATTGCAGTATCATCAGGTTCTGCGTGTACATCAGCATCATTAGAGCCTTCGTATGTATTGAAAAACTTAGGCTTGGACGATGAGTTGGCGCATTCATCATTACGTTTTGGGCTAAGTAAATACACTACCGAAGAAGAGATTGACTACACTATAAACCACGTAAAAGAAGCGGTAGAGAAATTGAGGGGTATGAGTCCACTATGGGAGATGTTTAAAGAAGGTATTGACCTTAAATCTATTGAGTGGGCAGAGCATTAATTTAGCAATTGGCTGTTTATTTAGCCTTTAATAGATGTATTAGTAGGCTAAGAGCCGAAAGCATTTATAATAATAGTAAATATAAAATAACGATAATATGGCATATTCAGAAAAAGTGATAGACCATTATACCAATCCCCGTAATATTGGGACTTTGGATAAGAAAAAGAATACAGTAGGCACAGGTTTGGTGGGTGCGCCTGAGTGTGGTGATGTAATGCGCCTACAAATAGAAGTAGATGATAATGGAACAATTGCCGATGCCAAATTTAAAACATTTGGTTGTGGAAGTGCTATTGCTTCATCATCATTGGCTACCGAGTGGCTAAAAGGTAAAACCATTGACGATGCCATGGCGATAGACAATATGGATATTGTAGAAGAGTTGGCACTGCCCCCCGTAAAAATTCACTGTTCGGTATTAGCAGAGGATGCCATAAAAGCAGCCATAAACGACTACCGCACCAAAAATGGTTTGCCTACTTTAGAAGAAAAATAAATTTTTAACTTGCCAATAGCTATTACTATTTGGCGTAAAAGAAAAAATATGATAACAGTAAGCCCAAAAGCACAAGAGCGAGTTCATACCTTGCGTAGCGAATCCAGCCTGACTGATGAGTACTTTTTAAGAGTATCCGTTGCGGGTGGTGGCTGCTCAGGGTTATCATACAAACTTGATTTTGACAACGAAATGAAAGAAGGCGACCAAGCCTTTGAAGATAATGGCGTTAAAGTGGTGGTGGATACAAAGAGTTTCCTTTACCTTATTGGTACGGAGTTAGATTTTAGCGACGGACTAAACGGTAACGGTTTTAGCTTTATCAACCCCAATGCTACCCGCACCTGCGGTTGTGGCGAAAGCTTTGCCGTCTAATTTTTATTTTTTTTAAAATAAAATTTCCCTCATCCTGCAATATGGGTGAGGGTTTTTTGTTTTTATAAACACACCTGTATCATAGTTTCTTACCTCACTCTACTACTTTTATCTATACAAATGCGATGGGTTTTCACCAAAAGTAAAATAGTATCTTTTATATATAGTCCTAATTTTGAAAATTTGACGTATACCAAATTCACACTAAATAAAGTACCCGCTACGAGCTAAAGGAGACAAGAACCAATAACTCAAGCAGGTAATTGTTTTCATAGTTTCTACTTCAAAACTACGCTCTTACCGAAAAAATAACTTGGCATTTTTTGCAAATGAGTAAATAATAATTTGCAAAAAATGCAAATCATCAACTAAACCTCTCATTATTAGCCATTAGCCTATTGCCTTTTAGCCTTTATAGAGACGGAATAGGCATGAATGTCCATTCTATACATAAAGTTTTTAGTTAAGGTGATGAATTGCGACAGGTTTCAATCTGCCACAAAAAAATGCCTGAATGGCATGAGCATGGTCTCATTTATTTCTTTTATGTATGTCAAATTTTCAAAATTAGAACATATATAAAAAGTAATCTAAATTACTGAGTCGGTTTTAGCTTATCATCTTTAACCGTTTGCAGCAGTATAATACCTATGATAAAAAAAACAACCAGTGCAAACAACCCATTCCGCATACCAAAAAGGTTATCAATAAATCCCCAAACAAATGTACCCAGCACTATGGATAGTTTTTCGGCAACATCGTAAAAGCTAAAAAACGAGGCGTGGTCTTCGGTATCAGTGGGTAGCAATTTAGCATAAGAACTTCTTGATAGTGATTGTGCGCCGCCCATTACCAAGCCCACTAATGCCCCCAAAATATAAAACCGTGTACTATTGCCCTCGCCAATAAAATAAGCCCCTGCACCAATAAACGACCAAATTATTAAAGCAACGGTAAGGCTTTTTATATTACCATACTTAGCCGATAAACGTGAAAATAGAAATGCACCCCCAATGGCTACCAATTGTATTAGCAGTATGGTTATAATTAGTTCCGAAGTTTCTAATTTCACCACCTCACTACCAAATATTGAAGCTACATACATTACCGTTTGCAATGCCATACTAAACACAAAAAACGAAGTAAGAAATCGCTTTAAACTCTTTAATTCTTTTAATTGGTGAAATACTCCTCTTAATTCTTTAAAACCTTTTGTGAGTAAGCCTTTGCTATTGGGGTTTTTGGTTTCCTCTTCGGGTAGTAGTTTAAAGGTGATTTGTGCAAAACCAGCCCACCATATCCCCACAGAAATAAATGCTATTTGTGAGCCTATGGGGCTACCTTCAGGGATGCCGAACATATCAGGCATCATTATTACTACAAGGTTAATTATCAGCAATAACACGCTGCCAATATACCCCATTGAAAAGCCTTTGGCACTCACAGCATCCATGCGGTCGGGGGTTACTATCTCGTGTAAATAAGCGTTGTAAAACACTAAGCTGCCAGCAAAAGCAAAAGTGGCAAGCACAAAGGGAACAACCCCCATATATAGGCTATTTATATCAGTAAAAAAGTACAATGCCATACACGACAGCGAGCCGAGATAGACAAAAAATTTCATAAACTTTTTTTTGCTGTTTTTATAATCGGCAATGCCCGACAATATGGGCGAAACAATAGCCACCAGCAAAAAAGCGAAGGAAACACAGTAGGAGTACAATCCTGAACTTGTAAAATTAATCCCCAAAAAATCAACATCTTTTGGCAACATTTTTACAAAGTATATAGGAAATATAGCCGTAGCAATGGTGAGTGAGTAAACAGAGTTTGCCCAATCATACATTACCCAGCCACGTATTACTTTAGGGTCGTTTTTTTTGAAACTCATAGTACGTATTCTATGAGGCAAGGTAGTTTTTTGATGTTAATTTAAAAATAAGGGTAACTAAATTGAGTTGGTTTGCTAACTGCCGTGTCTCAACTTCAAGCCTTTGCTCCTCATTGCGAGATGACTTTCTTAAATAGTGTCGATAAATTATTTCTTCAACCCAATTTCACGCAAGCGTTCGTCCAAGTATTCGCCTGCGGTAATATCATCCCACTGTTTGGGGTGGTTTTCGTTCACACATTCTGGCAAGGCATTTAAGCGCATATTGCCACGGGGATGCAAAAAGAAAGGGATTGAGTAGCGGGGCAAGTGCCACTGCTCACGCGGTGGGTTTACTACACGGTGGGTAGTGCTTTTTAGCTTGCCATTGGTAAGGCGTTGCAACATATCGCCCACATTTACAATAATATGTTCGGGCAGGGCGGTAACGCTTACCCACTCGCCTTTTTTGCTCATTACTTGCAAACCTTCGGCACTTGCACCAATTAAAAGAGTGATTAGGTTTATATCTTCGTGTTCGCCTGCTCGCACACTGTCTTTAGGTTCGTGTGTTATGGGGCTATAATGTATAGGGCGTAAAATGCTATTACCGTTCTTTATTTTATCATCAAAATAAAATTCATTTAAGCCTAAGAAAAGGGCAATAGCCCTCAACATTTCTTTGCCTATACTTTCAAGTGCTTTATAGGCATCAATACCTACTTTGTTAAAGGTAGGCAACTCGTCAGTAAAAATATTATCAGGATACTCGTTGCGTATAGGGTCGTTGCCTTCTACCTCTTGCCCAAAATGCCAAAACTCTTTCAAGTCGGGGGCTGGTCGTCCTTTGGCGTGTTCTTTGCCAAAGCTGGTGTACCCTCTTTGTCCTCCCAAACCTTCAATTTCGTACTTGCGTTTAGCTGTTTCAGGTAAATCAAAAAAGTTTTTTACTTCGCTATATAATTGCTCTTGCAAAGCAGTACTAAAACTATGATTTTTAAGTGCCACAAAGCCAATATTTTCATAAGCATTGCCTAATTGTTGCACAAATTTTTGTTTGCGAGCTACATCGCCCGAAAGAAAGTCGACCAAGTCAACCGATGGTATGCCTAATTCTTGTAACATGGTAGTGTTTGTTGCAGCAAATATAAGATTACTAACGGTTAGATAATACGATGACAATTATCAGTTCAAATAAAAGCCTTTGGCATAGTTTTTTAGAAAGCATAGCTTTGAAGCACTTTTTTATGAAACTACGTACAGAACATTTAGTGAAACAATACGGCAAGCGCAAAGTGGTAAACGACTTGAGTATTGAGGTTTCGCAAGGCGAGATTGTGGGGCTTTTAGGACCAAATGGAGCGGGAAAAACCACTACATTTTATATGGTGGTGGGCTTAATAAGCCCCGATGAGGGGAAAATTTTTTATGGTGATGAAGATATTACCCACCTGCCTATGTATAAACGTGCAAAAAAAGGTATCGGCTATTTACCGCAAGAAGCATCCGTTTTTCGCCGTTTATCAGTAGAAGACAATATTAAAGCAGTATTGGAAATGACCAAACTAAGCAAAGCCGAGCAAAAAGAGAAAAAAGAGCATTTATTAGAAGAGTTTAGGCTTACCCATGTACGTAAAAATATGGGGAATGTATTAAGCGGCGGCGAACGCCGCCGCACAGAAATTGCCCGCGCCCTTGCTGTTGACCCTAATTTTATTTTATTAGACGAACCATTTGCAGGTGTTGACCCTATTGCAGTAGAGGATATACAAGAAATAGTATCAAAACTGAAAAAACGGAATATTGGTATTTTAATTACCGACCATAATGTGGATGAAACTTTGGGCATTACAGACCGTGCCTACCTACAATTTGAAGGAAAGCTACTAAAACACGGTACGCCCGAAGAATTGGCTGCTGATGAAGAAGTACGCCGCCTCTATTTAGGAAAAAACTTTGAGCTGAAAAGGAAGTAGAAGTACTTTGCAGGTAAAAGGTGTTTATAGAATTTTAATTCATTCAGCATTTTTTATTATTAGTTATTAACTTTTAGCCTTTAGTGCGCGCGTTGTCATCTTGGGCGAAGCCCGAAAGGTGTGCAAGCAAGTGCAGCGGGAAGTGCCGCTGAACTTATGTTATCATTGCTTGAAGCGAGTAACGCTCTTGAAGAAAATAAGGATAAAACAGAACAAGAACTATTTATTGAAAATTCAGAATCGTTTTTCAAAATAATAGGGGAACAGAATGAGAAGAAAAATTTTTGGTGGGCTTTTTATGCTGATTTTTACGCCGCTATGATAAAGGCGGGGCATAATGAGGTTTTTTGCAACTACATCACCCAATCAAAAAAGGACGAGAAGGTAATAGAATGGCTAAATGCAAACGAGGATAAAGTAACTGCGTTTTCTAAATGGGTAAGCCATTATAAACATAAAGTAGGAAAGAAAAAATAAACCTACACTCCCCATTTATCGGGGGCTTTACGCCACTGGTTCAGGCTTTCAATATCGTTACTGGTAATAAAACCCTCTTTGTAGGCAATTTCTATCATGGTAGGATAATCAGAAAGTGAGATGTACTTGCAGTTCGCATTTTCAAAATTTTGTTTTGCCAAATCAAACCCGTAGGTAAATATGCTTACCATACCCAGTACATCAATATCAGCATCTCGCAAAGCGGCAACTGCTTTTAGGCTACTGCCACCTGTGCTTACTAAGTCTTCTACTACCACTACTTTTTGCCCTGCACTTAGTTTTCCTTCAATTATATTTTGCCGCCCATGCTCTTTTGGTTTTGGGCGTATATAGGCAAAAGGTAGGTTGAGCACATCAGCCGCTAAAGCCCCTGGGGCAATGCCTGCCGTTGCTACCCCCACTATTGCATCCACCCCCTCAAATTCGCTTTGTATTTTTTTTGCCAACTCGTTTTTAATAAACGTACGTACTTCTGGATGCGAAAGCGATAGCCTATTATCACAATATATAGGCGATTGCCAGCCTGATGCCCATGTAAAAGGCTGCTGAGGTTGCAATTTTATTGCATTGATTTGTAATAGGTATTGTGCTATTTTTGCAGCTATTTTGTTGGCGGTCATTAGTGCAAAATTACTACTAAAGTGGGCTTTTTTGCAAACTGGTTTATAACAAATAGGAGATACGAAATAAAGTGATGGTAAACGCAATAATCAGATGGTAAAAATTTTTATTAATGAGCATCCGCTCGTAATTTCTGATGATAGCGAAGACCTTTTTAGGCTTAAAAATCTTCGTCTTATGGATGATGATGATAAATCACTATTAACGGCGGTTGAAATGCTTGAAAATAGCGACCGTAACCTTGCTAATTTTGGTATTTTTATTCCTACTATTAATGAAAAAGATACTTTCAATCGTTTTAAAAGTAAGTATAAAGAAATACAAGCTGCTGGTGGCGTAGTACTAAACGATACCAATGATGTATTGCTAATAAAACGGCAAGGCAAGTGGGATTTGCCCAAAGGCAAAAAAGACAATGAAGAAAGAATTGAGGATACTGCCGTGCGTGAAGTAATGGAAGAGTGTGGCGTGAAAAGGCTAAAATTGGGCGAGTTTATTACAAAATCTTTCCATACCTATCAGTTAGAAAGAAGCCGAGTATTAAAAACTACCCACTGGTATTATATGCACATAGACCATCACGAGGATTTTAAACCCCAAGAAGAGGAAAATATAACCAAAGTAGAATGGTTTAAAATTAAGGATATTAATGTGGGCGAGTTGAATACTTACACCTCTATACGAGATGTGTTGCGCCTTTCATTAAATATTTAGAATTTTAGTCCACTGTTTCATCATCGCCCAACTGACTTTCTAATTGCTCTAAAAATATATAGTCAACGGCTTCACTTTCTGTAAATAGGCACTCTATTCCTGCTTTTTTAAATTTGGATACTAATTTCTCTTCCAATTCAACAATAACAATACTTCCCTTGTGCGCCTTTACCATTTCATATAAGTTTAATATCTTCTCCTCGCTATCAGTATCTATTTGGGTAATAGAACTATCAAAATTTAAAATAAAAAAAGGGCATTCTTCTATCAATGGCTCACACTCTGCTATTAATTCATCGAGGGCTATTAGCGTATCCTCCTCAAATATAATAAGGGTATAGGTTTCTTCTCGGGTTATTGAAAAACTCATGTATAATATTCTTAGTACTGCTATTGTTTCAACAAAAAACTTTGCTTTATTGGCGCAAGTAAAACAAATTTTTGAATACTTCACTTTAAGAAAAATAAACGTAGCATGAAAACAGCATTAGTATCGGGCGCAACATCGGGTATTGGCTTGGCTTGCGCACATATATTAGCACAAAACGGGTACAATATTATTATAACAGGCAGGCGCAAAGAACGCTTAACAACTGCGGCACAAGAAATTAAAACACAACACAAAGTTGAAGTTTACACCCTACATTTTGATGTACGTAAGCGCAAAGAAACTTTTGCCGCCATTGAAAGTTTGCCTGCCCCTTTCCAAAAAATAGACCTTTTGGTAAACAATGCGGGGTTGGCAATGGGTTTAGCATCGTTTGAAGACGGTAATATAGACCATTGGGATACCATGGTAGATACTAATGTGAAGGGGCTGCTTTATGTGAGCAAAGCAGTTGTACCGCTAATGATTAAACATAAAACAGGGCATATTATCAATATTAGCAGCATTGCTGGCAAAGAGGTATATGCTATGGGCAATGTGTATTGTGCCAGTAAGCACGCTGTGGATGCGCTTACCCGTAGTATGCGCTTAGATTTGAGCAAATACCCTATAAAAGTATCAATGGTATGCCCTGGTGCGGTAGAAACAGAGTTTTCCATCGTTCGTTTTGAGGGGGATGTAGCACGTGCCAAAACTGTGTATAATGGTTTTGAAAACTTAGTAGCCGCTGATATTGCCCACGCTATGTGGTATATAGCCAGCCGCCCACCCCATGTAAACATTAACGATATAGTGATAATGCCCACCGCACAACCTATGGCAGGGGTAATACATAAAAAGAGTTGATTTTTTTAACCCCGCTTTGATGTATTAAATTAACCCCTACCAATAGTATTGCCGTTTTTATCTATGCTACAATTTGGTTTCCCCTAAAGGGGAAGGGTACTTAGTTGCTAATGCTAATAGTTAATTTTGGAAGGGGCTCTACAATACTGAAACAAACCACGTTATTGTGAGATAGCCTTCTTAGGTTAGCGTGGCAATCTCTATCTAACCACTCTTTAGTCCCTTTCCTATAACCGCAAGGAGGGAAACAGCCGCACTGTCCCTTTCCAGTCAACAGAGGAAAATTATGAATACCTGCCTTACTAAAAAAACAAAAGCATAATTTTGCACCCACTATGTTAGAAATTATACCCAGCGAAGTTTCTACCGGCAAACTACACGGCTATATGTTGGCATCTATCGCTCCTCGCCCTATATGCTTTGCCAGTACAGTAGATAAAGACGGTAGCGTAAACCTTAGTCCTTATAGCTTTTTTAATGCTTTTGGCAGTAATCCTACTACGTTAATTTTTTCTCCTGCCCGCAGGGTTAGAGATAATACCATAAAACACACTTTAGAGAATGTGTACCAAACCAAAGAAGTTTGTATAAATGTAGTTACCTACGAAATAGTGCAGCAAATGAGCCTTGCCAGTACCGAGTATGCAAAAGGCGTGAATGAGTTTGAAAAGGCAGGCTTTACAGAACTTCCCTCCCACCTAATAAAAGCACCGAGGGTAAAAGAAAGCCCAGTACAGATAGAGTGTAAAGTACGTGAAGTAATAGAAACAGGACAAGAAGGCGGTGCAGGCAATTTAATAGTATGTGAAATACTAAAAATGCACATAAACGAGGATATTTTGGGCGAGGATGGCACCATAGACCAACACAAGATACACTTAGTCTCACGATTGGGAAAAAACTGGTACGGCAAAGCCTTTGGCAATGCTTTGTTTGAAGTAGAAAAACCCCTTGCTACTAAAGGTATAGGTGTGGATGCTATACCCGATAATATACGATTAAGTAACGTGCTTACGGGTAATAATTTAGGGCAACTGGGCAATGTAGAAAACCTGCCCTCAGCAAATGAGGTGGCTGCTTATAAAAAAGAAAACAACGAACTAAATAATTTATTTTCTCGCCTTGCGACTGACCTTGACAATTTGAAAGCACAACAACACATCTTGGCTAAAGACCTGCTAAGTGAAGGTAAAGTAAACGAAGCATGGAAGGCTTTATTAGCCAAATAAAAACAAAAAAAATCTGTACTCTAAACAGTTTTATTTATAGTGAAAATACAAATACAGTCAGGCTCTCCACGCAAAAACTCATTATCGCTGCGAGTAGCCAAAGCCATACAAAACCATGTGAGTGCTGAACATAGCAGCTCGGTAGTAGATTTTAATAAGTACGACATCCCTTTTATAAATGCTGGAGGGGTTGATAAAGAGGCTTACACTCCTTTTCAAAAAGAATTAATTGAAGGCTGGGCAGCAGCACAATTAGTATTTGTAATTTCGCCCGAATACAATTGGTTTCCCAGTGCCGAGTTGATAAATACAATACACCAACTGGGTAGTTCAGAGTATCAACATTTGTTTGATAATAAGGTATTTGCTTTTGTAGGCGTATCTATTGGGCGGGGTGGGCGCATCCCCGCTATGCAGCTAACCACCATTTACAATAAATTATTTAATGTATTTAGCACCCACGCCATAAGTAGCGGAAAAACCTTTGAATCGCAATTTACAAACAAAGTACTGGATGAAAATGGCAACTCGCTGGGCAATACCGAGTATAATAAAGGTTTGAGTGATTTTATAGAGTACTCCATTAAACTAAGCCAACGTTGGGCAAACGGAAAATTATAAAGTTAATATTTCCGCTGTTTAATACCTTGTTGGTCTATTACTGAACTTTAATAGAAGGGAACGGAAAGTTCTCATTAGCCAAAAACTTCATCAAGCAATCTTAGGGTCTCAAAAATAAAACTCATATTCAACACAATCCTTCAAATATGTATAAACCGATTTTAGGCTATCAGCACTGATATTAGGATAACTTTCTAAAATCATTTTATCCATCCAGCCTTCAATATTCAATTCAAGAATTAACTCAACAGAAATTCTTGTCCCTTTAATAATTAGGTTTACCAAGTAATACCTCTTTATCTGATATAATATGATTGCGCCAGTCCATACGTCAAGTTTAACTAAAAAAAGTAGTGATTTTATAGGCAATTCTTTCCATATCCACCTGCTCAAATGGGTGTGGGGTATTAGGCATTACTAATAGAGTGCCATTTTTTAATTTTCTAAACACTTCTGTGGTTTCTTCTAAACTCACCATACGGTCTTTATCGCCAATGCTAAGTTGTACGGGTATTTCAATTTTGTTATAATCATCATCAGTAAGGGGCGGTTCTTCTCCCATATCCAACAGCATAGTTGCCATTTTTTGACACAATAGCTCCCAATTAGTCCCGTGTATTTTTTCTAACTGTTTAGCAAAAGCAGGTACTTTCTCTTTCAGCTTTTCTGTATTCAGCATTCGGGTTTCCCCTTTTGCTATTTCAGGAGACCAATATTGTTTTGTACCCAAAGTCATTATTTTGCTAATGGGTGCAAGGTTGCGGGCGGCAATATATAATGCCACGTAACCGCCCATACTATGTCCAAATATATTTATCTCGTCCTTAGTGTTTTTTATATATTCGCTTATTTCTATCGCATAGTGGTGTATGGATAGTTTTTCAGGCACTTTACTACCCCCGTGTCCCGAAAATGTAGGCGCAACTATTTTAAACTCTTTTTTTAACAAAGAATGTAGCGTATCAAACTGTCCTCCATGCCCCAAAGCTCCGTGCAATAGCAATAGTTTTTTCATTTATACTAATTTTTTAAGAGCCATAGCATACCCATAATGTAAACCTTCGTGTACAGGCAAAAATTTTATAGTATCTTCAATACTATTTAGTGCTACACCATAACTGGTGGTATAGGCATTAAATCGGGTAAAAAAACCGTTATTATAGTCGGTTTGCAAAACACCTAAAGTAGTTTTGGCGTGTTGCACAATACGTTGCCAATCGTCAACACTTACATCACTTTCAGGCTTTGTGCCTTTGCGGTATCTATCTACAAAATCTTGCTCAATTTTAATGGCATAGTCTGATATATGGTAACATAACAATTGTTGTGTAACAATTGTATGTCCAAAATTCCAAATAATATTATTGTTAAAACCCGCAGGAATTTTGTTTACCTGTTCAAGGGTTAATTCCTCTACCAAAGCCAAAAAATTGCTTCGGGTTTGTTGCATAATGTCAAAGGTTTTTTCCATTTACGGATGCAAGATAAAGCGTTTTTATTATTTGTTTAATTCACCCCCATATATAGTATTAGTAGCCATTTGCAAAAAATCGTTCCTCTCTTGCAAAAAAAAGCCTCCCGATACTTATCGGGAGGCTTTTAACTATTGGTTGTTTATACTTGTTACTCTATTTTTCCTGCCTAAACAAGGTTACTGAGCCTCTATAGGTTTTATCTTCTTCTCCACGTAATCTGTAGTTAATTACGACAACATAAACACCCGCAGGGTTTTCATTTCCTGTATCCATATGAGTGCCATCCCATGGTTTGGTTTTATCTTCTGAAAAGAAAACTCTTTCTCCCCAACGGTTAAATATACTTATCTCATACATCTCTTCATTTTCTACCAAAACATCAAAATAGTCATTAACATTATCACCATCTGGAGAAAATGCGTTTCTTATATTAATATCCACATTAAAAGTATAATCAAAACTACAATTCACTGAATCTTCACAACCTTCTGGGCTACGAACAAGTAGCTTCACTGTGTATGCTCCTCTTTGATTGCCGTAGTCGTAACTGGCATCTGGAAACTCAGGGAAATCTTTACCATCAACAAAGCCTTCGCCTACACCAAAATCCCAAAAAATATCTTGTGCATTTTGTGATAAACTTTTAAAGATAATTCTAGGCTTGTTAACAGTATCACTACAATCCATTATAGCCTTCACAGCTCTAACAAATACTTTTTTAACAGCTGCTGTTTTACAAGTAGGCTCGCCTGGAGTGGGAGTATAATTAGGACGGAATTGAACATAGAATGTACCTGCCGTTGTAAATTTATGATATACTTGATTTCCTCCACCCGCACTGTCTAAATTAGTTTCAGCACCATCGCCCCAAATCCATTTAAAGGTATCGTATATAGTGTCAGAATTACTTGTGAACTGTGTTGAGTCTCCTACACAAAGTACACTATCAGCAATAGTAAAATCGGTAGCGCGAGAAGGCAATACCCTAACTATATATTTACGGTATTGTTGGTTTGTAAAGTTAGAATCAGGGAATAGGGCAGTACAATTACCTACGCCTAATGGGGTAACATCTTCTTGCAACACAAACACCTCGTAAGTACCTGGAGCATTATAAGTATGTAGTGCATTAGTGTCTCTATCAGTAGTTAAAAACTGACCATCGCCCCAAAAGTATGTCCACTTAGCAGAAGGAGTGGGGTTAATACTTGTGTTTCTAAGTTCGAGTGTAAATGGCACACAACCCACAGAGTCGGCAGCAAATTCAAACAAGGGTCTAGGTCCTTCTAGTGATATTGTTCTCACAATAGAGTCTACACAACCCAGTTTAGTAGTTACTTTAAGCACTACATCAAAATCTCCAAACGAGGTATAAATTTTTGATGGGTTTTGAAGTATAGACTGGCTTTGGTTATTTGGTTTGTTATCACCAAAATCCCATTCCCATTTCACTATATTATCACAGTTTGTACCATTAACAAACACGCATGGGTCAATCATTAATGATGTGTCTGAGAAGTCAACCGTTGGGCGGCAGTTTGCCAAAGCACGGTCGAAGCTAAAGTTTGAAGAAACACCCGTTACCGTTATTCTTTGGGTTTCAATTTGTTTACACGCAAAACTATCAGTGTATTCAACTCTTACATCATAAATACCTGGGTCTGGGAAACTACGAACTGGGTTATCAGGCACTGAAGCATTCCATCCTGTACCATCATCAAAGTTCCATCTTAGTTTCTCATAATCTTTTGGAGCTGGACGAGGACGAGGACGAGAGGTTACCCCATCATTAAGAAATATTTGTTTCGCCTTATCCCAATAATCATAAGCATCAATAATAAATGGAGGAACGGGTATAGGAAACTCAAGGTAATACCTTGCTGAGTCATAAAATTGTATAGGCGTATTTCTACATACTATAGAATCATCAGCATTTAAAAAACTTAAGAAACCAGTAACAGCTACCCTTACATTCTCAAATGGAGGGTTATCACAACATGTGTTTCTGAAAACAGTAATACCTAAAGAGTCGAAAGGCAATTTTTGGCAGGGTATAATAGTATGCCCCACTCTGTTCCAATTCGGTCTTAAATAACGGTGTTCTCTTACAATATCAGGAGTAGAATCTCTTGCATCCAAGAAAGTTGTTTTTCCTAAAACAGGGTCATAAATACGTGTTAGTATAGAGTCTATTTTTACAGGTGCTGAATTACCCGATAGTCTATACCGTATTCTATAGCTATAGCATAAGTTACCTATACAGTTATATCTAGTAAAACTATCCACCTCAATTTCACCATCGCCCCAATTCCATATCTCAACACCTATACTATCACTAGAGTATGTAAACCCGCCTGTGGCTGGTAAAAAAGTAGAATCACGTCTTATTTTCACATCATTTGGCGCACATACCCTTTCAAAAGTATAAAGGTCATTAGGGTTATCAGCATCTGAGTTGAACTTAAATCCTGCATTAGAATTAATATAACGATATACACTATCGTACCATACCTCGTCTATACAAGGTTGCCCAGTTTTTGGGTCCATACCGTTTTGTACTCTAAAGCCTATGGTTACCCAACCGTCAGGAGAAGCAATTTTTGATGGGTAAGTACCGTTAGGTTGGTATTGCCAAAATACCCTGCCCACATTTGGTGGTAACCCTAATGTTGCTAATGGCCAAGGAGTAAACAGTCTATCTACAACCGTACCCGTTTGTGGTATCCATTTATCAAACACATTAGGAGTGTTATCTACCCTATCTGCAAACGAGTCGAGGTGTATCCAAAATTGTTGCCTATCACAGGCAGGTCCTGTTCTACTAAAATCATAAAAGAAGCCATATACATTGGCAGGACCAAAACAGGGAATACCTTCCCACCGTAATCCATTAGCATCAGGCCCTTGCAGTGCCAAGTTTACAGTAGCTTGAGACTCACAGCCTGCGGGGTCATTACCACTAGCCGTTGAGTTTTCAATATTAGGGTCTGAACTACTCGTATCTTTAAGTGTTAAGCGTACTTGGTAGCAGCGCTCCTCACCAGGTGTGTACCAGTGTTTAGGCAATGAGTCGTATGAAAAATTACAGTTTACCCACTCACCATTTGCATCGTATGTATTGCGTGGTGCTAAAGTACCTGAAAAATGAGTATTATTATATTTCGCTAACTTGGGATAAATGGGGCGCGAGTCTGTAGTACACTGTGGGGCAACATTATCGGCAAAATCCCATACCCTAGAAACGTGTTTCCCATTGTTGTTAAATGGGTCAATAAAAGACTCGGCTATACCTGAAATCACAAAGGCACCATTTAATATTATAGTGTCAGGTCCTACAACTAAAGTATCACCGCCAGCACTTTGGTAAACGCTTCTGCCCGTTCTGGTAGTGAAGCTCGTTGCGTTTGTTGGTTTTAGCTGAATTGTATCAAAATCTATATGTGCAGTAGTTGGGCTAATAAATTGGAATATCGCCCCAGTACTATTCAGCTCATAATAAAAATCATTATAAGCAGAATCATCATTGAAATAGTATGCTGATAGATTGGTAAAGAAAACAGTATCGGTAATATTACATTGATACCGTTGCGAAGGAGCAATAACAGTATTAGGCTTAGACTCGATAGTTGCACCTGGTCCTTTTACGTGTACCCTATATACAGTATCAAAAATACACCCTGCAATAGCCACTTGAAAAGTAACATCGTAAGGTCCTGGGGCGGTAAAATCGTGCATAGCTTCCCAGTTTTGATTATCAGTATTAAACTGCCCTGAGTTAGGGTCATCAAATGTCCATAAAAAACCTGTTGCATTTTGAATAACAGGATGGTCAAACACAAAATTTTGTGCTGTATGACACTGTACATCACCATTTTTAACAGTAACATTTAATGTAGGGTTAGTATTGCACGCCGCTTGCTTTTCAGCAGTATCAAGACAACCATCGCTTGACTCTACAATTAAACGCCCAATAAAACAACCATTTTTAAAATAAGTATGGCTCACTGCTCCCCAATCAGTAGTATTATCAGGACTACCATCTCCAAATTCCCATTTAAAACTTTTCACATCTGAAAAAGGAATTATTGATGTATTTGTTAAAGTAACAGGGGTAAAGATACAGTTGGTAGGATTTGGCGTAAAAAAATCAGCTCCTAAGTCAGCCCTAATTTGTACCAATGCACTTTTATCTACAAATGCAATACACCCTTTGCTATCCTCTATTTTAAGAGAGGGAGTAAAAAAACCACCCGCTGGATTTGGGGGGGTGTATGAGTAGGGACCATATACACCTATATTACCTGTATTGGCTTGCTTTCCTCCATCCCCATAAACAAACTCGTATGAAATTATGGGATTACCGCTAGGGGTAGTTGAGTTATTGGCAAAACTGAATGAGTTACCGTTAAAACACTGTGGTGTAGGTGATAGTAAAGAAAAATCGGCAATGGGGTTTTCATATATTGTTATATTTCCTGAAGCGGTACATACTTCTACGCCGCCTTTGTATATTTTAACAGTATAGTTACCCAAAGCTCCACTTATCGCTGTATTCCATAGGTTAGAGGCACTTTGCCCGAAGGATTTACCGTTTCCAAATGTCCAAACAACAGAATCGGCACCAGCAAGCGCTGGGCCTGTGACACTAAAACTTTCAGGTACACCTACACAACCTTCGGATTTGGCGGTAATAGTACACTGTGCATTGGCGGCACTTGCAAAAACAAGTGTAAAAGCCAGCCAACTCAGCGTAAATCGTAATAAAAATTTAAATTTATTCATACTCAAACAATTAGTTATTTTTTTTATTTAAAACGTGGGTCGTCCCACAAACTACAAAACTATAATAATTTGTAACTTATACTACCCCTTTAGATGATTTTTCACCTTTGTAGGTTGCATTATTACTTTTTTATCTTACCAAGGTTAAAAATTTCTTCTCTTGCCTTTCTTCAAAGCCTTTTATTTTGTACGAAAATACAACAATGTAATTTGCTGCTGGGCAGTTATCACCTGTGTACATATTTTGCCCGTTCCACATGGTATTTTTATCGTTACTCTCAAAAACTTTGTTCCCTTTTTTATCCAAAACTATCAGGTGGTATTTCTCCTCCTCCTCAATCTCTATCTTGTAGTAGTCATTCCGCCCATCAATACCAGGCGAAAAAACATTATACATTTTTGGTTTTTTATCCTCGTAGGTATAGCTCTGCTTCACGTAGGTGCTAAAAGAATCTATACACCCTACATTATCCATAGCTATAAGTTTTACTTTATACGTTTTTAGGCTAAAGTTTTTAAATGTGTGTATAGGCGATGTTTCTCGTGTAGCAGTACTATTGTCGCCAAAAAACCAAGTATAGTGTGCCGCATTTTTACTTTTGTTTACAAACCTATAAGTGGCGTTATCACTCTTTTCTACGGTAAAGGCAGCCTCTATTTTTCTCACCTCTACCCATTGCTCTATGGTTTCTTTTTTTCCGCTAATTTCTTTTGCAATAACTTTAAACTTACCACCATTAGCATATTTATGGGTAGTGGGTTTCCCTATTTTGGTTGTTACGCTACTGCCATCTCCAAAATTTACCTTATACCTGTTTTTTGATAAATTATCGGCAATGGTAACGGTTAGCCTATCATTAACACACAATTGTTTATCAGAAAGGTAAATACCTACCATGATTATGTTGCCTTTGGGGGCATCATTACCGTCTATCTTATGGTTTTCCTTTTGTGGCAATGGTGGCGTTGTGTTTTCTATACCACCATTATCACCTGCATCAGGCTTACCATTTTGTGAGGTATTTATTTGTGTATTCTCCGTTTGCACACCCCCAGTGTTTTTACTAATGGGTTGTGCTGTGTTTGCACTATTGGTAGCAGTATTATTGGCTATTTCTTTTGTGGTAGTGGTATTATTAGTGGCAGTGTTTTCAGTAGAGGGAGTTGTTGGGTGGGTTAAATGTTGAGTACTATTTTCAGTTGGGTCAATAGTATTTTTATCCTCGTTAATGGTAGCTGTATTTTTAGTAGGTATAGCTATATAAACTGCTGTGGCAACGGCTATTGCTGCTACTGCCCCTATAATAATTTTGCTTAACCCCCAAGCACCTGCTTTGGCTGCGGTAACCGCCCCCGTAGTAGCAGTGCCACTGCCTGCAATGCCTATTTGGCTTTGCAGTGCTTCAAAAACACCTTTGGGTGCTGTTGGCTCAAAGCTGTTGAAGGCGTCTTTAAAGAAGCTATCAAAATTTTCTATGTTTTTATCGTTAGACATTATATGCTTTCTTCACGTCTTCTAATGAGTTTTGTAATAATTTTCTGGCACGTGATAATTGAGATTTTGAGGTGTTTTCACTAATTTTTAACAACTCGGCAATCTCACTATGTTGGTAGCCTTCTATTACATATAAATTAAATACCGTTCTATACCCTGGTGCTAACTCTTGTACTTTGCTCAGCAGGTAATTCATATCGTATTTGCTAAAATCTACATTTACTTGTAATGCTTCGTGCATATCTTCCACATCTATATGGGTTGCTTTTGCACTTAGTTTTCGCAAACTTTCTAATGCGTTGTTTACCATTATACGTCGAACCCAACCTTCAAAAGAGCCTTCTCCTTTAAATTTACTTAAATTTTGAAACACTTTTATAAAACCGTCTTGCAAAAGGTCTCTGGCGGCTTCATTATTGGGGGCATAGCGCATACAAACACCATACATTTTTTTTGAATACAAATTATAAAGAACTTCTTGGTATTTAGTATTCCCTTTTAAACAACCGTTTACTATTTCCTCTTCTCTTTCTGTCATCAGTGATTTAAAGGGCTACATTAGAATTAGATGTTGCACCACAAAAAAGGGTTGCAAAAGGGGCTTGTCTGTTTTTAGTATCAGACTGCCTTAACGTTATACTTGTGTATCATTCGAGGTTGAAAAAACTCAGCATAGTAGCCTGTACTTTCTATTGCCTGCACAACATCATCAATGCTCATATCAATACCTGCACGGCGAAATTTAACAGCCAGCGTATTCTCTTCTTTATTCACTATAAACGAGGCTAAAAACAAATGGCGATTAAGTTCTAATAATTCTTCATAAAAGGCATCCAAATCAAAAACAGGTAATGTGGTAATAGGAGCCATTATTTGTAGTACGGGTATCTCTGGTTCTTCAAAATAATAATTCCATTGTTCTTCTTTACCGCTACTCCACACATCAACAAATACCTCCACCTCACCTCTAAACACACTCCATTGCCCCTCGCCAGCATTGCGAGAATTATCTGGTGTTACACCAATAACCTGCAACGCTTGCTCTACTATATTATAATATTGTTTCATTCACTTTTGATTTTTTCATTACAAAAGTAAGATTTGTATAGTATATTTATACGTCAAACTTGACGGCGTTCACTTTTATAAAGAAAATAAAATTACCGTTCGTCGAAAAAACAATAATTCACTGTGTAATACCCATAAATTATTATGATCTTGTACTATGACTATCAGAAAAATACTATTATTAACAATTTTTGCCAGTAGTTTACTTTTTTTAAGCAATTGTAAAAAAGACCTTAAACCTGCCGACCCCTGCGAGGGAAAAAGTTTGCCCAAAGCTGATTTTATGTTAGCTGAAAAACTAAGCGGTGAAAACCGCTATTTTGAAACAGATAAGATTATCTACGTTCTAGATTTATTTTTGCGAGGGCCTGACGGCTATGATGAATACTTATGGCAAGTAGGTACTAATCCTAAGTGGAGTACCAAGAAAAATGCAAAAGTAGGTTTTACTCAGCCTGAGGGGTTATTGAAGGTTAGGCTTATAGCTAAACGTAAACCCTTTACAGAGTGTTTCCCTAATGATGATGGAATAGACACTATGGAGAAAACCGTTGATATTATTAATGGCATTATTAACAATAATGTTAATTCTGTTTTAATTGGTTATTGGGAAGGTACAAGTACCCAATACGGTGATACCACTTATACTGTTAGGTTTTATGCCATAGACTCCTCTGGATGGGGGCAACAAGATGGATATTTAGATGCTTACTTATACAACTTAACAAGAGCAGGATGTAGTTCTACGAACTCCGATTTTGTTAATTATATTCATTGGACGGGTGAGACAGCAAGCTCGAAATGTAAAGATCATTACACCTATTTAGCCTATACCAACCCTGCCAATAAAGACAATGTAACTATTGAGTACAGGGTGGTTGGTCCAGCTCCTGATTATAAGTGGGCTAACTATGTTTTTACAGGAAAAAGAAAATAAAATTACCGTTCGTCGAAAAAACAATAATTTATTAGTTAATATCATTAATTTATTATAAAATTGTACTATGACTATCAGAAAAATACTATTATTAACAATTTTTGTCAGTAGTTTACTTTTTTTAAGCAATTGTAAAAAAGACCTTAAACCTGCCGACCCCTGCGAGGGAAAAAGTTTGCCCAAAGCTGATTTTATGTTAGCTGAAAAACTGGACGGCGAAAACCGCTATTTTGAAACAGATAAGATTAATTCTGTTCGAAATTTATTTTTGCGAGGACCTGGCGGTTACGACAGCTACCTATGGCAAGTAGGTACTAATCCCAATTGGAGTACCAAGCAAAATGCGGTAGTTGGTTTTACTCAGCCCGAAGGACTATTGAAAATTAGGCTTATTGCCAAGCGTAAACCTTTTACTGAGTGTTTCCCAAACGATGACGGGATAGATACCATGGAGAAAACTATTGATGTGGTTGAAAAAACATTTAATAAAAATTGGATTTCGCCTCTACAAGGATACTGGGAAGGCAAAAGTACTCAATACGGTGATAGCATTTATACTATTGGTTTTGAGAGTAAAGACTCCTTAACTTCAAGTCCAGAAATTTGGAGACTCTTCTTATACAACTTAACAAATGGATGTTCATGCGATAGAAACACTTTTCCTGGATATATAATGTGGAAAGGGCAAGCAGCCTATATACGAAAAATTGATTCTATACCGTGTATTTTTAAATACGTTGCTTATACATTCCCAACTGATAAGAATAGTGTGGTAGTAGAATACGAAGTACAAGGTCCAGCTCCTGATTATAAGTACATCCCTTACATTTTTACAGGCAAAAGAAAATAAAATCAATTTTTAACATTAACTAAATTAAACTCAAATTGTATGAAAAAGAAACTAATCCCTTTTTTAATGGCATTGCTATGCTTTGGCACTACGGTTACTGCACAAACCAATTGCAATGGCTATACGCTAAATACCGATTGGCGCAACTATGTAGCCCCCAGCGGGGTAATTCCCGTAGCACCCCTACAAACGGTAAACAATTTTGACTGGAGTGCTAATTTTTTTACTATTTATGAGGATGTTGGAGGAACGGTAACTCCCAAACAATTACAATCTCCCTTTTGGGAAAATACTTCGGGCTTGGCAAACGAACCCAATATAGACCATTTTAGAAACAAGTTTTTTAATAACGGTTTTTATGCCAACCCTACCCAAGCCATAGAAAGTGTTGATATTTGGCCCGAGGACGGTTGGGAGTTGTTATACAAAGATTTTGGAGACGCTACTTCTGCCTATACCGATAACCCCAGTTTTAGCCTATACAACCGCTATACGGGTATATTACGTCTGTTTTATTACGTGGAAAATTTGGGAAGCACCGCCTCAAAGACTGCTAGAATTTCAATTACACCTGAAGGCTCTTTGAAAAACAATGCTCTTCTATCCTTTACAGAGACGGAACTAAACGCTTTAGATGCTTTTGAAAGGCATTTAAGCCATACCTTAAACTATGCACAGGCATTAGAAAATTTTTGGATATTTGTAGAAATACCCATTGCTTTCGACCCTTGTGTGTGTGTCTATCCCACTGAAGCTAAAATGGAATTTACATTTGAAATAATAGAGCAAGGCACTATTACATTAGAAGGAAATGCCTCGGGTTTTTCTACACCCACCATTTATAATAATGGGGTATATACTCCCCAAAAATCAAATATTATTTCGAGCCAAAAAAAGAAAAAAGGTGCTTCTGATTATTTAAAAGAAGCTAATGGTTTTTATAAAACAGTAAACAGTTTTAAGAGTAATATAAATACATTAATTGGTTTTCAAAAATATAAAGGGGATGATGAAGCAAAGGCGCAGGCTGAAATTGATAAATTTGGTAATTGGATTACAATAGCCAAAGCCATACCCAAACTGGGTGCTGCCATTGGTATAATAGATTTTTTAATTACTGGAGGGAAAGCAAAAAACGCCGCTACAAGAGAGCCTACACCCGTTGGCTATGAAACTGAACTAAATATTAAATTAACAGGCACAATAACAGAACCTATTAATCTCAGTACATTATCCTTAAGAACACCTGGAGCAACAGATGTTGGTTCTCCTAATCCCATATATAATAACCCATTGGGGGTATTTAATTTGCTTGAAACCCCTCCTATTGAGTATGCAGAATATTCTTCAACGAATTTATCGCGTACTATGTTTAAATATAGTGCCCTTCCCTCCTCTGCTCGTGACGTCAGTATAAGCAGCACCAACCCCTTTTTTGATAATATAAAGTTAAGAGAATACCAATTAGTACCCAGCAGTGTGTATAATAGGTTGGTTAATTTTATTATCAACCCAAGGTCTCAACTATCGGCAAAGCAGATAAAAGCCGCTATTTTATTCAAATTCTCCAATCTGCCTGATGATATTGACACCTCAAATTATATTAGACGCTTCGTAGGCCCTGTGGAGTTTGGGATAACTATACCCGATAGAGCAGGTTTGGGCTTTGTACACCGTATGAGTATGCTGGGCTACGAGATTGAAAGCTGGCCAAAAGGAACTGCACGCCTTAAAGATATTACTTTTAGAACCAATTATGTTGATTTGGCTTGCTTGGAGAATGAAGCTAATTTTTATTGTTGGGTCAAGAACCATTCAAATGGCGAAATTGTGTCTGAAACTTTGCCCGAGACTTGGCTGAAATTAGATATACAAATGCAACGCACTGATGACTACGCACAAAACAATGCTGATGATGTGCAGGATGTGATGATGATTTTGAAATATGCCGCTAATGAAACTGTACAAAACACAAGCATACCTAATCTTAAATATACTGTAAATAAGTACGTAGATTTGTTTTTTCCTGTAACTCTTAATAATCCTAACCCGCCCACACCTGTTGAATTAGGTTATGAAATTTTACCTCAAGGAGAGTTTCAACCCACTTCTATTTCATGGTCCTACCATGCGCAATTTCCTTGGAATGGGGCATGGGGTATTATTCCTCAACACAGTTTAACACAAGGCCCATGGAGCAGCCCCGTTAATAAAAAATACGGTACACTTATAGTAAATAATAGTAATAAATACCTTTTTGTTCCTCCCTTTACACCCAGAACAATGAATGTATATAATTTGTACATACAGCCTGGCACCAATTTTACCACACATAATATTATAAATGTGGGCAACCAAGTATTTGGCTTATCAAATTGGAGTACTATTAATACAAATGTTAACTGGCAACAAAATGTTAATTTAGTTTATATTGGCGGCACTGGCCCTCCTGTACCATTTTTTGGTTCTACCTTTTCACCCATTGCAGGAAACGCTACCGATATAGGAAATCTACTATCGTTCTTAGACCTTAACGACCCCAATAATATATACGATATAAATAATATGCTCCCCTTTATCCCTAATTTTACTACTAATATTAGCCCTGACGGTAGTGTACTACTTACCACCACTGGCAGTGGGTCTCTGTATATACATGGCTATAAGAATTGCACCAACCCAGTACAAAATTTTCAGGCTACCCAAAGCGATGTTAGCTCATTTTGTAACGGTGCTGCTTATGCAACTGCAGCAGCAACAAAATCAGAAGACTTTAGTGGTGATAAAAACACTACCCCAGCAGAGGAATTGGTAAAAGAGGCATTAAATGTTTATCCTAATCCTAATACTGGCGTGTTTGTTAGTGCCTTTAATATTAACGGAACAAAGAATGTTTCTTTAACCATTTCAGACTTATCAGGCAAAATTATCAATAAAATAATTGATAATAAAACCTATACTACTGGCTATTACAAGCACAATATTGTGCTTGATAATATAGCAGCAGGAATGTATATATGCACTGTCTCTATTGGAGATAATGTATTAAGAGAGAAGATTATAGTTATTAAATAAACTATTAATATATTATTTAAACAAAAAAAAGGGGAAAGGATAATTTATCCTTTCCCCTTTTTTTGTTTATTTTAAGTTAGCTATCAAGCAAAAAAGTAGTTCCATCTTTACTGTCTTTTAGCTGTACTCCCGCCTCTTTTAAACTATCGCGAATAGTATCTGATGTGGCAAAGTCTTTCTTCTCTCTTGCCTCTTTTCGTAGGGTGATAATTAATTGCATTAAATCATCTACTAAACCAGTATTGCCTTTTTCTTCGGCTTGTAGCCCTAATATTTCTATTAAAAAGCTATTAAATAGTTTTTTTAGCCGTGTTTTATCACCATCAGTAATGGTTTCCTTACCATCGTTTACGCTATTGGCTATGCGTGCGCCTTCAAACAATTGTGCTATAACAATGGGGGTATTAAAATCCTCGTTAATGGCGGCGTAAGCATTATCTATTACTTGTTGGAGGTTTGAGGTAGAGTTATCATTTGTTTTTAAGTTCTCTACTAAATTATAGGCATTAAATAGCCTTGCCAAGCCTTTTTCAGCCGCTTGCAGTGCCTTATTACTAAAATCTATTGTACCCCGATAATGGGCTTGCAGTACAAAAAATTTCATAGTCATACCGCTATATGCCTTGTCTAACAGGTGATGGTTGCCTGTATAAAAATCGCTAAGGTTAATGCCGTTGTTCAGCGATTTTGCCATTTTTTGCCCGTTTATGGTAATCATATTATGGTGCATCCAGTAGCGGGCAGGCTGCTTGTGGTTGCACGCCATATTTTGGGCTATTTCACTTTCGTGGTGCGGAAAAAGTAAATCCATACCGCCCCCGTGTATGTCAAACTCCTCGCCTAAGTATTTGCTACTCATTACAGAGCATTCTATATGCCACCCAGGGAAACCCACACTCCAAGGCGAGTTCCATCGCATAATATGTTCAGGTGCGGCTTTTTTCCAAAGGGCAAAATCGGCAGGGTGTCGTTTTTCATTTTGCCCTTCCAATTGGCGAGACTCATTGCCTGCGCCTGCTATTAAATCGTCTAATATTCTGCCTGATAATTTGCCATAATCGTGCGATTGGCTGTATTTATCTACATCAAAATATACCGAACCGTTTGCCACATAGGCAAAACCTTCGGCAATGATTTTTTCAATCATTTCTATTTGTTCTGGAATATGCCCCGATGCCAAAGGCTCAATACTTGGCGAAAGTACATTTAACTGCCCCATTTCTTTGTGGTAGCTATTGGTATATAGTTGTGCTATCTCCATAGGCTCCAACTTCTCAATACGTGCTTTTTTGGCTATTTTATCTTCGCCCTCGTCGGCATCGCCTACCAAATGCCCTACGTCGGTAATATTACGCACGTAACGCACCCTATAGCCCAAATGTTTTAGGTAGCGGTGTACTACATCAAATACAATGGGTCCACGGGCATGACCCAAGTGTGGCGCACCATATACCGTAGGCCCGCACACATACATTCCCACAAACGGGGCTTTTATGGGAGCAAACACTTGTAAACTTCGGGTATAGGTATTGTATATTTTTAACTCGCCTTGCATAATATGCAAAAGTAGAAGATTTTTACCGACTTGTTAATTTTGAGTGAAGCGAAAAGGAAAAGTTTAATACATCAATCTATTTAGCTTACCCTAAATAGCTTCAGCCACTACAAAAGTACTGCCGCCTATAAAAATCATATCGTGAGTTGTTGCCCTATTTTGGGCTGCCTGCACTGCCTTTTGTACAGTGGTATAAGTAGCCCCTTTTAAACCAAAGGCTTGCGCTTGCTTGTACAGTTCGCTTGCTGCCAAGGCACGAGGGATTTGTGCATTACAAAAATAGTAAGTAGCATTTTGAGGAAGCAAAGCCAATATTTGACTGCTATCTTTATCCTTAACCATACCCCAAACAATATGTAAATTTTTAAACTGCTGTTGCTTAATTTGTGCTATTACCAATTGCACGCCACCAGCGTTGTGTCCCGTATCAGCGTAGGTGAGGGGAGCGTCAGATAGTTTTTGCCACCTACCCAGCAAGCCAGTAGTAGTTTTTACATTAGCAAAACCTTGGGCAAGAGATGTAGGAGAGATATTCCACCCTTGTTGCTGTAAATTTTTAATAGCAGCAAAAGCAGTGATATAGTTCTTTTTCTGGTAAATACCTGTTAAATCGCAACGGAGTTCAGTATTTTGTATAGCATTGTTTTGTGTTAATAACAGTTGAGCAAAATTGCCTCTGTTTTCAAAATCTACCAGCTTATACTCAACATCAGCAAATTGTATAGGCGATTTTGTTTTTTTTGCTTTCTCAATAAAAACGGGGGCTGTTTCAGTATGTGTTTCACCAATAATAACGGGTATATTGGGTTTAATAATGCCTGCTTTTTCGTATGCTATTAAAGGCAGTGTATTGCCCAGCATATCAGTATGGTCAAAGCCTATATTGGTTATTACAGATAATTGTGGAGTGATAATATTTGTAGAGTCTAACCTACCGCCTAATCCTGTTTCTATTATAGCAATATCTACCTGCTGGGCGGCAAAATAGTTGAAACATAGTGCTACCGTCATTTCAAAAAACGAAGGCTGTATGCGCTGAAAGTGCGTTTTATGTATCGCTACAAAATCAATAACGGCTTGTTGGGGTATCATTTCTCCGTTCACATTTATACGCTCACGAAAATCTTTTAAGTGTGGCGAGGTGTATAAACCTGTTTTGTATCCTGCACTTTGCAATACCGCTGCTAAAATATGCGCTACCGAACCCTTGCCATTAGTACCTGCAATATGTATGCTTTTAAATTTTTGTTGGGGATTGCCCAATGCCTCGCACAAGGCAATAGTATTGCCCAAGTCTTTTTTTATAGCAGCTGCCCCTATACGAGTAAACATAGGGAGTTGGGAGTATAAATAATCAAGCGTTTGCTTGTAATTCATAATGAGAAAAAAAATTGACTGCGAAGATGTTAAAGTTTACTGGTTTTTTGAGAAGAAAAGAGAATATTACCTCACCTTAAAGTTAAACTTTACTGCGCCCTCTTGGGTTGATGGGGCACTAGGTTTTGGGGTAAAGCGTACTGTTTTAGCAGCATTTTTTGCACAATCGCAATATTTTTTCTTTGTAGTAGTGGCATTAAATTTCTTGTACTTCATTCTACATTCTGTTGATACTACTTTGCCGTTTCTATTTACTTTAAGCACTACCACCACAGTCTCATCACGTTCAAACTTGCACGATGCCGATATCTTAGTTTCTGGCTTTCTGCCTTTCATAAACCAGCCTGTACCGTCCTTGCCAAGCCCATAACCACCTAATGGGTCAATGCCTTTACCATCCTCTTTTCCTTTGTTTCCTTTTTTATTATCGTTTCCGTTATTGGTGGTTTTATCTCCTTTTTCAAACAGATAATCAGAGTTTACCTTCTTTTTAGGCGTGGCTTTCTTTTTACTATCGTTTGGGGGCGTAGGGTTAGGATTATTAGGAGTGGGGCTACTCGCTGCTTCTTGTGTTTGCTCGTGGTCTTGGGTTTCAAAACTTTCTTCGGTTTGGGGGCTGCTTGCTGCCTCTTGTTCTGCCGTTTGCTGTGGCATCTCTTGGGTGTTGCCGCCCTCATCTTGCCCCATGCTCACCATTACCACACCTTCTTCGGGTGGTGGCGGGTCAAGGTACTTAAACCCGAAAAACATAAGCAACACAGATGAAGCCGCAAGAATAAAAAACGTTCCTAATAAACTAATTAGCTTACGTTGTTTCTCTTCTTTTTCTTCTTCTTGCAGTCTTTTGTGGCTCAAACTCATTCTCGTTCTGTTTTTAGCAGTATGCCATATTTCAACCTTGTGGCTACTTTTATTACCTTCATTACCTCCTCATACGGCACGCTTTTGTCTGCCGCTATGGATATAGTTGGGTTTTCTATCCCGCTTAGCTCTGCTTGTAGCTGTGCAGGTAAAAGCTCTATTGATGTTTCATTCTTGTTTAAAAAGAAATGTGCATCAGGCGTTATTGATATTGTAACGCTTTCTTTCTGTGGTTTCTTATTATTTAGTTTGGGTAAAAGTACTTTTACCCCATTAGGGCTTACTAAGGTAGAGGTTATCAAAAAGAAGATAAGCAACAGAAATATCATGTCGCTCATTGAGGCAAGGCTAAACTCTGATTTTATTTTAGTTTTTGATCTAAAATTCATTAGGCAGGTTCTTGAAGTAAATCTAAAAATTCAACAGCCGCACCCTCCATTTTATGTATCACCCGCTCTACTGATGCCGTGAGTAGGTTGTATGCTATAAAAGCAATAATGCCCACTACCAAACCCGCTACTGTGGTTATTAGTGCCTCGTATATACCGCCAGCCAAAGTATCAATCTCAATATTATTACCCGATTTTGCCATATCGAAAAAGGCAGTAATCATACCCGTTACCGTTCCCAAAAAGCCAATCATAGGGGCGGCACCAGCAATAGTAGCCAGTGTGGGCAACCCTTTCTCTAATTTATATATCTCAAGTTTTCCTACGTTTTCTATTGCCACCTCAATATTTTTCATAGGTTTACCAATTCGTGATATTCCTTTTTCAAGCATACGAGCAATAGGGGTAGAAGTGCGTTGACAAAGATTTTTTGCCCCCACAATATTCCCACTTGATACTAAGTCTTTTACATCTGCTATAAAATTAGCATCTAATTTTCGGGCTTTGTTTATTGTGAGCCAACGCTCAATAGTGAGGTATAACCCAATAACCAGTAAAATGGCTATGGGTATCATAATAATACCGCCTTTAAGTACTAACTCAATGTAATCTAATTGTTCTTCAACAGGAATTACTAACGCAGACGTAGTATCTGTCGCCGCCACTCCGCCATCTTGTGTTATTTGTAACAACATATTTTAGGGTTTAACTGCTAATATCCAAGCCGCAAAGTTGTGGGTTTTGTTGCGAACTGCATTTAAGTCGCCTTCAGCTTTTTTACGAGAAGGGTATTGCTTGTATCCTACTCTGTATAACGATGAACCTTGTATATTTATGATTTCAGAGGCAAATCCTTTTCGGTTCAGGTTTTCAAGTAAGTCATTAGCATTACTTTCACTACTAAAGGCAGCTGCAATGATATAGAAAACCGAGTCGGTTTTTGCTGTTTGGACTATCGAAGTTTCTACATCCGTTTGTGTAACTGTACTGTTTTCTAAACTATTAGCCATTTCACTCCCCTCATTATCGCTATTTGTAACCGTTTCATTGCCCTTGCTGTTACTGTATTCCGTAGCCTTTAAGTTGTTGTTAGTATTTGTGTTGATGCCTAATGAGGTGTTAAAATCCATTAACCCCCCTCTATCTATTATAGAGTGGTAGGCATAATCTTGGTAAATAAAAAAAGCGAAAAATACTAAAAGTGTAAAAACAATTGTTGTCATACGGCGAAGTATTTTATAGCCTCCTCTTTTTTTGCGCTTTGGTGGTTTTGTTGGTCTAATATCTGCTGCCTTAACTTCTTTTTCCTCCACTTTTTTAGGTTCAACAGTTGGTTTTGGAGGCGGGGCAGGTAGTATAACTTTAGGGGCTTCTTTTATAGCACTTTTTGCTATTTTTTTGTTTAGTTTAATAGTGGCTAAACCGTAGGTATTAGTAGAAAAATTTATATCAGCAAAAGGCACAAAAACAACTCTTTTATCTGTATTAAGGCTAAAACTGCCTAATCCACTTATATTTACCGTTTGCCCTTGTTGCAGCTGATGGTGCAGCCCGCTAACCCAAGCATTTATATTTTCTAATGCTTTTGTGTAGCCTATTTTATCTTTTTCAACAATGTAGTTTGCCAGCAAACCATCGTTATTATTTAAACTTTGATTGAAAGCAACCGTTTTGCGTGGGGGGTGAATTAAACCCGTATAAATATTAAATTCTAATTTTTTGTGAGCACATACAAAGCCGCCAAAATTGGGTAAAATCACACAATCGTGTTCATATAAAAGTTGCTTTATACTATTGCTAATATCCATTTAACTACAAATTTAGGTATTAAAAAACAATACCAACAATACCGTTGTTTTAGGAAACTCTAAAACGATTTTACGAAGTTAACTATTATTTTGATATGGGTGCGGTACAAAAAAAGCGAAACCGTAGCCATATCCAATACACCTTCAGGTATATCTTTACCATTACCCTTTTCGTAGAAAAAATCTATCTGTTTATCACAAATATGGCTAATGTTTCGTTTACATTGTATCTTACAAAAGTATTTACCTTATTTAGTAGAGATTAAATTTTGGACAAACTTTTGCGGAGTAAAATACAACCATGAAGGGAAGCACTAACAACTACGATATTCTTATTACTAAACTCAATGAGTTTATACGCAAGTATTATAAAAACCGCTTAATACGGGGCATTATATACACCACTGGTATTTTGGCAGCTACGCTACTGGCAACTGCTGTATTAGAGTATTATAGTAGGCTAAATAGCGTGTGGCGAGGCATTTTGTTTTTTACTTGGCTGGGGCTTACTGCTTCTGTATTAGTCCGTTTTATATTTATTCCCCTTACAAAGCTGTACCGCCTTGGCAAGGTAATTAGCTACGAGCAAGCCTCAGAAATAATTGGTAATCATTTTACTGATGTTAAAGATAAACTGCTTAATACGCTCCAGCTAAAACATAATGAAACTACAAACAACAATGCCCCTACTGCTTTGCTACAAGCCAGTATATCCCAAAAAATTGCCGAGTTACAGCCCATTCCATTCAAAACCGCCATTAATTTAAAAACCAACTACAAGTATTTAAAATACGCGCTTATTCCTGTGCTATTGCTGGTAGTGATATTATTTACAAACAGCCGCATAATTACAGAGGCTACACACCGCATAGTTAATTATAACACCTTTTTTGAGCAAGAAGCCCCTTTTAAATTTGATATTTTAAACACCGAGTTAGAAACTATGCAAAATGAAGATTTTGACTTGGAACTAAAAGTAACAGGTGGAGAGCTGCCCGCCGAAGTATTTTTAGAAATTGACGGCAACAGTTTTAAAATGGAGAAAAAAGACAAGTTAAACTTTGGCTATACTTTTAAAAATCTTCAAAAAAATACGGATTTTCGTTTCTATGCCAGCGAGTTTTACTCTAAAGAAAATACCCTAAAGGTTATTGCAAAACCATTTGTTAGTGGCTTTAAGACAACACTGGTATATCCCCGTTATTTAAAAAAGAAAAATGAGAGTGTAGAAAATGCTGGTGATTTAACCCTTCCCGCAGGTACGGTAGTAAAATGGGATTTTAGCACTAAAAATACCGAGCAATTAAACGTTAAATTTAAAGACACATTGCTTACTATTACCCCATTAAGTGGAAATAGATTTCAGTTTAGTCGCCGTTTTTTACGCGAAAATTTTTACAGTGTAAAAGCAGCCAATAAAGAGGTGAAAAGCAAGGACTCTGTTTTATATGCTATTAATATAATTCCCGATGCTTACCCCAGCATAAAAGTAAAAGAAACACAAGACAGTTTAAGCACAAAGTTAACCTACTTTGTAGGCGAGGCGGCAGATGACTACGGCATTCGTAAAATCACCTTCAACTATCAATTTCTAAAAAGTGATAACCCTGCTAAAATAAAACAGGGCTTACAAAGCATTACCATTCCCACAAGTGGAGGTGCAGACCGCCAGTTTTATCATATTTGGGATTTGGCTCAAATAAACCTACAACCCTCCGAAGAGTTAGAATACTATTTTGAAGTATTTGATAACGATGGGATAAACGGCAGTAAAAGCACAAAAAGTGTGGTGAAAACCTTTCGTGCGCCCACCCTAAAAGAAGTAGAAGCTGATATTGCTAAAAGCAGCAAAGCCATTAAAGAAAAAATGAAAGAGGCAATGCAGCAAACCAAAAAAATTGACAAGCAAATTAAAGACCTTCAAAAGAAACTGGTAGAAAAGAAAAAACTTGACTGGCAAGACAAAAAACAAATTGAAGACCTATTGAAACAACAGCAAGAACTTCAAAAACAAATGGAGGAATTGAAGGCTGAAAATCAAAAGAAGAATAGTAAAGAAAGCGAGTATAAAAAGCAAGATTTAGACCTGCTTGAAAAGCAAAAAGAATTGGACAAACTATTTGACGAGGTATTTACCGATGAGATGAAGGAAATGCTGAAACAGCTGGAACAGATGATGAAGCAGGAAAATAAAGAACAGCTAAAGGAAGAGTTGGACAAAATGGAACTAAATACCAAAGATGCCAACAAACAACTGGATAGAATGCTTGAAATATACAAGCAAATGGAGGTGGAGAAAAAACTGAATGAATCATTGGACAAGATGGAAGAGTTGGCTGAAAAACAAGAAAAGTTAGCCAACGAAACCGAGAAAAATTTAGATGCAGAAAAAGACTCCAAAAAGCAACAAGAACTTAAACAAAAACAAGAAAATTTAAACAAAGAGTTTAAAGACCTTCAAAAGGACTTGAAAGAGGTAGATAAGCTAAATAATGAGCTGGAAAAACCGCACGATTTGGGTATGGAGAAGGACGATAAAGAGCTGGAAGATATTGCGAAGGATATGAAGGGAAGTAAGAAAGATTTAGAACAAAAAAATAATAAAGACGCGCATAAAAAACAGAAAAAGGCTGCAAAAAAAATGCAAAAAAAGCAGAAGCAAATGGAGGCGAGGATGCAGCAAAAGCAAAAAGAAAAACAAGCCGAAGACTATAATACCCTGCGTGAAATATTAGACAACCTTATCACACTTTCTTTTGACCAAGAAGAGGTAATGCAAGAACTTAAAAAAGTAACTACCTACAACCCGCAATTAGTAGCACTTACCCAACTCCAGCGCAAACTAAAAGACGATGCCGTAATTATAGAAGATAGCCTATTGGCACTGAGCAAGCGAGTAGTGCAAATGCGCACCTATGTAAACAAAGAAGTGAGTGAAATGAATGCCAACATGGATAAATCTATTGATGTGCTAGGCAAGCGTCAAATAAATTTGGGGCGCAGCTACCAGCAGTACACCATGACTAATATAAACAACTTGGCAGTGATGATGAGTGAGATATTGAAGCAGATGCAAGAGAATATGCAATCGCAAAAGCAAGGCAAGGGCGGAAAACCAAACAATGCCCGAAAAAAGAAAAGCAAGAAAAAGCAACTGAGCAAGATGAGCCAAATGCAAAAAGAACTTGAGGAACAGCTGAAACGAATGAAGGAGGGGATGAAAAAGGACGGTAAAAAAGGCAAAAATGGAGATAAAAAAGGCGGCAAAGGAGGCGAAAAAGAAGGGAAGGGTTCACCTACCAGTAAAAAATGGGCAAAAATGGCAGCGCAGCAAGAGGCATTGCGCCGCAAACTAAGCGAGTTAGAAAAACAACTAAAGCAAGAGGGCAATCAAGGTAAACTGGGCAACTTACAGAAAACACAAGATTTAATGGAGAAAGTGGAGAAAGATTTGGTAAACAAACGCCTTACCATTGAAACCTTGAAACGCCAAAAAGAAATATTAACCCGCCTTTTGGAGCATGAACGTGCCGAAAAAGAACGTGAAACAGATAATGAACGCAAAAGCACCGAAGGCAAAGAACTGGAACGCAAACTACCGCCAAGTGTTGAAGAATATCTGAAAAAGAAAAACAAAGAACAAGAATTACTAAAAACTATACCCCCTAACCTTAGAGAATACTATAAAAATAAAACCCGAGAATATTTTAAACAAATTGGCGGTGGAGAGTAATTTTTTTTGAATGTTAGAAATTAAACTTATAGCCGTTTCTGCTTTCGCAGGCATTTATAATTACAAACACCCTAAAATATTTTTAGCTTTATGTCCAATACTATTTTTTAGCTTCGTAATGAGGGTATAAACATTAAAAAATAAAAAGTTATGAAAGAATTTATGTTATTATTTCGTGGTGGCGATGCCAGAGAAGCAAACCAATCTCCCGAAGAAATGCAAGCCCATATGCAACGTTGGGGCAAATGGATGGGTGAACTGGGCGAGAAGGGTTTTTTTGTGAGCGGACAGCCATTAGAACCAGGTGGAAAAACTGTTGCAGGTACAAAAATGGTAGTAAGTGATGGTCCTTTTGCCGAAGGTAAAGAGATAGTAGGCGGATATATTATTTGCAATGCAAATGATATAGACCATGCTGTTGAAATTGCTAAGGGTTGCCCCATCTTAGAATTTAACGATGGCGTGATAGAAGTGCGTGCTGTACAACACCTGAATATGTAATTGCAAAGCGCAAAAGAAATTAATACGCTTGCAGACCATCTTTTCAGAAGTGAGTATGGAAAAATGGTAGCCAGTCTTACACGTATCTTCGGCGTTGGGCAAATGTCTATTGCCGAAGATATTGTGCAAGATACTATGGTATTAGCCTTAAAAGAATGGAGTTTTAAACCCCTGCCGCCCAACCCCACTGCATGGCTATATGTTGTTGCCAAAAACAAAGCCATTGACTTTATCAGAAAGGAAAAAAACAAAACAAAGGTAAATGCTGATATTGCTTATTTGTTAGAGTCTGAATATACACTGGCTACTACTATTAATACTATTTTTACCCCACCCCAAATTAAGGACAGCCAACTGCGCATGATGTTTGCGCTTTGCCACCCTGCACTAAGTAGTGAAGCCCAAATTACCTTGATACTAAAAACGCTTTGCGGTTTCGGGAATGATGAAATAGCAAAGGCACTGCTTACTGGCGTAGAAACTATAAACAAACGCCTATATCGCTCTAAAGAAAAATTAAGAGAAGCGGGAATACAACTTGAAGTACTTGCAAACAAAAAACTATTACCACAATTAGATACTGTTTTAAAATCTATATACCTTTTATTTAATGAGGGGTACAACACATCATCGGGCAAAAACCAAGTTTTAAGTAATGATTTATGCCTCGAGGCAATGCGCCTTTGCTTATTACTTACTGAAAACGAACTTACAAACCAGCCTAAAGTAAATGCACTATTATCACTAATGTGTTTCAATGCTTCACGGTTCAGCTCACGTATTTCACCCACTGGAGATATTGTTTTATACAAAGAACAAGATAGAAGCCTTTGGGACAGTAACTTAATAAATCAAGGCAATTATTACCTTAACAACTCGGCACAAGGAGAGACTTTAAGTAGCTACCATTTAGAAGCCGCAATTGCCTCTTTCTACTGCCAAAGCAAGTCTTTTGAACAAACAGACTGGGATAGTATATACGCACTTTATATACACTTGGAGAAACTAAACCCTTCGCCTATGGTAAAGCTAAACATGGCTATTGTAAAAGCTTATAAGGGAAATATTAACGATGCTATTGCTGATGTTTTACAAATTAAAACGCTTAAAAAAAACCACCTGTTTTATGCCGTTTTAGGAGATTTATACCAGCAAAAAGGAGAACGGGAAAAGGCAAAAGAAAATTACGAAAAAGCAACACAGTTTATAAAAAACCCAAGACAATTACAGCTTATAAACTTAAAACTTGAAAAACTAAATATGTAACCGCTGTTACTAAATTTATATCCTCTCGTTTATCAAAGATTATATGGAATTTCTCTTTTTACCAAAAAAATGCTTTATTTTGCAAGTAACTACCTATATGAAACAGAAGAAAAGAGGACTCTCGTCATGGGAGAAACATCAGCGTAAACAAAAAAAAATACAGTTTCTTTTTTGGGTTATCATTTCAGCAGTCTTCATCACCCTTTTGGGGATTTTTATTTATGCTGAGTATCTTTAATCCTCACACTCCATTAGTATTAAATCTCCTTTAGCATATTCTATTTTTACTACCCCATCTGCATCCGCTTCATTACTATTTCCCATTCTGCTGCCCATAGTTAAAGCCTCGTTGTTTAGGTTATATTTTAGCCCTTGGGTTATTATTCCGCCTGCCTCGCCAATGGGTATTAGTGATATGGGCGTACCCTTTGCATACCATTTTTTGAATGATTTATTTATAGGGAATATTTTTGAGTGATTATCCCACATTACCAAGTTTATGGTTTCCTTGTACTTTACCATATTGGTAATATTGGCAATGGCGTGGTCGGCACGTAAGCCTGTTGCCCAAATTATATTGGCTGCTTTGTGCCCGTTCTCAATTAAATAATCTATCCCTTTTTCAAAATCAGTTTTATTTTGATTGGGGGTATGCACAATTTCTATGGGTTGTTGCCCTGCTACTTTTTCTTCAATATTTTGTAAGCGGTCAAAATCGCCTAACAAAACATCTACCTTAATACCCAGTTTAAGCACTCTATCCAATGCGCCATCTAACACCACCACAGTAGGCTGCCACTCTAACAACTGCCCCATAAGTTCTTGGCTACACTCCTCTCCATTAGCTATAATAAGCGCAGGCTCTTGTTGGTCTTTTACTATATGATGTGATGACATATTTTACAATATTACAGATTAACTATACAAACTGAAATTAGCCCCTTTCACAACCTCGAAGCAAGTTTGTATGTCTCTTTATATAAAATAAGTATATATTAGTGATTTTTATGACTAACCTAATTGTGAGAAAACAGTATAGTTCCCTCATTTTCTTTATAGCAGCATTGGTTTTAATTTCCAGTTGCCGCCGCGAGGAGGATTTCTCATCATGGGAAACGGAAGTATTAACCCCTATTGCCAGTTCATCATTAACTATTGATAATTTAATTAAAAATTCAGACATCACTAAAAATGCTGATAGTAGCCTACAGTTAGTGTTAGAGTATCCTATATATACTGCAAATATTAGCGATTTTTTTAATGTTCCCGATACTACCATTCAAGGTACAATTTCATTACAAACGCTCGAACTTTCTGATAGAGTGCTTACCCAATCTATCGAGTTGGAGGATATTTACCCCCAATCAACATTGCTAAACGGGCAAACCCTTATTATTCCTGCACAAAATATTACCAGCATTCCTCCTACTCCTGTTGATGCTAGTAGCTTATTTGAAACTGCTGTGCTAAAAGAGGGGTTTATAGATATTACCATTGCCAATGGTTTTCCTATTGAAATAGAGGAAGTAACTTTTGAGTTAGTAAACAAGGTTACTGGCAATATTTTGGTGAGTGATAGAATGATAAACATTGCGCCAGACGCATCAAAAACAGTTTCGGCTGATTTGAAAGGTAAACAAGTAGATGCCAGCCTTGAAGTGAGAATTACACGTTTAAAAACCTACACCACCCCCAACCCTGTATTAATTAATTCTAAAGATAAAGTAAATATTACCATTAGGGTATATGATCTTAAACCTCTATCGGCAACAGCAATATTCCCTGCCCAAAGCGTACATAACAGAGATGACAATGTGGTGTATAACTTTGGCGGAGCCGAACTAAAAAAACTAAAACTAAAATCGGGTACTTTAAGGATTAGGATAGTAAGTACGATTGAGGAAGCAATGACTGTAGATTATAAGATTCCGCATGCAGTTAAAAACGGAGTGAGTATTGACGAGGTATTGAAGGTAAAAGCAGCCCCAAAAGGAGGAAGTACTGATGTGATACGGGATATACCTCTTGATGGATATACTATTGATTTGCGCGGTAGAAACCCTGCTGTAGATAATTTGGTCAATTCTTTTTGGAATCTTTTAGACGTACGTTTAGACTCATCGGGTATAAAAAGAAGCATATCTCTTAATGATAGTGTTTTTGTGTTTTATGGATTGCTAAATATGATACCTGAATGGGCAGAGGGCTATTTTGGACAAAAAAACCTAAAAGCAGGACCCGCCACTAACAAACTGGATATTTTTAGTAATAATGGCGGCTCACTAAGTTTTGATGATATGAATGTTGAGCTTACCATTAAAAATGGAGTGGGTGCTATTGCAGAAATAGATATAAAAAACTTAACGGCTAAAAACACAAATAACGGGCAAAGCGTGAAACTAAACGCCACCCCTATTAATAGCCCTATTACTATGCCTGCGGCAACAGACAACCCCTTTACCGAAAAGGTAACTACCTATGTTTTAAATAAAAATAATTCTAACATAAATACCTTTATTAATACTACGCCTAATGAATTGGAGTATGAACTGGGGGTTTTAATCAACCCATTGGGTAATATTAGTGGTTGGAAAGATTTTATATACAACCAATCTAAAATTGAGGCATCACTTACAATAAATACGCCGCTTGCATTTTTGGCAAATAATTTATCACTGGCAGATACTTTGCCTTTCGAGATGTTCTCAAGCGGAAACTTAAATAGGGTAAAAGAAGGCACTTTTAACATAATAGTGAATAATGGCTTCCCCTTGTCGGCACATATTCAGCTATATATAGTTGATAATGTGGGGGCTATTATAGACTCTGTAATGTTGCCACAAAACAACCTTGTGCAAGCCGCCGCAATTGATGCTACTACGGGCAAAGTTACTGCGCCTGTCCGTTCGGTTTTAAAAGCCTATTTTAGCCGTCAGCGTATGGAACTGATAAAAAATGCTAAACGGCTATTGGTTAAAGCCACCTTCAATACCCCACAAGGAAACTCAACACCTATAAATATTTATAGTCATTATAAATTTGATATTAAACTTACCGGCGATTTTGTATATGAACAACGCTTTTAGGCGACTAACACCCCTTGCTTTTTTACTTTTTAGTTTTGTAACCCTTACTGCACAAAACGATACTGCCGTAACTACGGATAGTAGTATAACGGCACAGCCCAATAGTTTTGATAGGTTTGATGTTTTTTACCAGCACCCTATGCGCAGTCATTTTGAGGGTAATTTATTGCAATTTAACTATGATTTGGAGTTTAGCTCAAGCATGGCAGTAAATAGGCTTGCCTATAATTTTTATTTGCAAAACCCTTTACCTCCCAGTTCTATCGTTAGCTCGATAGAGAATATATCGGCAATAAATATTGGTGGAGTAGAGAATAATATCGGTTTACGGTATATAATACCTTTAAAAAAATACAATCAGTTTTTGTTTGTAAACTATCGTATTACAAGGCATCAAAGCACAAAATTTAGTGAGGATTTTGGACGTTTCTTTTTTCAGGGCAATAAACAGTTTGCTGGCGATACTATAATTGCCGATGATTTACGCTACTTAACCACCCGCTACGATAATTTGCAAATAGGCTGGATGAGTAGTTTTACTATAAAACATCGCCCGGCTAATTTAAGCATCAGTGCAGGGATAACCAGAGGTTTAGAGTATAGAAAAATTAGGGCACACAAGGGGCGTATTATTACTGAAGAAAATGGGGATTATGTAGATGTTAACTTAGATATGGAAGCCCAGCAATCCATTTTTTCGCCATTGCAAATTGCCTCACATTCGGGTTTTGGTGCTTTGGCTGATATAAACTTTAATATGATGGTGGGGCAAACCTCTAGTATTGGTATTGCCATTACCGATTTGGGATTTATCAGTTGGGACAATCGTTCATCACAATATGGCAGAAAAGACTCTACAGTGAGATTTGAAGGGGTATTTATTCCCTCGTTTGATAGTTTGGGAAGTGCAAATTATGCCAGCCGCATAGGCGATAGTATTGTTACCCGTTTTCAAATACCTTATACTGTGGGTGCATTTACCTCTGCCTTGCCTACCAAAATAAGAATTAACTATACTATGGGTTTCACCCCAAAGAATTTTGTAAGTGTGAAACTTAATTTAATGGCTTTTACCACTTATAGACCGCAACTTGCTTTTGAATCACTAAATTTTATAGGTACAAAGTTGTATAGTACATCAGGTATTGCATTTGGTGGTTTTGGTCCTTTTGATATATACCAAAGAGTGGGCTGGCAAATTAACAAACGGTTTTATACTGGTATTGGCTTGTTTGGCATTGAGGGTATTTTATTTCCCAATCAGTTATCTGGTTTTGGAGGTAATTTTACTTTTTCAGCCCGATTGTAATGTATAAAAACCCTCCTGCTATCCCAGCAAAAGGGTTTAACCAAACTAAGGAATAGAGAAAAACTACTCTATTAGTTTTATACTTGCTGCTCCGCTTATTTTCTTTTTCACGGTTATCGTTTTTTTATATTTTATTTTACTAACACCACTTGCTTGCGCATTTAAGTAGTTTATACTATTTATATAGGCTTGGGCTGCCCCGTTTGTCTCTATGGTACAGCTATTTATTTTTAATTCGCTGCACTTTAATTTTGAGACTCCATTTACCTCAATATCAGCTTTGTTTACTGTGCCTTTTAGTTTTGCCACAGCACTTCCCGCTAATTCCATTTCCAACTCATCAATATCTATATCCCCTTCAATACTGCTTACTCCGTTAATATCAAGCGTAAGCTGCTTTTCTTTTATTGCTGCTAAATATACTTTTGCTGCTCCGTTTGCTTCTACCTTGTTAAGGTGGGGCATTTTTATGTTAATAATAATATCGCTAACATCATATTTATCAAAAATGTCAAATAATCCATCATTGTCAATATCAATTTTTAGCGTATTTCCTCTTTTAAAAATTTCAATATTTTCACGCACATCATACGGCCCTGTTACATATATAGAGTATTCATTAGCATATTCAATATTCACCTCAACGGGTATATTTACTTCTATTTTTGTAAAATCTTTTTCTACATGGCTGTCTCCTCTATTGGCGTAGTTTCTGCTGCCTGTAAGTTTTTTGCAATTTAAACACCGCAGTCCTTCCTCGCTCATTTTCCATGTCATTCCATAATACTCTGGGTCTGTAACTTTACGTTTCAATTGCCTGTTCATTATTTCTGTTACTCCTTGCTCAAACCTCACTACTTTTCCCTCTGGCACCCATAGTCTGTATATTATTTTTTGGTTTCTATAAGGGGTATTTTCACCCACATAAAAGTGCGTATTAATGGTGAGCAGGCTATCTTCAAGCTCATATTTCAAAGGTATTTTTTTGGCAAATAGATGTGCCCTGTACTCATCTTGCCCGTATGCTGTTCTTATAATTTCAAGTTCCCACTCGCTACCTTCGCTTTTTCTTATATCAAGTGATGCTAAACACCACAGCGAGTCATTAATAATAGCGTTTGAGGATGTTTTAACATACTGAAAATCAAGCCCTCTTATTTTAAATGCTGATGCTGTATAACTATGTATATTTTTGGCATTATACTCCCCAAAAAGCTGTTTTAGTATTGGGTTATAGGCTGAAATTACTAAAGTATCTCCCACAGCAATTATTTTACTTTTCTTTACAGCCTGTTGTGTAGAGAATGTGTTACCGTATATTGCCCCTAAGGTAAGTAGTGTAAAAAAGGCCATAGTACCCGCAACAATAGTTACTATAATAGCCCCACTGCTTAGTAGTTTCCTGTTAGGATTAAATAGTTTTAATGCGGCTGTTGTTAGCATTATTATAACTATAAGTGTCAATACAAATGCGGCTACAATAGCTACCCATATATAGGTTTGGTTTTCAAAAACTAATGATATTATAGGCAATCTACCATCAGTAGCCACTTGTATTAAAAGCGCTACCAACCCAATAAAAAATAAAATGCCCAAAAGCAATAGCACAAAGCCCAGTACTTTTGAAAGTAATTTTGCCCCGCCTTTTATTATTTCTTTTAAAAAGCCCGCTCCTTTATAAAAGGCTTTGGCAACTGGATCTTTCTTAGCTTTGCCATAGTTATTTATGTTTTTTTTTACTCTTTCATACTCCTCTTTTACGGTTTTTTCAATAGTATCAATATTTACCCGTTCGCCCTTCATTTGCAACCTATCAGAGGGTGTTTTAGCCTCAGGAATTATTGCCCAAAGAACGATATAGAAGAACAAGCCAGTACCGAACGCAAAAAATAAGAATAAAAATATTAATCGCATCCATAGCGGTTCTATTCCAAAATAATGCCCTGCCCCCGAGCATACTCCACCCAATACATTATTTTCTCTATCTCGCATAAAACGTTTAGGTATATCGCCTATTGGCGAGGTATAGGCTTGTTTCTCGTCTTTCGTTTTTTCTTCCTCCTCCTCGTCAATACCAAAGTCTGATGGTTTGCCCATAGTGGCAATAACCTCCTCAATATCAGCCACGGTTATTACTGCTTTATTTTCTAAAACCTCTTGCAACATTTCGGCAATGCGGCTTTCTATATCGTCCATTATTTCTAAACGGCTTTTCTCATTTGTAAAATGATTGTTAAGCTGTTCTAAATAGTTTTGTAATAACTCAAAGGCTTCCTCTTCTACCTGAAATACCAGCCCTTTTAAATTTATACTTATTATCTTGTTCATTTTTGTTATTGTTAGGTGTTTATAGATTAGTGCGGGTGTATTAGTTTTTGTTGGTTGCCTTTTCTATGGCTTCGGTTAAAATTTTCCAAGTATTGTCCAGTGCTTTCAAAAACTCCCTTCCTTTATCTGTTATCGAGTAATATTTTCGAGGTGGTCCTTGCTGGCTTTCTTCCCATCTATAACTTAATAGTTCAGCATTTTTTAACCTTGTTAATAGTGGATACAATGTACCTTCAACTACAATTAGCTTTGCTACTTTAAGTTTTTGTAAAATATCCGAAGCATATATTTCTTCTTGTGCAATTACTGCCATAATGCAGTATTCAAGCACTCCTTTACGCATTTGCGATTGTATATTGTCTAATTTCACACTGCAAATAAAGGTAAAAATATAATACTATGCAATACATAGTACCTTCTTTTGGATAGTATTCTACAAATTGGGTTATTCTTCAGATGGAAAATATTATTTTTTTAAGGGGACAACGTCCACTAACTAAAGCCCGTTGCTTTTAAAAGCACCGATAAAGCAGGATTTTAATTCTATAATTAATGTGAGTTGGGGTTTCGCTGTATATGCCAAATTTTCAAAATTCGACATATACCACCACCACTTGTACACCACTTTTTGGCTACCCTCTGAACCTGCTTACACGCCTTTCGACTCCGCTCAAGATAACAACGTATGCGCCAAATAAAGGCAAACCCCTTCCAAAGCAACTGATTGGCATTAGCAAATAAGTATCCCCTTAAGGGGAAGCCAAATTGTAGCATAGGTAAACTGCAATACATGGGTAGAGGGTTTAATAACAAGAAAGAAATGTATGATACAGTGTCCGTGCCTGTTCAGGCGTTTCCTTGCAACAGGTTCAAACCTAACTGCAATTTATAACCTTAGCAAAAAACTTTATGTATAGAATGGGCATTCATGCCTATTCTGTGAGCCCATCGCACTAAAGGCTAAAAGCCACTAACTAACAATTAAAAAAAAGCCTTGCAAGAAAATTCTTGCAAGGCTTTTATTATAACCTGTCGGAGTGGCGGGATTTGAACCCACGACCTCTCGCACCCCAAGCGAGTGCGCTACCGGACTGCGCCACACCCCGTGTTTTTATAAAAATACCAAAACAGGCTTTTTAAGGGTTGCAAATCAACAAAAAAAACGCTTGCCAATCAAGCACTAACTATTTTTATCGATATGTAGTGTTTGTGTTGGGAAAGCAAAATCAGTACCGTTGCGTTCTACAATTTTCATTACTTCGTAGTTTATCTCTTGTTTCACTTCCATCATCAAATCCCAGCTATTGGTGTTTACAAAAAATAAAATCTGGATGTCTAACGAGCTTGCTCCAAATTCACTAAAAAGCACCATAATGTCGTTATCAATTTGTTTATGCGCTAATAGGTATTTGTTTATTTCACTGCAAATAGTTTCTATCTGCGCTGATTTGGTGCCATACAGCACGCCAATGGTAAATTTAACCCTTCTAAAAGAACTAAGGGTAATATTGTTTAGCGGGTTATTTATCAGTGTTTGATTGGGCAGGGTTACTAAGCTCTTATCTAATGTTCTAATTCTGGTGCTTCTAAACCCTACTTTTTCAATAGTGCCTGTAATATCATTTACGGTAATCAATTCGCCTGCTTTAAATGGCTTATCCATAAAAATGATGAATGATGCCAACAGGTTGGATAGTGTATCTTGCGCTGCTAAAGCAATTGCCAAACCACCCAGTCCCAAGCCCGTAACTACGGCGGCAATGTTCATTTTAAAAACAGCACCCAAAGTGAAAAAGACAGCAATAATAATTACCCCAAATTTTACTAACTCTCTAAAAAATCCAACCAGCTGGTCGTCAGTAGTGTCTTCTGTTTCTAAGGCTTTATCTGCTAATACTAAGCTTATGTACTCCACCAACCGGAGCAATAGCCAAGTAGTAATACTTACTAAAAATAAATCATAAATAATGGTGATGAAGCCACTTATAGTTAATCCTTTAAAAATGGAGATATTAACACTGGGCGGTAAATCTATAGGATAAAAAGCGATATAAATGTACACCATCCCGAAAAAGTACTTAATCGGTTTTTTAAACAAACTATCAAATTCGCTCGTAAATTTGTTGCGAGAAAAGACTTTTAAAGGCTTAAAAAGCAGGTGGATAAGACTTTTTGTAATAATGTTTTTAAAGGCAAACCCTAAAAGCAAAACACCTGCACAAAGCAGGTATTCTCCAACGGTATTGTTTAAAAAAATTATTTTCATCCATTTTTCAAAAGAATCAAATGCTTTCATATTATTGGGTTAATTTTATTAATTCAATTTCAAGCCCTTTACCCATCAATCCTGTGGGTTTCGAGCTAAACTGATGGATTTTTGTCATCGCATCATATATTATTTTCGACGCATCATGAAAAATAGCCTCATCGTTTAGTTGGGCATTTTCGGTCATTAAATACCCAAAGGTGCGTGCCATACCACAGTTTGCAATAAAATCGGGAATAACTGCTGTATGTTCATCTGCATATTGTGCAATAGGACCCATAAATATTTCTTTATCGGCAAAAGGCACATTAGCACCACAACTCATTACTTCTAAGCCCCCGTCAATAAGGTCGTCCATGTTTTTCTTACTAACAAGGCGTGATGCCGCCCCAGGGATGTATATTTCTGCTTTTAGCTTCCATATTTGCTGGTTTACCTCATCAAAGCTCATCATATTGGGCGCATTAAGCGCATTACCGTTACGGTTTTCAAATAGTTCTTTTATCTCATCAAAAGTAAAGCCTTCTTGTTTTATCAAGCCCCCTGTACGGTCTATAATTCCTACTATTTTCACCCCATTTTTGGCTAAGTAATAGGCGGCAGCAGCGGCTACATTTCCAAAACCTTGTATTATGGCTGTTTTATAGTTTAATACGCCTCCGTATAGATGATAAAAATGCCTTACCCCTTCGGCTACTCCCCAGCCTGTAATCATATCAGATACGGTATATTGTTTGGTAATATCAGGGCTAAAACGTTTATCGTCCAACACTTTAGTTACTCCATTTACCAAGTTATCTATACGGCGTTTTTGCTCAACAGGGTCAGTAATTTTAAGGTGGCTTTTTACTACACAGGCTTGTGGGTGGGGTACGCCATTGGCTTTGGTAATAGGGATAACCTCGTGTATTTCATCAACATTTAAGTCTCCGCCAGTGCCATAATATTGGTTTAATAGCGGAGCAACGGCTTTGTACCAACGCTCTAACACTCCGCGTTTGCGGGGGTCGCGAGGGTCAAAGTTAATACCTGATTTTGCACCTCCAATAGGTGGCCCAGATACCGAAAATTTAACCTCCATTGTTTTAGCAAGAGATTCTACTTCATACCTATCCAGCCCAATACGCATACGTGTGCCTCCACCTGATGCGCCACCCCGTAGCGAGTTGATAACTACCCAGCCTTCGGCTTCGGTTTCACTATCTTTCCATTCAAAAACTATTTCAGGTTGTTTATTTTGAAATTTATCTAAAAGCGTTTTTAATGATTCGTTATAGAGCATACTCGTACAATTTTGTTTTTTTAGTTAATCCGTTAATTTAATGTTGAGAAATCGCCAAAAATTGCGCCCCCTATATTATCTTTTGATGCTCCAGTAGCACTTGCTAAAACATTGTTTTGATTTTTAATTCTTAACACTCCTAAAAGCGCAAAAACCATCGCTTCTTTATATTCAATAAGGTTTTTATCTTCGGGTATTATAAACTCTGCATCAGTGTGTGTTTGTAATAGTTCTATTAGTGTACCGTTATATGCACCTCCACCAGTAACTAATACTTTAAAACCTTCGGGCTGGTTATTGGTAATTTTGTCTATTGTTTTTGCTACTTGCCCTGCAATATGGTCGGCGAGGGTTTTCATCAAGTCTTCTTGCTTGTTTTGTTTTTCTACTTCACGCACAATAGGCCAAAACACACTGTTAATCCACTCACGAGCTAAAGATTTTGGACCTTCTTTGCTATAATAGGCAATATTGTTTAAGTCTTTTAATAAATCGTAGTTTATCCCTCCCGTTAGGGCTATTTCTCCATTGGCATCATAGTCTTTTCCCAAATTACGAGCAATACGGTTCAAAATTATATTCCCAGGGCAAATATCAAAGGCTTCCAGTTTGCCATTGTGCTGGGTAGATATATTGCAAAAGCCACCCATATTAAGAAAGGCATCATACCCGCTAAACAGCAACTCATCGCCAATGGGTACTAAAGGTGCGCCTTGTCCGCCCAAAGCCACATCAACGGTTCTAAAATCACAGGTTACAGGCAACCCAGTTACAGCGTGTATTGCTGCACCGCTTCCTACTTGGGCGGTAATATTGCCATCAGGCTGGTGAAAAACAGTATGCCCGTGCGAGCTAATTAAATCTACTTCGGCATTGTGCTTGGCTATAAAATCTTTGGCAAGTGTGCCTAAGTAATGTCCATAAAAAGTGTCTGTTTTCACATATACCAGTGGGGTTTGCTTGCGTAGTTGCGATAGTCTAATTCTCCATTTAGAATCGTAGGGGGTAGTTTCGGCAGCTAAAATTTTGTAACTCCACTTGCCTGCTTCTTCACTAATTTCACAAAGGGCTAAATCAATTCCGTCCATAGACGTACCCGACATAATTCCAAGAACATTGTATTTCATAATCTTATATATTTATTTCTCACTATTTTTTTACGACAGGATAGTTGTTGGTATTTGCTATATACCAAGCAACAAACAAAGCCTAATACAGGGTAGGTAGTATTAATCTTTAGGTGTGCGAATTTATGAAAGTTTGCTCAAAAATGTAAGCTATAAAAAGAGGTTTTTATAGCTTGATAGTCTTATCACCCGTACTGCATTATTTGGCGAATGTTATTGCCTGTCTTTTCCCTCATAACCGCACCCTATTTAACGATCAGGTACAATTACCAAAAGCCCCTCTAAAAGCGAAGAGGAACACTTTACCCACAAAGTTAACGTGATTAGTTTTGTTTAGGGTAGATAACATAGCCCGTACAGCTGTTCCCCTTCATACGTAGGATAGTGCACATAGGACGGAAATAGGGAGTGAAACGCTATAAAAGACACCTCACACTATTGTAAGGTATATCGTAGCGATAGCCCACCTTGTGTAATGGCGGTAGGGAAGGCATTGGATGTAGCGGGAGTAGATACACGCCTATCGTAAAAAAACCGTAAATTAAGTTTCTCGTTCAGCATATAATCAATTTGTGGTTTAATAGATAAAATACGCTGCCCTTGCGTGGGGTTACTTTGTAAGTTTTGCACGTTTCGGGTTATTGTAACTACATCACGAATAGAAAAATCGAACCTTATATTTAAATCGTTTTTCAAATAGGGTTTTCGTCCTCTAATTTTAAAGGGCAAGTATATTTCTTTTCCTCTATATCCTATACCAATAATAAATTCGGAGTTTCGTGTTTCTATTAATGTATAGTTGGCTAAGGATAGCGCAATATTTCGTGTTGATTTATACTCTACATTAGTAGTAAAATTATTAACGAAATTAATATCAATACGGATAAGCGGATTGAAACTCTCATTTATAGTAACGGAGCGAATTTCGTATTGCGGGTCGAAGTTATCATCCAACGGATTAATGCTATCAGAACTACTTAAAATAGTCTTATACTGTGGCATATTATAGGTAGCACTATAAAACGATGAAAGAGTGATGCTACTGGCAATTTTTTTAATTTGTTTTATCCTGCTTAATCCATTGTAGTTTATCCTAATAGAGGGGAAAGGAATACGAGGAAAAAGACCTAAACTTTGGTCTTGTGCATTTGTGCCAGTATAAGCCGAAAGGAATGACGAAATAAGTACTCCTTGGTTTTTATCAGTATATCCATTGGGGAAACCACTTTGCGCCGCCCCTACTGAGCGTGGGTCTTCTGCTGATATACGTTGAGCTACAACAAAACGATTATTAAGAAATTGCTGAAACGTTTTTTCGTTTGAGCTTACTTCTTTACCCCTTAAAGCTGTGCGCAGGGTAGAAACTCCTATTTGGAAACTGCCCGTTTCTTGGAAACCAAAATCTCTAAAACCTTGTTCAGTCTCATCAAACCTAAATACACTTTGTGTGTTTTGTGTATGGTTTCTTACAAAACGCAACTCTACTCTAAAATCTTTAAACGGTTCTAAAGTAGCACTGGCACTAAAATCCTGTCGGCTGGTTTGTGCAAAAAAAGTGTTTTGCAGGGTATCCGTAGTTAAAAAACCTTCCCTTGCCAGGCGGTAGCGTATGTTTGGGTCTTGTGCGCCAAATACAAAATCCCAACCGGGGGCATTTCTATCAACATCGTTGCCCAAGTATAGCGGGGTATGCCTAAAACCAGGCAGCGTTGTTCCATTGGTTTGGGTAACCGTAAACGATGCGTTTTTAACCATCATTACCGTTTTTGCCAGTGTAATTCCAAAGCCACTTGCTTCTCGTTTTTTCTTTTTCTTCTTCTTGCGCTTATTGCCTTTGCCGTCGTCCTCTTCTTCCTCTTGCTTTTGCCTTCTTGGTTTTGGGCGATTTCTGTTTTGGTTTATTTTGCGCAGTGCTGGTATTTTATTGTACAGGTTAAGCATATTAAACTGCCCCGTGTACGATAGGTTTTGTGAGTTTTGTATGGTGTTTCCTAAACTTCTTATTGCTGGTGGTGCAGTAACCCAGCCATAGTTGGCAGAGTATCGTGCGCTGGCAGTAACCCAGTCTAACAGGGGTATTTTGTTAAGCGGCAGGGTATAGGTTACGTTTGTTATTTGCGTGTAGTTGGTGGTTCGTCCAAGGTTTATAAAGTTGTTTCGTATGGTATCTATTTTTGTGGGATCTTCGTTTCTATCAATTTTTCCAATGGGTTCATCAATACGGGCATTTGAAGTTGCTTGATAGTCTATTTTTAAACTTTTGGTTAAATCCCAGCGCAAGTCATATACCCTGTTCATAGTAAAGTTTTTATCGTATAAAATAGGAACTATGGTAAAAGGGTCATCGTTGTTTCTATTGATTAATCTTGAATAGTATCTGTTTACATCAGCCCTCACTGACAGGCTTTGTGGATACGGCGTGAAGTTAAAATCGCGTACTAAACGTAACCATTTTTTTGGTTTAACAATTTTTTTGAAAGGTTGAATGTTTTTTGCCCCCGTTGCAAAAGTGTATTGCCCGCTTCCTCGCCATGTGCGTTGAAGGTTAGCAGAAATACGCTGGTTGCGTTTAAAAACCTCTTGAAACGAGTAGCTAAAATTAAAGTTTTCTATATCCCATAGTCTCGGTTTTCCGCCGCCCGTTCTATTTTTACGGATATTACTAAAATTGAAACTGCGCCTTGAGGTATAATCTTCGGCAGCAGTGAGAATTTTTTGTCTTTCTTCTTCACTTTGTGCTGCTTTAACGGTGGTTTCTAATAATATATCAGGGTTTAGGGGATTATATTTTGGGCGGATAAATTGCTCGCCTCTTTGCAAAAAGAAGGGGATAGTTAAACCCCACTTTGCAGGAAAGAATTTACCTAACTCTAACGAGGTTTGTATATCGTACAGCATTATCTCGTTTAGGTTACGGTCGTTAAGTTTCTTATCAATACCTCCCCAACCGATAGACTGATAGTTTCCTGAAATTGAGAAAGTGCCTATATCAGCAAGTTTGGTTACCAATCGGGCAGTGGCAGCTTCGCCCCCTTGGTTATTAAACTCAACCACCCGTAGTTCATTAAACCAAATTTCGCCACATTTGGGCAAACCATCATCGGTGGCAGGATTATCCTGCTTCAATGGGTTTTTTACCCCTAACATTATTACCCTAACATTGCTCATATCGGGTAGCCCTTTTAGGGTAATCCTTTTCCCATCGCCCAAATCATATACAAACTCATCAACCAATGATGCTCCCGCATTTGAGCGCAATTGTTTTGCTAAATAAAAATCTTCAAGCAGTACATTTAACTCATTTTCGGTAGGCCACACTTGGTTTTCTTCTCGGCTGTTATCAGGGGTTACTAAAAGTGGAAGTTCATACTCGTAGTAGTTGTTTTCTAAATCAGTACCCATACGGATAAATGCCTTTAAATCGCCATTTCTAAGCCCTTTTGTTTCTCCTTCAGCGTGCATAAACATACGAATACGTTTGTAATTACGAAAATCGAAACGGGTGGTTTTAAATACCCCACGGGCATCACCATCTTGCAAATTACACACCCTTACCGAAAGTGATTGTTCGTTTTGCTGTACATTGTTGGGGGTGGTTACATTCAACTCTCTAAAAAAGCCTGGGGGTAGTACATAGTTTATAGGTACACGGGTACCGTTTTCCTCTATATTTACTGTTGATACAGAAAATGCTGTTGGGTCTCCTGGTGCTCCTGGTACAGAAGGCACAGCAACGGATAGTGGCTTGGTATAACGCCTCCAGTCAGCACGCACTAATTGCATTTGAGCAAAACGTAGTACTACGGGCTGGTCAAAACCTTTTACGAAAAGGCGAGCAAAACGTATAGACCTGAAATCGCTAATCCCTCCTATTCTTTTTGACCAAGAGTTTACGGGGATACGCAATTGATACCAAACAATGTTTTCAAACGTGCCATCTTCTAACTTTACTGACACCGAAGCACTGTCCGTAACATAGTTTTGACCTACTACTAATGATGTGGGAGTTAAATCTATTTTATATTGGTAGTACTGCTCGGTAATATTTAAACTAAAATCACGGTTAATATCCTCATCGTCAGGAAAATTAGTTCTTGTTATTGGATAACCGTCAGGCTGTACGGTGGCTAATTGTGAGTTGCCTTCCTGCCCGTTTATTTGTTGGTAGCGTTTTAGCGTTCCTGCACCCTGTGCATCAAAATTGCCGCTACTGTGAAACAGGTAATTATCGGCAGAAGGGTCGTTTAGTGCATTTTGATATGCCGCAGAGGCAGTGCCAAATGTGGTGGCTATGCTATCTAAATACTTTTTGTGGTGGATGCGCTCATTCTCATCATTAAAACCATCCAAACCCACATCTTGTGCCCTCCTTGCATCAGGGTTGGCATCAAAAGCGTTGTTTAGTGCAGGTGCATTGGGTACTTGCGCCCAAGCAGTAACATCTACTAAAGGATCTACGGTGGCGGGTGTTGGTAGTCCATTCTCAAAACTTTTTCGGGTATCTCTAAGTACGTCCTCAGAAACAGAGCCTAAGTTTAAGTATAAAGCACCGCCTGTGGTATTATTGGCATTAAACTGCCCGTCTTGTATTGTTCCGTTGGGTCCCGTTATAAAAGGATCCATCACCCATATTTCTAAATAGTCAATATTAGCTGCCTCAAAATCGTTTTGGTTTATACGGCGCATAATACCGCCCCAACTTTGTTTCGGGTCTTTTAATTCGCCATCGGTATTTAAACCATCAACGGTGTAGTTATACTGCCCTCGCTGGTTGGGGTAATAAGCTAAGTCAAAAGTGGGTAAATTTTGTGGGATACCTTGTTGCACTTGGCGGTTTTGAAATACTTCGCTTTGCAATACCTCACGGGTATAGTGGTTGGATAGTGCAGTAGGGTTATTAATTAAGTTAGGAGGGGTTGGAGGGCTACTGCTTTGCTGGTTACGAAAAAATATAGGGTCTAATGAATACCATGCTAATCGTGCGCGATTATATCCAAAGCCCAACTCATCCGCTGTGTTTTGTGTTTCAGGAAATAAATCGGGCTGCCCCTCTGGCGTACTTGCCAAAAACCAGCCTGTGCCTAAGCGCAAGTCAAAAGGCGTTTCACTTGCTTCAAAGTCATCAATAAAGGCAGTGCCACGCTCGCCAATAGTTTTTGGGTTTTGCGGGAAAAGTTTTGCCCCCTCGAAACTAAACTGAATGTTTGAAGGCTCTTTTGTACTAATAAATGGTAAACGGTCTAACAGCCTTGTTAAACCTCTTGATTCTCTACGAATAGAACCGTCTATACCCACCACGGTGTTTAGTAAAGGCTCTTCGCCTATATTTACTTTAGGTGTTATAGGACGCTCGTACAGGTGCATTATTGTACCCCCAATTATAAAATCTTTATCTACTTTATAGTCGAAACGCCCACCCACCAAAGTCTTTTGTTGTATGCTAAACAGGTTATTGTTTTCTGATGTAACTTTTATTACCGCACCCGAATTTAGGATACCTGAATTAAGAATTTTAACCCTACCAATGGTATAATCTACTATATAGTCCGTTCCTTCATTAAGCAATGTTCCATTGGCAGTAACCCTTACCGAGCCTTGCGGAATATTGATACCGTTAAGTGAAATTTCGGAATTAGACGAGCCTTGATAACTTCCCCGTAAAAAGAATTTATTTTTCAGCACTTCTTGTTGTGCCAGCCACTTTGTAGAGTCGTACAAGGCATCGTAGGCATAATAATCCGCATTTCGAGGGTCGTTAAATTTTGAGCGCAAAAAACTTCCAAAAGGCTCTCGAACGGGAAAAATAATTCTGCCGTTTGATGTATTTATGGTAAGCCCTTCAATAAAATCAAAAACCCCATCAGGAGTGGGTTCACCTTGCGAATTTATTTTATCAAGATTAAGAACAGATATAAGGGGAATACCTATAAAATTAGGTTCATCTTTTGCGGGGATATAATTTAAATCAGCTCCCGTAGGATCATCCGCATAAATTACATTAAGTTTAAATTGGTCTTTTTGTACACTAAACGAGCCTAATGAGTATATGTTCTTCATCATTAAGTTCCAAATGGGTAACGTAGTGGTAATGGTAGCCCCTTTTAGCATTTTCAAGAATAAAGCACTGGGCTGGTTGGGGTCTATTGAGGATACCTCTCTGGTAAATTCACCCACTTTAAAAACCCGTCCGTTTAATACATATTCATAAGCGACGGCTAAAATTTCATCGTTGTTTAGTGCTTGATTAAGCGATATATACCCTAAGCGGGGATTTAGTGTAAACTCATTAGTATTTAACTGGCGGGCATTGTTAAGCAACTGAAAATCTTGAATTGGGTCATACCCTTGATCACGCAGAAACTTTACTGCTTTGTTTGATTGGCGAACATCGTCTTGAAACTGAAATGTTTGGTATAATGTGTTTGAGCTATTATCAGCATTTACTGCCCCCCCAGGGTTAAGCCAGTTTTTATTAAAAGGGTCTGCCTCTGCCAAATCCATAAATGCCAAAATATCACGAGTATTATCAAAAATACCTGTGCGGTTGGTTACCCATACTTGCACATTTGTGATAAGAACGGGCGAGCTTATAAATGGTGAGGTGCTGCACCATTCGTCGTAATTATCAGCAAAGTACTGGCTAAGGAAATAGTGGCGGTTTACATCGTAGTTATCTGCCTGTATATCAAACTCGGTTACTTGTGCACCGCCTGTTACTTCAGTTTCAGTAGTTTGCCCCCGTTGTTGGGTAAATATGGTGCTTACCATTAGCCTACCAAACTGCAACTGTACCAGTGCCCCAAAAAGGCTTTGCCCCCCCTGAATGAGACTACTATTAAGCGGTAAACTTACATTACCCAATTGTACATTTTTAACAATATCGTCCTCTTTGCCTTGCCAGTTAAGGTTTATTTGGTTGTCAAAATCAAAAGTGGCTTCGGTATCGTATCGCCAAGTAGTTTTAAATCTATCGCCAATAGAGCCTGTTAGATTAAACTGTATTTTTTGGCGAAAATCAAACTGCCCGTTGCGTTGCTGGCGAACTGTAAATGCAGGGTTTCTTACTTCATTAAAATTCCACCCGAAAATAATTTCGGCAGAACCTTGAGGGCGTAAATCTACTAAGCCACCACCAAATAATTTATCTAATACTTTTGGACCTAAATTGAGTTTTGGAATAATGCTATTGCCCTTAACAAAGTTTTGTGCTTTAGAACGTTGCCTAAAATAAGACTGATTCTCTTGCCTGCGCCTTTGCTCTAAATACTCTTTCATAGTTTTAGATTCGGGCAGGCGATAATCTTCGCCACCAACAGTTTGTTTTTCTATATAGTTGCCTGTGGCGGTATCATATACCACCACTTTTTTTATGTTTGCAGGGTCTTTAAGGTCTAATGGATTTTTCTTTTTCTTTTTAAAGTTCTTATTGTCTTCGATGGGAAATTTTAACTTTAAAGAATCTTGTGTGGGAGTATCCGCAGCAAATATATAGGGGTACTTACTTGCATAAGTTTCTACCTCCATAGGGTTGCCCATAGCAAAAGCAGAGTTTGCAAGTAAAGGCAATACTATACCCCATAGCACAAATAAAATTACATTTTTTGGTAAGCCCATTAAAATTAAAATCCTTACTACGCCAACGTAGTAAATCGTCTGTTTTCTTTAAAAAAGTAAAAAATTTCGCAATAGGCTATTTTTTTTGAGGGTACAACTATAGGCTTTTTAAAGCAATTTTAATAATTTCTTCTACCTGTATTTCATTTTTTGATGAGTCCATCACCTTTTTCACCATTTTCTCTATTGCGGCTCGGTTAAAACCTAACATTAATAATGCGCTTACGGCTTCTTGCCTTGCAGCTAATGTGCCAGAGTCTGGCGCTGATAAACTGGTATCTATCCCTGCCTTTTTCACTTTATCTTGTAATTCTAACACTAAACGTTGCGCTGTTTTTGGTCCTATCCCTTTCACCGCTTTAAGTAACGTGATGTCTCCCGTTATTATTGCATGGTTAAGATCGTTTGGAGATAAAGACGATAATATCATGCGTGCCGTTGATGGACCTACCCCGTTTACTGATATAAGGTTACGAAAAAGTAACCGCTCATCCTCACTATAAAAGCCAAAAAGTGTATGGCTATCTTCTTTTATAGAGAGATGGGTGTAGATGCTGGTACTTTGCTGGTCTTTTATCTTCTCAAAAGTATATAATGATATTTGAACTTCGTAGCCAATACCTCCTGCGGTTTCTAAAATAACTTGGGTAGGGTTTATATGTACTACTTTGCCCTTTATAAAAGCAATCATGCTGTTTTGTGTTTAAACATCAAAGTAAACGAAAATTTATGTTAGCAGCTATATTGTAGCTACCGAAATTTTTAATAGGTTGGTAAATAGTGCTACACCATCACGGTTTGATAAGGCTTCATCGGCGGCTCTTTCTGGGTGTGGCATCATCCCAAAAACGTTTCTGCCCACATTGGTTACTCCCGCAATGTTTTCTATTGCACCATTGGGGTTGGCGGCGGGTGTGGTAGTGCCGTTTTCATCGCAATATGTAAATAGTATTTGGTTATTGTTTTTTAGTTGTTTTAATGTTTCTGCATCAGCATAGTAGTTACCCTCGCCATGTGCAATAGGTATTTTTAGTGCTTTGGTTTTGCTTAAATTTTGGGTTAAAAGCGTATCTCCTTCAGGTTTAATATAAACATTTTTGCAGATGTATTTGCGGCTGTTGTTGTGCAATAATGCCCCTGGGAGTAAGCCACTTTCGCACAGTATTTGGAAACCATTGCAAATGCCCATTACATAGCCGCCCTTATTTGCAAAGGCTATTACACTACTCATTATTGGTGATAATTTGGCTATGGCACCGCTACGCAAATAATCTCCATACGAGAAACCACCAGGTAAAAATACCATATCGCAGTTTTGCAAATCAGTATCTTTGTGCCAAAGCTCTACAACCTCTTGTTTAGTAGTGTTTCGCAGCACCTCTACAAGGTCTTGGTCGCAATTGGAACCTGGGAATATTATAACGCCAAACTTCATATTGCAAAGGTAGTGCTTTGCATTAAAATTATTTAATTTCTAATGATAACACCAAACAAAAAGTAAAGTAGTAGGGCTACGGGTGTATAAAGACGGGGGATTTGACCGCCTGTTCGGGCGAGGCGACTTGAATATCACTTTCATTATACCCCACCCAATAAAGATACCGTGCCGTTCGGCGGGTTTCCTTCGTCAGTATTGTACAAGTATTACTGCCGCACAGGCAGATGAGTTCCGATAGCTATCAGGATAGGACAGACAGTATGGCTATAAAGGCTAAACCTGTTCCTAATTTTTTACTTTTCATCAAAGCTATCAAAACGATAAATAGGGTCTATTTCATCGTTAGGTTTTATAGTTATTAAATTTTGCAAAAGCCCGTCGTTTAAGTGATATACCCAACCGTGTAAATAAGGGTATCCTTTTTCTTTCCGTGCTTTTTGAACGATAGATGTTTTTGATAGGTTATGAACTTGCTCAATTATATTAACCTCTACTAACCTATTCCATTTTACTTCTTCGTTTTCTAAAGCATCAATTTCATCCCTGTGCAGGCGATAGACATCTTTTATATTTCTCACCCATTTATTCAGTAGCCCAAGGTGTTTATTTCCTAATGCTGCTTTTATGCCTCTACAACCATAATGACCACAAACAATAATATGCTTAACCTTTAACACCTCAGTAGCATATTGCAAATCGCTTAAAAGATTCATATCTGTATTTACCACCATATTGGCAATATTACGATGTACAAATATTTGCCCCGAGCGGGTGTTGGTTATTTCATTGGCAGGTACTTGGCTATCCGAACATTCTATCCAAAAAAAATCAGGATGTTGCTCTTCGCTTAATTTATAAAAATGTTTAGCAGCAGCACCAGTTCTTTCAGCTACCCATGCTTTGTTTTGGAGAAAAACTTTATCTATTAAATCCATTACTTTTTTATTTTTTATTTTTCAAATGCTCTAAACTTCCCTCCAGCTCAACATTAATGTTTTTGTGTGCAGTAGTGCCTATAAAATCTTCAAGCAGCTCAATAATATCAGGGTCTATAAATCCTGCTTTCGAGGTGTCAATTATCAACTCACAATTATATGGAATAATTGAAAGACAATCTTTTACCTCTTTAATATTTAAAAAAGTTACATTATGCTTAAAGCGTAATAGGTAGTTGTCTCCGTGAGTAGTTAACGAAACCGTTTTTTGCTTATTTGAACGAATAGTAAAAAACAACCCAATCATTATACCTACTATAATACCCGACAGCAAATCAGTAAACAAAATAGCAATAATGGTAACCAAAAAAGGAATTAGTTGAGTGCGCCCTTTTTTAGCCACCGACTTGAAAATATTTGGTGAGGTAAGTTTAAATCCAACAAAAAATAAAATACCAGCCAAAGCAGCTAAGGGAATTAAGTTGAGCCAAGGGGCTATAAAAATTACACAAACCAAAAGTAAAATACCGTGTAAAACTGTTGAGGTTTTGGTTCTGCCTCCAGCACTTAAGTTGGCGGAACTACGCACAATAACAGCGGTTACAGGTAAGCCTCCAAATAAAGCCGAGACCATATTGCCTAACCCTTGCGCCTTTAATTCAGTATCCTTATTGGTGATGTGTTTTTCTGGGTCTATTTTATCCATTGCCTCAACACTAAGTAATGACTCGAGGCTGGCAATTAAAGCTACGGTAATGCCAATTTGCCATACCGAAAAATTGCCTATGGCTGAAAAATCAGGAAACATAAGGTTATCAGCAAAGGCATTAAAAGAGCCCGTGATGGGGATTTTTGCCAAATGATTACCTTCTAAAGCGAAGGAAGTACTTAATTGAGGAAACCAAAACGAGTTTATTAGTATAGAAGCAACTACCGCCACTAAAGGACCAGGTATAATTTGAAACAACAAACGACTTTTTAGCGGTTTTAATTCCCAAATAGCCATAATGGCAATGGTGATAAGGGTAATAATAGCTGCTGCTGGACGGAAAGTACGAATTGCAAACCAAATGGTACTAAAGGTATTACTACCGTCAGATTGTTCAAAGGTTATATCGCCCTCATAGTCGGCATCATAGCCTAAAGCGTGAGGTATTTGTTTCAAAATAAGAATAATACCAATAGCTGCCAACATTCCTTTTATCACAGAAGAAGGCACGTAGTTGCCGATAATACCCGCCTTAGAAAAGCCTAAAATTAATTGAAACATCCCTGCAATAAGCACCGCCACTAAAAAAATATCGTAAGCTCCTAATTTTTCTATTGATACTACCACCACAGCCGTTAAGCCCGCCGCAGGTCCACTAACACTGAGGTTAGAATTGCTCACAATACCCACAACAATACCCCCTACAATACCAGCAATTATGCCTGACATAAGGGGTGCATTTGATGCTAACGCAATACCCATACAAAGGGGTAAAGCAACTAAAAAAACTACTAAAGAGGCGGGTATATCTGTTTTTAAATGTTTTGTCCAATTAGCCATTAAAAGAGAAGTATAGGGTTATTGCAAAATATAATAAAAACATTGGAAAACGAGAAACATTTTTAGATTATAGAGCATATTTTGATAAACACTTGTTAGCACAAATTATACCAATAACCCTTGTAGCCAATAATATTAAGTGGCTTGAGTAGAAAATATCCTACAATATGTTTAATTGGGGTAAGCTCACTCTACATTTACTTTTATCCCTTGCCCCATCTGTTTTTGTTAAATTAAATAACCAAATGATAGCGAATGCCCGTTTAAAAGGGCGAAGATGCAGTAAGGAGGGCTTCCTTTTTTCTAAAATCAGGGTTGAAAATTAAAGCAAATTGCAAATAGTTTTTGCTAAAGTTGCTTACTTGTTGCTGTAACATCCCCGCCTGAACGCTGGCTGTTTTGTGAAACTGATACCCTAATGCACTATATATTCTATTACGGTCAAAAAAGGTTTTTTTATCGTTTACAAAAATTTCATTGTACAGTCCTAAAAAAAATGCTCCTTTTTCAATTTTTGGTTTATTAAGCGGGATAAACAGCATTAAACGATACCGAAATCTATTTAGGTATTTATCATTTACCCAGCGTTGCTCTACTCGGTAGCGGTGTTCAAATTTTACTCTGCCAATATTGTTTATTAGTATAAACTGCTGCCAAACCCGATGTTCTTCTGACTCGGGATTGGTTTGCTTACTGCCAAACTGATGCCCAGCAATGTAAGCATAGCCCGCCGTTACGAATGCGTTTTTTGAAAAATGATAATTAAGACCTGTTCGCAACAGCAACTGCTCAATATTGTTTGGGGCAATGGTGTGGTTTCTATACTGCGTTTCAGTATGAATACTAAATTTATCACTCACTTTATTCGCCCCAAAATACATCATCCAGTTTCCTGTTTCTTCTTGTTGTGCAAAAAGGAAAACAGGAAAAAGAAACCCTATCCATAAAAAAGAGAACGCCTTTTTCACAACTCAAAAAACGTTACTTTGCCAGTAAATACATCATACATACCGCCAATAATTTTTAAAACCTCACTGTTTTCTGCCCGTTTTGCTGTAACAGCACTTTCTTTTTTTATTTCTGCTATTACATTGTGTACATTATTTACGGCTACATTATTCACAAATGGTAGGTTAGAGCCTGTACGGTTTTCCGTTGTTTCTGTTTCACCATCTATAGCGGGCTTTATTTTTTTTAATAATGCGGTAAGGTTGCCCATTTCTACATTATTACAAGCCCCAGTAATAGCACCACACCCCGTATGCCCTAATACTAATAATACTTTTGTTTTAACCACTTCAACAGCATACTCTATACTGCCCAAAACATCTTCGTTAGAGATATTGCCTGCAACACGTATGCTAAAAACATCGCCCAAACCTTGGTCAAAAATTAACTCGGATGATATTCTTGAGTCCATACAGCTTAATACAGTAGCAAAGGGGGCTTGCCCTTCTGCCGTTTGTATTACTTGCTCTTGCAAGTTGCGGTTGGTTCTTAGGTTGTTTACAAAGTTTGCGTTTCCATTTTTTAGTAATTGAAGGGCATCATTTGGAGATAATTTATTTTGACTCTCTTTTGTTTGGGTGTACATAATTTATTGTTTTTATGATGAATAGAATGTTTCAGGTTTTAATGGTTGGGGAATATCTTTATCTTTTATCAATTCTCTTATATTTATCTCTATGTTTCGGGCTATTGTGGTCATAGCCGTATCAGTAGGCGTATTATTAAAAGGGTCTTGCATATGTGTTGCTGTTCTTTCTAATAAAAAAAAAGCAGCTGAAATAAAAAGCAATAGCGGTATCTCAAAATATATATCTACGTTTACCAACGCTATTGCGAGGGTTACTATAAATAGATAAATGATAAAGTGGAGGAATAGGCGGTAGGTTACTGGAAAAACGGTGTTCTTTATTCTTTCAGCCCTGCCCATTGAGGCAACAAAGCGCACTAAGGTATTGTCTAATTGTATTTGCGAAAAAAGTTCTAACTGGTTGTTTTGTTTAAGCTGTGCTATATCTCTACCGTGTTGTTGTACTATGGCTAAGGGGGTATTGGTGTGCTTTGCCACGCTGGCAAAATCTTCATCTGTAAGTAAGTGTTCTAAGTCCTCTGTTGTATCTTTTTCTCGTAGTGATTGCCCAAACGAGTAGCACCACGCTATTTGCCTATAGGCTAATTTTTTTATGGCACTATCATTTCCTTGAGCAACTAATGTTTGTAGTTGGATTATAAAACTGCGAGAATCATTTACTATGCTGCCCCAAATTTTGCGGGCTTCCCACCATCTATCATAAGACTGGTTTAGCTTGAACGAGAGTAGTATTGAGATTGCAGTGCCTATAAATGCAGGCACAGTTAATGGCATTATGGGTATAATATCCTTGAGACTGTGCGTAAAATAATATACGAGTAACACTATTAAAAGAACATAAATCATTTCCCGTTTTATCTTACGTGCAATATATTCTATGGGTATTTTTTTTTCTAATAGCATCCGTTCTTCTTCAAGATTTGGGCAAAGGTACTAAAACTGGCTTAACAATAGTAATACTATTGCTAAATAAAGTTTTAGTATTATTAACAATATTATTACTACGTTTGTAAAAGGAAATATGGATTTTCAAGTAACATTTAAAGTAAACGCTAAAATATTTTTAAAAGACCCTGAAAGTAGTGAAATAGGGAAAGAAATAGTGAAACAGTCTATAGACCTTATTTATGAACTGGGTTTTGAGCGTTTTACGTTTAAAAAACTGGCTGCAAAAATTAAAACTACCGAAGCCACGGTATATAGATATTTTGAAAATAAACAGCGTTTACTTTTGTATATTTTAAATTGGTATTGGAACTATTTAGAATTTTTAGTAATGTTTAAGTTGCAAAACGTAAAAGGAGTAAAAGCAAAGCTGAAAACTATTGTATATATGCTTACCCACGAGCTACCCGATAGTTTGGGCAAATTAGACTATAATAAAAAATACCTGAACCAAATTGCTATTGCCGAAAGCAGCAAAGTATATTTAGTAAAAGAAGTAACCCAAATAAATAAAGACGCTGTTTTTAAACCCTATAAAGATTTATGCGCACAAATAGCCGATGTAATTACTGCCTATAATCCTCGGTACAAATTTCCGCATTCGCTTAGCAGTACTCTAATAGAAGCATCGCACCAGCAACAGTTTTTTTGTATTCATTTACCGAGGCTTACTGATGTAAAAGCCTCAAACAAAGGAGAGTACACCGCCATATATTTAGAAGACTTGGTGTTTAGAGTATTGGAAACGCAGCAATAGGCATACTAACAATATATTAGTACTTAAAAGTTTACATTAAATAGGTTGAAATCCCTATTTCGTATTTTCAAATATTATCTATATTATCATATTTAAAATGACATTACATATATCCAAACTAAACAAGGTTGGGTGTATGTAAGTGTAATTATTTACTTATTCCACCAAAAAGTTATAGGATGGTCTATGAGACAAACAATTAGATACTATCTAACGATGCACGGCTTGGCGTTTTAATTTTTTTGAATTGAGTAGGGGTCATACCCGTTTCTTTTTTAAACTGTGCCGATATATGTGCAGCACTACTATACCCCATCTGAAAAGCAATTTCTGACAAGGTTAACTCATCATAAAACAAATATTCTTTAATTCTCTCTACCTTCTGTTTTATAATAAATTTCTCTATGGTTATATGCTCTATCGATGAGAATAAACGGCTAAGGTAGGTGTATTCATAGTGTAACTGCTGAGTTAAAAGGGTAGAAAAATTAACCTCTAATGCTGCGTTGGAGTGATGGACAGCATTAATAATTATGGTTTTTATTTGGGCAATAAGTTTTGCAGTATTTTTTTGCAAAAGCTCAAACCCTTTTTGTTGCAAATTTTTTTGAAGCGTACTTTTTTGCAACTCTGTAAGGGGTTGCGAAACAACCACCTCACCCAACTGAATAGAGCGTGTTTCTATTTTGTTTTTAATAAAAATAGCCTCAACAGTGTCAACACAGCGAGGGCAAACCATATTTTTGATGCTTATTTTTTGCATACTATATATAAAAGCAGGCAACAATTAAGCCACCTGCTTTTATGCAAAAAAAAATAATTATCTAAAAAGGGTCTGAATACTCTGGGTTGGTAATCAAAGTTTGGTCTGTAAGGGTTTTCAAAAATGCTACTAAATCGGCTTTTTCCTGTGTATCTAAAAACAAGCCCATTGCTCGGGTTTGTTCTAAAGCAGGGTTTAAAGTAGACGAGGCAACCAAACCGCTATTATAGTGTTCTACTACTTCCTCAAGTGTGGCAAACGCACCATTGTGCATATAGGGTGCAGTAAGGGCTATATTGCGCAAGCTGGTAACTTTAAATTTGCCTTTATCGCGGGCATTTTTGGTTACATTTTCTCTACCAATATCAGTAAAAGTAGCTGCCAAACCGTTGTTCATATATCTATCGTTTTCAAAATTTGCACCACCGTGGCAATGCGCACAATCCGCTCCTGATGAGTCAGGTAAAAACTGGTTATATTCTTTAAAAAACAACTGTCTTCCACGTTCTTCGGTAGCTGTAAGTTGTGTTGTTCCTGCAAGGTATTGGTCGTACTTAGAGTTGTGCGATACAATAGAGTTCATAAACTGCTCCATAGCCAGTGCCATTTTTTCAGAAGTAATCTCATCACTACCAAAAGCCCGTTTAAATTGGTCTTTATAGGTTTGGCTTTGGCTAAGTTTGCCCACCACACTGGGCAGTGTTTCATCCATTTCCAAGTCATCTTGTATGGGCATCAGCGATTGGTCGCGCAATAGATGTGCACGTCCATCCCAAAAAAACTCGTTGCTGTGCCACGCCATGTTAAAAATACTCATAGCTTGGCGTTTGCCTTCCAAACCTCGTACACCAATAGAAAACTTAACGGTATCAGTAAAGGCGTGTTTTTGTCTGTGGCAACTCGCACAAGACTGTGAAGCATCTTTCGAAAGCATTTTTTCGTAAAACAACATACGTCCCAGTTTCACGCCCTGCACCGTTAGCGGGTTATCTTGTGCTATGGTGGGAACGGGGAGACTTCCGTAGGCTAAAATATATGGGGTGGGGTCATAATCTACCGTATTGGTAGTAGTGGTGGTATTGTCTTTTTTGCAAGCATTTAAAAAAAGTAAGCTTGCTGCAAAAATTGTGGTTATTTTTAATTTCATTTATTTTAAGGTTTAAACTTAGGGTTGTTAATAAACTCATAATCGGTAAGGCTTTTTAAAAAAGCTACCAACTGTTTTTTCTCTATTTCTGTTAGGTTTAGGGGGCGTATCTCTTTGTTTTTCTGTGCGTTGTTTTTTCCTCCCCTGTTGTAATGCTCTACCACCGCTTCAACAGTTTTTAGCGAGCCATCGTGCATATAGGGTGCTGTTACCGCTATATTGCGAAGTGTAGGTACTTTAAACAAAGCAAAATCTTCTTGCTTGTTGGTTAATCGCCGCCTGCCCTCGTCTGCATAGTTATCATACAGCCCATTATTTTCAAAAGCATAATTGCTAAAATTAAAACCGCTGTGGCATTGACTACATTTGGTTTTTGTGCTAAAAAATAAATCCATCCCTTTTTTCTCTTTCGCTGTTAAAGCTGTGCTTTGGTTTTGAAAGGTAAATTTATCATACGCACTATTACCGCTTATCATGCTACGCTCAAAAGTAGCAATGGCACGTACAATCACGAAAGGGTCGGGTATGCGGTTGTATGCTGCTTTACTCATAGCTACATACTCAGCATTTTTATTTAATCGCTCGGCAATGGGTAAAACATTAAAATCAAACTCATTATGCTCTTGTATGGGTATTAATACCTGCATTTCAAGCGATGGCACTCCACCCTCACGGGTAAAGTATGGCAGGTAAGCTACATTAGCAAGAGTAGGCGAGTTGCGTGTTCCTGCCCTACCCTGCACACCTTTGCTTAGTGATACGGTATCGCTAAAGGCATAAGCGGGGCTATGGCAACTACCGCAGCTTATCGTACTATCTTTTGATAATGCGGGGTCGAAAAACAGTTTTTTTCCCAACTCCCAACGGGCTTGGGTATAAGCATTATCAGCAGGAAAAGAAACAGCAGAAAAACCCATAGGCACAGTAATACCATCAACAATATTAGTGCTTTCTGATGCCTCTTTTTTGCACGCAGAAAATACTAATACTATAATAATAGTTAGCCAGCTTATGTGGTTGCCCTGCATACTATCGCTTTTTATTGAATAATTAATTTTTTGGTAAGCAAGCGTTGTTTATTGCTAATCATATTTACCAAGTACACACCTTTGGTGGGTATGGCAACATCTATGGGATTAGCCCAATTGCCAACAGCAATAGTTTGCACTACTTTACCTGTAATATCTGTTATTTCTATTTCACTAATATTAAGTGATTTATCGGTAACATTTAGGCTTACTGCACCTGTTGATGGGTTGGGATATACTTTTAGCGCATCGGGCGAAATAGTTTTAGCTACACTTGCCAGTACATTGCCTTGCCCAGTGGTTGAGGTAAAAACATTATCTTTAAAGTTTTGCAATAATTTCACTGTTTCGTTATCAATACCGTGTATAATCACACCCGATGAAATATCAATATCACCAAGTGTTTTAGTATAATCAGCGTTTATACCAATATGCAGTTGCCCAAAAACATCTTGTGCCGTAGTAGGTATTTGTATGGTATAGTAATATGGGTCTCCTACAGCGTGCAACTCATATACATTGCTTACTCCGCTGCCTGCTTTACCTTCCATAGCCACAAAGCGGTAACCCGCCGTCCAACCCCAGTGCATAGAGGGCATTTTGGGTGCTAAAGGATGGTTAGCCGCCCATTGTGTAGGGTCTTGATGGTTTGTTCCAGAATCTACCCCCACATGAAACTTTATCCCTTCTACATTGGTTATGGTGGTGTATTTTCCTAAATCAATTTCAGTGGTAGTTGCAGCAGCATCTGTTACTGCATTTACTAAGGCATACACATCTTTGGCTTCGGTTTCTTTACCACCATCGTGCAGAATACTGATTTTAGAAATGTAATACTGCAAGCGGCTTACATTAAAATCATGCCCCATATTGTTTGTAGCTGCTTGGGCAGGAGCAAAGTTGTTTGTGCCTGATTTATGCACAATATTAAGTTTAATAGTGGTTTGCGAACTGAGATTTAAAGCTACAAATAGCGTAAATGCTATGGTAATTATTTTTTTCATTTGTTTGTTCTTTAGTAAGTGAAATAATGGAAAAGGTGCATATACTATAAAGTATTACACGCAGGGCTTTGCCTGTGTATTTAAAAAAATCATTTTGCGAGAAGCAAAACGGTTATCAAAGGCGGAAATTTTGATAAGCGACTGAAAAGTCTTTATCCATTATATGAGGTTGGGGGCGTATTGCCAAACAATTAATGGCAGGTAGGTTGTGTACTGTAAAGCCAGTAAAATATGTTATAACAGGGTTCGCTTCTATTGATTTTTCTAATAACCGAATATCGGTAGTTATATCTGTTTTGTTAAACGCATTTTTACTACTGCAACACGATTTTTTTGAAACTTGAGGTGTTTTTGTGGTAGTACTGTAATCGTTTGTCTCTTCTTGCATGGCAGCCTGCGCACAGGGTTTTGCCTTGCCCCACACACTAATGCTTACTAAGTTTGTTTTGCAGTAATGTGCATCAACGGCTAAGCCAGTAGTTGATGTTAAAATAAGAAACGCCAACACCAAAGCAGCAAACTTTTGTATGAGTTTTAATTTTCTCACTTATATCAAAGATACTCATTTTCTTTAATAGATTGATACCCGTAGTTTATACTATATCTCAAAAGCACGTTTTATCTCGTTACTTCGGTTAGCATCTAATCGTAACAAGATAAACAACATGATGGTAAAACTAAGTAATGATGAGCCGCCGTAACTAAAAAAAGGAAGCGGAATACCTACCACAGGAAATATGCCAATAGTCATCCCTATATTTATGGCAAAGTGAAAAAATAGTATCGAGGTTACACAATAGGCATACACCCGATTAAACCGGCTTCGCTGTCGTTCAGCAATTTGCACTATCCGTATTAGCAGTAAAACATATAGGGCAACTAAGAAAAACGAGCCTACAAAACCATATTCCTCGCCAATGGTACAAAAAATAAAGTCGGTATTTTGTTCAGGTACAAAACGCAAGCGAGTTTGCGTACCTCCTAAAAATCCCTTTCCATACAAGCCTCCTGAACCTATTGCTACTTTGCTTTGGTACACATTATATCCTACATCTTTATTATCTATTTTCAAGCCAAGCATCACATCTATGCGTTCTCTTTGGTGGGGTTTAAGTACATTATCTTGCACATAGCCTACGCTTAATACCTCGCCAATAGTAGCCACTGCAAATACAATTAGCAATACCACTGCACGCCTGTTGTTCCTGATTAATAAATACAGTATAGCAGCAATACAAGCAATAATAATAATGAGTAAAAGTTTACCTATTAATAAAGATAAAAGGAAAATAACGCCTACTAATACCCCCGTAAATAGCCAAAACCCTGATAATCCTTCACGGTACAAAACCAATATAAAAGCAGCAAATACCATTGCGCTCCCAGTATCGTTTTGCAGTAGTATAAGTGCCATAGGCAGCATAAAAAGGCTAAAACTTATAATTTGAGTTTTTTTATCTTTAAAACTAATGCCATAACCGCTTAAAAACTTGGCTAATGCTAATGCGGTGGCAAATTTTGCAAACTCGGAAGGTTGAAACTTGAAAGAGCCTATTACAAACCATGATAATGCCCCGCCCGTAGTTTTTTTCACTAAAAAGAAAATGGAAACCAGCGAGAGTACTACTACCCCATATATTATATACGCAAAGGCAGGATATACCCTGTGGTCTAACAAAAGAATAATTAGTGCGGTAACAAATGCCAGCGAAATCCAAATAATTTGCCTGCCGTAACTATTTTTAAGCGAAAGTATATCAGTATTGGGGTTATAATCAGCAGAGTATATTGCCAGCCAGCCCCATGCTACCATTACTATATAAATTAGTATGGTAAGCCAATCAAAGGTAGAGGTTCTTATACTCCGCTCATCGTTGTACATTTTGCAGGTTTTTTATAAGATTACTGTTAAGCATACGTTCTTCAAGCCACTTCCGTTTTTGGGGTATATGTTTTTTAATATAATATTCCATCATAAGGCTGGCCATGGGGGCTGCCCATGTGCTGCCATAGCCAGCATTTTCTACCATTACTGCTACTGCAATTTTTGAGTTGTGCATGGGTGCAAAACCAAAAAACACGGAGTGGTCTTTGCCGTGTGGGTTTTGCGATGTTCCTGTTTTGCCACATACTTGTATACTATCAATTTTTGCTGAACGAGCGGTTCCGCTATTTACCACACGTTGCATCCCTTCTACCACTACCTCAAAATGTTGAGTATCAACCGTGGTATAGCGTTTTTTAGTAAATTTTTCGGGAATGGCTCCGTTTTTGTCATAGCTTTTTAAAATATGAGGAGTATAAAAAATGCCCCTATTAGCTACTATTGCTACAATATTTGCCATTTGTAGTGGCGTAATGCCCACCTCGCCTTGCCCAATGGCTATGGAAATAATATTGGTGCTTCGCCATGATTTTTTGTACAGCTTATCAAAATAGTCTGATGTATATAATATTCCTTTCGACTCGCCAAACAAGTCAATACCTAAGCGACTACCCACGCCAAAAGACTGCATATGTTTATACCAGTTGGTATATGCTTCGGCTGTGGTTTTAAATTTCTTTTGGTCGAGAATAGCACGGAAAACTTGGCAAAAATAGGGGTTGCAGCTTTGCTCTATCCCCGCTCGTAAATCTAAAGGCGAGTAGTGGCTATGGCTACATTTTACGGTATGGTTGCCCACCCTATACCCACCACCACAGTAATAGGCGGTTTGTGGGGTTATCACCCCTTCTTCTAATGCTATCAGTGATTCTACAATTTTAAAAATAGACCCTGGGGGGTAGGGCGCACTTAGCGGGCGGTTGTACAAAGGTCTTAATGGGTTGCGTAGCAATTTCATATAGTTGTTGCCCCGCTGCCTGCCCACAAACATATTAGGATTGTAACCAGGGCTGCTTACTAATGCCAAAATTTCTCCCGTGGCTGGTTCAATGGCTACAATACTACCTATTTTGTTTGCTAATAAACGTTCGCCGTAGGCTTGCAAATCAGCATCAAGGGTAACATTAATATTTGTTCCGTTTACTGCTGCGGTATCGTATTTACCATCGTTATAAGGTCCAATTTCTCGCCCCCAAACATCCACCATCATATTGCGTACGCCTTTTTTGCCCCGCAATAGTTCTTCGTAAGAGCGTTCTATACCTGCAAGCCCTACATACTCGCCTTGGCGGTAATATCCGTTTGATTGTTTTATGCGTTTTTCCGACACCTCGCCTATGCTGCCCAGTACGTGTGCCATAGTGGTGGTATTGTATTTTCTATCGGTACGTACTTCAATAAAAAAACCTGTGAATTTGTATAGCTTTTCTTGAAATGTAGCGAAGGTTTTGGGCGAAATTTGTTTCTGAAATATGGACGATTTTCTGCTACCGTGCCGCACAATAACATTTAGCATCTCTTTCTCAAATTTTTTACGGCTTATGTTTAGCAGTTTGCAAAAGGTAGCAGTGTCTAAGCCTTTAACTTGACGCGGAACTACCATTAAATCATACACTACATCATTATATACAAGCAACTTACCATTACGGTCATATATTAAACCTCGAGGCGGAAACTGTACAATCTCACGTTTTGATATGTCCATAGCAATTTCGCCATAGCTATTATCTACTACTTGCAGGTAAAACAAGCGGATAACGAGTACTAAACCTACCAGCCCGAAAATAAAATAATATAAATAGTGTCTTCCTTCTGACATAATCTATACCTCCTTTGGGCGGATTTTATACAGCAAAAGCTGAAGGATAAAAATTAAGAAAACAGTAATTGCCGTGCTAATTGCTATGGTGAGCAGGGTGTATATTATCCCTCGTGTGGTAGCTACATCTAAAAAAGTAAATACTAAAAGATATACCAATGATAGGCTTACAGCATAAAAACCAAACAAGCGATAGCCAAGGGTAAACAAATTGGGTTCAATAGCTTTTTCGGCATCTTCTTTACTAATAAACAAGGGTAATAGGTATATTCTTAGGTAGCCAGCAGCTACCATGCTAAAGGCGTGCATCCCTCCTGTTTCTGAAAAAAAATCGGCTATAAGCCCCACCCCAAAACAAAGCAGCAAAACAACCCACGATTTAATATTAGTAGGCAATACCATCACAAAAAGCACATACAGTATAGGCGTAACCAACCTGCCCAGTTGTATAGGGTCTAACACAACGGTTTGCAAAAGCAATATGCCAGCAAAATAAAGCAGGTATCGTAGTATGCTATTGGGCATTAATATTATACTTTTTTTCTAAGGTATCTTGTTCTTGGGCATACAAGTTTTGTATTACATATACTTTGTATAGGTTTTCAAAATTAGTATGTAGTTTCACTTTGGTGGTATAAAAATTTTCCCCTTCTGGTATATAGGCTTCTTCAAGTATGCCAATGGGTATATTTTCAGGAAAAATGCTACTTAAATTACTGGTAACTATTTCCATGCCCTTTTTTAGAGGAATGTGCATATTAATATCTTTTAAAACAGCGTAGCGGGCATCGTTACCGTCCCATTTTATAGAACCATTGTTTAAAACACTATCAATTTTTGGGGGGATAAGTGTAAAGCTATTTAGTAATGATATTACGGTACAAAAATGGGTGGATACTTTGTGTACTATGCCCACTATCCCTTGCGGACTAATCACCCCCATATCTTCTTTCACGCCGTGTTTGCTGCCAATATTTAGGGTGATATAATTGTTTTTTAGGTGGGTGGTATTGCGTACTACTTCAGCAGGTATATACAGGTATTTTTGGTGTAGGGTGGTATCTGCTTTTAGGGTAAATATGGCAGTATCAATATATTGCGATTTTACTAATAAAGCCCGCAAACGTGCATTCTCTTGGTGCAGTTTATCGTTCTCATCCTGTAATGAAAAATAGGCTTCTATACTGCTTATACCTTGATAAAAATTGCCTGTAACTTGGTTTGATGTAGAAATAAAAATTGCTTGTTGGTAATGGTTGTGCCGTATGTATAGCGAAAATGAGACTACCTGAAGCAACACGAAAATGAAGAATAAATGGAAGCGGGCTAAAAAGAGCAGCAGGTTTCGCATGGTTTACTATCCCATATTTATCAGGTCATCAAAAATTTAAAGCTATCAATATTTTTAAGGGCAATGCCTGTACCTCTTACTACGGCACGCAAAGGATCGTCTGCTATATAAACGGGTAGTTTGGTTTTGGCGGCAATACGTTTGTCCAATCCGCGTAGTAATGCGCCCCCGCCTGTTAGGTATAATCCTGTTTGGTAAATATCTGCCGAAAGCTCGGGCGGTGTTAGTTCTAATGCTCTTAGTACTGCTTCTTCAATTTTCGATATTGATTTATCTAAGGATAAAGCAATTTCAGAGTAGTTTACTTTTATTTGCTTGGGGATGCCCGTCATCAAATCACGCCCATTAACGGCAAAATCTTCGGGAGGGTTTTCAAGTTCGCTAAGTGCCGCCCCTACTTCAATTTTCATACGCTCTGCGGTACGCTCACCAATAAGCAAATTGTGCTGGCGGCGCATATAGTCAGTAATATCAGCAGTAAATTCATCTCCCGCCACTCTAATACTTTGGTCGCACACAATACCGCCAAGTGCTATTACTGCAATCTCGGTAGTTCCGCCGCCTATATCTATCACCATATTGCCCATAGGTTCAGAAACATCTATACCTATACCAATAGCGGCAGCCATAGGTTCGTGTATTAAATATACTTCTTTTCCGCCTGCACGCTCGGCACTATCTTTTACGGCACGTTTTTCAACTTCGGTAATACCCGATGGGATACAGATAACCATACGCAAGTTGGGGGTAAAAAACCTTTTCTTGCTGGTCATCATCTTTATCATGCCGCGAATCATTTTTTCGGCGGCATCAAAATCGGCTATCACCCCATCTTTAAGGGGGCGTAGTGTCTTTATATCTTCGTGGGTTTTCCCGTGCATTTGCATAGCAAGGTTACCAATAGCCACTACTTGCCCTGTGCTTCTATGCACGGCAATAATAGACGGCTCGTCTACCACCACTTTATCTTTATAAATTATTAGGGTATTGGCTGTACCCAAGTCTATTGCCAACTCTTGCGTTAAAAAGCTAAATGGGTTCATTCAGAAGTTTCTGCTGTAAAATAATAAAAAGCCCCGTGTACAATGAGAACTCGCAATTTAGCATTTGTTTTACAGTTTTGCGAGTATGGTAAGATTTTTATTTGTTTAACCCGTAGTGCATTAATAATATAATTTTGAATATTAGCAACAATATCCGCATAAACAACTGAATAACAGCTATATATTAGCATCTATCTATTGGCTTTTAGCCTTTATACAGAATAGGCATGAATGCCCATTCTATACATAAAGTTTTTTGTTAACGGTTATAAATTGCAGCAGGTTTCAACCCACTGCCAAGAAAACGCCTGAACAGTGCGAGCCAGCGTGAGTGGGGTATGTGTGTTTTTGATAAATACTACGCTCTTTTAGCTCTTTCCCAACGTACACTTTGGCGTTTACGCACAAAACGTATAAACCCAGCAAACACGGCGTAGTTCATTATAAAAAAGTAATAGGGAACAAAAAAGGCTTTAAATTTTAGTTGTTTATTCTCGAAATACCAACCCAATGCCGCCGCACCGTAAAAGGCAATTTGCCCTGCAAATATTAGTGTAAATAATATATTACCCTCTACTACCAATGCTATATTAAGCGGTAACAACAATAGCATACACAATGGTGTAAGCGACCAGCGCAATACCTTGCGCGATACATAAATAAAAAATAATGGAAAATTGAAAAACGGGTTTAGCAATTTGCCCAAGCGCATTATACTTTGCCACCCACCCGCACATATACGCACTTTACGCTTCAACTCTTCTTTTACAGATAGTGATGCTGTTTCCATTGCATAGGCTTTGGGTTCGTAAACTATGCGGTAGCCTTTTTGGGCTATACGCATGGTGAGCATAAAATCATCTAAAAGAGTATCGGGTTCAAGATGCTGGTATAAATTGGTGCGGCAACTCATTAACTCGCCTGCTGCACCTGCGGTGGTATATAAATCGCTATCGTATTTTTTTAGAAAAGACTCGTACTTCCAATACAGCCCCTCGCCTGCACTACTGGCATTTTCCTTATCTTTTTGGATAATCCGTTTTTCGCAAGCTACTGCCCCAATTTTTGGGTCTTGGTAGTGCTTCACTATCTCTAAAAGGGCTTCTCTATTTAGTATGGTATTGGCATCACAAAACACCACATACTCGGTGGTTATTTCTCGCATGGCACGGTTCATTGCGCCAGATTTTCCGCCCCTTTCGGGGGTGTGCATTACTTTAATACCTTCTATATCTTTTATTTTTTCGTACGTCCCGTCATCACTACCATCGGTAATAAAAACTATATGGTATTTATCTTTAGGATAGTCAAGGTTTTTGCTGTTTTCTACTTTCTGTAATATAAAATCAGTTTCGTTATAGCTGGGTATTATTAGGGTAATGGCGGGCAAAAAATCTTTGCTTAATTGTTGCTTTTTTGGTGATAGTACGTTTTTTATCTTTACTAATATAAATACCAGTACGCCGTAGCCAAAAAAGGTATATACCACTATGGCAAAACAAACCCAAAACAATATTTCAACTACTGCCATTGTTTTAATTTATTTTTTCCAAGATGTATAAAAACCGTTGGTACACGCTGCGGGCAAGTAATCGGCAACGGCGCAATCAAGTTTTCTAATAGCCTCTACCCTATTGGCTACTAATGAGAAGGGAAAAACCAATTCTAAAAAATCTGATTTGCCAAAGGCTACGTGCTTAAAACCAGCATCTTCCATAAGTTTATACAATGTTTTACGGGTAAAAAATTGTATGTGCGTTAAATCTGGATTGCTACTTTGTGCAGTGGCGTGTTTATAACCGAATGCTTTTTTTATTTTTACTAATTTTTCAGTATGCCCGTTTGCCATCATCCATTGCATGGGTTTTGTCATTATAGACTCACGTGGACCATAGCCGTTGGGTACGGTGGCTATCATAGTGCCGCCAGGTTTTAATATTCTATACGATGATTGTACTAACTCCACTGGTTTTTCCAAATGTTCCAATACTTCGGTACAAATGATTAAGTCATACTCATCGTTTTCAGTAAATTTGTTGGCATCAGCAACATCAAAACTCACATTATCAAAGGTATTTCGCTCTTTAGCTATTTTTATTGATGCTTCATCCACATCAATACCCCGCACATTATATCCTAAGCTGCCCAGTGCAATGGGTAAATTTCCGTTTCCGCAACCAATATCAAGCAGTTTTGCGCCTGCTTTCACATTTGCTTTCACTTGGTCAACAATAAAATCTAAGCGTTTAAACTCTTCGGTATGGTCGTAGGTGGTATGCTTGTAGTATTCTCTCATGGTAGGTTATTGTTTGGTTTGCTCATATATCTTTACCATTTTTCGGGCGGTAATGTCCCAACTAAAGTCTTTCACTCTTTCTAATCCTTTTTTAGTTAATGCTTTACACTGTTCTTCGTCGTTTAATAGTTCTACAATTTTTTGTGCTAATGTATGTGGATTAAAGGGATCTATAAAAGCAGCGGCTTCATTAGCTACTTCGGGCATACTTGCTGTGTTAGAGGTAATAACAGGCACATTGCACGCCATAGCTTCTAATAAGGGGATGCCAAAACTTTCGCGTAGCGATGGATATAAAAACAAGGTAGCCTGACTAAGCACTGCGGGCAAATCATCATTGGGAACGTAGCCACACAGCAAAATATCTTCTCGCAAATCACTGGCATTTACCTCACGCATTATGCCTAATAAATACTCTTTGTCAAGGTCGGGCATTACCAATGGTAGGTTTAGCAATCCGTTTTTCTTTAATTCGCCTAATGCTGAAACCACTCCCCTTACATTTTTTTTGGGGTCGGTATTGCCTAAAAAAAATAAAAACTTATCGGGCAGTTTATATTTTTCTTTTGCTTGTTGTAATACAACAGGGTCTGTAATGGGTTTAAAGTGTTTTCCCACAGCATTATGAACGGCTACTACCTTCTCCTTTTCAAGATGAAAATGATGTAGTATCCTTGCCCGTTCAAAATCGGATACTGTTACAATAGTATGGCACAAATCAAGCAAGCGAGGCACATTCCATCGCCTATAAAGGTTGCCTACCCGCTGGTACATTGTACCCAATAAAAAGTGGAATTTTTCTAAAAAAATAATATCGTGCAGGGTAACTATTAATGGTACTGGGCAGTTTATAGGTGCTGTATTGGCGGTGCTGTGCAATACAGCAAGTTTATATTTTTTTACTGCAAAAGGCAATATTAGTTGTTCCCATATTGGGTACGACCAGCCTTTTAGGCGTATTATTTTAACGTTTTCACTGTCTTCAAGTATTTTATCATCTGCATCGGGCTTTATAAACACAAAAAACTCATGGTGGGTTTTCATGCGCTGTATCGCTTTTATAAGCTCCAACGCCACTATGTCCATACCGTGTTTTTTGGGGCGAAATAACCTTTGTGCCTCAATACCTATTCTCATGTTTACTTTTCTTTTTTACCGTGAGGTGTATGTATGAATTTTTTATTTGCTCCACGCAATTTAAATAGGTTTAAAAAAAATAGTAAAAAGGCTTTGGGTAGGGTAAACAGTGCTTGGGCTGTTTGGCTATTCACGTATTTACGAGGTACGGATATAACTAAGGCAAATAAATTAACTAAAAACAGTAGCACCCATGTTGAGGTATATAATTCTATACTAAAAACAAGTAGCGTTGTAGCTATAATAAATAGTGCGCCCAGCAACAGTAATCTTGGGAACATAAAAAACTGAAACAGCTTATCAGCATAATCAAAATTGCCATGAAAAAACTGTTTTATGCCTGAAAAAAAATATTTACGGAAATAGTAGTACTGTGCTGATAACCACCGCCTGCGCTGGTTTTGGAATACGTCAGCTTGTTGTACCTTTTCATCAAACACATATCCATCTTCTAAATAGTGTATTTTGATGCGTTGTTTTAATATGCGTAGTTCCAACTCTTTATCAAAACCACCAATAGCATCAATTTTGCTCATTATATCCTTAAAAAAGCGAAAACCTACTGCTTTGCCCGAGCCTATCAATGCACTTGAAAACTGCAAGGCAGCGTGCCCTTTACGAAAAATATGGTTGTTTATCTCTTCGCTAATAGCGTCTAAAATGGCAAAAGGGGTATCGGTATTTAAAGCTACCCTATGAGCTTGGATAATTTGTATATTATTTATTAAACGGTTGTTTAGTTTTTGCAGTAGTTTTTGCTCCATCACATTATCTACATCCAGCAGCACCACATAATCGTATTTATCTTCAATAACTTCAAATGCTTTATTAATAGATTTAGATTTTGTGCTATTCTCAAATTTTACCTCAATTACTTGAACATCAAAGTTTTTTAACTCGGCTAATGTTTCAGGCTTAAAACTATCGGCAACTACATATATATTGTACAGGTTTTTAGGATACTGCTGTTTCAGGTTTTCAATAACGGTATTCAGTATTACCGCATCGCCTTTGTATGCTGGTATCATCACACAAAAACTTACAGTGGGCTCACGATAGTCGTACTTGGGGTGTTTATAAAACAGCCCCGCTATTGCAAACGCCAACAAATAGCCCACATTAAGGCTAAAATATATTAGTACTACTAATGCTATAACTCTTATTACAACTATCATTTAAGGATACGATTTGTATGTATGTTATAGTGCCACAAATTCCACCATGCACCACGCAGTAAAGGCATTATTAATTTCCGCTCTCTTTTAAACACCAAAGTAACCAAATTTTTAGGAATAGCTATAAAATAGTAGAATAGTGTGCTGATTACTTTTGCACTACCATTAAAATTCCGTCTAATAAATAGTAATCTGTTTCGGGTAAGGTAGTAGGTTTTTAGGGGGCTGCTTTTGCCCGTACTCATACTTTCTTTATGATATACGGTTGATGTGCCTACATACCAAATAGTATAACCCGCTCGTTTTATTCTTTCGCAGTAGTCTATCTCTTCGTAGTACAAAAAATACAGCTCTGCCATTAGCCCTACTTCTTTTAGCAAACTACTACGAAACATCATAGCTGCGCCGTGTGCAATTTCGGTTTTTTCAACGGTGTTGTACTGCCCGCTATCCACCTGCTTACTGCCCCGTGCAAAAGCACGCCCCGTATATACATTAAACCCAAAACTACCCGCATATTGCATAGTATTTGGTGTATGGTGGTATAGTAGCTTAGGGCTAACACAGCCACATTTTTCATCCCTTTCAAGTTGCTCAACCAAGGGTTCTAAAAAACCTTTGGGTACTTCTGTATCATTATTTATTAATAAACAGTATTTGCCTTTAGCTTCTTTAAGGGCTAAGTTATTACCGCCTGCAAAGCCCAAATTCTCTTGGCTGCTTATTAGTTTCACCCAAGCGTGTTTTTGTACTATCTCATCATAGGGTTGGCTACTGGCATTGTCCACCACAAATACCTCTATATTGGGATAGCTTATTTTTTGCAAACTATTTAGCAAGGCAACGGTATGTTGCGCCCCGTTATAGTTTACCGTTACAATACTTATTAATGGTTTTGTATTTACCACATTAGGTTGGGTTTATCTTCCTTTTGTTCTCCTGCTTTCGCCTTTTTTTCTATTGCAGGCGTATCCCACTCATCGCAAATATAAAAAAATACCATACTAAAATATACTACGGCAGCCGTAGGCATTTGCCCAAAAATTTGGTTTCCATAACTCGCCAAAGCAATACCAAAGAAACCACACAATAAAGCAGTGCTTTGGGATCGGAGCTGTGGGTCTTCTATAAAAAAAACTTTTCTGAACCCAAAATAAATAATTAAAATCAATTGTATGATATGGAGCCACAGCCCTACAACGCCTGTTTCAACCCATATTTTTACATACCAGCTATCCAGCGCAGTTTCAGCCAAAAAAGTGCCCGGTGTAAACCGCTGCCCCCAGTTACCCCCTGAGCCTATACCGCCACCCAATGGGCGAGTAGCCAAATATGATTTTAGCTTTTTCTGATTATCTAAACGCACTTTCAACGAAGCATCATTAGGGTCTAAGGCACTTCTTATTCGCTGTATTTGATAGTTGCCTTGCCCAATAGTGGTGAATTTTAAAAACACAAAAACACTTGCGCCAGCTATAATACCCATAGCAAGTACTTTAAAATTTTTAACCATAAACAGGTACATAAATGCTCCACCCGCCAATACTATAATAGGTCCTCTGCTGCCTGCTACGGCAAAGCCCCAAAAAAAAGCCATTGCCAATACTATATAAATAACACGCCTGATAATGCGTTTTTCGCCCACTGCCATTATTGCGGCAAAAAGAGCCGAGTGTGCCATAGCCGCACCAAACTGCCCTGCATCAGAGTAAAACGAGAAACTACGCAGTTTCCCCATTAATACGTGTGTTACCCTTCCGCCTTCATCAAGCCATCTCACCTCGCCAGCGGTAAGCCCAATATATTGCTGCTTAAATCCCCATAAAGCTGCCACCAAAGACCACCCCATCCATATACGGATAAAACGCACCATATCTTTACGTTGGCGCATCAGTATCAGCATCAGAGGTATTATTTGCACCCAATACAGCGATACCCCCCTAACGGCGAAAAACCATGCCTCTTTACTTCTGGCTTCAGGGTTTAGCAGTTGCAAAATGGTATATACAAACCAAATAAAGACCAGCCAAAACATGGGGCTGTTTAGTTTTCTTAAATCAGAGCGTTTTCCATTAAAAAATGTACCTATAATGGTTATTATCAAAATGGCATCCACCATTAACCCATAGGGAATGGTAGGGGGTAAAAACCTATTGAGCCCGATAACAAAAAAACTAACATGAAAATATGTGAATAAACCCTGTTTAGGATTTTTTAAAACAAAAATGGCAAAACCAATAGCTACGGGTATGCCTATTACCATGCCCACTATTGATACGCCTCCCGCCGATATAAAAAAACTTAAAGCAATGGCAAGCACCCCCGTTAGCACGGCAAGCCCTACTAACCTAGGCCCATTAGGGCTACTATTTTGTGATGCTTCGCTCATTTTACTTTTGCTAATCCTGCTAATGCAGCAAGATTATTCCATCCACTTTTTATTATCCCTGCGAATGAAAATACCATGTGTTTCCTCAAAAACCAATATCCTAATACTATTCCGCTACCAAAGGTAGCTACTGAAACTGCCGCAACAGCAGCCACTGGTTTATCAGGAAATAACTCTATCACTATAAAATCGCCTATAATATTCACAGACACCATTACTATAACCTTGAGAAGGTTTAACTTAGGCTTGTTTACTACATCCAACCCAATACCGCTATACCGCTCTAAAGGAAGAAATGCCGCATATATTGAAAAAAACCGTAACACATCCGCTGATTCACGAAAACCTTCGCCGCCTAATAAAACCACCAAAGGCTCGGCAAAAATAAAACACAAAATAGCTACGGGTATCATTGCCAACCAAAGTACACCTGCGCTTTTATGAAACTCTTTTGTAAGTGCTTGGTGCTGCCCGCTGCTGTGCAAACCTGCCAAAGTGGGCAGCCTTGTAATACTTATAGCACTTATTGGCATTTCAATTACTTGTAACAAACGCTGTGGAATATTATAAATACCCACTGCAATAGGGCCTAACATTATCCCCAAAATATAAGTATCGCTACTGCGTAGCAAATTAGCAAATAGCAGAGTAAACATACTGTATTTACCAAAACCAATAAGTTGTTTTTTTGCTGGTGGGGTAGATTTATTAAAATCCTTCAACCTACTCCAGCCCAAACTTAAAGCTAAAATTGTGGTTGCCAACTGGCTAATTACAAATGCCCAAAACACATAGTTTATACCCAAGTCTAATGAGAAGTTTACCGCATTAAAACCAAAAAACAACAGTTGGCTGGTAATCCTAATCCATTGTACTTTTTTAAAATTACCCGAAGCATTTAAAAACCAAGTGGCCAAATTGTGCGGCATTGATATGAATGCAAGCATCCAAAACCATTCTACAAAAAAAACCAAATCATGGCTTTGAAACCATTTAATAAAAGCTACACCAGGTAGGGTAAATAGTAGCACCGCAACTACTGTAAATACTGCACATATTTGCCATGCTGCACCAGCAATAGCTGTTTTCTCACCTTCAGACTTGGCGGCAGCCATATTGCGTATTACTGGGTTTAGAATTAACCCTGAACGTATAATCTCGAAAAGACTAAAGGTAGTTATAAAAATAATCCAGCCACCAAAATCAGCTTCGGTGAGTGTTCTTGCTTGCAGGGCAATAGTACCAATACCCAACACCGCCCCCACACCATTGCCTGCTAATGAGGCAAATGCATTGCTGGCGAGTAGTGTTTTTATCCTTTGCCACATTTTTTAGGTTTTAAATAGCCCCCATGCTCACTATTTTTTTAATCAATCTTCGCATAGTTGAACGGCGTTTAGGAATTTCGCCATACACGCTTTCAAGCATTTCGGGGGTTACTCTGTTAAGCATTAGCATCAAGTTATTCTTAGCCGCCTTTTTATACAAGCCCAATGTGCGCTCGTGGGCTGATGCCCATACTTTTTCAGCATTCATTACTAATAATGATGCGTGCGCTTGAGAGGCTAAATCATAAGGAACGGTATTATGCGAAAGATGCGGCAATTCTAAGAAAACGTATGAAAACTCGAAACTGCTATGTCCGCTACCTTCAAGTATTTCTTCCACTCCTTTTGTTCCCACAAAAGAGCCATCTACATTATAGGGCAATGCTACTACATTATCGTCCTTATCTAAAACACCAAATTTTGATGTTTCAGGATATAAATACAATACTTTACCATTTATTTGCCCAAAGCGGTTACAAATGCGCTCACAAAACCATGTTTTCCCTTCGCCTTGCCTGGCACTAAATACATTTATTTGGTAATAGGTACTTACTTTCTCTGTTTCTTTTAATGAAATAGTTAAACTGGTTACCAACTGTTCTGTTAATGACCTTTCTAATTCTTCCACCCTAACATTAGAGCGTATTTTTCTATACGCAGGCAAAGCCCCTGCAAGGGTTAGCCCTGATGCTTTTACTGCCCGTTCTGGTGTTCTTATAGAGTAGTCCAGCATTTCTTGCGCTACAAAAAATGCGAGTAGCAGCACAAAACCCGCCATGAAAGAGGCAATTACTAAAATTAACCGTTTCGAGGGTTGCGGCATTAAGGGCAAAAACGGGTCGTCCATAATGGTGAGCGAATTTGCCATTTGAAGGTTTTGCTGGCGTAGTTTAGCCATATTAAGCCCATGCAATACCGATAGGTATTCCTTTTCAGATACATCTACTTCTCTGATTAATCGTGTAATTTCAGAACCTAATGGCGAAAAATCATCATAAATTTGGTCATACTCTTTTAAGCGTTTCTCAAAAACAGTTAACCGTGCTGATGACTCTTCGTACTCAATTACTTTACTCAACCATTCGCTTAATAAATCTTTTTGCGGTACAGACTCGGCAGTGTTGTTTAGCTTATAATACTGTTTTGCCAATTGTCTTATCTCCTCCTCCAAAATATCTACTTCATATTGTAAGTCAACGCCTTCTGCTGCGGTTGCCCTATCTTTTTTGTGTGCATTATACACTTTAAAGTTTGCCAGTTTTTTTTGTGCCAGCCCCAGTTCTTTTCTTTTTTTAATTAGGTCTTTATTATTTCCTACTACTATTTCCCTATCGTCCATTTTTCGCTCCAGCCGCTCCACGGCAGCTTTAGCCCCGCCAAATATCATTACCTCTTTGTAGTAGTCGGTGGTCATATCTTCTTTACTTTCAGCAATAAATTTTGATTGCTCATCGTAGTTTATAATACGATTGTCCACCCCAAAGTTTTTTAGGCGTTCTTCTGCCGCTCTAAGGTTTAGCAATGCTTTACGCAACTGCTCTTCAAAGTATTTTACAACGTTTAGCGTTTCAGAGCCTTTTATAGCTTTATACCTGCGCCTAAATACCTCAAGCAAAAAGGTAAGCGTATGCAAACACACCCCTTGGTCGTTGGCTTTAAAAGCCAGTTCAAGCATATCGCTCGAGCCTTTGCGTATCACTTTTAACCCACCCACTATTGTTGCTACCGAATAGTGCGAGTGGCTATTATTTATAATATCAGCAATCACATTTTCGCTACTTGCCAGCCTAAAACGATTTACATTAGCGTAGGTAGAATCAAAGTTGCCCGGCACTACCAGCTCGGCTCTCAACTTCATAGATACCAGTTCTTCCAAACTTTTTAGCGATTCTCCATTCACAATAGTAAGGGTAGGTTTGCCTGCTTGCATTAGGTGCTGGGTAAGCAACCTCAAGCCTACTTCTTCTAGCGTTTCGCGTGAGCGTACTGTGGCTATAAGATTGTCAAAAGCATTGTTTACTGCAAAATAATCTACCCTGCTCTCGCCAGTTGCAGTAATATTATAGCCTGATGCAATGCCCGTATATACCACCGTTGATGATACGTACTCTTTGGGCATATCTTTGGTTAGATAAAACACCAAACCCGCCAAAATTGAGGGGAAAAATATTAACCAAGGCAGACGCTTAATAAAAAGCCGTATGAATGTGAGCAGCGTCATTTATCTATTTAGGTTCTTTTATTATATACTCAACACCTTTTTCTTTAGGCTTTATTAATTGCTGCATCTCTACTCCCACCAATGCTTCAAAATCGAAAAAAGCACGTAAAAAATTCGCCCTTTCTAATTCTACATTACTGGCAGCAATAGCATATATATTTCTTATCCGTGAAAACTCGTGAGGCGGCACTCTTCCTTCGCCTAATTCTTCTTCGGCAACACTTGATGCCATTAAAGCTACTTGGGCATCTATGGTTCTTATGCTTAGTTTACTTTGCGCTTCAATCATGTTTACATATATACGTTGTACCTCACGCCTTATTTCTAATCTAATTTCCTCTTTTCGCCAGCGTGATGCCTCCACCTCCGCCCTTGCTTGTTTCATACGTGGCCAATGCCCCAATACTGTAGAAAGCGGTAGTTGTAAATTTATTCCAAACCTATATCCGTTTGCAAGCTGGTTATTATCAATAGGGTTAGTGCCTGTTACAAAAATTTGCTGGTCGCCGATAGAATAATTATAAAAAACACTTAAATCTTTAAAAGACATCATACGGACATAGCGCATATTGTGCTTTCGTACCCTAATTAATGTTGAGTAATATTTTAACGATGGCGAGTTCACATAGGCTATTTGAATAATGGTATCCAAAGGCAATAACTGCTTTGCCAAACTTATTCTCGCATCAAATACCAAAGTATCCCTTTGTGTGGTATCGGTATCTTCAAACACAAAATTTGACGAAGCACCCCCTCCCTGCCCCCAAAGGGTAGCTGCCGAAAATAGGCACAACAGTAATATTATCAAGGGTTTTCGCACTACAAGTACCAAACTTTTTAGTAATTCTGAACCTGTACTCATTAAAAAAATAACATATTCAAGGTGTGTTACAATCCTCGAAATAACTATTTTAGCCCCTGAACATATTAACAATTATTTTTATACTATGAGTGATACGTACACTGTAAAGGACAGGGATATTGTGGTTGTAGGGTTGCAACCATGGGATTTACCCATTGGAAGTAATTGTAAAAACATTGCTTTAGAGTTTAGCAAACACAACCGTGTATTGTATGTAAACGCCCCATTAGACCGCAATACACTGCTAAAAAAGAAGAACGACCCACAGGTGCAAAAACGCATCAGAATAGGTGCAGGAAAAGAACCCCAGCTACAACAGGTAAAAAACAACCTTTGGCAGTTTTTTCCTACCTGCAAGATAGAATCTATCAACATGTTGCCCGATGGTTTTTTATTTGATTTTTTTAACAAACGAAATAATAAAAAATATGCTGGCGAAATACAGAAAGGAATAGATGAACTGGGTTTTAAAAATTTTATATTGTTTAATGATAGTGATATGTTTCGCAGTTTTTACCTAAAAGAGCTGCTACAACCCACACAATATATATACTATACCCGCGATAACTTATTAGCCGTAGAGTATTGGAAAAAACACGGTTTACGCCTTGAACCTGCTTTAATGAAAAAAGCAGATTTAGTTACAGCAAACTCAGTATATTTAGCCCGTGTGGGCGAAAAACACAACACAAAAAGTTACTATGTAGGACAAGGCTGCGAAACCGACCAGTTTAGTGCTAAAATAGCGCATACAGTACCTAATGACGTAAAGGATATTCCGCACCCGAAAATAGGATATATTGGTGCTTTATTTGGTTTACGATTGGATTATAAATTATTAGAAAATATAGCCCAAAAACGCCCTGATTGGAACTTGGTATTAGTAGGGCCAGAAGACGATGCTTTTAAAAATAGCAAACTGCACCAAATGGAAAACGTATTTTTCACTGGCTCAAAAAAGCCTGATGAATTACCCGCTTATCTTTCCACTTTTGATGTAGCACTAAACCCACAAATATTAAACGAGGTTACCATAGGCAACTATCCCCGAAAAATTGATGAATACTTAGCCATGGGGAAACCCACAGTAGCTACCAAAACAGAGGCTATGGAAATTTTTGACGGATATGTATATTTAGCCCAAAACGAAGCCGATTACTTAAACATGATAGAGCAAGCCCTTACTGAAAATGACCTTGCCCTAAAACAAAAACGCATAAATTTTGCCCAATCACACACTTGGGAAAATAGCGTTGCCGAAATTTATAAGGCAATGCAGCAATAAATTTTGTAAATTTACAAATACTCATAGCATAAGTAAAGTCTTAACCCTTAAAAAAGAAAAATTGTTTATTAATATACAAACAATTACCTTAGTATTTCTTCTAAAAAATCGCCCAAGAAATAAGCTACTAAAGCAGCTATAACCCCTAATATAAGAGTTTCTAATATCCCTTTTCGTTTACTGGTATGGTTTACTATTGATTTTAAATAGCCAATACTTATAAAACTCAATGCTGTAAGTATTGCCGCCCACATAAATGTATTTCCCGATTGTGTATCTAAAATATAATCAGCTAAATATACCATTATAGGTATAAAACCCACCACCACAAACGATATGAATGTAATTACACCTGATTGTAAAGGAGGCTTAGTGCTTTCGGGCATTTGAAGCTCTTCTTTCATCATCACATCCACCCAGCGGTCTTTATCCGCAATTATAACACCTACTACTTGGTCTAAAAGTTCTCCCTCAAAACCCTTTTCAGCATATATCTCTCTTATTTCATCTATTTCTTTATCCCTCCAATTCTCTACTTCCCAGTATTCTCTGCGTTTATGTTTTTCATAGCTTTCTTTTTCTGCTTTTGCGCTTAAATAGCTTCCTACACTCATTGCAAAACCATCGGCAAATAAATTGGAAAAGCCTAATATTAAAACCACATCACTCCCTAAGTTTGCTCCCGTAGCACCCGCAACAACAGCAAAAGTGGTTACACAACCATCAATACCTCCATACACAAACTCGCCCAAATATTCTTGGTATTTACTTAACGGATTTTTGCCGTGGTGTAAATCCATTTCCGAAGGTTTTAAACTCATAATTAGTTGTACATTATAATTGCAATTTATATTAATAATCTATAAAATCACCCCCCTGTATTTATCTATCAGCTATAACTCCTTTAGCTCTTCTTTAAGTTTTTTGGTTAAGCCTTCCACCACCAAATCATACGAGTGGTCTATCCACTTTTTAATTAAATGGGCATCAATACTGCCGTCCATTTCTACACTATTCCAGTGTTTTTTACTCATGTGATATCCTCCTGTTACCCCCTCATACTCCTCTCGTAAAGCAATTGCCAGTTCAGGGTCGCATTTTAGGTTAATGCTCACAAAACCATTTACATCACACAATGCAAACATTTTGCCCATTACCTTAAACACGAGAACCTTTTCATCAAAAGGAAATGCCTCGCTCACACCTGTTTTGGCAATACAGTATTCCCTATATTCTTCAATATCCATTTTCAAAAAATACCACATACTTTTTATTGAAGCAAGAAAATATGCCTTGTTCTATTAACTCAAAAAGCCCGCCTATGCGCTATAATTACCGTGAGTGTAAACTATTTCACTATTTTGATAGGAATGGATATTCTTATTCTTACTGGCCAAATACCTTTGTAGCCCGCATTCCATTTAGGCATAGCCTCAATAACTTTTTTTGCAGCCGCCCCTGCTGATGGGTATCCTCCATTTTTAATTACCTCTATATTGCTTAGCCTCCCGTCTTTTTCAACAATCGCTCCTATATAAATAGTTATCCTTTGGCGAATATTCATTTCTACGTCATAAGGAATTACCATATTTTTTATAATAAATTTCTTTCTTGCAATATATCCCCCTGGGTAAGAGGGCATTGTTGATGCATACCCAACTACTTCGTCATCGCCTTTAAATGCGGATGGGTTACCAAATGGGTTTTTAGGTTTCGCCGCCATTATAGCCCCCAAATCAGGAAGCAGTTTATTGTCATACACATTTGTATCATTACTTTTATTAATTGTCAGGTTTATTTCATCAGGATTTGGCGGAGTAATTTTTTTCTCTTTCGCCACTTTTATCATCTCTTTTTTATGCTCGTCAACAATACTAATGGCACGCATAGCCGTTGATTCTTCGGTGGTGTTTCTATACACTTTAGCGTCCACATTATCGTAGTATATCGTCCATTTAAAAGCAGCAAGAGTAGTGCTTAGTGCAATTAGTAACCCTATTTGAAAAAATATAGGACTCAACTTACGCAGGCTTTCTGTTTTTTGGTGTTTCATAATTATATTTTTTATTGTTTTAGTTATTTTTAAAACGTTAAAAAATCGTTTCGCATGGTCATAAAAATGTCATTACCTAAAAACCATCGCTAAAAAAGCGAGTAAGGGCAGTAAAAATAGGGTTGCCTACCCTAAAGCAAAAGCACTCAAACCATTCCAATACTGCGTCCCTCCCCCTTTGGAAAGGAGATTGTGCGGTGGTTTTCCTCCTAAAAAGGAGGGATTAAGGGAGGCGTAAACTAATCCCCTTCCAAACCAACTATTAGCACTACCAAATAAGCATCCTCCCCTTTGAAGGAGGAGGTAAATTGTGGCATAGGTAAAAACTACAAAAAGAGTAGTGTTTACGGGCTAATATCCTGATTATTAATAGATAATATAAAAATTGTAGTTAAAACAATGTATCTTTACTTAAGAAAATTAACTTAATTAAATCTTACCGCTATGAAAAAACGTGTATTACTAATGCTTTTCACATTTTTTTGGGCAGCCATACCTGTGTTTGCTCACACACACCAGCAACCAAAGCAAAAACGAAAAACTCCTTATGTTTATAAAACGGAGTATGAGGCAAAAATTAAGCAAGTAGAGGCAAAGGCAAACAGTGCTTTGGCAACTGCAAATAGTGTGAAACGAAGAATAGGAGATAAATTTGACAAAGTGGATGAGCTGGGCGTGAAAATGCAACAGGTTGAAGGTATTTTAAATTCTGCCCAGTTTAAAATTGGGCTTACATCAGACTCTTTAAACAAAACTCGTTCTTCAGTTCAGGAGTTTAAAAAAGACACAGAAAAAGAGATGGCAACATTGCACACTGAAATAAAAGAACAACAAAAGCTAATTTGGGGGGCAATAGGGCTTGCCTTTATACTTAGCGTAGGAGTGTTTTTTTTAGTGAGTTGGTTGATAAGAAATTTGCGTAAAGAAACAAGCAAGCAAACCACATTGCTTAATGATAAATTAGACAATGATATGGAGCAACAAAACAAAAGGCTTACTGATGAAATGAGCCAAACTAAAATGCGATTATCAAATGATATAAGCAGGCTTAATACAGCACAAAATACCAATAACCAAGCAACAACGGCAAGCCTATCTGAAATTATTGAGCGTCTTGATAAAATGGATAAAACATAGAAAAATTATTACTAAAACTTGGGGAGGATAGAAACCTGCCCCAAGTTTTTTTTTATTTTGCTAAAGCAGTATTTGGAGTGAGTTACAGCCCTTAGTGAAAGTTTGACTAAGGCTATCTCGCAATAGCGAAAAAACCCCGTCATAGCGAACTTAGTAACAGCAATGACATTATTTAACAAACCCCATTGCTTTCTCTACACTGCTCACAGGTAGTTGGCAGGTGTTGTTGTGGCAAATATATATTAGGGTTTCACCATCAATATAGCGATTTTCAAACAAGGGGAAATCATCGTTTTCAGTGGTACTAATGGCAAATATAGCATTGGGTATATAGGTAGTAAATTGTTGGTGCAGTTGCTCGGCATTTTCACCAATAATTACTATTTGGTATAAACCCTTCGCTTGCAGCAGCGCCACATTTGCCCAGTTACTATACCAACTGGTATATTTTTTTACTTGTTGTGCCATTTTAGCTAACATGGCATGGGCAGTGGTAGTGTAGTTACTATTGCCCAAATAATACCCCAATTTATACAATGCGCCTGCCAGTATTGAGTTGGCTGATGATATTACATCATCGCTGGTATCCGTTTTTCGGGCTATTAGCGATGGGTCATTTTTGGAGGTGAAGAAAAACAAATTGGTTTCTTTGTTATAGTACTCCTCAAAACAGGTATGTACTAAACTATTTGCTGTTTGCAGTAACTGCGTATCAAAAGTACATTGGTACAGTTGTATGTACGCATCAATTAGTGTGGCATAGTCTTCAACAAAGGCATTAATGGTGCTTTTACCCTCTTTGTAAATGCGCCACAGGTGCGTATCCTGCAAAAAGTTTTGCTCAATAAAATTTTTGTTTTTTAAAGCTACTTTTAAATAATCGGGATTATTAGTGGCTAAATAAGCATCGGCATAGCCTTTTAGCATCAGGGCATTCCAACTACAAATTTGTTTATCATCCAAACTTGGGCGTATCCGTTGTTTACGGGCTGCCATTAGCTTTTCGGTGCTTTTTTGTAGTAGTTGTTCCATTTCAGCAATGGCAATGCTCTTAGTTTTTGCAAATGTTTCAAGGCTTTGTTTGGTATGGGGTATGTTGTTTCCGTGTTCCCAGTTGCCTTTTTCAGTTATGTTATAATATTCACTAAACAGGGTTTCATCATCACCCAAAATAGTTTTTAACTCTTCTTTTTTCCAGATATAAAACTTGCCTTCCACACCCTCACTATCAGCATCCAGCGCACTGTAAAAACCACCTTCGGGGCTGGTGAGTTCACGGGCAATAAATGCTAAAGTATGGTCAACCACCCATTTATAAAAAGGGTTTTGTGTGCTGCGATAGGCGTTAGCATACAGTGATACCAATTGCCCATTATCATACCCCATTTTCTCGAAATGGGGGACTAACCATTCCCCATCGGTAGAGTAGCGGGTAAAACCACCGCCCAATTGGTCGTATAAACCACTACGCCCCATTTTTTCGAGGGTAAGGTTAAAAAACTCACCTGCTTGCTCATTTTTTGTGAGCAAGTGATAATTAAGTAAAAATTGCCAATTATTAGGCATGGGGAATTTAGGTACACGCTGGTTGCCGCCTTCTTTCCAGTCAAACTGTTTTGCCCAAGTGGTAACCATTATATCTATATCTTCGATAGTAAAAGGGGTGCTTTCTGATGCAATATTCAGCGCATCCATATTCTGCACACCATCAGTTAGTTTGGCGGCAAATTCTAATGCTTCCTCTTTTTTGGTGCGATAAAAATTTTCTAATTGTAGTAGTAACTGCGACCACTCACGAGTAGGGAAATATGTGCCACCGTGTAATGGTCTCCCATCAGGTAGGCAAAACATATTAAGCGGCCAGCCGCCTTTACCGCTTATTAACTGCACGGCATCCATATAAATTTGATCCACATCAGGACGTTCTTCTCTATCTACTTTTATACATACGAAATACTCGTTCATTAAAGCCGCAATGTCTTCATTTTCAAAACTTTCACGCTCCATTACATGACACCAGTGGCAGGCACTATAGCCAATGCTTACCAGTACCAGTTTATCCTCATTTTTTGCTTTTTGCCACACCTCTTTATTCCACTCAGCCCAGTTTACAGGGTTGTGAGCGTGTTGTAGCAGGTAAGGGCTGCTGGCGTTAATTAATTTATTAGTATGCTTGTGAGTTGAGTTTGACATAACAGTGGACAAAATTAGGGAATAAAGACCGTTGCAAGACATAAACCCTAAAAGTGTACGTTTATTATAACAAACATATAAACCACTAAGAACATTAACTTTGTGTGATTAATGAGGCAATTATTTCGTTACATATTTCTTTTATTTCTTTTTTTAGGTGGAGTTGAAGCACGTACGCAAACCTTGCCTAAACTGTGCGACTCTATTTTTAAAGCACTTAAATATGAGACGTTTGATAGCCTGAGAAAATTTATCCCCACCTATAAAGACCTGCAAACCACCTACGACTCGTTAGACATAGAGCGGAAAGCACAGCAAATACTTGTAGCCCAAAAAAGCATGACAATTGCGCTTAGGCGTTCTTTTAAAAGTTTAGCCAAGCAAGCAAACGCTATTAAAATGCCATTAAAAAAAATGAAAATGGTACAGTTGCGGCATTTGGTGCAAACATATGATGGAAAAAAATATAGCAATGTAGAGATTGATTGCCGATATAGAAATAGAGGAGGAACTTTATATTTTACTACTATTAAGTTGAACAAGAAATGGTATTTGGGAGAGGATATGCGAATTTTGAAACGGGAGGTGGAAATAACACCCGACTATAAAAAAATTGATAGAGATTTTGAACGAAAGCGAGAAAAACGGCAACAAGCAAGGGTAAAGAACCGTGAAAAAGCAATTCAAGATTCTATAAAATTAGCAAAACAAAAAATAATTAATGCCGAGAAGTTTAAGCAAGACTCGCTAAAACAAATAAAAATAAAAGAACGCAAAAACAAAAGAGCAGCCCAAGACACCCTAAAAGCTGAAAAGAAAAGAAAGTTAGCACAGAAAAAAGCAGCAAAGAAGGCTGCCAAAAAGAAACGTGCCGAAGAAAGGGCAAAGAAAAAGGCTTTGCGAGAAGCAGAAAAGAAACGCAAAAAAGAAGAGGCTGAATTGAAGAAGAAAGAAAAAATGAAGCCCAAACTTTGATGATGTGATAAATGAAGATTAAAATAAAATAAACATAGGCAACTCACCATCAACACAATCTTTGCAAATACCCAAAGTTTAAAGAAAAGAGTTTACAATGTTTTTTTATTGATAACAGGGTAGTTGCTTATAAACAAGAGCAAAGTGTAATTGTTGTTTATACAATTAGTTTTGGGTTCATTATTAATATTATTAACCTTACCCCATTTAACGCCGCCAGCTATTCTAAATAAATCATTAATGAATAGTACCTTTGCACTTTCGTAAAACCACCATGGAAGTAACCGTTGAAACAGCCGAAAAATTAGGGCTATTGCCCGAAGAGTTTGATAAAATCAAAGAAATTTTAGGGCGCACCCCCAACTTTACCGAGTTAAGCATTTATAGTGTAATGTGGAGTGAGCATTGCAGCTATAAAAACAGTATCACTTGGCTAAAAACATTGCCCAAAGAAGGACCAACCATGTTGGCAGAAGCGGGTGAAGAAAATGCGGGATTGGTAGATATTGGTGGCGGGCTTGCGGTGTGTTTCAAAATAGAAAGCCATAACCACCCATCAGCTATCGAGCCTTATCAAGGCGCGGCTACGGGTGTGGGCGGTATAAACCGTGATATATTTAGCATGGGCGCACGCCCCATTGCTCAACTTAACTCACTCCGTTTTGGCAAATTAGATGAAGACCGTACAAAATGGTTACTAAAAGGCGTAGTAAAAGGCATTGGCGATTATGGTAACGCCTTTGGTATCCCAACGGTAGGCGGCGAAGTATATTTTGATGAATGTTACCATACTAATAACTTGGTAAATGCCATGTCGGTAGGTATTGTTGAGGTGGGCAAAACAGCATCAGCAGTGGCAGAAGGCGTGGGCAACCCTGTATATATTTTTGGTTCGGCAACGGGCAAAGACGGTATTCATGGGGCGGCTTTTGCCTCGAAAGATATTTCTGAAAACTCAGCCAACGATTTACCCAGCGTACAAGTAGGCGACCCTTTTTGGGAAAAACTGATTTTAGAAGCCAGTTTAGAATTGCTTGAAACAGGGGCAATTATAGGTATGCAAGATATGGGTGCGGCAGGTATAACTTGCAGTACCAGCGAAATGAGTGCAAAATCAGGCACGGGGATGCGTATTGATTTGGATAAAGTGCCTATGCGCCAAGCTGATATGAAAGATTGGGAAATATTACTTTCTGAATCGCAAGAGCGTATGTTGGTCATTATTGAAAAAGGACGTGAAACCGACGTAGAAAAAATATTAGCCAAGTGGGATTTAACCTATGCACAAATAGGCGAAGTAACCAATACTGGCAATGTGCAATACTATATGAAGGGCGAATTGATGGGAGATATTCCCGCTGAATCTTTAGCCTTGGGTGGTGGCGCACCAGTGTATCAACGTGAATATAAAGAACCTCAATACTTAGCTAAAATAGCAAAGTATAATATAGATAATATAACCCAACCCGATAACCTAATTGAGGTAGCTTTCTTTTTGGCTTCGCATCCCAATATTGCCAGCAAACGGTGGATATACAACCAATACGACAGTATGGTAGGCACAGTAAATAAAAGCACCAACAAAGCCAGCGATGCCGCCGTAGTAAAAATAAAAGGCACTGACAAATCGCTTACACTAACGGTAGATTGTAATAGTCGCTATGTTTTTGCCGACCCTGAAAAAGGAGCAGCCATAGCCGTTGCCGAAGCGGCACGAAATATTACCTGCACAGGCGGAACACCCGCAGCAATTACCAATTGCCTAAACTTTGGCAACCCTTATAACCCTGAAGTATATTGGCAGTTTGTTGGCTCAATAAAAGGAATGGGAGCGGCTTGTCTCAAATTTAAAACTCCTGTAACGGGTGGTAACGTCAGTTTCTACAATCAATCAACTATTGATGATACGGCGGTATATCCCACCCCAACTATTGGTATGATAGGCTTGATAGAAAACGGTGCTGAACAAATGACCCTTAACTTTAAAAACGAAGGCGATGTGATAGTAGTTTTAGGCACAAACCGTAACGATATTTCATCATCACAATACTTAGCCTATTGGCATAAAGAAATTTTTTCTCCTGCTCCTTATTTCGATTTGGATGAGGAATATAATATGCAAAACACATTGCGTAGCCTAATAGAGGCGGGCAAAGTACAATCAGCACACGATATTTCGGAAGGAGGCTTGTTTATTAGCCTATTAGAAAGTGCTATGCACGGCAATTTAGGTTTTGATATTACTACCGATAAAAACCTACGTAAAGATGCTGCCTTGTTTGGCGAAGCGCAAAGCCGTGTAGCCATTAGCTGTAAAGCAACAGACCTTGCCGCTATTGAAACCCACCTTAAAGCAGCCCACCAAGCCTATACCATTATAGGTAAAGTAGCCCAAAACCAAGTAATAATTGATGGCGAGTTTTACGGCATGACAGTAGAGTTTAAAGAAGCCTTTGACACCTCTATTGAGAAAGCGGTGGAAGGGTAGTATAGTGGTTTAGCTTATTAATATTAATAAGCGGGCTTGTGTTTATAGTCTAACTATAACTTATAGGTTAAAAGCTGCTTTCACTTTATCTACATAGTCTAATTTTTCCCAAGTAAATAGTTCTACTTCAAGTTCTATGTTTGTACCGTCAGGGTTGTGGAAGGTTTTAGTAACTGTTTCGTTTTTGCGTCCCATATGTCCGTATGCAGCAGTTTCGCTATACATAGGTTGGCGTAGTTTTAGGCGTTGCTCTATGGCATAAGGGCGCATATCAAATAGTTCTTCTACTTTGCGTGCCAGTGCCCCGTCATTCATCTCTACTTTAGAAGTTCCGTAAGTATCAATGTATAAACCACACGGTTGTGCTACACCAATAGCATACGAAACTTGTACTAATACCTCATCGCACAAACCCGCAGCTACTAAGTTTTTTGCAATATGGCGAGTGCCATAGGCGGCACTACGGTCAACCTTCGATGGGTCTTTACCACTAAATGCGCCACCACCGTGTGCGCCTTTACCGCCGTATGTGTCTACTATAATTTTACGCCCTGTTAAGCCTGTATCACCATGCGGGCCACCAATTACAAATTTACCCGTAGGGTTAATATGGTAAGTGATAGAATGGGTAAACAAAGCCTGAATTTCAGGGCTTAATTTAGCCTTCACACGGGGGATAAGAATATTTACAATATCATCATAAATTTTCTTAGCCATAGCCTCATCACTACCAAAATCATCGTGTTGTGTGCTCACTACAATAGCATCAATACGGGTGGGTTTGTTATCATCACTATATTCAATGGTTACTTGGCTTTTTGCATCGGGGCGTAAATAAGGAATATCTTTTTCTTCTCTACGAAGTGCCGCTAATTCTTCTAATAATTTATGGGCTAAATCTAAAGCCAAGGGCATATAGTTTTCCGTTTCGCGCGATGCGTAGCCAAACATCATTCCTTGGTCGCCTGCACCTTGTGCATTAGCACGGGTTTCAAAATCACCCTCATCAGTACGGTCAACGCCTCGGTTAATATCATCACTTTGGTCGTGTATTGCGCTTAAAACGCCACAACTATTCGCTTCAAACATATACTCGCTTTTGGTATAACCAATTTTGGCTATTACCGAGCGGGCTATTTTTTGTACATCCAAGTAGGTGTTGGTTTTTACCTCGCCTGCTAATACTACTTGCCCTGTAGTAACCAGCGTTTCACAAGCTACTTTACTATTAGGGTCGAAAGCTAAAAAGTTGTCTATAAGTGCATCCGAGATTTGGTCTGCTATTTTATCGGGGTGTCCTTCTGAAACAGATTCTGATGTGAATAAATATGGCATATTATTATACTATTATCTTTACAAAGTTGCGAAAATAAGTATTTTATCGGTAATAAGACGCTGCTAATAAGCCACACAATATTTTTACCTTCCATTTTCTTACTTTATGTTTTGTTGGTGAAAACCAAACGGACAGATTTTGTCAAAGAGGGTCTATCATTCGCCAAACGTTTAAAGTAATTAGAGGTTTTAAAATTTAGCTAACTAATGCTATTAGTTAGGAATCATCTTTAATTTATCCCAATCAACTATAAACCTTTTTTTGCCTTTGATAAATAAGTGATGCCCAAACTTGAAGCGCATAAATAGATTAAAATCGGTTGTTCCAGTATCGTATTCAAAGGGAACAATAACTTCACCTTCTAAATTTATTGCGCCTATTTTACCATCCTTTTTACCAATAATATACACCTTGCCATTTCGGGTGTATATGGAGTGCAACGAGTCTATAGTATTGTATGCTGAAATAGTTTCAGCATTGGTAGTAAGTAATGCTTTTTTGCCTTCTTTTTCTACAATAAGATATAGGTGCCCGTTGCCCCCGCCGTGAAATTCGTTCGTGTTGCTAATAATAGCGGTAATACTATCGTAAACACAAGGTATAACAAGCTCGGATTTGTTGTTTACCCACCCATATTTTCCGTTTTGCACTACCACACCACTGGTATGTAATTGGGTAAAAATTAAGCCTAATTTACTTTGATTATAAGCAGTAATGTAGCCGTATTTACCCCCTTTTTTTACTGCAAACAGAGAACTGGAGTAGGGGTATAATAGACTGTATGGTTTTATGAGCATGTCGTACTCGAAAGGGATTATAGTATCAAGTTTGTCATTTAGCATTCCATATTTTCCTTCTTTTTTTAATATAAAGGGGAATTTAATGGGAATTTTTTTGGCAAAATATTTATCGGCATCCATTTCATACTTGCCCTGTTTTAGTAGTTTTCCATCGAGGCTGTAAAAGCTGATTATGCTATCTTTTACAGTGATTAGGTGGCTATTGCTGCTATTGCCAGTATTATCAAACTGTATGGGTAAAATTTCTTTTCCATCGCTTGTGTATGCACCCCAAAAGTTGCCTTTCTCTATAAAAATAGATTTTACTAAAGGGCTATATTTAGCGTTGGTGTAATTAATAGGTAAAACCAATTCTCCGTTAGCATTAGCAATGCCATAGAGTTTGTTTTTTTTGAGGATAAATCTTCTTTCTTCTACTATTTCAATTTTATCATACTGAAATGGAATAACGATAGTACCTAATGAGTCAACAACACCGTAGTATTGAGGTTCTTTTTGTGAACGTTGCAGCTTTTTGTATGTTTTAAAAACATGGTACGCATTTAAAGGATGGAAATTGTGGTAATCAGTTTGATACTTAAAAGGTAAAATGGTTTCTCCTTTTTCGTTTATTATTCCATAAACAGCTTGTGTTGTACCTATTGGTTTGGCAACCACCATTCGGTTCGTACTATTAAACTGTGGTTTTTCATTAATAAAATAAAAAAAATTCATGCCATATATAAATGGGATTACCTCATTACCCAATGTATCTATACAACCGCAATGTTCAGTATCGCCTTTGCATACCATTGCCAAACCATTTGAGGCAAACGGCGCAGAATGATGGTATTGGGCTAATAATTCAGCCTTTTTTCCTTCACTGCTTTTTTGTGCTGAAAGTGGTGTTTTTACTATAAAAAGTAAAAAGAAGAGTAGGCTTATTTTCATAAATGGGTAGGCTTACTTAGTACCAAACAAATAATGCACCAAGTTACTAAGATAAGGTTGTTTGTTTATCAATGCGGTGGTTATAGCTATTGTTTTGACCCACCCGAAAACCAAACAGGGTAAACAATAAACCTACCGCCCCAATATTGCCTTTACTTTCTTTTTCAGTTTTTCATTTTCTAATACGGGGTGTAATAGTACACTCCCAATAATTATTAATGCGCCGAAATAAAAATTGGGCGAAAGGTCTTTGTCCTCCTTAAATATTAGCCATGCTAATATAATACCATATACAGGTTCTAAATTTAGTGATAAATTAGCCGCAAAAGCAGTAAGGTGTTTTAAGGCTTTTAATGCAATAACCATAGTAAAGGCAGTGCAGGCTAATGCCATTATTAGTAAATAGCCCCAGTCGTCCAATTGCGGCACAAGAGTAGCCTTTGGAAACATTTGTAAATAAAAAGGCATTGCTATTGATAAAAGTAAAAAGCCGCTCACCATTTCTACTACTGTAATAGCTTTGGGATCGCCATAGTTTACATACTTTTTGTTGAGGGTAGAGAAAATGGCAGCAAGCACCGCAGCTATTAAGCCCATAACAAACCCCAGTGTGAAATTGCTGGGCGTAGCATTAAAAATAATAAATATGCCCACCACTACTACCAACCCTAATATTACCTCTACAAAACGGATTTTCTTTTTAGAAAACAAAGGCTCTATAAACGATGTAAATAGTGAGGTAGTTGCCAAAGCACTAAGCGCAACAGATACGTTGCTATATTTTATAGAACCGTAAAAAAACACCCAATGCAAGGCTATTAACACGCCAATACCCGCAAAGGTGAGTAGGTTTTTTCTGCCAAAGGTGGTGAGCTGTTTCACTACTTTGGGCAAAAAAAGTAACCCCAAGCAGGTAATTCCCATCCTGTACCATACCAGCGGTACTTCGTTAAGGCTTATCCACTTGCCCAATATGGCAGTAAACCCCCACAAAAAAACAGCGGTATGTATTTGCAGGTAAGCGGTGCGTTTTTCGGGTATCAAGCGGTTTTATTTTATTCCTAAACGGGTAACTATGGCTTGCTCATCACTATTTAAATTGTGCATATCTGCATATTCACGTATCATAGTTTTGTAGGTAGCGTTTTGAACTATAAATTTTAAAAAAGAGTAGGCGGGTGTTGCCAATCTTTTGTTTTCAGATGTGGCGGCATCCATAGCATTTACAAAAATATTACTGTTAAATAAGTTAATTCTTTGCAATGCTTTAAAGGCATTTATGCGGGTGCGGAACTCGTATTTTGGGCTTGAAAAATCAGTTAATCCCATCCAGTGTTCAGGTTTAGAGGTCATTACATGACTGCCCATTTTTTCTAACCAAATAATACGGATAGCATTCTGCATTCCCAGTACATCTTTGGTTTTGTTTAAAAAGCGTTCGTTCACTCCTTCAAAATCACGGCTAAGTTTAGTAAGTGCCGTTTCTATTATATTGTACGACGAGTCTAAAAGCAGTGCTTCAAACTCATTAATTAAAGCAAAAGGTATTTCATCAACATTATTTATCACCGCTTTACGCACGTGTACATCCTTATCCAAAAGTGCTTTTTTGGTGTACTCGTAACTGCCGCTATCGTTTACAAACTGTCCTGCTGCTTCGGCACGTAAGCCATAAAATGCTTCATTGTTATACACCTTGTGCAACAAGCTGCGCTTGGTATTAAAATCAGTTTTTTTAAGTGCTTCTAATGCTAAAAATCTATCAATAGGTTCTTTTGCATTTAGGGCTTGGGCTTGCAGTTCATCAAAGCTGCGCTTAAAAGTTAAGTTTTTTAATACTTTATTGCCCGCATCAAACACTACGAAAGAAACCGCCAAGCCTTTATTGTTTGAAATATTAATGATTTCAGTTTGTTTTTCTACCCAAACAGTTTGGCGGCTGTGCGAGCCATTTTTGTAATACACTTCAATAGCAACAGGCATTTTAAACAAGCCTACCCATTGGTTTTGCTTTTGTATTTGTGCAACGGTTAATCGGGTGTTGTGCTT
>CAZOZL010000006.1:153129-162228 GCA_964584305.1 uncultured Burkholderiales bacterium
CTGTCCATTTCTGCTTTTTGCGCCCACTGGTAAGGAGCAATACCTTCCCTTTGCCTAATCATTACTTTTGGGTAATGGGTGGCAAAACTTTCGTGCAGCCAAATATCCGCACGGCTACGGTGTGTTATCAAATCGCCAAACCATTGGTGGGTAAGCTCGTGGGTATTTACACCTACATAATTACGGTCTAAGTAGGCACGATTATCCACATTAAAAAAATCTCCAAATATGGTAGCGGTAGTGTTTTCCATTGCGCCATAAATAAAATCTTGCACCATTATTTGCGAGTAGCTTTCCCAAGGGTAAGGTATGCCCGTTTCTTTCTCCAAAAAATCAAACATATACTCACTATGGCGATATACAGGCTCGGCACGGTCTTCCAAATCAGGATAGTAGTATAAATGTAGCGGTGTGCCTGCTTTGGTTTTACGTTCCATTATTTTATAATCGCCAATACCCAGCATTAATAAGTAGCCGCCATGTGGCTTGGTCATAGTATAGTGCCATGTTTTTGTGCCGTTACCGTTATCTTTTTCTTTAAGTTTATTCCCGTTTGAAAGTACTTTGTATTTACTATCAAACACTACTGTGGTTTCAGTAATAAACTTGTCATTAGCATCATCATACATGGGTATCCAATAGCGGTTGTCTATGGCTTGCCCCTGCGTCCATATTTGGCGGCGAATTTTCCAAGGGTTGGTATTTGTAGCGTCTTGGGGTTGTTCCCACCCAATAAAATAAATTCCTTTTTTAGGATTGGCTTCGTACTCAAAAGTGATGGTGTGCTGCTTATCCCAAGTAAGTGGGCTTGAAGGGAAAACTGTTACTCCATTTTCATTTATCGTAAATTTTAAGGTCTTTCCGTTTAGCGTAGCTGTTTTTATACGGATACTGGGAGCATCAAAAAATATGCTATCTACCTTTTTTTGTAAAGGCATAAACAAGTGCTTCACTTTTCCCTTTACCAATTTCTGTTCAGGCACAAAACTTACCTCAAGAGACATTTTTATAATATCAATATTATGCTCGCGGGGGCGTTCGCCTGCATCGTGTGGATGGCAAACAAAATCTTGTGATAAAAGAGGGAAAGTAGCCGTAAAAGCTACGAGTATAAGTAGTAATCTTTTCATTTTAGTTGTTTTGAAGAAAAGCAAAAATAGCAAAACTACGGTGAGGAGAAAGTTTTGTTTTCTCTCACCCTAAAGCAACAGTACCCAAACCGTTCTAATACAGCATCCCTCTTGTGGAAGAGGGGGTTATTGGCAATTTAACATACTTGTAATTTTGGGTGAGGCTTTGAGGAATGAGAAAAAACCTGCAACCACCCCTAAGTCCCCTCCGTGCCCTTCAGGCGAATTTGCCCATGCAGTCATTGCGATATAGGCTGAAAATTTAAGGTTTACCCTTGCAACGGTCTTAGTATTTAAGCCTAATACCCAAACTGGCTTAGTGATTTTACAGCCTTTATAAGTTTATCTCTAAGCTCCTGTATATTCTCTTTTTTCTGTGCTGATATAAATACAGCAGGCGCATTTTCTTTTGCCATCCACGAGCGTTGTAGCTGCGAGAGAGTTGTAGGCACGTCTATTTCCTCATCGTTTTGGGCATAGCTTATATGTTCTTCGGCATTGTACAAGTCTATTTTGTTCATCACCATTATAGTGGGTTTTTGCTCTGCCCCAATCTCGTGCAAGGTATCTTTCACAATGGTTATATGTTCTTCAAAATTTGGGTGCGAAATATCTACCACATGAAGCAGTAAATCGGCTTCACGCACTTCATCCAAAGTTGATTTAAAACTCTCTACCAGCATATGGGGCAACTTGCGTATAAACCCCACCGTGTCCGACAATAAAAAAGGACTATTATCCAGCACCACCTTACGCACAGTACTGTCTAAAGTAGCAAATAGTTTATCCTCTGCCAATACATCGCTTTTGGTAAGCAAGTTCATTATAGTGCTTTTGCCTACATTGGTATAGCCCACCAGTGCCACACGCAATACACCACCCCGATTTTTGCGGCGGGTAAAATTTTGCTTGTCTATGCCTGCTAAACGTGCCTTGAGTAGGCTAATCCTATCCCGTACCAAACGTCTATCAGTTTCAATTTCTTTTTCACCAGGTCCTCTTGTGCCTACTCCCCCTGCGTGTTTGCTAAGGTGTGTCCACATACGAGTAAGCCGAGGCAGTAAATATTGTGTTTGTGCCAGCTCTACCTGTGCTTTGGCTTGAGTAGTTTTTGCCCGTTTGGCAAAAATATCAAGTATTAGGTTGGCACGGTCTAATATTTTACAATCTAATAGCTTTTCTAAATTTCGTACTTGGCTGGGAGTAAGCTCATCATCAAAAATTACGGTATCTACCTCATACTCATCAATATAAAGTTTTATATCCTCCAACTTTCCCTTGCCCACAAAGGTTTTAGAATCGGGGCGTTCTAATTTCTGTTTAAACTGTTTCAGGGTTTTTACTCCCGCAGTTTGTGCTAAAAATGCCAACTCATCCAAATATTCTTTTGCTTGATAATCGTGCTGCCCTTGCGGTTGTACAGTTACCAAAACGGCGGTTTCTTGCTTTTTAGCAGTATTTATTAATGTTTTTTTCAAAATTTATCTTAAAAAAGAGAGCAAAGATAAGTCTATGCAAAGTACTAATCCTTTAACGGTTCAAAACATTCTATACGCAAGTTATTAATACATACCTCTTTTCGGTCTCTGTTCCACACATATACCTTTAGGTTATCATTGTTATTGCGTACTTCGGGCGTTTGGTATTCAAGGGTAACCAAATTCCATTTTCCTTTTTTTAGCTGCGGGTTTAGGTACTCACTACTGCGGTATTTATACGCAGCATCCTTGTGGTGAAACGCTATAGCCAGTAATGGGAATCCGCCTTTACTGTTTTTTGGCACAAAAATATTTACGCTTGCCCGTATCCATGCGTATTCTTTATCGGTTATTTCATTAAATTTAATGTCTATTCCTGGTGAAAACTCTTTATCCTCACCCAATTGTAAACCCTCCAAACAATTATAGATAGAAGAGTCTATCCCTGCTGTTTCTTTCTTGGTGTTATTCCAATCATAATTGGCAAGTACCCTTTGTTTATATTCTTCATTTTCGGGTATAATTTCTATGGTCTCTGTACTTCGCTCCACCAACATCAATTTTTTATCCTCTTCGCTCACCCATGTTTTGCCAAATACACTAAAGTAGTATGCGCCAGTAATACGCTCGCCATGCAATATGCCTCTGTTAAACTGCCATGTTTGAAACAAATTAAGCGCAAACAGCAATACCATAATAGGCAAAAAACCCCACTGAAATAATTTTTTGCGCTGCCGTAATTCCTGCAATAAATACCCCATAGGAAACAGCAACAAAACATAGGCTGATACTAATGAGCGAGAACTATAACTGCCGCCTGCATACCACCATACACTCCAACTTGAAACAATATATAAATTGATGAGAAAGTAGGCCAAAAAACCCAAAAATAGCCCTCTGTTTTTTATCCAAAGAAAATAAAAGCCTATGATAGACAATACCATAAGCGGTGTGTAAACAAACCACCCTTTGCGAAAGCTAAACAGAAAATCTAAAGTATGCGGCGACTTGAAATCGAAACCCACCCCAGCATCTTGATAGCTATAATACAGCCAATGCCCAGTAACGTATTTCCAATAAAATAATTGCACATAACCCGCTACTATAATAGCTATACCCAATACTATTATATGGCTAAATTTTGTGAGGAATAGTTTTAGTTTCTCAAGTATAGTTTTGTTGAACCCAGTGATACCCCATAGCACGGGGATTAATATTACCACCAACTCATTTGGGCGGATAAGGGTAATTAACCCCACCATTATACCTATGGCAATGGCACTTCTATAATTGGGGCTTTTGTGCCACTTAATGGTTTGCAGTAACAGTATGGCATAAAAGGTAAACAAATAGCTATGTGGCATAGTACCCGCATACACTACTATTTGAAAATAGTTTGTACCCGCCACTAAAATAAGTAACAACAAGGCTACTAACTTATCATCAAAAAAATGGAGTAAAAGTTGGCGACAAAGCCACAACCCCAAAAGTGAGTAAAACAAAGCCCCAATAACCATAGCCCACTGGTAGGGCAATGAAAAGCCATCTTGCGGATAGCCCATTATTTTTGCAGCACTATGCCCCGCAAAAAAGAAGGGCGAGCTAACCAATGCCAACCCACTGGTATAGCGCAATACCCAAGAGCCATCATCTTGCTTTACCGCTTGGTAAAAAGTAGAAGTAGGCTTGTATTTTTCTATAACATCATCTACCCATTGCTTGTCTTTTATTTTTATATCATCATAAATAAATGTAGCAGGCAAATACATATAATAGCCCATTACATCCCAACTTAGTGTGTTTTTAGCAGGCGCAGCCAAACGAAAGCCTATTATTATAATAGTGAGCGCAAGGGCGGTATAGTATGATATTTTGTGTAATGGTTTCATGCCGTAACGGCAAACCTAATGAAAATGGAGGTTAAAATATTATTTATGATAATATATTCGTGAGTATTAAATATGAGTAAAATTATCGAATTTAAATTTATTACTGAAAAGGATGGGTTCTTAAAAAAATATTACTTTATCAGATATAATATAAGACTGAAATATGGTATAAGTTTTAGTAATAAAAAAACGCTCACTTCCTTAAAATAATTCTATAAATTTCTTTGTGTAAATTACTGCGTACGCTGGTTTTGGTAATTAGGTTATTACTGGCATTAGGGTGTACACGGTTGGAGAGGAATACATAAATAATATCATGCGAAGGGTCTGCCCAAGTAATTGCCCCTGTGAAACCACTATGTCCAAAAGCCGCCGTAGGCACAATATTTGCCGTTGGGTTGCCTTTGCTACGGTCGCCTTCGGGCTTGTCAAAACCCAAGCCTCGCCGTAGATTATCGTAGGCTTTGTGGGTAAACAATTTTACGGTTTTGGCTTTTAGGTAGCGTTTGCCTCTGTATTCTCCCTTGTTTAGTAGCATCTGCATGATTATCGCCACATCGTTTGTATTAGAGAATACACCTGCATTGCCTGCCACACCGCCAAGCATTGCTGCGGCTGGGTCGTGTACATAGCCCCACACTAATTGCTTGCGAAACTCATTATCATCTTCGGTAGGGACAATCATTGTACGGTCAAATTTTTCTAATGGCTTAAAAGTCATAGTAGCCAAGCCCAATGGTTTATAAAAATGTTTTTCTACATATTTATCCAAAGGCATACCCGCCACCTTTTCTACTACTTTTTGCAAAATAAAAAAGCTAAGGTCGCTGTACTTATACTTTCCCGTCGGTTTCACTTCCGAGTTCACAATATTTTGCCAAAGTGTATCCCTATAATCATCACGCATATAAAGTTTATCGCCTACTTTACACACATATTGCCCGCCTTTTTCGTAACAGTATATATTGTTGGCACGCAGGCTATCATCCAACGTCTTTTTATAAAAAGGTATCCATGCTTTCAGTCCTGCGGTATGAGTAAGCAATTGTTTTAGGGTGATTTTTCTTTTATTGCTTTTGCGTAATTCTCGTAAATATCTTGAGGCGGGTTTATTCAAGTTCAGTTTACCTTTTTCTTGCAAGCGCATCACAGCAAGGGTAGTTGCCATTATTTTAGTTATTGATGCTATATCGTACAGCATATCAGTGGTAACACGCTCACGAGCACCTCTATCATAAGTGGTGTATCCGTAGGCTTTGCTATGTATCACCTTGCCTTTGTAGGCTACCAATAGCTGCCCCCCCGGCAAGGCTTTTTGTTTAATAGCTTTGTTTACAATTTTATCCAATTGCTTAAATTGTTTACTATTATAACCCAATGCTTCGGGATAGCTATATTGTAATAATTGTTTTTGTTTTTTAATACTTATGCCTGCATTTTTAGGATATTCTTTTGAGATAGTAACGGGTAGTTTGGCGGTAGTGCTGTACACGCCAAAAAGCAATTGTGCCGCTTTTTCTTGGTTAATTTTAGTGTCCTGATAGCCTACTACCAAGTGTTGCATATTGGGAAAGTATTGCAAATTGTAGGGGATGCCAAAACTTACTAATACCACTTTTTCTTTTTGCTTGAGTTGATTGATGAAATAAATAGCCGCAGGATTAATACCGTAAAACTTATTGGGACTACGATTAGTATTGTGTATGCTTACAATAATAATATCATAGTTTTTTTGTTTAATATCATCCAAAGCAATTTCAAAATCAAGAGAATCTGCTGCGTTATTATATTGGTAGTATTCTGCTCTACAATAGTTGCCCAGCATTCGCTGAAAGGTTGTTTTATTTCTAAATCCTAAAGCAATAGAGGCTATTTTCTTGTTTTCAAGGTTACGAAGCGGCAATATGTTTTTCCGATTTTTTACCACCGTTATTTGTTGCTCGCTCATTTGCTCTTGCAGTAGGCGAGCCGAAAGCGGGTTTAACCGCTCAATTAAATTTTTGGTGCTTATTTTAGGCTTTTTAGTTAGCCCTAATTGATATTTTGCTGCCAATACTTTTTTTACTGAATAGGCAAACTGTGCGCTATCAATAAGGCTACTATCCAAGGCTTGTTCAATAGCTTTAACTACTTTGGGCAGTTGCGTGGGGGTAAGTAAAATATCATTGCCTGCTTGCAATGCCATTACCGCAGCCTCACCTTGTGAGTAAAATTTTGCTACGCCTTTCATATTCATAGCATCGGTAAAAATTAAACCTTTAAAACCTAAAGTATCTATTAAATAGTCTTTTATTACTCGCCTTGATAAACTGGTAGGCAAATTTGGGGTAGTATCAAAAGCAGGTATTTCCATGTGTGCTACCATAAGGCTGGCAGCCCCTTTATTAATTAATTGTTTAAAAGGGTATAATTCTATGGAGTCTAATCGCTTGCGCGAGTGTTCTATTCTTGGTAAATCAAGGTGAGAGTCGGTTTTCGTATCGCCATGCCCTGGGAAATGCTTTATACACGCCAATATGCCATTATCCTGCATTCCGTTCATGTACAGCAAAGCCAGTCGGGTAACCGTGTACTTATCATCGCTAAAAGAACGGTCGTTAATTACAGGATTTGCGGGGTTGTTATTTACATCTACATCGGGCGCAAAGTTTATGTGTATGCCCAGTGTATTGCATTGGTGGGCTACCTCTACGCCCATTTGGTACACCAAACTATCATTGCCTGCTGCCGTTAAACCCATTTGGCGAGAAAATTTTACCACATTACGCAAGCGCATTGCCACGCCCCACTCACCATCAATGGCTATAAGCAAGGGGATTTTACTGCGCTTTTGGTAGAGGTTGGTTTGGCGCACTTGGGCATTGGGCTCGCCCTTAAAAAAAAGCACCCCACCCACATGGTATTTCTTAATGTATTTAAGAATTTTTTGTGTGTTTTTGTCCTTTCCTTCAGAAAATCCGCCTACCATTATTAGCTGCCCTATCTTTTCTGCTCTACTCATTTTGGCAAAAACAGAATCAACCCACTTGGCATTAGTAGGGAATTGATATAGCTGTGCAGAGGCTACCGAGCCTAAAATATGCACCAAAAAAATAGTTAAAAAAATCCTCCACTTCATCTACCCGCAAAACTAACTTTATTGCACTATAAACTTAACATGAGTTGGGTATAAAAAATAATTTTATTGGGGAAAAGTGGTTTTCACATTTTTTGTGGCAAATCTGCTTCCATTCCTAAGTCCCCCGTCCGAACCAGCACAGGCTGCTACAAGGAGGGAGACTTTCCTCCATCGCAAAAAACATTAGTTCAAATTTTTAAAATTTGACTAATGGGGCACAGCGTCCCTCCACTTCGGAGAGGATATTGTGATAATTGTGATTTAGTTTACACCACCCCTAACCCCTCCTTTGCAACCCGCTATCCTTGCAAGGAGGGGAACTCCAGCTGCACTGGCAGTCATCACCTCACCCTAAAGTAACAGCACCCAAACCGTTCTAATACTGCGTCCCTCCACTTTGGAGAGGGAATTATTGACACTTGTACCTTCACTATAAATGGGGTGAGGTTCTAAAGATTTTGCTTTTAGCCTTTAGCTGTTTAGACTGTACTAAAAAGCAACCGCACAATTCCTCTTGTACAGGCAAACAACTTTATAATACTTAGGGGGTGAGCTATTCTACTGTTTATTATTAAAAATAACTTATTATTGTATAATAAAAAATTATAGCAACATGGCTACCAATAGCAACATATTCCTATCATACTGTTGGGCAAACAAAGAAATAGCAGATACCATTGATAAAGATTTTAAGGCAGTAGGCATTACCTTAGTAAGAGACGAGCGAGATATAGAATATACTAATAGCCTTAAAAAATTTATGAAAAGCATTGCCACACACGATTTTGCGATGGTGCTAATAAGTAATGATTTTTTAGGCTCGTCCAATTGTATGTATGAGATAATGGAACTGATGAATGGTGAAAACTACAAAAAAAAGATACTACCTATTTTAGTTGAAGATAAAAAAGGGAAAGACCCTAAAATATTTACAGATGAAGAGAGGGCTGAAATAGTACGCTATTGGAATAATAAGAAAGAAGAAGCACTAAAGATATTGCGTATAGAAGACCCCACCCAATTAAACAGCGTGCAAGAAAACCTGAAACACTACAAGAATATTTGTGAAAATATTAATGATTTCTTGGCTTATATAACAGATATAAAATGCCTAAAGTTTGACGAATTAAAAGGAGATTATACACCTATTTTTACCCGCATAGGTTATACTCACAATGTTGCCGAAGAATTAGAACAACTTATTAAAATAATAAATATTGAAGATGAGGAAGACCAAGAAATAGCCATAGAGGAGTTTATAGAAAAACACCCTACTAATTATATAGGTTTTTTGGGCAAAGGTTATATTGCTGATAGCCGAAAGAAGTATAAAGTAAGCAAAACTGCGTATGAAAAAGCTATTAAAATAAACCCAAACCATGATTCTGCACATAATAACTATGCTGCTTTATTGATACAACACTTTGAGGATAAAGAAGGGGCTAAAAAGCATTTTCTAAAAGCCATCGAAATAAACCCAAACC
>CAZOZL010000007.1:0-136634 GCA_964584305.1 uncultured Burkholderiales bacterium
TACGAATCGCAACCTGCCTCACAAACTTCTAAAAGTTTAGTAATCATCGCATCCATTTCGAGGGTGGTAAGGTTACAACCTGCTAATTCTCTTTTCCATTGATCTACGTATGCGTTGCATACTTTTTCACAATGCTTGGTAATTTCAAAAGCTGTAAAGGTATTATAGGCAGCTTCATTAGCACCTGCGACAGGTACAGGTTGCGTAAAAGCAGCAGTGAAATCAGCATCATCGTGGGTATCATCGTAATAAAACCTTCTTTTAAACCCTCCAAGAGTATTAACAATTACCGAAGGACATTGAGCCGTATAAAAAGCATTTAATTGTTTTTGCTTTTTAGCTAAGTAGCCCGCTCTGAAAAGCGTCCAGCCATAATCGGTTAAACATCCTTGTATATCACTACCTTGCTCTGTAACCCAATAATCTACAAATTCCCAAATGTTATAGCTTGTGGGGTTAACCGTTTGGTATGTGGTAAGTGCTGTTTCTAAATTTGTTTTGTATGTACTGTACAACGGGTCATTAAAAAAGGGGTCTAAATTGGTGGTATTGGGGAATAGTGTAGCTGTACCAACTGTCATATTAGTGGGGTTGTAATATCCGTTACTACTTGCGTCAGCTGCGGTAGTGGTGTTTCGCATTGTTTCATCATAAGCATAAGTGCCTAAGAGGTTAATGGTGCTACAGTTTTGATAAATACAATACTCTGGGTGCATTTGTATTATAGTATTAGCAAATTCATCAATCCAGTGTTTTCTAACATCAGCCCAGTCATTAATAACCGTACCTGCTTGGTTTAATGCTAATGTTAATGTACCTGAGACACCAAAGAATGAAGAGAAACTGCCGTCATTGGCTTCTAACCATGTATTATCAGGTGTAGAAGGTAATAAGTCATCTACCTCATCATTTTTTATATTCGTTTCATAATTACCATCTTGAGGTAAATTATCGAAATATTGACCACCAGAAGACATATCATTAATCATTTGTTGATACAGGGCATCGCATGGTGTAGTTTGGTTGCAGAATACATCACAGGCTAAAATCATGTCATCGTACTCTAACCGAGTAATCTCTTGAGCAGTTAATAGGGTTTGAGCATCTGTGCTACACTTTTCACAGGTATAATTACAGTTTGTATAGTCTAATTTGGCTTTTTCTTGAGTAATCAAATCATCATAAGAGGTTATGCAATCTAAAATATTTGGCGAAGCCAATAAATCATTAATATAATCACTTAGAGCAGCTTTATCTAAAGATATTGTTCGTTTTATTTTGTATGAACCTTGATTTAAAGTTAGCTGAAAAAATCCATCGGTGTCAAAAACAATACTGTCTACACCACAAGAGTGCTCTGGCGGTGGAGTTAAGCCTACCTTATTATTTCTATATTGTAAAGGCACTAATTCCATTCCACAATCATCGGTAATGCTAATATTTATGTCATACACACAATCGTAGCAAAATGTTGTTGCATCACATTGATAGTTTAACATTGGGACAGCCAGACGATACCAAAATTTTTGTGTTGAACTATTATTAGGCACAAAATGATCATACTCTGAAGTAATTGTTAAATCAGCAAAATTTTTGTTGCTTCTTTCAATAATATCAATGGTAATAGTTTCAGGATTCCTACCTGCCACGGGTTCCATATTTAGTGAATTTGCTGGATCACCCGCTAAAGAAGTAGCCACCACCCTACCCATAGGGTCAATATATGAGATAGATACTTGCCCGTTAGGATCTATTACAATATTCTTTTTGTGCCTTTTTGCCTTACCAGATTCGTTTGCAAACATTCTATCTAATTCTATTTGGCTAGGTACACCATAGAAATATTTAGTTTCTTTACCATCCGCTTGGTTACTGGCTTCATCTTCGCCCGTTAGTCTATGTGCATCACCCACTCCTCCTTGCCTTCTCACCCTTCCTGTATTATCAGGCATATACTCTGTTTGTGTAAAAGCATATCCATTGGCTTTTGGGATTCTATCTCTATGTACTGATGTAGTAAAAGGATTGTTTGCTGAGTAATATTTCTCTGCGCCACTTGAATTATAAAGAGTTGCTGTTCGGCTATTTGAGCATCCAGTTGCATCTATATCAAAATCTTTATAGTTATATGTTTTTCCAAAGCGTAATATATCATTGGTTTGATTAAAATTAGGCTTAAAGGATAGGTTATGGTCAGTAACTGTGGTTGATGGCACAGGTGTTGGTAGTAGTTGTATTGCCGGACGACCATTAAAATCATATACCGTTTGCCCCACTATTGCTTTTTTATCTGTATTGTTTTTAGTAATACTTTGCCTGTTATACAGGCTGCCATCAAAATAAGAAATAACTTGTTTCTTCTTTCCCTCTTCGGCAAAAGAGACTGAATGTTGCCAAGTAAACCCATTATTATATCCTACTAAGTAGTGTCCATAAACTGTGGATGTAAATAGTACTGGAGTAATTACTCCGGTACTATTTATATCTATTACTCCTTTTTCAGGTCCAAACCAATTTGTACTCACCAAATCATTAGTATTAGGTAGGGAGACACCATTAGCTCTAACTCTAAATAGCAATGCTCCTTTAGAATATATTAAAGGAATAGTATAGGGTATACTTTTCGTGGTAATTCGTGTCGCATTATTTTTAAAATTAAAGGCAAACCTTCTTTCTCCCGAAAGTTGATCATGACCAGATTCCCAATCTAAGTACAACCACTCAATATCATAACTTTCAGCACCAGGAATAGGCAGGTTAATTTCAATCAGTCCCTCTTCAGTTGGTATTGTTCCAGGTCCAAAACTTAAACCAGTTGTAGCAGCAAAATCCAAGTCTTGATACCTTTCAATTGATATTATATTTTCTATATATGCATTATTTGGGGCAATAGGGTAGGTAGCTCCGCCATAGGTTGTTCGTATAGCTAAAACAGTTACCTCTACATCGTAACCTCCTGAAAACTCAAAAAAACTTAGTTCAATTTCAGTAGTTTGATAAGTAGGGTCATATTTAACTTTCAGAGTTCTTAAAGCGCTTGTTTTGGCACATACGGCTCCACCACAACTTCCGCCTATTGTTCCCCCATCAGTTATCCAAGTAGTTGCTTGGGTATAGTCTAAATACTCCACCAATATATCCACCTCTAAATCATAGGGTACGTTTGCGGTAAAACCAGTAAACGTACCAGTACAATCTCTGTTAATTCCCAAAACTACCCTGTTAACAACAGTATTGTCAACATAATTAGAAGGGTTGGGGTACACATACGCTTGAAAGTCTACATCAAAACTCCGTACTGTATTGCTAATGGCAAAGGCATTGCAAGCTGTACTCTGCGAGCCAATTCTATTAACTACTGTAGGTTGCCATGCTGCAATTGTACTTTGAAGCGAAAAGACAATAAGTGAAACTGTTAGTAAAATATTTTTCTTCAACATACCTACTCAGGTTTAATGTTTAAATAATTGTTTAACTCGTATTTTGTATATGCTGGTGCTGAAACAACAGATTTTTTTCTTATTCTCACAAACTTGGTTTCTTTTAATAATTTTTTCTTATCAGAAGAAACAGTTTTTGAAAATGTTTTATAAATAACTTCTAAGGTACCATTAACCATATCAGGGTCTACCTTTGCATAAGCATCACTCACGTGCATTTTTAGCTTTGTAACGGTGTACGTTTTTTTATCAAAGTAAATTTCGATGGTTTTATATTCTCCTTTCTTTAAAGAAATAGAGTACACTCCAATTTTATCTGCAATTGTTTTATAACGATAACTTACAACTCCTTTTAAAGCGGTATCAATAGGTATTTTAGTAATTTTTGAATATTTACTTTGTATGCTTGAGGGCATTACTGATATTGATTTTGAAAAATGGTCAACCATTAGCAGGCATTTATTATTACTTATTATTTCTAAATGTTTTATTTTGAAGTAATAACTGCCATTACTTTGTATGTGTATTGCATCATATTCTTCAATAAGTTTAGCCCCTGTATAGTACTTATACCCAACCTTGGCAAAAAACTCTTTGGTGGTATGTGTTCTATTAATTTTTAATAGGTCTTGTTTAATGTTTTGAGCAGATAAAACATTGCACCAAAACCATAAAAAAAATAGTATTCCGCTAAATTTTCTCATAACTACCGTTAGTGTTTAATATTTTGGCGGTTCTCATTAATAGTAATAATACCTCGTTCAGTTTCACGTTTAGTACGCACCAAATTTCCTTCCTCATCGTATTCAAAAAAGGTAGCATAGTTATTCTCATCTAAGGTTGCCATTAATCGAAGTGTTTTATTGTCGTATACAAACGATTTCATATTAGCATCCATAGGGTGAACACGTATATCATCAAAATAGGCAGATGTGGAGGCTGTATTTGTAATAATTATAGCTACTATATCATTTGTGGTAATGGAACTAAAATTGAAACTATATTCTCTTTTTACCCAACCATCTATTGGCTTACTTTCCGAAGTTAGGGTGAGCGATATAGGAGAGCCCTGTAACTCTATACTTATTGATGCAGCGGCTAAGTCAGTAGCTTTTACCCAATAAGTAAGTAATTGTTGTGCTGTTTGATTGGGTGAGAAGATATCAGTAAGGTCTTTTGCATCAGCGTGATATTCTGGCAAAGGTTGTGCTGTATTATTTGTAGAAGCTGGTTTATCGTAAACTTTGGTGGGTACTTTAATAAATGAATTGAATACGTGTAATGATTTTTTACCTGTATGAGCCTCATCTTCACTTATCATGACTTGCTCAGGAGGATTTATCAAGTTATTATGCAGTGTAGGCCAAAAATACCAATGCAAAGGTGTTGTTTGTAATTTTAATGCTTCTATGTCATTTCCAAAGTCCACTGTAGGTGATGTGAATTCTTCTATTGGGGTGCATTTTAATACATCATAGTCTATTGCTGGATAATCTTCAAAACCTTCAAATAAGGTTTCTCTTAATTCTGCATTATAAGTAACAGCCAAAGGTTGTTTGCTTAAATAGCTATATATAGCCGAGGAAAAGAGGCCTAATGCATTTTTATTTTCCAGTTCAATGCCGTCAGGGTTAATCTGATTTGCCACTGAATTCCATAACCAAGGATTGCCAGAGGCTGGAGTATAATCAACCCCTCTATTATCCCACTTACCACCACTAACAAACCAAAAGGGTTTAAAGGTATTAATTCTGCCATCCTCTGCTATATTGGTACCATTAAAAGCAGATGCTCCTGTATTAGATTGTGTTCTTTGTGAAGTAGTTAAACCTCTATCATAATATACATAGGTATAATCTGGTCGCCAATTACCTTTTATACCCAGTACATAAGGGTTAACCTTGTCTCCTTCTGATGGATACCTAATGGGGTTAGTGTTAAATGTGGGTAGAAAACAATAATTAGTGGTTGTTTGTCCTATAAAATCTCTTGTGAAAAGTGGTTTTTCACAATCTTTACTCCAACAGCCAGGGTCATGGCGATATGTTTGCCATTGGTCGCTAAAGGTAGCCGCACTGCCATTAATAGCACTCATTTTCACTTCTCCGTTGGTAAAGAAAGAACTTCCAACATCAGGAACTGGATTGGTGTTTCCCACAATAGTACCAATAGGTATGGTTTGCATATTACGTCTGCCTGAACGAATAGTTTTAAGTGAGTATGTTCCGTTAGCTAATGAAACACCATTTCTATCTATAAAGGTTATTGTATAGTTAGCCCCTCCATTATCATATTTGTCTAATACCCAAACTTTGGTTTGCGGGTTTGCATTATCCGCAATTAATTCATCTCCTTTTACTATAAATTCAGCATCAGCATTGGTAAATGTTGCTCCACCGCCAGTTATTATTACGCCACTATAATAAGCGCCTACATTTTTATATGCAGCACCCATTCCTTCATCATAAGTCCAGTGTGCAGGATAAGTGAAGTTATAAATGTAGTCATCAAACTCATTAATAGTTTCAGTTAATAGTACCTCACCAGTCTCATCATCAAAAGCTTTGTTTATAGTACTTACAGAAGAGCTTTGGTCGGTTACTGTTACCTTTTCTAATATACCAAACTTGTTTACTATTTTTGTGGCAGTTGCCGTTTTTACTTGTTTGTAACTACCGCTAAGGCTCAATCCAAATCCTGGTGTTAAAATAGGAACAACACCAATAAAGAAAACATCAACATCAGAATTAAACCTTGCTGATATACCTACTTCAACAAGCTGCCTTGGATGCATTACCATGTCCACCTCGTATCCTACAATAGCGGCTCTGTCTATAGTCCCGTCATTTTTTAATGTTGTTACTGTATTACTTAAACGCTTGCTATCGTTAGCCCCTGTTTTATATGTATATTCAGTTTTAGTTATTAATTTATCATACTCATCATAGGTTTCCATAGCCTTTGGCTTACCGTGCATATCATTCAACTCAATAGCAAAGCCTTGTGTAGCCCCAACTATCTCTTGAGATATTTTTAATAATGAGAGTATTTGTGATTTTTTGAAATCAGCATCTACAGTTGTTTTTGTAGCATAAGTAGGGAAATCATAAGAGGTATAAAATTTTTGGATAGTATAGCCTGTTCCATGTCTTGTGATAGTTCCTGTTGTATTTATATCATCATCCTCATCGGGTTTAATATTTCTAACTCTTACCTGTCTATACCCTATAACAGGAGAAGGGTACATACTTTCACCCAAAGGAATATCATTGTAAAAATAATTTTCCTGTCCCACTGAACCTAATTTTTTAGTAGCATAAAAAGAGGGTAATCTATGTGGGTTTTCATCACCCCCAATTTGAGGTTCATAACTGGCTACTCCGCTGCTAATGTTTTTCTCATTTTCAATCATAGAATAGTCATATATCTGACCCAAAGTTTGTGATTCTTCCCCAACAGCCAAACTCGCCCAATTATTATTGATTAAAACTTTTTTCACACGTAAACCACCGCCTATTTTTTTTAGGTTGGGGGTTTGTAAACGTATCCATGATTCGTTTAGGCTGACAGCATCTCCTCTTTGTGCAACCACTTGAGATGTATTGTAGCCTAGAATTGTTTTGCCCAATTCTGGCAAAAACCCTAATATAGAGAAGAGCATGTTTGATACATCTGCCATATTTACGCCATTGTGCCCTCTACCCCTTAGTATATTTTGCCCTTCATACACTAAGTGGGGGGTATTCGTTCTTAAAAACTGCCACGCATTTCTTGATATGGGATTTACATTCCCAAATGAAATACCTATGGACTCACCTATAGGGACTTTTTTAATTTTTATGTAACCATGATCGTTATTAGGGCTAGGACATATTCCTGATTCCTCAATTTCTGCATAAGTTCTTACATAGTCATAATAATCTTGTTGGGCAACATCCGTTTTTAACTTTACTTTAGTATTTATGTATAAATGCCTTTTCTTATCAATTTGACTTGGTTCAGGCAGATATTTACTTATGGGGTCGTTAGGAGTTTTAAGTTTAAAAAAAACATAGTTATTCTGTTTAAATCCATTGTCCCAATACAGCAAATTACTACTTGAAAAGGCTGAAGAAGTATTAAATCCTGCAATTTTAAACATTTCCATAGCGGCTTTATCTTGTACATAGGCATAATCATCCGCTTCATATTCTACATTTATGGTTCCACCTGAGGGGAGTGTAATCTGTGTTAAACTCCAAGCTGAAGCATATTGGTCTGCCAGTGTTTTATCTTGCTCAGAATATGGAAATTGATGGTTGGATGGAGCGCTTTGTGCTGCTTTATAATTTCCCCACCTATCATAGTTTTTGTAGCCATATCCATAGTTATTGCTTGAATATGAGAATGTGTATGGACTTAAAATACCTATCCTTGAATTACCGTATTTAAACCATATTTTAGTAAGCGTTAGCTTACCCAGTCCACTGCTGCTGTTAGGAATTCCAGGGCAAAGGGAATAATCATAATCAAAATAGACAACTTTTAGTGGTTTGCGAGTTGCTGGGTAATTGTTATAATCGTATGTAGTAAAAAGTTGTATTGAATCTAATTTTTGAAGTTTTGTGGTACCCATAGCACCTAGCTCGTTAGAGACTCCAACGCCATCCTCCCTATTTGATGTATAGAAAAAAGCTACGTGGGTTTTTGTTTCAATCTTGTTTACATAAAAAAGTTCTTTTTCACCATAAATAAATGATGCTTTATCATCTTCTTGATCAGACCACAACCCTTCTTGATGATTGGCAGAGTATAATGTTGTGCCTGAAAAACTGGTAGGAGTAGCATAAGGAGTTCTCCATTTGTATAAATTGGGTAGCTTATTATATTCAATATGGGTATAACTGCCATTATCATCAGGAGTAGGTCCATCGTCTGTTACATCTACATAGTCAGGACTGAGAACAGCGTTAAGTAAAAAACTGTGTGCATACGGTGGGATTTCTTCATAGTCAAAAAATTCTTCTAAATTTAGATCATTGCTTACTGTATGGTCTCCATCATCAAACCACGCTATATTTGTATTTACATCAACATTTCGGGGGTTACTACCTCTATCATCGAAACTAAAGGAATAAGATTTTTGAACAGTATTATAAGCAGGCTGGGCATACACATACCTGCTACCACCAGGGTTAATAGCTGTTATCTCGCCTATATGGTGGTCTTTAGCTGCAGAACTTCTGTATTTCAATAATCCAAAAATTTCAGCTTCTTTAGCTGTTAGTATAGTAATTACCTGGTTGCGCTTATCTCTTTTTTGACGAATAATATTTGAAGTAATAGCAGGATCGTTTACCCAAGTTTTTAAATTGGGTTTAAGTTTTATGCCAATAGCACCCGTATTGTTCGAGTTTTTTGAAATTAAACGAGCATCCATTTCGGGGCGGGCAGCAACACCACCATCAATCAAATCATAAAAATCTTTGTCAATAGCTGTTTTTTCACCCACGTTTTTAAAATATACTTGCTCAAAATCAGCCCCTGGTCGGGTGTTTGAAAAATTCATTTTTTCAAACAAGGCATTATTTTTTTTCCACCTTCCTGATTTTGATTTGAAATAAGAAAGATCTGCGGTACCTCCATCAATACCTATTTTAGCTGTTGCCGCAACACCTAAATCAATTCCTATTGACAAAGGCGGGATACTTCTATTTTCTGCCGATTGATCATATACTGTGCCTACAGAAGCCGAGTGAGCTTGATATATTCCTGAAATTCCTTGACCAGAAACTGCCAAAATATCTTGGGTTGAGACAGTGTATGGAAGTTGTACTTCTGTACGAGTCAGCATACTTGTACCATAAGTATTAAAATCCATAATCGCTTTTCCTTTATCTTTCTTTTTCACATTAGGATGCTCAAAATTGTTATAGGTTTGAGCTTGGTACATAAAACCATAGGCAGGAAAATTACGCGTTCTATCCTTTTTCATTACCCCAGTTTGGTTATAGGATACGCCAATTCGTGAGTCTGCGTTCAGTCCATAAAATTCTTTTCCCAACTCAACACTGAAATTAAGCGATAAAGAATAGTTTCTATCACTTGTTGTAGGAACATAAGTACTGCTTAAAAAAGAAATTGAGGAAGAGTTGTTAGCTTTAAAATCACTAACAATATTGGTCTCCCCATCAGCCCAAAAACTTCTACCGTTAAAAGAAGGTCTTTTCATACGGCGCATTGTTTTTTTCTCTTCTAATTTTTGAAAACCTAACGAGAGTGCCGTTATGCCTTCTCTTGAATTTAGCCCCAAACTGATATTACCTGATAAAGAACTCTCATCCCATGAATTATCCTCAATAAAGCCAAACATTCCAGGTGTCATTTTCGTATTACTCTTCTGCTTATTGCGAAAAACATGGCTATAATTAATATTAACCCCAAACCCACTTTGCGAGCTAAAATTAAAGCTGAATGGCCAACTTCCTTTTTGTAAATCAAAATTAAACCCTAAGCCCCTATAGTTGTTATAATCAATACCCATAGTTAAAACGTTGCCTAACTTTTGACTAAAAGTTTCAATTTCAGGAGAAAGACTCAATCCAAATGTTCTTGAAGGTTTCATTTTATTAGTCCTTTTAATAAAATCGTTAGCAGAATTCGAAGGTTCAGGATTAGGCGCAAAAAAATCATCAGGAATGCCTCTCATACTTCTATTGATAACACCCGGGTTAATATTCCAACCCAATCCTACCCAACTGGCTTCTTCGTCCAGTCCTGGTCCTGCGTGGTAGGAGATATTGATAGGGTAGCCGCCTACATCTAATAGCGGAATATTGTATGTAAAGTCTCCTGTAAAAGGATCTACCATTTGGTTGGCAGATACTGGTTCAAAACTTTGTACTTCGGGTTGGCTAGGGCCTCCTGTTAGTGCAAAAGCCTGCATGGGTGCGGCTAATGATAGTAATAAATTAAATGCCATAAGGCAGGCAATTACCCTCATTGTTCTTTTACTCTTGCGTATTGCTGTTAATATCATAGTATTGCTACAAGGTTAGTCTTGGAATAGTGTTTAATGTTTTTTCTGAAAACTGAAATTTTATATCACCTGAATTGAACAAGCGGTTTGTGAAAATCAATTGGATACTTTCTTGGCTATTGTCTTTAGCCTCTTTTTTAGGTTTTTCAAAGCCTAAAAGGATGGTATTTTTTGGGGTGATATTGTATGTCCTTTCAAAATGATAGGATATGCAGGGTATAGTGTCTGCGCCTTGCACTAACTTAAAGTCTTGTTGTGCATGGGATACAAAATAGTTGATGCGTGCTCCAAATTCTGCTTCGCTGGCTATGTTTTGTCTTAGTACAGATGTTGTGCCATCGGCTGATGTTATATCGAAGTTGAATTGGTAAAAATTTTTTATTTCCTCCGCTCGCTTGCTTATTGCTTGGATATTCTCTTGTTCTCCTTTATTTACTGCTTCCCGTAATGAGATATATTCTGCTGGTTTATAAAATACCGTATAGGCATATTCTCCAATTTCTTTTGCTTTTTTTAACTGGTTTTTAGGGTTCTCTATCCATTGCACATATTCTCCTGCCGAAAGTTTTTTCGGAGTGGTATTACAAGCTGATGCAAAAGTTAGTATCAGTAATAGCAATATGTAAATAGTATTCTTCACTTTTTTTATTTATTTGCCTTGATATTTTTCATTAATGTATTGTATCATCTCCTCTGTTAAGTCTTCCGTTTCTGTAGAATACATTATTGTACCTGATCCTTCTGCACCAAATATGTAAGCATAGCCTTTTTCTTTACCGTATTGTTTTACATACTCATTTAATTGTGTCCAAATTTGCTCGCTGTACTGGCTCTCTAATTTATCTACTACGGTTTCTATTTGCTTTTTTTGATACGCATAATGTTGTTGTGCCTGCTCAAAAGTTTCTTGTAGCTGCTTATCGTCTCTATTTTTACTTGCTTGAGTATAAATATTTTTTACTTGGAACTCCAAACTGTCTAAGTAGTTTTTTCTACTGGTTGCCGTTGTTTTAAATTGTGCATTTAACTTTTTGCTCAACTCAAACTCATTATACACTTTGCCTAATTGTACATAGCCTGTTCTCTTTTCTTTATGTATAAAAAAATAAGTGATTGCCAGTGAAATTATTACACTAACAATTGCTACAACTATATAGGAAACTGCTTTTTTCATTATTTTTTTAATAGCAATTGTTTGTTGTTTGGTTATTGGTAATTCGCAAATACCATTTTTCACCTTTGGCATTAGTTATTACCAAAAGATAGTGTTCGCCATTGATGAGGTTTGCTGCATTGGGGCAGGAATTAAGGGTATAGGTATTGTAGCCTTTTGTAACGCTTAGGTTTAGCTGGGCTGAGGTATTTACTATTTTGTTTTTACTATTGTAAATGGTGGCATTTAGTAAAGTTCCTTCTTCTACGTTGTATTCTTCGTAATAGGCAAAGTGTATGGTATTGTTTTGTACATGGCATACGGATAGGTCTTTTTTTTGTTTTACTAATACGGGAGCTCTTGGGGCAATTATTTCTTTCTCGCAAGGGGTAGAAAAAGTCCATATTTCACTGGCAATAACGGTTTGTCCGTTTATTATGCCTTTTACTTGCCAAGCATAGGTTTTACAAAGGTTAAATTTTCTTGCTGAAAAAGGATAGGTGAGTAATGTGTTCTCTAAACCTTGTTGGTAAAAGTATTGAGGATTAGCAGTTAAGGCAACATAAGGGGTTTGGTTTACTAAAACTTCTGCGATAGAAATAGTATAGGTAAGTTTATATTCTCGTGAGCTTTCAATTGAACCTACTGTGCGTGTAGCACTTGCAGGAAGCCACATAAAGTTTGGGTTTTCTTCTTTAATAGTATCCTTATCAAATACCGATACTAATTGAAGAAAAGAGGGCATTAGTACACTGTGGTTGCCTGAGTATTCTGCTAATTTGGTTGTTGTTCCAGCATTAGTTCCGTATAGTGTATAATCAAATTTATAATCGCCTGCTGGGAAGAGTCCACCTCTCTGTATGATACTATTAATTACAGTTGAACTTTTGTATGGATAACTAAATGGACTTATTTGAGATAACGAGGTTGAATTTATATTTAGTGAAGTAGCACTAATTATAAATTTTTTTGACTGGGCTTCTATTAATAAACCTCTGTTTACATCAAACACTCGTAAACTTATACGGTAGTTATCATACTTGTTTTGATTGTCTATTGAAATAGAGATATTCCATAAATCTTCAAATCGAAAATCATTGGGGGGTGTTATTGAAAATATTGAGTTTTGGGCTTTACTACCAAAAGAGCAGCAAAAAACAAAAATTAAACAATACACTATTTTAAAATTCAACGCTTTTATCATCATAACTTAGCTGAACAATCGGTAACTACTTCAAATGTGTAGCTAAAAATTTTTATAAACAAGATATTTTCGACGAACGACATTACCATTTTTTTATCATACTGAAAATCAACAGGTTCTCAATATACGATGGGTCGTTATCTACAATAATATTTGATATATAGTTGGTATTTTGGTAACGTATTTTTAATAATAGGTTTTCAAGAATGGGGTAATTAATATCATAGAAGTAAGATTTTCTATTACCCAAGTTATTATCTGTTATAGTAAAGCCTACTTGCTGATTTAGCTTTCGTTTGTGGATATATCCCATTGATAATGTTCCTACATATCCCCTAATTGGTGTATTTGATAGCTGCTCTATCCTATTAAGATTAATACTGGTATTAAATTTTTGTTTGTACGATAAAAAGTAATTGGCAGTATAAGTATTTGATATAAAATTATTATAGCCTATTCTGCTTCTAACATCTTGTTGGGTAAACAGTGCTGACCATTGGTGGTAATAACTGCCTTTCCTAAGACCATAAGTAGATGTTGCTGTAAGTAAATTGGTGTTAAAATAATTACTTTGAGTTTGCTGTACCATAGGCATATACAATACTCTAAGAGTGGGCCAATTAGGCACTCTGATGGATATATCACCCCCAAAATTTTCATTTTTGGTAGTAAACATTTTGATGTTACTTAAATTATCAGTGGTCAACCTATAAAATGCTGATACGACGGCTCGCCCTTTCCAAAGCCTTTGTGTAATTTTTGCATCATTCATAAATATATCTGTAAGAATAAATGGAGTACCGAAAGAGACGTAGGTAGGGGCTACTTTTTTACTAACTAATGATAATGTTGTAGTGTTTTTATTAAGTTGTTGTTTAATAGATACTTTATAGCCGTATCCTACCCTTATACCACTACTACTTTTTTGATTAATAATATTAGCTATCCAGTTGCCCGTAGTTTCTCGGTTAACAGTATTTTCTGTTAATAGATTTAGTGTTTGCTTATCTGTTATTTGTGAGCCAGCAATTTCTCCTTGCAGTATCGTTTTCCCTTTAAACAGTGTTGTTCTAAATTGTGTAGAAAGCACTTTGTTGTTTCCTGTATTAGCATAAAAAAGCGTGGTACTATCGTCTCTAATAAGAGTATTGTTTCCCAAGTCTTTTGCATCAATAAATTGTAGGCTAATAAAGTTGCCGCTTTGTTTTCCTACTCCTACCCAAGCACTTAGCAGGTTTCTTTCAAAGGGTGTGGGCGAGTTATTCTCATTAGTTAGTCCAGAGGTACGTTGCAATTTTCCATAAGCCCCGCCAAAAAAAATATTTTTGAATTGTAGTTCTGCGCCTCCCCCTCTTATGGGAACACCGTTAAGCGTGAGTTCACTGGTAAAAGGGGCAAAAAAGCCAAAGTTGATACTTTTAAAGGATTTTAAAAATTTGAGTTTATCTTTTAATTTTGAAGGGTCTCTTAGTGATTTTTTTGCACTGTCCTTAATATTTGCAGGGGTAAAATCACCTCTCTGTTTTCTAATACTATCTAATTTGCTTTGGTACTCATAGGCATGGTATAGGTTGGCATAGTTCTCTTTTAATACTTCGTATTCTTCTTTCCTTTTTTTATTAGCAAAAAGTCTATCCCGTTGTTGTTTCAATATTTCTCTTCTTGATTTTGAGAGTGGGGTATTGCTTAATAAGCTGTCTGCATTTTTTAGTCTTGCTTCGTCTTGTTCTGAAAAAGGATTCCGAGTGGTGTTGAGTTGCGTTTCTAACCGAGTTAATGAGTCTTTTAGCATTTCAGTGTCGAAGGGTTTTTCATATATACTGATTACTTTAGCTAACGTTTTTTGTTTTTGTAGTAAGTTTAAGTAGGCTTCCTTCTTTGCTTCAATAGGGGCTAAATTATCTCTTTGTTGTTGTAGTGTTTTTATTCTCTCTGTATTAAGGTATGGGGATGAGTCTTGCAGTAACTTGTTTAAACTATCTAAGCTGTTTATTTTAGCTAATTCGCTTTTTATATATGGATTGGAAAGTATTTTATTCAGCTTGCTTAATTCTTCTGCTTTCTTTTTGTAGTTACCCAGTTCCGTGTTTTCTAACAGGTAATCGGCACCTAAGTTTTTCAGGTACTTCTGCTCCATATTTTGTTTAAACCTATTAGCATCAAAATAGAGGTTAAACATATTCATATTTTGAAAGTTCTTGTCTGAAGCGGTGGAGTAATTCATTCTTGCGCCTATAGGCACTCCAAATACCTCTAATTGTGGATTAAGGATTACATTAGTATAGCTTGCAGGGAGGTTTTGAAAACTTCCCTGCCTGTTAGAATAATTACCAGATACTTCCGCATAACCTGTAAAACGAATAGGAAGTGGTTTTTTATTTGGTTTGTTTTCTCTTTCCTTATTTAAGAGTATGGTAACGCAGTGATTACCCAATTCCACATTATCAAAAGCGTTAATAAAACTGAAACATAGCTGAACTTCGCCTTGTGTAAGAATTCTGCTATTACGCAACTCATCTGATAGTATGTTTTCGCTTATTTTGCTAAGTTCTGATGTATTTATAGAGGTAATGCCTTGTTGTAATTGTATTTGCTGATATGTGATAACGGCTAATTGGTTTTGAGACTGTGAAAGGATAATTTGTAGTTTCCCCGTTAGCACATTGTTTTGGTTGTTATTTAACTGTATAAAAAAGGAGTTATCAATAGCTATTGTACCTTGAGGTAATTGCGAAGGTGTAATGATAACTTGCCCTTTGATAGAGAAAGAGAGTAAAAACAATAAAAAAGAATAAATAAGTTTGCGACTGAAAAACATATTTGGTCTAAATATATGCGATTCCTGTTTAATTAATAATAAATTCTTCAGATTTTCGACGAACGGAGCAGGTTTTTAAGAAAATGTTGAAGAAATTAGGCTAAGGTATTACTTTAGTGTAAATAGCTAATTACATAGTGAAGGCTATTGCTACTTAAACAACAAAGTGTATAAGTAATGGGTCATGTTAAAAATTACTCTTAAAAATATTAACGGTTGCTCTTCGAAAAAGATTCAATACGTATTAAACTGCAATAGGGGCTTTAATGGAAGGGTGTGGGGTATAATTTTCCAACGTAAAATCTTCAAACTTAAAATCGAATATAGATTTTACCTCAGTGTTTAGTTTCATAGTAGGGAAGGGGTAAACTTCTCTGCTTAGTTGTGTTTCTACCTGCTCAAAATGGTTACTATAAATATGTGCATCGCCAAATGTGTGGACAAAATCGCCTAATTCAAAGCCACATTCATGTGCTATCATCATAGTGAGCAAGGCATAGCTGGCAATATTGAAGGGAACGCCCAAAAATATATCGGCACTGCGCTGGTATAGCTGGCAGCTAAGTTTATTATCAGCCACATAAAACTGAAACATAGTGTGGCAAGGCATAAGTGCCATATTAGGCAAATCTGCCACATTCCAAGCACTAATAATCATGCGGCGGCTATCAGGGCTTTTTTTCAACATATCAAGCACCTGCTTCATTTGGTCTATTGATTGCCCGTTGGGTACTGCCCAGTTGCGCCATTGTTGCCCATATACAGGTCCTAAATTGCCGTTTTCATCCGCCCACTCATCCCAAATTTTCACCCCATTATCTTTAAGGTATTTTATATTGGTATCCCCCTTCAAAAACCATAATAGTTCATGAATGATAGATTTTAAATGCACTTTTTTAGTGGTAATTAGCGGGAAACCTTCTTGTAGGTTAAATCGCATTTGGTAGCCGAAAACACTGCGAGTACCTGTACCCGTACGGTCGGTTTTGGTAACTCCATTTTGGTGCACATAGCGTAGAAAGGTTTCGTATTGGTTCATATTTATAGCTAATAAATAACACTACAAAAATTAGCTTTAGTAATAGCATTGCCAAAGTGTATTATCAACAGAAGGTGAATAGATAAAAATCTTGCTCGTTTTGATTTAATCTTTAGTTTAGCTTTGCTGGCGTTGAATTTTAGTTATTACATAGGGCAAAGACTCACATTTAAGGGAAAAAAAACCTTCTCGCGTTTAATCATCAGGATAGGTATTGCGGGCATAGCACTAAGCATTGCTGTAATGATTGGGGCTGTTGCTATACTCACAGGTTTCCAAAAAGAGATAACCAATAAAGTAATAGGTTTTGGCAGCCATATACAGGTGCGTGCCTTAGATATGAACGAAACATATGAAGCGCACCCCATAAACAGATACGGCAATTATTTTGATGAACTAAAAAAACTACCTGTAATAAAACAAATGCAGGTGTATGCCCAAAAAGCAGCCATTATAAAAACCGATGATAATGTAGAGGGGATAGTGCTAAAAGGAGTGGATAGTAGTTATGATTGGAGTTTTTTGCAAAAATGTTTAATCAATGGCAAATTGCCCCGCCTTGATGGTGAATTTGCCAGTAAAGAAATCTTACTATCAAAAACCATTGCTAATAAACTTCAACTAAAAGTGGGCGATAAGGTGCGTTTATATTTTATACAAGAACCTGTGCGGGCAAGGGCATTAACTATTTCGGGTGTTTTTGAGACAGGGCTTGAAGATTATGATAACTCGTTTGCTTTGGTAGATATACGGCATATACAAAAACTTAATGGCTGGAGCGATAGCTTGGTGCATGGGCATGAGATAACCCTAAAAAGTTTTGATAACCTGCAAAATATTGCTGACGATATTAATGCTGAACTCCCCCCACAATTGTACGCATATAGTGCAGTGAAAATGAAACCACAAATTTTTGATTGGCTAAACTTGCTGGATATTAATGTGATAATTATAATAGTATTAATGATTTTGGTTGCCAGTATCAATATGGTTACTGCATTATTAGTACTAATAATTGAGCGTACTAATATGATAGGAATACTAAAGGCTTTGGGTAGTAGCAATGCGGGTATTCAAAAAATATTTTTATACAAAGCGGCGTACCTAATTGTGCAGGGATTGGGCATAGGCAATATCTTAGGCATTGGGTTTTGTTTATATCAGGCTGAAACAAAGTTTATAACCCTTAATGCTGAATCGTATTATTTAAGTTTTGTACCCATAAATATTGATTGGACAGCTATTGCAATTATTAATATTGGGGCATTTGTAATATGCTTGTTGGCTATGATACTGCCCAGCCTAATGGTTTCACGTATTAGCCCAGTAAAAGCTATCCGTTTTGATTAAAGATGTAAATGTGATTGTTTTTATTTCTGTTGCCTATTTTTTTGTAATGCACTTTTGTTAGGTTCTTTAACATTGGTATAATTGTACGGGCAATGCCTGCAAGCATTGCCACAGCAGTACCCTCTTTTTTTATGATAGTGTGTTGTAAATACCATCAAACCGTTTTCAAAATAAAAATCTTCACCTTCTTTATCCATTATCTATTTTTGTTTCAACTTTTACACACACTTTGTCGTTTATACATTGCGTAACACAAAATTTGTTTAGTTTGCGCCGCACTTTGCCATGAAGAAAATTTTTATAGTACTACTACTCTTTTTTAATGTTTCACATATATATAGCCAAACTGGGGAAATTAGGGGTGTTGTATTTGACAAAACCACTGGAGAAGCCCTTATTGGCGTTAGCGTAATAATACAAGAAACCAAACAGGGAGCCGCCACCAACTTGAACGGTTTTTTTACCATTAATAAAATAAAACCAGGCACTTATACATTACGAGCTACCTATTTAGGGTATGATACTACACGTACAAAGATAACCATAGAAGCCAAAAGTGTTAAAAGCAAAACTATATATCTTCAAGAGTCTGCTATTGATGTTGCTGAAGTAATAGTATCTGCCGCCGCGCAAGAAAAGAAAACAAAAAATAGTGTGGCTACAACAAAACTCACACAAAAAAATCTGAGGCAATTAGTAACCGTAGGTGGAGAGCCTGATTTAGTACAAAGTTTGCAAATACTACCAGGGGTTACCACAACAGGAGACCAAGGGGGGCAGTTGTTTATTAGAGGTGGTTCACCAATTATGAATAAAATAATTTTAGATGGGATGACTATTTATAATCCATTCCACTCCATAGGGATGTTTTCAGTTTTCGATTCTGATATTATACGAAACGCCGATGTATATTCTGCGGGATTTGGCGCACAGTATGGCGGTAGAATATCTGCCGTTGTTGATGTTACCACTCGTGAGGGGTCGAAAAATAGATTTGCAGGCAAGGTTTCAGTCAATCCTTTTACGGCAAAAGTATTGCTTGAAGGACCTTTGAAAAAATTTAAAGAAGGCGGAGGGAGTGTTTCCTATATATTTTCTTACAAATCTTCTTATTTAGATAAAACTGCGGGCTCTATATACTCCTACGTTGAAGATGATCGCTTACCATATAGTTTCGATGATTTGTATGGTAAAATATCAATTAATGCTCGTAATGGAAGCAAGTTTGAGGTATTTGGTTTTGATTTTAGAGACAGGGTAAATTTTGCAAACAGCACGGCGTATAACTGGAAATCAAAAGGTTTTGGTACTCGTTTCGTTGCTATTCCCGATGCCGCTCATACTGTTGCTGATGGTTTTATTTCATTTTCGAATTATGAGATAGAGCAAACAGAAGCCGATAATTTGCCAAGAAAAAGCGGTATAAACGGGTTTAATGTAGGCTTAAACTTTACCTATTTAATGGGGTTAAATGATATTAAATACGGTATTGAACTAAATGGTTTTTCAACCAATTTTGAAACCATTAATGCAGTAGGGCGAAAGTTGCAACAAGAAGATAACAATACAGAAATAGCCTTTTATATCCGCCATCGTAATGTGTTTAAACGTTGGGTGATAGAACCAGGTTTTCGATTACAATACTACGCCTCATTGGCGGAGCAATCTCCAGAACCACGTTTAAGTGTAAAGTATAATGCAGGCACACGTTTACGGTTTACTGGTGCAGCAGGCTTATACTCGCAAAACCTAATGGCATCAGTAAGCGATAGAGATGTGGTAAACCTGTTTTATGGTTTCTTATCAAGTCCTGAAAGTTTGCCCAGTAGTTTTGATGGACAGCCAAGAGAAACAAGACTGCAAAAGGCAAGGCATATTGTGCTGGGGGTGGAGTATGATATTAATTCCAAATTAGAGGTTTTGGTAGAAGGATATATTAAAAGATTTGACCAAATAACTAATGTTAACCGTGATAAACTGTTTGAAGACATTGAAAGTAATTTTAACCAACCCGAATTTTTAAGAAAAGACTTTGTTATTGAAAGAGGACAGGCGAGTGGGATAGACATACGTTTTCAGTACGACGACCGTAAAAACCTGTACCTATGGTTGGTGTATTCACTTACCTATGTTGACCGTTACGATGGTATTCGTACTTATTTCCCCAATTTCGATCGTAGGCATAATATTAACTTAGTGGGAGCATACTCTTTTGGTAAAAAGAAAAATTGGGAGATTAATGCACGGTGGAATTTTGGTTCGGGTTTTCCCTTCACCCTCACGCAAGGTTTTTATGAGCAGTTACCATTTCAAGGCTCTATTGGGCAAGACTACACAAATAGCAACGGAGATTTAGGTATTTTATATGGGGATATAAATACAGGCAGATTGCCCTATTTCCACCGATTAGATATATCAATAAAAAATAAAGTGAAGTTAAATAAAAACAGCGAGCTAAATATTATTGCAAGTGTTATAAATACATATAACAGGGCTAATATTTTCTACTTCGACCGTGTAAACTTTACCCGTATTAATCAGTTGCCCATATTACCAAGTTTAGGTTTTAACCTTACCTTTTAATAAATTGCCCTCAATGAGAGGGAGATTATTTTTGATACTGGTAAGCATTTTACTACCATTAGTATCCATAGCTCAACAAAACGATAGTAAAACCACCACAAAATTTACTTTGGGGGGGGAGTTTCAGGCATACCCAGCGGGGCAAATGTATGGGCTACGGGGCGAGTACTTTATCAATCAAAAATCAGAGATAAATTTTCGTGTAGGATATAATGCAGCCTTTAGGAAAGATTTTAGTGGTTTAAATGATAATGAGCAGGGCGGTGGTAGTGGCTTTGGGTTAGGATATAGATACCATTTTGCTAACGGTTTTTTAAGAAATTTTTTTATAGGTGCGCGCTGCGATTTTTGGCAGCTAAGTATAGACTGGCGTGATAATGATAATATACCCAGTACGGGTAATACCAAAATAAGCGTAGTGCAACCTACTGCTGATTTTGGATATAAAGTAAAAATAACGAAAAACTTAGCAGCTACATTTTCCGTTGCCTTTGGGCAAGAGATAAATGTGGTTACTAAAGGCGATGCCGTGGGACAGGGGGGGATTTCATTAGTAGGTGCTACACTGTCTTATAAAATATTCTAATGAAAGGCTTTCGCATAGGGAGTTTATTATTTTTATATTTGCCAATTCATCTCACAATCTAAAAAACAAATGAAAGCCATTAGATTAATTACACTCGTATTTCTTATAGCATTTAGTGTAGCCTGTAAAAAAACACAAAAAAACAGCGAAAAACCCATAGGCGGTGCTTTTATTGAAGATTTATATCTTGGTTTAACAAGCGCAATTGTGCGCGACCAGTTTAGCCCGCCAGTGGCAGCTAGGGTATATGCCTATGCTAATATAGCTGCTTACGAGGCTGGAGTTCCTTTTCATAATGAGTATAAAAGTTTTGCAGGTAGGTTAACCGATTTAAAACCTTTGCCAAAGCCTGAAAATATTGAAGAGCTGGATGTAAATGTGGCTGTACTATCAGCATTTACTACCGCTGGTTTAATGCTAACCTTTAAAAATCATTCTTTTCAAAAATTTGAGAAAGAACAATTAGAAAAATATACTAAACTAATAGGTAAAGAAAAAGTTGAAAAATCAGTAGCCTATGGCAAACAAGTAGGCGAAGCTATACTTGCTTGGACAAAAACAGACAACTATGTAGAAATTAGGAGTGCACCCAAATACAGAGCCAATCAAGACTCAAGAGAAAGCTGGTTGCCCACATACCCAAACTATGCCGAGGCACTATGCCCTTATTGGAATGATTTGCGCCCAATGGTGTTAGACTCTGCCACTCAATTTTTAGTAGAACCACCTACACAGTTTGATTCTACCGAAGGCAGTCCATTTTATTTAGAAAATATGGAAGTGCTAAAGGCTTCAAAAGAAGTAGATAGTACAAAAGAAATGATAGCGTATTTTTGGGATGATAATCCTAGTGTTACAGTACATAAGGGGCATTTGGGATTTAATGAGTTGAAACTAACACCTGGTGGACACTGGATGGGAATTGCAGCAGCAGCTTGTAGAAGAGAAAATGTTGACCTGATGGAAGGGCTAAAAATACAAGCATTAGCTTCTATTGCTATTTTTGATGGATTTATAGTTTGCTGGGACGAGAAATTTAGAAGCGATTATATACGCCCTATTACTTATATAAGCAGATATATAGAGAGAGACTGGAAGTCTTTTTTACAAACGCCTAACTTTCCCGAGTATCCTAGCGGACATAGTGTAGTATCGGGTTCAGCATCAGTAGTATTAGAAGATGCTTTTGGAAAAAACTATGCCTTCACAGATTCAACTGAAATGGAGTACCTGCACGGCGCACGTTCGTTCAAATCGTTTAGTGCTGCCGCTGATGAGGCTGCCATAAGCAGAATGTATGGAGGAATACATTTTGTGCCAGCCATTGTAAACGGAATAGAAATGGGGCGTAATGTAGGCGGTCTTATTCTTAAAGAGATTAAATAGCGATAAGTTTACGCTTGGGATAAAGAGGTATTCATTTACTGTATAGGATTTTTAGTGTGCTATACAAAATTGATGGCTGATAGTATTTTCGATTTATTTGATAAAGAAATATGAGAGTTAGTAAAAATTATTTAGTAAGTATTTTAGTAGCATCAGGTTTACTGTTTACTCCATCATGTAAAAAGAAAACGAAAGATGATAGCAAAGAGGGGGGACAATCATCACAAGTTACAAAAGCATTACTCACATATTTAAGTCCCGAAGAAACTGGATTAAACTTTATAAATAAGGTAGATGAGAACGACTCTATAAATGTACTTAATTTCTTAAACTACTATAATGGAACTGGTGTAGCCATTGGCGATATTGATAACGATGGCTTGCTGGATGTTTTTTTAACAGCAAATACATCAGGGTGTAAACTGTTTAGAAACAAAGGCAACTTTAAGTTTGAAGACATTACTGAAAAAGCAGGAATATCCACTACGGGGTGGTGTACAGGTGCGGTAATGGGCGATATAAACAACGATGGGTTTATGGATATATACCTATGCCGTTCAGGAGCACGGAGTGATTTACCAACGGGTAATCTACTGTTTATTAATAATAAAAACGGAACGTTTACCGAAAAAGCAACCGAGTATGGAGTAGATGATAAAAACTTAAGCAATGCTTCAGCATTGTTTGATATGGATAATGATGGTGATTTAGATTTATACGTTTTAAACTTTCCCAACAGGTTTGATTTGTATTTAGACAATCAATTGATTGACAACTCAAGAGCCGAAGAAAGCTCTACCCATAGAATGTATGAAAACATGGGCAATGGCAAGTTTAACGAAATAACAAAACCTGCTGGTATGTTTTGCTTTGGTTTTGGACTTAGCGCAACACCTGGAGATTTTAACAAAGATGGGTTTATGGATTTGTATGTGTGTAATGATTTTATGACACCAGATTTCCTGTATATAAACAATGGAGATAATACATTCACCAATAAACATCAAGAGTATTTTAAGCATACCACATTCTCGAGCATGGGTTCTGATGTGGCTGATTTTAACAATGATGGCTTAATAGACCTGATGATTGTGGATATGCTACCCGAAGATAATTATAGCCGTAAAATGATAGCGGGTTCTGTGAACTGGGATATATTTCAAATGGCAGCCCGTATGGGGTATGGACAGCAGTTTATGCGCAATACTTTGCACCTAAATAATGGAGAGGGGTATTTTAGTGAAATAGCAGGGCTGGCAGGCGTAGTAGCAACAGACTGGAGTTGGACACCTTTATTTATTGATATTGATAATGATGGAAATAAAGATATATTTATTAGCAATGGAGCTTATCGTGATGTTACTAATAATGATTTTATGAACTATAAGTACGATGAATTAAGAAATAAAGACAAAGATAACTTTGATAGAAGAAAACTTTTAGATGCCTTGCCTTCTAAAAAAATAATGAGCTATGTATATAAAAACAATGGCGACTTAACTTTTTCAAACAAAACATCAGAATGGGGTTTAACTCAAAAAAAATATGCTAGTACTGGTGCAGCATATGCTGATTTGGATAACGATGGCGATATGGATATTATAGCTACCAGTATTAATGCTAATGTATTGGTATATAGAAATAATACAAGTGAGGTGCTAAAGCATAATTACCTTAAAATTAAACTTAAAGGTACTGAAAGTAATAGCTTTGGCTATGGTACAAAGGTAACGGTAGAGGCAGGCGGAAAAGAACAATATTTTGAATGTACAGGTATAAGAGGATTTCAATCTAGTAGCGACCCCTACCTTAATATTGGCATAGGCAAAAGCACAACTATTGATAAAATTACAGTTGTTTGGACTTCAGGTAAAATACAAATTTTGCAAAATGTAAAACCCAATCAAACAATAACTGTAAATGAAAGTGAAGCGAACGATAAGGTTTTGCCAAATAAAAATAAAGTAGAAAAACCTTTTGAAGATATTACCAGACCAGCCAATTTAAAATTCTTTCATTCAGAAGATAAGTTTGTCGATTTTAAACGCGATAGGCTCGTGCCGCATATGCTTTCACGTTTAGGACCGGGTATTGCCGTGGGCGATGTAAACAATGATGGTAAAGATGATTTTTTCATAGGTAACGGAGCTGAAAGTGCTGGCGGAACTTTATTTGTACAAGATAATACGGGTACTATAAGAGAAGCGACAGGGCAACCATGGCGTAAAAATAATAGTGCCGATAATATGGGCTGTTTGTTTTTTGATTTGGAAAACGACGGAGATTTAGACCTTTATATAGCTAACGGTGGAAACCACGATGATTTTTATCCCAATACCTACCAGCACCATTTATATATTAATGATGGTAATGGTAATTTTAAGCAATCAGCAGAAAGAGTGCCTTTAAACATGAGTGCTTCTGTGGTAGTAGGTGCTGACTATGATGGTGATGGTGATATTGATTTGTTTGTGGGCGGAAGGTCGCTACCAGGGAAATACCCAAAATCATCGCCCAGCGCATTACTAATAAACGAGAATGGAAAACTTGTAAATGCTACCCAACAAATTTTACCAGAACTTGAAAATGCAGGTATGGTATGTGCCGCCATTTGGACGGATTGTAACGGCGATAATAAAATTGACTTGATTGTTACAGGTGAGTTTATGGAGGTTAAAGTCTTTATAAATCAAAACGGGAAATTAGTAAACAAAACCCGTGATTTTGGTTTAGCACAAAGTTCAGGGTGGTGGAATAGCATATCTGCGGGCGATTTTGATAACGATGGAGATATGGACTATATAGTAGGAAATAGAGGAATGAATGGATACTTTAAAGCAACACCCAGCGAGCCTGTGAGAGTGTATGCTAAAGATTTTGATAACAACGGCACTATCGACCCAATTTTAACCTACTATATTTTGGGGCAAGAATATACCCATGCCGAACTGAAAGACCTTGCCGCGCATATGCCAACTATACAGCGCAATTATGCTAAATACCACGAATACGCCATTCAAAAACCCGATGAGGTTTTTAAGAAAGAAGACTTACAAAATAGCATAAAACTCGAAGCAAGGTACTTTGCTTCAGTAATGCTGGTAAACAACAACAATAAAAGTTTTACTATTAAAGAACTTCCACAAAGGGCGCAATTTGGACCCGTTTACGGTACAAATATTATGGATTATGATAACGATGGTAATTTAGATATAATATTATCAGGCAACTCACTATCTGTACAAATAGAAATGGGGTACGAAGATGCTTTAAACGGATTGATACTAAAAGGCGATGGGAAGGGTGGTTTTACCTCTCAAATAACTACCAAAACAGGATATTATACGCCCTATGATGCTAAATCGGTAGCACGCCTTTCAGGCAATGGATACGAGTTGCTTTTAGTGGGCAATAACTCTAATTATATGCAAGCAATTCGCTTGAAAACGCAGGCTAAAACTGTAAAACTAAATAGTGATGAGTATAAACTGGTGATAACACTTGAGAGTGGTAAAAAACAAGTGGTAGAAAACACTTACGGCGCAGGCTATCTTTCACAAAACTCACGTACGGTAAGGCTTTCGGGTAAAGCTAAAAGTGTTGAAATTTTTAATTTTAAGGGAAAAAGCCGTACCATAAACTTTTAAAATAAGAAGTTCTTTTCATTGTTTTTTTTTTTAAAGCAACAAAAAAAAGACACACCCACTCTGTTGGGTAAAAAAGTGTAACAAATGCGATACGTAGTATATTTAATTTTATTTTGTGTTTCGTTTAATGGGGTTTCGCAAATACAAGTAGGGGCAGAACAAACCCATCAGTATTTATCACTAATTAAGGATAAAACGGTTGCGTTGGTGGTAAACCAAACATCAGTAATAAAAGAAACACACTTAGTTGATAGCCTTAAAAGTTTAGGCATAAACATAAAAGCTATTTTTGCCCCCGAGCATGGTTTTAGAGGCAAGCAAGAAGCAGGCGCACACATAAAAAACGGTATTGATGCTAAAACAAAAATACCGCTACTATCGCTATATGGCAATAAGAAAAAACCTTCTAAACAAGACCTGAAAGGCATTGATATAGTAATTTTTGATATTCAAGATGTTGGGGCAAGGTTTTACACTTATATATCTACCCTGCACTATATAATGCAGGCGTGTGCCGAAAATAAAATTTCTCTTTTAATATTTGACAGACCTAACCCAAACGGGCATTATGTGGACGGGCAAGTGCTGGATACTAAGTTTAAAAGTTTTGTAGGGATGCACCCCGTACCCGTAGTACACGGTATGACCATAGCTGAATACGCTAAAATGATTAATGGCGAGAAATGGCTGCCCAATGGCGTACAGTGTGAGCTAAAAATAGTTAAATGTAAAAAATATAGCCATAAAACTCTTTACTCGCTACCTGTAAAACCCTCGCCCAACTTGCCTACTATGGCTGCAATATACCTATATCCATCTCTTTGTTTTTTCGAGGGAACGAGTATTAGCGTGGGTAGGGGAACAGATAAACCCTTTGAAGTAATAGGAAGACCCAATTTTGAAAAAGGCACTTACAAGTTTACCCCACAGGCAATAAAAGGAGTAGCCGAAAACCCAAAGTACAAAGGGCAAAAATGCAAAGGCATACAGCTTACCGATTTTGGAAACTCGTATATGCCCATACACTCGGCATTGTATTTAACTTGGCTGTTAGATTTTTATAATGAATCGCCCAATAAAGAGAAGTTTTTTACCCCATTTTTTGATAAACTGGCGGGTACAGACCAACTGCGCAAACAAATTATAGCACAAAAAGCGGTAGTAGAAATACGTAAAAGTTGGGAACCTGCATTAAGCAATTACAAAAAAATGCGTAAAAAATACTTGCTCTATTTAGAGTAAACTAAAAACTATTATGTATTGTTTATTATTCAACTTAGCCCTACCTTTGCAGTCCTTTTAATAAAAAGAGTAGTAATGGCACGTGTTTGTGATTTAACTGGTAAAAAAACATTAGTGGGCAATAGAGTTTCCCACTCAAATAGAAAAACTAAACATAGGTTTAGACCTAACCTGCAGGTGAAAAAGTTTTATATACCCGAAACTGATGAATGGATAGTACTTAAAGTATCTACATCAGCTATGCGTACTATAAACAAAAATGGTATTTCAGCTTGCTTGAAAAAATTTATTAACGAAGGTAAAATATAATTTAGAAGCAAAAAGCAATGGCTAGAAAAGGAAACCGCATACAAGTAATAATGGAGTGTACTGAGCATAAAGAAAGCGGTATGCCAGGTACATCTAGGTATATAACTACCAAAAATAAAAAGAATACTACTGAGAGATTGGAGTTAAAAAAATATAACCCCATTCTTAAAAAGTATACCGTTCATAAAGAAATTAAGTAATAACCCTAAAACAAATAAAGAGTTATGGCAAAGAAAGTTGTAGCAACACTAAAACAAGCTGGTTCGGGTAAAGAGTGGACTAAAGTAATAAAAACAGTTCGTTCTCCTAAAACTGGTGCATATACATTTAAAGAAGAGATGATTCCTTCAGAAAAAGTGAAGGAATATTTTAAATCTTAATTTAAGTAGCATTGGAGAAATTTTTTAAGGCTTCCTAAACTTATTAGGAGGCTTTTTTTATTTGATAATATAAATCAATGGGCATATTTAGCTTTTTCAGTAAAGATAAGAAACAGAAGCTGGATAAAGGTTTAGAAAAAACCAAAAGCGGCTTATTAGGTAAAATTAGCAAAGCACTGGTTGGGCGTTCAACCATTAGCGAGGAGTTTTTAGATGAGCTTGAGGAGATACTTGTATCATCAGATGTGGGTATAGAAACTACCTTAAAAATTATAGAGCGTATTGAGAAACGAGTTTCTAAAGATAAATACGTAAATGCCTCAGAGCTTAATACAATGCTGAAAGAGGAAATGGCTGACCTTTTACCAGAAGATAATAATACTACTGGCGAGTTGCAAATTCCAGAGGGTACAAAACCCTATATAATATTAGTTGTTGGAGTAAATGGGGTGGGTAAAACTACCACCATAGGCAAACTTGCCCACCAATTTAAAAAACAAGGCAAAAAAGTACTTTTAGGAGCAGGTGATACTTTTAGGGCCGCCGCTGTTGACCAGCTAAAAATATGGGCTAAAAGAGTAGGCGTTGATATAGTAGAGAAAGGCATGAATGCCGACCCTGCAAGCGTAGCCTTTGAAACCGCCAAAGCCGCCGCCGAAGGTGGATATGATGTAGCAATAATAGATACCGCAGGGCGTTTGCATAACAAAGTGAACTTGATGAATGAGTTATCCAAAATTCGTCGTGTGGTGCAAAAACATATACCTGATGCGCCCCACGAAGTAGTATTGATACTTGATGCCAGTACAGGGCAAAATGCCTTTGAGCAAGCCCGCCAGTTTACCGCAGTAACAGAAGTAAACGCGCTGGCACTTACAAAATTAGACGGTACAGCAAAAGGGGGGGTAGTTATTGGCATATCTGACCAGTTTTCAGTACCAGTAAAGTACATAGGAGTTGGCGAGACGATGGAAGACCTACAAGTATTTAACAAACACGAGTTTATAGACTCTTTGTTTAGTTAACTGATTTCGTCGAAAAAGATTTTTTTGATAGTAATTGGATAATATCTTTAATATATATATATGTTTGTATATAAGAAATTATTGTTCCTGTCATGTTCTATAAAAATTTAATATTATTATTCTTTTTTACGTTAAACTTTAATGTTGAAGCTCAAATTCCTGGCACTTGGAATTCTTCACCTCAAACTACAACTTCTAACGCTATTGGTATAGGAACAATTATGCCAGTGGGGTGGCAAGAAATTGAAATGAAATCAACAACACCTTGGTCTGATTATGTCTTTGATAGTACATATGTCTCTGCATTGCAACCCATTGAGCAATTAAGAGATAGTGTTTTCAAGAATAAAAGATTAAGTAATATGCCAAGTGCCATAGAGGTAGAGAATAATGGAGTAAAGCAAATGGAGTTTAATGTAAAATTTTTAGAAAATGTAGAACAATTGTACCTTTATGTAATAAAACTTAATGAGGAGATAAAATACCTTAAAGCAAAGTTGGGAGACGTTGAGAAAAATGATTGAAAAAAGTGTAAAAAAATTCGGTGTTGCATTAGGACTGAATGGGGTAACAAATTTTTCTAATACAATAAACTACGTATATGTAAATCCTTTAATAAATGTCGTTTATAAAAATAAAAAAAATATTTTTTCATCGGGTATTTTAATTCCTGTAATGCCTGTTAATAATTATAAATATTGGTTTAGTTTTAATTATTTACGGACTAAATATTGGACAGGAAACAAAACTATTTTGTATGGAGCTAATGTGGATTTTAGTAGATTTTCATATAGATATCACTCTATATCAAATTTTGTTTCGGTTAACTCTTATTACAAAAAATTTAGTAGTGAAGCCCTAATTCAAATAGGTTTTTTATATAAACTTCATAAAAATACTTCAATAATGGTGAATTTGGGATTAGGAGTAAATATTGCTTTTAATAATGACCCCCCCTCCCCCCGAAATAAACTCTGCTACTATTTTTGAGCCAATGATAAAAATGAAATTAAATATTATCAATCTATTTTACTAAATAATTATGAAAAATTTTAATATTATAGTAATATGTTTCATTTTAAATATTTTATCAAATACTACTTTTTCACAAAACCTTATACAAAATGGGAAGTTTGAAAATGGTACAAGGCTTATTAATGAGTGTTTTTCTTTACCCAACCCAGATGCATTTAATGGAATTAATTACTGGGAAATGGCTCAAAGATATCCAGTTTGTAATTTTAGTACAAATGGTTCAACGGTAAATCAATGCAGAACACCTGATTGGATTAAAGCAGATTTATGCCGCAATAACAATGGGTTTCAAGCAAACACTATATTACCACCTTCTACACCAAACACTGAGATGTGTATAGTTACTCACAACTTTACTTTCAAGAACAACTTTACTTTCAAGATAGGTGGATACCCAAAAACAATTTTGATAACAGGCAGTTTGATATTACTGGGTATTCAGTATGGGCAGTAAATGCCCATGTAGAGGCGGGATATATAGTACCTATTTTCAGATATAATATTACGTGGAAAGCAGCATTTGAATATGCACTTACAGATTATATAAAAAGTCAATACCCCTTAAACCTGTATCCATATACGTTTAGCATTGGTGTTTCATTACCTCTATTTGTTAGTAAAAATTAACAGTAAAAGTAAGTTCATATCAATAACTATATGCTAAAACTAATTTGAAGGTTGAGAGTTAATTTTCTCTACTTTTGTGTGCTTAAATGCGCACCAAAACACATAAACAAAATAAGATAAATATAGTAACACTGGGTTGTAGCAAAAACTTGGTAGATAGTGAGGTACTATACAGTCAGCTAAAAGCAAACGACTACGAGGTAGAGCATGAATCAGCGAAAGATGACTCAAACATTATAATAGTAAATACGTGCGGTTTTATAGATAATGCCAAGCAAGAAAGTATAGATACTATACTGCGTTATGTTGATGAGAAAGAAGAAGGTAATATTGATAAACTATATGTTACAGGCTGCCTATCGCAACGCTATAAAGACGATTTAGAAAAAGAAATACCGCAGGTAGATGCTTTTTTTGGCACATTAGAACTGCCCAATATTCTTAAAACATTGGGCGCAGACTATAAGCATGATTTAATAGGCGAACGTTTAATAACTACCCCGCAGCACTACGCTTACCTTAAAATATCAGAAGGGTGTAACCGCCCGTGTTCCTTTTGTGCAATCCCATTAATGCGGGGCAAGCACGTATCAAAACCTATTGAGCAGTTGGTTATCGAAGCTAAAAACTTGGTAAAAAACGGCACAAAAGAATTGATGCTAATAGCGCAAGATAGTACCTACTATGGTTTAGACTTGTATGGCAAGCGCAACTTGGCAGATTTGATGCGTAATCTTAGTGATGTGGAAGGATTAGAGTGGATACGCTTACATTATGCCTTCCCGTCCCAATTTCCTGTGGATGCTTTGGAAGTAATGGCAGAACGTGAAAATATTTGCAACTATATAGATATACCCTTGCAACACGCTACGGATAATATGCTTAAAATTATGCGTAGGGGCATCACTCGCAAACGCTCTGAGGATATAATAGAGACCATTCGTCAAAAAGTACCTAATATCGGTATTCGTACTACTATGCTGGTGGGACACCCTGGTGAAACCGAAAGCGAGTACAACCAGTTGGTTGATTTTGTAAAACAAATGAAATTTGACCGTTTGGGAGTATTTACCTACTCGCACGAGGAAAATACGCCTGCACACTCATTGGCTGATGATATACCCGCAGAGGAGAAAGAAGAGCGCGCCGAAAACCTGATGGAAGTACAGCAAAATATATCATTGGCTATAAACAAACAAAAAGTAGGAAATACCTACAAAGTATTGTTTGATAGGGTAGAAGGCGGGTATTTTGTAGGAAGAACAGAATATGACTCTCCCGAAGTAGATAACGAGGTATTAGTAGATGCCAAAAACAACTATGTACGAGTGGGCGATTTTGCCAATATAAAAATTACTAATGCCGCCGAGTTTGATTTGTATGGCGAGGTTGTTGTTTAATTTCCACTTAAAAAAATAACAATTATGCAAAGTATAGCTGCCAGCAAAGAGCATCTTACCCAATATTATTCTAAAACAGTGGTCGATTATCTAAATCAAGACCCAAAGATTAAAGATTTTTACCAATATGGGCACGATGATGAGGGGTACAAGCAAAAAATAGCGCAACGTACTTTTGACGATAAATATAGGCTCACATTAGTTAGTATATTACAACAGCAATACAAAGACATATTAAAAGCAGATAGTGCAGTAGCTAAAAATATAGCAGCCCTTGCAAACAAAGATACCTTTACTATTACAACAGGGCAGCAAATACATATATATTTAGGACCATTATATGTAGTAAATAAAATACTAAGCACTATTGCTAAATGTAGAGAACTGGCAAAGCAATATCCAAATAAAAAATTCGTCCCCATATTTTGGATGGCAAGCGAAGACCATGATTTTGAAGAGATAAACCATATAAAATTATACTATAAAGATTTTGTGTGGCAGGGAGAAGAAGGTTTTAAAGGAGCAGTAGGGCGACTGAACCCTGCAAGCATAAACGAGTTAAAAGAGCAAATAGGCGAAATAATTAGTAACGATGCTGATGCAACTAAATTATTAGCACTTTTTGCAGAAGCCTATACCAAGTTTAATACCTTAGCAAATGCCACACGATATGTATTGAATGTTTTATTTGAAGCACAGGGTGTAGTAGTGCTTGATGCTGACGATAAAGAACTAAAACAAATATTAAAACCCTATATACTTAAAGATGTTTTTGATAGTGAAAACCTTGAAGTAGCACAAGCTACAACTACACAACTCGAAATAAACTATAAGGCACAAATACACCCACGTGAAATAAATTTTTTTTACCTGACAGCAAAAGGACGTTACCGTATTGCAAAAGAAGGGGATACCTATAAAGCACTTGGTAGCTTTAATATTGAATTTACAAAGCAACAACTTGAAGCTGAAATAGAGCGACACCCAGAAAATTTTAGCCCTAATGTGTTGCTACGCCCACTGTACCAAGAAATAATACTACCCAATATAGCATACATTGGCGGTCCTGCTGAGGTGAACTACTGGCTACAACTAAAGGCAGTTTTTAATGCTAACAGTGTTCAGTTTCCAATTATAGAACTGCGTAAATCATTGATACTACTGAATGAGAAAACAGAGCAAAGTATTGTAGATATAAGTATGGAGGTTACAGATTTTTTGCAAGATGAGAAAGTAATTATCAAAAACTTTATTCAAAAAAACGCTACTGGAATTCCTAATTATGGCAACCATTATAAGGCGGTGGAAGAACAGTTAGAAACCATTAAACAAAAGGCACTTGAAGTAGATAAAAACTTAAAACCTTTTTTAGAGGGGGAGTTTAAAAAAATAAGAGACACATTTGGTAAATTAGATGGCAAACTTCAAAAAATTGAGAAGCAAAAGTTCGATAATCAACTAAAAAAGATAGAAGCTATCAAAAATAAGTTTTTCACATCAGGAAAACTTGCAGAGCGAACAGATACTATACTTTCAGAGCCTCAAATTTGTAATCCACAGGTAATAGAAAATCTGTTAACAACTTTTGGTAAGCTAAAAAAACCACTCATCATCGTTTTGCCCCCATTAAGATAATTCATTACGCATACTCCTTTCCTATTCTTAACTTTGTTGGTAAGAATTAGGCTTAAAAGTGTGTAATGGAAAGAACAAAACCCCAATTTGATTTTTTAAACTTTGTTTATGGTGTTGGTGCAGCAGTAGTAATACTAGGTGCAATAGCCAAATTTTTAGACTGGAGATATGCCGACGAAATATTTATTACTGGTTTGGGAACCGAAGTAATGGTATTTATCGTTTCATCATTCAGGTTTAAAAGCAAAAAAAATGAATACAAGTGGGAAAAAGTTTTCCCAGGTATTTTAGAAGGTAGTGATGAGGAATTTAAAGCCTATGACCAAGTGGGTATGAATAACGAAATTGTTAAACGCAATACTGACTACCTCGAATCAAAACTTACACAAATGGAAGAGAATATTGATAAACTAAACGATGTATTCTCACTACTCACACGCTCTATTGAAGGGATGAATACTGGTATCAAAAAACTTGAAGATGCAAACAATGGCTACGAAGGGCAAATGACCGAATTGAAAAAGAACTTGAGCAGAATGAATGATTTTTATACCGATTTTAATGAGGTTATGGTGTATAAAAACAAAAAAGAAGAAGTTAAGAAATAATTGAGCAGATAGAAGTAAATAATGTTTAACGTAGAAAATAGCGATTTAAGGCAAAAACTCATTAACTTGATGTATTTGGTATTTATTACCTTAGCCTTTATTTATTTACCGTCAGACTTTATTGATGCAACAAAATATATACAAAACTCATTTGTACAAACAGAAAAAGAATACAATACTAAAGTTGAAGCAAATCAAGGTTTACTAAAAGAGAGCTTATACATAAACACCCCATTGGCAGAAGACTATTATAATATTTTAAATGTCTCAATTGATATTGACTCTACTGATGCACATATAAACAGGATGCTGCAAACTATACAAAGCACAGTAGGAGGAAATAATGAATATGGATTTTTAAACAATTCGAAAAACTTTTTGTTAGGAAACGATTTAATTGTTAATAGCGGCGATGCTACCATACTGCAAAGGCAAATAGAAAAAGTAAAGCAAAAGATAAAAGGATATGATTTAAAAAATGTAACCCCATTTTTAGACGATATTTTACCCACTTCTATTGATTTAAAGAATGCAGTAGGGAAAGAAAAGAGTTGGGAGAATTTCTTTTTCTCAAAAACGCCGATAGCGGTAATTAGTACAAATTTGCAAAAAATAAAATCAGACTTAGCATATACAAAATTTAAGTTGGTGGAGTATTTGGTGAGCAATGTGAGCAAGGGGGAATCAAACAAAAAAATAAGTATATTGTCAAGTAACTCAATAGCGGTGGAGGTGTTAGCAGCAAAAAGTTTTTTATTAGGCGATAAAGTAGCTTTTAAAGTGATTTTGCTTGACTCTACAAAAGGCGCAGGCGCAGGCAATGGATATAAAAATGTTAAAGCCTACATAAAAAAGGGGAGAAACATTGTAAAAAAATTAAAAATAGGCAAAGGGGGGGTAATAAGCTATTTGGCAAATGAATCGGGAACTTTTAAGCTAATAGTTAAAGATACAGCCAATACTTCAACCCTTAAATTTGTAGTTAAAAATTTAAGAACTGCCTTTACTGAAAAAAATAGCCCTGAGGAGATGTATATGGGTATTGATAATCCTATACAAATAGAGGCAAGTGAGATAGACCTGAATAGTATTGAAACTGAAATAGATTTAGGCGAGGTTATCCCTTTTGGTGGGAAATATTATTTGCGCTTTCAATCAGAAGGTATAGCGCATTTAAAAGTATATTCGGCCAATAAAGATGGGCGATACTTAGTAGTACAAAAGACATATAAAGTAAAAAAATTACCCAATCCTGTGGTAACCATCGATGGAAAATCGGGCGGCAGCATATCACAAAAAATACTGCAAGTACAGGATAAACTTGTAGCCCAATCTACTCTGATAACTGTTGAGGATGTGTATAATATTCTTAGCTTTGAAGTGATTAGAGTACACAGAAGGGGAAAGGATGTAGCAGTTAATAGAGGGGGTGTTTTTGGGTATGAAACAAGAAAGCTATTAAGGGAAACAAATAGTGGAGATTTAGTTATTATTGATAATATAAAAATAAAAGCAACCGACGGTACTTTAAAAGAAGTGAGTCCCGTTGTATTTAGTGTGAAATAGTGAAGAAAGTGTTGAAATATTGTGTTTTAGTTATTGCTATATTTGCTTTGCAATTTTGTAAAGCGGGTGAGGATAGTACTGCTTTTACTCCTTTGGGTGGCAATATTTTTACGAATAGAACCTTAGAAAAGGGGCGTTATCTAATAAGCAGTAACCTACGCATAGGTAAAGATGCTACACTAACCGTAGAAGCAGGTAGCCAACTAATTTTTAACCCTGGAACAGAAATAGTTGTTTTGGGTGGAATTGTAATAAAAGGAACGCCCAATAACTTTGTTAAAGTATATAGCCTTAATGCCAGTGAAGAGGGTATAGGTATTAATATTACTGGCGATAATGCAAGTAAAGAGGTGATGATAGAATACGCTAATTTCTCCTCGTTGTTACGCCCGTTTACTTTTGATAATAAGTGGTATAGAAACAAGGTAAGTATTACCTACTCACAATTTAAAAACATTAACACAAACGATGCAGCTATTTTAGTTGCTGATGCTGAACACTTAAAAAATAAAACGATCGTTCCGTTTGAGTTTTCTCACAATGTATTTGCTGATAATTTTAGCAATATCCATATCCATAATTTTTCCACATACAATATTGCGTACACCATTACCAACAATGTTTTTTATAACAACTCATACTACGATTATAGAGGTAGAGTAAAAAACAACCCTATATATGGAAACATTGATGATGACGAGAATAAGCTGCAAATGAAGTTTGAAAACAATGTTTTGATAAACAATACTGTTTTCCATGATGTGGCAGACACTCTTTTTGATTATTCAGGCTTTGGAGTTGAAGGTACAGCACAACTTATTTCAATACAAAACAACTATTGGGGTAGTAACGTGAGCAGGGCAGAGATAGAGCAAAGAACTTTTGGATTTAATAAAGATAAATTTGCCCCCAGCATAAATGTAGCACCCTATCTTAAAAAATCTCCCAGAACAAGTGCATTTATTGAAAAAGTAGAGGTGGATGGGCAGGAGTTTGATTTTAATTTACCCGCAATAGATTATATAGGTAAGCCAATAATTATCTATTTCTCGAAACCATTGGCAAAAAAACAAAGAGAAGCCCTTGCTGTGGTGTACCTTGATACATCAATAGGAAAAGTACTAAGCCAAAGAATAAGCAACTACCAGTTTAATTATAATAACGGTGCAAAAACCGCTACACTGCTAATTGAAAAAGTAGAAGGGATAGAACACGCATTTTATCTAAAATTAAGCAACTTAATAGACGAGGAAGGCTTTGAGCTACCCAGTTGGGATTTTGGACGGTTTTATTTAAATAAAATATTTGGCAAGTATAAAAATGATAGGAATATTAACCTTGATTTATTTTTTGCTAATGCGGCACTTTGGAAAACCCCACCACAACAAGGCGAGTTTGAAACAATAGACCCAATGTTTAAAAACCTTGAAAAAAAGAAAAGAACGTTTGAAATTGGTTTAATGAACGGGGTTACTAATTATTTTGGCGATTTAAGTACAAGTACTTTTAATCGTGATGAGATTAATTACGCCATAGGGTTACGCTTTAGATATAACTTTAGAAAACGCTACTCCATTCGTGGAATGTTTGATTATGGTAGTTTAAGCGGTAGCGACAGACACTCGCAAAGCGATTTAAAACGTAGTAGAAACCTTAGTTTTCAATCAGTGTTATATGCTATTTCAGGGCAATTTGAGTACCATCTAAATAATTATGTATTTACTGATAGGTACAGGTTTATTCCAAGTATAAGCACGGGTTTTACTTTATTCCATTTCCGACCAACAGCAACAGTAGATGGTAAAACCTATGATTTAAATGCACTGGGAACAGAAGGGCAAACCTTACCTGGTGGGGCGGGTAAATACAATCTTACACAATTTGCCCTGCCTGTAAGTGCAAGCCTTAAAACAATGGTAGGGTATCACTTTATTCTCGAAATGGAGATTAATTTTATAAAAACATTCACCGATTATTTAGATGATGTAAGTGGTTTTTATCCAAACATAGGCAGTATACAGGCACAAAACCCAAGCGAGGATGCCGCAGCAATTGGGAGCATAGTAAAGCCCTCATCACGTTTTAACGAAGGCGATATAAGGGGCGATCCTGATAAAAAAGACTGGTATTTGATATTAGGGTTAACATTATCATACAGGTTTTAAACAACTAACCAGTATAGTTGTTTACTAAAATATACGATTTGACAATAGACTAAAATAACTGAATATAGGGGCTATATACCTTAACAAAGTACCGTTTTTGTTGCCCTTTGGGTGCATACATGATAACTGGCACTTAAATTAATTAGTATGCGAATGCTAAAAAGACCACTATAATCACTATTTTCGTTAATAACTAAGTGAAGAGAAAAAAGTAACAAAAATTATTATTGAATAAAGATTTACACTATTTTTATAATGAAAGCAATCATAAAACTAAGTTTGGCGTTAGCATTGGCTAGCTTAATAGCTATGCCAGCAATTGGACAAAGGAAGTCTAATTCGTCAGAGTCGAAATCGTCAAAAAAATCATCTAAATCCAAAGCTGCACGTTTTCTTTTTACAAAAGAGTCAAAACGTATGGCGGTAGGGATTCAAGCAGGTACATCTCTTTTCCATGGAGATGCTGACAAGTTAAGGTTAGGCTGGGCTTTAGGGGCTAACTTTCGCTACAATGCCTCTCACGTTTTAGGATTTAGAGCATTATTTAATGTAGGACGGGTGAGAAGTGGATTAACTAATCCTGGTGGTTCTAACTTTAGTGACTATGATTTTACCTCAAATGTTTTTGAGTACCAAGGGCAAATTATACTGACCGTAGGTAATATATCCTTTTTTAAAGAACACTGGAAGTGGAATATGTACACATTTGCTGGTGTTGGGCAAGTTATTATGAATAGTAAAACAGAATCAATAAGTGCTGATACTAATCGTACCCAAATTAATAAAAATTATGACAGAACACATATTGCCTTTACCTATGGTATAGGTGTAAAACGAAATATTAATAAACGTTGGGATATTGGATTAGAATACGGAATGCGTTGGGTGCGTACTGACTCAATGGATATTATTAATGCGGCTATTCACCGTAACCGTAAATTTGATGCTTATTCGCTACCACAATTAATAATTAATTTTAAGATTGGTAAAAATGGAAGAGAGCATTTAGATTGGATTAACCCAATTGCCAGTGTGTATGAAGAAATAATAGGCTTAGAAGAAAAAATAGATAGATTAGATAAAGATAGTGATAATGATGGTGTTCCAGATCGTTTTGATAAAGAAGAAAACACACCCGAAGGTGCTAAAGTATGGGGCAGTGGTGAGGCTGTTGATTTAGATAACGATGGTGTACCTGATATTAACGACCAAGAGCCTAATACCCCTCCAGGTGCTAAAGTTGACCCAAATACAGGTATGGCAGAAGACGAAGACGGTGATGGTGTCCCCGATATTTTAGACTTATCTCCTAATACAGACCCTAAGTACATGGTAAACCATCAAGGTATTCCTATCATGTCAAAAGACGCTTCAACCAATATAGTAAATAATAAAGGCGATAATATAGTAACCAATATTGGTGGTAATATTAGCGGAGGAGGGATATTCTTTCTTCCTGCTGTTTTCTTTGCTACGGATATAGACGAACCTTATCCAACACACTTGGTTGATTTACAGAATGTTGCCGAAGCAATGAAATACAATCCTAATATTAAATTGCAAGTAATAGGTAATGCCGATTTACGTAATAGCGATAAATATAACTTGCGCTTAGCACAGCGCCGTGCTGATAACGTAAAGAAAATATTAGTGAAATTTGGTGTAGCAGCATCACGCCTAATAACTAAAACCAATGGCGAGCGTGTACCTATTATAACAGGTTCATCGCCAATGCACCTACAAGCCAATCGCCGTGTGCAGTTTTTTATAATGCGATAATTTCAGTAAATCTTAATTAAAAAAACGTCGGGCTTATTAGTCTGGCGTTTTTTTATGCCCGTCATTTCGAGAAAGCCAAATTGCAGCATAGGTAAAAACTGCAATACATTGGTAGGAGTTAATTAATAAAATGATATCCTGCCTATGCCATTCAGGCGGGCTTCATCAACCTAAGAAGGTTCTCTTGTCAAAGGAGTGGCTGAGAGAGGCAAAAATGCACTAAATTACCCTAAGCTGTTAACTACCCCTCAAAGCACTAACAATATGCCACAATGCCACCGCAGTGGCTACCGAGATATTTAAGGAGTGTTTAGTGCCGTGCTGTGGTATTTCAATCAAAATATCACAAGCATTTACAGCTTCTTGGCTCACACCATCTACCTCGCTGCCTGCTATTAGTGCAATTTTCTCATCAGCAGCAATAGTCCATTCATTAAGTAATGTGCTGCCTTCGGTTTGTTCTAACCCTGCAATAGTATAGCCTTGTTGTTTCAATTGTGCAATGGCGGTTACAGTATCAGGGTAGTGTTTCCAATCTACACTTAAATCAGAACCTAACGCCGTTTTTGTAATTTCTTTATGCGGTGGTTTCCCTGTTATTCCACACAAGTAAATAGCTTCTAAAGCAAAGGCATCAGTAGTTCTAAACACAGAACCCACATTATGCAAACTGCGGATATTATCCAGCACTACCACTACATTTAGTTTATTTATATTTTTATATTCATCAACAGTCAACCTGTTTAGCTCAATATTTTTTAATTTGCGGACCATAATTTGGTAAATAAAAAGAAAAATAAGGGTGAAACACCGCTAATGCGGCAATACGCGCAAATTAAAACAAAATACCCTGGTGCGCTTATACTTTTCAGAATAGGTGATTTTTATGAAACCTTTGGCGAAGATGCTATTATAGCCTCTAAAGTGTTGGGTATTGTGCTTACCAAAAGGCATAATGGCTCTGCCAATGAGATAGAATTAGCAGGTTTTCCGCACCATTCTTTAGATACTTACTTGCCAAAATTAGTAAGAGCGGGCTATCGTGTTGCCATTTGCGACCAGTTAGAAGACCCTAAAACGGTTAAAGGCATTGTGAAACGTGGCGTTACCGAGTTGGTTACCCCAGGGGTATCCTATAATGATAAAATTGTTGATGTAAAAGAAAGTAATTACTTAGCGGCGATATATCAGGAAAATAAGCAATATGGATTGGCTTTTTTAGATATTAGCACAGGCGAGTTTATGGTGGCGCAAGGACAGTTAGAATATGCTGATAAGCTATTGCAGGGGCTAAAACCATCAGAAGTGATTTTTACTAAAAGCTATAAAAACGATTTTGAAGCCACTTTTGGCAACCGATTTTATACCTACGGATTAGAAGATTGGGCTTTTGGGAAAGACCACACTTATGATAAACTTATCAAACATTTCGGCACAAAATCACTAAAAGGCTTTGGGGTAGATGATTTTGGCTTAGGCATAGTAGCGGCAGGTGCAGCTATACAATACCTTGAAGATACCCACCATACCGATTTAGGACATATAAGAGCTTTATCTCGATTAGAAGAGGATAGATATGTTTGGTTGGATAGGTTTACCATTCGTAATTTAGAACTGATACGCCCCAGTAACGAAGGGGGAAAAGCACTTATTGATATAATAGACCAAACCAATACGCCAATGGGGGCAAGGCTACTACGCAAGTGGTTGCTTTTGCCCTTAAAAGAATTACGCCCCATTGCCGATAGGCATAATATGGTGCAATACTTTTTTGATAATGAGGAGAAGTGTGAGGAACTTTTAGGGGTATTGAAACAAATGGGCGATTTAGAACGCCTAATATCAAAAGTAGCACTTAAACGTATTAGCCCTAAAGAAGTGGTGCAGTTGCGTCGCTCGTTAGAGTTGATAAAACCTATTAAAGAACTTTGTGCCACAAGCGAACTAATAGAACTACAACGCTTGGCTGATTTGCTTAACCCTTGTCAACTATTAGTAGATAAAATAGCCAAAGAAGTAGTAGAAGACCCACCTGCTTTGCTAAATAAAGGGGGAGTGGTAGCAAATGGTGTAGATACTGATTTGGATGATTTACGAGAGATTAAATTTTCGGGGAAAGATTTTTTAGCCAAAATACAAAAACGTGAGGCAGAGAAAACAGGCATTACATCATTAAAAATATCGTTTAATAATGTTTTTGGATATTTCTTAGAGGTTACCCATGCACACAAAGATAAAGTACCTGCCGAGTGGGTGCGTAAACAAACTTTGGTAAATGCAGAACGCTATATAACCGAAGAACTAAAAATATATGAGGAAAAGATTTTAGGAGCTGAAGAAAAGATACAAATAATAGAGAACCGCATATTTACCGATTTGCTCAATTTCTGTTCAGAGTATATAAGCCCTGTGCAGCAAAATGCGAATGTATTAGCGCAATTAGACTGTATTAGCAACTTTGCAGTAATAGCAAAAGAGAATAAATATACTCGCCCCATTGTGAGCGAAAATTTTGAAATAACGCTAAACCAGCTGCGCCATCCTGTAATAGAAAAACAACTACCCATTGGCGAAGAGTATATACCCAATGATATTTATCTGGATAATGAAAAACAGCAGGTAATTATACTTACAGGACCAAATATGTCGGGTAAGTCGGCTTTATTACGCCAAACTGCATTAGCTATCTTATTAGCACAAATGGGAAGTTTTGTGCCAGCAACGGAGGCAAAAATTGGCTTAATAGATAAAATATTTACCCGTGTGGGAGCGTCAGATAATATATCGTCGGGGGAGTCTACTTTTATGGTAGAAATGTTAGAAACTGCCAGTATTTTAAATAATGTTTCATCACGTAGTTTAATATTATTAGATGAAATAGGCAGGGGAACAAGTACCTACGATGGGGTGTCGCTTGCATGGGCAATAGCAGAGTATTTAAACAATACACCCGAAAAGCCTAAAACCATATTTGCTACCCATTACCACGAGCTAAATGAGCTGGAAAAGAAAACAGAGGGGGTAGTAAATTACCATGTTACGGTGAAAGAGATAGACCAGAAAATTATTTTTTTACGTAAAATAAAGCAGGGGGGAAGCGAGAGTAGTTTCGGTATTCATGTAGCAAAAATGGCAGGCATACCCACTAAGGTAGTAGAGCGTGCTGATGAGATTTTAGGTAGATTGGAAGAAGACAAAGCCATGATTAGCGGGAGGCAAACTTTTAAGAAAATACCACAAAAAACCTTTCAGGTAAATATGTTTCAAGCGGATAACCCACATTTGGCGAAATTAGAAGAAGCACTTAATAAGCTCGATTTAAATGTATTAACCCCTATTGAGGCAATGATGAAACTTAAAGAGCTAAAAGAAATACTACCAAAAGAGTAAAAAAAACAATAAGAGTATTGCACCAAAATCTAAAGAGTACTATATTCGCATCCCCTTAATGAAATAAGGGCATTTGCGAGAATAGCTCAGCTGGTAGAGCGCAACCTTGCCAAGGTTGAGGTCGCGAGTTCGAACCTCGTTTCTCGCTCAAAAAACTAACGAGTTTAAGTTTTAGGCTCAAACTCGTTTTTAGTTAAAACTCTGCTTAGGTGGTGGAATTGGTAGACACGCAGGACTTAAAATCCTGTGAGCCGAAACGCTCGTGCGGGTTCGACCCCCGCCCTAAGTACGCAACAAGCCGCTTTTAACCAAGCGGCTTTTTTTATTGTAAGTTCTTTTTTTGAGACTTGCATACAATAGATATGGTCATTTGATTAAAATAACTTTCTTTCAGCAAATAAATTAAGTTGAGAGTTGATTTCAGGGTTGCCTCTAACTTTATTATCTTAGGTATGTTTTTTCATAATTGGAGTCATATCTGATATTATGGTCATAAAGAGTGTTTATTTTTAATTGAGTCAAACCCAGTACCCATAAAAAGTTGCAATTCTCAGTCTTTAAAAATGGATTTTTTTGCAAAAAAGAAACATTCTCTTTATTATAAATAGTTACTATACATTTAAATCAACTTTCTTGTATTTTCGTTCAGCATGAAAAAAATACAAGAAGTAGCTGCCAATATTGGAATTACAGAAGAGCAACTTATCCCTTATGGACATTATAAAGCTAAAATAATTCCATCGTGGGACGAGGAAAAGATAAAGCAAGGAAAACTGGTATTGGTTACTGCTATTAGCCCTAACAAAGCAGGAGTTGGTAAAACAACCACTTCAGTAGCACTAAGTATGGGACTAAACCGCATTGGAAAAAAATCGATATTAGCATTACGCGAACCTTCTTTAGGTCCTTGTTTTGGAATGAAAGGCGGCGCAACAGGTGGGGGTAATGTTACCGTACAACCTTCCGACGATATTAACTTACATTTCAATGGTGATTTTCATGCCATCACCAGTTCAAATAATATCTTAGCAGCCTTAATAGATAATCATAACTATTTTGCTCGTGGTGCAGCTAATGCCATACGCCAAATACTATGGAAGCGAGTATTAGATGTGAACGATCGTAACTTGCGTAATATAGTTACAGGATTGAAAGGAAACGGCTCATCCTACGAAACAGGTTTTGATATTACTCCTGCCAGTGAGATAATGGCAATATTTTGCTTAGCTAAAAGTGTAGAAGATTTACGCAAACGGATTGATAATATACTAATAGGCTACACTAACGATAAACAACCTTTTTATGTTAAAGATTTAAAAAGTGGTGGAGCAATTACAGCACTGCTAAAAGATGCTTTGCAACCTAACTTGGTTCAAGATGTAGATGGTGGTGCAGCATTTATACACGGAGGACCTTTTGCCAATATAGCACACGGGTGTAATAGTATAATTGCTACTAAAATGGCATTACAATATGGTGATTATGCTATAACAGAAGCAGGTTTTGGCAGTGATTTAGGAGCGGAAAAATTCTTAAATATAAAATGTAGAATTGCCGAATTAAATCCTTCGCTTAGTGTGTTGGTAGCTACAACACTATCGCTAAAACTTCATGGTGGGGCAAGTGAAAAGATGCTAAAAGAGCCTGATGCAGAAGCATTACAAAACGGAATGCAGAATATAGAAAGGCATTTAAACATACTAAAATCATTTGGACAAACGGTTGTTGTTGCTATAAACCGCCACCCAACAGATACTGATGATGAAATAGCTTTAATTAAAAAATGGTGTTTAGATAGAGAAGTAAAATGTGCTACACATTCAGGCTTTTCTGATGGGGGCGCAGGTGCAGAAGAGTTAGCTGCTTTAGTTGCTAAGGAGATTGAAAACAATCCTTCAAAACCTATTTCCTATACCTACAGCTTGGAGGATGGTATAGAAGAAAAGCTAAACAAAATAATACAAACCATTTATAAAGGTAAAAATGTAGTGTTAAGTAAAAAAGCCAAAACTGCATTGAAGAAAATAAACGAAATGGGTTTAGACAAGCTACCCATTTGTATAGCCAAAACCCAATACACCTTTAGTGTTAACGTAAGCGACCCGCATAATATTACTGATTTTGAGTTTCCGGTTGAAAACTTGGTAATAAATGCGGGTGCAGGCTTTATAGTAGCCGTTTGTGGCGAAATAATGCGTATGCCTGGCTTACCAAAACAACCCCAAGCCCTTAAAATTGATGTGGTTGATGGTGAAATTACAGGGGTGGTTTAGTGTTTTTTTTATACTGCGAGGAGTTTTCTCAACAAAAAAAATACCCCTGAAAGAGATAAACAACTCCCATTAAAAAGAAACTAAATACTTAGGTATTAATTTATAGGTAGGATAAGTATATTGTGGGCTTAACAAAAACTGTGGATAAGGGCGGTAAAAAAGATATGACAAACGATAAAAGTATAGTGAAAGAAGAAAATGCCTATGTTTTGGGTACTGATAGAGAAGAGTTGCACCGTCTTGGGTTTCAACATCAGGTGTGGGCAGAAACTTCATTTCGTGCTTGGGATGAAGCGGGTTTTACAAGCGGAAATACTTTATTAGACCTTGGCTGTGGACCAGGGTTTGCAACAAGAGATTTAGCTTATATTGTGGGGCAAGAAGGGAAAGTTATTGCTGTTGACCAATCCACCGAGTACCTAAATTTTTTAGATATTGATAGAAAACATCACGGACTGAATATTGAATTGAGAAACTGTGATTTTAATGAATTAAATCTTACCCCAAACAGTATTAATGGAGCATATTGTAGGTGGGCTTTGGCATGGATAAACAACCCGAAGGAAATAGTGCAAAAGGTTTCGGATGGGCTAATGGAAGGGGGGCGTTTTGTTATCCATGAATATGTGGATTGGTTATCATTTACAACAGAACCATTTAGCAGTAATATTCAGTTGGCTCTTGAAGCCTGCTTCAGCAGCTTTCAAAAAACAGGCGGGGATATTAATATTGGTAAAAAATTACCGCAAATATTAAACGATGTAGGGATGAAGGTAGAAAGTATTCGCCCCATCCCAAGAATAGCAATACCGAAACGAATGATATGGCACTGGCCCAGAAATTTTTTGCGTATATATCTGCCCAAAATTGTTGAGACAGGTTTGCTCACCGAAAAACAAAAAGAGGCTGCACTAAAAGATTGGGATAAACTTGAAACCGTAGAAAATGCTTTTTGCCAAACTCCTCAAATGTTGGAAATAATTGCTAGAAAGAGTTAAAAATAACTTTACCTATTTGATACAACAAAGAAGCTATGAAATTTTTATGCACAAGTACTATAAATGCACCCTTGCAAAGGGTAGTAGATTTGTTTACCCAAATAGAACTTTACCCAAAATGGTTTATAGGCTTTTGTAGCTATGAGCAACTAAGCGGAAATTTTGGCGAGGAAGGGGCAAAGGCAAAAATTATTTTTAAAGCAGGTAAAAACGAATTAGAAATAACAGAAACTATATTGGTAAATAACCTGCCTCACGAAAAAACAATGCTAAGCGAGCATAAGCACATGATTAATACTATGAAAAATACATTTGAAGCTATTGATAAAAATACTACACGCTATACCACCGAGATTGAATACACCCAATTTATTGGTTTTATGCCTAAACTATTGTCTGTACTAATGCCGAGTATATTTAAAAAAGGAACTCAAAAAATGGTAAAGCAGTTTAAAAGTTTTGTTGAAGAGAAAGTTTAAATTAGTGAGTACATCTAACCATCATCAGACTGTTTGTGAATTTTACCTGTAATTATTTCTTTTGGTTTAAATGCTTTCTAATTGCTTGATTAAATATTTTAAAAGTAAAAAGGTAGTACAAAAGGATAATTATGGCATTGATGGCATTGTTTGATGAGTTTCTATCATTTCTTATCTAAAGTCAACATTATTTTAGTAATTGGTTAGCAACTTTGCGCAATCATATTTAAGGGCAAAATGGAGGTAAATAAAATTTCGCAACGCAGTGCCGCAATTATTGCGGGCGTATCAATTATACTTATGGCACTTACTGCCGCATTTTCATACGGCTGGGTATTAAGTGGTATACTAATTCCTGATAATGCTGCTGACACAGTGAAGGCTATTAAAGAGTCCCTATTTCTGTTCCGTTTTGGCATTTTAGGGTGGTTGCTTATACTTATTTTAGACACAATAGCTGCTTGGGCTCTGTATATCTTTTTAAAACAGATAAACCAAAGTTGGTCTTTATTGGCTGCATTACTTAGGTTAATATACACAGCCTTTTTAGGCGTTGCTATTTACAACCTTAGTATGGTGGTAGTACTGATAGATAATGCTGAAAACGAGATGTTTACAACCCATAAGTTTAACCACACAATAATGGTTTTACTTGATGGATTTACCAGTATTTGGGGACTTGGTTTGATAATTTTTGGACTGCACTTGGCAGTATTAGCTTATTTGGCTTTAAAATCGGGCTTTATGCCCAAATTTATCTTTGTATTACTTGCTGTGGCAGCTATGGGTTATATAGTTATATCCTCTGCAAAATTTCTAATCCCACAATACCAATCCACAATAGAGGTGCTGGAAACGGTTCTTAGTTTCCCAATGGCAATAGGCGAAATTGCATTGGCTATATGGCTTTGGGTAAAGGGTGGGAAAAACAAAAAGATTTAAGGTTGTATTAGTTTATTTTTTTACTGAAAGTCTTTTTCTAATCCTGCTTAACGATTCAGGAGTTATCCCAATATAACTGGCTATTTGGTGCTGCGGTACTTTATTTAGCAATTGCGGGCGGTGGGTTAACACATCTAAATATCGTTTTTCAGGAGATGAAGTAATAAATGCTGCAAAATTTTCTTGTGTTTTACCAAGGTCTTGCTCCATCATCATGCGAGTTATATCTACCAATTTAGGAAATGCTTCATACATCTTTTTTTCTTGATTAAGAGTACCTACTATTAGTTTAGTCTCTTCAACACAAGAAAAAATGTGTTTTGATGGCGTTTGCTCAATATAACTTAAGTAAGAGGTTACTGCTTGCAACTCAGTAAAAAACGCAGTAGTCTTTTCTTCTCCATCCATTATACAATGCTGCCTCACACATCCTTTAAGAATAAAAAAACACTTGTCAGAAATTTCGCCTTCGTTTAAAAGTATAGCCCCTTTTTTGAAGGTACGTACCACAAGTTTCTCGCCTATGGCTTCTTTTTCAGTATCATCTAATAAAGAAAAATTAGAAATAAATGCCAATAAATCACTGTCCATAGCTATACTAATTTTATACCATTAAGTTTAATGCAAATTTAGTATTTTCAATATTGGTATTGCAATGACACCTTTGCCATAAATATTTTTAGAAGATTAAAAATAGGATAAAAACAAGAATAGTAGTTGTTTTCTTGTGCTTGCAGGGTGTGAGGCATTAATGGGATATAGTCATATAGTTTTAATACAGTTTGGATAAACCAAGTAGTATTGTGTAACTTTACTGTATGAAACTATGGGTATCAGCAGTACTATTTTTTTTAGGGGGTGCTATTTGTATAGGGCAGCAACTACCTAACAGCAGCTTTGAAAACTGGAGTTTACGGGGAGAGTATATAGAACCCGATGGTTGGATAAGCACAAATGCGCTCGCCTCTTTTGGTGCGGTAGAAACCTGCTACCCTTTTGAGGATGCCCGTACGGGTAAATGGGCGATGAAGATAGAAACACGTATAGATCCATTATCAAAAGATACACTACAAGCAATTTTAGCCATTGGGATTAACTATAATAGTGCAGGAATATCTTTTAACCAAAGACCAACGGCATTAAAACTTTTTTATAAGCACAATTTAAAGGATACAGCACTTGCGGCTATTTTTCTTACTAAATGGAATACACAAACAAACGGGAGGGACACTATTGCAAACGCCGTGCATTTTTTTACAGATAGTACAAGTACATACAAGGCATTAACAATGCCACTTACCTATACCCAAACCATTGAGCCTGATACTTGCATAGTAATTTTTTTAGCTTCTTTAAAACCAAAGCCAAACCCTCTTAATTTTTTGTTGATTGATGATTTAGAATTAACAGGTTTAGTAAGTGTAAATGTAGGAGAATTGCCCAATACTACTCAAGTAAAAGTGTACCCAAACCCTGTAAGCAATGTACTTACAATAGAGGCTAAACAACCCATACAAGCAGTAACCATTTTTGATACTCAAGGCAAGCAAATTTTTAAAACAAAATACGATGAAATAGATGTAAGTAGTTTTAAAACAGATACTTATTACTTGTTTGTTGAGTTTGTAAATGGAGAGAACTACACTACAAGGTTTTTTAAAGAGTAAATAAGAAAGCAGGCTTATATAGCCCGCTTTCACTGTTATATTTTATAGGTTATTCTTTCAACCATTTATCCAACCAGTCAAAAAACACCCTGTTCCAAAGTATGCTGTTTTGGGGTTTGTTTACCCAATGTCCCTCATCAGGAAAGTACAAAAAACGACTGGGTACACCCACACTTTGTGCTGCCGTAAAGGCTTCCATACCTTGCCCTAAGGGCACTCTAAAATCTTTCTCGTTATGAATAACCAACATAGGCGCATCCCAGTTTTTAACGTACTTGTGTGGCGAATTTTTATTGTAGTTGCTGGGGTTTTCCCAGTAGTGTCCATTGTCGTTTTTAGCAAAAAACATCTCTTCGGTAGTGCCGTACCAGCTTTCCATATTAAACATACCACAATGCGATATAAAACATTTAAAACGCTTTTTGTGGTTGCCTGCCAGCCAATACACGCTATATCCACCAAAACTTGCGCCTATTGCACCCAAACGGTCGTTATCAACATAACTTTCTTTGGCTACCTCATCAATAGCACTTAAATAGTCTTGCATGGGCTGCCCGCCATAGTCGTTTATAATAGCATCATTCCACTCTTGCCCAAAACCTGGTAAACCTCTGCGGTTGGGGGCTACTATAATATAGCCTTGCCCTGCCATTAGCTGGAAATTCCATCTATAACTAAAAAACTGCGATAGCGGACTTTGTGGACCACCTTGGCAGTATAATAGTGTTGGATATTTTTTAGTACTATCAAAATTAGGAGGATATATTACCCAAGTCAGCATATCTTTTCCATCAGTAGTTTTTACCATACGCTTGCGTACTTCACCCATTTGTATTTTGCTTAAAAATGCACTGTTTATATCCCAAAGTGCTGTTTCATTGCCTTTCAAATCTATTTTATATAATGCGGCAGGGTGGCTCATGCTATTTTTCATGCCTATAAGCAGGGTTTTCTTGCCTTTTTTATAGGGTATAATGGCATTATAGTCGTGTATTCCTTTAGTTATTTGGGTTATTTTTTTGCTTTTAAAATCGTATTCAAATATTTGTCGGGTGGCATTAATGGTAGATAGAAAAAATATCTTATCCCCGTTAGGGCTCCATGTATATCCATCAACACTGTATTTAAAATTTTTGGTAATATCTGTTGGGGTGTTAGCTGTGTTTAACGCACTTACCAGTATGCGGTTTTTATCGGCTTCATAGCCTGCTCGTTCCATACTTAGCCAAGCTACTTTATTTGTTTTTTCCCCTTGTATTTGCGCTTCAGTATCATAGCCAATGCCACAACCTTTTAGTGCGTTGGTACTTTGTTTTTCAATATTATATACATAAATATCGCTATTGGTACTATATGCGCTTTTTGTGCCTTCCAATTTTTTGCAGGTGTATAACAAAAACTTACCATCGGCACTAAAATTTATTTGCTCATCGCCACCAAAAGGGTGTAGGGGAGAGTGAAATTTTTCGCCTTTCATTATATCTTTCCCTGTATTTATAAGGTTTTGCTTTTGATAGGGTGTAACAAATACATGGCTATAAGTATAGTCGTTCCACTGTGTCCAGTGTCGGTACAATAGTCCGTCAATAATTCGTGCATCTACTTTATCCAAATCAGGGTATAGTTCTTTCACGGTTTTGTCAAGTTTCATATTTTTCCCGTAAGCAATGTGTTTCATATCAGGGCTATACTTATACCATGTAATGCCGCCGCTGATATTGGTTACCCGTTTTTGTCTATTTGTGCTTATATCATATTCCCATAGCTGTGTCCCGTTTTCCATATTGCTTAGGTAGCTTACTATACTGCCATTAGGTAGCCAAGCCACCTGCATAGGTTTTTGAGGTATGTTTTTAGCCTCTATTAATTCTCCATTAGCTATATTCATAAAATATAGCTTAGTAGTACCTGTATTCTCTTTTACACTATAACTGCGGGTGGTAAACAGCAGTATCTCACTATTAGGCGAAACGGCGGGACTGCCTATGCGTTTTAGCTGCCATAGTTTTTTTGGCGTAAAGTTATTTTGCGCTGTAAGTGAAGCGGAAATAAGTAGAAATAGTATGAGGTATAGCTTTTTCATAATAAAAACGTAATGGGGCTAAGATATGAATTTATGGTTTTGATATAGCTATTTAACTTGAGTTGGATATAAAAACAAAATTTTAACTGCTTAATCTTGATAAGCCTTTGCTATGCTGCAAAATTTGGAATGAAAGGACATAGAATAGGCATGACAAGACCGTTTGCAAGGGGCTATGGTTCTATTTTTGCTATTGGTTTTTATTCTTTAGCATAGATTTGTGTGCGTTTAGCACCTCCCTTTCTCCCTCCTTTTTAGGAGGGAAACAGCCGCACAGGCTTCATTAAACAAAACAGGCATTCATGCCTATTCTATTCATAAAGGTTTTTCCCTTGCAACGGTCTTACTTTTTACGATATTTGTAATGGAAAATAATAGCACTACTTTTTTTGAAAGAAATAACAAAACAACCTAAGATTAATACTAATGCCCCCATCACTTTTACCGAAGGGGCTAAAAATGAGCTATACCGTTTACTACAAACCCTTAATATAGATGATAAACAGGGATTGAGAATAGGGGTGAAGGGTGGCGGCTGTGCAGGCTTATCATACCTTTTAGCTTTTGACCATATGGAGGAGGATGATACTATTTACCATGCAGATGGCATACGTGTGCTGATGAAAAAACCTAACTTAATGTATTTGGTAGGAATGCAGGTAGATTGGGAAGATGGACTAAATAATAAAGGCTTTACATTTAGCAATCCTAATGCTGCTGAAACCTGTGGTTGTGGTGAATCTTTTTCTACATAAAATATATTTCTTTCTTTTTATCGAAACAAAAAGCATAATGGTAGATTAAGTACGCCGCTTATTAACCGTTTTGTAGCATCTTTGGCTAATTAAATCCTACAATACCCTTTGTGAATTTTAAAGAAACATTACTACTTTCCTACAACTCTATAAAAATAAATAGATCGCGTACTATAATTACGCTTTCTATTATTGCAATAGGTATAATGGCTTTGGTGGGCATACTCTCATCTATTGATGCTATGAAAAGCTACCTAAGCAAGAGTTTTAGCGAAATGGGGGCAAACTCATACAATATTAAAAATCGCGGAAAACGAGTGCGTAGTGGCGGTAGAAGAAAAAAAAGTATCATATATCGTAAAATTAGTTTTGAAGAGGCTATACAATTTAAAAAAGACTATGCCTTTCCTGCTACCGTAGCAAACTCTGTAAATGTATCTTTTTTAAGTACTATTAAATACCGCTCTAATAAAACTAACCCTAATACCGTTGTTATTGGTATTGATGACAACTATCTATCCGTATCGGGTTATAAACTCTCGAAAGGTAGAAATATCTCTGTTGCTGATATGGAAGGTGTTACCCCTGTAGCCGTTATAGGTACTGATATTGTTTCTAAACTTTTTCCTAATAATGCAAACCCTATTGATAAAACTATTTCTGTTGGCGGGATAAAAATGAGGGTGGTAGGGGTATTAGAGTCCAAAGGAAACTCAGCAGGTTTTGGTGGGGGAGATAAATTAGTTTACGTGCCGCTAACTTTTGCACGCAATAGGATGGGGGCAAAAAACAAATCGTTTGTTATTGCTGTGCAGATAACCAATCCTATGGTAATGGATGCAGCCATATCAGAAGCGGAGGGCGTGTTTAGGCTGGTAAGAAAAATTCATACATTAGACGATAATAATTTTCAGATAACAAAAAGCGACAATTTAGCGCAAGAACTGATTAAAGACCTTGATATGCTTACCTTTGTAGCCAATATTGTGGGTTTTATTACCCTTTTTGGCTCGCTTATAGCATTAATGAATATAATGCTGGTTACTGTTACCGAGCGCACCCGTGAAATTGGGGTACGAAAATCGCTGGGGGCAACAAAATCTATCATTAAAAAACAGTTTTTATACGAAGCAATTACCATTAGTATTTTTGGTGGAATATTTGGGATTATATTAGGATTGGGCGTGGGTAATCTTATCTCTTTTGCCTTGGGGGTAGGTTTTATTATACCATGGCAATGGATTTTTTTAGCCGTTGCAATATCTATAATTGTGGGAGTATTAGGAGGGTACTACCCTGCCAGTAAAGCTGCCAAGCTAAACCCTATTGATGCTTTAAGGTTTGAGTAAATTATAGTACTTTTTTAAGTTTTTAAGTAGTACTTTTGCGCCCGTTAACCAATAATACAAAATAATGGCTGTAGTACGATTTAACAACAAAAACACAGAGTTCTTCACTACCCTTCGCAAACGTGTTGACGAGTATTTTAACCAAACGAAAAAACCAATTACAGGTAACTTTAGGCTTTACCTTAAAACTATTATTCTTTTTACTACGCTTATAGCAAACTATATAGTGCTTACATTTTATACCCCCTCCCAAATTTGGGTAAGTGTTGTATTATGTATAATTATGGGGGTAAATTTTGCTGCCATAGGGTTTAATGTGATGCACGATGGCTCGCACGGTAGCTATTCCGACAATAAATTTATAAATAAAATAATGGCATTTTCTCTTAATCTTTTAGGAGGTAGTGCTTATATATGGAACTTGAAACATAATGTGAACCACCATACATTTACTAATATAGATGGTATGGATGATGATATTGACATAAAACCATTTATCCGTACTAATACCAACCAACCAAAATATTGGTTTCACCGTTTTCAGCACATTTATTTCATGGCATTGTACGGTTTAACCTATCTGTTTTGGATTTTTTACCAAGACTTTAAAAAATACTTTTTAAGTAGAGTATCAGAACATACACCTATGCGTAAAATGAGCTTTAGAGACCATATAAACTTTTGGATGTCGAAAGTGATACATATAGGTATATTTATAGTAATTCCACTGTTTACGGTTGGTCTTGTCAAGTTTATGGTAGGTTACCTTATAATGGCGGCTGTAACAGGTGTTTTAATAGCCGTTGTATTTCAATTAGCACATATAGTTAAAGAGGCTAACTTTAAAGCACCCAATGCGGAGAAAAAACTAAGTATAGAGGAAGAATGGGCAGTTCATCAAATGAATACAACCGTAAATTTTGCTACAAAAAGTAAAAGTTTAGGTTGGTTATTAGGGGGATTAAACTTTCAGATAGAGCATCATTTATTTCCTAAAATTAGCCATATACATTACCCAAAAGTGAGTAAAATAGTACGTGATACGTGCAAAGAATTTAATGTAGTTTATACGGAGTTCCCTACTATGCTTCAGGCGTTTGTATCGCACGCCAAGTATATAAAACAATCAGGAGTGGCATAATACCAAACTCAGAAAATTTATAATTAAAAACCTCAAGTGAAAATTTTTACTTGAGGTTTTTTATGTTTGCTACGAAATGAAAAAAATCCTTCTTATTTCTGATACACACGGTTTTTTAGACCAAAAAATATTAAATCACATAAAACAAGCTGATGAGATATGGCACGCTGGTGATTGGGGAACAATAGCCGTGAGCGATTATATAAAAAAACTAAAACCAGTGCGAGGCGTTTGGGGCAATATTGATGGACAGGAATTGCGGACAGAACACCCTTTACACAATCGTTTTATTTGCGAAGGTTTAGATGTTTGGATAACACATATAGGCGGATACCCTAATAAATACTCGCCAGCAATAAAAGAGGATATTAAAATAAACTCGCCACAGCTATTTATTAGTGGACACTCGCATATACTAAAGGTAGTGCGCGATACAAAGTTAAACCTGCTGCATATAAACCCTGGTGCTGTGGGTATTCATGGTTTTCATAAAGTGCGCACAATGGTACGTTTTACTATTAATGCAGGTAAAATTGCCAATGTTGAAGCAATAGAATTAGGCATGAGGGCGGACATAAATAATTTAGAAGACCCAATACTAACAAGTAGAGGGTAGCACATTTAGTTACGTGAGTAGAGTATATCTTTTTTGGAAAATATAGCTTACTGTAATTTGCACATGGGCTGCTACAGTCTCTTGAATTGGTTATACAGTAATGAAGAAATTTGTGAAATCTTGCTTATAAAAGGCTACGTGCGCAGAACACCCTTTCTTGGGCAAGACTTGCAGGGCTGCAAAGAGAGGGGCTGGGGGATAGTTAGAAAATTTGTGTGGGCTAAAGGGATACAGTTAAAACAGACTGCTATGAAAGCTAAAGACTAAACATATTTCTTAGCTTTTTCTATTACAGCGTCTAATCCGCTTATATCGCTACCACCGGCAGTTGCATAAAATGGCTGCCCGCCACCGCCGCCTTTTATCAGTTGAGCCAATTCACGAATTATTTTACCTGCATTATACCCTTTATCTTTCACCAAGTCCTCACTAATTATTACCGTAATATTGGGTTTTTCGTTTACTTCAGCAGCCAAAACCAAGAAAATATTTTCTACTTCTTTGTTAAGAGCAAAAGCAAGGTTTTTAATAGCATCAGCACTATTTATACTTATACGGCGAGAAAGAAAATTTACCCCGTTTATATTCTCAAAAGCAGTTTTAAGTTCAGCCTTTACTTGCTGTACTTGGGCATTTTCTAAGGTTTCTAAACGTTTTTGCAAGCCTTCTTTTTCATTGATAAGGTTTTCTATTCCTTTTTTAAGGTCTTTAGGGTTGTTTAGCAATGTTTTAGCCTCTTCTACCAAGTGTATATGTTGGTTTATATATTCTTCGGCTTTATCGGCGGTAATAGCTTCAATACGGCGCACGCCTGCGGCTACCGAGCTTTCAGCAGTAATTTTAAAACACCCAATTTGCCCTGTGGCTGCAACGTGTGTGCCACCGCACAGTTCTACGCTATATTCTTTATCAAAAGTGATAACACGAACTGTATCGCCATATTTTTCACCAAATAGGGCGGTAGCACCTTGCGCTTGTGCTTCGGCAATGGGTATGCTGCGTTGCTCGTTCAATGGGATATTCTCACGTATTTTTTGGTTCACAATGTGTTCCACTTTTTTTATTTCCTCATCAGTTACTTTAGTAAAGTGCGAGAAATCAAAACGCAAATAATCAGGGGCTACTAAACTCCCTTTTTGGTTTATATGGCTGCCTAAAACCTGCTTTAAAGCTGCATGAAGTAAATGCGTAGTACTGTGATTATCAGCTATTAATATGCGGCGTTTGATGTTTACATGAGCCACGAAATCAGCATTGATATTTTGGGGCAATTTATCCGTTATATGAACTATAAGATTGTTCTCTTTTTGGGTATCAATAATATCTATTTTCTCATTAGCTGATTGTAAATAGCCTGTATCGCCCACCTGCCCGCCACTTTCACCATAGAAAGGAGTTTCGTTTAATATGAGTTGAAAAAACTGCTTCTTTTTAGCCTCCACCTTGCGGTATCGGGTAATTTTAACTTCTGCCTTTAAAGTATCGTAGCCTATAAACTCACTTTCAGTAGTAGTGTTTCCAATGCTTATCCAATCGTCCTTACTTACCTCTGCATCCTTACGGCTGCGGTTTTTTTGTTCTTTTAAGAGTGCTTCAAAACCAGCTATATCAACTTTTAAGCCTCTTTCTTTAGCAATAAGAAGTGTCAAGTCGATAGGAAAACCAAAGGTGTCGTATAGTTTAAAGGCTTCTTCGCCTTTTAAATCATTATTTTTTATTAGTGATAACCCATTCTCTAAAGTCCTTAAAAAGCTAACTTCTTCTTCAAGTATTACTTTTTGTACAAAGTCTTGTTGTTGTTTCAGTTCGGGAAAGGCATCTCCAAACTCTTGTGCCAATACAGGCACTAATTCATTTATAAACGGTTTGCTAAGGTTTAAAAAGCTAAAACCGTACCGTATTGCACGGCGCAATATGCGGCGTATTACGTAGCCTGCACCATTATTGCTTGGTAGTTGCCCATCGGCAATAGTAAAAGCTACGGCACGTACATGGTCAACAATTACACGTATGGCTATATCAGTCTCTTTTGTTTTTATCCCCAAGCCCTTTGCCAAAGAGAGGGAGGCTGTGCTTGGGTCGCCTTCTGTATATTTTATATTACTTAGTTGTTCTACTTTTTTAATTAAAGGAGTGAACACGGAAGTATCGTAGTTGCTGGTTCTGTTTTCGACAGCCCGCACCAAGCGTTCAAGTCCCATACCTGTATCCACGTGTTTAGCGGGCAGGTTGTGTAGTTTCTTGTCGGTAGTGCGGTTAAACTCCATAAATACCAAATTCCACAATTCAATCACTTGTGGGTGGTCGGCATTTACAAGGGTTTTCCCATCAATAGTTTTACGTTCATTATCAGGGCGCAGGTCAATATGTATTTCACTACATGGCCCACAAGGACCAGTATCGCCCATTTCCCAAAAGTTATCGTTTTTATCGCCTGTAAGTATATGATCTTCGGTAATGTATTTTTTCCAATGGTTGTATGCTTCTTGGTCAAAGGTAGTACCGTCAGTTTTATCCCCTTCAAACACAGTAACGTATAAACGGTCTTTATTTAGTTTAAAAACATCAGTTAATAATTCCCAAGCCCAAGCAATGGCTTCTTCTTTAAAAAAATCACCAAAACTCCAATTGCCCAACATCTCAAACATGGTATGGTGGTAGGTATCATGTCCTACCTCTTCCAAATCATTATGTTTACCGCTTACTCGTAAACATTTTTGTGTATCAGTAAGCCGTTTATTTTTGGCTTCTTCGTTTCCCAAAAAATAATCCTTAAACTGGTTCATGCCTGCATTGGTAAACATTAGCGTAGGGTCGTTTTTTATTACCAATGGGGCAGAAGGCACTATTTTATGCCCCTTACTCTCAAAAAAATCTAAAAATTGTTGCCTTATTTGTTGAGCGTTCATCTATGTTTAATTGGAATTATTTTTGTTAAACTCTACATTCGCAAAGAATGAAGGCACAAAAATAGCAAAAGCAAGCTATGATTTGCTGATTTGTTGATTTGAAATGGAGTAGTAATTAAACTTAAAAACACTGAAAGCTAACCATTGATAGACGATAGCAAAAACTGATAAATGGCAAAAAAACCTAAATATCTTTACAATCCACAAAGTCTTACCTATGAGGTAGAGCAACGCAATTGGGGGAAAATTGCATTTCGTATTTTTGGATTTTTATGTGCTTCGGTAGTGTTTGCTGCCTTAATTATTTGGGGTGCGTATTCTTATTTTGAATCGCCTCAAGAAAAAATATTAGAGAAAAAAATAGAAAACTATAAGCTGCAACTATCACTATACGATAGGTCTATTGATGATTTAACGGGAACATTAAACACGTTAATAGAGCGTGATACACAAATATACCGCATAGTTTTTGAAGCTGAACCTTTAAAAGATAGTATTACTGTTGCCAAAAAATTCTTGAAAAAATACGAAAACCTTAGAGGATTTGATAATGATGAGGAAGTACAACGCCTTAACAATAAGCTATTTCGTTTGGCAAGCAACATGAAAAAGCAAGAAAAATCGTTTGATGACATTATAGAGCGCGCCAAACGCAAGCAAGATATGTTTGCCAGCATTCCTGCTATACAACCTATTGAAAATAAGGATTTGACCCGTGTGGCATCAGGGTTTGGGTATAGAATACACCCCATATACAAAACCCGTAAAATGCACTCGGGTATGGATTTTACCGCTCCTAAAGGCACGCCAATATACTCCACAGGAAATGGAAAGGTAACTTTTGCAGGATACAACGAGGGCTATGGCTACCACATAATTGTGAACCACGGATATGGATATGAAACCCTATATGCACACATGAGTAAAATGGAAGTACGAAGAGGCGAAGCGGTAACCCGAGGGCAAAAATTAGGAAAGGTAGGCTCAACAGGCTTATCTACCGCACCGCACTTGCACTATGAAGTGATGAAAAATGAACGTAAAGTAAACCCAGTACATTTTTATTATAATGATTTAACCCCTGAAGATTACGAAAAAATTAAAGAACTTGCAGCCTCAAACAATCAATCTTTTGACTAATGCTACCTGAAGAAGAAAACCCCGACAAATTATACTACTCCATTAGCGAAGTATCAAAAATATTAGGAGTAAATGCTTCATTAATACGCTTTTGGGAGAAAGAATTCACTATTTTAAACCCCAAAAAAAGTAGTAAAGGCAATCGCCAGTTTACTAAAGAAGATGTAGGCAACTTGCGGTTGATATACCACTTGGTAAAAGAGCAAGGATACACCCTACAAGGAGCGAATGAAAAAATTAGGTTAACTAAAAGCAAATCGAGCAAAAAAGTAGAAATTATAGATAGCCTGTACAAAGTACGCAACCTACTTACAGATATTAAAGATATAATGGACGAACAAGCTACATGAAAAAACTACAAATCCTTATACTGTTTATATCCACAGTACTATCTGCCAGTAGCCAAACAGATAGTGCAAAAATTGTTACCGTTATAGGTGTAGGCGATATGATGCTGGGTACAAACTACCCAAGCACCAGACACTTAGCCCCTAATGATGGTAAGAATATATTAGATAGTGTAAAACACATTTTGCAAAATGCAGATATAACTTTTGGTAATCTTGAGGGTACACTGGCAGGAACAGCAGGCAAGGTAAAGCGTTGCCGAAATCCTAAATTGTGTTATGCCTTTCGCTCGCCAACACATTATGCCACCTATTTTAAAGAGGCAGGTTTTGATTTACTAAGCATAGCTAATAACCACAGTGGAGATTTTGGCACAAAAGGGCGTGAAATAACTATGCAAATGCTAAAACAAAACGGTATTGCCTATGCAGGTTTGCTAAGTTGCCCCACAACAGTTATTGAAAAAAATGGAGTAAAATATGGATTGGCTGCCTTTGCCCCCAATAGCGGCACAGTAAACATTAGAAATATTAAAAATGCCAAAAAAATAATAAAAGGATTAGATAGTATTTGCGATATTATAATAGTTTCGTTTCACGGTGGTGGAGAAGGACGTAGCAAACAACACGTAACTAAAAAAACGGAGTACTACGTGGGCGAAAATAGAGGCAATGTATATGCTTTTAGCCATGCAGTGATAGATGCGGGTGCTGATATTGTTTTTGGACACGGACCACACGTTACCCGTGCCATAGAGTTGTACAACGATAGGCTAATTTGTTATAGCTTAGGCAACTTTGCTACCTACGACCGTTTTAGCCTTAGAGCCGAAAGTGGCGTAGCCCCAATAGTGAAAGTAAGCATTAGCCCAAAGGGCAAGTTTATAAAAGCCCAAATAATACCTATAAAACAGATAGGCGAGGGGATACCCCGTATTGATACTACCAAAAAATGGGTAATAAAAATAATACAACAACTTACCGCACAAGACTTTCCCAATACGCCGCTACGCATTAGCAATAGTGGGCTGGTAGTGAAGAAATAGGATAACAATCCCTTCCAGCCTAAGAAGGTACACTCGCAATAACGGGATTTGTGTCAGTGTTGTACAGGTATAACCACCCCTTCCAAATTAACTATTAGCACTATCAACTAAGTACCCTTCCCCTAAAGGGGAAGCCAAATTGTAGTACAGGTGGAAATTTGAAATACATTGGTAGGGGTTATTTAGCCTTTACCTATACTGGCATTGCGAGAAGAAATTTGCAATGGATTGTGCGGCTGTTTCCCTCCTACGGTGGGTATGTGTGTGGTATAGGAGGGACTAAAGGGTGGTCTAAAACGCACCAGTATGCTACCCCTTCTAAAAACTCTAAACTAAAACGTGTTGTCCACGCTTGTGGAATATCCGTTTATAGAAACACTTGGCAAACTGTATCTTTGCAGTAAGTGAAAGTAGGAATATTTTTTGGTGGAGCATCTCGTGAGCGTGAAGTATCCTTTTCGGGCGGTAGAACGGTGTACGACAATCTTAATAAATCGTTGTTTACTCCCGTGCCTTTGTTTGTAGATAGTTTTAATAATATAATACTGCTAAACAAAGAGTTGATATACAAGGGTAGCATTCGTGATTTTTATCCTCCAGCCCAGTATTTACCTACTACACAGCACAATTTTCAGCATTATGTGGAGAGTTTGGAGACAGATATACGTAGTGACAAAATTACCAACAATGAGATGATAGCCCATATAGGGCGTATAATTACCATTGATGAACTGCCCCAACTTATTGATATGGCTTTCCTTGCCTTGCACGGTAGTTTTGGCGAGGACGGTACTATACAAGGCTTGTTAGAGTGGTTGCATATTCCTTATACGGGTTCGGGCATATTGCCCTCGGCAATTGGTATTAGCAAGGCAGTACAAAAACGCTATATGAGCGCAGCGGGTTTCAACACGCCTGATTTTGTGCTGATAAACCGTATTAATTGGGAGGAAGGCGAGAAAGATATTTTTCTGTATGATATAAAAGCACATTTACAGTTTCCAGTAGTTATAAAACCCGCCAATCAAGGGTCGTCATTAGGGGTGAGTGTGGTACACCAGTACGATGCAAATATTTTATCCGAAGCTATAAGCAAAGCCTTCTTTAAAACCACATTAACCAAAGCAATGTGGAGTGAACTGTCACAATATGAACAAGTTGAATATGTGCGTACTACCTGCGACATTCGCGAAGGTTTGGGCTTGCCATTATTGCTTGATGGTAAGCAGATAGATTTACCCGATGAGGTGCTAAATACTATTAGTAACAAGTTTAAAAATCAGGATATTATACTACTACAAGCTCTGCAAAACGAGAGTGAGGTATTGGTAGAAGAATTTGTAAAAGGACGTGAATTTTCGTGTATAGTGATACAAGATTTAGACGGCAACCCTATTGCTTTACCGCCCACTGAAATTATAAAAGGCAGTGAGATATTTGATTATCGTAGTAAGTATTTACCTGGTTTATCTCGTAAAATTACCCCTATTGAGTTGCCCGATGAGCATATAGAAAATGTCCGCAACCAAGCGGAGGAACTATATAGCTATTTCCGTTTCAACTGTTATGCCCGTTTAGATGGTTTTATAAATGAGCAAGGCAAGGTTTTTTTAAACGACCCTAATACTACTTCGGGTATGATGCCCTCGTCATTTTTCTTCCACCAAGCGGCAGAAGTGGGGCTTAATCCATCACAATTCCTAACCTATATTATATACACCAGCTTGCACCAACGTGCCGAAACCAGTATAGATAATTACCACTATATTCAGTTGTTTACTCAACTAAAAAAACAATTAGAACAAAAAGAGAATAACACTAATAAGAAAAGGCGTATTGCAGTGATAATGGGCGGTTACTCCACCGAGCGGCATATTTCTATGGAAAGTGGACGCAATATTTACGAGAAATTAGCATCATCTGTTAAATACCAGCCTGTACCTGTTTTTTTAACGGGAAATGATGATGCGTTTGAATTATACAAAATACCCGTCAACATGATGTTGAAGGATAATACTGATGATATTGCTGATAAAGTACAGAACTATAAACCCAACGCTTATTTGCAAAAAATAATTGATGAGTGTGCGCCTGTGGTTAAATTGTTTGGTAGCGGTACTTTTGATGCTACTCCACAAGCTATTAGTATTGAAAAATTAGCTGAAATGGTTGATGGCGTATTTATAGCCTTACATGGCAGACCGGGCGAGGATGGTGTTATACAACAACATTTAGAGCGTGTGAAGCTGCCCTATAATGGTTCAGGTTATAATAGTTCTCAAATCACTATAAATAAATATGATACGGCGGAGCTATTAGAAAAAAATGGATTTTCGGTAGCAGCACATTATTTAGCACAAAAAAGTGAGTGGCTAAAAGATAAAGATGCTTTTTATACTGCTGTACTTGCCGTTACAGGCTTGCCCATGATAGCAAAACCTGCTGATGATGGATGTAGCTCGGCAGTGAAAAAAATTAAAACTCGTGAGCAATTGGATGCTTTTGCACACTTAATATTTAGGGAAACAGCAAAACGCGAAGCGAGATACGAGGAAGAACTAAGCCTTATACCTAAAGAAGAGTTTCCACAAAAAAACTATTTCTTGGCAGAGAAGTTTATAGATAAAAGTGATGCTAAGATATTTTTGGAGATAACAGGCGGCTTACTCACCCATCATAAAAATGAGGGCATTGAGTATGAAATGTTTGAACCCAGTGAAACATTAGCCGAAAAAGAAATATTATCTCTTGAAGAGAAATTTTTGGCAGGGCAGGGGCAAAATATTACTCCAGCACGGTATGCAAAAAACACCTTAGAAAATAAAAGGATAGGCGAAGCCGTTAAAAGTGAGTTGAAACGTGTTGCCCAACTATTAAATATTGAAGGATATGCCCGTATTGATGCTTTTATAAAAGTGGATACTAATGCTGCTGTGGAAGTTATATTTATTGAGGTAAATTCGTTGCCAGGTATGACCCCCGCCACCTGCATTTTTCATCAAAGTGCAATAAACGGATATATGCCCTATGAGTTTATTGATAAAATATTAGAATACGGTTTTAATAAAAAAACTAAAACACAGGCATCGTAATGGCAAATAAATTCGTCAATAGAATAGTACAAGGTAAATGGTGGCAAAAACTGCTTATTGCTTTGGTAATGCTCGTTCTTTTTTTACTGTTTGTAAATTGGTTGTTAAAATACATAACCAATCATGGTGAAAGCCTACCAGTACCAAAAGTAGTAGGGCTTACGTATGATGAAGCCGCTAAAGTGCTTCAACAAAAAAACTTACGTTATATAGCCTACGACTCTGTATATGTACCCCAAGCCGAGCCTAATGAGATTATAAGTCAAAACCCCAGTGATAGTTCGTTAGTTAAACGTAATCGTATGATTTATCTTACCATAAATGCTTTGGCTGTGCCTATTGTTGAAGTGCCCGATGTGCGTGAGATGAGTTTGCGGGAAGCCACCAGTGAATTGCAGCGTGCAGGTTTGCGGGTAGGTAAAATAACAAGTCGACCTGATATTACTACCAACTTTGTATTAGACCAACGCTATAAAGGGAAGTATATAAAAGAGGGAACAAAATTGGATAAAGGAAGTGCTATTGACTTGGTGGTGAGTAAAGGCGAAGAACCCGAAGATAACGAACTTACCGTTCCAAATTTAACGGGGCTATCGGCTGATGAAGCAACTATTGAGTTAAGCCTTTTAGGGCTAAACATAGGCGCAGTAACTTATGACGAAACAGTAACGGATAAAGAGTTTGCCATTATATACAAGCAATCGCTGCCTGCAAACAGCAAAACATATATAGGCAAAGAGATAGATATATATTTAAGTGAGGTGAAATAAAACTATGTTGAAAAGACTTATAGGCGTTTTTATAGTCCTATTTTTTGTATTAGATGTAACTGCACAACGTGGAGAAGAGGTATTACTACCTATACATTACAACCCAGCATTGCAGCAGGCAACAAAGCAGCCTACCTATACATTTAATCGCAAAACAGGTATAAAAGATACTTTACAACTCCCTTTTTTCGATGATTTTTCTGCCAGCGAGGTATTTCCTAATGAAAACCGATGGACTACCAAAGATGCTTATATTAATACTGATTTTGTTACTCGTGCACCCAGTATTGGTGTAGCCACTTTAGATGCGCTGGATAGTACTGGTCGTCCCTATTTTAATATTCGTGCGGGTTTGCGTGGTGGTTGCGATACGCTTACTTCACAGCCTATTAATTTATCAACTCTAAATGTAGGTAGCAATGTGTTTCTAAGTTTCTTTTACCAACTACAAGGGTTAAGTTTTTTTCCACTTAGTGGGCAAGATTCATTGGTGCTTCAGTTTAAAGACATAAATGGTTTTTGGTTTAATGAGTGGGTTATTTATGGTGCTGCGGCAAAACCTTTCGAGGCGGTAATTACGCAAGTAAATTCTGCAAAATATTTTCATGCGGGTTTTCAGTTTAGGTTTATCAATTACCAAGAGTATTTAGGCGGCGTAGGGCAATGGCATATAGACTATGTGTATATGGAGCGTAACCGTACTGCCAGCGATACTATTTTTAGTGATGTAGCCATTGCTGCAAAACCTAATTCATTCCTTAACGAGTACCAAGAAATGCCGTATAAGCAGTTTAGCGGTTTCGAGAGTAGCGAAATAGCCTCAACTGTTAATGGTTTGCTTAGTAATATGGGCGATGTAGGGCGTACAGTGGATGTTTTTAACCGTGAGGTAAGAGACCCAAACAATAACTTAATTATTAACTCGCCACGTTCGGGATTTGCTATTGGAGCGAAAGACCATTTAGCGGTAAATTTTGGTGCAACACCCATTACTCCCCCACTAAGTACGGATACCGTTATATATACCATTAGCGAGTATTTAAAAATTACAGGGGCTAATTTTAGAACAAATAACGATTCGGTAGGGCGAAAGCTGACTTTCGGCAATTGGTACGCCTATGATGATGGCACTGCCGAAACAGGGTATGGCTTGCGCAGAGGACAAGGTAAAATAGCGTATAAATTCAGCGTAAATAAACCTGATACACTTAGGGCAATATCTGTATATTTCTTTCAGGCAGAAGATACTGTGAAAAGAGTATTTAATCTTACTGTTTGGAATAGTATTGAACCTAATGGATTTGGCGAAAGTATTGCTTATCAACAACAAATTATTTCTCCTACCTATACCGATAGTATTAATGGTTTTCATACCTATGCCTTAGATAGTGCCATTGCTGTTACCGATAGCTTTTATATTGGCTGGGAACAAAATACAGAGTTTCTTTTAAATGTGGGTTGGGATAGAAACTATATGCTTGAGGGAGATACAATACCCAATCCTAATTTATATTTTAACTCAACAGGTAAGTGGTTTACCTCGTTTATACCAGGTACATTAATGATGCGCCCACACTTGGGTGATAATTTTTTAGATACTATTACAGTAGGTGTTAAAGAAATAATAGCCACACAAAAAAGAACCGTAAAAGTATATCCTAACCCTGCCACTAAGCAGTTGTGGATAGATTTGGATAAAAATGAAAACTATAACTATATAATTACTGATATAGCGGGAAAAGAAGTATTAACAGGAAGGCTAATAGCACAAAAAAGACAGCCAATAAATATTAGTCGTTTGACAAATGGTTTATATTTTATAAATTTACATAACCCTAAGCAAGGAGTATTTCAGGCAAAATTTATTAAACAATAGATATGGACGATATAACCGTTGAAGAATTAAAAAAACGTATGGATAATGGCGAAGACCTTATTGTAATTGATGTACGTGAACCCCATGAATATGAAGAGTTTAATATTGGCGCACGCCTAATACCTTTAGGCACACTGCACAATGTAGTAGAAGAGCTGGAAGACCTTAAAGACGAGGAAATAATAATACACTGCCGTAGCGGCGCACGCAGTGGGCAAGCAAAAATCTACTTACAATCTATTGGATTTAATAAAGTACGCAACATGATAGGCGGAGTTATTGACTGGCAATTAAAATATAGTGTTAGTAGCTAAATAATTTTTTGTAATTTATTTGAATAAAAGCCCTCTTCGTGAGGGTTTTTTTTGTGGGTATAAGCGATGTTGCATCAACCCCTACCAATGTATTTCAGTTTTTACCTGTACCGCAACTTGGCTTCCCCGTAAGGGGAAGGGTACTTATTTGGTTGTGCTAATAAGTTAATTTGGAAGGGGTTGTTATACCTGTACAACACTGCCACAAATCCCCTCATTGCGAGATTGTCTTCTTAGACAAACGTGGCAATCTGCATGGTGTGATGCAAAGGATTGCCTCGCAATGAGGGTATAAGCGATGTTGCATCAACCCCTACCAATGTATTGTAGTTTTTACCTGTACCACAATTTGGCTTCCCCTTTAGGGGAAGGGTACTTATTTAGGTTCTGCTAATAGTTAATTTGGAAGGGGGTGTTATACCTGTACAACACTAACACAAATCCCGTCATTGCGAGTATGCCTTCTTAGGCAAACGTGGCAATCTGCATGGTGTGATAGGCAAAGGATTGCTTCGCAAAGCCTCGCAATGAGGGTATAAGCGAAGTTGCATCAACCCCTACCAATGTATTGTAGTTTTTACCTGTACCGCAATTTGGCTTCCCCTTAAGAGGAAGGGTACTTATTTGATTGTGCTAATAGTTAATTTGGAAGGGGGTGTTATACCTGTACAACACTGCCACAAATCAACGTCATTGCGAGATTGTCTTCTTAGGCAAACGTGGCAATCTGTATGATGTGATGCAAAGAGATTATAGCCCCTCCACCATTTTGTTTATATCAATGCTTAATGCACATTTAAAATGCCCTTTGGGGCAGGCTTTATGCCCGTGTAATCCACAAGGGCGGCAATCCAATTGTAAATCGGTTTCTATTACAACTCCGTTATCGCTTAGTGGGGTAAAGCCAAATTCTTTTACTGTGCTGCAAAAAATGGCTCGTGAGGGGGCGTTTATAGCACTTGCCAAATGTAGTGGGGCAGAATCGTTCGTATAATTCATTACCGCATCTTGAAACAGTGCCGTAGTTTGTAATAAATTTAGTTTTCCTGCTAAGTTTTTTAAGGTAATCCGTTTATTGTTTGCAACATTAATAATACTATCTACAAACGCTGTATCACCAGTTGCACCTACAAAATAGACTGCAATAGGCGAGGGGATAGCATTTAAAAACTCTATCCATTTTTCTTTTGGAAATTGCTTGGTAAACCAAACCGATGCAGGGGCAATACATATATAGGGTGTTGTTTTATAGGTAGCCACTTTTTCATAATCTGTTTTTGTAGGATATAGTTTAGGCTTGGCAACAGTATTATCTGTAATGGCAGCTATTAGCTGGTGGTTGCGTGCTATCTCGTGTTGGTTGTATTGGTGTGCTATTTTAGTAGTAAACAAAAAGGAAAGTGGATTTTTTTTAAACCCTATTTTTTGCTTTGCCCCCGAGAAGGCAGTAAGCCACCCTGATGCTGCAAAACGCTGTAAATTGACCACAAACTCATACTTGTTTTTTTTTATAGTTTTAAGAATGTTTAGCAAGTTTTTATACTTGCCATTTTTCTTGTCCCATACTAATAGCTGGTGTATAAAAGGATGCTGATGAAACAAACCCTCATTCCCTTTACGAACTAATAAGTGTATTTCTGCATTGGGATAGTACTGGTGCAACTTCTCTAATACCCCAGTAGCTAATATGGCATCGCCAATAAAAGCAGTTTGTATAACAAGAATTTTGTTTAGAGCATCAGGCATTTATAGTATAAAGCATAAAAATTACTACTATTTTACACTGCCACATCGTGTTCTCGTAGGGCATCATTAAGGCTTGTTTTCAGGTCGGTACTGGGTTTTCGTTGTCCAATAATTATGGCACAAGGCACTTGGTAATTTCCTGCGGGGAAGGTTTTGGTATAACTACCAGGTATTACCACGCTACGTTCTGGCACATAGCCTTTGGTTTCTTTAGGCTCTGCATTAGTAACATCAATAATTTTGGTGCTTTTGGTTAAAGTAACTCCAGCCCCTAAAACAGCCTCTTTACCTACTCTAACTCCCTCAACCACTATACAGCGTGAGCCTATAAATGCACCATCTTCTATTATAACAGGGGCTGCTTGTACAGGTTCTAACACACCGCCAATGCCTACACCACCACTAAGGTGTACATTTTTCCCTACTTGTGCACAACTGCCTACCGTAGCCCACGTATCTACCATTGTGCCTGCATCAACATAAGCACCAATATTTACATAACTGGGCATTAGTATTACTCCTTTAGATATATATGCACCATAACGAGCCACTGCATGAGGGACTACCCTTATGCCCAATTTTTCATACCCTGTTTTTAAACGCATTTTGTCGTGAAACTCAAAAGGACCTACCGTTGTGGTTTCCATTTTGCGAATAGGGAAATACATTATTACTGCTTTCTTTACCCAATCGTTCACCTGCCAGCCGTTTGCAGTAGGTGCTGCAACTCTAAGTTTCCCTTTGTCTAAGTCATCTATCAAGTTGTTTATAATAGCCTGTACATCAGGGTCTTTCAAAAGGGTTCTGTCTTCCCAAGCGGCATTAATAATATCTATTGTTTGTGGCATTGTTGTTTTATTTTAACAGCAAATTTCTAATATTAATTTTGCAGTGCCAAAATTAAATGGTACAATAAGCTAATGTCGCAGATAAGAAGACGCAAAAAACCCCGAATTATACAACGTACCGCTACGTCTGATGACTTTAGTGAAATAATAAAATTATCGAAATTATGTTTCCCTGAGCATAAACCGTGGCAACAAGAAATGTTAGAAAGCCAGATTGTTACTTTTCCTGATGGGATGCAAATAATAGAGTATGATAAGGAGGTGGTGGGAAGTGCTATAAGCCTTATTGTGAATATGGATGACTATACAGACAACCATACTTGGGCAGAAATTAGTGATAATGGCTATATCACCAATCACGATGCTGAGGGAGATACCCTGTATGGTATAGAAATAATGGTTCATCCTGATTATCAAGGCTTAAAAATTGGTCGTCGGTTATACGAGATGCGTATAGAATTATGCGAAGACTTGAATTTGAAAGAAATATTAATTGGGGGTAGAATACCCAGCTATCATAAATACGAAGATGAGTTTGGCGCACGTGCTTATTTGAAACGTGTACAGAGTAAAAAAATTAAAGACCCTATTGTAAATTTTCAAATATCGCAAGGGTTTCAGATTAGAAAGGTAATAAAAGACTATTTGCCTGCCGATTGGGAAAGTGGAGGCTACGGCATTTTAATGGAGTGGGTAAATATAGATTATGTGCCTGAAACATCTGCACGCAGTGTGTTAATGAAAAATATACGCATTTGTTGCATACAATACGAGTTACGAAAAATTGAAAAGTTTGAAGACTTTGCTCGCCAATGCGAATTTTTTACTGATGTTGCCTCAAACTATAAGTCTGATTTTGCTCTTTTTCCAGAGTTATTCACTACCCAGTTATTATCGTTTATAGATGCGAAGGGAATGAGCATTGATGAAAGTGTACGGAAGTTAGATAATTTTACCCAAGACTATATAAACCTATTTTCTCGCTTATCGCTGGAGTATAATATAAACATTATTGCAGGGACACACCTAGTGGTAGAGGGTGATGACTTATACAATGTATCGTATTTATTTAAGCGAGATGGTACTTACGAAAAACAATATAAAATACACATAACTGCCAATGAGGCTAAATGGTGGGGAGTGAGACCAGGTAATGAAATAAAAGTGTTTAATACCGATTGTGGTAAAATTGGTATTAATATTTGTTACGATGTAGAGTTTCCTGAAGTAGCTCGCATAATGGCGCAAAAAGGAGCTAAGGTTATTTTTGTACCCTTTTGCACAGATGAGCGGCACGGATATTTAAGGGTTAAATTATGCTCGCAAGCCAGAGCCATTGAAAACCAAATATATGTGGCTACGGCGGGTACTATTGGCAACATACCATCAGTAGATAATATGGATATTAACTATGCCCAAAGTGGTATATACACCCCCAGCGATTTTGCTTTTCCGCCCGAAGCCGTTGCAGGCGAGTGTAGTCCTAACTTAGAAACAGTGGTTATAGCCGATTTGGATTTGGCTGCCATAGAACGCACTCGAAAAAGCGGTACAGTAACCAACTGGAAAGATAAACGAGATGATATTTATAAAACCCAAGAGATAGTATAGGTAAAGGGGGTTAGGGCTTGTTATAACGCACATAACCTCATAATAACGATATGCGCGTTATAACTCAAAAAAACTTATATCAAACTGACTGTTAAATTTAGTACGTTGATTTAACGCGAATTATATCGTTTACACGTTTTTCTGCTAATGATGTTGCTGCCGCTTGTGGGTGTGTTTTGTGTTCATCAGCATGGGCGTATATGCTTAAAATAGTATTGTAAATATTTTCTGTTTGCCCCATTGCTTTATCACGGTTATATCCCGTCCACTCGCTATAAACGTTTATTAAACCACCTGCATTAATAACAAAATCAGGAGCGTAGGTAATACCTTTATCTACTAATTGCGCTCCGTTGGTTTTCTCATTTGCCAACTGGTTATTGGCAGCACCTGCAACCACGCTACATTTTAGTTGAGAGATAACATCATCGTTTAATACTGCCCCCATAGCACAGGGAGAAAATATATCTACATCTAACCCAAAAATATCATTACTGGGTACTACAATAGCCCCAAATTTTTCGTTGGCTTTCTTTAAAATAGCCTCGTTAAGGTCGGTTATATATAGTTTAGCACCTTCTTTGTGCAAAAAATCTAATAGGTGGTAACCTACCTTGCCTATTCCTTGTACGGCAACGATTTTGCCTTGCAAACTATCGTTGCCCCAGGCCTTCTTGGCAGATGCTTTTATGCCCATGTAAGTACCGTAGGCAGTTACGGGTGATGGGTCTCCACCGCCGCCTAACCATTCAGGCAAGCCTACAACGTTTTTAGTTTCCATTTGCACATACTCCATATCTTTGGTAGTAGTGTTTACGTCTTCGGCGGTAATGTATTTACCGTTTAAATTTTCAACAAAACGACCAAATTTGCGAAACAAACCTTCACTTTTCAGGGTTTTTGCATCTCCCATTATCACTGCTTTTGCCCCGCCTAAATTAAGCCCGCTTATAGAGGCTTTGTAGGTCATACCACGTGATAAGCGTAAAACATCATTTATGGCATCCTTTTCGTTGTTATATGCAAAAAATCTCGTGCCGCCTAAGCCTGGTCCAAGTACTGTGTTGTGAACTGCAATAATTGCTTTAAGACCTGTTTCGTTATCTTGGCAAAAAACTACTTGCTCGTGATCGTTAGTAGTTAATTCACCAAAGATTCCCGCTTCAGCAGTCGATATATTTTCTTTAGTTTCCAACATATTATTATAATTTTGTAGAGTTAGTGCCTTTATAAAAAGTGCTGCAAAAGTAGTTTTTTTTGGCATAACATATTTTATTTTTAAAAAATCGTTTGAAATCCCTTAGTTCTCTCAACAAGTATTTTTATAAGTATCGCTGGCAATTGCTGTTGGGTACTTTTTTTATAATAGTATCTAATGTTTTTGGCGTTTGGTTAGGTCCACTGGTGCGCTATGCCTTAAATGCAGGGCAGGAAATGGCGCAGCGACCTAATTTTGAATGGAATGATGATACCATAGCCGAAATTTCTCGTATAAGTCTTAATTTTTTCTTACTAATATTAGGTACAGCATTGATAAAAGCGGTGTTTATGTTTTTTATGCGCCAAAAAATTATAGTAGTATCTCGTAAAATCGAGTTTGATATGAAAAATGAGATTTATGACCACTATCAAAATCTCTCTCTCTCGTTTTATCGTAAAAACTTTACAGGCGATTTGATGAACCGTATTAGTGAAGATGTGAGCAGGGTGCGTATGTATTTAGGCCCTGCGGTAATGTATTGTATCAACACAGTATCACTATTTACTATTGCCATCAGCATTATGCTTTCTATAAATGTAGAACTTACGCTATACTCGTTAACACCACTGCCTATTTTGGCAATCAGTATATATTTTGTAAATAATATTATTAACAGAAAAAGCGATTCAATACAAAAGCAATTGTCAAAAGTTACGTCGTTTACACAAGAAGCATTTTCAGGTATAAAAATTATAAAAGCCTTTGCCAAAGAAAGTGCCTCACGTAAAGCCTTCGAGAAAGAATGTGATGACTATAAAACTAAATCGATGGGTTTGGTAAAGGTAGATGCGCTTTTCTTCCCGCTTATTATGCTTTTGGTAGGGCTAAGTACTTTACTCACTATTTTTATTGGGGGTAAATTGGTAATAAGGGGCGAGCTTACTTATGGTAATGTAGCCGAGTTTGTAATTTATGTTAATATGCTTACTTGGCCTATTGCGGCATTGGGTTATATAACATCATTAGTACAGCGAGCGGCGGCATCGCAAACTCGTATTCAGGAATTTTTGGATACCGAACCTGAGATAGTAAACCAAACCGATAAAAAATTTAGCTTTAAAAATAAAATAGAGTTTAAAAATGTAAGTTTCAAGTACGAGGGGGCTAATCGCTATGCGATAAAAAACCTTAGTTTCACTATAAACAAAGGCGAAACTTTTGGCATAATTGGTTCAACAGGGTCGGGGAAAAGCACCATTGCCTCTTTATTGTTAAGAATGTATGATGTGCAAGAAGGGGAGATATTGATTGATGGTGAACTCATTAGCCAAATAAATCTTTCAGATTTTAGGGAAAGTATGGGCTATGTCCCACAGGATGTTTTTTTATTTAGCGATAGCATACAAGAAAATATAGCCTTCGGGTTGCAAGACCGTGAAAACTCATACAATAGTGTGGTAGCGGCTGCTAAAGCAGCTGATATAAATAATAATATTTTGGAGTTTCCTAAACAGTACGAAACTATGGTGGGCGAGCGAGGAGTAACCCTATCAGGGGGGCAAAAACAACGGGTAGCCATAGCCAGAGCCATTATAAAAAAACCAGAAATACTATTGCTTGATGATTGCCTATCGGCAGTGGATACGCAAACGGAAGCTACTATTTTAGCCAACTTTAGGCAGCTATTGAAAAATAAAACTGCCGTAATTATTAGCCATAGGATAAGCTCAGTTATTGAAGCTGATAAAATTATTGTGTTGGATGATAGTGCAATAATTGAGGCAGGTACACACAAAGAATTGATGCAAGTGAATGGAAAATATGCCGAGTTGTATCACAAGCAAATGGACGAAGAAATAGAGGTTGTAAATTGAAGATTGCTCACCCAAAAAAATATTTTTAATAAAAAAAATGAGATAAAAGTTGCAAATGCGGTAGTCTGCACTATATTTTTACAGAAATTTGCTTAAAAAAAGGTATAACAAACGTAAGAGAGGATTAAAATGGAGGATTTTAATAACAACGACAGGGAAGAGATTTTTTCAAAAAGGGTAAGGGCGGGAAAGCGTACTTATTTTTTTGATGTAAAAGCTACTCGGGGAAACGACTATTACATTACTATTACTGAAAGTAAGAAACGGCAGGATAATGGGATGTATATAAAACACAAAATCTTTTTATATAAAGAAGATTTTAACAAGTTTATGAATGCGCTGAACGAAACTGTTGACCATGTGAAAAGCGAGCTAATGCCAGAGTATGATTTTGAGGAGTTTAATCGCCCACAAGAAAACTACTCTAACAATAGTAGTGCTGATACTCCTGGCACCCCTGATACCTCTGATGGTGTGGAGGGTACAGATAGCAGTTTTTAAATTTTTTAATGAAATAAAGTACTTAACACCTGCATTAAATTGTGGGTGTATAACTAATATATGCCTTTGGTGATGTAATTTTGCCAAAGGCATATTTTATTTGCGGCATGAAACAAACGTATATGTGGGGAGCCTTAGTAGGGCTGTTTATTTTCTTAGAAACTATAGCAGGTAGTAAGTTAGCTATCTTCTCAAACCCCGAAGCAAAATTGTATTTAGTAGTTATTAACCTGCTCACTTTGGGGGTAGGTATTTACTTGGCTTTGCGAGATTATAAGTATAGAAACGAAGGCTATATATCTTTTGGACGATGTATGTTTAATGGTATTTTAATATCAGCATTAGCGGGTGTGGTAACTGCTGTAGGGTCGGTGGTGTATTTTAATTATATAGCACCAGAGCAAAAGGAGCAAGCACTTAAAGATACAGAGGTTTTTTTGGTACAAGAAAAAGATTCGACAGCAAAAACTATTGCTGAGTACAAAACAAATTTTGTAAAAAACTACCAAGATACAGTACATATTACCAGTAAAGATTTGCCCCGTATTAAGAAAATGGCATCAGACAGTGCTGCACTTATTGAAGAAAAACTTAAACGCTCAAGGGGGGTATATAAACTATCAGGGGCGGTGGTAACCAATACAGGCCCTTTTGTAATTATAGGCTTAGTACTATCGCTACTTATGGCGGCTGTAATGGCAAATAAAAAACAAACATGACAATAATAGAATCAGGGCAAGAGCATATAAGAAAAACACCCAGCGAGGTATATGGTTTTTTGGTGGATTGTAATAACCATAAACAACTAATGCCAGAGCAAGTAGAAAAATGGCAAAGTACAGAGACTACCTGCCAGTTTACTATTAAAGGAACGGCAGATTTATCTTTACGGATAAAAGAAACACGGGAGAATGAAGCTATTGTATTAGAACCTTACGAGAAAATACCCTTTCCTTTTACACTAACTTGGAAAATAGAAGGCGAAGGTGGAAACAGCAGGGTAGAAGCAGTGCTTGAGGGAGATATGAATGTGTTTGTAAAAATGGTAGCTGCAAAACCGCTCGAAAATTTTTTGAAACACCAAATTGCACAGCTTAAAACTATAATGAATGGGTAGAAAAAAAGCCCCTTTATTACCTCACCCCAATTGGTTGCAACGCATACACGGGTGGTGGTTTTTTTTGTGGTTGGGTTTGGGCTTTTTTCTTTTATATCCTTGGTTTCTTATCACCCTTTCGCACAAAAAAATGTACAAAGCAGCGCACTTTGGGCGCAAAACATGGGGCTGGTTGTTAATGACTATGAGCGGCTTACGGCTTAAAGTAAAACACGAAACTCCCTTTGATAAAACAAAAACGTATGTAATAGTGGCTAATCATACTTCGTATATAGATATACCTGCTATTACTTGTGGAATACCCAGCTACTTAGGTTTTATAGGCAAATCAGGATTAGCTAAAATACCTTTTTTTGGACGTTTTTTTAAAACCATAGACATTAGTGTAGATAGGAAAAATCCACGCAACGGAGCCAACGCATTTAACGAAGCAATTAGAAGATTAAAAGAAGACGGCACTAATATTGTTATATTTCCAGAAGGTACTATTGGTACTTGGGTGCCAGAGTTGGGTAGGTTTAAGGATGGGGCTTTTAAAGCAGCTATTGCAACGGGGGCATATATTTTGCCCATTACTTTAGCAGATAATTGGATAAAAGTTACTGAATATGGACCCGTAGCAGCACGTATTGGTACGTTAAGAATGTATGTTCATCGTCCTATTGATACAGCCCATCTAAAACCTGATGAAGCAGGAGAGTTGAAACAAAAAGTTTTTCATATTATTGAAAATAAATTGAATGAGTATGCAGGTAAATGATGCGTTGGTAAATCATTTGGCACATTTGGCAAAACTTGAGTTTGAAGATGAAGCCAAAGAAGCAATAAAAACTGACTTAGAAAAAATATTAGGCTTTTGTGAACAACTGAACGAAGTAGATACAGAGGGTGTAGAACCGTTAATTTATATGACGGAAGATACCAATGTGCTACGTGATGATGTGGTGAAGGGACACCTTAACAAACAAAATGTATTAAAAAATGCGCCCGCAAAAGACAGTGATTACTTTCGCGTGCCTAAAGTGTTAAAAAAGGGATAGCCAACCATGCTTAATTTATTTTAGCACCTTTTTGTGATGATTGTATTACGAAAAGAGTTAGGAATGACAGCAAACTCGAAACAGAAAACTTAAAACTATTATAACCATGTCAGCATTAATAAAACTGCAACATATACAACGCTACTACAAAATGGGGGGCGAGCTTTTATTTGCCCTTAAAGATGTATCGGTAGAAATACAAAAAGGCGAGTATGTGGCATTAATGGGACCTTCTGGTTCAGGAAAATCTACTTTAATGAATGTGTTGGGTGCTTTGGACACGCCAAGTGCAGGCAAGTATATACTAAACGGTACTGATGTTAGCGATATGGTGGATAACGACTTGGCTGATGTGCGCAACCGTGAGATTGGTTTTGTGTTTCAAACATTTAATCTTTTGCCCCGCCTTTCAGCATTAGATAATGTGGCGTTGCCGCTTATATATGCAGGGGTAAAAAAAGAAAAACGTAATAAAAGAGCGGCAGAAGTATTAGAATCTGTGGGATTGGGAGATAGAATGCACCATAAACCCAACGAACTATCGGGGGGGCAGCGGCAGCGTGTGGCTGTTGGGCGTGCCTTAGTAAACAACCCCAGTATAATATTGGCTGATGAACCTACGGGTAACTTAGATACTAAAACATCGATAGAGATAATGCAGTTGTTTGAAGACTTGTACAGCCGTGGCAACACAATTATTATAGTAACTCACGAGGAAAATATTGCACAACGTGCAAAACGCATTATTCGCCTGCGTGATGGCTTGGTGGAAGATGCCGAAGGAAATATTGCCGAATGGACAGCACCAGTAATGCAAACCGTATAAAGATGCTTTCTTTATGGTAAATTGTACGTTATAAGAATAGAAAGTTTAGTTTTTTTGGTGATAATATTAAAAATCATTATAATTGATTTTTATGTGATTGTAATTTACCAAAAATGAAAAAACTTATTTTGCTTACCCTATTAATTGTGAAAGGGATTTCCTTTACCTATTCCCAACACAGTTTATGCTCAAATCGCTCGTTTAAAGAGATAGAAAGTGATTTTAACAAAGAATTAGATTCTATAAGAATAGTTCCACCCTGTTATAGTAAAACTGTAAAATGGTCTTTGGTAAATTCTATTAAGTATAGAGCCTATAAGCGCTGGCTTCAAAAAAACCCTAAATGTAATATAAACACTTCGGGAGTTAAACTAGTAAAATACCTTCTTGAGGCGGAGTGTGCAACAAGGTTTGAGAAAGGTATCTCATCAAACACCCAGTCTTTAATTTCTTTATTAAAAGAAAGTCCTTCTAACCTTCAAGAAAAAACGGATGATTTATACGTTCTTGTTCAATTAGAAAGAGCCTTAAATGAGGATACAGTTATTAGTTTTCATTTAAAAGAAAAACTAATAAATGCAGTGAGTAAAGAAATGGTATTGTTTGCTGATAATGAATACCCTTATTATACATATAATACCAAAAATAAAAAGATAATAAAATTTATTAGCATCCGTTCTGGCAATGATTTGTTTACACTTGCTGGGCTGTTTTCTGTTACGCTACAACCCGCAAATAAATACGTTAATGATGGGAACATAATTTTTCAGCGTAATGATGATAGAGACTATACAGGCTCTGTACTTATAGAGGTAGGAAGCGATTATTTTAATACTCGCAGGCGGAGACCATTAAAAACATACCAAACTGTATTGTATGGTTTTGATGTGTACACCCCTTATTTTAGTGATACTTTAAAATTTGCGAATGATACGGCTTTTAATATTCTTGATAGACCTCATGCGTCGTTTCAGTACTTTGGTTGGAGTAAAAAAGGGATTTCAAGAGGGAATACATATAGGTGGGCAACTATAATTAAAGTGGGTAGAATAGGGGGCGATATTGGCGGGAAATTTCAGAATGTTGTGCATCAAGATGTTTCAAATAGCCCGAGACCAAGGGGTTGGGCAGCACAAATAGCTAATGGGGGTAGGTTGGGTATTTCCCTTGAGTTTGAGCAAGGTTTTTTGCAACGTCAAATTATGACGGGATTTACAAAAAACTTATGGGTATCAGCTTTTGCTGAGGAAAAAATTGGTTCGTATATGTCAAACGCTAGTTTAGGACTTAGACTATCTAACAAGAGTTTTAGGCAAAATAATCATAACTTTATTAATCATAGGAAAAAGCAAATAGTAAATAGCTGGTTAGAACATTTTATGTATGCTGTTTCTTTTTCTTCAACTTATGTGCAGCATAATACAATGCTGGAAGGGTATGGTTTTTTTAATAGTATTGAGGAAGATAATGATGCTTTAACTCCTGAAAGCAAGTATTTTCTTAGGCGAGACCAAGTAAGGCGATTTACTTACCTACTTAATGTTACAATATCTTATACGGCAAGGTATGGCACGTTTTTTTATAATTGGAAATCTATAAGTCCAGAAACATATTTAAGTAATATTGGAGTGCCTTCTTTAGCAAGTGGTAATGAAATGAATATTGGAAATAGGTGGCATCATTTTGCTGAATTGGGAATTACCTTTAATTTACATTAGGTGTGTAAATATCTTCTCTATGCGCTACAACAGCATAATAGGGGCTACTAATTGTTGAGGTATTATTTTTAAGTAGAACAAGGCAAACAGCTAAAAGCCAATTTCAGAAAGTTGAGATGAGTTGAACACAGGCTATATTTTACTTCTTTTTCTTCTTCAAAAAAGGAGCTTCTTTTTCAAACTCAGCCTTATCAGCAGTTTTTTGTTTTATAGGGTGTATTGTTTTTCTGGGTGCTGTTTTTTTGTTGGGGTTGTAAATAGGGGTAACATCTTCACGGCTTAGTGGGCGGCGGTCTATATGCCATACAAAACCATCCAGCCGCTCTTGCCCAGCGGGTATTTTATCTATGGGGTGCATATCTCCCGTTGGTTCAAGAAAGTATTTAACCTTGCTCACTTTGTTATTAGTAAGTACTATACTTAAATCGCCACAAATAATACGCTGCATACCAATGTATTTGCCTGTATCTTCTTCTATGTAATAAATATTCTCAACATCTTTGTGTACATCTATTTGTTTCAATCGTTTTTCTTTAAAATAGGCAATGGCATTTCTACCTTTTATTTGGTTGTATTTATTGCCGCTATCCTTTTCTGAAATTATAAAAGTATTTAATTTCATATGGATAGCTTTTATACCACCCTCCTTCATATACACCCTAATACTATCAGCGGTTATTTGGTTGCTTTCGCTCCATATTACAGGGTTTACCTCTAAATTAATTACTGAGTCTTTAAAAGAGTATTGCAGTGAGTCGCACACGCCTTGCAGGTCTTTTTTATAAAATTTTGTATTATGGTAAGTGTATAAAGTTCTGTTTTTTCGGGCGGTATCAAACGTTGTTTTCAATGTATCGGCGGTAATAAACAAGGTGTCGTTGCCTACCTGCATGGCGGCATTGGGTGCTTGTGTAACCCAAGCCATATTAGTATTTCGGTTGTACAAGCCCAATTGCCCTCGTATTTCTATTTTGTTAATAGTATCAATAAGGTAAATATTGCGATACGCACGGTCTATACCTGTTTTGCCAGTATATACCATACTGTCAGCACTTAGTTTCTTATCCGCAGTTTCTATGTATGAGTTAATACTAAACTGCGAGTAGTTAATTTTGGTGTCGTACCAGCCATTTTCGCAATACACATGGGTAGAGTCTTTTTGAGCGTAAATGTTTGTGGGTCCGAAAAAATAGGCTTTTCTGCTTTCCGTATTGTACTGTAAGGTGTCAGAGTACATGGTGTATTCTGGATTTATTAATACAATATCTTGTTTAAAGCCAAAGGTTTTACTTTTAGTATCATAAGTACCTATTTGGCTTACTAAGTTGTTTTCTTTGTTTATAATAGTGCCGCCTGTGGTATAGTAGCCTATACCGTTTACAGCATCATAACGGATAGCATCGGTGGTAAGTGTCATTTCCCCATCGTGCAGGGTAACTATTTCACCTGTTAATAGTGCCTGCCTAATATCGCCTTCGTAAAACAAAGTATCACCAAACATAGAAACAGAATCACCCTGATATATTTTAACATTACTATACGCCGTAAAACTGTTCTCCTCTTCGTTTTGATAGGCACTATCACAAAACATGGTAACGTCTTCCTGCTTAAAACTAACATTGCCTATAAGCCTGCGTACTTTGCCAAAAACGGCCTCTTTATACTCTAATACATCAGCATTTAATAACTCTACCTTTGTTTGTGCAAAAGCCAAAGTACTGCTACCCATTATTAGAAGAGGCAATAAAATATATAAAAGGATTTTTTTCATAGGGCTTTAATGCCTTTACTTTGGCAAAAGTAATTTTATCTTCGACCTTTGCCACAAACTATGCCAATAAGTTTACAAGCCTTTGCCCATTATATACAAAAATACAGCCTAATTGCTGGCAAGCAGAAAATAATAGTAGCCTTTAGCAGCGGGGTAGATTCTGTGGTGTTGGCTACTCTACTAAAAGAAACAAAACAAAGTTTTGCGCTTGCCCATTGCAATTTTTCACTACGTGATAAAGAAAGTGATGGAGATGAAACCTTTGCCCGCAATTTTGCCCAACAATTAAATGTTCCTTTTTTTACTATCAGGTTGGATACTTTGGAATATGTAAAGCAGCATAAAATTTCTATTCAAGTAGCCGCTCGTGAGTTGCGCTATAAATGGTTTTATAAACTAATAGAACAAGAGGGCTATGACTTATTAGCCACCGCGCACCACCAAACCGACCAAGTAGAAACTATGCTTTTAAACATGACACGGGGTACAGGATTAGCAGGTATTGAGGGAATGAAACCCAAAAAAGGAAAATTAATTCGCCCGTTATTAGTAGCCAGCCGTGCTGATATAGAACAATTTGCACAAGCAAAAAAACTTAAATGGCGGGAGGATAGTAGCAACAAAAGCAACAAGTATAGCCGCAATAAAGTACGCAATGTGGTGTTGCCAGTGCTAAAAGGCTTAAACCCCAAATACGAAGAAAGTTTTTATAACCTTTCGCAGCTTGTGGGTGAGTATAGAAACCTACTGAAAGAAACTATTGAAGCAGCTACCAAAAACATTACAAATAGGGAAGGGGAAGCCCTAAAAATTAATAAAAGCGGCTTGTTAACTCTGTCTCACCCACAATTGTATTTATATGAATTGTTAAGCCCTTTTGGTTTTAATAATGATACCGTAATACAAATAGCGCAAAGCCTTTATGGGCAAAGCGGAGCTGTGTTTTATAGTGCAACAAGCGAAGCATTGGTGGATAGAGAAGAAATTATTGTTAGAAAAACCAATAGAGTGCTTGATACAACTATTAATTTTGAGCTAAATAAAAATGCTGAAAGTTTCTTATTTGTCAACAAAAAATATGAAATTGAAAGAAAATCTAACAGTAATTATACGATACTAAAAGACCCCACTATTGCCCAATTGGATGCTGATAAACTTCAATTTCCGTTGAAAGTACGAGGCTGGCAACAGGGTGATTATTTTTACCCTTTGGGGATGCAGAAAAAGAAAAAAGTAAGCGATTTTTTTATCGATCAAAAAATATCTGTGTTCGAGAAACAAGAATATCCCCTGCTATTCTCAAACAACCACTTGGTATGTATTGCGGGGCTTAGGGTAGATGATAGGTTTAAAGTTACCCATAAAACCAAAAATATTTTGGTGCTAAAACAAAGCCATGTTAATTAGTACTGCACATGAATATTCTTACATCTGTAGAGCAAAATTTGTAATTCGCAATTTGATATTATTGATAGGCTTGTTCCCTTTATAACCTCATATAATTTTAGGATGAAGGAGGCTTGCCTATAAGGGGAGGGGTACTTAAATAATAGTTGCTAATAAGTTAATTTGGAGGGGGTATTATACTTGTACAATGCACGTCATTGCAAAACTTAGTTTTTAGCTTTATGTTAATAGGGATATATGTCAAATTTTCAAAATTTGACATATATCGAATGCGTAATTAAAGCAAGACAAGTCCTACATTAATGATGTATTTTTTAAAAGAAACCTGACTTTAGTCGGTTAAAACTACTTAGAAGTGAAAATAGTTCAATAGTGGTTTTTTCTATTCAGTAGTGTTTTTTTACGTTTCATCGTTTAAAACCAAACACTTAACACTAAAACTTTAGTGTACATTATACATAATGATAACTTTGCTTTAACAAATACAACCTGTATGCCCAAAGATTTTATAGACCAACTGGGGCGGAAAATTACATTACGCGCCGTCCCAAAACGTATTGTATCCATTGTACCCAGCCAAACCGAACTACTTTACGATTTAGGTTTAGCAGAGAAAATTGCAGGAATAACATGGTTTTGTATTCATCCTGCCCATCATTTTAATGCGACAGAAAAGGTGGGCGGCACCAAAAACCTAAACTTTGATAAAATTGCTGCTTTACAACCCGATTTAATAATTGGCAACAAAGAGGAAAATGAAAAATCGCAAATTGAAACATTAGAAAAGGAATACCCTGTTTGGCTAAGTGATATAAATACACTTGAGGATGCTGTAGAAATGATTGATATGCTGGGTAAACTAACTGATACTACAAAAAAAGCCAGTGAGATTTGTAGTAGTATTACTAATGGTTTTTCACAGTTGACTAAAAATAGTTTATCGCCCACACGAGCGGCATATTTTATTTGGCGCAACCCATATATGGGGGCAAGCAACAATACTTTTATTAACGAGATGATGAAACAATGCGGAATGGTGAACGTATTGGATGGTTTTGTGCCAAAAAATACTGATACCGAGAGTTTGCGCTACCCCATGTTTACTTTGGCAGAGTTGAAAAAATTAACACCAGAAGTTATATTATTATCGTCAGAACCATTCCCCTTTAAAGAGAAACACGTAAAAGAAATACGCCAAGTATTACCCAATACCGAAGTATTATTAGTTGATGGTGAAATGTTTAGTTGGTACGGTAGCCGATTATTACAAAGCCCAAAATATTTTGGTAAGTTGGTAGATAATTTTAGAATACCTGTTTTGGCATAATTGGGTTTAGATACCGTTTAAAATTCCTACTTTTGTAGCGTTAAAAATTACAATAATGAATTTCGGTATCCCCAAAAAGTACATATACATTTCATTAGGTTTTTTTGCCTTTAATATGTTTGTGGCAGCCACTACCTATGTACCACAAGATAGCCACAATATTTACTACAAAATTGGCTATATACTATTCCCTTTTTGGGCGGCAATAATGGCAGGCTCTATAATGGGTTTTGTGGTATTGTTGTTTCCCACCAAACAGCAGTTTAGTAAAGAAATAAAGTACACCCGCTCCAAAATAGTAGGCATATTATTGGTAAATATGCTATTTGTAATACTATACCTTTATAAAGCCTATACCTTTTACCTACTTCCGCCCAATGGATAAACCCTTAGAAGGTTTAAAAGTTGTTGAACTGGCAAGTGTTTTAGCAGGACCTGCCGTGGGGATGTTTTTGGCAGAACTGGGTGCAGAGGTAATAAAAATAGAGAACCCTAAAACAGGCGGTGATAGTACTCGAAATTGGAAGCTACCATCAGAAAACCCTGACAGCAATATATCCGCCTACTTTTGTGCGGTAAATTGGGGTAAACAATACAAATTTATTGACCTAAAAACGCAAGAAGGCAAAAACCAAGTGTATACACTTTGTAAAGATGCTGATATTGTTATAATTAACTTTAAACCCAACGATGCAAAAAAATTGGGGATGGACTATGATACCCTAAAATCCATTAACCCCAAACTACTATTTGCCGAACTTACTGGCTACGGAAACAATGATACAAGAGCCGCCTTTGATGTGATATTACAAGCTGAAACAGGCTATATGTATATGAATGGAACACCAGAAAGTGCGCCCTTAAAGATGCCTATTGCCTTTATGGATTTATTAGCGGCACATCAACTAAAACAAGGCATTTTACTTGCCCTTTTGAAAAGAGAAAAAACAGGAGAAGGCAGCCATATAAGCACCAACCTTTTTGATGCGGGCATAGCCACACTAAGCAACCAAGCTACCAATTGGCTAATGGCAAACCACATACCGCAGCCCATTGGTAGTAGCCACCCCAATATTTGCCCCTATGGTGATATATTAAATACTACCGATGACAAAAAAATAGTACTGGCAGCAGGTACGCAACACCAGTTTGTTGTGCTGTGCGAAATATTAGGCAAACCACAATTAGCAAATGATACTCGGTTTACTACTAACCAAAAACGAGTAACATACCGCCAAGAGCTAATAAAAGAATTGAACCTACTTTCCGCCCAGTTTAATAGTAATGAATTGCTTACCCAGTTGCAGCAAGCCAAAGTACCCGCAGGGGAAATTCTTAATATGGAACAAGTGTTCCAAAACCCGCAAGCCCAAGCAATGATAATAGAAGAAGAAATAGATGGAGTGAACACCAAACGAGTTAAAACAGTGGGTTTTACACTATCATAACAGTATTCAGTACAATTGTTAGCTGTTAGCCTTTAGTGAGTGCGGTAGGTCGTCATGCTGAATTCGTTTCAGTATCGGCGGGTTAATATATCGATAAAGATTATCCATGCGATGGTCTTGAAACGTAGCGATAGTAGCGATAGGTTAAAACCTACCGCTTATATATCAATTACAGCGCAAAGGCGGACTTAAGTCTGCCTTTGCGCTGTAATTAGGTAACAGAATAAGATTTTAATCCTATTCTTATTAGGTAACACGGCACTTTGGACTTACTACCATAATACAGTGCCGTTCAGGTGGTCGTGGCTTGCTTTCTATTTTAACCACCCTGCCCCCTTCTTTACCACCCTGTAAATCTTGCTCAAGGAGGGAGTACTACGCTCATAGCCTTGCAAAAGTAAAAAGGTATTAAAGTTTGCTATTGTGTTTAATCTATTAAATGGATAGTGCGGCTGTTTCCCTCCTAAAAAGGAGGGATTAAGGGAGGTGTGGTTTTCACTCGACCCGTGCCGTTCAGACGAGCCTGACGGCACGGGCAGGCTGGAAAACTAAGTGTTTAATCTTGCAACGGTCATACTATCATAACAGCACTTTATATCTATAAATCTTAATTGTACCTTTGCACCTTAATAAAAAATGGCAATAACACTAAAAACCGCAGAGCAAATAGAAGGCATTAGGCAAAGTAGCTTATTGGCTGCCGAAACACTTAAATATTTAGAGCAGTTTACCACTGCTGGCACTACTACTGCCTATATAGATAAAAAGGCGGAGGAATTTCTTAAAGACCATAATGCAGTGGCGGCTACCAAAGGGTATAAAGGCTATAAACATTCTACCTGTATAAGCCCCAATGATGTTATTTGCCACGGCATACCCAGCAAATACGAATTGCGCGATGGCGATATTGTAAACATAGATGTTACAGCAATACTAAACGGATATTTTGGCGATACCTGCAAAATGTATGAAGTAGGCGATATTATCCCCTATGCAAAAAAAATAATTAAAATTACCAAAGAGTGCCTGTTTTTGGGCATTGAGCAAAGTACCAACAACAACCGCTTGGGCAATATTGGTTATGCCATAAACCAAAGAGCAATAAAAGATAATTACAGTGTGGTGTATGAGTTTTGCGGACATGGAGTAGGTTTAAAATTCCATGAAGACCCTGAAGTAGCCCATATAGCCGATAAAAATAGTGGACCAAAACTAAAAGCAGGTATGGTATTTACTATTGAGCCTATGATAAATGCAGGTAAAGCACGGGCTAAAATTGATAGAAAAGACGGCTGGACAGCACGCACTATTGATGGGAAACTTAGCGCACAGTTTGAGCATACTATACTGGTAACCAATGGTAAACCCGTAGCACTTACTGATGCTGATAATGAACTGGTGGAAGCAGGTATTTGCCAAACCTATGATGATGCTATGGCAAATTGGGTAGCAACAAGTGAATAGGTTAATACCTAACTTTGTTTTCTACTTTTTTTTGATGTGAATCACAACAATTACTATTTTCTTCACCACCTTAGCAAGCAACTTAATACCCTGTTGCACAATGCCTTGTTTGTGGAGGGGTATAGTGCATCAAAGCAAGAGCTATGGCTAATATTTAAGCTAAACACAGGCGATTATTTTCCGCTCAAATTCAATTTTATACAAAAAGATACCGTTCTCTCATTCCCTGCTGATTATAACGTTCCTAAGCAAAAATTACAGCAATTTAAAATCCTGCAATCACAGCGGGTAAAACAAATTACCCAGCAACCCTACGAGCGTAGTTTTACTATCGGGTTTGAAAACAACAGCACACTTTTGGTAAAACTATTTGGTAAAAATGGGAATATTATTTTGTTTAGTGGCGAGCAAAACACAGAAGTATTCCGCAAGCAAATTAAGGCTGATATAGCTCTTAGTTTTAACTCTATATCAAAATACCAAGAGGTAGTGAGTGAACACTCACTTTCGTCTTTACCGCCTAATGAAATTAGTAAAACCCTTCCTTTTTTTCCAAAAGATGCCATTGAAGCATTAAAAAATAATTCACCACAAAAAGTTTTAGCACAATTAGCCAAAAGCGAGTTTTATATCTGTAAGTTTAATAATGAGTTACAACTGCGCTTTTTTCCTTCGGGAGAAGAGTTAGGACAATATACCTCTCCAATTGATGTTTTAAACGATTTTGCTCGCCTATACTTGGGTAAATTTTTCTTTGAGGATAAAAAACAACGAATACTTCACTCGCTCCATCAAAAAAGGACGAAGCTGGAGAAAGAAACAAAATCAAAACGCTTAAAACTAAAAAAGATAGATACCCAAACGCCTTACAAGCATATTGCCGATATTTTGATGGCAAACCTCTATCATATACAAAAGGGAGAGGCTAAAGCAAGGCTATTAAATTTTTATAACGATACTGAAATAGACATTAAACTAAAAAAAGACCTTAGTCCACAAGAAAACGCTGAAAACTATTATAGAAAAGGAAAAAATCAATCCAAAGAAACAGATATATTAAAAAACCATTTGCAAAAAGCTGAAAGCGATTTGGCACAAGTGTTACAACAAATAGAAACCAGCCAACAAGCAGAAAACAGCAAACAATTACGAGGTTTTGAAAAAGAAAACAAAGAGCAACTGAAACCAAAAAAACCCACGCTTTTCAAGCAGTTTCCCTTTAATGGGTATATGATTTTGGTAGGCAAAAACTCGCAAAACAATGATTTGCTTACTATGAAACACGCTATAAAAAACGATATTTGGTTGCACGCTCGTGGTATGGCAGGTTCGCACGTGGTTATAAAAACCAAAGCAGGGCAAACCCTCCCCAATAATGTATTAGAATATGCTGCTTCATTAGCCGCTTATTTCTCAAAAGGGAAAACTGATAGCCTTTGCCCTGTGATATATACCGAGAAAAAATATGTGCGAAAAATAAAAGGCGCACCCGCAGGGCAAGTAGTGGTAGATAAAGAAAACACGCTTTTGGTTGAACCTGCTTTTAGGAAAAAATAGTTAAACCTCATTTTCTTAGTCTTGCATATTTTACCGATTCTTTAACTCACTCGAATGATACGAGCAGGCAATTTTCAAAAATTATGTAAACAGATTGCCACGCCTATCCTAAGAAGCCTATCTCGCAATGACGGCATTTAACACTACTTAGGCACGAACAGAGGCTGGGAGGCGATGGTTCTTCCTCTTGCTACGGTCTTGATTTGTTGTTCTATTAATAGCCTTCATCGTATTCACTATTGTATTTTTCAAAGGCTTGTTGTAACATAGCTTTTTTAAGCATTATAGAGAATTGTTTTTCTATTGATATGGTTTTGTTTACCTTGTTTGATGAGCTTGTTGAGAAAAACTGTGTAGCTGTATTTACCTCTTTTTTATTTTCGGGTTGCAAGCCCACCATAGCAAGTTTCCAAATTTTACTGTCTTCCATTTTGTATTTATATAAATACACATAGCCTTTTTTGCCTGCAAATTCTACAAGTCGTGTACTTACTATGGTAATGGTATCCAATTTATCATAACGCCCGCCTACCCCTCCTTTAATCATTGCAAGCGTCATTGAGTCCTGATTTTTGTATTTTTCAGGGTATAAATTTAGTTTTTCTTCATCTTCAAGGGCTTCGTATAGTGGCGCACGCCAGCTTTGGTGTTTTGCCACCTCTTTCCACAATGTATCGGGTATTTGGTGGTTTGCTTTCATTAGTTTTAAAGCTATTGATACCCGTAGTTTATCATCTTGATATTTTAAAAGTTTATCAAAAAATGTGCTTATATTTTTTTCATTATAAAAAGGAATAAGCACGGTAGCCAAGTCTTCTAAATAGCTGCTACTGTTATTAGAATATCTATTACCGTACCTACTGTAAGAGTTATAGCTATTATCATCGTCATCGTCTTCAACTTTATTAGCCTTTTTGCGTTTCAGCTCATTTTTTGCCTCAATTTTCAGGGTAGATAAAAAACTTTTGTAGGTATTAACGTCTATTGCAGCACTATCTACCAAAGTAGCCAAAACGCTCACCATTTTTTTACGGTATTCTTCTAACAAAAATAGCCCAAATAGGTCTGGGAACAACGTGGCTGATAACTTCAAACTATCCTCCATTCGCCAAAACAGTGAGTTTATTTGATATTTTTTACCTAATGGGGTTTCATCAAGCAATAGTTCTTTAAAGGTATCGTATGATTCGGCTGTTTCTATATTTAACAATGTTTTTAGCGCGGCTAACTGGAAGGTGCTAGTATCACCTGCTTTATAAAACAGTGCGCTTAAATATTTTATGTTTTCGGGTGTTTCAATATTCCACATCTCTTTAATAAGGTCTGTTTTATACTCAAAATAGTCTTCATTTTCAGGCTGTAGTGTATCAATAACTGCTGTCCATATTTTAAAATCTTTCTCTTTTACCCATACAGCGTTCAATGATTTGTATGCTTCGGCGTGGGTGGCACTATCGCCATTTACCAAATCGTTTACTATAAGGTTTACATTACTACTAAACATACTTTCGCCAATAACGGTGTCTTTGGGGGTAAATGTTTCGTAAAACTTGGTTATAAATTCGCCTGCTCCTTTTTTATAATCATAGGCACTATATAACTCATAAGAGACGGCATTGCGCAACATTTTACGTTTTTTAACAGCAAATGTGCAGCCTGTATCCATATAGTCAATATCGGCTACGGTGAAGCCATTTTTTTTGTACATTTTCTTATTTAAAATAATTAATGTACTGTCTTCATTAATACCCTCAAAAAAGCCTTCCCAATAGCGGGCACTATCTTTAAAACGTTTGTATAAACCATGGCGGGTGTATGAAACAGAAACGGTGGAATATGATTTTGGATTTTCAATAAACACTTTGGTTTCTTTTAAAGTGCGGTAGGGTTTGTCTTTTGTTTTGTAGCGACTTAATTTTCTGATTAAACTTTCTAACGCATTTTTTTGTGAAGTGGTCATTACTGTAAAGTGCAATAAAGTATCGTCATATTCTTCATAAGTAACTTTCGGTTCAGGACTAAACGTGAGCGATTGTACAAATTTATCGGCATTTGAACTATCGGTTTTATATTTAGCTGATAATATATATAGATACCCTTTGTGTAATAGATAGCGCACTTGCATATTGTAGTCTTCATCTACATGGTAGCGGGCATCCATTATTTGATAATCTTCTTTTTTGGTAAATTTTCGTCCTATCTCATCATAAAATTTTTTCTCACTAAAATCAAACATGGCTTTCTCTAACAGGAGAGAATCGGGGATGAGAGTACTGCTTGAAAGGTAAAGGTTAGATTTTATGATACTATATATATTGTTGGTATTAAAATCTACTGCCGTAAACGGGTGAGGGTTGAAAATAGAGAGTAGAGATGTATCACCATAATATAGTGGTGAGTGTGGCATTAATGCCGAGAAAGTACTATCGGGCGATGAGAATAATTGCCAGTTAGTTGCCTTTGGTGTTTTAAGTTTTATTGATTTAAAGAATTTAGCAGCTTCTTTAGTTTTGGCAAACTCTCCCGTACCTCCTAATTTAAATACAAAAATTTCTTCGAGGGTTATCAGTATTTCGTATCGTTGTATATCTCCTTTTCTTGTTCTTGTGGTAATGCTGTACCCATCAAACCCTTGTATATTAATTTTTTCTTGGCTTAAAATTTTACCTGGAATATTTTCGTATAATAAGCTATCAACACTTTTTAGTACATATTCGGCACTGTGGTTTAGTTCACTGGCAAAGGTTTTGATACGGGTAATGGTATAGTAAGCACCATTTGCCATATCAGGGTGAAAATAACTTCGTGTTGCCCCTGCGCCTATCAGCTCATACATCTTACCTGGTAGGTTTACCTCAAAATAATTATCAAAAGGTTTTTCTGTATCAAAGTCTTTTTGAATAACAATATTATCTATTTTTCTTTTTTGTTTAGTGGCACGCTCGCCTTGCTGCATGGCTCTTAGCGTATAGCCTTTTTTGCGCAACATTTCTATTACCCCTTTTTCGCCTGGTAAGTGTGCCGCACCCATACCTGAAAAAAGGCGTAGTTTAGCTGTTTTCATAATGCTATCCATGCGGTTTGCCATGGCTTGGTTGCGGCGGTATAGCATATGCTCTAAATATCCAGGGGTTCCATCAACAATGTTTAGTGAGTCTATTGCATCCAAATCACCTCTTCTATACGCATCTTCAAGGGCTTCGCCATACCCCATCTCATCCTCATCGTAATAGGTGCGGCGTTTTTTCTTGTATTTACGCTCTTCTCTTTGCGCACGCTCCGCATCTTCAAGATTTAGCATCACCTCGCTCATTAGCTCTAAACCAGCAGTTTTCTTTTTTAACTTTTTAGCTGTTTGAAAAATGTATAAATCTAAATAGGTATCCTCCTCAAAATTACCCGAATAGCCTTGACTGCGAAATAGGTAGTAGTTTATAAGGCTTGGGTCTTTTCTTAAAGCAGATTTAACAGCATCTTTGCGTTGTTCCTCCTTGTTTTTTTTCCTACCTCTTCCATAATAGCCACCCCCACCTTGCCAAAAAGCATAGGGATCGTAGGCAAGCATATCATCTACCCAAGTTTCAGGATGCAACTCCAATGCTACCATATCAATATTTTTTAGGGCTATAAAGAAAGAATCGCCTAAGTGAAAGGCTAATTTACTACTAACGTGCATAGTACCATACAGGTACGAGGGTTTATCCAACCCATTGCCCGATATTTCCCAAAGCAAACTTTGATATTTTTTTTGAGCTGATAAAGAATAAGTGATTGAGAATAGGATAAGAAGTAGCCAAAGGTATTTTTTCATGGTAGGTAGAATAGCGTTAAACTATTTTAATAAAACGTGTAAAATAGCTAATTAGTTTAAATTATCAATTATAGAGTTTGCCCAAATGTATGAATTCACTGAAAAAGTTTTTTTAAAAAAAAAAAAAGATAGTAGAGGCAAGAAAATGCGATTTACAACTCATCTCTTTCAGCAACTTTTAGTTTAATGTGGTTTAGCAATACGTAACAACTGCGGTGCAGCATATTAAAAACATTTTCAAACCCTTTTTGCCCACCGTAATAGGGGTCGGGTACATCCATATCGTTTTCATTCCGCTCTAAGTCAAACTCTCGCATCATAATTACTTGGGCACGATAGTCGTCGTGTATTGGTCGTTCAGCCATAATGTTTTCATAATTTTCATTATCCATTGCTACTATGTAATGAAAGTCATAAAAATCGCCAAAACTAAGTTGACGAGATTTGTGTGTAAGTATAATGCCCTTTTGCTGCGCCACTTCCATCATTCTTGAATCAGGCAAACTACCTGCATGGATACGAGATGTTCCTGCCGAATCAACAAACACTTTGTTTGATAAGCCTTCTTTTTGCACCATGTGCTTAAAAATGCCTTCGGCCATTGGCGAGCGGCATATATTACCTAAGCATACAAAAAGTATTTTCATTATTAGAGTATTGATGTGTGTGGCAAAAATAGGATTTACTACCGTTTATGTTTTTAACTATACGGTAATAAAGTTGCAATAGAATATTTTTTTATTAGTTGTTAGTTAGTGGCTACCCTATTAGGTATGAAATGTCCATTCTATACATAAAGTTTTTGTAAAGGTTATGAATTGCGGCAGGTTTCAACCTACTGCAAATCCCTACCAATGTATTCCAGTTTTTACCGGTATCACAATTTAGCTTCCCTTTAAGGGGAAGGGTGCTTATATGGTAGTGCTAATAGTTGATTTAGAATGAGTTACCATACTGACGGGTTTTACATAACCGTTGAATTATAGTCTTTTACATTCGCAGGAATGACGGAATGATAACTCTATAAAATAGAGAGTTGAAACTAAAGAAGTATATCAAAGTTTACAGTACTCTGTATAGAAAATGGATAAGGAATATTGTTTTTAAGCCTCAACAGGCACAGGTTTTAATTGCGGTATTTTATATTGCGCTAAGGCAAATGCGCCGAACAATATTGCATTATAAAACAAATCAGACCAAAGTGTGTTTGATGCAAATGATGTAGCACTTGGCAACCATTGGTTTGCAGCAAATGGCAATGCCGCAGCATAGCAAGTAATTAATCCTGTAAAATTATTGGCATACATATTAAAAGGATCCACCGCCCAGCTACCAAAGTTGGTAATAATAAAAAACAATACCGAACCTATAATAGAGGCGGTAAGTATATTTAATACTTTAACTTTTTTAATCATAGTACCCAAAAGCACTACCAATGCAATAGCACCATAGGTAAAGAAAAACATTTGATGGAAGGGTAAGAATAAATCACTAATTACCATAGTAAGCAAAGGCACTAAAAAAGCTAACTTCTTATCTTTAATATATACTCCAGCAAATAGTGCCGCCGCCAAAACAGGGGTAAAATTGGGCCAGTGTGGCACTAAACGTGAAATAACTCCTACAACAATTAAACTCAATATGGTGGCAAAACGCATTTCTTTTCTTGTTTTTTTACTTGTGCGAAATTAAACTTATTTCTTAATAAAGCTATAAATAGTGTGATAGTTCAATTAAGAATAAACACACCGTTTACATTAATGAAAGTTAAAAATTAATACTACCAGCATATTACTTTATCGTTATATACATTGTTTTAACCGATATTGTATAGTTTCTTTGATGAGAACTTCTATTTTTGAAACCTGAAAACTACAAATACTGTATTTATATGAAAAAAGTAAAACTACTGTTTCTGTTTCTTTTTGCTGCATCGCTTACTGTTAGCGCGCAAGCACCTGAAGGTTGGAAACTAATTAACAAGTACACACCTGCAGAGGGTGAATTAAGCATTGCCTACGAAAAATGGGTAATGCCCAATGGGCTAACCGTTATTTTACACGAAGACCATAGTGATCCTATCGTTCATGTTGAGGTTACTTACAAAGTAGGTTCCAATCGTGAAAGTATGGGTAAATCTGGTTTTGCACACTTTTTTGAGCACATGATGTTTCAAGGCTCGAAAAATGTGGGGGATGAGAAGCACTTTAAAATAGTGCAAGGTGCAGGTGGGCAAATGAATGGTACTACCAATAGCGACCGTACTAACTATTTTGAAACCTTGCCCAGTAATATGCTTGAAACAGCTCTTTGGTTAGAATCAGACCGTATGGGTTTTTTATTAGATAGTGTAACCACAAAGAAATTTGAGGTACAACGTAAAACGGTTAAAAACGAGAAATCACAAAATATAGAAAACCAACCTTATGCCTTAGCTTTTGTTGAGAAAATGGGCGAGGCTCTTTACCCACAAGGGCATCCATATAGCTGGCCAGTTATTGGGTATGTGGAGGATTTGAATAGTGTAACGGTAAAAGACTTAAAGAATTTTTTCTTACGCTGGTATGGTCCAAACAATGCTATATTAACCTTATCAGGAGATTTAACGCCTGCGGAAGCATTTCCTTTGGTTGAAAAATACTTTGCCCCAATTAAAAAAGGGAAAGTAGTACAAAAAATGCGAGTGGATAAAGTGATATTAAGTTCTGAGAAACACACTACATATCCTGATAATATATACTTCCCATTAGAGTTGGTAGTTTACCCTACTGTACCTAATTATGATAGAGATGAGGCAGCATTGGATATTTTAGCAGAGATATTTGGAGGAAACAAAAACTCGCCACTATATAAAAACTTTGTTAAAACTGAAAAAGCTGTTCGAGCGACTTCAAGTCATCCTTGTAGAGAATTGAGCGGCGAATTTACTATACAAATTCTCTACTCTCCAAAATACACCCAAAAAGAGATGGAAGACTTATTAAAGAAAACTATTAATGAGTTTGACCCATCACAAATAAACGATGACCAGTTAGTTGCCGCAAAAACAAATATGGAGGCTAATTTTACCCGTATATTAGAAAGTATTCAAGGTAAATCATCTACACTTACACAATGGTCTATGTTGTTGGGCAATCGTCCATATAACCTAAAAAATGAGTTAACGCGTTATAATAAAGTAACGAAAGCCGATGTTATTCGTGTGTTTAATAAATACATTAAAACACGTAATGCTTGCTATGTACACGTAGTACGCCGCAATCCTAAATTAAAGGATTCATCATTTAGCCACAATCCATACCCTGGTTTTGTTGATGAAGCTAATGAAAAACAATATAAAGGCTTAACCTATGTACCCGTTACTGGCGAAACTTTTGATAGAAGCAAACAACCCGTTGCTGGTCCAACAAAACCTGCTACTGTGCCTGATTTTTATGAAACTAAACTGGCAAATGGTATTAAAATATTAGGAACTAAAACCACTGAAGTACCTGCGATAGATTTAATTATCAGAATTAAGGGTGGACATCAGCTACAAGCGTTTAACCCTAAAAAAATAGGTTTAGCGAGTCTTACAGCACAAATGATGAATGAGGGTACTACCACAAAAACACCCGAAGAGATATCAATGACATTAGATAAGTTAGGTGCTTCTATTTTTGTTTCGGGCGGTAGAGATGCTACTACAATATTTGTTTCATCATTAGCTAAGAATATTGATGGAACATTAGCTATTTTGGAAGACATTTTATACAATCCACGTTTTGATAAGAAAGACTTTAAACGTATAAAAAATCAAGCCATTGAAAGTTTTTATACTGAGGAAAAAAATGCTTCATTAACTGCCAGCAAAGCATTTAATAAACTTATATATGGCGAAAGCCATATTTTTGGAGCAAGCTCTAACGGAACTAATAAAACCCTTAAAAATATAGACCTTGATGATATTAGAGAGTTTTATAAAAAATATTACTCTGCTGGTTTAACAACAATAACCGTAGTAGGAAATACTACTGAAGGTGAGATACTTCCTAAATTAGCCTTTCTTAACAAATGGGAGAATAAGAAAGTAGTACTACCAAAACTTACTTTTAAACATACACCCAAAAAAGGTATTTATGTAATAGATAAAGTAGCTGCACCACAATCGCAAATACGTATGGGCTATCTAAATAAAAAATACGACCACAACGGCGAGTTTTTTAAAGACCAAGTAGCCAACTTTCCATTAGGAGGCAACTTTAATAGCCGCATCAACCTAAACCTTCGTGAGGATAAAGGTTGGACGTATGGAGCGCGTACAGGTGTTAGTGGTAATGAATACTCTGGTGTTTTTGCATTTGGTGCGGGTATAAAAACACGTGCTACCGATAGTGCATTGCGTGAAGTAATTAGTGAATTTGAGAAATACCAAAAAGACGGTATTACAGCCGAAGAACTTGAATATACTAAAAAAGCAATTCGTCAAGGCGATGTATTAAACTACCAAACTTCTTTTCAGAAAGCAGCTTTCTTAAACCGTATCGAGCGTTTCAACCTGCCCAAAGACTTTGTTGCTGAGCAAACTAAAGTACTTAACGGACTTACCGAAGCCGAAATTGATGCTATTGCAAGACAACTTATTGATATGGATAAGATGATTATTGTAGTAGTAGGCGACAAGGAACTTATAGCAAGTGGCTTGAAAAAATTAGGATGGGGAAAACTAAGAACCGTTGATCCTGATAGAATTAAAGTGAGAAAAGTAGAAAAGACTAAAACCCGTTCTGTAGAAACGGAATCAGAGGTGAGATAATATTTATTTTTTTAATAAATTTAAGAAAACCCTGCCATTAGGCAGGGTTTTTTTATGTCTTATATCTGTTGTAATTGAAACTACAGAAAAGTAATAGCCACTTTAGCTTCTATTAATATAGCGTATTTCTACAAATTGGATAGCGGGATTTATGGGGAAATATATTTAATAGTTAAAGCAATTACTTCATTCTATCAGGATTATTTTTGATAAAAATTTCTCAACTACCGTGTTTTATTTTAGCTCTTCTAAGTGATTTGGTTTGCAAATCACCACCCTCTCTTTTTGTAAAACTTTAATCCGTCTTTATAAACTTTAATACTTCAGTTTTGCCAGTTTGTATCTGTACATAGTACATACCGCTTTTAAAATCATTAATATCTAAAATAGCAAAATTGGAGGTAGAATTTCCCATTAACTGTGTTTTACCAAATACATCGAAAATGATGTATGAAAAACCTTTAGTTGGGGCTTTAATAGTAACCATATTTGATGTTGGGGTAGGATATACTATCGTTTTTTTAGTGGTTGAAAGAGAGGGGATAACTGCTAATGGTTTATCAAAACCAACATAATCAATAATTAAAGTACCACCGTTTTTAAAATTTCCATTTTTACTTGATAATAAAGTAACTACAACAGAATCAGGTTGTTGAGCATTAATTTGTTGAATATTAACTACAAAAGGGTGTAAGCCAGCGTTAGTTTGGGGTAAAATAATAGTTCCTATTGCAACTGCTTCAGGTTTGTTGCTTGTAGAGTTAAATTTTTTAAATGCTACGGTAACCGTAGCAGAATCGGCAGTATCGGTTACTGAAAAATTATACATACCATATAATTTTGTTTTTACCGTAGTAAAAGGCTCACCGCCCACCAATGGAAAGTTAGCTGTATCAGAAATGTTTAGAGTAAAATCGCCATTAATTAAAACACCTGGTATAGTTTGCCCAAAAATAAGTAAAGATTTTATTTGTGCTTGCTGAGAACCTGATTGTGGTATTTGTATTTGGCTAATACCCGCCGTAATAAACTCAGTGAGAGGGTTTGACGATGACCAACCTTGTGGCTCGCTCCAATCAAAGGGGGCAGCTTTACCTGATTTTTCCCAACGCTCAAACCCTTGGTTGGTTAGTGTATCTTGAGCAGATAGAGAATAAACACTAATAAATAGTGATACCATTACCAGTATCTTAGTTGTAAGTAAATGTTTTGTTTTCATAGGTTTTTGTTCAATATTATAAATGACAGCCATAGAGATAATTATGTTGCAGCACGAATAAAATAAGATTAAAATCCTATTTTATTATAATGTAATTTTTAAATAAACCTGACTATAGTCGGTTAGAGACTATCCCTTTAAAAAAAATATTACATTGCAACGTGCAACAAAAAAGCCCATTTCGTAAAAAATTTACACGTAACAAACTGGCAGTGTTTGGTGCGGTATTTATAGCCTTAATGGTGGTTTTAGCAATATTTGCCTACGGTTTTATTCCTGATAAAAGTACTAATGCAAATGGTATGCAACTGTCCTTAGCATTGCAAAAACCTGGTTTTGTTATGAAATTTTTAAAAGTGCCTACTAATAGTGCACAAAAAAGCTGGATAAATAGCTTTTTTACAGGTGAGGAAGAAACCCATGCGTTTATTCCTATTGAGAAATACAAAGCTATTGGCAATACCTTAATTGTAAGTGAATACTTGGGTATTGAGGGTAGGGAAGGACCTATCAGCAAATTTAGCTTTGCAGAGTTGGGCGTTAGCTCGTTGCAAGAAATAGACAGCCGTTTTATTATTACAAAAAAATATTGGCTGGGTACAGATCGTTTTGGGCGAGATATGCTTAGTCGTATGGTATTAGGGGCTCGTATATCCTTAGCCGTAGGCATTGTATCCGTAGCTATATCACTGCTAATAGGTATAGTACTGGGGGGCTTGGCGGGGTATTTTGGTGGCAAGGTTGATGCTGTGGTAATGTGGCTTATTAATGTAATATGGTCGCTGCCCACATTGCTAATGGTGATAGCCGTTAGCGTGGCATTGGGGAAAGGATTTTGGCAAATATTTATTGCTGTAGGGTTAACTATGTGGGTAGAAGTGGCACGGGTTGTGCGTGGGCAAGTAATAGCACTGCGCGAGAAGGATTATATAAAGGCAGCACAAATGCTGGGGTATAAAGATGTGCATATAATTTTTAGGCATATTTTACCCAATGTTATTGCACCTGTTATAGTGATAGCTGCCGCTAATTTTGCTGCGGCTATATTGCTTGAAGCGGGATTGAGTTTTTTGGGTATTGGGGTGCAACCTCCTATACCCAGTTGGGGCATGATGATAAAAGAACATTATGGCTATATAGTGCTTGATACTGCATATCTTGCTATTATCCCTGGGGTGGCTATTATGTTATTGGTAATGGCATTTAACTTTGTGGGGAATGGCTTGCGGGATGCTTTGGATGTACGAATGAAATAGTATTTTAGAAAGAGATAAAAATTGATGTCGAAATTTGGCTCGATAATAAGAAACCGTTGGGTATTGTTGTGTATAGCAGTTTTGTTACTGTCTATCAGCTATTATATTGATAGAGGGCAAGAAGCCAATAAAAGCAACTATACCGAAATAACCAACACCTTCCAAAATCATCTCAACAAGAAAGAAAAGAGTATTGAAAAACTACTTGCCAACGACTCTTTATTATTAGGTACTGTACAAAAATATTTTACCCTTAAAAATAGTGAACAACTTGAGCGTAACAACCTTCTGCTATTGGCATATAGGGATACTTCTTTAGTTTTTTGGTCATCCAATGTTATCAACTCTGAAAAAATAAGATTAGAAACCAAGAGTGAAATTTCAGTATTAAAAACAGCGAATGGTTGGTATTTATACAAGCAGAAAAAAATAGGAGAGTACACCTTTGTAGCTCTCTACAATTTTTATAAACATTACCAATATAGCAACCGCTATTTGCAAAGTAGTTTTGCCAAAGATGTAGGCATAGACAATACTGCCGAACTTAGAAAAGAAGCTACCAAAGGCTTTGCACCCGTTAAAAGTATTTATGGTAAAAAACTGTTTTATATTGCTTTACACCCTTATAATTCCAGCTCGTTAAGTATCACAATAATTGTATTAACAATATTGGGGTTGTGGCTGTTTTTTGTATTTCTATCACACCAATACGAGTGGTTTTTACAAAACAACAAAAAAGTAGTAGGAACATTATTTTTTGCTTTGGTTTTGTTTGGTATTAAAATACTAATTGTTGATTTAGAGTTTCCCTCTTTTCTTCAATCTATAAAACTTTTTGACCCTGGTGTATTTGCATCAAAAGGGTTCTCATCACTTGGGGCACTTTTTGTAAATGTATTACTATTGTTTGTTTTTGTTTTTACCCTTTACAAGCAAAATATAACCCATGAAAGCATAAACAAACCCACCACAGTAAAAGCAAAGGCTTGGCTATTTATTCCTGCTTTTGTTTTGCTAATACTGTTTACCAGCTTTATTATTCAAACTATTCGTAGTATTATTTTAGACTCAAACATACCTTTTGATGTTTCTAATATATATCACTTTACACGGTTTAGTGTAATAGGCTTATTAATTACTGCTCTCTTAGTATCAGTACATTTTTTTGCAAGTAGCTTGGTGTATAGCCTAATGGAAAGGTATCGGCTAAGTACTAATAAATTCTTTGTATATGCACTAATAAGCGTGGCTTTTTATGCGCTATTTCAATATATAGATGTAGGTATTCGTATCACACTTTTAATACAAGCCCCCGCTTATGCTTTTGCCTTGCTGTTAGTATTGCAATTAAGCAAAGGACTTAAAATGCCTCAAAAAACATTAACCTTTGTTTTGGTGGTTTCTGTATTTGTGGCATTACTTTTTTATAGGTATAACAATGAGAAAGAATATGCTAAACGCAAGCACTATGCAATACAGTTGGGCGACTCTAAAGATATTGAAGCCGAGAATATTTTTACTGATATTGAGCATCAAATAGCGAATGACCCACGCATATTTGGCTACTTCGCAAATGCAGTGTTTTCTAAGCGTGATATAGAAAAACACATTAAGCAACTTTATTTTTCGGGGTATTTAAGCAAGTACGATGTCGAAATTTTTGACTATGATACTTTGGGTAATTTTTACCGTGAGAATAATTACTATACCTACGATTTTGTAAACAACCTGTATAATAATTTTTCGCAAACTACTCTAAGCAACTACTTCTACTATATTCTTTATCCATCAGTACGGTACTCATATATAGCCAAATACGATTATTGTACAGCAGAGCGTACAATGGGCAGCTTGTACATCTTATTAAAACGAAAACTAATACAAGACCAAAGTTTATTTACCGAGTTATTATCACAATCGGGCGGGGCTAATAAGTCGCCGCCGTATAGCTATTCTTATGCTTTATATCAAAACAACCGCTTGGTAAACAAAGGGGGAAAGTTTAATTATCCCTTAACTTTTGATATTGATACTGCTACCCATGAAGAGTTTGTAAACGTAGATGGATATAGCCATTTTGTGAAATACGAGCCTAACAATATTAGCATTGTAGTGAGCAAAAAAGAGAATGGAATATTGCAACCATTAGCAGTGTTTAGTTTCTTGTTTTTAATGCTACTGCTATTTATAGCCTTGTTGTTTGTATATAGTAACGTGATGTTAATGTTGGGGGCAGCATTATCAAACTATAAAGAGCGGTGGAAACCCCTTAATAGGTTTGCCAAGTTTATGAGCAAAATAACCCCGCTAAGTGGCATGAAAGGGCTTTTGTTTAGCACCCGTATACAGGTAACTATGTTTGCCTTGGTATCTACAATCTTGCTATTATCAGGCTATATATTTATGCGCTATATAGATTATAAATATGCTGAACGGCAGCAGGATAGAATGGTGCAAAAAATACGCTCTGTTTCAAGTGCTTTTGAAGATGAGGCACAGCTTGAAATGCAGTTCATGCTTCCTACCGAACTCACCGCTCACATAAACCAAATTGGCGATTTTTATAAGACAGATATTAATTTTTATAACCTACGAGGTAGACTAATATCCTCCACAAAAAATAAAATATTTAGTACTGGGCTAATAGCACGGCAAATTAATCCACAGGCGTATCAAAAACTGAATACCGAAAATCAATCGTTTTATATTCATGATGAAAAGATTGGGACATTAAAATATATATCAGCCTATGTGCCTATTTTAGACTCTCGGCAAAATGTAGTAGCGTATATTAACCTGCCATTTTTTACTAATGAAGCCGAACTAAACGAGGAAATTTCCGCCTTCTTTGTCAACTTTGTTAACCTATATATTCTGTTTTTTTTAGTAGCCGCAGTAATCGCGTATTTTATTACACAACGTGTTACTGCCCCGCTAACGCTTATACAAAACAAGCTATCCATCTTTAGTTTAAGCAGTAAAAACGAAATTATTGAGTGGAACGAAGAGGATGAAATAGGAGAGTTGGTGAAGCAGTATAATAAAATGATAATAGCCCTTGAGGATAGTGCCGATAAACTTGCCGAAAGCGAAAGAGAAGGTGCATGGCGTGAAATGGCTAAGCAAATTGCCCACGAGATTAAAAACCCACTAACCCCCATGAAACTAAGCATACAGCACTTGCAAAGGGCATGGGTAGCCAAAGGAGATGATATTGAAACTACTTTTAAACGGGTTACAACTGTTTTAATAGAACAAATAGATAGTTTATCAAACCTTGCGTCTGAGTTTTCGGCATTTGCAAAAATGCCCGAACCTGTGGAAGAAGAATTGGAACTAAACAGACTATTACAGCTTGTAGCGTATTTATATGAAGACACAAAAAACTTAGAAGTACGTTTTTATAAAACAAACCAAGAGGTGAAAATATCTGCAGATAAAGACCAACTTTCGCGCGTGTTTAAGAATATTGTTACCAATGCCATACAAGCAATACCCGAAGGTGTAGAAGGGCGAATAGGCATAAATATTGTTGTGGAAAAAGAAAAAGGGATAGCAAAAATACTTATTAAAGACAATGGTAAAGGCATACCCAAAATACAAGGTAACAAGGTATTTATCCCCAGTTTTAGTACCAAAACATCGGGCATGGGTTTAGGTTTAGCAATTTCTAAGAAGATAATAGAGAGTTTTAATGGTAAAATATATTTTGACTCTATTGAAGGCGAAGGCACTATTTTTTATGTAGAGTTGCCGCTATTTAGTAAAAATAATTGAAAACCAAACACTTAATGCTGTAACTTGTCGTTACTGTTCTCAAATGCGAATTATAAAACTTATAACAATAGCTTTTGCGCTACTCTTTTTTAGTACTTGCAAAAAAGATGAAAAGGCAGATGAAAATGCAGCACTTTCATACCCTGCTACTTTCGTATTCAGTGTGGAAGGGGTTGAAGAAACAACGGCAGGTTTAGTTGCATTTAATAATATAAATGGAGAGTTTGTAGTTCAAAATACAAGATATTCCCCGAAATCTAAACGTACAAAAACCATTTTTTACACTATTGATAGTAAAAAAAATAGCGGTGTTAATATTATTAATAGCGTAAGTATAATTTTTGATCAATCAGGTAATTATCAGCGAACGGGTAATATTCAAAATACTGATTTTGGGTATTATGGTATTTCAGCTTATACTAAACCTGTAACTTTTGAGACTGATTTTGTTATTCATCAATCATCTTGGACTACTCTCCAAGATGTTAGAAAATTTACCGAGAGCAATTTGGCTATCAGCAAAATAATGAAGGTAAAAGACGGGTATTTGTTAGTTGGCGCAAAAATTAATAGTGGAGATAGAAATGTTGTAGTTATAAAGTACGACCAATCATTAAACACAAAACTTTGGGAGAAAGAGTTTGGAGGCGCAGGGAATGATATGGCTATGGATGCTATAGAATTATGTGATGGAAATTATGGTATTTTAGCTTATACTTACAGTAAAGGTGCGGGTGATAGGGATGTTTGGTATTTGAAATTGGATGTTGATGGAAGTTTAATTTCAGAATTAACGTACGGCGGGGTGGGATACGAAGAACCACAAAAAATAATTTCGATGGTTGGAAACAACTGTGAGTTAATTATTGCAGGGCATTCATCAAGTTTTGGCGCACCAGAACATGATGGTTATATTTTAAAAATTAATGAAAATGGTGCTAAAATTTGGGAGAAAACCTTTGGTACTGCCAACCATGATGGTTTTAATACCATTACCAATATACCACAAACTAATAACTATATAGCAGCAGGCAGAAGTATGCAAGGCATGGGGCAACCTGAGGATGTTTTTGTGGTGTGTTTTGATGATAACGGTAATGAGTTGTGGCGAAAAAAATATGGAGACCCCACACAAACTGAACTGCCAGAAGATATTGTAGCGGACAGCGAGTTTTATTATTTAATGTGCAATAGGGTAGATGCAACGGGTAATTTTTCAGCAATATTTGTAAAGGATAAATTGGGGAATTAACTATTTCCAAACCTGCACTATCGCTTTGGTTTCAAAAAAATCTTCATCAAAAAACTCTTTCAAACGATATTGTTTAATGTAGTTTTTAGGATTGATTTTTATAAATTCGTTTAGTTCTTCGTCTAAGTTTCCCCCTTTAAGGCAAAGTATTCCATTGGGCAAGGTATTTTTGTTCTCTTTTAAAACTTTATGCTTCACCCATTCATAAAATGGAGTAAGTTTAGTTACGGCACGGCTAATAATAAAGTCGAATTTCCCTTCTACCATTTCAGCCCGCTCGTGGTATGCCCTTACATTTTTTAAACCTAAAGTAGCGGCTACCTCATTCACCACCATTATTTTTTTACCGATAGAGTCAACCAAAACAAAAGTACACTGTGGAAATAGTATAGCTAATGGAATACCAGGGAAACCGCCGCCAGTACCCACGTCCAACAATTTAGTGTTGGGTTCAAAATCTATTATTTTGGCTATGCCCAAACTGTGTAATACATGGCGTTGATATAGTTGGTCAATATCTTTACGCGAGATTACATTTATTTTTTCGTTCCACTCCGTGTACAACGGCAAAAGTTGCGTAAACTGCTGTTGCTGTTTTTGGGTGATATTGGGAAAGTATTTAATAATTTGGTTGAGCATAATAATATTACCACATCCATTTTTTTTGACGGCTAAACAAGGTTCTTATCCCTGTAAATAAATAATATATAAAGTAGAAAATATCTAAAAGAAGTATGCCCCAAATTAAGTCGCTTTCCTTTAATTTTCGCATAGCACCAAAAAACACTATTAGCATTATTAGCCAGCGGCTACCAAAAATTATTGCGGTAATTTCTGGTTGTTGCCAAAGCGATATTAGCATAATTCCTAAAACAAAAAACAATATATGGCTAATGTTTAAAAGTGCCAGCCAAAATTTGTGTTCCAACTTGTAGTGCTTGCCCGTGTGCAAGTGGCGGCGTTTTTGTGCAAACCAGTCGCTCCACTTTTTTTTGGGAACAGAAACGGTAAAAGCATTAGGGTGAATACTAATACGTGTATTTTTTTTTGTGGCTACTTCGTTTACAAACAAATCATCGTCGCCAGATAGTATGTGGTTGTGGCTGGCAAACCCCTTTGTTTTAAAAAAAGTATTTTTTTGGTAGCTTAAATTACGCCCCACACCCATGTATGGGCTTTTTGCTAAGGCAAACGATAGGTATTGCAGGGCTGTATAAAATGTTTCGTACCGAATGAGGTAATTGAGTAAACCATCTTCTTTTTCATAAGCACCGTAGCCCAATACCAATTCAGTTTTTTGCGTATAGGCTTGTTGCATGGTGGTTATCCAGCTATCACTTGCGGGATAGCAATCTGCATCCGTCATTAATAAAACATCGTACTGTGCAGCTTTAATACCTAATGTAAGGGCAAATTTCTTCCCTTTTGGGTATCGTTCTTGCTCCTCTATAGTTACTATTTTCAGGTTTTTATGTTGAGTAGCTAATTCTTTTAAAAACTCACCCGAAGCATCCCACGAGCAGTTATTCACCACAATAATTTCAAAAGTGGGGTAGTTTTGCGAAAAGAATTTAGGCAGATGCTGCGTTAAGTTTTTTAGCTCATTTTTGGCAACAATAATTACAGAAACAGGCTGTATTTCCTGAGTTCTTTTTGCAGGCTTATGCAACGCCAAGCGGCTAAACACTGCTAAATAATATAGTATTTGTATAAGTGCAAAAAAGCCAAAAGCAATTTGTACCCCTTGCAACATACTTATCTCCATTGCTACAAAAATAGGGGCAAAGCCTGTTAAGCTATTATTTTTAATGTCCACAGGCTATGGTGTAAATGTTAATAATTTATGAGGGTTTGAAATATTAAATTTCTGCTTTACGGTTTGTTTACAAACAGTAAACAAAAAAACACCACACCATAGTTTGACCCTGCTCACTATGATAGCCTTACCGGCATTACTGTACTAATTTCTATTAAATAAGTATTGAAATATAAGGGGAGGCTTAAACCTATTACTCTAACACCAAAATTTCTACCCGCATATTGCGCTGGCTTTCTTTGAGAGTGCGGGCGTAGGGAACTCGAAGTTCTTTATTACTCATACCCCTATAACTCATGCGTTGGGGGGTTACTCCAAAATGCACCAAATAGTTATATACGGCAATGGCACGGCGTAGCGATAAATTGTAAAATATGTACTCCTCTACCTCAGTCATAGGTTTACGGTTTTTAGTATAGTTTATATGCCCTCTAATTTCTACTACTGTGTTAGTATCGCTTTGCATAAAACGCAAAAGTTTTTGCAGTTCAGGGTGGGCTATCGGGCGAAACTCATCTTTGTTGGGAACAAAGTAAATACGTTCATAATCGAACCGTTTTTTTATGATTAGTTTTCTTAGATAACCGTGCTGAATTATCATTCCTTTTTTTATGTTTTTTGGAATTTTAAGAAGGTAGTTCTTAGCGATATAACCTTCTGCATCAAAATAAACGGTATAAGTACGCTCGGCTATGGCTGGCTGTATGTAGGTTTCAATATTACGATAGATTTTTATCTTATTTCTATCCACCTCTTTAGGCTTGGTGATAGCTACTTTTACCGTGCCTTTTATGGTTTGTTTTGTTTCAGCATCGTACAAAGTACCCGATAGTTGCAAACCACCATCAGGCATTGCGCCACTATAACTATACAGTTCCATCTCTACCCTGCGGTTCAATGCCCTTCCTGTATCTGTGGCATTATCACTTGCGGCTACTTTTTCGCCTTCCGAGTATGTTTTTATTAGCACATTTGGAACCCCTTTGCCTATTAGGTATTGTTTTACAGCGTGGGCTCTACTAAAGCCCAGCTTATCATTATACGGGTCAATATCTATAAAATCGGTATGACCAGTAAGTTTTATAATAAAACCACCTTGTTGTGCTTTTATAGCTCTAAGAAAAGAGCTAAAGGCTCTGTTATCAGCAGGGCGTATATCATACTTATTAAAAGCAAAATATACTTTCTTTTTATAAATAGGTTTCTCTTGCCCCACCAGTGGCATAGCCAGCAGTAGCAAGGCAACTATATGTGCTAATCGTTTCAATTACTGTATTCTTCTAAAACCAATACTTCTACCCTGCGGTTTTTTTGCATTTCAATTTCTCTATGAGTATTGGGGAATTTCATTTCGGTATTGCTTACCCCTTTGTAGGTAATAATAGCACCATTTATACCATTGCTTACCAAATAGTTATATACAGCCCTTGCACGATTGTATGACAACTGAAAATTGCTTTTAATTTTATTAGTATCTTCTTGATTTTGGTAATAAGGGTAGTTTACGTGTCCCACAATCTCAATGGCAGTTATATTTTTTGATTTCGCCAATCGCAACACTCTTCTTAAATGTGTGCCAGCCGAAGGCAGAAAACGAGCTTGGTTACCATAAAAATGGATTTTATCAAAGCTAACTCTACGTTTTATTTTTATCTTTTTTAGCCTTTCTTTTACATTAATTGTTTTACTGGTAGTAAAGTTTTTTCCACTAAAATAATAACGAATATTTTTTACCCTAAAACCTTTTGCAGAATACGAAACTTCATACTTCCCCTTATATATAGTAACACTAAAGGTATTAGTATTTAAAAAATTGAAAATTAGCGTATTATATCCATTATTTTCAATTCTAAATAATAGTATATGCCCCACCAGTGGCTTTCCTGTGATAGAGTCAACCATTTGCCCTTTTAAGGTAATTTGTATAGTAGAATCTACATATATTGTATTAATGTTAATAGCAGTCTTGTTTTGATATAAAACTACCTCAACCCTTCGGTTTATTAAGCGTAACGAATCATTTTTATTTGAAACCGCTTTTTGTTCTTCGCCTTTGCTGTACAATTGCATTTTGGTGCTATCTGCACCCCGTTTTATTAGATAATGGGCTACCGCTTGCGCCCGCTTTAATCCCAATGTATAGTTGTAGCTGCTGTTGTCTATATTATCCGTATGCCCTGTAATGGTGAGGTAATACGGTTGTTTTTGTGCTTTTATTGCTCTCAATACTAATGATAATGCCCTTTTATCCTGATTACGGACTTCCCATTTATTAAACTCGAAATATACTTTCTTTTTATAAGTAGCTTTGCTTTTTTGAGCGTATAACGAAAGACTAAGAATTGTAAATAATGATATTAAAAGAAGCTTTTTTATAGGCATAATGTTAATATTTAAACGAATAGAGAATTATTTTAGTACCCACTCAAAAGTGTAACTTTGCGGCAAACTTATATAAATTAGAAAGCTATGTTAAGTAACAAAATTGAGAAAGCATTAAATGATCAGGTGGCTCGTGAGGGGCAGTCATCATACCAATACCTTGCAATGGCATCGTGGATGGAGGTTAATGGCTATATAGGTACCGCTAGGTTTTTGTATGCCCAAGTTGAAGAAGAAAATATGCACATGATGAAGTTGTTTCATTATATAAACGAAGCTGGCGGAAAAGGGCTTGCACCCGCTGTTAAACAAGCGAACAGAGATTTTAAAAACTATGCGAAATTGTTTGAAGATATTTTAGCCTACGAGCGAAAAATATCTACTTCAATACACGATATTGTTGATTTGTGCCTGAAAGAGAAAGACTATACCACCTTTAACTTTTTGCAATGGTACGTATCAGAACAGTTGGAAGAAGAAAACTTGTTTAAAGAAATTAACGACAAAATTAAAATGCTGGGCGAGAGTAAAGACAGTTTATATTTGCTTGATAAAGACCTTGAAAGTATGCCTAATCAAGCTAAAACAGCTAATAAAAGAGTCTAAATCTTCACCATACGTTTTATAAAAACGGGTCGCTTTTTGTGGTTGTAGCTATTATCTTGGGTTTATTTCTTTCTTGTTATTAACCTCTACCAATGTATTGCAGTTTTTACCTGTACCACAATTTGGCTTCCCCTTAAAGAGAAGAGGCTTATTGGTAGTGCTAATAAGTTGGTTTGGAAGGGGTAAACAATAATCCTTAGTGCTAAATCAAAAACTTATATCGAACTTGGGTTTAAATAAAAACAGCAGAAAGAGTTTTTAACCCTTAAATTGATGTGTAATTTGTATTATTGCCATATACTTATGAGAGTTTTTAAAATTTTAACCCTTTTTATGCTAATAACTGGCTTGGCAAGCTGTAATACCGAGCAAAAGAAACTTCAAAAAATAATTGAAGTAACAGAAGCCAGTGTTGATAAAGAAAATATAGAATCGGCGAGTGCCTTAGCCAAGCTATACGAAGAGTTTGCTACTAAATTTAAGCAGGATGAAAAAGCACCTATTTACTTAATTAAAGCCGCTGAATTATACCAAACTACGGGCAACTACCACAAAAGTATTGAGTTGTTTGATTATGTTACCGAACGCTATCCTGATAATGAAAAAGCAGCTGACGCATTGTTTTATAAAGGCTTTGTTTATGAAAACCAGCTAAACGATATAAAACGTGCAAAGGCTACTTATGATGAGTTTTTGAAATTATACCCCAACCATGATATGGCAGAATCTGTTAGGCAAAACCTGCCCACCATAGGCAAAGACTCGATGCCTGATTGGGTATATGAACTGGATAAAAAAGACGGCGAAGCAAACTAAAACTACTGCCTTTTAATCCATTTATCTTTTATTACCTTATCAAAAAAATCTTGGCGATAGCGTTCCCCAATAGGTACTGGTTTTGCGCCTATATGTATGGTATCACTGCTTACTTGCTTAATATGGTTTCTATTAATAATATACGATTTGTTAATCCTTATAAAAATATCTTGGGGTAGTTGCCCCTCAATAGTTTTAAGGTTCATGGCAGTAATGGTTTTCTTCCCATTTGCATGGATGATAGAGTAGTCTTTTAAACCTTCAATGGTTTCAATATCTTTTAAATACAGTTTTATGTATTTTCTATCAGCACGTACAAAAACATGGTCATCATCAGTTATTTTAAAATTATTGGCAGCATCTACTCCATCCATTGCATTTTTAATGGCTTGGGCTTTCGTAATGGCTTTAAAAAATCGCTCAAAACGTATGGGTTTCACCAAATAGTCCACTACATCCAACTCAAAACCTTCAAGTGCGTATTGCGGGTAGGCGGTGGTAAAAATTACCATTGGCGAGTGGGGGAGGTTCCGCAAAAAATCAATACCACTCATACGTGGCATTTCAATATCCAAAAATATTAAATCTACATCGTTCTGTTGCAAAAATGCCCCAGCGTCAACAGGGTTACTAAATTCTTTTAATAACTCTATAGTGGGTATTTCATCCACCAGCATTTTCACTCCTTTTCTTGCCAGTGGTTCATCATCAATTACTATGCACTTCATTTTAGCTGTAACTCTAATTTAGCGGTAAAAACATCTTCATTATCAACAATAATTAGTGTGTGTTTATCAGGGTATGCCAACTCAAGTCGGCGTTTCAGATTTTCTAGCCCAATACCTGCCCTTTTTTTGGTAGCAACACTCTTACTCACTGGTTTATTGTTGATAACCGTAAGATGCAATTTGTTTTTATTATGTGTGCTGAGGGTAATAAAAACATATCCCTCCTTATCCAATTTACTTAGCCCGTGTTTAAAAGCATTTTCTATTAAAGGTATAAACAGCAAGGGTTCTACACGTATTCCATTAGTATTCCCTTCACTAATAAATTCTATATTGGCGGCTTCTTTTCTTGCCTTCTCAATATTTATAAAACTTCGTATATAGTTTATTTCATTATCCAATATCACCTTTTCTTTGTTACATTCATCCAATTGATAACGCATCAAATCAGAAAGGTCTAAAATCATATTAGGGACTTTGTTTGGCGTTGTTTTACTGCTTACATATAAATTGTTGAACGCATTGAACAAAAAATGCGGGTTTATCTGATTTTTTAAATTAGAAAGCTCTGCTTTTAAATTTTCGTTTTTTAGTTCGTGTATTCTATGTTCATCAGTAAGCCACATTTTAAACATACTAAAAGCCCAGCCAATACCACAAAACATCATAAACGTGATACCGTTAATTATCATGTTTCTCACCAAATTAAAATCGGGGTTAAAAATTTTTTGTATCCCTCCCCATTCTTCTGTATAGATAAGTTGTTGTAGTACGTACCCTGTAACAAAAGTGGCGTAAGTGAGCAGTAAATATGCCCATATTTTGTTTTTGTATAATAAACGTGGCATTAGCACTAAAAAATTAAAATATACGGCTGCTACATAAGTTAAAGCGTAGGCAATAAGCTGAATTAACTCCATTACCCCTCCTTTCATAATATTTTTAATATCAAAGGCAAACCAAAACAAAAAAATTACACCTATATAAATGCTATGCCGTAGTATTTTATACTTTGGCAGTAGCAAATATTTCATTGCGGGATTATTATACAGTTCTACACCTGAAAATTTTACCATATAGAGATATTCAAAAAAAAAAAATAATGTAGCCTTTAATCTTTAGATTTATTATAAAATATTCGTAATAAAGTATAAGCATTTACTAAGTTGGTATAATTTTAATTACAGCCCACCTATAAAAGCGTTTTAAGTTTTAAACCAACTTATTTTTAATGTTATGAAAACTTTTTTTACATTTTTATTTTTTCTTATCTCAATAGCTTCCATCTCGCAGGTTACACAAAAAGCGAGTATAAACGGTGTTCGTGATGCTGCTGTATGTTTTGCAATAGGAGATAAAATATATATGGGTGGAGGTGCAGGCAAAATGGACTTTCACGAATACAATCCCACTAATGATAGCTGGACACAGAAGGCAGACATACCTGGTGTTACCCAATCAAGAGCTTTTGCAGTAGGAGTAACCATTAACGGGAAGGGCTATGTAGGCTTAGGCGGAGATAATAATAATACAGTTTTGAAAAAAGACTGGTGGGAGTATAATCCTGCAACTGATAAATGGACACAAAAAGCTGATTTTATAGGTGCTGCTCGCGATGGAAGCGCATATTTTGTGGTAAACAACAAGGCTTACATTGTGGGGGGAACAAACAACATGGTTCTTTTTAATGATTTGTATGAGTATGACCCCGCTACTGATACTTGGACACAACCTAATACCACCTACCCCGCAGGTGCTATTGTTTTTGGAACAGGCTTTTCTATTGGCAATTTTGGGTATGTTACCTGTGGCTCAGGACTAAGCGAACTCACCGCTACTTATCAACTTGACCCACAAAACTACACTTGGAGAAGAATGGCTGATTTTACGGGTACACCCCGCCAAACTGCCGTTGGGTTTGCTATTGGCAGTTTAGGTTTTGTAGGTAGCGGGCAAAAAGGATACTCACAGGTTTTTAAAGACTTTTTCAGTTTTGATCCTATAGCAGATATATGGAAACCAGTAGGTGATATTAGTGATAAAGGTAGATCGTGGGCTTGTGCAGCAACAGTAAACGGCAAAGCCTATATAGGCACAGGCTGGGATTTTGGAGCTTCTTTTTTTAATGATTGGTGGGAGTTTATACCACAAACCACTGTGGGTGTTAATGAAATAGCCTCTGCAAAACCCATTATTTATACTAATATTATAAATAGTACTTTAGAAATAGATTTTAGTAGTGATGAGACAAGAGTGCTAAATATTATAAGTATTGAGGGTAAAACACTTAGCACACAAACTTTTAATACTGCCAATGTTTCAATAAGTACTGCTACACTAAGTGCGGGTATTTATATTTTAGAAACTAAAAGTAGTACCATAAGCAGTAAGCAAAAATTTATTGTTCGCTAAAAAAATATTTCACTCATTTTAAAGCCTTTGATTAACCATTAATCAAAGGCTTTTTTTATGCCCCTACATAGGCATTTACCAACTGTATTGCTTCTTTTGCTTGTTTCACATCGTGTACTCGTAATAGCTGCGCTCCGTTAATTAGTGCCAATGTATTAAGCACAGTAGTCCCATTTAGTGCATCAGCGGCTTTTATTTCTAATACTTTATTTATTAAACTTTTGCGTGATACACCTGTCAGTATAGGTACACCAATAATTTTAAACACTTCTAAATGTTTTAAAAGGGTATAATTATGTGCTACGGTTTTGCCAAAACCAAATCCTACATCTATTACAATATCGTTTATACCTTGTTTTTTCAATGCTACTACTTTGTTGCTCAAATATTGTAATACATCTTTCACTACATCATTATACACGGGGTTTTGTTGCATGGTTTGTGGGCTACCTTGCTTGTGCATTATTATATACGGTATATTGGCTGTGGCTATATAGGGTATCATTGCGGGGTCATCATCGCCCGCTGAAACATCATTTACTATTGCTGCACCGTTTTCTACACATTCTTTAGCTACTTTAGCCCTAAAAGTATCTATGGATAAAATAGCTTCAGGAAAATGACTACTTATTTGCTCAATAATGGGTAGGGTTCTTTTTAGCTCATCATCCATACTCACTATTTTTGCATTGGGTTGGGTAGAGTATCCTCCAATATCCAAAATATCTGCCCTTTCATTTAGCATAGTTTCTGCTTGTTGCAACGCATTATCCACAGTATTATACTTGCCTCCATCAAAGAAAGAATTGGGTGTGGTATTCAGTATCCCCATTACCTTAGGGCTATCCAATAGCATCAGTTTTCCCTTGCAATTAAGCGAGTATGTGGGTTTTATGTTTTTGAGAGTATCCAAATATTAATTTATTTTGAAGTGAGACAAAAATATTTATACAACTTTGCAAAGTAACAGCAACGTACAAAACATTACCAGTTTGACACCAACTTCCACTCAATACGATGAAATAATAAGCCAGTGCAAAGATATTTTCTTGAAAAAGAATAAAGACTATGGCACTGCATGGCGCATACTTAGACAAACTTCTATTACCGACCAAATATACATTAAAGCAAAGCGCATTAAGAGTATTGAGGAAAAAGGAACACAGAAAATTGACGAAAATATCACAGGAGATTATATAGGGTTGGTTAATTATAGCATTATTGCACTAATGCAAATGGAACTCACTACTGATGAGGAAACGGATATTGCCATTGATAAATTAACTGCTTTATTTGATGATTTTGCAAAAAGGGCAAAGAATTTGATGGAGGATAAGAATCATGATTATGGTGAGGCGTGGCGTGATATGCGTATAAGCACCTATACCGACTTAATTTTGATGAAATTATTGAGGATTAAACAAATTGAGGATAATATGGGACAAACCCTTATATCAGAAGGAGTAGATGCAAACTTTTTCGATATACTGAACTATTCTATATTTGCCTTAATTCGAATTGAGGAAAACAACACATCATGAAAGCCCTAACCACTACAAGTAGAGTTTTAGTAGGACTACTATTTATTTTTTCTGGTTTTATAAAAGCCAATGACCCTATGGGGTTTTCATATAAGTTAGAAGAGTATTATCATGTTTTTGGTTTAGATTTTTTGGTAAGCACAGCACTGTACCAAGCCATGTTTATTTGTGTGCTTGAGGTTGTATTGGGCTTTGCCGTACTAATGGGTACACGCATGAAAGCAACGGCAAGCCTAATGCTGGCTATGATAATCTTTTTTACCCTACTCACAGGTTTTACAGCCGTGGGCAATTGGTTTTTTGAAAACCCAGAAGCAGGCACTACCAAATGGTTTGCCAACCTATTAAATTTTGAACCAAAAGGTATTTACTATATGACAGATTGTGGTTGCTTTGGCGATTTTATAAAGCTAACGCCTTGGCAATCCTTTAGTAAAGACCTGATTTTACTCGTTCTTATTGCAATAATATTTGTTAGACGTAAGCATATACGTTCTATTTTTTCACGCAATATGCAAACCAATATTATAGTATCGTTTTCAGTATTTTTTACTGTATTTACGGTGTACTGCTATATGTATTTACCTGTACTTAATTTTTTGTATTGGGAAGATGGAAATGATGTAGCAATATTAATAAAATGCCCCCCTGATGCGCCTAAAGATAGTGTGCAAATGGTGTATATCTATAAAGTGAATGGTGTAGATACTGAAATATCTTACGATACTATTATGAAATATGGGTCTCCTGAAGGGGGGGAATATGTGGACAGAAAAGATAAGATAATTAAAAAAGGATGCCGCCCAAAAATTAATGGCTTCACTATGTTTAATGCTGATAATGTGGACTATAAAGATAGTATGTTGCAAAACAACGATTTTCAACTACTGGTAGTCTCTTATAACTTAGATAAAGCTCGTAAAAGAGGTTTGGAAAAGGTAGCTATACTGGCGAAGGAGTTTATAGAAAACGATGGCAAAAAAGTATGGGGATTATCAGCATCAATGCTTGATGATGCTGAAAAAATAAGGCACGAGTATGGACTAATATTCGATTTTTATAATACCGACCCAAAAATGCTAAAATCAATGTTGCGCAGCAATGCAGGGCTTATTTTAATGAAAGGGTCAGTAGTTATAGATTCGTGGCCTGCACGAAGCATACCTAAGCCTGAAAAAATTAGAAAAATAATGAGCAAAAACTAAGTAAAACCAGTACTAAGGGTTTTGCTTATATTTGATACTTATTGCTACGTTTTATAATAAAAAAACTACTGTACGGCATTTTGGTGCTGTTTGGCATAGTACTTTTAGTATTTATGCTGTTTGCTTGGTTTCCAGACCCAGCAGAGATAATGGCAGGGCAGCGGGATGATATTCTTACCAAAGAAGCTATAAAAAAAGAACTGGGTTTAGATAAATCTAAGGGTCAGCAATTGCTATTGTATATTAATGACCTTTCTCCCATCTCTTTTCACACGCCCACCACTGAAAATGAAGAAAAATATAACTATACCTCTCTTTTCACTATTGGTAATACTGCTACTGTATTAAAACTGCCTTATTTACGGCGTTCTTATCAGAGCAAGAAAAAGGTGTCAACAGTACTGGCTGAATCTTTTGTAGGTACTTTGGTACTGGCATTAGCAGCAATAATTTTTGCTTCACTATTGGGAATATTTATGGGTATTTGGGCGGCATTAAAACAAGATACTTTTGCTGATAGGACTATACTTTTTGTAAGTACCATTGGTATATCTATGCCTTCGTTTTTCGCCTCTATTATTATAGCATGGATATTTGGCTATGTATTAACAGAATATACAGGGCTTAATATGACGGGCAGCCTTATTGACTATGATAGCAACTACAATCGCTTTTATAACCTTAATAATCTTATTCTACCTGCATTGGCATTAGGCATTCGCCCGCTTGCTATTATTATACAACTTACCCGAAGCAGCATGATAGAGGTAATGGGGCAGGAGTATATACGCACTGCCTATGCAAAGGGGTTAAGCAATTTTAAAGTAATATGGAGGCACGCACTCAAAAATGCACTTAACCCTGTTATCACCTCCATTTCTGGTTGGTTTGCATCACTACTGGCAGGTTCTTTTTTTGTTGAGTATATATTTAACTGGCGAGGGGTGGGTAAAGTTACCGTTGATGCTTTAGAAAAAGCAGACTACCCTGTGGTAATGGGGGCTATACTTTTAATAGCCGTTATATTTATTATTATTAATATAGTAGTGGATATTGCATACAAACTGTTAGACCCTCGCATTAAAATGGGCTAATATGCACAAGGTATTATACTTAATAGGTTTTATGGGAGCAGGCAAAACTACCCTTGCAAAGCAAGTGGCAGAGCTATATAACTTTACTTGTATTGATATAGATAACGAGATTGAAAAAAGCACAAATAAAACTATTGCTACCATTTTTGCTACTGATGGAGAGGAAATCTTTAGAAAAATTGAAGCCGAAGTACTGCGCACTATCCCTATTACAAAAAATACTATTATAGCCACTGGCGGCGGTTTGCCCTGCTACCATAACAATATGGAGTGGATGAATGCCAACGGCACAACTTTATACCTAAAACATACTATTAGCGAACTAAAAAAACGCCTCGCAAATGAAGTTGCGCAACGCCCATTACTAAAAAAGAACCCAAATATGACATTTGCAGCACATATAGAAGAGTTAATGAACATACGTTTGCCCTATTATGAGCAAGCAAAATTTGTAATATTGGGCAATCTTATATCACCGCAAACCGCTATTAACACTGCACTTGTTTAATGTTAATAAGTCGCAGAAGCCTATAAAATCAACGATTTTCGGGTATTTTTTCAAAAAAACCAAGTATATCAAGCGTTTCCAGCGATTTTTTTCGCTTTTGAACTTGTATCATTAAAAATTTATAGTATGTTTGACTAAGCATTTGATAATAAACATAAACTAATAGTTAAACCTATGAACAAATCAGACTTAATCAACTCAATCGCATCAGAAGCGAAGATTACTAAAGTTCAAGCACAAGCAGCTTTGAACTCATTTTTAGATACGACTTCATCAGCTTTGAAAAAAGGTGATAAAGTGATATTAGTAGGCTTTGGTACATTTTCAGTAGCAGACCGTGCTGCACGTACTGGACGTAACCCTCAAACTGGTAAAGAAATTAAAATAGCTGCTAAAAAAGTAGTTAAATTTAAGCCAGGTTCTGAGCTTTCTACAAAAGTGAAGTAATCAAAACAAAACACTGAAATTAAGTCCCGCTTACAAAATTGTAAGCGGGATTTTTTATTTTACCCTATGGATACACTACGTCAGCAATTTTTAAAATATGTAGCTCAAACCTCTGATGCACCTATGCTACTTTCTATAACCAAAGCAGAGGGCGTGTACTTGTATGCCGCAAATGGAAAAAAATATATTGATTTAATATCGGGTATTGGCGTAAGCAGTTATGGGCATGGTAACTCAAAAATAATTGAAGCTATACAGCAACAAGCCGAAAAATATTTACACCTAATGGTGTATGGCGAGTATGTGCAGCAACCACAAGTAGCTTTAGCCGAAAAACTGTGCAGTAAATTACCCGAAACTTTAAACTCGGTATATTATGTTAATTCGGGTTCAGAAGCTATTGAAGGAGCTTTAAAATTAGCCAAACGAGCAACGGGTAGAAGCAAAATTATAGCGGCAAAAAATGCCTACCATGGTTCTACACACGGGGCATTAAGTTTAATGGACAATGAGTATTTTACCCAAGCCTACCGCCCATTATTACCCCAAATAGAGTTTATTAACTTTAATAGCATTGCTGATTTAAAAACTATTACCCGTGATGTTGCCGCAGTTGTGGTTGAGACCATACAGGGCGAGGCGGGGTATCTTGTCCCCACAGAAAACTATTTAAAACAACTACGTACCCAGTGTGATAGTACTGGTACATTACTTATTTTAGATGAAATACAGTGCGGTATGGGCAGAACAGGTAGTTTGTTTGCCTTTGAGCAATACCATATAGTACCCGATATATTGGTGCTTGCAAAAGCCTTTGGCGCAGGTATGCCATTAGGTGCTTTTATTGCCAATAAGTTAGTGATGGATAATTTTATAAGCAACCCTATATTAGGGCATATTACCACTTTTGGCGGGCATCCCGTTAGCTGTGCGGCGGCACTTGCAGGTTTAGAATGGCTTGAAGAAACTGAAATTTATAAAGAGGTAGAAGAAAAAGAGCAAATTTTTAGAAATAATTTATCCCGCCAAACCATTTCGGGCAAGGGTTTAATGTTAGCCATAGCATTGGGTACTGAACTTAGAAATAAGAGTATTATAAAAAACAGTATAGAAAATGGAGTGATAACCGACTGGTTTTTGCACTGCGATTATAAACTACGCATAGCCCCCCCGCTAACTATTACCCACCAACAAATTGATGTTGCTTGCGATATACTGCTAAATGCTATTGAAAATATAGATAAAGGCTAAAGTAAAACCCCATAACCTTGCCGCACTGGTATGTGCGGCGTAGTATAGTGAAGCAAATTTTTATTATACCAATACCTCACCTCTTTCAGTGTGGTAGCTTTGTATTTTTTTAATAAACTGGTTTTGGGTATCGTCCCAAATAGTGCATTCTGTTATTGCATTAACGTACAGGTGTACACTCATAGCTCTTTCTTTCCCTATGTTTTCTATGCTATGGAATCCCATATCATCGTTCATATAACTTAAACTGCCTTTTTGTGCTATTCCATCACTTGTAACCACAGGTTTTGGTGTAGTACCGTTCCACTTATAGCGGGTTTCCTCTATCTCACCCTGTGCTATATATACCCAACACTCTTGCTGGTTGTGGCAATGGATGGGGGTTAACTGCCCAATATCCCAACATAGCAATAAAAGTTCGTAATCATCGGTTCGGTCAATGCAATTTCGGGTGTAGGAATTTTTGGACCAATATGCGTAGGGAGTAAGCTCATTTGCTGGTAAATCTATGTGTTTAATGAGCCGTGCGTAGTCGGCTTTGCTTCTACATCGTTCTAAATCGTCTAAAAGTCCTTCAATGGTAGTTATTTTGTCCAAAACAGGTTTTATTGGTAAGCCCATATAGTACAAAAAAAATAGCATTGAAGCTAAAAAAAGTATTATTAATTGTTAATCCCGCCCTAAATAATTTTAAAGGCTACTCAATTGTATTGATTTTACTGTAACCGCCTTCACTATATTTTAAAAATCAAAAAACAGCCGTGTTACATTTTAAACTGTAAAAAGTTCCCCATTTAAAATTTTCAATTGTCATTAAGCATAAAGAAAGTATATTTATTGTAATTTTTAAACTAATGAAAGAATTTGTTTTATTGATTAAAGGAAACGAAATGCACCTTATTTCTGATGATGAGCGTAATCGCCGTATGCAGGAGTTTGGTTTGTGGATGCAACAAATGGTAAAAGAGGACAGGTATATTACTGGTCAATCATTAGAAATGCAAGGGCATTTAGTAAAAGATAAGGACACTGTACTAACCGATGGTCCTTTTTTAGAACCTAAGGAAGTAATTGGTGGTTTTGTATCTATAAAAGCAGCTAATATTGATGAGGCAACTGAAATTGCTAAAAACTGCCCACTACTAAAGTATTACGAGATTTTTGTTCGCCCACTCCAAGCCCATATGGATGCTCCAAAATAAGAACAATGAAATAATCACCCAACTATATCATAAAATGTATGGCAAATTAGTATCATACATTACCTCAATTATTGGGTTTCATCATCTTGAAACTGCAGAAGATATTGCTCAGGATACACTAACGGACGCTTTTACCGCATGGAAAAAAACTACAATGCCTAATAAACCTGAAGCATGGCTATTTAAAGTAGCTAAAAACAAAACTGTTAACTATATAAAACGCCAAAAAATTCAAGAAAAAGTCTATAATCACACCTTTTTAGAGCAAGATGATTTTACTGATGCCAATGGAGTAAATGAACTGATTGAAGATAGTATGTTAAGAGTGATGATAGCGTGCTGCCACCCGAGTATTTCATCAGAAAATCAAATCACTCTTATTTTAAAAGCATTATGTGGGTTTAGTCGTAAAGAAATATCCACTGCATTGCTCACAAAAGAAGAAACTATAAAAAAACGACTTGTCGCAGTCAAAAAGCAGGTAATCACACAAAACATTAAACTCGAAATGCCTGAGAATACTAATCTAAATAAGCGTTTAGATATGGTATGTACTTGTTTATATTTATTGTTTAATGAAGGCTATAACTCTACTCACTCGAAAGAAATTATACGAAAAGAAATGTGCTTGGAAGCAATGGGGTTATGTAGATTGATAGCGCACAAAATAGAAGACTATCCCAAAGCAAAAGCATTAATGGCATTAATGTGTTTCCACACTGCCCGGTTTGATAGTCGCATTGATGATAAGGGTGCTATTATTCTTTTTCAATATCAGGATAGAGAAGTATGGAGTAATGAATTGATAGATGCGGGGATTAAGTATTTATCGTCATCACAAAATAATAAAGAACTAAGTAGTTACCATATAGAGGCAGCCATAGCAGCCGAACATTGTTTTGCCAAGAGTTTTGAAAATACCAATTGGCAATATATTTATAGCCTATATGAGAAGCTATACGAACTTAAGAAAAACCCTATTATACAACTTAACTTAGCTATTATATCAAGCAGGTTAGATGGGGTAGGGAGTAGTATTAAGAAATTGAATTTATTAAAAGTTGAAAGTAAACCATTAAGCAGTTACTACTTATTGTATGCAACTTTGGGCGAGCTGTATAAAACAAATGGAGATAAGGAAAATGCAAAACTCAACTATCAATATGCTTTTACTTTAACCCATTCAGAAAAAGAAAAAGATTTCTTGCAACAAAAAATCTCAGCTATTGCCAACTGAGATTTTGATTGATTTTGCAGTATTTCCCTAATTCCAAGGTTGTCCTGCACCTTTTTCACAATAGTTTTTAAGTGAATTGGTAATAAAATGCCTCCAAGTTTGGTTTACCACTTCTAAGCCTTCTTTGTTTAGTGCAGCAGCAAAATTGTAATGTTTGAAAACTACTTCAGTGTTATTACCATTTGAGCTTAAATCAAAGCTAATGTTTGAGTTTACCCAAGTGGGGTTGGTATTACTAATACAAGTCCATAAAATACGGTTGTCTTTCAATTCATCAATTCTAAACTCCATTTCAAAAATTTGCCCTTCTTTGTTAAAAATCATTTTCGATACTCCACCTACCTCAGTAGCAACTGTGGTATTTGTAGCCCACCAGCCTTCAATACCTTTTTGGCTGGTAATAGCATTGTAAACAGTTTGCAATGTTGTATTAACTGTTACTTTAACTTGAGATTCCATGTTTTTGTTTTGTGTTTCCATCTTGAGTTATTTTTATTGTTTAAATTGCGTTTATACAATATTGTCAATCACAAAATTGCTTTTGGGGATAAGCCTGCTAAAAAAAGCCTTAATTAATCTTTAAAAACTATGGTTGACCAATCGAAATGGATAGATATTGAGTTTAGTTTTAACTATCCCCTCGGAAAATTCCCCTCATTATTAGAGCGGTTACGAGGAACACCCACTCGCCTTGAAGAATTTGTGAAAGGAGGTTCAAATAAAATCCTCACCAAAAAACAAAATAGCGCATGGTCTATACAAGAGCATATCGGGCATTTAATTGACTTAGAAGCACTTTTTGGATATAGAATAGATGATTTTGAAAAAGATGTTGAAGTACTAACTGCGGCCGATATGAGTAACCAGAAAACCTATGAAGCCAACCATAATGCTGCTAATATTGCTGATTTACTTATAGCGTTTAGAGAAATACGTGCAAAACATATAACACAATTAAAAAACTACAATGTTGAAACTATTGCAAAAACAGCTTTGCACCCAAGATTAAACAAACCCATGCGAGTTGTGGATTTAGTCTATTTTTTTGCTGAACACGACGACCATCATTTAGCTATAATGCGTAGTTTAATAAATTCATATTTATAAAGTTTCGGTTTATTTTGCAGGGCATATAACAACCCCTATGAAAATAAAAACCAACTCTGCCCTTACCTTCATATTTATTACTGTACTTATTGATGTGATTGGTTTAGGAATTATTATTCCTATCATCCCTGATTTAATAATGCAACTGACAGGTAAAGGCATTAGCGAAGCATCTGCATATGGTGGTTTATTGTTATTTTCTTATGCTATCATGCAGTTTATATTTTCACCCATTTTAGGTGGTTTAAGTGATAAATACGGACGCAGACCTATATTATTAATTTCTCTTTTAGGTTTAGGGATAGATTATATTTTTCATGCGGTTGCCCCAACTCTTGCTTGGCTGTTTATTGGTAGGCTAATTGCGGGTGTTTGTGGTGCAAGTTTTACCACAGCAAATGCCTATATAGCTGATATTAGCACACCAGAAAAAAGAGCGCAGAACTTTGGCTTGATAGGTGCTGCATTTGGTATAGGGTTTATTATAGGACCTGTGATTGGTGGTGTAGTTGGCGATTACTTTGGAACACGTGCGCCGTTTTACGCCGCTGCAATACTAAGTTTACTAAATGTAATATACGGCTACTTTGTATTGCCTGAATCTTTACCAAAAGAAGAGCGAAGAGAGTTTAGCTTTAAACGGTCAAATCCATTAAGTGCTTTATTAAACCTAAAAAGATTTCCTATGCTAAAAGGCATGGTAGTATCATTTGTGCTTATTTATATTGCTTCGCACGCAGTACAATCAAATTGGAGTTTTTTTAATAAACATAAATTTCAATGGACTCCTTCTGATATAGGTTGGTCGTTAGCAGTTGTAGGTATTATTACTGCCATAGTACAAGCGTGGCTAATTAGAATAATAATCCCAAAATTTGGTGTGAAAACATCTGTATTTATTGGTTTCACACTATATGGTGTAGGTTTAGTGTTATTTGGGCTTGCTAACGCTTCGTGGATGATGTTTGCCTTCATTATCCCCTATTGTTTAGGAGGTATTGGGGGACCTGCTTTGCAAAGTATTATTTCAGACAAAATACCTATTAATGAACAGGGGGAATTGCAAGGAACATTAACTAGTTTGATGAGTGCAACCGCCATTGTAGGTCCTTTATTTATGACTAATTTGTTTTCATATTTCATAAGCGAGTCAGCACCATTCCTATTACCTGGCGCACCATTTTTTGCTGGGGCAATTTTAGTATTGCTTAGTATTCTATTTTTAATTAAACCTTTGAGAAACTATACCACAAGCAAATAAAACAGTGCCTTAATTTACGTTTTTTATTAGCTATTGGTTTTTAGCCTTTAGTGCACGCATTGTTATCTTGAGCGGAGTCGAAAGGTGTGTAAGCAAGGTAGCGAGCAGGCGCATACGTAGAGGTATCACTTATTCCTTCCTTTTATTATTTACCCCTTCCACATTAACTATTAGCAGAGCCAAATAACCAATACATTGGTAGGGGTTAATGCAACTCGCCTGTGCTGTCATTGCGAGGTCTTCCGCGGCAATCTCTTTGCTATCCCATCATACCAGTTTGCCACGTTTGTCTAAGAAGACATTACTCGCAATGACGTGGTTTGTGTCAGTATAACCAGCCCCACCTCCCTCCTTTTGCCACCCTGCAAGTCCTACCCAAGGAGGGGTATCTATACATAAAGTTTTTGCTAAGGTTATATTAATTGTGGCAGGTTTCAACCTGCTGTAAGAAAACGCTTGAATGGCACACACAGTATTTTATTGGGTGAGGTGATGAAAATATAGATACTTATAGCTACAAATCAAACAACTTACTTTGCTTATTATTAGTAGGATGTACAGGTTTTTTATCTTTATCCTTTTTTAGCAATTCATCTAAAATGGGGTCTTCTTTTGGGGATAAGTTAGTTTCAGAAACATTAGTAATTTGGTTTTCAGGCTCTTTTATCTCTGTTAGTACTTCTTCCTTTTGCAGCATTTCTATAAATGATATATCACTTCCATTTAGCTTAGTCCCGATGGTTTTCCAGCCTTTTATGTCATATTCTAATAACGATATTGTTTCCTCCTTACCCTCTTTCTTTTTGCCTTTTCTAACCAATAATTCAGGTTTAGGATGGTCTGTTATTCCCACAATATAGTTTTTATCTCCATCTGTAATACAACGAAAACGCTTATCCATAGTTAAGGTTTCTATTATAAAACGTTTTATATAGTAGTTTTTACCCCCCGCATCGTAGTAGGCTAATGTAACAGCCCTTTCTGGGTTATATTTTTTGATAAATACAACATCATCAGGCTCATAGTGATTAGTGAGTTCGAAATTAGTTAGCTGGTAATCGCCCGATTTATAGAATACTAAAATTTTATCTTCTCCCTCAAAGCTGCCAATACATTCCCCTCGCTCTTCTGTATTTAACCTTCCTACACTCTCATCATACCATATTTTTTGTGCTTCGAGCGTTGAAACACCCGCTTGTTTAAACTTCACACTTTTAACTAAGTGCTTGCTCAATATATTGCCTTGCGAGCCTCTCCCTTTTATAGCTAATTCCGAAAAATCAAAATCGAATTGCAGCTTGCGGGCTTTGGCATAGGCACTTAATTGTACACTTACTATCTCCGCTTCACCATTAGGGTTGGCAGTAAAATGCAACACTTTTGAGTCTTTTTTACCAGTGGTTAGGTCATACTCTTTATCACGGGTTATACCGCCAATGGTAAACCGTTTTACCCTTGCAGTATTGGTTTTACCATCAGCATATACTATGTTGTAAACCATGCGGTCATCATTTTTATGGAACACTCCCACATAAATAATATCCTTCCCTACAAAAGACTTATCCGTGATTTTGGTAACCAACATTTTACCATCGTTTCTAAATACTATTATATTATCAATATCAGAGCAATCACTCACATACTCATCTTTTTTTAATCCATACCCTATAAAACCCTCTTTTCTATTTACATATAGTTTTTGGTTGTTTACTGCTACCAAGCTGGCTTGTATAGTATCAAAAGTCTTAATTTCTGTTTTGCGCTCCTTGCCTTTTCCATATTTCTTTAAAAGGTTCTCGAAATAGCGTATAGCATAGTCTGTAATGTGTTGGAGGTGGTTTTTCACCTCTTCCATTTCATTTTCAAGTCCGCTTATATGCTCATCAGCCTTAAAGGTATCAAACTTTGAGATACGCTTAATTTTTATCTCCGTTAAGCGGGTAATATCATCTTGAGTTACTTCGCGCCTTAATAGTTTCTTAAAAGGGTTTAAACCTTTATCAATAGCTTTTAATACAGCCTCCCACGTTTCGCTTTCTTCAATATCACGGTAAATACGCTCCTCAATAAATATTTTTTCTAATGATGAGTTGTGCCAATTGGTATCCAACTCTTTTAAGCGTATTTCTAACTCTTGTTTTAAGAGTTCTTTGGTATTTTCGGTGGATAGGCGTAAAATTTCATTAACGGTAAGAAAATGAGGCTTATCATCAACAATTACACACGCATTGGGAGATATAGATACTTCACAGTTGGTAAAAGCATACAAACCATCAATGGTCATACCTGGTGAAACCCCCGAAGCGAGGTTCACAATTAACTCTACATCTTTGGCTGTATTATCTACTACCTTTTTTATTTTTACCTTACCGCTATCATTCGCTTTTATAATACTTTCTATTAAGCTATTGGTTGTAACTCCAAAAGGTATTCCCTTAATAACTAATGTTTTATTATCTACCTCTTCAATTTTTGCTCTAACTCTTATTTTCCCTCCTCTTTCACCTTTTTGGTAGTTAGCAACATCAATTGTACCGCCTGTTAAAAAATCGGGATACAATTCAAACGATTTTCCTTTTAGCAGCTTTATGGCACTTTCAATCAGCTCGCAAAAGTTGTGAGGCATTATTTTGGTAGCCAAACCTACCGCAATACCTTCTACTCCTTGTGCTAATAATAGTGGAAACTTTACAGGCAGGGTAATAGGCTCTTTTTTGCGCCCGTCATAGCTTAGTTGCCACTCGGTAGTTTTAGGATTAAACACTACATCATTTGCCAATTTAGATAAACGAGCTTCAATATAACGAGGGGCAGCAGCAGAGTCTCCCGTACGAACATCTCCCCAGTTTCCCTGTGTTTCTACCAATAAATCTTTTTGCCCTAAACCCACCAAAGCATCACCTATTGAAGCATCACCATGAGGATGGTATTGCATAGTTTGCCCTATAATATTGGCTACCTTATTAAAACGCCCGTCGTCCATCTCATTCATGGCGTGCAAAATGCGGCGTTGAACAGGCTTGAAACCATCGTTTATATGAGGTATGGCACGTTCTAATATCACATACGAGGCATAGTCTAAAAACCAACTTTCGTACATTCCATTAATAGCCTTACCATCTTTCAGGCTTGCTTCCGCTTCAGGGGCTTGTTCTTCGTTTTCGGGTAAATCGTTATTTATATGTTCGTCGCTCATGCTGTCTCTTCTAATCTATATGTATCAGTATCACAATCGTTAATACTATTGGTTTCTAAAAAAACACAATCGGTAAGTGCTATTACTTCATGCCATACCATAGCTGGGATTTCAATTTTACTGGGTTTGTTAATAATATTAGTTTGTTCTTCCTTAGTGTTTAAATCAATGGTTTTTAGCTGTATATTACCCATTATAAGTATTAAAACTTCAGGGTCTTTATTTGTTGCTGTTCCTTTGTGGTAGTGCCTTCCGCTAATGCTGTTTTTGTTTCTATATCCTAAAATAAACTCACCCGTTCGTTGGTTATCAAACAAAAGCGTTTTACCCCTATCATGTTCAGCAAATACTCTTAATGGTTCAATTTTCATTTTCCAGAGTTAAATTTTAAAAGTGTATGCCAGTTTATTTTCCCATCAGAATCGCAGTACCTAATTATAAAATCTCTTGTAAATTTATTTATTGTTGAAGAATACTCTATTTCAAACTCTTGGTTCTTTTCTTTAGCTTTAAATGGTTTCTTGTCTTTGCCGTAACAACAACCATTAACAGCAACAACTATTAGTTTAGAACTGCTTGTATACAATGATTTTTTTATATTTAAAATGAATGTCCCCGTTGGTTTAAGCGCCCTTAAAAGTTCTTTAGAAATAGGCATAAACCAATCAACATACTCGTTATGGTTAATTCCTCCGTAGGTGCTTTTTCTTTGGTCTGCATAAGGCGGAGATGTTATTATCAAATCAACAGAGTTGTCCTCTAAGTCTTTCAACTTTTCTTTACAATCGCCTAAAAGTAACTCTGTTTTTAATTCCATGTTTTTATATACTAATAATTACGCTGCCACCTCGTCTAAAATGTCTTTTTCTACTTTTAGCTTGCTGATAATAAATTTTTGCCTGTCCATGGTGTTTTTGCCCATATAATACTCTAACAGTTCTTTTATAGAGGTTTCAGGGTGTAACATCACAGGGTCTAAGCGCATATCTTCGCCTATAAACAGCCCAAATTCTTCGGGCGATATTTCTCCAAGCCCTTTAAAGCGGGTTATCTCTGCTTTTGCACCTATTTCTTGTATTGCATTTCGTCTTTCCATATCAGTATAGCAATAAATAGTTTTTTGCTTGTTGCGTACCCGAAACAAAGGGGTATCCAATATGTAAACGTGTCCATTTTTTACCAAATCAGGAAAAAACTGTAAAAAGAAGGTGAGTATTAGCAAACGAATGTGCATTCCGTCCACATCGGCATCCGTAGCTATAACCACACGGTTGTAGCGAAGGTTCTCAATACCTGCTTCAATATTTAGTGCGTGTTGTAATAAGTTAAACTCCTCGTTTTCGTACACTATTTTTTTGGTTAATCCATAGCTGTTAAGGGGTTTACCACGCAAGCTAAACACGGCTTGTGTAGCCACATCACGAGACTTGGTAATAGACCCACTGGCAGAGTCTCCCTCGGTAATAAATATAGTGGTATCGTATTTTTTATCGTCTTTTGAGTTATCGAAATGGATGCGGCAATCACGTAGTTTTTTGTTGTGTAGGTTCGCTTTTTTAGCCCTTTCATTGGCTAATTTTTTAATCCCAGCCATGTCCTTACGCTCCCGCTCTGATTGCTGGATACGCTTTAGTAGTGCTTCGGCTGTAGTAGGATTTTTATGCAAAAAGTTATTCAGTTTAGTAGAGATAAAGTCTGTCATAAAACTTTTTAAACTCGGACCACCCTCACTCATTACCTGTGAGCCTAATTTTGTTTTAGTTTGACTTTCGAAAACTGGCTCTTGCACCCTAACACTTATGGCTACTATAATTGAGGAGCGTATATCTGCTACCTCAAAGTCTTTCTTATAAAAATCACGAATTGTTTTTACAATTGCCTCTCTAAATGCTTGCAAATGAGTACCGCCTTGTGTTGTATGCTGTCCGTTTACAAAACTGTAATACTCTTCACCATATTGGTTTTCATGGGTCATTGCCAGCTCTACATCCTCATCTTTTAAATGAATTATCGGGTAGCGAATAGTTTCGGTATTGGCTTTGCGCTGCAAAAGGTCTAAAAGACCGTTTTTAGACATATAAATAGTGCCGTTGAAGTGCAACGACAAGCCCGCGTTTAGGTAGGCGTAGTTCCAAATTTGCTCTACTAAAAATTCAGGTCGGTAATGGAAATTGCGAAATACAGTATCATCAGGCACAAAAGTTATTATTGTGCCGTTGCGCTCGGTAGTATTTTCTTCTTTAAAATCGTTTACTAAAATACCACGTTCAAATTCGGCAATTTTTGTACGCCCATTACGTATGGATTGTACCCTAAAGTGAGATGATAAGGCATTTACAGCCTTAGTACCCACTCCATTAAGTCCAACAGATTTTTGAAATGCTTTGCTATCGTATTTTCCGCCTGTGTTTATTTTTGATACACAATCAATAACTTTACCTAAAGGGATACCCCGCCCATAATCACGAATTACTACTTTGTGGTCGCTAACTTTAATGTCCACTTTTTTTCCATTGCCCATCACATACTCATCAATAGAGTTGTCCACTATTTCTTTAACAAGAATATAGATACCATCATCAGGCGATGAACCATCTCCTAACTTGCCTATATACATTCCTGGGCGTAAGCGGATATGTTCTTTCCAATCGAGCGAGCGAATTTCGTTTTCGGTATATTGTGCTTCTTCTGCCATTTTGTTATTGCTAATAGTTAACTCGGTTGTAAGTTATTAGGTAAGAGTAGCGTGTGATTCTTCTAATCTAACAACCGCTATTGTTGAAAAACCCAACAATAAGAGTAGGTAAAAATAGTATGAAAGCCCTTGCAATTGCTAACAAGTTATGCAATTGCTGTGGATAACAGAAATTTATGATTTAGTAATTTTTAGTATAGGTGCTGCTAAAAATCGAGATATTCTACTTAATTAAGAGCCGTAATAAGTACTAAAATTAAGAAAGTTAATAATTTACCATAGAGGCTATTTCTTGTGTATATTGGGTAAGTTTTTCTCTGCCTCCTAAAAATCCAATCTCAACCAAAAAACTAAAACCTACTACCTCTCCATTCAGTTTTTTTACCAACTCGGCGGCGGCACTTGCTGTCCCTCCTGTGGCTAACAAGTCATCGTGTATTAACACACGGGTATTGGGCTGTATAGCATCGGTATGTGCTTCAATAGTAGCTGTGCCATATTCTAAACTATATTCATAACTCACTATATCGTAGGGTAATTTTCCTTTTTTACGAAAGGGTATAAACGGAACACCTAAACGTAAGGCTAAAGGAAACCCAAACATAAACCCTCTACTTTCAATAGCTGCAACCGCACCAATATTAAGTGGCGCAGATTGTTTTGCCAAATAATCTAACACATGACTACACAATTGCGGATTTTTAAGAATTGGGGTAATGTCTTTAAAAACAATTCCCTTTTTTGGAAAATCATTAATATCTCTAATAGTATTTTTTAGCTGTCGAGTTATATCCATTGGGGAGCAAAGTATGCAAATTACAATGTCAAATCAAAAGAAATACTATAAACTAACGTGAGTTGGGTATAATGAAAGTGTACTTGGCACGGGCGCATTCTTTCAACTTTGCATACTATGACAACCGCACGGGCTAATTTATCACTTCATCCTTAATAAATAACACGCTAATTTATGGGTAAAGAACCCCTCGCAGCTGGAGAGGAGAATTTTGGCTTATCTATCTGTATCAATAATTGAGATGAGTTACCACACCTTGCTTTTTTATATGGCGAACTCACGGTATTTAATGTAGGTTTGTGGCAACAAAAAAGAAGTTAATTATGTACGATTTTCTAAAAAGCACTCACTCTATACTGCGCTACATAGTTTTATTAGGCGGTATAGGTTCTATTATAGCTATACTAATGGCTGCCAGAGGCAGGGCAAAAATGTTTTCTACTATCTTTTTATCGGCAACCCATTTGCAGGTAGTTATAGGTTTGGTACTATACTTTGGCTTAGGCTGGTTTAATACTTTAAAAGAAGGTGCTGGCGTGGTAATGAAAAATAGTAGTTTACGTTTTTTTGCCGTAGAACACGCTATTATGATGCTTATTGCTGTGGTATTAATAACAATAGGGCATAGCAAGCTAAAAAAAGCAGTGGTGGTAAATACTAAACTTCGCCCCACCCTTATACTATATATAATAGCACTATTAGTAATTTTTGCTGCAATACCTTGGCCTTTTAGAGAGGCATTGGGTAGAGGCAGGTATTAGAAACTATGGAAACCATAGAAATACTACTGCTTGTAGTAGCAGGGGCATTACTTATTATAGGGCTGATAGGTAGCGTTTTGCCTGTGCTACCTGGTCCGCCAATAGCGTATGCGGGTATATTGGTGGCTCACTTTTTCACTTATGTTCATTTTTCTACTTTTGCATTAGTACTTTACGGTGTGTTTACTGCTATAATAGTGGTGGTAGATTATTTAATACCTCCATATTGGGTAAAAAAAGCAGGCGGAACAAAATGGGGTAGCAATGGCAGTATTATAGGTATGCTTGTGGGGCTATTCTTTTTCCCGCCAGTGGGTATGCTTATAGGTACATTTATAGGCGCAGTGATAGGAGAGATGATAGCAGGGCAAGGCAATGCAGTAGCTTTTAAATCGGGCATAGCAACATTTTTAGGTTTTTTAACAGGGGCAGTGCTAAAACTCACTTTTAGTTTTGTAATTCTGGTACATTTTATAGTAAAACTTTTTTAAGTAATATATATTGAATAAAGGCATTCAGTACATGATAATGGGCTCTTTTTTCTTAGGAATAATGAGCCTTACCATAAAACTAACCCCACGTATTCCTGTATTTGAGTTGGTGTTTTTTAGAAGTATTATTACTTTTTTAATGACAGCGATAATCATTCGCCAAAAAAAACTACCTTTCTGGGGCAATAACAAAAAATTACTAATTCTGCGAGGTGTATTTGGTTCTGCGGGGTTGTTGCTGTTTTTTATAACCCTAAAAGATATGCCATTAGCATCAGCGGTTACCATTCAATATCTTTCACCCATTTTCACTACTATTTTGGCCATTGTTTTATTATCACAACGAATGCCCGCTTTTAAATGGTTGTTTTATATAATTGCTTTTGCGGGTGCTGCTATGGTAAAAGGTTTTGATGATAGAGTGAGTACTACTATGCTGCTTATCGGTATTAGTTCGGCTATTTTTTCTGGCTTAGCCTATAATATGATAGCCAAGCTAAAAGGAAAGGACGACCCACTTACAATAGTGATGTACTTTCCTTTAGTGTCATTACCATTAATAGCTGTACCCACTATTATCACTTGGATTACTCCAACTTGGGTAGAGTTGGCATGGTTGATAGGTATGGGTGTTTCTACACAATTAGGGCAACTGTTTATGACTCGTGCCTTTCAGGCAGAAAATATAGGGAAAGTTGCCATATTTCAATACTTGGGTATAGTATGGGCGTTGGTATTTGGTTATTTTATTTTTAATGAAACCTTTGATACTAATAGCCTTATGGGTATGACTTTGGTAGTAATGGGGGTTGTTCTTAGTGTTTTGTATGGCTTATGGGAAAAAAGAAAACTTAACGGGTAAGTATAAAACTATATTCTTCTATCAGTTTTTTGCTACCTGTTTTTATATAGCGCATATATTCACTTTTGGTGTGTAGTGTAGTTTGGGTATTGTGTACAAACTTGTAATAGTCTTGTAGGTCAAACAAAGCAACGTCTGGTATAGCATCAGGGTTATCTTCTTGTTCTCTAGCTATTTCTCGGTATTTTTTTATCAAATCACCACATTTCATACCATCAGGCAAAGTATAAAACTGTACTTTTACTATTTTGTTGTTGGCAGAGTCATCGGTAGTAACTAGTTGTGTTTTTGCGGGTAATATATCACCATAGGGGCTTACCATTTGGTCTTCATAGTCTATTGTTCTATTTCTTTTAAGCGCACTACCGTATAGCATAAAAAAGAATTCAATATCAGTGACAAAATAGCGTTCTATTTGTTTTTCGGTAGTTACTTTGGTTTTCCAATAGTTCCATGTTTCTTTTTCTTGTGCGGGTGCATTATTTTTTCCCTTAGCTATTTCGGCAAAACAGAACCGTCTTACCTCTCGCCAGTTTTTAATAGACATGAACTTACCATTAGTATCTAATTTCAATTCTACTGGGGTTAGCTTTATATTTTCAATTACCTTTTTTAACCCTTTGGCGGGGAAAGGTTGTGGCGCGCGTTTACTGTAATTGTGTAGCATTTCTACCACAATACCACTATTTTCATTACTCACTACTCTAAACTTAATAATAGTAGTGTCTTTATTTTTTATATACTCTTTGTTGTTGGGGTTATACTTATTATGAAACAAATAATAGCTAAAGGTGTCTCCTTTTTTCCATTTTGCTTTAAATGTAATTACTTGGGCATTTATGGGCGTAAACCCAATAGCCAAAAGAAATAGTGTAAGTAAGGTTGGTTTTTTCATAGCAGGTTATATAATAGCTTTGCAGCATCTACTATTGCCAAAAGTAAAAATAACCCACCAATTATTTTATTAAAGTTTTTACCCATTTTTTCCATAATTTGGTTTTTGTACTTATTAGCAAGTGCTATAAAGGTAAGCTGCAATGCAAAAGCACCCAATGCAGTTCCTGCTACAAAAAAAAATTGTTGTGCAAAAGTTACGTCAACAAGCAACCCTTTGGTTTTAAAAAATGCAATTATTACCAGCCAAAAAGTAATTAGCTGCGGGTTTAGCATAGCCAATACAAATCCTTCAAAAAAACCTTTACGGTGGGATGGGGAAAGTATTTTTGGGTTTTTAATGTTTTGAGTGTCCTTTTTTCTGAAATTATATACTGCTAAAAATATAAAAACGGGTAGTGTTATAAAAGACAACCATATATTGTTAAAACTATCAAAATCAATTAGTTCAGTAATATAAAAAGCTATTCCTGCGTAAAGTAACTCGGGCAAGCTACCGCCAAAACCAACACGTAAAGCGTAGCCTTTTCCCAGTTGTATAGTACTTTGAATTACCCTTAGGTTTACAGGGCCCAACTGCAATGATGCTACATAGCTTATTACTGCCGAAGCTAATAAATATAAAACGGCTTCCACAAGTTAGTTTCTCTTAAAAAAGTGAATGTACAAAGTACTTAAAAATTCTTTTTTTGTAGCGTATGCCACCTTGTATTGCCTGTGATTCATAACAGATATAGTACTAATTATTTTCATGTTTGTCCAAATATCTCTGTATGCCTTCCACAAGTTCATAGTATTCATATCATAAATATGACCGGGTTCACTGGTGGTTCCGTTTACTTCAATTATCCTAATATTTCTGCCGTTTTGCAAATCCTCATCACTAAAGCAGCGCAAATCAAACCTACCGTAATAAAACCCATCCATCGAGTTAGATATTTTATCAAATGCCTCAATCATTTCGCTGGTTATTAGCTTATTAAAGTTTAAAAAAGCAGTCCCTTTGCAGTGATTTCCTATGGGCTGAACTATAAATTCTTCATTGTTTTTGGGTATCACTTTTAGCTTTTCAGGTTCATCTTTTATGAGTTGTTTAAGGTGTAGCCTCCCTCGTTCGTTTTTTTGTAGCAGTTGTTTTACTGTGCTTTCACCATTGCCTGTAACCGCTAAAAAACCTTTTTTTACTATTGATGTAATGCCTTTTTGTTTGCCATTGGGGTATTTATAAAATATCACTCCATACTCCTCTGTAAAGTGTATATATTCTTGTAGCATTATATCATCAGTAAAATGCTGGGTATGTTGCAATAACTCAGTATCATTATTAACAATTGCAATATCCTTTCCTCGTTCTCCAATATTCGGTTTCACTACCAAAGGGTAGGTAAAACTGTGTTGGGTAGCAATGTTTACTATATCATAAATTTGGTTTTTACTTACTAAAACTGTCTGCGGAAGGTACTCCTTTGGGATGTCTTTAATTATATCATATTTCTTTTCACCAAAAAAACCACCTAAGGGAATGCTGGGGTTTGCAGCAGTAAAATATAGTAAAGCCCTTGCACGTATTGCCAGCAAAGGCCAAAATAGTAATATAGCAGGAAGAAATAACAGCCCAACAGGCCAATATTCGTATTTGGTAAGTTTAACCCACCAAAGAGGCTTTTGCATAAACACTAAAGGGTTGAAACGGTGGATTTGTCATATAGCTATTATAAATATACTACTTTAGTATCGGCTAATTTATGTTTTTAAAATAAGCTAACCTATATATAAGGTAGTGATATTACTTATTTATAGACTCAAATATCTGTCCTAAAGTTCATTAAAAACAAGATTATAGGAAAGTACAATAAAATTCACTTTTTGTAAGTTTTCTTTTGTAGTAAGAGAGTATGATTAAATTTGCAGTACGGTAGCTAATGGAAATTGAAAAAGAAATAAGTCAAAAAAAGTTTCGTAGTCAAAAACAAAAAGCAATTGTAAATGTATTGTTTACTGGTAGTTGGTTACAGCTACGTATTAAAAATTTTATGAAGGGTTATGATATAACCCCGCAACAATACAATGTACTTAAAATACTTAAGGGGCAATTTCCTACTCCAGTATCAACAAGTTTGATATGCAATCGTATGCTGGATAAAATGAGCGACGTGAGCAGGATAGTTTCCCGCTTACAAGAAAAAGAGTTGCTGAACGTGTGCCGATCGTGTAGTGATAAGCGTTTGGTTGATATTGTGATAAATGATAAAGGAATAGCACTTATTGAAAAAATTGACGGCGAAAGTGATTATATGGATAATATGGCAAGCAATCTAAGTGAGGAAGAGGCAGCACAACTTAGCCATTTATTAGACCATTTAAGAGAGTAGTTTTAACCCGTAGTAAAGTTATAGTGTAATTTTGAAATTAGTATTAGTTATTGGCTTTTAGCCTTTGATGCGATGGGCAGTCATGCTGAACTTATTTGGTTTTGCTAATAAAAATCCCCTTAACTATTTGCGTTCATAATTAAGGGGAGATATTAACATAAGTACTATAAAGTACTTTTACTCTTTTTCTGGCGAAAGGTATTTAT
>CAZOZL010000008.1:0-112033 GCA_964584305.1 uncultured Burkholderiales bacterium
TCCAAAAAGGAGTGGGTTTTTTTAGGTTTAACCAAAACCATATAATATCAAAAGCGTTGCTCATTCTTAGCTTTTAAGCATTAACAGAAAGGTGTGAAGCGAAGCTATGAGAGGGTAAAGGAAGGGTGTAACCCATTAATACTTTGTTTTTTACATAAAAGTATTAACTGCGCTTCCGCCACTCACATAAATATACCCCCACTTATATAAAAGTAATGTTTCAAGGGTATTTCCATTGGTGTTTCAGGCAATTAATAAGTACATTTGCAATTGCTATTTTGAATATTAACCGTTCTGCACATAGAACGCACAAAGCTAAAAATTATGAAATTGAAGCAAATTGTACCTGTTGTACTAGCTATCCTAACTTTAGGAAGTTGTAAAAAAGACGGGCTTACTCCCACCACAGAGCCTACAAACATTAATAATAATGTAGAACGCTCTAAGGATATGATTGTTCCTAATGGATTCAATTATGCTACCACACAAGATTTAACTTTAGACGTAAGACTTGCTGACCGCAACGGAGACCCAATTAGGGGTGTACGTGTTGATGTGTTTGACGCGCCTAATGATGGAGTAGCAAAACGCAAAGTATATGCTACTGGCGTTACTGATAAAAACGGTGTGCTTAATGTGCCTCTTAGTCTTCCTACTTATCAAAAACAAGTAACTATATTTCCTTATGCAATGGGTGTTCCTCAAAATGTTGAGGTACCTGTTAGCGGTAATAAAGTAAGTTTTCACTATATTCAAGGTAAAATGCAAACTTTGGTTGCACCATCAAGTGTGCAAGCAGGTACAGGATTGCAAACAGTAAGCAGTGGTTTTAGTCGGAAAATGAGTGTTGCTCATAAATTCTCATTTATATTAGGCACTTGGGATATAGATGGCGTACCTAATTATTTAGACGTTCCTGATGTATTAACCCCTGCATTTACTGCTCGTGTGTTAGCCGCTTTACCTGAAAATAAAGCAGTACCAGTTTTTCGCCCACAATATATAAACAACATACTACCCGTAGTAGAAGTAACACAAACAGCAGATGTTTGGATAACATTTGTACACGAAGGCGCATCGCTAAAAAATGTATTGTTTTATTATATATATGATAAGAGTACTCCTCCAGCTACCGTAAACGATATTGATTCTTTATACACCGTATTCCCTAATTCAAGTTTTAGTGGAAGCGGCGGGGGATTAGCGGCTGGTGATAAAGTAAAAATTGGACGTTTCGGGAAAGATACTATTATTGGTTTTGCTATGGCTGCCAATGGTTTCAATGGCTCATCGGAAGTTACCAAAGGGCTTAATGTATGGTATAGCCACAAAGGTTTTAATGCAGAAGCTGCCGCTTTTCAAGACCATGTAATACTGCTTTATGATGCACCAACACAACGCTATATTATAGCCATTGAAGATGTGCGCCGTGATAACGGACAAAGCGACCAAGATTTTAATGATGCTGTTTTTTACGCATCGGCAAACCCACCACAAAATATTACAAATACCACCGTACCACCAGTTGACGACCCTAATGATTGTGATAACGATGGTGTTCCTGATTTTTATGATGATTATCCTTGTGATGATACAAAAGCATATGACCGATATTTCCCCTCTGAAAATGAATTTGGTACTGTAGCTTTTGAAGATTTATGGCCCAGTACTGGCGATTATGATATGAACGACTTAGTAATTCGTTGGAGATTTCACGCAGTAGTAAGTCCTCAAAATAAAGTATTAGAGCTAAATACGAAAGTATATGCCGATGCCAAAGGGGCAGCACTAATGGGTGGTTTTGGAGTTGAATTTCCTTTCAATGCCTCATTAGTTGACCAAGTTACGGGCTCACAAATTACAGGTGGTCGTGCTACATTAGCTGCAAGCGGCTTAGAAGCAGGACATACAAAAGCGGTAATGATTTTCTTTGATAAAGTAGTGGATCAACTTAGCCAACCTGGAGGTTCATTCTACAACACTAGAAGATTTGCGCCAGTAGCAACACCCGATACTATTAATACCAAAATGACCTTTGTAACCCCGCTAAATTTTGGCAGCTTAGGCACTTACCCTTTTAATCCATTTTTATTTACTTCTGCAAGAAATATAGAGGTTCATTTACCTAACAAGAAAAACACTGTATTGGCAAATACGGCACTGTTTGGAACGGCAAATGATAACTCAATACCCCTTAGCAACAGATTTTACAAAACAACGGGGAACTTGCCATGGGCAATACATTTTCCTGTAAAATTTGATTATCCTGCTGAGAAAAAAGATATAGTTACAGCCCACCTAAAATTTGCAGCATGGGTGCAAAGCAATGGTTTCTTTAATGCCGATTGGTATGAAGATAAAGTGGGTTACCGTAACGATGCTAATATATATGTGCCTGCACCATAAAGGCGCATACATAATAGAGTAGCAAACTTACTATATGGAGTTTACCAAGAAAGGGGTTGTACATTAATTTGTTCAGCCCTTTTCTTTTTACATTATACAGTTTTAGCTTTATGTACAAGCAACCAGTTAGTTTTAACTGACTTGAAGTGAGTTGGGGTAAAATATGTCAAATTTTTAAATTTTGACATATTGGACTTACTATATTTAGGAGAGCCATAAAACGAGACAATAGGCTAAATCACTACATTAATAATCCGCCCTTTTACGAGAATGAATTTTTTGAGAGGTTTTCCGTCCATCCATCTTTGTATAGTCTCATCAGCCAATACCGTTGCTTGTATGGTGGTTTGGTCTGTATCTAAAGCAAACTCCATTTGTTGGCGCAGCTTTCCATTAATAGATACGGGATAAGTAAAGGTGTTTTCTACCAAATACTCCTCATTATATATTGGGAAATCAATATCTAAAATGCCGTTTTTGTGTCCGCATAGTTTCCATAACTCTTCGGCTATATGGGGAGCATAGGGCGATAAACACACTAATAAAGGCTCAAGAATGATACGCTTGTTACATTTTAATTGTGTAAGCTCGTTCACGCAAATCATAAAAGCACTTACATTAGTATTGAACGAGAATTGCTCAATATCTTCCGTAGTTTTTTTAATGGTTTTGTGTAATATCTTTAATTCTGCTTTGGTGGGTGCTACATCGCTTATCTCAAATTGTTCATTAGCAGTAAAGAATAAACGCCATAGTTTACCCAAAAAACGATATACCCCTTCAATACCATTGGTATTCCATGGTTTGCTTTGCTCCAAAGGTCCTAAAAACATCTCGTACAGGCGCAAAGTATCCGCTCCGTACTTCTCTATCATAATATCAGGGTTTACTACATTATGCCAACGCTTAGACATTTTCTCTACTTCTGAGCCAACAATGTATTTCCCTCCTTCGGTAATAAATTCAGCAGTTTTAAATTCATCTCTCCAATTTTTTAATTGCTCAATATTCAACTCATTACCCTCTACTATATTCACATCTACATGGATAGGTGAGGTTTCATATTCTTTTCTAAGATTGTAAGAAACAAACTTATTTGTACCGTTTATACGATATACAAATGCAGATGCCCCCTGTATCATTCCTTGATTAATTAGCTTTTTAGCGGGTTCACTTACGGGTATTTTGCCTATATCATATAAAAATTTTGTCCAAAAACGCACGTATAGCAAATGCCCTGTGGCGTGTTCGCTACCGCCTAAGTATAGGTCAACATTACCCCAATAGTCCACTGCTTCTTTGCTTGCAAACTCGTTTTGGTTTTTGCTGTCCATATAGCGTAAAAAATACCAACTACTCCCTGCCCAGCCTGGCATGGTATTAGTTTCTCTTTTATACCCCTCAAACTCTTTTATATAACCTTCTGACCCTTTCTCATTATTAGCCCATGATGTAACACTTGCTAACGGAGATTCTCCGTTACCTGTTGGTTTATACGATTTTACATCTGGCAATTTTATAGGCAAATCCTTTTCATTAACTAAATAAGGTATATCATTCTTATACATTATAGGGAAAGGCTCGCCCCAATAACGCTGGCGACTAAAACCAGCATCACGCAAGCGGAAATTTATTTTACCCTTGCCAATTTCTAATTCTTCTAACTTAGTTATAATGGCTTTTTTAGCATTTGGAACGTTCATTCCAGTAAGAAAACCAGAGTGTATTAATACTCCATTTTGATTATCGGTAAAGGCTTCTTCATCCACAGAAATAGTATTTTTTTCATCACTCACTACTTGTGTAATGGGCAAGCCAAAATATTTGGCAAATGCGTAGTCTCGGCTATCGTGTGCTGGTACTGCCATTACTGCACCTGTGCCGTAGCCTGCCAATACATAATCGGCTATCCAAATGGGTATTTGTTTGCCTGTTAGTGGGTTTGTGGCATACGCACCAGTAAAGCACCCTGTTATGGTTTTTACCTCACTCATGCGGTCTCGCTCGCTACGGGTACTTGCGTATTCTATATATTTCTCTATTTCTGCTTTTTGTTCGTCAGTAATAATTTTTGCCACCAACTCATGCTCGGGAGCTAATACCATAAAGGTTGCTCCAAAAATAGTATCAGGGCGGGTTGAGAACACTTCTATTGCATCGGTTTTAGTCTTTGTTTCTTCACTTTCCGACCTCACCCCTTGCCCCTTGCCCAAGGAGAGGGGAGACGTGGCAAGTATATTTTTTATTTCATCACGAACGGCATAGGGATTACCTGCCACCTTATCGGTAGTGGTAGATTGCCCTACTAAATCATTTATAGGGAAAGGTTTTTCTTCTCCCTTCTCCTTATTAGAGGTGCTGGGTGTGAGGTCAGTAGGATTAACCACCTCAAAAATAATGCTTGCCCCTTCGCTTCTGCCTATCCAGTTGCGTTGTTGCTCTTTTAGGGCATCTGTCCAGTCTATGGTATCTAAATCATCAAGTAATCTATCAGAATAAGCAGTGATACGCAAAAACCACTGGCGCATATTTACTTTAAACACGGGGTAGCCGCCTCGCTCGCTCACGCCATCTTTCACTTCTTCATTAGCAAGCACAGTACCCAACTCGGGACACCAATTTACCATACTATTGGCAAGGTATGCCATGCGGTAGTTTAGTAATATTTTCTGTTGCTTTTCTTCATTTTTTGTATTCCATTCATCAGCAGAAAAAACAGGTATTTCATCACCGTGTGCATTTATAGTGTTGTTTCCTTGTTTTTCAAAAATGGCAATTAGCTGGGTTATAGGCTGTGCTTTATCAGTTGTTTTATCGTACCAGCTTTCAAACAGTTTGCAAAATATCCATTGTGTCCATTTATAGTATTCAGGGTCACAGGTTTGTACCTCTCTTTCCCAGTCGTATCCAAAGCCAATATTATTTAGCTGCTCCTTGTAGCGTTTTATATTTTGTGCAGTAGTAACGGCGGGGTGTTGCCCTGTTTGTATGGCGTATTGTTCGGCAGGTAGCCCAAAAGCATCAAAACCCATAGGGTGCAATACATTAAAGCCATTGTGGCGTTTGTAGCGAGCTATGATATCACTGGCTATATAGCCTAATGGATGCCCCACGTGCAAGCCCGCCCCTGATGGGTAGGGAAACATATCCAGCACGTAATATTTAGGCTTATCGCTTTCGTTTTTTACTGTATAAGCATTGGTTTCTTTCCAATGCTGTTGCCATTTTTTTTCTATTTCTTGCGGGTTGTAGCTACTCATTAAATTGCGGTTCTTTTACCAACTTATTTAAAATACTTAAACCCACGACCTGCACATCGGGGGTTATCATCACTATAAAGGTGCGAAAATAAACAAAAAACAAGCGCAGGGCTATGCTTAATTAATAGTGTGGGTTACTGTTTTTTTGCATAGCCGCTATTTAGTGTTATTTTCGCAAGTACACTATAGTATGGGTAAAAAGAAAACAAGCGCAACATCAGCTATCCCAATAGTAATAAGTATTGCTATGGTATTATTTATGCTTGGCTTGTTACTTACTATGCTATTTACGGCTCGCAAACAATCTGTTGCCCTGTTAGAAAATGTTGAAATGACAGTAATGTTTAAACCTGATGCTAATGATGCCGAAGCACAAAAGGTGAAACAAGTAATAGAAAATAATGAGAAAATAAAAAGTATCACCTACTTGGATAAAGAAACGGTGAACAAAAATTTCTCGGAAGAAGTAGGAAAAGATTTTGTAGGTACAATAGGCTATTATCCATTAGGAGGTGAGTTGCGTATTTACTTTAAATCTGAATTTGCATCAGATGCCAGCTTATTAGAGGTAAAATCATCATTATTAGAATATACCAGCGTGCGTGATATTGTTTATAAAGCCAATTTGTTGGACAAGATAAACGAGAACGTAAATAAAATTGGCGGCATATTACTTACCCTCTGCGTTATCTTTCTTTTAGTATCCGTTACATTAATAAATGGAACTATAAAATTAGGTTTATTTGCTGACCGATTTTCCATTAAAACCATGCAATTGGTAGGGGCTAACAATGGTTTTATTATGCGCCCATTTATATCAAAATCTATGGTGTACGGTTTTTATGGCACACTAATATCGCTGCTCTTATTGGGCATAGTGATATATGGCTTTTATATATATCAAGAAGAATTGGCTACTTACCTTACATGGCCTGAATATGCTATGATTGGGGGCGCATTAGTAGTTTTTTCTTTTTTGCTAACGCTAATAAGCAGTACATTTGTTACCCGTAAATATTTGCGAATGCAAGTAGATAGGTTGTATTAAATAAAAAAAATTGAACAGTATAAACAATGACCGATAAACCCACAAAAAAAATAGCTTCAGTGAAAAAAGGGAAGGAAGATTCTAACCTTCCACAGGAGTTTGCCTTTGGTAAAGAAAACTATGTACTAATGATAATTGGTGTTGTGGTTTTACTTACAGGCTTTGCATTAATGTATGGTCCTGCTGATGGTGATATATTCTCATTTCGCCGTATTACCCTTGCACCTATTGTAGTATTAGCAGGGTTTGTAATAGAAGTTTTTGCAATTTTTAAGAAGCCTAAAGAAGACACCAAAAACTAAATGGATTATTTACAGGCGTTTATCCTTGCTGTAATAGAGGGTATCACCGAGTTTTTGCCTGTGTCTTCCACAGGACACATGATTATCGCATCATCCATTATGGGCATTGCCGATGATGATTTTGTAAAGCTATTTACCGTAGGCATACAGTTTGGCGCAATACTTTCAGTAGTTGCGTTGTACTTTAAACGATTTTTTCAGTCGGTAGATTTTTACTACAAACTTTTTGTAGCCTTTATTCCTGCTGTTATTTTTGGACTTTTATTAAGCGATTTTATAGATAGTTTATTAGAAAATGTAATAGTAGTAGCTACTTCACTATTGCTGGGCGGTATTTTCTTTTTGTTTGTAGATAAGATATTTAAAAACAATGCAGAGCGTCCTGAAAAAACCATCACCTATAAAAACTCAATAGTTATTGGTTTTTTTCAAGTAATAGCTATGATACCTGGTGTGTCTCGCTCGGCAGCCACCATTATTGGCGGTTTACAACAAGGCTTAAACAAAAAACAAGCTGCCGAATTTTCTTTCTTTTTGGCAGTACCTACTATGTTTGGTGCTACCTGCAAAACCCTTTACGACCATTACAAAGAAGGCACAATAGAACTAAGCAGCCATAATATATCAATGTTTGCCTTTGGCAATGTAGTTGCATTTATAGTAGCCGCTATTGCCATCCGCTCGTTTATTAGTTTTCTTACCAAAAATGGATTTAAAGTATTTGGGTATTACCGCATAGCAGTGGGTGCAACTATACTTATTCTTTATTTTTTGGGGATTGAACTTAGTATTGTTTAATTTCTGCTTAATTGAATCCGCAAAAAAATATTGACATACACCCCGTTACTCAAGCATTTAACGAGGGTATGATGCTGCTAATTAATAAACCAAAAGAATGGACATCGTTTGATGTGGTGAACAAACTACGTTTTGCCACCAAGGCCAAAAAAGTAGGACACGCTGGCACGCTTGACCCATTAGCCACTGGTTTAGTAATTGTGTGCACAGGCAAGTTTACCAAACGCATTGATGAGTTTCAGGCGCAAGAAAAAGAATATATAGGCACTATTACTTTAGGGGCTACTCGCCCCTCGTATGATATGGAAACAGAAATTGACCAAGAGTTTCCTACCCAGCATATTACTACGGAAATGATACACACCGCAGCACAAAAATATACGGGTATTATAGAGCAAATGCCGCCTGCATATTCAGCTATAAAAGTGGGCGGAAAACGTGCTTACAAAGCCGCCCGAGAAGGCAAACCATTAGCACTTAAAACCCGCCAAGTAGAGATAAAAGAATTTGAAATTACAGGGATAGAAATGCCTAATGTACATTTTAAGGTGGTGTGCAGTAAGGGTACTTATATCCGTAGCTTGGCGTATGATATGGGCAAAACTCTTGGTAGTGGGGCATACCTTGCCGCACTGTGCCGCACCCGCATAGGAGCGTTTCTTTTAACTGATGCAGAGGAAGTAAGCGAGTTTGTAGAGAAGGTGAAAGACCAACTTGCCGAATAATAGCATTTTTTTTAGTACTAAAACCTATGTATAACCTCGCGAGCAAAGCAATCTTTTAAACTCACCCCGCTTATAGCTTTTATCCCAACTTTCTAAAATTAGCTTTTAGTCTTTACCTGCTTGCCTTTAATGCGGCGGACAGTCATACTATACTTACAACAAAAGACCGGACTAAACTTGGGTTAATTTACAATTAAGTTTTTTTGGGTGAAGTGCTAATCCTCAAATCCTTACTTTTGTAGTGTATGCAAAAAATAGCCAATTATATTAACGGTGAAATGGTTGCGCCACAAAGTGCTACCTATATAGATAATTTTGAGCCTGCTACGGGGCAGGTATATAGCCAATGCCCTGATAGTGATGAAAACGATGTACAAGCGGCTGTTGAAGCCGCCGAAGCGGCTTTTGATGATTGGGCAGCCATGCCTGCCGATAAACGAAGTAAAATATTGCTTCGCCTCGCACAACTAATAGATGATAATGTAGAAAAACTGGCAAAAGCTGAAAGCCAAGATCAAGGCAAACCCATTTGGCTGGCACAAAAAGGGGAAATACCCCGTGCACAGCAAAACATACATTTTTTCGCTACTGCTATTGAGCATTATGCCAGCGAAGCGCACCCTATGGGCAATTTTGCACTAAACTACACCCTACGCACCCCTGTGGGTATTGTAGGCTGCATTAGCCCTTGGAATTTACCTTTGTATCTTTTTACTTGGAAAATAGCCCCTGCCCTTGCGGCTGGTAATTGTGTTATTGCCAAACCATCAGAAATTACTCCTATGACGGCATACCTTTTTGGTGAACTGTGCAAAAAAGCAGGGTTGCCAAAAGGCGTGCTAAATATTGTGCATGGTTTGGGCACAAAAGTGGGTAGTGCTATTGTGAGTCATCCAAAAATCACTACCCTATCATTTACTGGCGGTACTGCTACTGGCAAGCATATAGCTGGTGTTGCTGCTCCTATGTTTAAAAAACTATCGTTAGAATTAGGCGGTAAAAACCCCAATATAATTTTTGCTGATTGTGATTTTGATAAAGCAGTGAAAACCTCCGTACTATCCTCGTTTCAAAACCAAGGCGAGATATGCTTATGCGGTTCACGCATATTTGTAGAACGCAGTATTTATGAAAAATTTAAAAAAGCATTTATTGAAAAAGTAAACCAACTGCAAGTGGGTGATCCTTCCAGTGAAAGCACAAAAGTAGGTGCAATAGCTTCAAAAGCCCATTTTGATAAAGTAATGGGTTATATTGACTTGGCGAAAGAAGAAGGCGGAACAGTTTTAACAGGCGGGCATAAAGTAGTTGTAGAAGGACGCTGCAAGAAGGGTTGGTTTATTGCCCCCACTGTTATTGAAGGGCTGCAATACGATTGCCGCACCAACCAAGAAGAAATTTTTGGACCTGTGGTTACTATCACTCCTTTTGATACAGAAGCAGAAGTATTAAAATATGCTAATAGTACTCACTATGGTTTGGCTGCCATCCTTTGGACTGAAAACCTTAGCAGAGCGCACCGAATGGCGGCAGAAATCAAAAGTGGTATAGTATGGATAAACTGCTGGCTATTGCGTGATTTACGTACCCCATTTGGCGGCACAAAACAAAGTGGCATTGGGCGTGAAGGGGGTTGGGAAGCTCTACGTTTTTTTACCGAGCCAAAAAATGTATGTATAAAACTATAAGGTTTTATTAATAAAAAAAGCCGCCCGATAAATATCGGGCGGCTTTCTATTGTAATTGGTATAAAGGTAGGTTGGTTTATTTTACTAAGTTATACTTAAAGCTAGCTTTGCCACTTGTGGTTTCTACTTGTATAAAGTAAATACCTGCTGCTTCGTTAGCAATATTAATGTTTATTCTGTTGTTAAGAATGGTTTTAGTGTCTAATACAGCAACTTTTTGTCCTATGCTGTTTAGTACAACAATAGATTTAATATCGCTTGCATTAATACCGTCAAACTCAATATCAAAAGTACCGTTACCTGGGTTGGGGTATAGTTTCACATTGTTTGATAAGAAATTATCCTCTACCCCAAGTCTGGCTACGAATAATGTATCAGTACCTACACCTATACATCCCTTGTCAGATGTTACTATAAGGTTAACTATATACCTACCATCTATTGGGTATTTATAGGTTGTATTTTGAGTATTTGCGATTGAACCATCTCCAAACACCCATTTGTAAGTAACACCAACTGCATTGGTAACAAAGTCAAATGCACCATCAAAACTTAATTGTGAGGTTATATTTACTACGGCAAGTGGTTTAGGGTTTACTTCTACTGTTTTTGTGGTTGTATCATTACATCCGTTTGATGATATGGCGACTAATTTTACTGTTTTAGCACCATCAGTAGCAAATGTTATTGCTTCGTTGGTATTGGTTGATGCTGTGCCTTCTATATCCCACTCGTAGGTTAATGGGGTGGCATCACCAATATTAGAGTTGTTTGTAAATTTGGTCTCTTCGCCTAAACAAACATCATCAGCAACAAAATCAGCCGTTGGTTTTAATGCTATGGCAATATTTTTAACCATTTTACTTTCACAACCGTTTGTGTTACGTGCTGTAAGTGTAACTTGCTTAACACCTGGTCCTACATATTGATGTGTAGGGCTCATATCTGTTGAGGTATTAGCATCACCAAATTCCCACTCGTAGCTATTTATTCCGCCAGCGGGTAGGTTGGTAATATTATCAAAGGTTAATATGTCTCCATTACAGGTTGACCCTGATACATTAAAGTCTGCTTTGGGCGATTCTCTTAAAGTAAGGCTTTTGCTTATAGAGTCTATACAAGCTAAATCTGTACGAGAAATTAAAACAACATCATACGTCATAAAAACATTGTATGTATGGTTTAAATCCACACGGTTAGCTATTGTCCCATCTCCTAATTTCCAAGTATAAGCTACATTACCAAATGATGGTGGTGTAGTTAAATTGGTAAATGATACATCAGCATTATCACACTGCAATGTAGTGAAGCTAAAATCGGGCTTGCTACGTGGTGCTTGTGTTCCATATCTAGTAATATCAGAGGCACATCCGTTCACCTCAACGGTAAGTTTTACACGGTAAATACCTGGGAAAGCGTATTGGTATGTACTTTTTGCCCCGCTACCGTTTGTACTTCCATCACCATAGTTCCATGTATAAGTAGCAGTTCCTGTTGGCAAAATTGAATTATCTATAAATTGTAAAGGTGCGCCTTCACAAGCATTTATAATCTCAAAATTAGGCGAGGGAATTTCTTTAACCGCTACAGTTTGTGTAATAGAGTCTCTATATCCTCTATCAGTTTCTACTTTAAGTATTACAGTATATGTTCCTGCTGCTGCATACGTATAAAAAGGGTCTGCCAAGTCGCTTGTTGCACCTACAACACCAAAATCCCAGTCATATTTAAGCGTACCCGCTTGTAAATAGGTGGTATTAGTAAATTCTGTAACATCTCCTTTACATACGGTATTGGTATTAAAACGCGCTATTGGGCGAGAGGCTATATACACACATCGTGTTATCACAGTATCACAACCATTATCTAAACGGCGCACATTTATATTAATACATACAGTACTATCATTAAGTGTAGTATCGGTATGTAATCTAAATACACCACTGTTTGTTGCAGTAGGATTTACAAGTGAATACATTGATGCAGGAACGGTAAATCCTCCTTCGGTAGTTGCTGAAATTGAAGAAACTACCCATGTACCCGTAGAGCCATAGTCAGCATCAGCAAATCCTGTTGGCGTTACTAAATCATACATAATAGAATCGGGGCTTGCATTTACATCAGGTGCTACTAATGTACCTCCGTTAAAAGTACCTTTTGAACCTGACTTTCCATTAAGTGTTGTACCTGCCGCTACAGGGTTAATGGTAGCTGCTACAGCTATGCCATTACTAAAACAGCCTGCTTCTTTGTAGTGAATTTTTCCATTCCAACTACGCGGGTTAAATATACCGCCAAATAAACCTGGTACGCCAATACCTGTTTCTATGGTTATATCTCCATTACTGTAAGTATTTGCTCCATTTGTATAATCAAGATTTGTTTGTGGTCCTGAAATAATGGTAACATACATTCCGTACAGTTGCCCCTTATTTAAACTTAAATCGTTAATATCAAAAGTTAATGGTACGTTAGCTCCTGCTGATAGCACTGAATAAGTTCCGTGGTTTATCCAAGCAGTTGCATTTGCATTATTACCTACATAAGTTCCCAGTTTATAGTATAAACGAATTTGATATGTTCCAGCCGCCGAGTTAAGCTCACTAAAAGTTAATGAGTCTATAGTTATCCCTTTTTGTGGGGTAATATTAAACATAGACCCTTGTTGGCCGTTACCAGCAGCAAATGTGGTAGTTATTTGTTTTGCTGTTGCATCACCTCTTAGGGCGAAGGCAAAAAAATCGGTAGTTGAAGAAATTGAAGGGGTATTAAACGTTCTATCTCGCCCTAATGGCGCACCTGTTGGGGGGTTGTTTGCATACCAAATTATTGAATCTGTGGAAACACTTGTATTAGCACTTATCATAACAGAACCAGCACCACACCGTGAGCCCACTGTTATTGTAGGATCATCAGGGGTACCAATAATTGTTAATGAAAAGTTTGTAGTATCGTTTGTATTTGTATTATCGCCTACTAATGCAGTATAGGCTTTTACATTTAAAGTGCCTGCTGCCGTGGTGTTTCCACCAGCAAATGTTACTTGCCTTGTGCCTTGTGCAACAATAGAGTCTAAAGTTAAACTTTGTGTTCCACTTAAAAGCCCGCCTGATAAGTCTATACTTACAGGAATGTTTTTAATTGTAAATGCACTATTGTTTTTTACTGTAACTTTAATACTATCATTAGCAGAACCGCAAGGAGAACTTGGCTCATCTACAGATAACGTTTGTACATCAACAATGTAAAATACTTGTACATTATCTACCATCCACCACCACGAAAAATTGCCTCTCCAACGGAAACGTACCTTAACATCTGCTTTATTGGCAGCAATAGAAGTAATATTTAATGATGTGGTAGTAGTGCCTACCTGCGTAGTAGTATTATACACTTGTGTCCAAGTTGCTCCATCCCACACTTCTACGGTTGCTCGCCCACCAAAACCCGCCTCAAACTGATGGTCGAATCTTAGTGTTATTGCTGGTATGCCCGTAGTATTAAATGATGGGCTTTCTAAAACAACATCTTCAGCTCCACCACCGCCAGAGAAGTTATCGCTATCAAAAATAGCCGCTGGCGAAGTAATAGGGCTATTTAGTGGTCGCGGCTCAGGATTGTCAAATCGCCAATTATCGAAGGTTTGCCCTACAAGTGTGTTATTACTCCAACCTGTGGGGGGAGTACTCCCCGTAGTTCCATTAAAATTTTCGTTTAGAAAAAAGATTTGACCATCAGCGCTTGCCCAACTAAAAAGCAGTAAAGCAACAGATAGTAGTTTTGTAAAATGTTTATTCATATTATATAGGTTTGATTTTTTAAAGGAAAGTACCACAAATTTAAAACAAAAAAATGATTTTTATGGTAAAAAAAAGGCTTACCAAAATGGCAAGCCTTTTTATAGGAGGTTGAATCTAAATTACTTAGATACTGTTATTTTTTGTGTACTTCTGTTTCCATCAATATCTATTATGGTAACGATATATACACCCGCTTTTTGATTACTTAAATCGAATGTAGGTTCGATATTTGATACTTTAGGAGCTTGTTGTGTGATAGTTTTGCCTAACACATCACTTACTATAATAGTAGCTATGTCAGCACCTTCGTATTTAATAAAGAATTTACCTGTACTTGGGTTTGGATAAATAGACCAGCTATTTCCATTGATGGTACTTACCGACAATGGATTAACAAATACTGAGGTGGATAAACTGTTTTCACAACCTTCAGCCGAACGAACAACTAATCTTACTGACCATGTACCTTGGAAATTGAATTTATACATTGGGTTCTGTTGGTCAGAGTTTCCACCATCACCAAAAATCCAAAAGTATTTTAAGCCTGTTCCTGTGGTTGATGTAGAAAATAGCATTGTACCGTCTTGTGTTAGGTTTGATGCTATATTAATATCAACAGCAGGTATTGGATATGCTTCAACTGCTTTGGTAATTGTATCTGTACATCCAGCAGCAGATTGGCTAACTAACTGAACATTGTATGTTTTAGCAGTAGTATAGGTTGTTGTTGGGTTAGTTGTTGATACCGTTGGGTTTCCATCATCTAAATTCCAAGTGTAAGTTAGTGTTCCTATACTTACTGTAGAACCGTTGCTAAATTTGGTCTCATCGCCCAAGCATACATTATTGGCAATAAATTCTGATACTGGTTTCTCGTTTATCACAATAGTACTCTCACTCTCGCCAGTACAACCGTTGGAGCTAAAAGATTTTAGCACTGTTTTGTATGTGCCTGGTGATACGAAAATATTTGTAGGGTCTATGCTGGTTGATGTATTACCATCACCAAAAGTCCACTCATATGAGTTTGTGCTTCCTGGAGGAATGTTTGTGCCATTAGTAAATACAATATCACCATTGGTACAGGTTTGCCCAGTAGAAGTAAATGCAGACTTTGGAGACTCAAGTAATGTTACTTGCTTGCTCACACTATCTACACAACCTAAATCTGTAGTAGCTACTAAGGTTACATCAAATACTTGAAAAACATTATAGGTATGTTCTGGTGAAACTTGTGCTGCTTGTATGCCATCACCAAATTTCCATATATAACCTGTATTACCAAAAGCTGGTGCTGTGGTAGCATTGGTAAATGGAATAACTAAGTTATCACATTTTGTATTAGTAAAGCTAAAATCAGGTTTACTACGTGGTGCTTGCGTAGCATACTTTATAATTGAGTTGGAACAACCCGCAACATCTATTGTGAGCTTAACAGGGTAAATTCCTGGTGCTACATAAGAATGATTAATGGTACTACCACTACCTGAATTACCATCACCAAACGCCCATATATATACAGGTGTGCCTGTAGGTAATGAAGAGTTATCACTAAAACTAAGTGCTGTCCCTTCACAAGCATTGGTAATATCAAAGTTAGGGCTTGGTATTTCTTTAACGGTAACCGTTTGCGAACTGGTCTCTACATATCCTCTATCAGAGGTTACTTTTAATACTACAGTATAGTTGCCAGAAGCGGTATAGGTTATTGCAGGATCAGTAAGGGTAGATGATTTTCCATTACCAAAATCCCATTCATACTCTACCGTACCTGTAGATATGGTAGAAGTATTACTAAATTCTGTAACCTCGCCCAAACAAACCGTAGTGTTTGTGTAAATGGGTACTGGACGTGGAGCAATAAATACTACACGGGTTAAGGTTGAATCACAATTATTGTCAAGCCTTCTTATATTAGCCGTAATTTCTATTGTACTATCCGTATAAGTACTTGAGGGGAAGAAACACAATTTAGCATCGTCTGAACCAGTAGGCGTAGTTAAGCTATATTGGGCTGCAGGAACTGCTGCACCGTTTAATGTTTTTACACTAAAGCTGGTAATATTCCAAGTACCCGTAGTTCCATATCCTGAATTAAGGAAGTTTGTAGGTGCAGGAATATCATAACAAATAGTATCAGGACTGGCAATAATATCAGGCTGCCCTGCTGTACCAGCATCGTAAGTTCCTTTAAATAATGCACCTTCTTTTAGTGCAGAACCCACTGGCAAAGGGTTTGCGGTTACAGTAACTTTAACTTTAGTATTATCAACACAAGTTTGGCGATAGGTTACTTCACCATCCCAACGTACTTGCACTCCTAACTGGTTTGCAAATGGGTCTCTCAAAGCAATAGCTCCTCTTAATCCCAAGTCAAAATCTTCCACATTTAATGAAAGATTACCCCCATCGTTCCACACCATTCCATCGCTTGCATATATATATATACCGTAAGTACCTGGTAATAACTCAATAGGGTCAACACTTATGGTTGTTTTATTGCCTAAGCCTCCACCTACTACATCATAGTCTCCAAGTTTAGTCCACGCGCCCATATTAGTTAGGAAACCATTATACGTTCCTGATTTCATAAATATAGTTACTTTGGTTGCAGTAGTGGTTCTTAAGTGTACATCAAAACTCTCTATGGTTATATGTTTCTTTGGATTAATATCAAACATATTACCTCCCTCGAAACCACTATTTGCTGAGGTAGTACCTGTATAGTCTGTACCCAGTGTTGCTAAAGCTGATACTCTAGCTGAGGCCACAAAAAAGCTGTCCTCTGTTCCGCCAGGTATAATGGGTGATTGTGTGCTTGCCCCCACTGCTACTAATTGGTTTAAAGAATTATACCAATACGCTGAATGCCCTGATGGCACTGTTGCAGTTAAAGTAGCACTACCAGTACCACAAATAGTTACATCATTTGCAGTAGCAGGAGCAGCAGGTGTACCCACGTTTTTATAGGTGTATTTAAGTGTGTCATCATTTTTTGTGGTATCAGATGGAAGGGCTGTATATAATACAATATCCAAATCTGCTCCTGCTGATGTATTAATGGTAGCAAACTTATGCTGCCTTGAGGTAAAAGGATCTAGCGAGTCTGTACCTATACCTATGGTAGTATTAAAAGTTTGGTTATACGGCGCACCGCCCAAAGTTCCACTAACTTTACAAGTTACTGGGATATTTGCAATTTTATTAATCCCTGCATTTCTTATGGTAACAGAAATACTATCAGTAGTTCCGCCACAGCTTGTTATTGGTGCGGTAACACCCCCTGGTGCGGCATTATTACCTACTGGGTTAGAGAATATTACTTCCATAGTTTGTGTTGGAGCATTGCAGGTAAGACCATTAATACCTCCCCAGTTTCTATTTCCAATTATTGGTCTAATAATATAACTTGGGTTAGTACAATTACACGAGAAATTTGATGTTACAATTAGTTCAACAGCATCATTAGCTAAGCCACAGCCTCCTACACACCCTGGAGCAACACGCCATGTTTGCCCATTACATAAAATTGATAAAAAGGTTCTTGACCTAAGTGCTTCGGCAATTCTACGGGTTATAGCAGGGTCATTGCAGGTAATACCTGTTGAGTTATTAGTTCCCTTAACTGTAACCTTTCTAAATTTCTTGGTTGTAGTATCCAAGGCGGCTCTAAACGTACCCCAACTATCGTATTGAGGATCACCAGGGCAGTAGCCCACTCCATTTGAAAAGGTTTCGGAGTATTTTACATCCTGCGCAAATGCACCTGTAATTGTTGCTAAACCAAACACCAACAGTAGTAAACTCTTCTTAAAAACTGTGTAAAAATTATTTTTCATTCTTTAGTTATATTTCGTAACGAGGCATAAAATTAGACAAAATTTACTTAATACCTATATTTTATGACATTTTTTTGACACAAAGAGGCAAAAAACAAAAAAAGGCTCGCCAAATGGCGAGCCTTTTTCTTATCAAGTCTTTAACTATTATTTAGAAACGGTAATTTTTTGAGTGCTACTGTTTCCGTTAACATCTGTAACAGTTACAATATACACACCTGCACTTTGATGAGTTAAATCAAATGCTAAATCACCATTACCATACTGGGGTGATACAGGGATAGTTTTACCCAACATATCACTTACTTTAACTGTTGCTATATCAGCACCTTGGTACTTGATAAAGAATTTACCAGCACTTGGGTTAGGATATATAGACCAGCTATTCCCATTGATTGTACCTACTGATAATGGATTAACAGATATCTCAGCAGTTGTTGAGTTACTACATCCATCGGCATTAGTTACTACCAACCTCACGGTAAAGCGAGTAGAGAACTGATACTGGTAAGTTGGGTTTTGTATTTCAGAAGTTCCCCCATCACCAAAGAACCATTTATAAGTTACACCAGTGGTACTAGTTGCAAAATTCATCGTACCGTCTTGTGTTAGGTTTGATGCTATTGCAATATTTACCGCAGGAATAGCCCCTACAATAGTAGTTCTGGTGCTTGTATCAGTACAGCCATTGGTTGATGTTGCTACAAGGCTAACATCGTAGTTTCCTGCACCAGCATATGTTTCTTTAACATTGGTTGTGGTAGGTGTACTTCCATTACCCAAATCCCACTGGTAAGTTAATGTTGTTGAACTAGCCGTTGAGTTATTAGTAAATACAGTCTCATCTCCTTCACAAACTTTGTTTACAGTAAAGTCAGATACTGGCTTTTCTTGTATAAATACTGTTTGCGTTGTAGAACTTGCGCAACCATTTGTAGATAATGCTCTTAGCAAAATGGTATATGTTCCTTCCGAAGGATAAGTATGCGATGGGTTATCCATTGCTGAACCATTGGCATCGCCAAACTCCCACTCGTACACATTGGTTGAACCTGCTGGAACATTTGTTGAGTTAATAAAATCAACATTCTCATTGGTACAGCTACCTCCACTAATTGCAAAATCTGCTTTTGGAGATTCTTTAAGTGATATGATATTAGTAGTACTATCTACACAGCCTAAATCGGTTCTTACAACTAAAGTTGCTGTGTATGTATTGAACACATTATAAGTATGTACAGTATTAATAGCCGCTGCAGAATTACCATCACCAAACTTCCAAATGCTACTTGCAGTACCAAAACTTGGAGCGGTGGTAGCATTAGTGAATTTAATATCTTTATTATCACACTCGCCTAAGTCTGTAGTAAACGCAGGAACTGCACGAGGTGCTTGTGTAACATATTTGGTTATTCTATCGCTACATCCGTTTACATCAACTATAAGTGTTACAGGGTAAATACCTGGGTTAGCATATGATTTAGCAGTTGTTGCACCCGCTCCGTTAGGAGAACCGTCGCCAAAGTCCCAAACAAAGGTTTGCAAACCTGATGGAAGGGTTGAAGCATCAGCAAACTGAACCGCAGCACCTTCACACGCATTGGTAAAATCAAAATTAGGGGTGGGCACTTCAAATACAGATATTGGAACTGTTAAAGAGTCTATATACCCCAAATCTGAAGTAACAATAAGTTTGGCATTGTAAATACCCGCTACACCGTATGAGTGGAATGGGTTTGCCAAATCAGAGGCAGTACCATCGGCAAAATCCCAATCATAAGAGATAGTACCTGTTGTAATACTACTTGTATTTTTAAACTCAATTGCATCACCTTTACAAGCTGAATTGGTTGTAAATGCTACTTGTGGTCTTGGAGCAACAAATATATAGCGTTCTACTAATGTATCACATCCATTATCCGTTCTTCTTAAAACCATCGACACTTTAACCAAACTATCCGTTAAGCCAAAGGCTGGTTCAAACTCAAACACACCGTTACCGCTTGAAGACGGGTTTGTAAGTGTGTAGTTTGTTGATGCAACAGTTGTTCCGTTTTCTGTTTCAACTGTTACCATAGGAATTGTCCATGTAGTTCCAAAATCAGCATTGTTAAACCCAGTGGGGGGGGTTAAGCTGTATTGAATTTTATCAGGGTTTGCCACAATATCAGGCTGCCCTTGAGTACCTCCAACAAATTTTCCTTGAAAGGTAGTCCCTTTAGTAACATCAGCACCTACTGGCAATGGTTTAGCTTCAGCAATAGCTGGTTTACGAGTATCTTTAATACACGCCTCATGGTAAAAAATATCACCATTAAAAGCGAAATTACCACCAAATTGTGTAGCAAAAGTATCTCTTAACGCTATACCGTGTGAAGTTGATATTGCTGCATTATTTATTGTTCTTGAACCAGTAAAAGATTCAAATATTAAATTCTCATCAGCAAAAATGTAAAAACTGTATTGCCCTTTATCAAGGTAAACAGGTTTAGATAATATAAAACTTGATGGGTTTCCATTTCCTTTGGCTTGTACTCTAGCTCTATCCACTAAAGTCCACGCCCCTGCATTTGTAGCAGAAGAAGCATAACCACCAGATTTCATATACCATACAACTTCTTGCTCAGCAAAAAGATTTAACTGTACGTGTAAACTATCAATAGTAATGGGTTTTTTAATGTTTACATTAAACATATTACCACCACTAAAGCCTGACCCTGCAAAGTTAGTTCCTGCATACCCTAAATTGTGGGTTGAATCTCCTGATTCTTTTACCCCAGCAGCATAATATGTTCTTTGTGTAGCACCAGGTATTGCAGGGGTTGTAAACATATTTCCTTTACCTACCAAGTTGCCTCCAGTAGCCGCATCATACCAATACACTGTATTGCCTGTTACAGCACCACCAGTTAGTACTATCTCACCAGTTCCACATCTGTCATTATCTACTGGTGAAGGGTCTGCATTAGGTCCCCCCAAAATAGTTACCCTTCTTATTACGGTATCGTCTGTTTTTGTTGTGTCATCAACTATATTAGCCCAGCCTTTAATGTTTAATACGCCACCATTAAGTGAGTTAAAATTAAATAACTTAACGCTTAATGTTTGGGCTGTATTTACTGAGTCTCCATTATATAAAACACTATCGCTTAAACTCACGGGTGCACCATTAATAGTACCCGTTGCAGTTGCCCCTACATAAAAATTAGTAAATCTATCTAAGCCAATATTTTGAACATCCACCACAATAGAGTCATTTGCACCACCACAGTTCTCACCGTCATTATAGGTATCAGTAACCCTTGCATGAGTTCCAGGGAGTGCCCCTTGCCAAATTTCAATCTCCCTAAAATTGGGGTTTGATTTTTGCCCTGGAGCTGTCATTTGGAAAGCAGCAATCCTCATTTTATTAGAGATAAATAAAGGGAAATTAATAGTATTAGTACATACCGTTGGTAGTCCTGTAAAAGTATGGTGGTTTTTCCAGTTAGCACCATCCCAATACTGAATTGTACCTCCATTTAAAAATCTTGCATTAGTTTGTGCGTGATCAATAACAATTTTGTTAATGGGGAAGGCTTTATTCCATTCCCATTCCATGTACTCACTACCATTAGGTGGGTTTGCTGACCATACAAAGGCTAATTGCTGCCCGCAGGTACCGTACAATTCATCATTAATTCTGTTCCAGTTCCAAGGCGCGTTGGTCCCTCCCTGAGCACTTACAGTTGCCAGTGGGGCAAGATTTTGCGCTTTTACACTTGAAGTAATCGAAACCATCATTACAAAAATGAGGGAAGTAACAACCAGTAACGCTTTTAGTTTAGTAATCATTTTATTCATATCTACCTTATTTATAGTTTTTTACAAAAAAATAGGCTTATCACCTTAGCGCAAGGTAATAAGCCTATCAAAAAAATACAATCTTTTTACAAAAAAAGTTTGTAAAATTCTTAGTTTTTTATTTACGCAACGTTATTTTTTTGCTATATACACCGTTGTTAGTATATACCTGAACAAAATAAATACCCGCTGATTGTGCTGCTAAATCAAAGCTATATGATGATGTAGCTAAGTTTGTTGTTTGTGTAGCAACAACTTTGCCTAACATATCAACAACTTGAAGTTTATTAACACTATTAACGTTTTCAATATCAATATTTATAGTACCAATAGTAGGGTTAGGATATACCTGAAGTTTACCACCATTAAGGCTATTAACACCTAAAGTATTAATACGCACTTCTTTAGTAGTAGTTGAGGTACAACCATCATTATCTATTATTAAGATAACCTTAAATAAACCAACAGTGCTTGTATATACAAAACTATGTTGCCCTTTCATTGTCCCTTTTGAGCCATCACCATAAATCCATGTATAGTTTCCAACACCGTTTGATACCGTAGGTGTAAAAGTCATACGACCATCACCAGTTCTGGCAGACTCAAAGATAAAATCACTATTAGGAATTTCGTTAATAACGATGTCTCTTGTTTTAGTAGCGGCGCAACCTATACCTGATTCAGCAGTAAGTGAAACGGTATATGTTTGAGCGGTAGCATAATTAACTGTGGGGTTGTTTGCAGAGCTAACTCCATTACCCAAATCCCATGTGTTATTGAGTGCGCCTGTTGATACCACTGAACTATTAGTGATATTTATATCTTCGCCAACGCAGGCTTTAGAGGGAAGTGTAAAATCTACCACTGGTTTTTCACCAAAACTTACAGTTACAGTTTTCTCTGTACCACATCCATTAGTCGAAAATGCTTTTAGTACAATTTTGTAATCGCCTACTGAACTATAGGTATATTTATCGCTCTTAGTTGTTGATGTTGCTCCATCTTCTCCAAAACTCCAATCGTAAGTAGTAATAGCACCCGCAGGCTCAGAAGTTGTGTTATTAAAATCAACAGGATCACCAATACAAGAACCAGTTACAATAAAGTCGGCTACAGGTCCTTCGGTAATAGTAACCGATTGAGTTTTAACATCAGAACAACCAAAACTAGATAGGGCTGTTAAACTAACATTAAATGTACCTGAAGTAATATATTTAACTGCACCGTTTTTAGTTAATGCTGATTGGCTATTACCAAAATCCCAAGTATAACCTGTGCTACCTACTTCTTTAGAAGTGTTTGTAAACATTACATCATTCTCATTACACACAAGTACTGGAATGCTAAAATCAGCAGTTGGTTTTGGAGAATAGGTAATTGCTCTAGTTTCCGTTGCTGAACAATTTTTAGCATCAGTAACGGTTAATGAAGCAAAGTAAATACCAGTAGCAGAATAGGTGTGTGATGGACTAGGAGCTGATGACATATTACCGTCTCCAAAATCCCAAGCGTAAACAGGGCTACCACTTGGTACAGTAGAAACATCAGTAAACGGAACAGCATCGCCATCACATTTATTGTCAAAAGTAAAGTCCACTTTTGGTGCTTCAAATACTTCAACTGTTTTAGTAATTACATCTGTATAGCCATAGTTAGACTTAACAGTAAGTTTTACGGTATAAGTTCCGAAACCATTATATACTTTATTAAAGTCAGCAAAATCGCTTCCGCTTCCATCACCAAATTCCCAAGCATAACCTATAGTACCTGTACTAATAGTTGATGTGTTTCCAAATTGCACAGCATCACTTTCACAAACATCAAGTCCGTTAAAACCAGCCACTGGGCGAGGGGCAACAAATATATAGCGATCCAATACAGGCGCTTCACATTGTGTTGCTATTGAAAATGCTGCTATATTAATAATAACAGTATCATCAGTTAACGCTGCCGATGGTTTAACGCTTATTTTTAAGTTAGCACTTCCTATTGGGTTAGTTCTCACTACATCACTTGATGCAAGTGTAGCACCTTTGGCTGTACTGGTTATATATGTACTAATATTCCAAGTAGTACCATACCCACTGTTCATAAATCCAGTTGGAGGTTTCAATTCATAAATTACCTCATCAGGATTTGCAGTAATATCAGGGTCTGTTCTATTACCTGTTAAGAAATTACCCATATAGGTACTTCCTTTTGAAAACTCAGCACCAATAGGTGATGGGTTTGTATTAATAGAATATGGTCCTACTTCGGGTTTTTTACCTATAAAAGCAGTTATATCCGTAACGCCTGTATTAGTAAATTCTAATACTTCAGAAAACGTAAAGTTGGCGGTCATTCCTGCTCCAATAGTTCCTGTAAATGGTTCAGTAACTGTTTTTGGGTTTGTCCCTTTAGCTATATAAGTAACTGCAAAGCCTTGTACAGGGAAAGCAGCATCGTTTTTAATGACCACTTTTACAGTATCTGTTTCGCCTTGGCATGATAAAACACCTCCAGGGGTAGATACCTGACTAACATTTGCATCAACCTTAAACTCGTACCCACCTGGGTCTGGTGTAGTTACATTTCTTGTATTGTTGCCAAAATCTTTTGTTACACCTATAATTGGAGCACCAATATCATCTATTGCTATGGCACGCGGGATTAGCTGACTTCCATTAGTAGTACCGATAAAATCAGGGTCAACAAAACTTGAGTTAGCATCAAATGGTGCGCCAAAACCAGTGGCAGCTTGCCATAATGCTGGTGTTTTTAGGTATGCTCCTCGGAAACGAGCTATATTACCATTAGTACCTGTAACATTAATATTATTATTATCAATATCCATAGTGTTAGTCCAGTGGTATATGCCTACTCTTATTGTAGTGCCAGGCATATCTAAATTGATGATATTGTTTTTAAAATTTCTACCACCATAAGAACACTGTACAAACACACCGTATTGTATGCCAAATAATGGTGTTGCTGTTTGATGTGATATAGTATTATAGCGCATATCTACATTGCGTGTGCACGAAAGAAAAATACCGTACCAAGTACTGCGGCTATTATTATCGTAAATTAGGTTATTGGTTGCATCATGAGAGCCTGATGTAGAGGAATTAAAATTATAGTATATCCCTGCAAAAGTATTGGTTTGGTTACTATGGAACATCGCATGAATTTTATTACGACGCGTCCTAGTATTTCTACTTCTTTCAAAATATACTACATAGGTTGTTGTTGTCCAGTTATACCCATTATCTCTAAAAAAGTCATTATCATACACTTCTGCTTGGTTTCCTCTTGATATACGAACCCCGTGATAACGGAAATTTTTAATAGTGTTATTGTGTATTTTAATGTTTGACACTGTGGCATCAGAAAACTGAGGGTATAAAACTATACCATAGTATGGTCCTCTTGTTGCGCCACCAGTAATAGTGCTATTCATAACTGTTAAGTTTTTACAGTTAGAACCTGTGGATGTAAGCGAGGTGGTTGAATTAGTAGCACAAATACCTGCACTATTACTATTACTTGTACTATTCATGTTAGGTATTTCTATAGTACAGCCATCAATAGTATTATCGTTAGCATTGTTATAGTACCTAACGCCCCAAGCATATGTAGTGCCTAAGCCTCTAATGGTTAAGTTTTTTAAGGTTACCCAATCAGCACCATTAAACCTAATAGTATGCCTATTAGAAAATGATGTTGCATTAAACTGTAATACCTGCCCATTGCCATTAATGGTAACAGTGTTGGTAGAGCTTACACCACTTATAGTGTTTGCGCTTACCTGCTCTGTATAAGGTCCATTAGAAACATCAATAGTTACCGCCCCATTAACCCCCTGCGAAGAGAGTGCTGTGAAAAGCGACTGAAATGATGTGAAGTTTGTTGCTGACGCAGCAGCAGATTTGTTTACGGTTAAACTACCGCTAAGTTGAGCAAAACTTGAATTTGAGAAGCACAGCAAAAGCATTGCTACCCCCAATAAGCCCCAACTTTTTCCTAAAAATGATTTGTAAATATTTGCCATAGATTATTAATTTTTAATGTTTGCTTAAACCTCAAATATATAAAGAAAATTTAAAGTAACCACCACTAAGTGTTAAAAAAAAGAATGTTTTTTTGTTGCTTTTATAGAATGTGAAAAAATTATGAGTATATGTTTAAACATATCTATAAGTAAAAAGCTCTTTTCTTTCCTAAACTCTTAGTCTATAATCTGTATTTTTGTGGCATACACTGCGTTTTCCGTATCTATTATTAATTTATAGACGGCTGGTATGAGGTTTAGGTTGATATTCACCATTGAGTTTTCTTTAAACTTATCGCTAAACACCTGCTGCCCTAATATATTATATATTACGATACCTCTTATTTTTTCACCGTTATCCAATGCTATATTAAAAACTGCCGTTGAAGGATTTGGATATACCCTTAAATAATGTGGTGTTTTAATTTCTTTTACTGATAGTGTATTTATATTAACATTTTTTGAAGTAGTGGAGGCGCACCCTTTATTTACAATGCGTAGTTTAACAGTAAACATTCCTGATGTTAAAAATTTAACCTCATGACTTTCTTTTGTAGCACTACCTCCCCCGAAACTATAAATCCAGCTATAATTTCCCTCGCCATTTTCTACTACGGGTGTAAGTACCATAACCCCATCGCCAGTTCTGCGTGATTCAACTTTAAAATCACTATTGGGTATTACTACCACATTTAGGTTTTTTACCACAGTATCTTTGCATCCAGCACTTGTGGCAGCAATAAGTTGTATTTTGTATAATCCCTTATTATTAAACGTGTCTTTGGGGCTAATTTGGGTTGATATTTTAGTGCCTAACTGCCATACATAGCTTATACTACCTGATGATATTACTGTATTGTTGGTAGCGGTATAGGGTATGGTAGCACAAACATTTTGTGGTATAACAAAGTCTGCAATTGGTTTCTCACTAAAGTTAAGTATTTTTTTAATTTCGTCAGTACACCCATTTTTTGCAGTGGCTTTAAGCAACACCTCTACATTGCCTACTGCATTAAAGGTGAAAACAGGGCTTATATCTGTTGAGTTTGTTGTGCTGTTAAGCGTCCACTTATACTCCACCTCTGTGTTTAAGGGTTCTTTGGTTTGGTTTATAAAAATTACAGGCTCGTTAATGCAAGTACTATTAGGCGTAAAATCAGGCACTGGGACTCCTAATAATACAATGGTTTTTTGTGCAGTATCTACACAATTAAACCCATTTTTTGCTAATAGGGTTATTATATAGTTTCCTTCTTGCTGGTATGTATGGTCGCTATGTTTTGCTATTGTTGAATCTCCATCACCAAAAAACCAAGTAAAACCTACACCCGCAGAAGTCGTTGTATTATTAGTAAACGATACCTTTTTTTGATTACAGTTTACTGCTGGAAAAGAGAATTTCGCATTAGGTTTTTTCGCAAAAGTTACCTGTTTGCTGGTTTTGCTGGCACAGCCCAAACTATCTGTTACTATTAGCGTAACCGTATAAAACCCATTAGTAGCATATAAATAACTGGGGGTGGCAGTATTAGCCATGCCCTGTGCATCTCCAAAATCCCAGCTAAAAGAGGGGATTCCATTAAAAACCGTTGATGTATTGGCAAAGTTAATGGCTATCCCTTCGCATTGGTTGGTAAACCTAAAATCTACATCAGGTGCATCATACACCGTAACAAAAGTTGATGTGCTATCAAAAAAACCATCACTGTTATATACATACAGTTCTACTTTGTATTGCCCTGCTTTAGTGTAGTTTTTTTGTGGTTGAAAAGATTGGCTAGAGTCGCCATCGCCAAAAAACCATTTGTATTTTAATGCCGTAGTACTACCCGCCGAAAGGTTTACAAAGTTTACCGCATCTCCCTCGCAAACATTATTTGTAGTAAAAGCGGCTACGGGTTTGCCTACAATTTCTATATACCGCTCTATTTTTGATAAACAGCTTGTAGCATTGTTTTTTATATAAAATGCTATCCTAATAGTTTCCCCGTTTAGGTTTGCCGAAGGTGTTAGTATAAACTGTGCGTTTGCAATTGCACTTGCCCCCTTAACTATTGTATCACTCGTGCTAATGGTTTTACTACTATTTATTACTTCTATTACAGTGGTTGATAGTTGCCACGTAGTACCATAATCCTGATTAAAAAAACCAGTGGGTGCAGTAATTTCATATTTTGATGAATCGCCTATGGCAATTATATCAGGGTCTATACTATCGCCGCCGTTAAATATCCCTTTAAAACCCACACTGCCAATTATTTTGCTTCCTTTAGGCTGGCTGGTTACCGTTATTATTTGCGAACTTATTTGCATTTTTCCCTTTATACGAGAGTATAGCGTATAATTTCCTGCGGTATCAAAAACTATTGGAGTTTTAAATACATACCTTAAAGAATCGCCTACGGCAATCGAATCTAAAATGTTCTCGAAAATTTCGGGCTGTGTATTTACGGCATAGCCCACTTCAAAGTTTGAAATACTTGCTGTTGAATTATTTACTACCCAAACTACAACACTGTCTTCATCTCCCTCACAAGCATTAGTATTAGCTATTTCAATGCGTTTCACATTGGCATTAATAGTAAATTCGTATGCTCCAACATCAGGGGTTTTAGTATTACGTAGGGTACTGGCAATATCTTGCAGTAACCCAATAGCAAAACCTGTATTATCAATAGCTACTGCCTGCGGCGATAAATTTCCCGAAGAGATACTGCTAAAATTGGGATGCACATCGGTTGAGTTTTCACCATAGGGCGACCCTCCCCCTCCCGCTGCCCGCCATCTACTAAGTGTTTTGTATGATGACCCGCCAGCCCAGCCTATATTAGCCCCTGTACCTGTAATATAGTGGTTATTAAAATCTATCTTTATTGCTCCGCTGTTTTGGTAAACCGCATATCTGTTTCGGTTGCCTTTTCTTGTAATGGATATATTATTATTTCTAAACTCACTTCCCGCAGAGTTACTACACGTTGCATTATCATGATAAAAACCATATATCTCATCTTGTGCCACAGTCGCACCATCATTTGATAAGGTATTGTGTACAATTTTGGTATTTTGTGAGCAGCCCATAAATATGCCGTACCACTTACCCAAATTCGTATTATTATATATCACATTGTTTGCTACTTCAATCTCACCCAAACTATTCTCAATATATATTCCATAAAACCGCTTAAATAGGCTTGTGCCAGAAACTGATTGAAAGCAATTGTAAATTCTATTTCCTACAATGGTATCTTCTTGATTAGAGTTTATAAAGCGTATCCCATAAGTATCATCACAAAATTTACGTTTGGGACGCAAAATTGAGTTGTTTTTAATATTTATATGCCGCCCATTGGTAACATATATTCCATTTGCCATAAAATTCTCGATACGAGAATGTACCACTGTAATATTTGAAACTATTGAACCACTTGCTTGTGGGTTAATAACAATACCATTGCCCGCTCCTTTTAGTGAGTCGCCAGTAATAGTACATAAAGATATTGTAAGGTTTTTTGCTGCTGCCCCCGCAGTTAAAGCATTTGTATTTGATGCAGCTATCACCACACCTATCCCACCCCAAATGCCTGTATAGTTGGTTACCTTAATAGTGCAGTTGTCTAATGTGTTATTGTCGGCATTATTAGTATAATGGACTCCCCACGCATAATTGCTGCCCAAAGCCTCAATAGTTAAATTTTTTATTGTTATATAATCTGCTCCGTCAAACTTTAATGTATGCCGCCTATTATTTATTGTTGCCAAATATCGGAGTATTTCGTTGTTACCATTAATACTAATGGTAGCACTACTGCTAACTCCAAAAATTGCCGTAGCTGTTACTTGCTCATTATAAGGTCCTGAGCCTGAAACCACACTAACATTTACATTAGCATTAATCCCTTTAGCGGCAGTTGCATTAAAAAAGGTTTGAAAAGAAATGAAGTTTGTTGCTGATGGAGCACTATTTTTATTAATAGTGTAATTACCTGCCATAGGCTGTGCAGCACTTGTTATTGCCCCTACTAAAAGCAGTATTAGTACTATATAAAAATGCTTTTTAGCGTGGTATTTTTTTGAGAAGAACACAGTTAATCCAATCTATATATCAAAGTTACAAAAATTTGAAAAGAGTATGCCACTATATTGTCATACTAAGTTTGGTTATATAGTATTGACGTGTATTCCCTAATAAGAGTTTGTTACCCTATATAAAACAAAAAAGCACCGTGCAAATTGCACGGTGCTTTAAAGTATAGTTTAGTTGCTAATTACTTAGTGAGTAATTGTAACTTTTTTGTTTGCAACATTTCCATTGCTTGTTACTTGAATTAAATAAACACCTGCCGACACTTCTGAAAGGTCTATCGGTAGTTTATTGTTCACTACATCTGCTCCTTTGAAGGTTTGGAAAGTTTTACCTGTTATATCAGTAATAGTAATAGTACTATTTACATCAAGGGTACTTCCAAACTCAATTTCAAATTGACCAGTGTTAGGGTTAGGATACACTTTTATTGATGCACCAAAAGCAACATCTTGAAGTCCGCTTACTAAGTCAGTGGTTACACTTACTAAACGTAGGTGTGGGTCTGACACGTTTCCTGAACCATCAACTGCTTGGTATATTACTTGGTATAATCCATCATTTAAAGTATTAACGTTTGAGCTAATAATTTCAAGTTTACCAGTTCCTGGGTTTCCGCTATTATCAAAAGTAGCAGGACCATAGTAGTTATCCCAAGTGCTCACACCTGCGATAGGGTCAAATATTGTCCAACGACCTACGTTTGCAGGAGTAGATATTACTACTGGCTTAGTTCTATCAACTATACGGATAAGACGTGAGTAAGTTCCAATATTACCAGCTCCATCAGTTCCAGTATAAGTTACAGTGTAATCTCCAAGAGTAGAGATATCAAAGTTTCCTGTTCTTACAATGTTTACTGTAGGGAAATAGTTATCAGCACCCACTACTGCAGGTTCAGCGAATGAGAAATTATTCACTTCAACAACCATTAATTCAGTTCCTGAAAGAGATGAAAGAACTGGCGAAACTAAGTCTGTAACTTCGTATGTACGAGTTATGTTAGTTGCTTTATTTCCAGAACCATCTTCTGCTGAGTAAGTAACCTTGTACGTTCCAAATACATTACTATTAACAGAACCTGTAACCACATTTAAGGGAACATTCATCCAGAAATTATCCGTTACAGTAGTAGGATCCATAAAAGGAGTATTTACTTGAACTGTTAGTGGATTTCCTCCAACTGCATTGATAACAGGTGCCGTTTGGTCAACCACATTAACAGTACGAGTTCCCATTACAGAGTTTCCAAAAGCATCAGTTACTACATAAGTAACAGTGTACGTTCCTAATTGTGTTTCGTCAACCATATTATCAGTAATAATAAAGTTATCTAAGTTTACACTACCTGGGTTGTCAACTGCTGTTGCACCACTGTCGTTATAAGGTGTGTTTACTTCGTGTGTTTCAACCATATTACCTAATACTGTAAGCACAGGTTTAGTTAAATCTGCAACTACAAATACAAAACGTGTACGTGTTGGCGCAGCTATACCAGAACCGTCTGACACATCATAAGTAACTACGTAAACTCCTGTTTGTGTAGTATCTACTTGGTTTACAGTTTCAATTTTAGAGGTAATATTTCCTTCTCTATTATCCATAGCTGTTGCACCTGGATCCATATACGAGGTATTTACTTCTATATAAATTGTATCTGAACCTAACATTGTAATTACTGGAGGCATATCATCTTCTCTCAATAATACAGGGTAGTCTTCGTATTCACCCACATCTATAGGTCCACATGAAGTAAATGGCTTACCAGCGAAGGCTATACCTACACGCATACGGGTAACACCAGGTGTTACAATTGTATTATTTGGTATGGTTACTGATGCAGTAAGAGTTTTTGTAGTAGTACCATTATCTTGTGCTACTATTTCCGACACATCAAATATACCATCACGGTTATAATCAATCCATACTCTTCTATCAGCTGGGTCAAAAGCATCTGAACGATCTACTTCTAAATCGTAAGAACCTCCGATAAATACTTCAATAGGATCAAGGGTAGAGGTCAAGTCTGAGTATCCTCCTATTGCTAATCCTGAAACATTTTCAACACCACCAAATTCAACCCTAGAGATTGACATACTTTGAAGTGTAACTGCTACTGAAGGAGTACAGTAATCAATAACACGGATATAATCCGTACGAGTACGACTTGCTTGTCCATTATCATTGTCTGCTGTGTACTTCACAGTATAACGACCTGGCTTATCAAATTTCACTTGAATATCTTGGTCGGTAACAGTACCTCCATTTAGAATGGCAAAATCGGCAGGCGATATTGTCCACTCACCTGAACACCATGCTATGGTTTTATTACGTAATGTTGTCCACTCACCAGCATTAATAATGCGAGCATCAGCAGAAAAATCTACTTGAGGAACCATTGAGGTAGTGGCTAAATGGAAAGTTCTAAATGCAGTATCCCAACCTTCGCAAGATTGAACCACCAAGCGTACTATATAAGTTTTATCAGAACTGTACACAAACGTAGGCATCTCTTCATTACCATTATTGGGGAAATCTTCGAACCCTGGAGGGTAAGCAATGTTTGCATCATAATCAAATATCCATTGGATATCATCAATTTCACGCGAGCCTGTAGTCATATCTTGAAAACGAACTTCGCGAGAGGCTAAACAGTTGTAAATTGAGTCATTCGCTAATCTATCAATTATACCTATACCTGCTTTTATAGGACCATCATTTTGGAATGTTGTTTTCCAAAATAATGCAAATCCAGTACCGTTTGTAAAGGTATTCCCTGTAAATTCAATAGTAGCCTTTCCTGATGTTGCTACTAATATCTTATCTGCGGTTAATGCTTGGTTGTTACCAATTTGCCACAACAATGGAGCTGTTACATCACCACCATCATATACACGCAAGAAATCATTAGTACGAATTTGAAAACCAGCCCTTGGCACTAACATTTCAATTTCTTTTGCATCACATACATCAATTACAAAAGTACATAAGGTATTAACGTTAGGGTAAGGACCATCTTTTCCTCCTGGATCGTAAACAATCCCTGAATCTAAGCTAGATCTTAAATCTTCACATATAACGTTTTCGAATTTGCTCGAATTTAATGGGTACTCTATAATAACATACTCTGGCTTACAAACCTTAGTTGCGCCAATAGCATTAGATGCAGTTAAACATACTTCGTAACGTGCAGTATCAGTAAAAAATATTGTATTGTTTTTAGAGGTTAGAGTACCTGCTATAGTAAACCAAAACTTATCAAACGCTGGGGGGCTTATTTCCCACAGATAAGAAGTTGGTCCTGATGTAGAAAAGTCTAAGAAATCAACTATTTCATCAACTACAGGATCGTTTGCTGCAAGTTGAATTAAGTTTCTACTTGCTAAGAAACGAACTGTAGGTGGAGTAGTAGGATCTACAACTACCACATTTTTGGTAACTGTTGCGCTTCCTAAGCAGTTGGTTGAGGTTAACCTAACTTGATACGAGCCAGCACTAGGGAAGGCATAAGCAAAGTTTGTAGTAGTTGCTTCAGTAGTGGTTAGCCCTGCTACTGATGTTGACCAATCATGCGAAATGTAACCCGTAGAGTTAGCATTTATAAAATTTGCAGGTGAGTTGGTGAATACAGTATCAGGAATAAAAAAGTTGGCTGTTGGGTTTGCAGGCACATCAATGGTAACATCAAAATCAAATGTTTCTCCCCATGTCATGTTATTACAGCGATTGTTTGCGTTTAGTGCAAGGTTAAAGCCTGCATGGCGAATACGCATACGTGTTAATCCTGCAACTGCATTACAAGGAACTGATATAGTTCTTGTGGCTGTGAAACCAGCACTTGTAATACCCGAAATTGTAGGAACAGCAAACTCACCAGCATCTGCGTGGTCATTATCACCATTCCAGTCAATCCAAACGGCTAATCTACCGCCTGTGTTGAAGTTATAAGAACCTAACTTAATAGTTATAGGGTAGCTACTTCCTGGACTAATTCCTGTGGTTAAACTAGGGAAAGAGCCTGAATTCCAATAACTGTATGAGTTACGGCTATTTCCACCACCACAAGAGGGCCCCTTAAAGTTTAACTTATTAAAGGATACTTCTTCAAATGCAGCTGCCCAAGTATTAACCTGACAGACTGGATTTGAATTACTGTGTGTTGCCGCACAATAGGGAGAGGGGTTTGTTGATTGAGCTTGCCCTGTAGAAGACATCCCTGCGAAAAGCAGGATGGCTGCTGTGAACTTGCCCAACGAATAAAACCTTCGTTTTGTTTTTGTAAACATATTATTCATAGGTATTAAATTAATTTTTCTTTGTTTTAAGTTTAAACATTAGTGTTTTTTGAGTGTGCTAATTTCTTAAAAAAAACTTCACAATCAAACTTTTTAGTCAATTTTCTTTTGTTTATGACAAATGTTTGACATTTTCACTAACTAAAGAACATTCAAAATAATGGATAATTTTTGAATTCGCAACCATTTATTGTGTAATTTTTAGGTAATTAAAAAAACGGTGTGTGTTTCACTCTCTCTTTTGTTAGCCAATATTGGTGCGCCTATTTTTGCAGAGCATCACCCCAAAGCAGGTTTTTCAATAGGTAATAGCTTAATATAGTCTTCTTTATAACTAATTTCTGCTTTTAAAAGTTTTAGTATATCACCGCCTATGATTACATCAAAAGGTTTTAAACCCATAGCCTTATAGGTATCTGCAACGTGTTCTAAGTCTATTAAACCGCAATACAAGTTAAAAACTTTAGCTCTACCCAGTTCTATTAATGAGAATTGAGCCATTTGAGCCTCTACCATCCCCTCGCCTATACCCGCAGCTATATTATTGTCCTCTGTCTCTATAATTTCTATTTGGGGGTATCTATTAATAAAAGTACTTGAAAAAACTGTTTTTGATGCCCCGCTATCAATCAAAGCAAAAAATGTATCACCAAAAACTTTAATCTCGGTAAATATATGGTAGCCATCTCCTTCAAGCTGCTGGTAGGTGATGGGTAGTTTAACGGAACGTTTCAAAATTAAGTACTATTATTAAAAGTATGTCTGCAAACATAACACTGCTTTCTAATAAAAGTAATGTAAACCCGTGGTGTATATATTACTATAATTTTGAGTATTCAGAATAAAATCTGTATAAATAACTGGTTATCAGCCTCTTTATTAGCTATTGGCTTTTAGCCTTTAGTGCGATGGGCAATAATGCTGGGCTTAATTTAGTAGCTGCCTTATTAAAAAAGACAGAATAGGCATAAATGCCCATTCTATACATAAAATTTTTGTTAAGGGTATGAATTGCGGCAGGTTTCAACCTGCTGCAAGAAAATGCTTGAACGGCACATTTACTCCTTCGTTGTTATTAACCCCTACCAATGTGTTACAGTTTTTACCTGTACCACAATTTGGCTTCCCCTTTAGGGGTGGGGTACTTATTTGCTAATGCTAATAAGGTGCTTTGGAAGGGGTTGTTATACTGACCACGTCATTGCGAGATAACCTTCTTAGGTTAGCGTAGCAATCTGCATGGTGTGATGGCAAAGATTGCCACGGAAGACCTCGCAATTATATTAGTACAGCCAATAACGGTTTTCTATCCTACTGATGAGGGGAGGTTCATAGTGAACTTCACCACCCACTATTACAAATTTGTTTCACTGTACAATGCTTCCCCTCTACGCATAAAAAAAGGCTGCCAAATGGCAGCCTTTTTACTATAAATCTTATGGGTTATTACGTTTAATAGTACTTGTACCTAAAATCTTCTATATCGGCATTTTCTTTTAATGCGTCGCTTGCCTTAATATCTGATGAGTTTTTCACTTCACCTATCAATTTTTGTTTCACTTGGTCTAAATTTTCAGGCAGGTTAGCCTTCTCAATTGCATCAAGCATAAATATATACACGCCGTTTTTATCTTTCACAGGGTTGCTAATCACTTTCACTTCTGTGCCATATAAATAACCTAATAAGGTAGGCGCAGATCCAATATTTGCTACACTTGTGGTATTAAACTGTTGGTAGGGCAATGCCAAAACAGTGGTGCCTAATTTAGTAGCAATATCATTTAGTGTTTTAGCACCTGCTTTTGCTTCTTCAAATTTCTTTTTCAAAATTTCAGCTTTTTTCTCATTTCTAACCGCATCAGTTAGTCTAAGTCGCATATCTTCTACCGTTGCGGTTCCTTTATTGCTTTTGGTAACTAAACGTGCTACTACCAGCTTGGTATTGTTGGCAACCTCAAAAGGTTCTGATATATCGCCTTCTTCTCTTTCATCGGCATATGCCCATCTTACCACATCACGGGCATCTTTAATGCCTGATAATACTCTATCTCTTTCTCTCACACTTTCGGCAAAACGCTTGCTTAGCCCTCTTTTGTCAATTCCTTTTGTAAATTGTTCCTCTGTGGTGGTGGAACCTGAAAATTCATTGGCTTGAGAAACCACTTCTGAATATGTTTTAGAACTTGGTTCTATTTCTCTCTCTATCTGCCCCACACGTACCATTTTAGAGTTGGGAGCGTGTGTGCCTTTTACAATATGTACCCCTTGTGTAGTAGTAACAATAGAATATGTGCCAACAGCCGTTTTAGCAACTGCATCAGTTAGTTTTTTGAGCAATGAAGATTCCTCTTTAGTTATCCAGCCCAAGTCTCCACCTCTTTGGTTGGTATTAGGGTCTGTGCTATATTCTTTTACTGCCGCTTCAAAATTATCACCGCTTTTTAAGTCCGCAACAATTTCAGCAGCTTTCTTTTGTGATGCAGTGGTATCGCTTTTTGCTATCCCTTTGGGGCGTATAAGTATTTGTGCTGCGCGATAAAACGTTAATGTATCATCAACAACATCTAATATTTTAAAAGCTACATAGCCTCCTACATCAAATGCAGGACCGAAAACCCTACCGGGTTGAGCCGCAAAAATTGAATCTTCAAACAACTCTAAAAAAGAACCTCTACGAACAAAATTAGTATCGTAATAGCCTCCATTTCTCACTATAAATGCCGAGTCGTTTTTAGTTTCTTTAAACTCATCTGTTTTCTCACTTATCCATTTGAGAGCAGCAGAGGTGTCTTCCCCTGTTGGGGTAACATCAAAAACTGCATATTCTAATTTTCTTGAAGCATCAAGCTGATATTCTTCTGTATGTTTTTGAAGGTACTCACTTAGTTCGGCATCGGTAACGGTTATTGCAGAATCGTTAATAGAGAAATAGTCTAACTTCACTATTTGCCCTTTAACATTATTGTTTGTTGCGCCAAACTCATCTTTCGCCTCAAGGGAAGTAATAAAGTTTCCTTTGCTTATATAATTAAAGTATTTTCTATTTTCAACATCCTCAATAATAGGTTTATCAATAGCTTCTACCCATTGGTCTTCTTGTTCAGGCTCTAAGGTTCTTCTTCTCTCCAATACTTTAGCCATATCAAGCTGCCCTGTTGGGGTAGCAAAATCAGGGTTTACCTGCCCCGTTTGTGCATTGGTAAAAGTATTTAAAATTAATGGGTGGGGTTTTGGAGCTAAAAACTCAACCCAAGTTAACTCCTCAGCACTTACTTGTATGTGCATTTTTTCGTATTCTTTTTTTAGTACTTTATCTCTAAAAAAAGATTCCCAAACTTGGTCTCTAATAATATCTTGAAGCTCTGGAGACAACCTACCGTACTGCGCTTGTGCATTCTGTTCTACTTGCTTGCATTGTGCATCAAACACTTGATACATTATTTTTTCTCCATTAATTTTCCCGACCACCTGCTCTCGGCTACCGAATAAACTATTTCCACCGCTTAACATATCCGTTAATATAAACGCTAATATCGATATCCCAATTATGGTGATTACTAAACCCGATCGTTGTCTTATTTTACCTATGACGGCCATATATATTTGCTATTTTCAAAAAGAGGTGCAAAATACACTTTTTGTTAGTGATTTTCAAAATGATTTACTATGCTGTTTTTGTTTGCGTGGTTTTTAGCAAAAAATCGGCATACGCTATTTTAATTCCTTCTTCTAAGTTGGTGTGTGGTCTCCACCCTGTGGCAAATACTTTTTCTACGTCCATTAGTTTGCGTGGAGTCCCGTCAGGCTTAGTAGTATCAAACTTTAAGCTACCTTTATAACCTATTACTTTTTGTATGGTTTGTGCTAATTCTTTTATACTTAAATCTTCGCCACAGCCAATATTTACAAATTGTTTCTCATTATACTCCAGCATTAAATGAAAGCAGGCTTTTGCCAAGTCATCGGCAAATAAAAATTCTCGTTTGGGAGAACCTGTACCCCAAATTTCTACTGCTGACGCATTATTTTCTTTTGCCTCGTGGAATTTACGAATAAGTGCTGGCAATACATGAGAGTTTTGCGGATGGTAATTATCATTTAATCCATACAGGTTGGTAGGCATTACTGCTATAAAATTACAACCATATTGGTCTCTGTATGCTTCGCACATTTTTATGCCTGTAATTTTTGCTATGGCATAGGGTTCATTTGTAGGTTCAAGCAAGCCCGTTAATAGGTATTCTTCTTTTAAAGGCTGAGGGGCTAATTTTGGATAGATACATGATGAGCCAAAAAACATTAGTTTTTTAACCTTGCTAAGGTATGCTTGGTGTATGATATTGTTTTGTATCATGAGGTTATCGTGCAAAAATGCTGCTCTATAAGTATTGTTGGCAACAATACCTCCCACTTTAGCCGCTGCTAAAAAAACATAATCAGGTTGTTCTGTCTCAAAAAAATGGGCAACGGCGGTAGTTTCACGCAAGTCCAGTTCTTTACTGGTACGTGATATTATATTGGTATATCCGTTTCGTTCCAGTTCTCTCACCACCGCAGAGCCTACCATCCCTCTATGCCCTGCTACGTATATTTTACTGTTCTTCTCCATTATTATAGTGATTTTTGCCAAAAGGCTACATCAATATACTTGCCATTTTTTGTGCCTACTTTCTCAAAATGTGCCGCTTTATGAAACCCTAATGTTTCATGAAGTTTTACACTCTCTTCATTGGGCAATAAAACTCCGCTTATTAATTCTTTAAACCCATTCTTTTTTGCATCGTCTATCATTTTTTGATACAGTTTTTTGCCATAGCCTTTACCCGTTTTAGTGTGGTTTAAATATACTGCTGTTTCAACGGTATGGTTGTAGGCAGTGTTAAGTCTAAATTTTTTATAATATGCAAAGCCAATAATAGTATTAGCTTCTTCCATTACCAGCCAGTTATATTTTTTTAGGCAGGCTTTAACTCTGCCCAGCATAATATCGGCAGTAATTTCTTCCGTTTCAAAAGTTAAATCTGTATGGGTAACATAATAGTTATACAATGTTGCCATAGCCTGTGCGTCTTCTTCCTTAACTTCCCGAATCAGCATTTTTCCTATTCAAAATAGTTTAATGTTTTGTAGCCGCCTTCTTGCATATATTTATCCTTTTTCACCAGCTTCAAGTCGCTATTCATCATATCATCTACCAGTGCTTTCAGGTCGTATTTAGGTTCCCAGCCTAATTGCTTTTTAGCCTTGTTGGGGTCGCCTATTAATAAATCTACCTCTGTGGGGCGGAAATAGCGAGGGTCAACTGCCAATACTTCTTGCCCTTCTTTCATATTTGTATCAATGTTTAATGTTGTTAAGCGGTCAATGTTTATAGATGAAACAACACCCTTCTCGCTAATGCCTTCCCCTTTAAAATCTAAGGTAATGCCCACATAAGCAAATGCCATGCGAATAAAATCTCTAACCGATGTAGTTACCCCTGTGGCTACTACATAATCTTCGGGTTTTTCTTGCTGCAACATTAAGTACATTGCTTCTATATAGTCTTTTGCGTGTCCCCAATCTCGCCGAGCATCCAAGTTGCCTACAAACAGTTTCTCTTGCAAGCCCAAAGCAATTTTTGAAGTAGCACGAGTGATTTTTCGGGTTACAAAGGTTTCTCCTCTAATGGGCGATTCATGGTTGAATAATATACCATTGGTAGTGTACATATTATACGCCTCACGGTAGTTTACCGTTATCCAATAGGCATACATTTTTGCTGCTGCATAGGGTGAGCGAGGATAAAAAGGCGTTTTTTCGTTTTGCGGTACTTCCTGTACCAAACCGTATAACTCTGATGTGGAGGCTTGGTAAAATCTTGTTTTCTCTGTAAGTTTTAAAATTCTTATCGCCTCTAATATTCTAAGTGTGCCAATGGCATCACTATTGGCGGTGTATTCAGGCGTTTCAAAACTTACCTGCACATGGCTTTGCGCTGCCAAATTGTAAATTTCATCGGGCTGTGTTTCTTGTACAATACGAATAAGGTTGGTACTGTCCGTTAAATCGCCATAATGCAGCTTGAGGCGCACATTTTTTTCGTGAGGGTCTTGGTATAAATGGTCTATCCTATCGGTATTAAATAAAGAACTGCGGCGTTTAATACCGTGTACCTGATAGCCCTTGTTTAGTAAAAATTCTGCGAGGTAAGCCCCGTCTTGTCCTGTTATACCTGTTATTAATGCGGTTTTCATCAAAAAAAATTAGTAGTTCTTTGGTTTTGAATTACTTTGCAAAAGTATTTATTTAATTGTTAATGATACTCATTTATTGCCCCATATCCTCCCCCCGACTTACATACACTGTGAAACAGTTGTTTGGGGCTTTGCTATGTGCTAAATATGCTGTTACCACAAGTAAAGCTATTTTTTTGGCAACAAACAATGCCCGAATAAATTATAGTACCGAAACAATTGAAGGGGCTATATCTATCATTCCACAAGGGTTGTTAAGCGAAAATATTATTTCAAGCCCCTCCCCCACCATAGGCAATTGGGATGATGTACTTACCTTATTTCCTACTAAAAATGCCCCGCTACCCTTTGATATTTTTAGTGCTATATTTTATTTATTAAGTAGGTACGAAGAGTATACAGATACCCACAGAGACCTACACAATAGGTTTACAGCCAAGCAAAGTTTTGCCTATAAAAATAATTTTTTACACTTGCCCATTATCAACATTTGGGCAAATAAACTAAGGCTACTAATAAACAAGCAGTACAGCCTAAATATTAATAAATTAGAGTATAATTATGTTTCGACTATTGATATTGACCAAGTATATTACTACAAATATAAACCCCTGTTTAAAAACATTTTAGGAGGCGCAAAACAACTGCTAAAAGGGGAGTTCTCTAATTTATTACAAAGAATAAAAACAACTTTTGGCAGTAGCCCCGACCCTAATAATGTGTATAGCTGGATGGCTGATGAACACAAAAAAACCAATACTAAGGCATTTTTCTTTTTTTTAATGGGTGATGCCCACCCACCATACGACCCACCCCCTTTATACCACAAAAAAGAAGTAGCGGAGATTATAAAACAAATTGCAAAAAGTAATTTGGCAGGAATACACCCCTCTTATCACTCGTTTAATACAAAAAACATAGTGCGGGAGGAAAAGCAGCGTTTAGCCACTATAACCAATCAAAATATTACAAATAGCCGCCAGCATTATTTACGGTTTGCCTTGCCTACCACCTACCGCCTTTTGGCAAGTTGTGGAATTGAAAATGAGTATAGTATGGGCTATGCTGACCATGTGGGGTATAGAGCAGGAATTGCCGCCCCTTTTACTTGGTTTGATTTGGAAAAAAATGAAGAAACCAGCCTAAGCATCCACCCTTTTGCAGTAATGGATGTTACTTTGAAAAATTATATGAAACAAAATCCAACGGAGGCTGTTGATACTATTAAAAACCTAAATGCGCCCGTAGTAGAAAACGGCGGTACATTTATGAGCCTTTGGCACAATGAATCTTTGGGCAATACGGGTGCATGGAAAAACTGGCGACAGGTTTATCAATTGTTACTTACTTTTAGCCCGAAAAATGAAGATTAGGTTTTTACATAGAGACGAGATTGACGATACAAAATGGGATGCCTGCGTGTATGCGTCTTTTAATAGCCTTGTATATGCGTACACTTGGTATTTGGATAATGTAGCTGATAACTGGGACGCATTGGTGTTGGATGATTACAAAACGGTAATGCCCCTGCCCATTAGAAAAAAATGGGGGTTTACCTATGCTTATCAACCTTTTTTTTGCCAGCAATTGGGCATATTTTCTACTGCCAAACTATCGCAAGAAATTGTAAACGCATTTTTTAATACCATTCCCGCACATATTAGCTATATCAATATTCAAACAAATATTTTTACAAAGCCTACTACTGGCAATATAATTTCAAAACAAAAAAAGAATTTCCATTTACCGCTTATCCCTACTTACGAAAAATTGGAACATAGCTATAATAGCAATACTAAACGTAACCTAAAAAAAGCACAAAAAGCAAAAGTTGAACTATTAGAAAACGCAGAACCCTCGTCAATAATAAAACTATATAGAGATAACTATGCTACTAAAACTCCCGAAATAAAAGAAACTGATTACCAAAACCTACACCGTTTAGTAAATAGTTGTTTGCGTATGGGTGTATTAAAAACATGGGGCGCATTTGATGGAAAAAACTCCCTTTGTGCGGGTGCTTTGTTTATTAAAGATCATAAAAACGTGTATTACCTACTGGGGGGCAGTAATGCCACAGGACGAGAAAATGGAGCTATGCAAGCCCTATTTGCTGGTTTTATAAAAACCCATGCCAGTAGTGATTTAATATTAGATTTTGAAGGCTCTGAAATTGAAGGTATTGCCCGTTTTTATAAAGGTTTGGGAGCAACACCAGTTTACTATTACAACCTACTGCAAAACCGATTGCCCTATATAATTAAATGGTTAAAAAAGTGAAATATCTCACCCCCCCTTCGTCAGTACAACATTAGCAAGGGCTTATTTTATAGTTATAGTACGCTTGGTATTGTTACCGCTATTTATGGGGAAATACATTTCCTCTGCACGGGTAGGTAGTAGTGTTGCCTTGCCTTTAAACTTGGGCAATAGCTGTATGGTGAAGTAGTAATGTCCTTTGTTTAACTGTGTAAAAAATATGGATACCTTGTCCTTAAAGTATTCACGGTGTACCTCACCAAAACGGCGTGATTGTGCTTTGCTCTCGTAACTAAAACCTGCGGGTATAGGTATTTCTACCATTACATAATCACGCGATTTACTAAGCGATACATCAACATATAGGGTAACGGCTTTGCCTACCTGAAGCGTGTCGCCTTTGTGTTTGCCTTGTTTAAAATGGGTGTTAATTTTAAATGTGCTGCTATTTGCAGTAGGGTTGCCAACAAAGTTTTTCCATGAGTATAAATAGAACAACTCGCTACCCGTTTTGCTAATATTTAGGGTATCATTATCGCTCAAGTTTAATTTTATAGAATGGCGTTTATCTTCTTTACCGTTTAGTTTTAACTGGGGCAATAACTCTTTTCGTTTAGTATCTTCATCAACAATATCACGCAAAAAAGTTTCTAAAAATGTAGCTGATTGTATGGTGTTGCGCTCACTTGGAGCTTGCGATAGAAAGTAGTTACGTACCTTTTTCAAAAGCTCTTTGTGTTTATCTCCATCGGCTTTCAGTATCTCGTAAGCTATGGCTGAAGTGCTTATCTCATTTACATAAATGCTAAATAGTTTTTCGCCCCATGCTGCTTTATCATTGCCTATATAGCGCACCATTTTCACTATGGTGTCTATATTTATTTTTTGCCCTTGCATTTGTTTGGCACGCAGTAGTAGTAGGCGGTTTTGCAGGTTAAGGTTATACTTGTTTAGCTGTACCACTTCACGGCTTACTGGCTTGTAGCGCATGGTTAAAAACAGGTTTACTGCCTTCAGTTGGTCTTGAATACTTAAATTACTGTATCTCCTATTTATATAATTAGCACCTGCTAATGCGGCGGCGGTTTTATAGCCTGCTTTTTGTGCTTTGTACAGTGCATCGGTAGCATACATGGTCATCCAGTAGTTTACATTAGATTTATCCCACCAGCCCCAACCGCCACTGCGATGTTGTTTTTTTTGTAATGTTTTAATGCAGGTTTTTATGTACTTATCATCAGTAAAAGTGCGGTTAAGGCTTTTTGATATTTCTTTTTCTAATAGTAGTGCTTTTAGTTTTGATGCCGTTTGCTCTACACAACCGTATTGGTAGTTTTTAAGCTGTTGTATTTCTGCCATAACCAACTCTGCCTTGCGGTTACTTAGCAGCACTTGCCTGTGCTTATAGCCTTGCTTGGGCAATAGTGTAAAGTTAACATCGCCTTTTAGGGTGCGGGTTTCGCCATCACTCACCAATAGCCCGTTTTCTATTACACGCAGTGGGCGCAAATCACCATCAATATAACCGTTGGGCAATGTTACTTGATATAGTAAATTGTTTAAACCTGCTTTTTTGGGTTGATAAGTATATACCGCAGTATCAAAATAGCGCACCCCCATGGGGCGGTTAAATATTGTTTTATTATTTATTTTTAATGTAGTGTTTAGTACTACTGAATCGGAGGTATAGTTTACCGCCTTGCCAAATATTTGCAGTTTATCGCCTGCCACCATAAAACGGGGTAGCGATAGATTTGCCGTAATGGGTTTATAGGCTCGCATATAGGCAACTCCCAAACCTGTTTTGCGTTTATAGTCCATAGCAGGTACATAGGTTATCCATTGTGTTTGATTATCAGGAATGCGAACACTAAAACCTGCTTTACCCTTGCGGTTGGTGAGCATATTGGGTATCCAGTAGGCGTAGTCTCTAAAGTTTTTGCGTACACGCATAGCATCAGCATTGCCCAGCATTTGTTGCAAGCGTTGGTCCTCTTCCTCACGTTTTACCAGTTTTTTCTCTTTTAGTTCGTCATTGCCTACTACACGTACACCATCAATATAATATTTGCCACTGGTTCTTTTACCTGCTATCATTATTTGTTCAGTAGCATTTACATTAGATAAAGACTTTATGGAATAATTAGCTTTTGCAGGTGCTGCTTGAGTATAGAAATTAGACTCTGTCAAGTACACACCTTCATCCATCTCATATCTACCTAGTTCATCACCTTTAACAATTGAAGGTCTTACTCGGTCATAAATAACTAAGTTACCAGTAGTTATTTTGTTTTCTCTTAGCTCTATATTGGCATATATAATGCTACCCGCTTTTACTTTTATGTTTCTTATGGATTGACTTTCGTAGCCTACGTATTTTATTACCAAAGTGTATGTACCCGCAGCAAGATTTTTTATGCTGTAACTACCTTCTAAATCTGTGGTTAAGCCAATATTTGTACCTTGTAGCATAACCGCTGCAAATGGTATTTCTTTTCCTGTTTGGGCATCTTTTATTAAGCCCCGTATTTCGCCGCAATTAGCCGTACACTTACCTTTAACAGCGTTGTTATAGTTAGGTCGCCTTCCATTACTAATGGGTTGTGCGCTACGTTGCTTGGCAGGTAAACTATTATAATTTTTACGTACTATACGCGGCGAGTAGCCTATAATGTTTAGGTGGGCTATGGTGTTTAGGTTGTTATATACGCTTACGTTTTCGGTATAAAACATATCCCACTGTGGGGTATATATTTTTAGGGTATAGTTGCCTGGTAGCACAGGTATTTGATAAAAACCAAAGCTGTTGGTAGTTCCTGCGGTTACGTGGTTGCCTCTGCCATCTTCTAATATTACAAGGGCATTGTATATATGGCGACCGTTTACAGAGAACTGTCCTAACACCTTTTCGGTTTTGTTTTTTGATGGTTCTGTATCTAATTTTACGGTTATTTTTACAGGGCTTTTATGAAATGGGCTTACTTGCCCCCTGTTTAAAAATTTCACTTTTTCTATAAATGGGAGTAACTCGACAGAGTCGTACGCTATATATCCACTTAGCGAAGGTTTGAAATAATATCTAAACCCCGTATCTACTTTAAAATTGCGAATTATTTTATAGCTATTAGTGTCGGTAGCCAATAGTATATTATAACTACCAGGTACAACAGCGTATTCTATTCTGCTTCTTCTGGTCATAAAATTTATTGATGAAAACTCAAGGCTATCATTATTAAAAAACCACATTTTGTTGGGGGCGTATCTTTTTATAGCCTCTACCCTAACCTTATTAATTTTGTTACCATACCTTAAACGCGGGTGGTTATAACTTTTTACCATAGGATTGTCAAACAAGGTTTTGGGTGTATATACCCTTATCTTGTTCACCTTTGGTTTTTTCTTTTCATTTCTTTCTTTTATTATTTTGGCATACGGGGGTATTTCTACTACGGTATCACCAAAGCGAAATCCGTTGGTTAAACCTGCAATAACAACATTGTTATAACTGGCTTTGTGTGGACTTATTTTTTTACCATCAAACAAATACATATAGGCTGGGTTGAAATAGAAGCTAATAGTAGTATCATCATTTGGCAATACAATCTCAACCTGTCCTTCTTGTAGTGGCGCAATAGCATAGTAAGAATGTGGTTTTATATAGTACTTACGGCTAAATATACTTGCCTTATAGGTGGTGTTATTTTGGCGGATATAGCTATTTTGTAAGCGCACATAGTTATTAAATCTATATTTGCTTTGGCTGCCCTTATCGCCCGCTATAAAAAGGGTATTAGTATTGTTGGGGTTATAGGCTTCTTTTTCTTCTTTGCTTAAACCCCAATAAGCAAACTGTGTAGTAGTAATGGCTTTGTTTAAATACACACTATCGGTATTTATGCCAATAAGGTTGCGTAGCCCTTTTTTAATATCCACTTCAAACTCGACTATACTATACGCTGCACGTACTTTTATTTTGTGCTTGCCAGGTGTTACTCTAAAAGCATTGCGCAAATAGCCTTGTAGGTGATAATATACCATAGTATCATCAAGCCACATGGCATACATTCCCTTTGTTTTTTTAATACCTTTTTTAGGTTCTCTATCCATAGCAAAAAGGCTTATTTGTGTTTTGCCTTCGGTAAGGCTATCATACTCTATACCTATTGCTTTTGGTGCATACATAAGGCGGTAATAGGGGAAGCGATACAGGCGCAACCTGTGGAACATTTTATTGTCCATTTTTTTTATGGTAAAATACTCGTTACCCCACCATTTGCGGGGGTAGTTTAGCAACTTTACACGTAGTTTACTGCCATAGCTTTTACCATAATAAGGCATTTGTGGGGGGCTAATTCCGCCCATTTCCATATTAAGGCTATATGCGGTGAGGTTGGTTTTTTTAACAGGGCGATTTTTATAATCGGTAACAGTAATATCTACCGCTACTACCTGCCCTGGGAAAACGGTTTTGGGTTGGTCTATTTTTACGTTTAGTTGTTTTTCTTTCACCCAGCCTACGGCCTCTTTGGTATAAATGCCCCCCGCCCAGCTATATGTATAAAGTACACGCACAGGTTTTGTGCCGCCTAATTTAATAGCATAGTTTATTTGTGTAGCAGCACCCTTAGTTAATAGTTTTTTATCGTTGTAAATGCGGTAAGCAATTTCTAAACCCAATGGGTTTTTAAAGTTTATATATAGCGAATCGTGGATTTTATTTATATTAATATGCGGTTGTTTTGGTGGCGTGTTTGGCGCACGATAGGTTTGCACCACCCGTCCATTAGTATCCATTAGCTGGTATTGTGTAGCTCCATGCTCCCAATTATGATAATAGGGCAGAGTAATGTTTTTTACTTTATATACAGTGCCATTAGCACTATAATACACCTTCCAGCGGGCTTTTTTGCCTACGCTATCACTACCCTGTACTAAATAGCCTGCACGTAAACCGTTGCTATCTTCAACCACATAGTATCGGCGTGAGTTGGCTAATATTTTAAAGCCATGATATACCGTACTCGTTTTGTTATCAGCATTGGTAAAATTCATTGAGCCATGTATATCAACATCGGCATTGGGTATAAGATGTCCGGGTAGTTTAATGGGGGTCAACCCATCGGGGCTGCACGCCAAAGCAGTATCAAAGTATTTTTTAAGAACGGTATCGGCTAATTTTATTAGGCTATCGTAAGTGTTGTTTATTCCTGTAATACTTAAAATAAGACGCACTTTAGCATCAGGCACGGGTAGGTTATTGGCATCAACGGCTTTAGCGTATAGCCATATTTGTTTGCCACGGTAATATTCGCTTTTTTTATCTTCCCATGTGTATTTTATCTTTTGTAGTTCGTACTCCTCCACCCTAAAATTTATTGATTTATATATTTTGCCTACTACTACTTTCTCTTTGGTTTTTATCCAACGGTTGCCCTGTCTTATTTTTTTTCTTCTGTATTTGTTTTGGCGCAAGCGCAGCGTATAGTTTTTATCCAAATCAAAACTATCGGGTATCATAAACTGGTAGGTATATGCACCACGGGTAAGCGGTTTTACTTTTTTAGTAAAAAAAATTTTTTGTTTGCCGTTATCATTGGTTTGCAGCTCAAGCAGTAATTTTTTGCGTAATGGTTTGCCTTTATGGTTCACTATAAATGCTTTCATTTTCAGGGTATCCTCTGGCTTAAATTTGGGCTGGTTCACTACCATATAGCCAGGGTTAAGGCTCATAAGGGTTGTTTTTGTTTTAAAAACACCTCCCATACTGCCTACCCAGTTTATTATACGCCTTCCCCGCTTGGGGCGATAAACAGTCCTTCTCCTACTTTGGTTTCTGCTAACAATTTTTCTTTTTTTCCAAAATTTCCACCATTTGCGTTTCTCCTTTTTATAGGGGCTTTGCATATACATATAGTAAAAGGCATCGTCAGCCTCAAATAGAAACCAGTGGTCTTTTACCAGTTTGGGTACTGGGTAGCAAAGGCACGATGAATCATAGGTGAAAACAGTATCCTTATATTTTTCTTTACTTTTTATAAGGGTGAGCTTCCCATTTTTTACTATGTTTTGCATAGTATCTCGCAGTATAAACCACCACTCGCCATTGGTTTCTTGCACGGTAGAAAAAAACGGTGCATCAATAAGTAAATGGGTATTTACTGTGAGTTCTGTAAATTTTGCCTGTAAATAGTAGCCCTTCTTTCTACCTTTTGATATGAGGCTGGTATATGATTTTGGTAGTTTCGAACTATCAACCAATTGGGTTAAAATCCAGTTATTATGGCTCACCCATGGGCTATCTATCATCCACCTTACTTGTTCTTTATCTAAACGGTATAGGTAGTTATACTCACCCCCTGATGTGGTAGGTGCTTGTGCAAGCACCTTGTTTTGAATGAAAAACAGGCTTAAAATAAAAAGAAGAGCAGCTTTAAACTTCATAAATAACTTAATGTCTGAATAAATAAACGGGCTTACTATGGTTTCAGTTGTAATATTATACCATTTCACTATATAGTTCACACAAACATAACAAAGGTTCAGTAGTATGGGGGTTTTAAATTATTGTGTGATTGTTGTTCCTTTAAAGTGTAGAATAAAAAAAGGGGTCAAAATTTTGACCCCTTTGGTATTTTTAGTTTTTAAATGGGAATTATAAGCGTGAAGCTACTTCATCCCAATTAACCACATTCCAAAATGCCGATACATAATCAGGACGGCGGTTTTGGTAGTTAAGGTAGTATGCGTGTTCCCATACATCAATACCCAATAGGGGTGTGCCTTGTACTTCCGCAACATCCATTAATGGGTTATCTTGGTTGGGGGTGCTGCTTACTTGTAGTTTGCCACTTGCATCTTTTATAAGCCATGCCCAACCGCTTCCAAAGCGTGTAGCTGCTGCATTTGCAAATTGTTCTTTAAAAGCATCAAACGAGCCAAATGCGCTATTAATAGCATTGGCTAAATCACCATTAGGTGCGCCTCCTTTGTTGGGTGCCATTACCTTCCAAAAAAGGCTGTGGTTATAATGTCCGCCACCATTGTTGCGTACCGCACCACTGTATTTGCTAATGTTTTTGCAAATATCTTCAATACTCATATTTGCGGTATCAGTACCTTCTATTGCGCCATTTAGCTTGGCTACATAAGCGTTGTGGTGTTTGCTATGGTGTATTTCCATTGTTCGTGCATCAATATGCGGTGCAAGCGCATCGTATGCATAATCTAATTTTGGTAGTTCAAATGCCATATCTTTTTATTTTTATTGTTTAATAATTAGGGTGTTTACAAAGTTAATACTCCAAAGTTAATTTTGGTTTACTTTAATGGGATTAAAAATAAAAAAACGAATAGACATGACTGCCTAATTCTATTCATAAAGGTTTTGTTACGGTTATAAATTGCGGCAGGTTTCAACCTATTGCTAAGAAATACTATGCTGATGGTGAGCCGTTTAGCATCGCATATGAAATAAGTTTATCTTTTAGCTTTCCAATATCGAAAGGTTTTAACAGGTAATCGTTCATGCTATAACTATATATGCGGTCTCTGGTTTCAGGAAAAACATAGGCAATAAGTGGTCGTACAAAAAAATGCAATAAACCTGCAACACTTTCAATTTTAATTTTACCGAAAAAGTAAAAAGAATAATCACTACCACCAACAACATATAAAAAATTATTCAGCGTTCAGTTTGTTTCACTGGAAAATAAACATAAAATACTTTAAAGTAAATTTGTTGCTTATTCGTTTTCCTTACTAATGGATGAACGGCAAGCAATGGTTCAAAACTCTCCGCAAAATATTGTTGGCACAGTAAAGCAATATGGCAAACGCCTGTTCACCTTTATACGTGGGCGAGTAAAAACCAATGAAGATGCCGAGGATATTTTGCAAGACGTTTGGTATCAGCTAAGTAACGCTGCTAACCTTACAGAGATTGACCAAATGAGTGGGTGGCTGTTTCAGGTAGCTCGCAACAAAATAGTAGATAGAAGCCGAAAAAAGACTACCGACCTTTTAGAAGATTTAAGCGTACAAAGCAATGATGGCGAATTTAACCTTGCCAATATTTTATTGGCGGATGATAACAACCCTGAAGACGAGTATATTAAAAATTTCTTTTGGCAAGAGCTTTTTAGTGCCTTAGAAGAATTGCCCCAAAAACAAAAACAAGTATTTATTATGAATGAGCTGGAAGACAAAACCTTAAAACAAATAGCCAATGAAACAGGCGAAAATTTAAAAACCATTATCTCACGCAAAGGCTATGCGGTGAAACATTTACGCAAAAGTCTCGAAAACATATACAACGAATTATTAAATTATTAAACAATATGACCATGGATCACAATAGTTTCTCAACCTCAAAAAAAGTACTCCTATTTATAGTTGTAGCCCCTCTTTTTATTTTTGGTTTCGGGTATATAGTAATGCTATTATGGAATGCACTACTACCCGAAATAATAGGCGTAAATACCATTACCTACTGGCAAGCAATAGGCATTTTAATTTTAAGTAAAATACTATTTGGTGGTTTTGGTGGCAAAGGCAAGTCGCACCATAACCATAGTAATAACTCCAAGCACAACCTACGCCAAAAATGGATGAATATGGATGAGGATGAACGTGCTAAATTTAAAGAGCAATGGAAAAATAGCTGCACTAAAGAAAGAGAATAACCTACACATTACCAACCTCCTATTTCACCCTGATAAACTTTAGCTTATCAGGGTTTTTATTCTATCGAATTACGATACTTTACAGAGGTTTCAAAAAATTTAGAGTAAAAAAAGTAGTGGTTCGTCTTCTTATATATAACTAATAATTAAACATTATGTATTATAGAGTTTTAAAACCCATTGTATTTGGCATTTTAGTAGGCTTAGCTTTTTTTATCATGCCTTTTTTTATACTTAAAGTGATTGCGTTTTTCATAATAGGAGGGTTATTAATACGCTTTTTTATTTTTAGAGGAATACGTCGCTTTTTCAAAGGGCAATTGTTCTACACCAGCTTTGCCGATGATATACGCAATATGAGCGATAGCGAATACCAAAAATATAAGCAACGTTATAGCAACAGAGGTTTCACCGATTTTTATGGCAAACCACGAGGGCAAACCATAGAAGTAGAAGTTAAGTAAAAGTATAAAAACGTACTCAAAAAAAAACGGATAAGAAATTAAAGTAAATTGATATTTAAACAACTATGCTATCCACTACATTTGTGCCTAAGCTACCTTTAATTGAATATGTAGGGGATAAACACACTATGCTGATGATGAGCCATTTAGCACCGCATATAAAATAAGTTTATCTTTTAGTTTTTCAATATCGAAAGGTTTTAATAGGTAATCGTTCATGCCAGAACTGTATATGCGGTCTCTGGTTTCAGGAAAAACATCAGCGGTGAGTGCCAGCACGGGTAAATCGTGTTTTAATACTTTCGAGTTTTTATCACGTATCACCTTTATAGCATCAAAGCCATTCATTTCTGGCATTTGCAGGTCCATAAACAGCAAGTCGGGAGTTTCTTTTTCTAAGTATTCCACTGCTTCTTTGCCATTATCAAGCAGTATTACATTTATTTTCCAGCGTGATAGTACTTGGCGTATTACCAGTTGGTTAGCTTTATTATCTTCGGCAACGGCAATATTAAGCCCTGCCAAAACTTCTTCGCTCATTTTTTTGTTTTCAAGTGTTTTCTGTTTCTTAGTATTGCCTATGGCAAAGGGTATGGTAAATGTAAATGTGGTGCCTTTGTTTAGCTCGCTATCCACATTTATTATTCCGCCCTGCACTTCAACCAGTTGCTTGGTTATGGCTAATCCTAAGCCTGTACCTCCAAATTTTCGGGTAGTATCAGTATAGGCTTGCGTGAAACTATCAAAAATACTATTTAGTTTCCCTTTGGGTATTCCTATACCTGTATCACTAACTTTAAACTCTATAAGGGCTTGGTTTTCGTCAATGTTTTCTACAAACTCCGCACTAATTGTTACTACTCCCTTTTCGGTAAATTTTACGGCATTGCTTACTAAGTTGTTTAGCATTTGCGTTAACCTATACGGGTCGCCTATTAGCTGCTCAGGGATGCTTTCCTCAACATCACCAATAATTTTTACAGACTTCCCTTTTACTTGAAACGAGAAGGTTTTGGCAACTTGCTCTATAATTCTACCTAGGTTAAAGTTAATGGTTTCAAAAGTAAGTTTGCCCGATTCTATTTTAGATAAATCTAAAATATCGTTAATAATTACCAATAAATTATCTGCCGAAAATTTAAGTACGTTTAAATTCTCTTTTTGAGATTCGGATAGTTCAGTGTCTAACAAAACATTGGTAAGCCCAATAATAGCATTCATGGGGGTACGTATTTCGTGGCTCATGTTTGATAAGAACTGTGATTTTGCAGAAGCCGAAGAGTCAGCTTCTTTCTTGGCTTCAATTAAGCCTATTTCATTGTTTTTCTCTTGAGTAATATCTTGTGAAAATATAGATACTCCTAAAATTTGTTTGCTATCGTCTGTTTTTATAGGGTTGAAAGTGGTTTCAAAGAAAAGTTTATCTATTCGGTGGACAACGGTTACTCGTTTACCGCTAAATGCTTTTGCAAAATTTTCCTTCATCATGTATTTATTATCATCGTCAAACGGGATTTTAAATACATCAAAATTGTCTCTAATCTCTATCCTATAAAAGGTTTTAAATATCTTTTTTGCAGCGTTGTTATAGCTGGTTATTTTATACTCTGAATTAATAGAGAATATAACACTGCTTGTACTTTCAAGCAGGGCTTCCATGCGTGTGTTTTGCCACACAATTTGGCGTTCGTAGCTAACTTTTGATGTGGTGTCGTAAAAGTTAATAATAATATGCTCTTTATCATTTGTATCATTAAAAGAGTCGCACGATACCGAGAAGTACTTTATTATACCATTAACTTCAGTACTAAATTCAAAATGCCCCTCATTATTAAGCAAGTCTGATATGACTAACTCTTGGTAAAAAACAGTATCAAAAGGCACGCCTATCACATTGCCCCTTTCCTTGCCCGACAGTTCCTCAAAGGCCCTATTGGCACGCTGCACAAGCCCTTTTTCATCAATAAGCAACATACCCACACCGCTTGAGTTAAAAATATCGGAAAGCATTTGTTGGCTTTCTCTTAGCGATGCTTCTGTACGGGCTTGGTCAATTTCTGATTTGCGAAGCAAATTAGCCGTATGTACCAGCGACGAAATTCGCTCGGTAGTAATTTCTTCTTTGGTAATATAATCAAGCGCACCGTTTTTCATCATTTCCACGGCTATTTTTTCATTTCCTTGCGATGTAACTACTACTACGGGTACTTTTACTCCTTTCGCTCTTATCTTTTTCAATACTGATAAGCCGTCATTCCCTGGTAGTAAATAGTCAAGAAAAACACAGGTAAAATATTCTTTTTGTACCAATTCTAATACCTCGTTGGCGGTTTGGCTCACCCTTATATCATAGTTGAGTCCGCCTTTTTTAACGGCTCTTTTAAAAGCTAAAACATCAAAATCATCATCCTCTACTAAGAGTACTTTTATAGTGGTATGTGGCATAAAAAAAGATAGTGTGTGTGTATTTGAGTTTAGGATTAGCGTTTACTTCTTTGTTTTATGAGGGAAACTCCATTAACTGCCAATAATTGCTTAGTGCCGCTACCGAATTCATAAACTTATCCATAGAAAGTGGTTTTAGTATATAGCCCGCCACATTTAAGTTATAGGCTTCAATAATATCATTATCCTTGTTTGATGTGGTCATAACAAATACACTTAAACCGTGTAAGTTTTTGTCTTTTCTTAGTTCTTTTAGAAACTCAATGCCATTCATTTTTGGCATATTTAGGTCAAGCAAAATTATTTTTGGCAGTGGTTTTTCTTCCGTTCCACATTCTCTTAATAGTTCCAAAGCCTCTAAGCCATTACCCGCAAGGTATAGGGGGTTGGTAATATTGTTTTTTTTAAATGCTCTTTTCAGGTTCATTACATCAACCTCATCATCTTCAACAAGCATTATGCTTATTACAGTGCCATTAACCTTTATCATACTACGAGTTATTAAAACTTATATGCCTGTAAAGTTACTAAAAAACTGCTAAGAGCAACCTAATTTAGTGCTTATTTGAAATAAAAATCTTAAAAAATTAAACTTGAGCAAGGGCTACTTCTTAAAAAAAAAGAAAAACCGTAGGCGGCAAATACCCGCCAAACACTACGGCAAAACATCATTATCTTTGCGGTGTGGCAGTAACTGAAACAAAAACAGATATTAGGGCATTGACTTTCGAGGAATTGCAGCAGCAATTGGTAGATAAAGGGCAGAAGCCTTTTAGGGCGAAACAAGTGTATGAGTGGCTTTGGCAAAAAAGCACTCGCAGTTTTGACAAAATGACCAATCTATCAAAAGAACTTAGGGCATGGCTTGAGGAAAATTATATAATTAATGCTGTAACTATTGATAGTAGCCAGCATAGTAAGGACCGTACCATAAAAAGCACTTTTAAATTGTATGACGGCAATGTGGTTGAAGGCGTATTAATACCCACCAGTAGCCGCATGACGGCTTGTGTGAGTAGCCAAGTAGGGTGTAGCCTTAGTTGTAAATTTTGTGCCACGGGCTATATGGATAGAAAACGCAACCTTAATGCTGATGAGATATACGACCAAGTAGCACTGATTGATGCCCAAGCACGCGAAAACTACAATATTCCTCTTAGCAATATTGTATATATGGGCATGGGCGAGCCTTTGCTAAACTATGCCAATACTATGAAATCTATCGAGAGAATTACATCGCCCACAGGTTTGGGAATGTCGCCACAGCGGATTACAGTATCAACGGCGGGTGTCGCAAAAATGATTAAAAAAATGGCGGATGACGGCGCACGGTTTCAACTGGCACTCTCGCTACACGCAGCCAACGATGAGAAACGTAATAAAATTATGCCCATAAACGAGAGCAATAACTTGGAGGCTTTGGGCGAGGCATTAGCCTACTGGTACGAGAAAACAGGCAGCCGTATCACCTTTGAGTATATTGTTTTTAATAATTTTAATGATGAAATTGAAGATGCCATTGAATTGTGGGAATTTGGCAAGAAAACACCCTGCAAAATAAATTTAATAGAATATAACCCCATTAGCGATGCCGATTTTTTGAATGCTGATGGAGACAAGATAGATGCCTTCCACGCTTTTTTAGAACATAAAGGCATGATAGTAAATGTGCGCCGCAGCCGTGGTAAAGATATTGATGCCGCTTGCGGGCAATTGGCAAATAAACAGTGAAATATTTGTAGCATAGCGATAGGTTGAAACCTACCGCTTATAAGATCATTACAGTACAAGGTTTTAACCCTATATGTTATAGGAAAACAGAGTGCCTTATACCTCATTGGCATAAACAGCCCCCCTGCTTACAGAGTGCCATACTGAATGAAAGGGGCTTGTGTTTAGTGAAAAAATGACAAAACCCACTCTTTAAAATAGGCGAAAACTGCCATTTACAGTAGCTTAATTCACATTTTTATGCCTAAGTGGTGTGGACAAACAACCCTGCCCTTTTCTTTAGTTTATACCATCGGTGATTTTATTTATATTTTTGGGTTAAAACTCAAAAAAAACAGTACTTCTTGTTCATTTCTGTAATCACAATTGCTAAACGCCTTGCTACTGTTGAAAACGGATATAAGTATAGATTTTGCAGTACACTAATTTTATACTCTGAAAACTACAGTACATTATGACTACAAAAAACATACTTGCTTGTTTAATTGATGATGACCGTGTGCACGCCTTTGTGGTTGAGCGTATGCTGAAAAAAACAGCTAATTGTAAAGATTTAATGGTGTTTGATGATGGCACACACGCCCTACATTATTTCAAAAAAACTACTGATATTGATAAAATACCTGATATAATATTTTTGGATATAAATATGCCTGTGCTTGATGGGTGGGAGTTTTTAGACGAGTTTGCAAAAATAAAGGACTCATTACCAAAAAAAATTGATATATATATGGTAAGCTCATCAAACAACCCGTTTGATAAGGCAAGGGCAAAATCATTAAAGCTGGTTACAGATTATATTCCTAAGCCTATTACTATAAACCACTATTATGCAATATTTAAGCCTGATAGTTTTCAAATGGCTTAAAGGGTTGCATACTTAACACCCATGTTCATAGCCTGCTTTTTGTGGGCTTTTTTAGTTTTATTGTCCCTTTACGAAATAAGTTGACACAAAACTTCCCGTTACTCTATATCCGTACTTAAAATATAGCGGCAAATGCGCCCGTTACCCTTATCGGCAACATATACAATTTTTCTAAAATAGCATACACCACTGGGTTCTTTAAACTGGAAAGGGCCGCTGCCTGTACCACCAAAAGAGGTGATAAGTTGCTTGCGTGAAGCGAAGTTTGCGGGCGAGTTAACCCCTTCAAACCCTTGGCGTGTAAACTGGTATAATGAGTCTTTTGCGGCATCTGTTATAAAAACATAGCCCGTAGCATCAGGTGCTATAAATATATCGCTGGGCAAACCAAAACGGAAGGATTGGTACAAAAACCGATTGCTTTTTGTAGTATCAAAGTTTAAAAGGTCTGTATTTTCGCCATAAAACCTTGAGCCAATATCAGGGTCAAAATTTTCTTTAATCCAAAGTACTCTATACTCAACCACAGGGTTAGGGTCGGCTTGGCAAAGCAAAAAGTCTCTACTTTGGTCAACGCCAAATAGCCGCTGTGGTGGTGCAGCAAAACCAGCAATTGAAGACACCCCCAAACAAGAGCGAAGGCTGGATGTTTGCGGGTTAAGCCCATTGGTATGCCCTGTGTTTACCCCATCAGGACTAAACTGCAAAATAGTATTATCAGGCCACGCTGTTGAGCCGAAACTATTGTTTGGACCTGTGCGAGAGACGTATAGGGTATTGTCTTCTAAAGTGGCTAACCCTGTAAAGCTAACCGCCTCATCATCAGCCCCCCTAAAAGCCACTTGCCTACGTGAGGCATCATCAAAAGGATGTATTAGTGTATCTATAAAAAAAGGTCCATCTGCGGCAGATGAGTTTGTAATATGGTAAACGGCGGGCAGCACATAGTCTTGCCCGCCAATGGTTTGTTTTACCCTCCCCGCAACGTATAAGTGCAGGCGACGGTCTTGCACCACATCAGTAGCCCCAAGTATGGGTATTAACCTATGGCGAGTTCCCTTTTGGTCAAGTATATGCACTCCTTCATCAGATACTATATATACCATCTCATCATACCCCACATAAACGTCTATGGGGTTACTAAATCCTTCAAAAAAGGGCAGCACTGGCACATAGCCCACATTTTGAGGAACAAGGGTAGGGTCTATTCTGCCTTGTTCAAAAATTTCGGCGGTGCTTTCATCGTCTTTATCACCAAATAAAAAACCACACGATGATGCGGTAATCAAAACAAGGAAACTAATTATATATACTTTATACTTCACTATTTTAATTGTAAGCCCAATGATAAGCGATGTACATTGCCCAGTCGGACTTTGTTGTTTAAACTATAATCAATGGTGATTTTCCCAAATCTACGTGGAAAAACTACTCCTAATCCCAACGGGGGAAATCCAAGCTCATCTTGCCCAAATTTGTACCCAGTACGTAAGTAAAGCATTTTTTTAAGAAAATACTCTGCCCCAAGTGCAAGGGTTTCATTATTATCAGTAGGGTGATTAAGCTGTACTGAAACTCTTAGGTTTTGTTTCGCTTTTTGTATCACATCTATCGATGCGCCTATACGAAAAGTTGTTGGCACTGATACACTTTCAAAGTTTTCAATCTCTTCTGCACCTGTTGTTTTTAATATGGTAGCCTTGCCGCTTGGCTCTACATTAATACCAAAATTGGTTAGCGTTACGGCAAACCGAAGATTACGTACTTCTTTTATAAGATAATCTAAACCTAAGTCAAACATTACATTATTGGTGGCTATGCCCGCCATCCCCTCACGGGCATATTTACCCGTAATACCAAAGGTGAAATTACTGGTTAGTATGCGTGCATACGATGCGCTTACTACTATGCTTGAGGGAGAAAACACACGCCCTGTTCCCGTAGGTTGAAACTCCGTAGTTTCTTCCATTTCACCTGCATTAAGCGACATTACATTAACTCCCCAAAAAGCCTGTTGACTGCTACGCATACCAAAAGCTCCCCAAGCCATGTTTATCCCTGCAAAATATAATGTATTGCCCGCCTGAAAATGATATTTAGCCGTATCTATCCTTGATAACGCCGCAGGATTCCAGTACATAGCACTTAAATCATTAACCGTAGAAATATAACTACCAGCCATGCCCATACTCCTAGCATCGGGGGCTATTTTTAAAAACTGCATCCCAGTAGTACCAGTACGTGAGTCTCCAAACGAAGGTAATACTTGGCAATAACCTGTAAAGGCTACAAAAAAAACGGCTATGGTTAATACTATTTGTTTCACTAAAAAGCAGTGCAAATTACCACCTTTTTAGTAGTTTTTTGAGTTATCGTATTGTTAATTTTGTGATTTAAAACACGACTAGCTATCCCCGCTAATCTATTGGTACTAAATAGCAAATACAACTATCTTTGCACTGTCTTATGAAAAAGCCTGTATTCATCATTTTTATAGTACTGCTAATTGTTGTTGGTTTTGCTTTTGTGCCAAAACCCAATACAAAAGAACCGCTAAATGCTGCTGCATTGGGTGAAATACTGTTTTTCGATACCCTGCTCTCTAGCGATTATACTATAAGCTGTGCCAGTTGCCACATACCTAAATATGGTTTTGCTGATACCGTTGCCCTCAGCTTGGGAGTAGGGGATAAAAGAACTAAAAGAAACTCGCCAACGGTAATGAATGTGCTTGCTCGCTCCAGCTTTTTTTGGGACGGCAGAGCACAAACCTTAGAAGAACAAGCACTGCAACCCATTAGCAACCCCAACGAGATGAACCTACCTATTGCTGAGGCTGTGAAACGATTAAAAAACAACGCAACCTATGTCCAGTATTTTAAAAATATTTTTGGTGAGTTGCCCAGCAAAACAAACTTAGGGAAAGCCATTGCCGCTTTTGAACAGACATTAGAAACATCATCCACCCATTTTGATAGGTATATTGAAGAGATAGACAGTTTTACCGAAAGTGAAAAACGTGGACACACTATTTTTAATGAAAAAGGAAAGTGCTTTGATTGCCATTTTGGACCTGATTTTACTGGCGATGCCTTTAAAAATATTGGCTTGTTTAATGGTAAAGATTTAAACGACTCGGGCAGGTATAAAATATCTAATAGTAAAACGGATATGGGTGCTTTTAAAGTGCCTGGGCTACGAAACATTGCTGTAACAGCACCCTATATGCACAACGGTATGTTTAAAACACTACGTGAAGTAATTGACTATTATAACACCCCTGACACGTTTGTTGCCAACTCAATAAACAGGGATATACTTTTGCAAAAACCTTTGGGACTAACTGAACAGGAAAAGCAAGATTTAGAAGCGTTTTTACTTGCCCTTACCGATGATAGGTTTAAGTAAAATACTAATTGTGCTTACTTTTTTTTTACAAAATGAATAAAAACCAACCCGACGGCAATTATTTAAATCAAAAAAATGTAAATAATCTTACATTTGTGATGTACTATCAAAAAAAGCAAGGAGTGCTTTTTTGAGCAATTAATGTACTTAATGGAAAACATGGATGGTAGATATGATAAGTGAAGACGGATTTAACCTGAACCAGTTTTTGGAAGAAAAAGAAAAAGAACAAGATGAACTGTATGAACACCACCGCATAATAGTTGATGCAGGGCAGAGCCTTTTGCGGGTTGATAAATTTTTAATGTCGCGCCTGCAACACGTTAGCCGCAGCAAAGTGCAAGCCGCTGCCGCTGCAAGTAGTATTTTGGTAAATGAAAACCCCGTAAAACCCAGCTATAAGGTGAAACCCGGTGATATTATTACCGTTGTTTTGGCAACCCCGCCAAGAGATACCGCTATTTATCCTGAAAACATCCCAATAAAAGTGGTGTATGAAGACAATGACATTATACTGGTAAATAAAGAACCTGGTATAGTAGTACACCCTGGATTTAATAACTATACAGGCACTTTGATAAATGCGCTGGCGTGGCATTTTGAAGGGCAAAACGTAGAGACAAAAGAGCCTTCGCCATACTTGGTACACCGCATTGATAAAAACACCAGTGGTTTACTGGTAGTTGCCAAAAACGAAGATGCTATGGCGGGCTTGGCACAGCAGTTTTTTGACCATAGTATAGAGCGGAAATACAACGCCCTTGTTTGGGGTGATTTTGAGGAAGATAGCGGCACAATTACAGGGCATTTAGCGCGCCACCCAAAAAACCGATTAGAAATGACTGTTTTTGAAGATGGTAGCCAAGGCAAAAACGCCATTACCCACTACAAGGTTTTAGAGCGTTTCCACTACGTTACACTGGTAGAGTGCCAGCTTGAAACAGGGCGTACTCACCAAATACGAGCGCATATGCGCTATATTGGGCATCCTATTTTTAGTGATGAGATGTATGGAGGTAATAGGGTGGTAAAAGGTACTACTTTTAGTAAATACAAGCAGTTTATCGACAATTGTTTTGAGTTGATACCCCGCCAAGCTCTGCACGCTAAAACCTTAGGCTTTGTTCATCCAGAAACGAAAGAAAAAGTATTTTTTGAAGCTCCACTACCTGCCGATTTTAAAGCTGTTTTAGACAAATGGCGCAAATACATAGAATACAAACCCGATATTGAAGAATAGGCTATTGTTACTTTTTTTTCTGATGGGATAATTCTAACTGACTAAAATCAAGTTGCTTACAAAAATTACGATATAAAACAGGACTTAAAGTACTGCTTTGAGCTATAATCACAGTAGAGGAGGGTTTCATCCTATTTCGATATTAAAAAGGCTCTTGCCGTAAAAACGTGCCTAAAAAGGTTAAACTACCTGCAAACCCCTACCACTGTATTGCGGCTTTTACCTGAGCTACAATTTGGCTTCCCCTTAAGGGGAAGGGTACTTATTTGGTAGTGCTAATAGTTAATTTGGAAGGGGTTATATAAGGTAGACTCTTGCCTTTGCAGGAATGACGGAGAGGTGCGTAGCCAGTTATGCTCTGCCCTTACATAATGCACTATATCGAAATTGGATTAATTATGGTTGTCCTTGTTTTGCAGGATACTGAGGTAGCTATAATACCGTTCGGCATTAATTTCGTTTTTCTCAACGGCTGTTTTTATTGCGCAATCGGGCTCGTTTACGTGCTGGCAATTATTAAACTTGCAGTGTTGCATTAGCTGCCGCATTTCTGGAAAATAGTGGGCAAGTAAAGTATGCTCAATATTTACAATGCCCAAGTTTTTAATACCAGGGGTATCTATAATTTTAGCATTAGGTTCTGGCTCAAACATTTCTGCAAAGGTGGTGGTGTGTTTTCCTTTGTTTGTTGCTCCAGAAATACCTCCTACTTTTTGCTCTATATTACTCCAAAGTGCATTTAGCAGGGTAGATTTGCCCACACCCGAATGCCCTGAAACTAAAGATGTTTTTCCTTTAAAAAAGGCTCTAAGTGTTCCAATATTTTGCTTTTCGGTAGCAGAAACTCTAAAACACTTATACCCCAAAGGTTCAAATATGTTTTCGTAGTACTGTAATAGTTCTAAGCCTTCATCCGCATAAATATCAATTTTATTAAAAATAAGAATGGCGGGTATATGATAGGCTTCGGCAGTTACCAAAAATCTATCAATAAAACCTTGTGAGGTGCGGGGCATTGCTAAGGTTACTACCAAAGCGGCTACATCAAGGTTTGCGGCTATAATATGGGTTTGTTTGCTAAGGTTATTACTTTTACGAATAATGTAGTTTTTACGCTCGTGCAATGTATTAATCATTGCGTAGTTTTCACTCCCCTTTTCGGGTTCAATATTTACGCTGTCGCCAACGGCAATTGGGTTGGTGCTTTTTATTCCTTTAAGCCTAAATTTTCCTTTTATTCGGGCTTGCCATACCTTACCAGTATCGTCTTTTGCTTCGTACCAGCTGCCTGTTGATTTGGTAATGGTGGCTTGCATAGTTTTCTATTTGCCGTTTTTAGTTAAAAGAATTGACCTTGAAACATAAACCCCGCAACTTATATTTAAAACACTTCTTTGGCTATTTGCAGTGTAGCCCCGCTTTTGCCCATAGTATAGTAGTGCAAAACGGGGACTCCTTTTTCTTTTAATTCTTTTGATTGTTGTATAGCCCACTCAATGCCCACTTGCGCTACTTGTTTGTTATCACTGCACGCTTCTACGGCATCTGATAGGTCTTCGGGTATATCCATGTGGAATAGGTTGGGCAAAACAAACAATTGTTTTTTGGTGGTTAGTGGTTTTAGCCCAGGTATAATGGGGACGTTAATCCCTGCTTCTTTACACTTATCTACAAACTCAAAATATTTTGAGTTATCATAAAACATTTGTGTAACTATAAATTTTGCGCCAGCGTCAATTTTTCTTTTCAAAAAATTCATATCGCTTTTTATGTTTGGCGCATCTTGGTGCTTTTCGGGATACCCCGCTACACCCGCACAAAAATTAGTAGGGAAGGCATCGTCCAACTCATCATCAATATAAATGCCGTTGTTCATGTTTTTCACCTGCTCCAACAATTCTAAAGCATTAGCATTTCCATTGCTCTCGGGTTTAAATGTTTTTTCGCCTTTTGCATTATCTCCTCGCAAGGCAAGCACATTATCTATTCCCAAAAAGGCAAGGTCTATCAAGGCATTTTCTGTTTCCTCTTTGCTAAACCCACCACAAATAAGGTGCGGCACTGCATCTACATGGTATTTGTTCATTATGGCAGCACAAATGGCTACTGTGCCAGGGCGTTTTTTGGTAGTTATTTTTCTATATGTACCATCGTCCAATTTTTTTTCTATGTATTCTTCGCGGTGGTAGGTAACATCAATAAAATTGGGTTTAAACTCCATTAGGGGGTCTATCCCTTGGTATATACTTTCAATGCCTTTTCCTTTCAAAGGGGGTAATATCTCAAAAGAAAAAAGGGTTTTGTTTTTGGCGTTGTTTATATGTTCGGTAATCTTCATTCACCACTTATTTTATAGTCTCACAAATATAGGGTTTTAGTAGTATGGGCAAACGTTTGGTATGCAATTGTAATCCACCATATTTTAAAAATGACCTAAAATAAGTATTGCTTGCGCTTTTTTATGGCAAAACCTCTAATAAGTTTCTGCTATTTTTGCATCACTTGTATGATAGAATTGGATGTAGAAATAGACGGTGTAGAGTATATAAAGTTAAATTATAAATTAGTGTACTCAAACCCTGCTTTGGTAATTGTGTTTTTGGCGGCTTTGGTAATCGTATTAGGGTCGGTATTTATGGGGCGTTTTTCTACTGGAAATTTAACCTCATCGCCAGTACTAATTATTGCGCTTATAATTATAGCGTACTTACTGATATTGCTGCCCATTACCTTGTTTTATAGGGTAAAACATTTGTACAATACAATGCCTGTATTGCATGAAAAATTACGCTATACCATTAATGAACAGCAAGTAATAGTGAAAGGCAAAACAGTGAAAGAAAAAAATGTTTGGAAAGACTATGCTACCATCAAACAAACTAAGAATTGGGTAATACTTTGGAAAGCAAAAAATATGGGAACATTCATTCCAAAATCAGCATTTAAAAATAAGGATGAATTGGAACGATTGTTCCAATTTGCTACAAGTGGTGGTGTGCAGGTGAGGTAATACCGTAAAAATTATATCAAACTTAGGTTATACTATAATCTTCATCAAACTGTAAGGCACTTAGTTTTTTGTATAATCCGTTTTCTGTATTTACAAGTTGGGCGTGTGTACCCTGTTCTACAACTCTTCCTTTATCTATCACAACAATTTTATCGGCACTGCGAATGGTAGAAAGCCTATGTGCTATAATAAATGAGGTACGCCCTTTCATTAACGTTTCTAAGGCATCTTGCACCAATTTTTCACTTTCAGAGTCTAGTGAGCTTGTGGCTTCATCAAGCAATAATATGGTGGGATTTTTAAGCAAAGCACGGGCAATGGCAATGCGCTGGCGTTGCCCCCCCGATAGTTTTACGCCCCGTTCACCTACAAGGGTATCATACCCATCAGGAAAATCTATAATAAAATCGTGTGCATTGGCTTGCTGGGCAGCCGTTTCTACTTCTATACTGGTAGCACTGTGGTGTCCATATAAAATATTTTCTTTTATTGTGCCACCAAAAAGAAAAACATCTTGCGGTACTATTGCCATTTGGCGGCGCAAAAATGTTAACGGGAAATGGGTTGATTGTTTTCCGTCAAATGTTATTTCACCACTTTGCGGTTCATAAAACCGAAGTAGCAGGTTTACTATGGTTGATTTGCCTGCCCCGCTTGGGCCTACTAATGCAATTTTTTCGCCTGCTTTGGCAGTTAAAGAAATATCTTTTAATACTGCATAATCTTCTCTACTGGGATAATTAAAACCAACGGAGTTGAAAGTTACATTTCCATTAATTTTATACTCAACGGGGATTTGTATTGCTTCCGTTTCAATATCTTCGGGTTGTTCATCCAATAGTTCCAAAACCCTGTCCGTTGCGCCCAATGCTTTTTGTAGCTGGCTGTATTGCTCTATAATTCCGCCTAATGAACCTGCAATAAATATGGTAAGAAAACTAAAGGTGGTTAGCTGCCCTGCGGTTAATTCGCCTTGGTTTACCAGTTTTAGGGCGTACCACAAAAGAAACACCAACGAACCCATCATTATTGTAACTACAAAAGAAAAGAACACTCCACGTACATTGCCCAATTTAATTGCCAGCTTTTTAATAGCCTCAACGCTGGCATTGTATCTACTAACTTCAAAAAACTCATTGGCAAACGATTTTACATTTTGCACGCCTTGCAAGGTTTCCTCAACAATGGCATTACTATCTCCCACCTTATCTTGAACGGTGCGTGAAAACTTGCGGATATACCTGCCAAATAAAAATGCAACAATAGATACCACAGGTACAATAGCCAACATAATTAGGGCTAACTGTGGCGTGATAAAAAATAGCATGATTATACCCCCAACTATTATAATAAGCTGGCGCATTAGCTGGGCTAAATTGGTGGTGAATGTATCGTGTATTTGTGATATATCTGCCGACATTCTGCTGGTTAATTCACCTACCCTGCGTTGGGTAAAAAAATACATAGGTTGTTTTATTAGGTTTTTATATACATCACTTCTAATATCAGCAAGCATATTTTCGGTAACATTTACAAACAGGCGCACTCTGAAATAAGAGAATACTCCTTGCAAAATAAACAGTGCCAAAAGCATTGCCCCAATACGGTTAATCTCTTCTCCCGATAGGGATGCTGCATCTACCAAATTGCCTGTTAAATAAGGAAACACCAGTGCTGTAGCCCCTGTGAGTATAAGAAATACAAAGCCTAATACAAATTTCCACTTGTTGCCGCCCATATAATCAAACAGGCGGGCAGCTTTTTGTAAACTCTCTTTATTTAGCTTTGCTTTTGGAATATCTTTATCGTTTCCCCAACGGTTATTTGCCATCTTCTTGGTTGTTTGTTATTAGAAATTTGGGATTTGAAATTATAAATCCAAAATTATCACATCAGGCTACCCGTAATCCACAACCATACCATAGTGGTTAGGGCTGCTATATTGGCACAAATGCCAAATAGTTTTACTAATGGCAAGGGATAGGGTTTGTTTTTATAGATAAAAAAAACATCAATTATCATATAAGCAGCATATAGCACCAAGAAAAAACCAAGTAGCACCTCATTAGCCACTGTAAGTAAAATATATGCTTCAATTCCTACTATTACAGCCAGTAATAGCTTGCTCCACCTAAAGCCTAAAATGGTTGCCGTAGTTTTTCGCCCTCCTGCTCTATCGGGGGCTATATCCATTACTTCGCCAATTAAATGAGACTGAATGGCAAACAACATTAAATAGAAATAGGTAGTAATGGGTACTATAATATTACCATTTAGCTGCACACTCATAAGCAAGGCTAATAAATATCCTAATGATACAAACAACTCAAATGGCGGGCGGCTACTCATCCGCATTTTAGCATCGTTATACATATAGTTTAAAAACACTACTGTTAATAGCCACCAAAACATATAATACCCTGTGTGGTAGGTAAAAAATAGTAAAAATGGAAGTTGGGCAATTATATTTACCCAAACTATCTCTTTTTTTAGTGAGTGATTACTCACTGCACCAAACAAAAATGTGTTTTTGCGAGGATTGAGCGCATCTATTTTAATATCTGCCCAGTCGTTCCAGCTATATATTAAATAATTGAACGGAAAAGTAAAGTATAATAACCCCACCCAAAAGATAGGGCTGCTCCAAATATCCAATCCCGAAGTAGGAATAACATACAGCCAAATAGTAGAAAACCACAAACCAGGGCGTGCTGTTTTAAGATGAAATTTTAGGGTGTTTGACACGGTAGTGCAAAGTAATGGTTTTGTTTTATGTTTATGTATTCATTAGGGTGGGTTCACATTAGCTATTCTTTTACCTTTTTATTACCTTTGCCGCCTTTAATAAATTCAGGTATAAATGCTTAATGTTTCAGATGTTTCCTTGCGCTTTGGTAAGCGTGTTTTGTTTGATGAAGTAAATGTGAAATTTACTGAAGGTAACTGCTATGGCGTTATCGGGGCGAATGGCGCAGGTAAATCTACTTTCCTAAAAATCCTTTCAGGAGAAATAGACCCACAAACGGGTAATATATCTACCACCCCTGGTATGCGAATGAGCGTACTAAAACAAGACCACTTTGAGTTTGATGAGTTTACCGTTTTAAATGCGGTAATAGTAGGCAATAAAAAGCTGTGGGATATAATGGAAGAAAAAGAAGCCGTTTATGCCAAACCTGATTTTAGTGATGCGGATGGTATTAGAGCGAGCGAGCTTGAAGAACAGTTTGGCGAAATGAACGGCTGGATGGCAGAAAGTGATGCGGCTGAACTATTGAGCAATTTAGGCATAAAAGAAGATATGCACCACCGCACCATGAGTGAGCTAAGCGGTAATCAAAAAGTGCGAATATTGCTGGCTCAAGCTCTTTTTGGCGACCCTGATATTTTGCTATTAGATGAACCCACCAACGATTTAGACATAGAAACCGCAAACTGGTTAGAAAACTTTTTAGCTGATTTTAAAAATATAGTAATAGTAGTATCGCACGATAGGCATTTTTTAGACACCGTTTGTACGCATATTGCTGATATAGATTTTAAGAAACTAAGAGTATATACAGGTAATTACACGTTTTGGTACGAATCAAGCCAGTTGGCATTGAAACAACGTAGCGACCAAAACAAAAAAGCCGAAGATAAGCGCAAAGAGTTACAAGACTTTATCTCCCGTTTTAGTGCCAACGCCTCAAAAAGTAAACAGGCTACCAGCCGTAAAAAACTACTTGAAAAACTTAATATTGATGATATACAAGCCAGCACTCGCCGCTACCCAGGTATTCAATTTCCGCAGGAGCGTGAAGCAGGAGACCAAATTTTAACGGTAGAAAATCTTTCAAAAGCTATTGATGGTGAAGTACTATTTAAAAATATAAATTTTACCCTTAACAAAGGCGATAAAATAGCCTTAGTATCAAAAAATAGTTTAGCCATTTCTACTTTCTTTAAAATATTAATGGGTGAAGCAAAAGCCGATAAAGGCGAGTATAACTGGGGGGTTACTATTACCCACTCATACCTGCCCAATGATAATAGTGCTTTTTTTGAGGGAGTGGATACGAACTTGGTAGATTGGCTACGCCAGTTTAGTGAGGAGAAAGACGAAACTTTTATTAGAGGGTTTTTAGGGCGAATGCTGTTTAGTGGCGAGGAAACTCAAAAAAGTGCAAAAGTATTATCAGGAGGAGAAAAAGTGCGCTGCATGACCAGCAAAATGATGTTACAAAATGCTAATTTTTTAGTATTAGATGAGCCTACCAACCACTTAGACCTTGAGGCTATTACTGCTTTTAATGATGCCCTTATAAATTACAAAGGGGGGATACTATTTACCAGTCATGACCACCAGTTTATGCAAACCGTTGCCAACCGTATTATAGAAATTACACCCAATGGCAACCTTGATAAACTAATGACATATGACGAATATATTACCGATAATACTGTTAAAGAACAACGTGATGCTATGTACAGCACGGCGGTTAATGCTTAATAAGTTATGAGAAATTTTATTTATATATTACTTGCAGTAACACTTATAAGTGCTTGTAAGAACACTAAAAAAAGTACCATCAACAATTACAAAAATGGGATTGTACTTACTAACTATACCGACTCTGTATCCTACTCATTAGGGTTACTATACGGTAAAAGTCTTAAAGCACAAGGCTTTGAAGATATGAACAACGATTTACTGCTTGAGGTTTTTCGCCAATCAATAAGCAGTACACTACCTGCTGATAGCGCACTATTAATTGATGCAAAAAGTGCCAACCCTATTGTAAACAATTATTTTATTAAAAAAAGAGAAATTATTGCTTCAAAAAACTTAGCCGAAGGCGAGGATTTTCTTGCAAAAAACAAAACTAAGAGTGGGGTAAAAACTACCGCAAGCGGGTTGCAATACAAAGTGATTAAAGAAGGCACGGGCGCATTACCCAATCCTAATAGTAACATTACTGTTTACTATACGGGTACATTGCTTGATGGTTCTGTTTTTGATGGCACAAAGCCAGGCGCGCCAGCAAATTTTGGCATTAGTGGTTTAATAAGTGGCTGGAAAGAGGGCTTACTTTTAATGAAAGAAGGAGCAAAATTTAAGTTTTTTATTCCTGCAAACTTGGCGTATGGAGCGCAAGGTTCACCAGGTTCTATTGGTCCAAACTCGGTCCTTATTTTTGAGTTAGAATTAGTAAAAATAAATTAATATTTTTTTTAAATAAGTAATAATATGACAACTGAAAGCACAAATTTTTTAGAAGAAAATAAAAAGAAAGAAGGCGTAAAAACTACCGAAAGTGGGTTACAATACAAAGTGATTACAGAAGGTAGCGGCGCAAAACCAAGTGCTACTGACGAGGTTACCGTTCACTACACAGGTATGCTTACTGATGGGCGTGTTTTTGATAGCTCGGTAGAGCGTGGACAGCCTATTTCTTTCCCACTAAACCGTGTAATTGCAGGCTGGACAGAAGGTTTGCAACTAATGAGCGAGGGTTCTAAATATACGCTATTTATCCCTTCTGCCTTGGGCTATGGCGAGCAGGGTGCACCAGGGTCAATTATAGAGCCTAATGCTACTTTAATATTTGATGTTGAATTGATAAAAATAGGGTAAGTCCTTAAATATTATTCTGCAAATATCTGGGCATAAGTCTCTTCATTAGGCTGATAGCTATTGGTTTTTATTCAGTTATTTACACAATATTTGTTCGTGTATTCAAAATCATATCATAATGTACTACGGGTTTTATAGTAGTATATAACACAAAAAACTAAGCAAAATTAGTTTTATAGAAGTCCTCTCTGCATCTTTGATTTGTAATTTTAACCCCATTAATTATGGCTCAATTAGATAATAATCGTTTACGGCAAACTTTTTTTATACTGCTAATTTTAAGTTTAGGAATACTATTGTTTTGGAGAATTTACCCCTTTTTCTCAGCATTGTTGGGTGCGCTCACTTTTTATGTATTATTTAGAAAACTGATGTTTTCGCTCACCGTTAAGCGTAAGTGGAACAAAGCACTTTCAGCAATAGTTATAATGGTACTCTCGTTTGTTATTATACTACTGCCCACGGCTATTTTATTAAAAATGCTATACAAAAAAGTGATGGTATTGGTGGTGAAACCTGATGGATGGATTAAAGAAATTAAAGCATTAGTGAATCAGCTAAACGCTACTTTGGGAACAGATTTGTTAAGCACTGAAAGCCTTGGCAAAGTGCCTGCAATATTGGCAGATACAGTACCCCATGTTTTAATGTCAACTATGGATACTTTGCTAATTATAGCCTTGCTTTACTTTGTGCTATATTTTATGCTGGCAAATGGCAAGCGTATGGAAAACTGGTTGTTTAAAAACGTGCCGCTAAAAGAAAATAACCTAAAAACCATTGAAAAAGAGGTAGTAAACATGGTGCTTTCAAATGCAATAGGCATCCCCCTACTGGCAGGTATACAGGGGGTTTTTGCGTTTCTGGCATATTGGGTGCTGGGTGTCCCCGACCCGTTGTTGTGGGGCGTTGTAACTGCATTTGCGGCTATGCTGCCCGTGGTAGGCTCTATTATTGTTTGGCTTCCGCTAAGTGTATATTTGTATTTTAATGGGCTGGAATGGCAGGGCATATCACTTTTTCTTTATGGCATACTTGTTATTATAAATATTGATAATGTGTTTAGAATGGTTTTACAAAAACGCATGGCAAACACCCACCCACTCATTACCATGTTTGGTGTTATTATTGGCTTAGGCTTATTTGGGTTTATTGGGCTTATTTTTGGTCCTTTATTAGTATCAATGTTTATTGTTTTGTTAAGAATATATAACGATGAATTTTTAAAAGAAGTAGATTTGAAATAATTAAAAAACACACTATGAAAAAAATAATACTAATCCTATTTTTAGGAATACTAACAAGCACTATTGCTACCGCACAAAAACAACGATTTATTGAAGTAGTTGTAGAAGAAAAAATGCAGGTAATGCCCGATGAATTTATTTTCGAGTTTAGACTATCAAAAAAAACTAGATACGAAGACTCTCATAGCCTTGCTGACGAAGTAGCAGTTGAAGCTGTGGAGACGGTTGTGAAAGATGATATGGCGACAGAGGAGGCAATAGAGGAAATGCCAAGCTCAAAAAGGAAAAGAACAAAAACAAAACCAAGAAAACGAATTAAAATAACCATAACACAACAAGAAAATGCTATAAAAGAATACTTAAAAAAGAAGGGCATTGATAACAAAAACTTTATGCCTGTGGTAAATAGTAAACATAATGATTGGAGTGATAATAGACGATACTATACCCTTAAACTAAGTAATAACGAGACTTTTAATGAGATTACCAAGGGACTTGACTCACTAGGTGCAAGTAGGATAAAACTAAACTCGTTTAAAAGCAGTAAGGTAGAGCAGTATGAAAGTGATTTAGCACAGAAAGCACTTAAAAAAGCGAAAGAAAACGCACAAAAATTAGTAGCCGCCTACGGCGAGAAATTAGGGAAAGTGATTTCTATTTCAGAAGATTTGGGAGGGAAAGATGACATATCCACCAGTTTTTATAAACTGATTGAGAGTGAATTAAGGCGTAAAAATAGAACTCAAGGTACGACAATAACCATTACCTATAAAGTAAAGGTAAAGTTTGCTATTAAGTAAGCGCGTTACTCCATATCTCCCATGCCTTTTGGGCTTGTAGTTTTAGCATATCAACTCCGTTTTTAGTTCTTGTTCCTTTTGCCTTGCCTTGCCGTAAAAACGTTGTTTCAGTAGGGTTATACACCAAGTCGTACAGGTAATGGTGTTGCATTAGTACTTCATAATTTATTTTTGGGCAGACACCTATATTAGGGTACATACCTAATGGTGTAGTGTTTATAATAAGTAAATGTTTCTGCATCAACTCATCGGTTATCTCGTTATAGGTTATATACGAGGCACCACTTTTTACTCGTGAAACTTTTATATACTCAATACCCATTTGTGCTAAAACGTAGGCAACTGCATTAGAGCTGCCTCCTGTGCCTAAAACCAATGCTTTTTTAGGTCTCTCATCGCCCAAAAAAGAGGTTAAAGACTGTTTAAAACCAAAATAGTCAGTATTGTAACCGTGTAATTGTATTGCGTTATTAGCACGCACTATTTTTACAGTATTTACTGCGCCAATTGCTTTTGCTTCTTCAGATATTTTATCTAAAAAAGGAATGATGCTTTTTTTATAAGGGATTGTAATATTAAACCCTGCTAAACCTGTTTCTGTTTCAAGCCAGCCCTGCAAAGCGTTAATATCCTTTAAAGGATAAAGAGTATAACTGCCCTTTATGTTTTTTTGCTGAAATAATTGGGCGAAAATTTCAGGTGATTTTGAGTGTTCGAGCGGGTAACCTATTAAGCCCAACTTCATTATTTTTTAGCAAAACGGTATTTAACAAACTCGATAATAATAGGCACTACCGAAAGGAAGATGATACCAAAAACAACTATCTCAAAATTCTCTTTTACCCAAGCATTTTGCCCCAGCGAGTAGCCTATTAAACTAATACCCACTACCCAAAATGCCCCCCCCACAATATTATAAGTAATAAATTTACTATAAGTCATACTACCCACGCCTGCCACAAATGGGGCAAAGGTGCGTACAATAGGCACAAAACGGGCAATAATTATTGCTTTAGGTCCATATTTTTCAAAAAAATCATGGGTTTTATCCAAGTGTTCCTGCTTTACCAAGTTTCGATTAAACAGTTTTACTTTTGTGGCTCGTAGTCCAAGTGTTTTTCCTACAAAGTAGTTCACCGTATCGCCTAAAACAGCAGCAATAAATAGCAACCCCATAAGTACAAAAATATTTAATGAACCCATTGCAGCAAAAGTACCCGCTGCAAACAACAAAGAGTCTCCAGGTAAAAAAGGCATTATAATTAGCCCTGTTTCAACAAAAATTATAGCAAACAAAATTGCATACGTCCAGTTGCCATATTCTTTTATCATCTCAAGCAACTTATCATCTAAATGCAGAAAAAAATCGAGAAAGTCTTTAAGGTATTCCATTCTTTGAAAATTTGTGCAATTTTACGGCTATTTCAGCATAGTAGTAGTATTTTTACACGCATAATTATGCTGCAAAGGCTGTTTTTAGCGTTAGCAATACAAAAATGAAACAAACAAGAACACTAATAGCACTGGTATTTTTAGTATGCCTGATGGTTTCTACAACAGCGTGCAAAGCCCATAAAGGAGGCAAAAAAGGGTGCAATTGCCCCACTTGGCAAAAACCTGCCCGCTAATTTTTTAACTAAAAACCGTTCACCAAAAAAATAAATTATCTTGCGCAACAAATACCCGCTATGCAAACGCAAGCCCATATTCTCACAAAAATTAAACAAAAAACAGCCAAAGGTGTAAAACAGTTGGCTGTGCTTATTGACCCCGACTTTGAAGACGGGCTACACAAAACCATAGCTATTTGTAATCGCACACAGGTAGATTATATTTTTGTGGGGGGTAGTTTAGTTACCGAAGGTAATATAGACCGCTGTGTAAGCACTATTAAAGAGCATACGGATATACCCGTATTGCTTTTCCCTGGAAGTAGCACCCAACTTACGGAAAAGGCTGATGCCTTGCTTTTGCTTTCATTAATTTCTGGTAGAAACCCTGATTTGCTCATTGGCAAGCACGTTGAAAGTGCGCCGTTTATAAAACAATCTGGCTTAGCCGTTATCCCAACAGGATATATGCTTATTGATGGGGGAAAAATTACCAGCGTTCAGTACATTAGTAACACCATACCTATACCTGCTGATAAACCCGATATTGCTATGGCTACCGCTATGGCAGGCGAACTTTTAGGTTTACAGCTTATTTTTTTGGATGCGGGAAGCGGGGCAGCCACCCCAATAAGCGATGATTTAATTGCCAAAGTTAAAAAATCGGTGAGTTTACCTATTGTTGTCGGCGGTGGTATAATAACAGGCAAACAAGCCCTTACAGCATGGAATGCAGGTGCCGATATTGTAGTGATTGGCAATGCGGTAGAAAAAGACAAAACCTTGATTGAAGAGCTATCAGAAGCTGTTGCCGAATGGCAATAAAAAAAGCTATTTTCGCTATTATATAGAGAGCCTTTTTTATACTCAACTTACATTAAAAATGTAGCCATTTCGCTTTGTAATTTTTTTGCCTCTTCGCCTGCTTTTTCGGCAAAATCTTCATCTTGCGAAGCATAAATAATCCCTCGCGATGAGTTGATAAGCAATCCCACATCATTATTCATTCCTGTTTCTGAAACATCGCTTAGGCTACCCCCTTGTGCGCCAACACCAGGGACTAATAAAAAGTTTTTAGGCACTATTTGGCGTATGTGCTGCATTTGTGCTGTGCGGGTAGCACCTACTACAAACATTAGGTTTTCTGCCGTTCCCCATGTTTGGGCGGTTTCTAAAACATTTTGATATAGCGGCTTACCATTGCCCTTTATGTGCTGAAAATCAGCACTGCCACTATTAGAGGTTAAGCCTAAAAGTATAGTCCACTTATCTTTAAACTCTAAAAAAGGCTGCACGCTATCGCTACCCATATAAGGGGCAACGGTAATGGCATCAAAGTTTAAGGTATCAAAAAAAGCACGGGCATACATAGTGCTGGTATTCCCAATATCGCCTCGTTTGGCATCGGCAATGGTAAAAATATTTTTAGGAATAAGGTGTAAAGTTTCTTGCATTGTTTCCCACCCTTTAGCCCCCATACACTCATAAAAAGCGGTGTTTATTTTGTAACACACGCAATAGGGCGCAGTTGCCTCAATTATTTGGCGGTTAAACTCTAATACAGGATTGGCATGGTGTTGTAAGTGCTGGGGAATTTTTTTTAAATCAGTATCTAACCCTACGCACAAATAACTTTTTTTAGTCCTGATTTGGTGAATAATGTCGGCTTTTTTCATCTTTAATAGTGCAAAGTAAAGCCAAAACTGCAAATTTGTGGGTATGACTATTGAAGAAGCATCTAAAGCATATAGAGAAAGCAGTAATAGTAAAAATTATTTTTACTATTTTCATAATTGATAATCCGTAGTGCATTATAATATAGTTGTTGCAAATAACTGAATATCAGAATTTTATTAATTGTTAGCCATTGGCTTTTAGCCTTTAGTGCGGAGTGCTGTCAATCTTTTTCCTGCATCTATAAACCCTATTCAGCACTACACAGGTTGCCTGCCCGAATGAAACAGGCGAACTTCATCAATCTAAGAAGGTTAACTTACAATAGCAGTTCTCTGTAAAACTGAATGCGTGAAGCACTTTTATTGATAAAATATGTAACACGTAAATATTTGACAATCTTTAAAAATTTGTCAAATATTTAGCACCCAAATACTTTAATTAAAATAGAATAATATTACTCCTTTAGTTCCTCATTTGAACGGCACGGACGTATTCCTGTGAATTTGTTCAGGATTGTATTGATAAAACACGCAATAGTCTATCCCTTCGGTTTTTTTTCGCTAAAACTTATTCTTCCACATCATACTTTCTACTGGTTTCACGGTGCGTTTATTATATTTTGCTGATTTTTTACTGCCGTAAGTAGTTTCAATATCGCCACTTACATCAAAGTATATCAATTGCCCAATGGGCATACCTTTGTATATGCGTACTGGTTGAGCGGCTGAAATCTCCAATGTCCATGTATTGCAAAACCCTACATCGCCCTTGCCTGCCGTAGCGTGTATATCAATACCCAATCTTCCTGTACTGCTTTTACCTTCCAAAAAAGGGATATGTTTATGCGTTTCTGTATATTCTTCGGTTACGCCCAAGTACAAAGTACCAGGGTGCAATAGAAAACCTTCCATAGGAATATCAAAAATATCAATTTTATTATGCTCTTTGGCATCCAGTATTCGGTTTTTATAGGTGGCTAAAGATTTCCCCAAATGCACATCGTATGAGTTACTTCCCAAACAGTCTTTCCTAAAAGGCTCAATTAAAATAGTGCCTTTTTCAATTTCTTCTAAAATCTTTGTGTCTGATAATATCATTGTTTTTGTATTATGCTATTGGCTTTTAGCCGTTGGCTATTTTTTTATTTCCATATCCCTAAAAGTTGATATGCCACAACATAGCAGTTTTGTCATCGCTGCACGAAATAAGTCGATTATCATCAACCCACAAAATCTTATTTACAGATGTTGTATGTCCGTCGTGTTTTTCTTTATCCAATACCTTTAGTAACTCAAAATTTGTAGCCTCCCAAATTTTTATGGTTTTATCCATACTTGCGGTGGCAAATAGGTTTCCGCTGGCATTGTATTGTATGGCATTAATATGATACCAATGGGCGTTTATGGTTTGCTTGGGTGCGTATCCTTTTGTGGTCTCCCAAATTTTTAACACCGCATCACGCCCACCTGATAATAAATATTTACCATCAGGCGAATAGTCTAATGCAAATACCGAGTTTTCATGTGCTTTAATTTCTTGTAACAGCTCAAAATTGGTGGTACTAAAAATACGGATTATAGTATCGCTATACCCTACTGCTATTTGGGGCAGTGTGGGGTGTTTTGCTATTATTCGCACGCTTTTGTGGCTGTGTTTCAACTCGGCTAATAGGGTATAGGTTTCTTTGTCCCATACCTTTAGTTTGCCATCGCCACCAGCAGTAATTATCTTGTTCTCTATCAAGGCAATATCAAAAATACCCGATGTATGGGCTTCAATATTCCTTATTTCTTTGCGCACTACCCTATCAACTATATGCAAATTGCCAGCTCTTGAACCACACACCAACTTCTTTTCATCATGCAGTAATAAAAAAGAATAAATAGGTGTATTTACCTTTACTAAAAGTGTACCGCCAGCAGGGTTTTTATAGTTCCACTCTACCACCCACCCCTCAGCACCACCCGTAACAAAAGTATTAGGCTCAAAACCTTTGCCTAAGCCATAAATAGCATCTCTATGCCCTGTGTAGGTAAAAATTTTATGTACAATTAATTTTGACATTGTAGGATATATCAGCAAATCAAAAAAACAATTCTATTTTTGAAACGTGCCAATAGTTTTACAAAAGTACCCTAATGCTGATACAGAATTAGCTGTGTGGAAAATTACTGAAAGTGTTGAGGAATTGAAAAACCTGTTATGGATGTTTCCGCAAGAGGCATTTAAGTTTCAAAGCCGCAACTTGCATTGGCTGGCAAGCAGGGTACTGCTTCAAGAAGTAGTGCAAAGCAAAACCGAGAGCAAACAGCTAAAAGTACTGAAACAACCCAACGGACGACCTTATATAAACAATTTGGAATGGAATTTTAGCATGAGCCATTCGGGTGATTATGCGGCAGTTTTACTAAGTAAAACGGGGAGCGTGGGGGTAGATATTGAGCAAATTAGCGAGCGAGTGAAAAAAATTGCCCCAAAATTTATAAACGATTATGAGTGGCAACACTTGGAAGGCAAAAACGATTTGCACACCATGTATTTAATTTGGAGTGCTAAAGAATCTATTTTTAAATGGTTTGGTGATGGCTCGGTAGATTTTAAAAAACAGATACAGATATTTTTTCCTATTGCTGATAATGCTACCCAGTTTGAAGCAGTATTACTAAAAGAAAAAGAGTATAACCTCACCGTACACACTGAAACAGTAGATGCTAAGTACAGGCTGTGTTGGGTGTATTAAATGACATGAGAGGGATATAGTTGCTTCTTTTTTTAACCTTTAGTATGCTTTGTTTGGCTGCCTCCCCTCCGTTATTTAAGGGGTAAGCTACTGGTTTGTTTATACCTTCCCTTGCCCCGAACCAGTACGCCCTTACCTACTCACAGGCTCCCACAGGAGGGAAACAGCCGCGCAATCCTGCCCATGCACTCATTGCGAGTAGGCTGAAAATCTAAGGTTTTCCCCTTGCAACGGTCTTGATATTATAGACAATAATTGTGGTACTTTTGCTTGTGGTTGGTCAAGATAAAAGTGTTGACCAGCCTTTGATAGTTGGTACAACTCCAAAATATTGTAAATGAATATCTTGAAGAAAGGAGTGCAGAGATTAATTACGACCCTAAAGCAAAATACTACCAAATGTAGGAGAAGAAGCGATGCTAAAAAGAAAAAGATAATGAAGAAATGGATATTTATAGTTTTAGGAATAATTACCCTTTTAGTCATGCTTTTCAAAATTTTTGTAAATATTGGTGTAGGGTGTGATCCTCCACAAAAGCCAAATAAAGTTCCGAATTCTGCAGTTTGGAAAGGAGGCTGTGATGGTGGAAATTGGATAGAATTAGTTTCAGTTGAAAAAGAAAAAATAAGATTTAGAATTTATAGAGACTGGAATGGGAAATTAATTTTAGATGCAGATTTTGAATACAAGGGCTGCACCGAATTTCGACTAACAAAATCCAATTGGATTAAATGTATAGCAGGTTTTATCAATGGAAATATAGGGTGTTAACATAGATTGTGATAAAAGTGTAAAATGTCGATTAGAACCTATTTATCCTGCATACGAAAAGGAATGTAGTGATAATACGATAATAGATAGTGTTATTATTGCCTCTTCGATAGTAAAGGAAAATAAATTAGAAAATTTTTGGTGCGCTGAAGATAGTTTAATAGCACTTTTTTATACACCAACAGATTTTCAGATTGAGTATCAAAAAGTTAAATTTGGAGAAGATGTTTTTTTAACGGTTGTTGAAGATAATAATTATTATAATTCTGAAGCAGAAGACTATCTAAATTCTTTGAAATTTAATATTGAATATTCTAATGATTCTATTTTGAGGCTTCTCGGTTATAATAGAGTTTTTTTGATAAACAGAGGTCGCTTGCCAAATAATAGTTGGGGTCTACTACTTTTTGATAAAGTTCATACTCCAATTTATTGTAACGTCTTAGATGTAAGAAATTTTATTGGTAATAGGTTAATGTATGGTGTAGGTAGGTAGTGGCAAAAAAGTGTTGCCAAATAATAAGTGTAATTTTAAAAGAATAAGGTTGAAACCCTATTTAACCTGAATCAGTACATTAGTTCAAATTTTTAAAATTTGAACTAATGTTTAGCCTTCGGATGGATGGGTAAGTCTTACTTTTAGCCACCCCAAAATTTTTTGGAAAAATAGCCCAATCATTCTTGAAACTTCAGTTTCACTTTTTTACCCGAAAGGGTTTCAAACAAAGGGATTATTATTAGCTGGGCATTCTTTTTTGTTTGCGATATTATTCCTAATTCTTGGGCATTTTGCGCTATTTTTGCCTCAGCCAATTTATATACTTCCTCAATATTTTTTTGAGTATTTTGTTTAAAATAATCACCGCTAATATCATATACTTTAGAGCGACTGTGGTCTAACTTGACATAGCAAATTTCGGGGGCGGGTAGCTGTATGCTTATTGTTTTATCAGTAATAGTTATGTCGCCTTGCTGTACTTTGGTCAAATCTATACAGCCTGCGGCTTCTCCCACTGCTATAAATAGTACTTTCTCATCAAACCAATAGGGTTTTATTGTTTTCTTTTCTATAATATCTTTAATGGTAAACTTAGTTAGTTCTAACTTGCCCATTACTACCATTTTTTCTAAAATAACATCGTGGGTTATTTCTACTCTACCTTTTGCGGTGCTATACCATTTGTATAATACTCCTGCCAGTAATAATAATATTATACCGTAAATTATAATGCTATATTTGCCTATTTTCATGAATTTGTTGTGTATTTTTATCAAAAAAAAGCATTACTTAGTTAATAAAAAGATGTTTTTCGCCAATTTCTTATTCAGGATGGAAGTTTTTTTTAAAAATAAAAGTCTAAATACACATTTTCGGATGGTTAGCGAATAATCTTCTCTAATAAAATATTTAAAATTTTTGAAACATATTATATTATCAATCTCCTACCTCACTATCGTTTGCGACCTTTCAGGTCCTACGGAGATAATGCCTATTGGGGTATCAATAGTTTTTTCGACGGCATCAATATAATCACAAAAATTTTGGGGTAGTTTATTATAATCCGTTATTTGGGTAAGGTCTTCTTGCCAGCCTGCATAGCCTGTATAAGCAGGAGTTATTTCGCCATTGTTGTAGGTATGCGGCAGTTGCTTGGTTTTTTCTCCTCCCACAGTATATTCGGTAGCTGCTTTTACTTCGGGCATTCCGCTTAGTACGTCTGCCTTCATCATTATCAGCTCATCAACACCGTTTAGCATAATGGCGTAGTTTAGTGCTACCAAATCAAGCCAGCCCGTACGGCGTGGGCGACCAGTGGTTGCGCCATACTCATTGCCTTTATCTCGCAATGCTTGCCCCAAATCATCATCCAATTCTGATGGAAAAGGACCACTACCCACACGGGTGCAATAGGCTTTGAATATGCCATATACTTTGCTAATGTGCTTGGGGGCAATACCCAGCCCCACACACGCCCCGCCCGATATGGTATTGCTACTGGTAACATAGGGATATGTTCCAAAATCAACATCCAGCATACTGCCTTGTGCGCCTTCGGCTAATATTTTTTTACCTTGTTTTATAAGGTCGTTTATAAAATACTCGCTATCTACCTGCTTGTACTGCTTTAGGTATTCTACGGCTTCAAAAAATTCTTTTTCAAGGGTTTCTAAATCGCATTTATATTCATAATATTTTATTACTGATAGGTGTTTTTGTTTCACCAACTCGTACCGCTCATTAAAATTATCGCTTTGCATATCGCCCACCCGCAAGCCATAGCGTCCATACTTGTCTTGATACGTTGGGCTTATGCCTCTAAGAGTTGAGCCTATTTTCTTTTCGCCTTTAAAACTTTCGCTGGCGGCATCCCACACACGGTGGGTAGGCAATATTAAATGTGCCTTGCGCGAGATGTATAAACTCTCTTTTACATCAGCACCTGCGGCTATTGTTTTCTCAATTTCTGCTCGCAGCAAAATAGGGTCTATAACCACCCCGTTGCCAATAAGGTTTATACATCCTTTATGAAACATACCTGATGGAAGCGTGTTTAGCACGTGTTTCATGCCGTTAATTTCAAGCGAGTGCCCTGCATTTGGACCTCCCTGAAAACGTGCCACCACATCGTATCGTGGGGTTAAAAAATCGGCTATCTTTCCTTTGCCTTCATCGCCCCATTGCAGGCCCAAAACAACATCTACCATTTTGATTACTTATACTTTTTATAGGGTATTTATTTTTCTTCTTCGTTATTAAAAACTTTTTGGCAACTTTGGCAGGAGCCTCCTTCGCCCAATTGTGGTGAGCCATACAAATTTAGCGAGTGGTTGGTTATATCAAATTTTAGCAATTCGCCCATCATACTTTGTATTTGCTGTATGCGAGGGTCGCAAAATTCTATCACATCGTTGCAACGGTTGCATATAAGATGGTCGTGCTGGCGGTAGCCAAAACTACGCTCAAACTGCGCCATGTTTTTACCAAACTGGTGTTTGGTAACTAAGCCACAATCTAACAATAAATCAAGGGTATTATATACCGTAGCCCTACTTACATGGTAGTTACGGTTTTTCATTTGAACATAGAGTGATTCTACATCAAAATGTTCTTTTTTACTGTATATCTCATCCAATATTGCGTACCGCTCAGGCGTTTTGCGCTGTTTCTTGGTTTCGAGATAATCGGTAAAGATTTTCCGTACTTCTTCGGGGGCTATTTGTCGGCTCATGGTATTCACCAAAACTAAGAAGCAAAAGTACCCATTTTGGGTGGAAAGTTTTTAGTTTCAAAGTTTATGTGGGTAAGTTGGGTGTTAGCAATTTATAGCCTACTGTAACAGGGCAGGCTAAGGCAAAAATTATTTCTTGTAATTTTCATAATTGATAATATTTGATTATTGTGACGAAAGCCAAAACCTATTAGAATTCTCTGCTCAATATCCTACTAATAGCCCGTGGATACTTACTGCTCCTTTCTATATTTGCTATGAAAAATAAACAGCCACTGGTGTAAATAATTAGCTATTTCATTAATCTTCGATTATAATCTTGCTAAAGGTTCTATCTCCATCAGCAATAATTTCCATTAAGTAAACACCTGCTGAAATTTCTGAGGTAGATAATTCGATTATACTACTATTAAAAGTGGTTGAAGTATTTATTTTTTTGCCTTCAAGTGTATAGATTGATACAGTTGTTTTAGAATAAATTTTACCTAACTCAACCTTCACCCAATTTTTAGCTGGGTTTGGATAAATTTTAAGATTTTGTTTAAAGTTACGGTTACTATTATCACTTAAACTTATCACTGAAACACAATTAGATATTACGGTACAACTATTTTTTGTTACTTCAACAGCATAGCTGCCATTGGCAGTAGCTACAAATAGCTGACTGTTTTCTCCTGCAATTGGTAAGTTATTGTTATTACAATCTAACCATTGGTATGTTGCATTACCTTCTTGTGCAACCAATACATTAGCATTTTGTATAACGGTGTTACTGTTGGTTGTTACTATAAGGTGGGTTATAACTATACTATCACACCCTTTTGCGGTAGTAGAGCTATCATAATAAGTACCTGCTATTTTTCTGTATATGCCATACACTAATGCACTGTCTCCATTGCAAATTGAGATAGTTAAAGTTAATAAGTACGAAGGGTTTATTATAAGTGTTGTTGCCACAATACTATCACACCCTTTATTGGCAGTTAAGTTATTGTAATATATACCGCCTGTAAAGCGATAACTTCCCGCAATAAAAATACTGTCGCCTTGACAAATAGTTTTAGTATCCTGAATCATGTACGATGGATTTACTGTTAACTGTGTAACCATAACACTATCACAGCCTTTTGATGAGAATAGAACATCTGTATAAGTTCCATTTGTTGTTTGGTAGCTGCCCGCTAAGAATATGCTATCGCCTTGGCAAATAGTTTTGCTTTGCTTTGCTGTATATGTAGGATTAACAGTTAAAGTTGTAACTACTATGCTATCACAGTTTAAAGCTGTTTTGAGACTATCATAATATATTCCTGCGGTGGCTTGTTGTTGACCGCCAAGTAGTATGCTTTCACCATTACATATCTGTTTAGTATGCAGCATTTGATATGTTGGATTAACAATTAACGTAGTTTCAATTATACTATCACAACCATTAGTAGTTAATAGGGAATCATAATAAGTGCCTGATATACTCCTTGCTATACCACCTAAAATCTGACTTTCTCCCTTACAAATTTGTATTGTATTGGCTGTATAATAAGAGGGATTAACCAGTAAGGTATATTGTATAATACTATCACAGCTTTTATTGGTTTTCAAACTATCATAATATATACCTGCTTTTGTTCTGAGTTTACCTGCAAGCAAAACTTTATTTCCTTCACAAATAGTGAGAGTTACTGGAAAATAATAAGAAGGGTTAACGGTTAATTGGGTTATAATTACACTATCACATTTGCCCGTTATATTAACGGTATCATAGTAAGCACCAGAAGTATGTCTGTATGCCCCTCCTGCAAAGACGCTATCAGGTTGGCAAACCGTTTTTAAAATGTTTTTATAAAGAACACTACGTTCATTGTAAAGAGCATCAATTTCCTTTTGTGATAAAGCACGGTCATAAATTCTAAAATCATCTAATAAGCCATTAAAATAAGAGGCTGCATAATTAAATTTATTTCCTCTACCTATTTCAACTGGGTCGGTTGATGTATTTGGTGCAAATGAAGGGGCATTTACTGAGTCAGAGAGGTTGCCATTAAAAAATAAACGAATATACCCATCTGATGTAGAGTACGTAACAGCAATATATACCCATTTATTTAAATAATTTCTATAGTCTTCTTTAGAAAAGACAACTTTATTCGTTGAGTTTTTACCATTAAAGTAAACTACTTTGTATCTACTAACTCCGTATGTTGATGATTCAGTAAACTGAAGACCAAAATGAGGGAAAGAACCGCTTGTTTGGTCACCTTGTTTAAAAAAAATAGTAGCAAAGTCTTTTTGCGATAGACTCTGTATTTTATACCAAATGGAAAAAGACTTATCTCCTGTTAAATTTAGCTTGTTATTATGTGCGACTGAAACATAGTCGCTGCTGCCATTAAACTTTAAAGCGGTATTGGGTTTGCCAATATGTCCTGAATCGTTGGTAGTGCCATTTTTAGTTCCATGTAAACTATTAGTGCTTGAATCTGCTGCATTACCATCAAGTTTATAATGTGCCACCAATCCTTTTTTAAGGTCTACCTGAGCGTTTACCACTATTGAAAGAGAAAATAAAAGAATAAATAGTATAGAAGTTCTCATGTAATTGTCTTTTGTTATAGCATACGAATATACTGTTTTTAGATGCCTTAATTTAACGTATCAATTATAAAAAAACAATTAAACCAAATCGTAATAGCACTGCTGTGCCTATTTCCAAGATTATCAAGTTCGCAAACAAATGAACATTTTTAAACATCCTTTTTTGAGGAAAATAGTTCTACCCATGCATACAGGGCAGAGGAAATATAAAAGATGGGTAAAAGTGAACAAAGCTAAAAACAGATATTCCACTCACATTAAATAAGAGAGAGCCGTAAATGGCAGAAACTTATAAAAACCTGCCACCACACCCTGCTGAAAAAAAACACCGTTTCAGGTGTAATATTACCAGCCCCGCAACAAATAATTAACGGATAAACACAAATAAGCACGACTTTTGCCCCAGTTCTTTCAATACGTTACACCAATAAAATATCCTAGTTATGGAACAAAAAATTATTGACGCATATATCGCCTATCTTTTAGAAAATGGCGAGCAACCAAAAAGTGTATTTATTTTTGCAAAATTGCTTGAGATGGACGAGAACGAGTTTTACAAGCACTTTGCATCATTTACGGCTATTGAAAACAGCATACTACACGGATTGTTTACTGAAACCAAAAAACAACTTGAAGCAGATACCGTATTTAATGAATACAGCACCCGCGAGAAAACATTAGCCTTTTTTTATGCTTGGATAGAGCGCACCCGCAACTATCGCAGCTATTTGGTACAACTCCATCGCCACCGCAAATTGCACCCGCCTGTACCGCATTATTTAGCTCCTATAAAACCTGACTTTATCGCCTTTATGCAGGCCATTTTGGGCGAAGGTATCAATAATAATGAAGTTGCCGAACGTAAATTTATATCAGATAAATATGCCGATGGACTTTGGATACAGTTTGGTTTTATACACCAGTTTTGGCTAAAAGACGATAGCAAGGATTTTGAAAAAACAGATGCCGCTATCGAAAAATCGGTACAACTATCGTTTGAACTAATTAGCAAAGGAGTGTTGGATGTAGCCATAGACTTTGGGAAATTCCTTTTCCAAAACCGTAAAATGGCAAGCCACTAAGTATTGGTATAAATTATTTAACACATCGGTTTAAAAAACCAATACCCAAGCACCCAAAACTATGAAGTATCAAAATAAAATAGCCACATCAAAGGTAGATAGAACCTTGAAATTTGTAGGCACAGGGGCAAAAATTGGCGGTAACTACATAAAACATTATGTAAAAAAAGCCTTCAACTCTGACCTTAGCAGTGATGAGCTTCACCAAGATAATGCCGAGGATATATACAACAGCCTTAGCCAGCTAAAAGGAAGTGCGCTAAAAGTAGCCCAAATGCTTAGTATGGATAAAGCAGTATTGCCCAAGGCATATAGCGATAAGTTTGCAATGGCACAATATAGCGCACCGCCACTAAGCGGTCCATTGGTAGTTAAAACATTTAGTAAGTCTTTTGGCAAAACACCACAAGAATTGTTTGACACCTTCGAGATGAACTCTACCAATGCAGCAAGCATAGGGCAAGTACACAGGGCAACCAAAAACGAAAAAAAACTTGCCGTTAAAATACAATACCCTGGGGTGGCAGATAGTATTAAAAGCGACTTGAAAATAGTGAAACCTATTGCCCTGCGAATGTTTAACCTGACCGAGAAGGAACTGGCAAAATACCTAAACGAAGTAGAAGGCAAATTGTTGGAAGAAACGGATTATACATTAGAGCTTCGCCGCTCACAAGAAACAGCAGAACAATGCAAACACATTGAAGGGCTTAAATTCCCCAACTATTACCCGCAATACTCCGCCCCCCGTATTATAACTATGGACTGGATGGAAGGCTTGCACATGAACGAGTTTTTAGCCACTAATCCCTCGCAAGAAGTACGCAACAAAATTGGGCAATCGCTATGGCGTTTTTATGAGTTTCAAGAGCATACCCTAAAATCTATCCATGCCGACCCACACCCTGGTAATTTTCTTTTTATGCCCGATGGTACAGTGGCTGTAATAGATTTTGGTTGTATAAAAGTGATCCCCGAAAATTTTTACTACGATTATTTTGGCATGATATTGCCCGAAATTAGCGAAAATGATGCGCTGCTCGAAGCCATAATGCGCCGCATGGATATTATACGTGATACGGATAGCCACAGCCTTAAACAGCTATACAAAAAAACGTTTAGAACAATGATAGGGCTTGTGGCAAAGCCACACCTTAGCGATACTTTTGATTTTGGTGATGCCGAGTATATAAATCGTATTTATGCAATGGCTGAAGAACTTAGCCAAAATAAAGAGATACGTGCAGGAGGCGACGGCAGAGGCTCGCAACACTCGCTATATATTAACCGTACTATGTTTGGGCTTTATAGCATACTAAACCAACTAAACGCCACCATTGCCACCCGAATGGGAGATTGGAAACACGATGTGCTAAACCAGCATTTAACAACCGTTTGATGTTTTAATACCGTAATCGCAACAAAACGGGAATTTGGGACGATATATGTTCAAATTTTGACAAATGTTTTAACATTCAAAAGGGGATATTAGAAACAGAAAGAAAGCCTATCTTTTTTTAAAAATGACACGATTTTGCACTTGTAGAAGCTTTGGAATATATGTACCTATTGCCCTAATGGGTCGCTTTTTAATAATTTCAGCAAGCCTTTTGTAAGTGCTTTTTCATGTTTTTCGGCGGGAACAAAAAACTCTTTTTCAAAATTTTCAACAAGAATTCGGGCTTCTTCATTCAATGCTATGCCTTTTGCAGTGAGGGTAATTTTTTTTGCACGGTTATCGGCTTTAAGTCCTGTCCTTTTTAGTAGTTTTTTGCCCTCTAAGGTGCGCAATACTTTTGATACCATCATTTTATCGCTGCCTGTATTTTGTGCCAAGCGTATTTGGGTTATCACCACATCTTTATCTTCACTTAATTTATAAACAGATTGTAAAAGTAAATACTGGGCATGGGTTAAATTTAAAGGAAAAAGTTTTTTCCTTAGTTCTCGTTGCCAAAGATTACTCACCTGCCAAAGCGTAAAGCCTAATGTAACGCTATTACCCTCAGCCCTTTTTTTGTTCCCCGATTTTCTTTTCATTTGTTAATTTTACTATCAATATTCGTGCAATGTTGAAAAAAATAGAATAAACACGTCTCAAATTCGATGAAATTCCCCAAAAATGAAATCACTCCAATTACTCACCCTATTGACGATTATTTTAGGCTTAGGGTTGATAACCTCGTGCGAAGAAAATACAGAAACCGACCAAGCAAGGTGGTATCCGCCTGAAAATGCTATAAAAAAAGAGGGCGATGCAGTTACAAAATCACAAAAACTATGGGGGCATTGGGTATGTGCCAATTTTATTGATTTGGTTAAAATAAGAAGGACTATTAGGGGTATTCGTAACCGCCCCATGTTTTTAGAAATTGTTTTTAAACCTGAATTTGGAGACTCGGTATTGCTGGTTACTGGCTATACAAATATTTTTGCCCCTTATACCAAAAAAGGGAAAGACTCTATTATTATTAAAAATATTAGTGCAGGAAAAAACATTGTACTTGTAGCAACGGAAGGGCTTCAACGCTTAGAGTTACTTGATTCGGTACAGGGAGAAAACAATAAAAACAAGGTATATGCTTGGTCTTACACCAAAACATCAGGAATTAAAAAAAACAAAAAGTATGATGTTTACTCGCATATAAATGCAAGTATTTTAAGCGGTACTTACCGCAACAATAGTGCAACTGTTTCATTTACCAATACAGGCGAAATAAGGGGTTGGAATGGTTTTGAAAATTATAAAATTTGTAGCGGTGGAGACTGTTTTATGCTTACTCGTTCACCTATAGATATTATAACTTTTAACAAAGGCAATCAAAAGAAAAGCTATGCCCTTTGGTTAAAAAGCAACGACTCGCTTTACTTTTATAATCTTATCAAAAAAGGGAATGGCAAACATTATAATTACCAACCCGAAGGGATTGCTTTTGCCTTTAAAAAATTAAAGTAGACTATTCCCTCAACTTATAGTCCTCTCAAATATAGTAAGTCCACAACACTCTCAATCCATGCTAAAGGCTAAAAGCCAATAGCTAAAAAAAGAAACCTTCTATTTCTTAATTATTCCCGCCTCCACCAAATAGTGGCGGTCTTCCTTTTCAAAATAATAATTTACCTCATGGGTAATTACTGAATCAGGATTTTGCAAACGCTCGGTAGGGTTTACACCCGCCCAAAGGGTTTCATCGGTAATTACCATACGGGGAGGTTGCCAAGCATTATATGCACTGCTTATCCATATAAAATCATGCTTGTGGAAATAACGAAACAACTTATAAGGAGGGGCAACGGGGTAATTGTAGGGCAATACCTCTGCTATTTTTTTTATATCAGCGTAGTATGGTTTTTCTTTTTCGGGATGTGGGGTTGAGAAAATACCAATAGCATTATTGCTAAAAGAGTATTGGGTAGCCTTTTTTAGTAGAACAACTTGAGCAGCGAAAAGCCCCGCCAGCAGAACCAAAGCAAAACCTACATTTTGTTTTTTCTTTTTAAACCAGCTTTCTTTTGTTTGTAAAAGCCCATACACGCTTAGGGCTAAAAACAAGCTAAAAGTAAGGGAAAAACGAGGCACCCAAGTAAGCGAAAAAGTGTTGTGAGGCAAATACACCAAGCCCGAAACTACATTTACAACGGTAATAGGCAATAGTAATAGCAAAGCCCAAAGCAGTAGTTTTGGCGTTACTTTTATATATGCCAACCAAGCCAATAAAGGTAGTAATAACAACCCAAAATTTTTGAATATTGTGGCAAAATAGTGAGTACTTACAGCTTCTTCCGTTTCTGCTAATTGCACAAAAGCCTTGTTTAATCGGGTAGCTCCAAAATCGTTTTTATAGTTTAAGTATAAAATACCCAATACAAATACCACAATGTATATACCGCCCCAAACAATAGCGTTTTTTACCCCCTTTTTTTTAGTGATTTGATTTGAAGTAAACAACCAAGCAAAATATAAAATATGCAAGCAAGCAAGCAGTACCGCCCCGTCCTCTTTTACCAAAACTATTAAAACACCGCTAAGTATAGAAAGCCAATACTGTTTTTTATATAGTGATAAAGAAAAAATTAACCCTAAGGGGATGTATAACATCTCTATATGGAAACCAAACCAAGTATCATCATACAACCAAAAGGCGTATGCACCACAAAAAATAGCGAGGTAAAAAACGGCTACTATCCACTTTTGATGTTTTGCCTTATTATAAATAATAGGGAAAGAATACACTAAAGCCAAAACATACAAAGCAAATTGTGTGATAAAAATACCTACCCCGCCCCACCAATACACCAAAGGAGCTATAAGCAAACTAAAAAAATAGTTGTGATATTTGGCATGGTCTCCATAGTTATTCTCAAACATGGCGGTTCTCCCCTCCAACCAACTACGGCTTATCTGTATATGTGAGAATAAATCAGACTGGTAAGCAAGGGTATTGAACAAGGTGAGTTTTGCAGCAAAAAACCACACCAGCATACCCATGGCTATCACAAAAACAGTAATCCCAAAATAATCGCGTTTTTTTAATAGCTCAATCATTGGGTAGAGGATATTCCTGCCTTGTCAATATAATGACGGTCTTCTTTTTCAAAATATATCCAAAGTTTCTCGGTTATTACTGAGTCAGGATTTTGCAATAAATCCTTTGGCACTACATTAACAATATTGGTTTCATCACAAATAATCATTCGGGGAGGTGTCCAAGCATTATAAATACGCTCTGTCCAAATAACGTCTTGCTTATGGAAAGCCCCAAACAAAGCATGGGGCGGGGAAACAGGGTACATATTGGGTAAAACACGAGCTATTGCTCCTATTTTTTTCCAATGCGGATAATATTCAAAAGGGTGCTGTTCGCTAAAAATTTTCTGTGTACTGTATTGATACGAGTAGCCTTTTTCTGCTTGAAGTAAGTCTTTTTGCCAACTGAATAACCCCCAGCTAATGCCTACCGCTACTAAAAGGCTTATAAATTTAGGACGAAACCAAGGGCGAGAAAATAGCAGCAAACTAAAACTACCCATTGCCAAAAACAGGCTAAAAGTAAGTGAAAAACGAGGCACCCATGTAAGTGAAAAATAGTGTGAAGGAAAATACACAAAACCCGAAATAAAATTAACCACAGTGATAGGAAGCAAAAAAGCCAACCACCACAGCCACGCTTTATAGTTTATTTGCTTCATTAGCAAAAGCACCACAGCAAAAGGCAATAACATTAACCCAAACGATTGTAGTATGGGTAAAAAATAGTCTAATTTTTCATCCACTGTAAATTCAGCAAAATGCTGGAAGGCTTCCGTTAATCGGTCTTTATCAGGTGCTGACTGGCTTTTTAAATACATCATTCCCGCCACAAAAACCACTGTCCAAACAGCACCCCATAGTAGCGATTGGTACAACCATCTTTTTCGAGTAATTTTTCCTACTGTCCACTCTAAGGCAATAAATAAAAGGTGTATTGATGCTACCAATACTGCCCCGTCTTCTTTCACGCTTATCATAAACAAAGCAAACAGAAGGGAAACCCAATATTGTTTTTTAAATAACGAGATGGCAAAAACAAAACCCATAGACGGGTATAGTATTTCTGTATGGAAACCGTAATATGGATTGTCGTACAACCAATATGCAAAAGGACCACAAAAAATTATGATATAAAAAACAGACGTAAGTAGCTTATGGTTAAGTGTGTTTTTATTACCATACAACACGGGAAAGGTATAAAACAAAGCTATAATGTATAGCAAAAACTGAATACTAAATAAACCATATACCCCCCATGGTTTTACAGCAAAACCCATTACCAAATTAAAAAAATAATTATGGTATTGGCTGTGATAACCGTAGCAGTTTTCGTGCATTATTGGGCGACCTTGCAGCCAGCCCCTACAAATTTCTAAATGGGTATAAAGGTCTGACCGGTAGCCCAGTTTTTCAAAAATGGTGAGTTTGGCTATAAAAAACCATACCAGCATACCAGCAACAGCAAAAAACACTGCCAAGCCAAAATAATCTCTATTTTTAAAAAGTGAAATCAATATTCAGTCTTCTTTTTTTTCTGCAATAATACCCATTGCCCTACCAACAAAATAGCAGCAAATGGGATAAGCCAAATCATACGTGCCATATACCTATCTACCACCCCCGAAAACGAAGCACAAACCACCCCATTTACCACGCTTCCTAATACCACAATTACAGCAAAAGTAGTAGTAGAATATTGTTTTGTACGATAATTGAGAAACAAAAAAACCAATATCACTAATAGCGATAGATAAACTACCCAACGTTGTATGCTTGATTCTGATTTAAAACTTACAGTATGCTGATACTGCACCGCATTTTTATACATTGCCCAATCAGCACTTAAAAAATCTTTTATTGGTTGAAATACGGGCGAACCTTCAGCCATTGGAATTAAATAACCCAAATCAAACTGTAATAGTTGCTGCCAACTGTCTTCAATACAATGCGCCACCAATATATTGCGAGAGGGAGTATAGGCAACAATATTTTTTACCAAGTTGCCATATTCTCTGTTTTTACTTGTCCAGCAATTGCCCCACCCACCAGTACTCATACACACGCTGTCGTACATTGGGCTATTTTCATACTCCCACAAAAAAGCAACAGCATGAGGGGGTAAATTATCTTTCACAGCACATAAATCCTTTGGAGCATCAGGGCAATGCTTATCCAAATACACCTTTGCAGCACCCGTTTCAATGGTTCTTGCTACTAAAAAAACATTTCCAGCTTTTGAGGGTTTTAGCCCTTCGCCTAACAAAAAATTAAACACACTAACCACCAACCACGAAGCAATGCTCCAAAAAATTAACTTTCGGTGGGCTTGTCTTCTTTCTTTAAAAAAACTTCGCTTCTTAAAAATTAGGCGAGTAAGCCAAAGCCCTACTGCCAATATACTAAAAATAAGCAAGTGTGAATTGTGTACTGAAAGCGAAAACAAAAAAATAAGCAGCAAAAAAAAGATATGCCCTTTGGGAAGGTATTTTGCAGAAGCTATTACCCCGAAACACAGTAAAGCAGTGGGCGAAAATACATCAGCAATTATTTGGCTATTATTATGTGCCAAGCCCGTGGTAAAACTTAAACCCACCATTAATAAACAAGCATAAAAAAACGGATGTGCTATGTTTAATACATATTTTAGTGCCATACGGGCAGTGTAAAACAGCAATAAAGATTGAGCTATAAGCGAAAACCATAAGGTAAAACCCATACTGGTATGCCGCACAAAATAAGGGTAAAAATAAGGACGGTCAACAGGCACATAATGCAAAAAACCAGCTACTATATACGTACCCGAGTCAGAATAAAGCAATGGATAACCGTTTACCAATGCAGGGTAATTCATAGCAGCCAAAGCCGCTAATAACGCCAAAATTTTTAGCACCCACAGTCTCATTGCGCCAAATATACAGTTATAAACCAATAGCTGGTATTTTTAGCTACTTTTGGCGCAAGGTAAAATCTACTTAAATTATAGCGCAATACATTCCCACAACTGCGGCAAAACAAAGATGAAACAGCTTTTAAACAAACCCACCTTAGCAAGGAGAAGATGAGCACCGTAAAACCATACAGTTTTTGGGGTTTTGTGGTAATAGTGGTGCTATATGTATTCTTATTTTTAAATAATAGAGAATGGACAAAAGAAAATGCTTTGCGGCATGATATGACCTCGTACTACGCTTATTTGCCTGCCGTTTTTGTAGAGGAAGATATTACCCTGAATAGCCCCCAAGCAAGACAAAACAATTTCTATGTATGGAGTGTAGAAGCACCTGCAAAAGAAGGGCGTATTATCCGTATGACTATGGGGATAGCCTACCTTCACCTCCCCTTTTTTCTTATAGCACACACTACCGCCAACCTTGCGGGCTACCCCGCCAATGGCTTCAATAGCTACTATTTTATTTGGATATTAATAGGTAGCTTGTTCTATACACTATGTGGTTTTTGGCTACTTAGAAAACTACTTCTTCTTTATTTTGATGATAAGATAGTACTGACCACACTGCTGCTGGTAGCACTTGCCACCAACCTACTATATTATACCATTTACGAGGGGGCAATGAGCCATGCGTATAGTTTCTTTTTGGTAAATGCCTTATTGTTACTCACCACTAAATGGCATCAAAAACCCAAGTGGAAAACCACCGTTTTATTAGGTTTTGTTGCTGGCATAATAACTCTTATTCGCCCTACCAACCTTTTAATAATGGCAGTGCCTGCGCTATATAACATATACTCGAAAGAGAGTTTACTGCAAAAAATAAAGCTTGTACGCAAACATTGGTACTTTGTGCTTTTGGCAGCCATTTTTGCTTTTATTATGGGTTTTCCGCAGTTACTATATTGGAAATACCTATCGGGCAAATGGCTATTCTATACTTATAACGATGAGGGTTTTTTCTTTTCCAACCCGCATATATTTTATGGGTTGTTTAGCTACCGAAAAGGCTGGTTACTGTACACCCCTGTTATGATTTTTGCCCTTACAGCAATAGTGTTTTTTGCCCGTAAATACCTTAAACAATGGGCAGGGGGCTTGTATGTGCTTTTACCCCTATACATTTATGTAGTATATAGCTGGTGGACATGGTGGTATGGCGGCGGTTTTGGCTCTCGCCCTATGGTAGATATATATGGAATATTGGCACTGCCTTTAGCTGCATTTATAGCTTGGGCAATTAAAATACCTTGGCGGCGTGCAACGTTTATAAGTATAGCCGCATTCTTACTTTATTTTAGTGCTTTCCAAACATGGCAGTATAAAAAATCTATGATACATTGGGATAGCATGACCAAAAAAGCGTACTGGAGTGTTTTCTTTAAAACAAAATACCCTGATAACTATGGTAAAATGATTGAAACCCCCAACTACGAAAAAGCAAAAAAAGGTGAAGAAGAATACTAAACAAATAGTAGCAACCACAGCAATATTAAACGGACTGTTGCACTGTACTAAAAAATGCAATGTATTAAAAACAATAGCAGTGCTACTGTTTATTATTAGCTTTTTGCCCGCCAAAGCCATTGATGGGCGACTAATGGTAACTACCTTTCCTAATTTTTTCGAGCGGTGGTATCAAAGCCATACCGAGCTGCCTATGGCACATATACCTCTTGTTCGCCAAGTATATAAACGGCAAGTATTTTATATGCTGCCTGTTATTACAGGTTTTTCTACTAAAAATGGGAAAACCAATGTGCAATACAATATTTTTATAAAGCAGGGCAATACGGTTCTTTTTAGCAGAAAAGCAGTAACGGGGTTAAAAAAAACCGTGCTAAATACAGCAAGCGTGTTTCTTTGCGAAACCGTGCTTAATTATGAGTTTTCAAATACGGCAAGCAACGGAGAGTACTCCATAGAAATAGAAGTAATAGATTATATAGCCCACGATACTGCCATTTTAGTAGAAAAACTGCAAGTAAACCCCTACACGTTTAATGAACGTAGGTTTACCTCCGCCGATAGTTTTTTTGTTTGGCAAAACTATTATTACGAAGGCTTTGGATTGGATAGAGAAATTGATGGGCTACTATTTTTCTCCTTCCCGCAAATGCAAACCAATGCAGAGAAAACCCTATCGCTATTAGCCTATTTTGCTGTACTTTTTAAAGATAAAAACTACCTGCTTCAAGCTGTAGATGCTATTTTTTTAACGAGAAACAAAGACGAGCGGCTTAGTATAATACATATACTACACTTGGCGGGTTATATGCCTCAAAGTTTTCAAAACAAGTTTACTGATAAAGAAAAAAAATACTATGCCGACCTTAAAGGATATGGCTTGCCCACCATACCCCATAACGGTATTAAAAACCATATATTACTTAATATGCAGTGGGCGCGTTTTTTCGCAACAGGTGGACTGGAATATGCAAAAAGTATAACCCAAACCTGTGAATTAGCAAAGTATGCAGGGGCACTTACCCGTTTCAACACATCAGCAAAAACAGAAAAAGATAAACAAGAAGCCTTTTTAGAAACCGTATATCAAAAAAACCAAGAACATTTGTTTAAGCGTTTGCCCAACCATCCCTTGTTTAATGGGTATTGCAAGTACCTTATGCAAGGCAACGAGTTAAGCAATTTGGCAAAGCAAGAGCTGAAAAAGGTAATAGTACCATAAAAAGCAACTGAAAACAGTATAAATTCATCTTTATAAAAGATATTTCGGTTATTTGTAGCATAAACTACCCGCACATTATTTAATGGACGAAGCAAAAAACGGTTTTTGGCAACGCCTTTTCACTTTCCTTACCCCTTCGCGCATAGGTATATTATACATTATTGCCATTATAGGTGCTACCATTGCACAGTACTACAAACCACAATCGGGCGAGTACACCCCCTATAACAACTACATTATTTTTAAACAAGCCTTTTACCACCTAATACACGGTAAAGATTTGTATATAATGTATCCCGCAGAGTGCTGGGACTTGTTTAAATATAGCCCTGCCTTTGCCCTGTTTATGGGCGCATTTGCTTGGCTACCCGATATAGCAGGACTTGCCTTATGGAACTTGCTAAACGCAATGGTGCTATGGTATGCGCTAAAAACCTTACCCAAGGTAAGCAATCAACAAAAGGCTTTTATGTTGCTGTTTGTTTTTTTAGAATTGCTTACCAGCATACAAAACTCGCAAAGCAATGGACTTATAGCAGGTTTAATAATTTTAGCCTTCAATCGGTTCGAGCGCAATGATGTAGTATGGGCATCACTTTTTATAGTGCTTACAGTGTTTATTAAAATATTTGGGGTGGTAGCTTTTGCCCTATTCTTGCTATACAAAGCCAAGCCAAAATTTATACTATATAGTTTTTTATGGTCGGTAGTATTGTTAGTACTGCCTATAGTAGTTACAGGGTATAGTAGTTTACTGTCTCAATACCAAAGTTGGTGGGATATGCTTCAGCAAGACCATTCCGCATCCACAGGTTTATCAGTAATGGGGTGGTTTGAGACTTGGTTTGGCTATACAGGTAGTAAAATAGTAATTACCCTTTTGGGCGCAGTATTATTTTGCTTGCCGCTTATTCGCACAAAATACTATGCCGATTATATGTATCGTTTACTATTGCTGGCATCGGTATTGCTGTGGGTTATAATATTCAACCATAAGGCAGAGTCTCCCACATTTGTTATTGCCATTTCAGGCGTAGCATTGTGGTTTTTCACTCAAAAAAGGGAAGCATGGAAAATAGTATTAGTGAGTATCGCCTTTATACTCACCTCCCTATCGCCAACAGATTTATTTCCCTACGTGGTTAGAAAAGAGTGGATAGAGCCTTATGTATTAAAAGCCGTTCCCTGTATATTAATTTGGGGGGTAATTATTTACGAAATGATGTTTAGAAAATATGTTTTTTATGAAAATGAGTAGAATATTATATATAGTATTATTTATAGCCATATCTTTTGGTGTTACAGCCCAAGAGCTGAAAGAAAAAGAGTACAACACCAGCAAAAAGTTGGTAGCCGAAGGCGAAACATACAACAATGGTAAACGGCACGGCAAATGGCTGCTGTATGGTAGTAATGGCAAAGTAGAACAAGAAGGGCAGTATGAAAACGGTTTGAAACAAGGCGCATGGAAACGCTACGGTATAAATACCCAAAACGTTATAGAAGATGTAAACTATAAAAACGATAAAACACATGGGGCATACAAAAGCTACTACGGCAACGGTGTGCGTGCAGAAGAGGGCGAATTTACCGAAGGGCTACAAACAGGTGCTTGGAGGCTGTATTATAACAGTAAAACAAACTACATAGCAGCCGAAGGGAAATATAAAAACGGTAAAAAAACAGGGCTTTGGCTACTTTATCACGATGCTCCAAAAAAGCGAATAAAAGAAACAGGTGCTTTTAATAATGGTTGGCGCATGGGAACATGGAAGTACTATTTTAAAACCACTAAAAAAGAGGCATTGAAAGCCAAAGGCAATTTTGATAATAAAGGCAGAAAAACAGGCACTTGGTTGTTTTATCACGAAAAGCCCAATACCTTATACTCACGTATAAAATATGCCGCTGATATGGAGCAGGATACCTTCTCTACCTATTATCCGAGCGGGGCATTGCACGAACGAAGCAACTATGTTAATGGGGAATACCACGGCTTGTACCAAGAATATTATGAGAATGGTAGCATAAAACAAGAAGGCGGGTTTATACACGGTTTGAAAGCGGATGAATGGAGAGCATACTACGACAATAGAATTTTAAAATCTTTAGGAAATTACTATAAAAACAAAGCCAATGGTATGTGGAAGTCTTATAGAACGAATGGGTCTTTAGAGAGTGAACAACAATACGTTAATGGTAAAATTAATGGAAAGTATGTGGAGTATTTTTTTAACGGTAAAGTTCTCAAAGAAGGGCAGGTTATAAACGGTAAAATTGAAGGTAAGTGGACCTACTATGATATTACTGGCAACATAAATAAGGTTGAGTTTTGGGAAAACAGTAAACTAATAGATACCCAATAAACTACATACCCAACCCATACACACCGTTAATTACTAAGCAAACAGGTTGTATTTAAGTATTGAGTAAATGGCTCTAAAACCATCTTTCCAGCCAATTTTTTTGCCCTCTTCGTAGGTTCTGCCATAGTATGATATGCCTACCTCATATATACGTATTTTAGCGATACGTGATATTTTTGCAGTAACTTCAGGTTCAAAACCAAAACGTTTTTCTTTTAAATCTAAACTTTGTATGGTTTCTCTATGAAACATTTTATAGCACGTTTCCATATCCGTGAGGTTAAGGTTGGTAAATACATTGCTTAGCGTAGTAAGAAATTTATTGCCTATGGTATGCCAAAAGAAAAGTATGCGGTGCGGCGTACCTCCCATAAAACGGCTACCATACACCACATCAGCAAAGCCGTCTAAAAAAGGAGGTAGTAAAACATTAAACTCTTCGGGGTTATATTCTAAATCAGCATCTTGTATTACCAAAATATCTCCTGTGGCAGTTTTTATACCCGTATGCAAAGCCGCCCCTTTTCCTTTGTTTACCTTGTGCGAGTGAAAAACGATATTCAAACTGGGGTTGTCTTTCATATACCGCTCCACGGCATTCACAGTGCTATCTGTGCTGCAATCGTTCACAATTATCACCTCCTTTTTCAAGTCCCCTATAAGCTGCACCGCCTTTATTTTATCCAAAATAAGGTGAATGGTTTTTCCCTCGTTGTATGCGGGTATAACTATGGAAAGTGTTTTATACATGGTGAAAAATTTGTACAAAGAAACTAAATTAAACACTAAAAGGCAGTTCTTTCCCTGCCAAACACTGTTTTTTAGCTATTTTTGTAAACGTATGAAAAAAATAATACTAATAGTTCTTTTGCTGGTTAGCACTGTTGCATTTGGGCAGAAAAAAAAGAAAGAAAAAGCCACAGTTGCCACACAAGTAGAAACCTACAAAAAAGTATATATAATGGCGTTGCAAAATGGCGATGCCGCCGTAGCACTAAACAGCCTATACTTTATAATAGCCGAAGAAGGAAACAAAAGCCCTTATAAAGACAGTTTAGCCTTTTTATATTTCGATATGGGCTCCTTTGCACAATGCGAGCGTGTGGCAGCCGAAATTGTGAAAGATAATGCAGACTCTATCGAGAATAAGCAAAAACTAACCATGCTCGAGATTTTGGCACTTTCGCAGGCTTCTTTGGGCAAAACCAAAGCCGCCATTAGCTCTTTTGAAAGACTGCTTTCAAAAACTAATGAGATGTACCACGCCTATCGTTTGGCCGAGTTGCAGTTTAACTATAAGCGTATTGGCGAGGCTTTTCAAAGCATCAGCTTGGCAGAAACCTTAAGCAATAGTATGCAAACACCCGTGCGTATAGACATGGGGAACAAGCAAATACAAGAAGTAAAATTAGAAGCAGCAATACAAAACCTTAAAGGCTATATTATATTGCAAGAATACCCTGATAGGAAAGCAGAAGCCATTGCCGCCTTTACAAAAGCACTAAAAATACAACCCGAGTTTGTGCTGGCAAAAAACAACCTTGCCTTTGCTACTACCAAAGATAAGAAAGAAGAGCAACCTGCCGAAAAGAAGTAGTTTTAATTTACAGCGTTTTAATTCCCTAAAAACTTTCAACTCCAGTTTATCCTGCTAATTTTGTTGCTTTAACCTCAAGCAACAAAATTTACTATGAGTGATGATAAAAAGCTATTCCTGCTGGACGGGATGGCATTGGTATATCGTGCTTTTTTTGCCTTTAACCAAAACCCACGTATAACCTCGTTCGGGCTAAACACCAATGCGCCTTATGGTTTCATAAATACTCTTCTTGAGATACTAAAAAAAGAAAAGCCCACTCACATTGCAGTAGTTTTTGATACCAGCGAACCCACAACAAGGCATATTGAATATCCCGAGTACAAGGCAAACCGTGAAAAAATGCCCGAAGACCTTTCACGCTCCATCCCCTATGTTTTCAAAATTATAGAAGGCTTTAATATTCCCGTAATTACCCTTGATGGGTACGAAGCTGATGATATTATAGGCACATTAGCAAAAAAGGCAGAGGAAAAAGGATTTACTACCTATATGATGACCCCCGATAAAGATTTTGGGCAGCTTGTGAGCCAAAAAATATTTATGTACAAACCCAGCAGGCAAGGTAAAGACCCTGAAATAATGGGAGTACCAGAAATACTGGAAAGGTGGGGCGGCATTAATAGTGTTGACCAAGTAATAGATATTTTAGGTTTAATGGGTGATGCCGTTGATAATATACCAGGCATACACGGCATAGGCGAAAAAACAGCCATAAAATTAGTAAAGCAATTTGGCAGTGTAGAGAACTTACTTAAAAATACAGACCAACTTAAAGGCAAGCAAAAAGAAAAGGTAGAAGAACAAGCTGATATGGCAACCCTTTCTAAAAGATTAGCCACTATTATTCTTGATGTACCTATTGATTTTGATGAGGCTTCTTTGGTAAAAGAAAAACCTAACGAGGAAGCATTGCGCGAAGTTTTTACTGAATTGGAGTTTCGCACTATGGCAAAACGCCTGTTTAGCAACGAGCCAATAGAACAAGCAGAAAAAGGCAGCCAACAAAGCCTTTTTGGGGGCGATAATAAACCTACCCAAAATGCAGCCCAACCTATATTAAGTGATGCGGCATTTAAAACAGCCGCAACCACACCACACCGTTACGAAATAACGGATACCAAAGAAAAACGGGAGGCTTTAATACAACTGCTTAACACCACGCCCGAGTGGTGTTTTGATACTGAAACTACATCGCTTAATGCTATTGATGCTGAACTTGTAGGGCTATCGTTTGCTATAAAACCACACGAGGCATTTTATGTGCCTGTATCAAAAGATAAAGAAGAGGCGCAAACGCTTATCAATGAGTTTAAAACCACTTTTGAAAACCCAGCCAGTACTATAATAGGGCAAAATATAAAATACGATTTGCTGGTGCTACAAAACTATAATATACGGCTTCAAGGTACATTGTTTGACACCATGCTCACCCACTACTTGCTTGAGCCAGACCAACGGCACAATATGGATGCACTGGCAGAAAACTACCTTAGCTATAAAACTATTTCAATAGAAACACTTATTGGTAAAAAGGGGAAAAACCAACTCAATATGCGTGATATTGAGGTAGAAAAAGTAGCAGAATACGCCGCCGAGGATGCCGATATAACACTACGCTTAAAAAAGGTGCTTGCACCACAATTAGATAAAAAAAATGCACGTTATGTTTTAGAAAAGGTAGAAGCTCCGCTCATTACTGTTTTAGCAGATATGGAGCGTGAAGGGGTGAAAATTGATAAGAAAATGCTTCAAGATTACTCCAAAGTTTTGGAAACGGATATTGTACAGCTTGAAAAAGATATTTATGACTTAGCAGGTGTTACATTTAATATAGCATCGCCCAAGCAATTAGGCGAAGTATTGTTTGATAAGTTGCAGTTGGATGATAAGGCAAAAAAAACCAAAACAGGGCAATACAAAACCGATGAGGAAGTACTAAACAGCCTTGCGCGTGAGAAGCATGAAATAGCACAAAAAATTATAGATTTTCGTCAACTGCAAAAACTAAAATCAACCTATGTTGATGCTTTGCCACTACTGGTAAATAAAAATACGGGCAGGGTACACACCTCCTTCAACCAAGCGGTTGCAGCAACGGGTAGGCTAAGTAGTACAGACCCCAATGTTCAAAACATACCCATCCGTACTAATAGAGGGCGTGAGGTACGCAAGGCATTTATCCCTCGCAATGAGAACCATGTATTACTAAGTGCTGATTACTCGCAAATAGAATTGCGTATTGTAGCCGCTATTAGCAAAGATAAGAGCATGATTGAGGATTTTAAGAAAGGATTGGACATACATACCTCTACCGCCGCAAAAGTATTTGGAGTAAGTTTAGAAGAAGTGGATAGAGATATGCGCCGCAAAGCCAAAATGGTGAATTTTGGTATTATATACGGTATTTCTGCTTTTGGCTTATCGCAACGCTTAGAAATCCCCCGCAAAGAGGCTGCAACAATTATTGAGAGCTATTTTATTCAGTATCCTGATATTAAACGATATATGAATGATACCATAGAATTGGCAAAAGAAAAAGGCTATGTGGAGACCTTACTGGGTCGCCGTAGGTATTTGCGGGATATTAATTCAGCAAATCATACTGTTAGAGGGTTTGCCGAGCGAAACGCAATAAATGCACCCATACAAGGAAGTGCCGCTGATATGATAAAATTAGCAATGATAAATATTCATCAACAGATGAAAGAAAAAGCACTACAATCTAAAATGATATTGCAAGTGCATGATGAATTGCTATTTGATGTATATAAACCAGAATTAGAAGATTTAAAGCCCATTATTAAAAAAGAAATGATGGAGGCAATGGAATTAGAAGTGCCTTTGGAAATAGAAATGGGAGTAGGAAAAAACTGGCTCGAAGCCCACTAAGACGATTTCTTTTTACGCTCTTTTTTATCAAACTCAAACCAGTTATAGCAACCATTTGCTATCATAGTTTTTACTATACGACCCAGTTTAGCCCTATTCCACCCAGCAGTGCCGCCCGTAAACCTAACCCAACTCCTATTGTTTTTATAAAGAGTTAAACAAGATCGTTTTCTAAACAAGCCTGATTTTTTTTTCCGTAAACTATCTTTATTAAACTTATATTTAAATTTAGAATAATCTATTGTGGTGGTAAAGGGGAGCAATAAAAACCAAATGCCTTTTATGGTTAATTTTCCATTTTCAAAATGGATTTTTTCAACCTCTCGCTTAGTTAAAAAAACCAGCAGGCTAAAGGCAAGAATGGTTACCTCTGCCAAATAAAAAGAGCCTACACCAAGCCTAAAATAAAATATAGGGAAAACAATAATATTGAGGATTATAAGCAAGCGCAAAAACCTAAAAAGAAGAGAAACTCTACCCCCTCCACCTGATTCATTTAATTTATATGTTTCCACCATTAATCTTGATTAAACTACGATGCTTTTTGCAATAATAAGTATAATGAAAAAGAGTGCAAAAAGAGTTTCCCGCCAAAATGCTCTTTTTGTTCTTAAAAAGTAATATGAAAGGAAAACAGACAAAGGTAATGATAATAATGTAATAGATTGACTTAAGGGCGATGAGCTAAAAATAATGCTCATAATACCGCTAACTAAAAAAAGGAGTAAAAACTGTTGAGATCTTCGGGTGCGAATTGTGTTTTTCGAGAAATTGGGCTGCAATGTTAATAGCCCAATTAATAGTACAAATAATATATAGCCCCCAAGCACATAATCCATTACACTAATATTAACAAAACGTTCAGCATTAAAAACAAAGGCATCAAAAACAAAAAACTGTGAATAAGTACTCCAATCACCATCTGCCAAATAATACCCAATAGCCAAAAAGTAGATAGGGATAGACATACCTGTGAGCAGCAATAAAAAATTGCGAAAGGTTAAATAACCCGCAATAATAAGTGCTATAAGCAATGCAGGAACAAACCAAATAGATTCTGGCAATATGCAAAAAGCCATTGCCGCAAAAAATCCCATATCTAAAAACGGCGTGGTTTTAATATTTCTTGGGTCAAGTGATAGGTATTTATATACCAAAAGCATACAAAACACAGAAGCAAGTAGTTGTGGGTTTAGTATGTTTTGTACATCGTATAAATGGTTTAGATAGAAAAAAAAGAATACTGGAAATACCGATTGCCGAAAAAGAACCTCGTTTGTATTAATAATAAAATTATAGGCAAACCCTACGCAAAGGGTAAGCACAAAAGTTATAGCCATTGAAATATAAATACCATTGCTGCTTTGGTGTAAACTACCAAGCCAGTAGGATAGTAGCGGGCTTGATACATGAACCTGAAGCACTGAAGTATTAATAAAAACAATACCCAGTACTTGTATGCCCAGTGCAAATACTACAACCCATACAAAGTTGCCAAAAAGTTTATTTCTGAAAAGGCTTAACAAAAGTTTTAATTAAGCATAAGTTTTACAAAGGAAAATTTACGATCTTTTGCCGCAGGAAACAAAATCGTTACAGCATCAAGTTGTTGCGCTTCGCGAGGTACAACCGCTATGCTTATATTTTGTGTTTTAAACAGCAGTTCGTTACTCATATTTCCCTTATTATCTAAAGTATATTTAGTTACCTCCGAGTTTCCCCTATCATCATCATTATAAAATATGGTAACACTGTTTTTTGTCGGTACTACATAAACCGAGCTATAATAACCCAAATCCCGTGATGAACTTTGGCTCTTGTTTATCACCTTTGTCCATACTATCTCACCTTTTTTAGTTACGTGTAGCACGGCTATTTTTCCATAATTAAAAATATCTCGGCTGCCTACCTGCATCATTCCGTTTATAGAGAATGTGTAGGTTTGAGTGGTGGTATAAAATTCTTCGGCAATAAAAATATACCCACTATCCGTGTGCGGAATTATTTTGCGTACATACAAGTTGCGAAGTTCCTCACCCCTCCCAGCAGCATATTTGCCTATAATATCACTAACAAAATTTTGTGGATAGGGGATAAAAGTATGGTACAGTTTTTTGTGGGTAGTGGCATCAATAGCAAAATCTAACAAGCCCTTGCTATACCCAGCACCTTTTAGCGAGTAAAAACCCGCTACAATAATTTTATTATTCACCCTATCTATCCCTAGCGAGGGGCGGCTTAAATAGGTGTCGCTATTATTTAAATAAAAATCGCTTAATTTGTTAGTTTTTAGGCTATAACTAAATAAATAGTAGCCAAAACGTTCCATACTTTTCTTTTTCTTGGTATTATCTTCATCTCTAAAAATAAAATACGCATTTCCATTATTTGTTACTTTAAAATCTAACCTACGGTGGCGTTTGTATTTAAAAGGCAACTCCACTCTTTTGCGCCCAAGCTCTGCCATGCTGGGAGCATCCAAAATCAAAAACTCTATTATCAAATTTTTGTTTGGGGCAATTTCAGTATGAAAACAAAGTATTTTACTTCTATCGGTAGATAAATTTAAAATATAATCTCCCTCATCAGAGTAATCTCTTTGCGGGCTAGATATTATTACCTTCTCAGCTCCTTTAGGCTCTGCCTCAATACTATACGGCTGATAAATTAAATCAATACCGTGTGTTTTGCGATTATATTTACTTTTAAAAACCGCTAAACCATCTTCATACACATAAGCACCTCTAAGCACGGTACGTTTCATGTTCGGCAATAACTTGCTATACATTTGCCCCATATTTTCACGAAACATTTGTATATATACTTTGCGGTTTACAAAGCGGCTTTTGCTTCTAAGGGCATATATCCCACTCGAGTTTTGACCTATAATTCTTGTAAAAGCAGTACGATTACGAAATTTCTCGGCATTAGACCACTCTGCATCTTGTGCATTAATAGCAGTAGTTGCCAGCAAAAACGAAAGCAATATGTATAAACCCTTTTTCACTAATAGAATAACTGTATAATGATAATTTTAGTGTACAAGTTTACTAAAGAAAATCCGTAGTGCATTATAATGCACTACGGATTTCTTTACCCTCTATTCATTAAAACAAAAATAGAGGTGTTTCCCAAATGTTTAAAAAAGCCTATTTTTGCAATTCTGCAAAAACATAATGGCTAAAAAAGCACAACAAAAGTTTACAAAGGCAAACTATATTAAATGGTTTGAGAAAATACTGCTAATGCGTCGGTTTGAAGAAAAATCGGCACAGCTTTATGGGCAACAAAAAATAAAAGGATTTTGCCACTTATATATAGGGCAAGAGGCAGTGGTAGCAGGCACTATAAGTGCCATTACCAAAAGCGATAAACTGATAACAGCATATAGAGACCACGCCCATGCACTGGGTTGTGGCGTTAGTCCAAATGCCGTTATGGCTGAACTATTTGGAAAAATAGACGGGTGTAGCAAAGGCAAAGGCGGTAGTATGCATATGTTCTCAAAAGAACATAATTTTTATGGCGGGCATGGTATTGTGGGAGGGCAAATGCCCTTAGGTGCAGGAATTGCTTTTGCCGAGCAGTATAACAAAACAGGCAATATATGTGTGTGTTATATGGGCGATGGTGCTATACGGCAAGGTGCTTTAAACGAAACTTTTAATATGGCTATGTTGTGGAAGTTACCCGTAATTTTTGTTTGCGAAAACAACGGTTATGCTATGGGAACTTCTGTTGAGCGTACCACCAACAAGTTGGATATACATAAAATTGGTGATGCTTTTGATATGCCCAATGCCGTTGTTGATGGCATGACGGTGGAAGCAGTACACGAAGCTATTGCCGAAGCTGCCGCCCGTGCCAGAAAAGGAGATGGACCTACGTTTTTAGAAATGCGTACCTATCGCTATAAAGGGCATAGCATGAGCGACCCAGCAAAATACAGAAGCCGTGATGAGGTGGAGGAATATAAAAACCAAGACCCATTAGAAAAAGTGCAAGAACATATTTTGAAAAATAAATGGCTAACGGAAAAACAAATAGAAAAAATAGAAGAAAAAATAGCTGCTACGGTAGCCGAAAGTGTTGATTTTGCTGAAAAATCACCTTATCCAGACCCTTCGGAAATATATAACGATGTATATCAAGAAACGGACTATCCATTTATAATGGACTAAATTTATAAAATAATTATTAGCAACGATTTTTAATAGAAAATGAGCGATTTAAAAGAAACTTTGGACGAAGAATTAGGCGGAAACATCAGCAAAGCAGAACAGTTTTACGAGAAAAATAAACGTGCTCTACAAATTGGGGCAGCAGTTATAGTATTAACTGTTGTGGGTTTTGTGTACATGAACTACGCTAACGCAGAAAAAGAAACAGAAGCAAATGCTTACCTGTATAAAATAGAACACTACTTTGAAAACGACTCGTTCAATCTAATTTTGAATGGAGACCCCAAAGACCCTGAATCAATTAGCGCAATTGATTTTGTAGATGATTATAGCGGCACACCCGCTGCACAAAAGGCAGCATATATGGTAGGCAAAGCATATATGGAAAAGGGCGATTTTCAAACAGCAATAGAATACCTTGAGCTTTTTAAGATAGACGATGTTTTAGTACGCCCTCATGTTATTGCTTTAATAGGCGACTGCCATGTGGAACTAAACGAGATGGAACAAGCGGAAGAGTATTATAAAGATGCTGTTAGCTATTCAAACAACCCCTATACTGCGCCCAAGTTTTTAAAGAAATTAGGCTTAGTACAAGAAAATATAGAAAACTATGAAGCCGCTGTAAAAACATATAGTAAAATTAAAAGAAACTATAGCGAAAGCTACCAAGCCCGTGATATAGAAAAATTCATAGCACGTGCTAAAGCTAAAGCAGGTATTAGCAGTTTCGACTAAATTTTATAAAACACTCGTACTATGGCAACTGGCCATAAAAACCTTTCTGATTTTGGTGATATTGCCTTACCCGATGGTAAAGGCTTAAAAATAACTATTGTTGTTTCACGATGGAACGAGGAGGTTACTGGTGCTTTGCTTAATGGCGCAAAACAGGCTTTAGCAGAGGCAGGAGTGGCTACAAACAATATTGCAATACAATATGTACCCGGCACATACGAGTTGGCTTTGGGTGCGCAATATGCGGCACAGATAAACGCCACCCATGCGGTCATTACTTTAGGCTGTGTAATACAAGGCGAAACTCGCCATTTTGATTTTATTTGTGAAGCTGCTGCAAACGGTATAATGGAAGTAGGGCTTAAATATAACAAACCTGTTATATTTGGAGTACTTACTACAAACAATCAAGAGCAAGCACTTGCCCGAGCGGGCGGCAAACACGGCAATAAAGGTATTGAAGCTGCCGCTACTGCTTTGCAAATGCTGGCACTAAAACAAAATGTTTAAACGCAACCCCAACTCGCTACTTAGTAAATATTACCACTCTTTTAAATATGCTTTTTCAGGCATAGCAAAAGTATTTCTTTCCGAGCGCAATTTCCGTTTTCACACTATGGTCGTTGTGCTGGTGGTTAGTTTTGGTTTTATAGTAAATATTCGTGTCATAGAGTGGTTGTTTATTATTACCGCTATGGGTATGGTAATAACTGCCGAAACCTTTAATAGTGCCATTGAAAAGCTGGTGGATATGGTTTCGCCTGAAAAAAACCCAAAAGCAGGCTGGATAAAAGATGTGGCAGCAGCAGCTACTTTATTAGCCACTATTGTAGCAATAGTAATAGGGCTAATTGTATTTGTTCCTTATTTAAGGTGAGTTTAATATATAGCTGTTGCAGAGGGTTATAACTCCTTTTTTGCCTATTGGCTTATTTCTTTGAAAAAAGGAATCTGTGTGAGAGCAAACTATTTCGTTGACAGAAATGTTAAAGTCTTTTGACTTAGATTATTTCACCAAATCGTGTTTCTCTTTGGGTGGGTATACTTTACTAAAAATATAACCAGCAATCATAGCTAATAAAAACGAGGGGGTAAGCACATCTAATTTTTCAAAGTATGGTCCTATACCTTCCATTCCTTGCACTACAAACTTAAAGAAGGGGACACAGGCAAAACCTGTTATCATAGATGCTATTGCCCCTTTTTCTGAATATCTACTCCAAAATAGTGATAATATTATTACGGGACAAAAAGTAGCGGCTATACCCGACCACCCAAAAATAGAGAACCAAAACACCGTTCGTTCGGGTGTTACTGTAGCAACTATTAGTGCAATACTTAAAGCGAAAAGAGCCATTAAAAAGGTAACTATTCTTGAAATTTTAGCCATCTTTTTATCACTAATATCTGGCTTGTATATCTGTTGGTAAAAATCTCTGGTTACTGCACTCGATGCCACTATTAATAAAGAATCTATGGTGGACATGATTGCCGATAGTATTATAGCTATATAAATAGCGACAATGGTTAGCGGCATTAAATTATTTAACATCACTGTTAGTACATCTTTACCTCCATTACCTAAAATAGCTTCAGGATCTTGCCCTGCTTTGGTAAATAAATAGCGACCTAATAAACCAATGGTAACAGCGGCAGCATCTGTTAGTAATGTAAATATAATTGCTACCCAACGCCCTTTATCAATCTCTTGCTCATTTTTAACGGACATAAACCGCACATATACCTGCGGTGAACCTAAGAAACCTAAGCCTATCATAGCAAAGCCTAAGACAGTGAAAATAGTCATCCAAATATCGCTACTTCCACCCCATACACTAAGCAGGTTTGGGTCAATAGCTCTTAGCCCGCCTATTATATCCTCGCTGCTTCCTATTGTCCACCAAGCCACTATGGGCAAGGAAACTAATCCAAAAAACATTAGAATACCCTGAAAAAAATCTGACCAAACGGCAGCCACAAAGCCACCAAACATTACATACGCCAATACTATAACAAACCCTATTAAAGCACCTGTATAATAGTTGATACCTAATAGCGACTCAAACGCTTGTCCAGTGATATCAATTTGTGAACTAACATATATTACCACAAATAGTGATAATGCCGTTGCAGCTATTATACGAAGTGTATGTGTGGTAGAACCAAACCTGCTTTCTAAATAATCAGGTATAGTTACAGAGTCATATTTATCTGTGGCTCGTTTAAAACGTTTTGCCATCAAAAACCACGAAATCGCAACTCCTAATAACTCGCCTACTACTACCCAATAGGCAGAAAAACCCGCCATTGCTCCCATGCCTGTTAAGCCTAATAGTAACCAGCCCGATTCTCCCGTAGCTCTGGCAGAGAATGCCACAGCCCAATAGCCTAATTTTTTTCCCCCTACATAAAAATCGCTAACTCCTTTTACTCTTTTTGAAGCGACTACACCAATGATGAATAGAATGGCAAAGTAAATTCCAAGAATAACAAGTTTGGTTAGCATATATATAGGATTTTAGTGAACACTTACACTTTCGGCAATTTTTTCTAAATGAACTTCATTTTCAGCTACAAATTCTTCCATTATTTTAAAGAAATTAAGCATATCCTCTTTTGTATTGTTAGAGTTTACGGTTACTAAACGTACAAACTCAATACCTTGAAATTCGCCATAGCCTACTACCAATTTTGTATGCTCATACAAAGCGGTACACAAACTTTTTGGCTCTATATCTTTATAATTAAAACAGATAGATATAGACTCATCGTAGCTATACAGCGTATAGTCGGTATTATTTCTCACATACTCACGAGTTATATCAGCCAAGTAAAACTGTTGGTTAACTATTTGTGCCAGCCCTTTTGTGCCTACTGATTTCCACAATGTCCAAAATTTCAAGGCATCGTTTCGTCTTCCGCATTGTAGTGATGTTTTGCCTAAGTTAAAATCATCGCCATCGGTTTGGTATAAATAGTCTGCATCAATACTAAATGAGTGGTTTAGGTATTTTTTATCTTTAACCACTATTATTGAGCAGGTAAGCGGCGTACTCAACATTTTATGTGCATTAAAACTAAACGAGTCTGCTTTTTCAGCACCTTTTATCAGGTGTTTGTATTTATCACTAAACAGTGTAGCTCCACAATATGCCCCATCTATATGCAACCAAATATTATATTTTTTTGCGATAGCACTTAACTCTTCAATAGGGTCAAAAGCACCCATTACCGTAGTACCTGCGGTGGCATTAATAAAAAATGGCGATAGGCCATTTTTAATATCCTCTTGTATTTTAGCCTCCAACTTTTCGGCAATCATCTCGCCCTTGTCGTTCGCTTCAATATAGTGTACATTATCACGACCGATGCCCGCAAATGCAGCGTTTTTAGCGTTAGAGTAGTGCGACTCAATATTGCTATACGCTATCAAAGTTTTGGTAACTCCTTTTTGGCGAATGGTTTTATCATGGGCATCTCTTGCCATTAGTAGTGCCATAAAATTCGTCATAGAACCACCAGAGGCAAATGTGCCATCACTTTCGTTTCCGTAGCCTATTAGTTGACAAATATTTCTTAGTATTTCTTTCTCTACCCCTACTTGCGCTCCTGCCACTTTATAGGTGTACATACTATTATTAAGCATTACTGCCAGCAAATCGCCCAGTACTGCTTTGCTTTTACGCCCGCCATACAGTTGATTAAAAAATAAGTTTGTAGCTGTTTTAGGAGTTTGAAGCACTAATGATTTTAGGGAGGCTTTAAAGTCCTCGTCTAAAGCAGGCTCATCGCTTAGCCGTATATCAACGGCATCGTATAACTCATTCGCATTAATAGGTGTTGAAATAGGATTTTTCTGCTCATCATTGAGCAACGCATTTACCAGCGAGTTAAATAAGTCTAAATCTTCTTTTGTCATACCTGTATCTCCGTAGTAGAGATGTTTTTAAGGGAGTATCCCTTATTAGATTGTTTTGGAAAAGGGAATATGCCCTTTGATTAAATAAAACACAAATGTAGTGAAAAATATACAATTTTGAGATTACAACGGTGTTAATCTCCGTTTTTAGCCTCGTTTCCGCTCTCTTTTTGTAGCTGGTTTCGCTGTTCCATAATGTATTGTTCAGGGTCTATTTCCCATGCTTTTAAAACAGTGATTGCCCCTTGAAAATACTGTTGAGTAAAGGGTATTTTTTCTAATAGAGGCAAAAGAATAAAAATGGCTTCTGTAACTGCTGTTAGCGATTTTTCTTTATTGGGTA
>CAZOZL010000009.1:0-2003 GCA_964584305.1 uncultured Burkholderiales bacterium
ATTAACATAAGTACTATAAAGTACTTTTACTCTTTTTCTGGCGAAAGGTATTTATATACCAGTCCTGCTAATATTGCGCCTACAATAGGGGCAACCCAAAACAACCATAACTGTCCCGTAGCCCAATCGCCAACAAAAATAGCTTGACTGGTGCTTCGGGCAGGATTTACTGATGTATTGGTAACAGGTATGCTAATAAGGTGTATTAATGTTAAGCCTAAACCAATAGCAATAGGCGCAAAACCTTTCGCTGCATTAGAGTGTGTGGCACCTAATATTATTATTAAAAACATAAAAGTCATTACTATTTCTGCCACCAAAGCCGCTACCATACTATAGCCGCCTGGCGAGTGTTCTCCATAACCGTTTGCAGCAAAACCGCCCAACTCAAAATTTGGCTTTCCTGATGCTATAAGGTATAAAATAGCTGCCCCAGCAATACCGCCCACAACTTGTGCACCTATATAGGGTAAAATGTCTTTTTTATCAAAGCGACCGCCCATCCATAAACCAATGGTAACAGCAGGATTAAAATGTGCGCCTGATATATGCCCTACGGCAAATGCCATAGTTAACACTGTGAGTCCGAAGGCAAGCGAAACGCCCACAAAACCAATTCCCAATTCAGGGTATGCCGCGGCTAAAACAGCACTACCACAGCCGCCTAATACCAGCCATAGTGTGCCGATAAATTCGGCAGTAAGTTTTTTCATCATCATAAAATTATAGGTTAGTTTATACAGCAATTTCAACAAAAAAGAGTAGAGAAATAAGCAATTTTAAGTTTATTTCTTTAAATATTAGAACGTTATTGTAGTTGATAATGAGTTAATTATCTGCGGAATTAAGATAAAACTGATTCTGTTTTACTATACTGGGTGAAAAAAAACTTAAAACCCTAAAGTTAGCCGTATTCCACCTACAAAAGGTTTTTGGGGTTGATTAAGTGCTACGTTAAAAGTAGGCTCCCAACGAATATATGCAACATCACTCACATCAAACTCAAACAAGTGTGCATCTACATTAGCATCAATAATGTTTAGAGCATACCAACCTACCGTGAGTATAATTGATAAATCACGCCATTTGCGAAATATATTCCGCTCATTAGCTAATAAGATGGCGGATACAGCAGGAAATTCTGATATGGTAGTACTATCATCATCAACATTATAGTTATAGGCTTGTCTAAAACGCTGGTATTCTTTGTTGTTTTGATTGATAAAGTAGCCAAACACGACAAAACCAGTCCAAACTACGGGGGCTTTCCAATACTTTTTATTGTATATCTGTCCAGTGCCTGGTAGCAGGGCAGAGAGCATCATAGCCCTTTTGGGCGAATGGTGATAGTTGGTATTTTCTGATTTTTTTACCTCTTGCTTATCACTTTTTGATACAGAGTCTAAGTTTATATTAGCAACAGTATCTTGTTGTGCTGTTACAGTGGGGCAGAGACCTGCTAAAAATATAAGTATAAGCCAAATTTTACTCACACTACAAAATTAATCAAAAACCATGCAGTATTTGGTTATCAGTTGTTATTTTAATGGAAGTGGGATGTAAAAGGACTTCTTTTATCCATTTTGAGTATAATCTCTATCTCCAAAAAAAAGTGAGAGTTTAATAGGTGAATATCACTTATAAAATTCCATAGCTAAAAATCCAAACATAAAACAATAGGGTAGAAGGTGCTTAAATCAATGTCGTTCTTTTTTTTCTTTTGTTAGTTCAAACAAAGTTTTGCGAGAAATAAATAGGATGAAATTTAGCCTCTACAAGCCTATTATTTAATAGTGTATGTCCTCAGTCGTTTTGTTTAAAAAGAGCTGAGAAGGGCTAAAACAAGATTTAAAGAAACTTACTTTTTACAATTGTAGAGGGGTAAACATATTTAAACCCGCCAAGTTGGCAGTATTATTGTTGAAATTAATTACATATCAAATTACATATTTTATTTTATTAATAATCAGATACTTATATATTATAATGAAACTAATAGTTTA
>CAZOZL010000009.1:2103-70018 GCA_964584305.1 uncultured Burkholderiales bacterium
GTTGTTAAAGTTATTGAGGATGTGGCTATAAGTAAAACAGAGTTTGCAGAAGCGTTAAATATCTCACCCGCTATAATCACACATATAAGCAGTGGGCGAAATAAACCCGGTGTAGAAATACTACAAAAGATACTACAACAATACACCAGCATAAATGCCGAGTGGTTGCTTATAGGTAAAGGCTATATGAAAAAAACAGAAGGTTTTAATAAAGAAATAGTATTAGGCAACCTTAAACATATAGAAAATACCCTACACAGTAATATAGAAGGATTACAAGGAGTGAATACGTTGATTAACCAACAAATAGAAACCCTTAAACAATAATTTTTTTTTAGAGCTTGTACCCGCGCGACAACTATTTAGTCATATTGTGAATAAACACTGTATCACACTTGGGTAAATCTATCGCTCAAATAATGATGTGGATGAGGTTAAACAACCCTACAAACCCCTACCAATGTATTACAATTTTTAGCTATGCCACAATTTAGCTTCCCCTTAAGGGGAGGGGGTACTTATTTGGTTCTGCTAATAAGTTAATTTGGAAGGGGTATATACAGATAGATTCCTGCCTTCTCAGGAATAACGGAGGGGAGCGTCATTACGAGATAGCCTTCTTAGGTTAGCAGGCACGGGCAGCTCCTTCTCTACTCACACTCACCACAAGGAGGGGAACAACCGAACAGTCCTGCCCCTTGCAGTCATTAAATATAGGCTGAAAAGCTAAGGTTATACCTCTTACAACGGTCTCAATAAATCAACTCTTTTACCAAACAAAAAGGGTTGTAACAAAAAAATCCCGACTATTTTTTTTAAATAGTCGGGATTTTTAACATTTAAAGAAAACTTATAAAACTAACAACTTGGAAAAACCAGTGTTTTAACTACCGCACATCTCACAATCATCAGGGTTATCAATAGAGCAAGCTATAATGGCTTGCGCTTCATAATCGTCTTTTTTCTCTAATGAGTCGTGCATTTTATCTATCTCGTCTTTTGTAAGTGGGGTGTCTGTTTTCTCCTTATCGCTGTCGTATGCTACATTTTCGGCGGTGGTAACATCCATTACCTGTGGGTTTTCTTTTACTACTGTAAATTTAATAGCATCGCTGGCGGCTTTTGTACGCAGGTAGTACATTCCTGTTTTCAGTCCTTTTTCCCAAGCATAAAAGTGCATACTGGTTAACTTACCAAAATTAGGGTTTTCCATAAACAAGTTTAGCGATTGGCTTTGGTCTATAAACGCACCTCTATCGGCAGCCATGTCAATAATCACTTTTTGTTTAATTTCCCAAACGGTTTTATATATGTCTTTTATCTCTTGTGGTATTCCCTCTATATTTTGTACTGAACCGTTGTGTATAATAATTTGCTGCTTCATGTTATCATTCCACAAGCCCAAGTCCACCAAATCGCGCATTAGGTGTTTGTTTACAATAACGAACTCGCCCGAAAGCACACGGCGGGTATATATATTGCTGGTATAAGGCTCGAAACACTCGTTATTACCTAATATTTGTGCCGTACTTGCCGTTGGCATTGGGGCTAATAAAAGGCTATTGCGTACACCGTATTTTTTCACTTCTTCACGCAAAATATCCCAATCCCAACGTTTGCTTGGAGTTACTCCCCACATATCAAACTGGAATTGCCCTTCTGATATTGGAGAACCTTCGTAGCTTGAGTAATGTCCATCTTGTTTAGCCAAATCTTTTGAGGCAACTAAAGATGCGTGGTAAATAGTTTCAAATATTTCAGCGTTTAGCTGTGCTGCTTCAGGAGAGTCGAAAGGTATGCGAAGCATAATAAACGTATCTGCCAAGCCCTGTACGCCAATACCCACTGGGCGGTGGCGCATATTACTATTGCGGGCTTCTTCTACGGGGTAGTAGTTACCATCAATAATGCGGTTTAGGTTTACCGTTACTTCATAAGTAGCATCAAATAGTGCATCATGGTCAAACTTTCCATCAGTAATATACTTAGGCAATGCCATTGAGGCTAAATTACATACAGCCACCTCATCAGGTGCTGTATATTCTATAATTTCGGTACATAGGTTGCTACTCTTAATAGTACCTAAGTTTTTTTGATTGCTCTTACTATTAGCAGCATCCTTATATAGCATATAGGGAGTGCCTGTTTCTATTTGTGCCTCAAGTATCTTGTTCCAAAGGTCTCGTGCTTTAATGGTTTTTCTAGCACGCCCTGCTTGCTCATAGCTGGTATATAAATCTTCAAATACCTCACCATAACAGTCTGATAATCCTTTGGCTTCATTAGGGCAAAACAAACTCCAGTCGCCATTTTCTTTTACCCGTTTCATAAACAAATCAGGCACCCAAAGGGCATAGAATAAATCGCGCGCACGCATCTCCTCTTTACCGTGATTTTTCTTTAGGTCTAAAAAATCAAAAACATCAGCGTGCCAAGGTTCAAGATACACTGCAAAAGACCCCTTACGTTTTCCGCCGCCTTGGTCAACATAGCGTGCTGTATCATTAAACACACGCAACATAGGTACAATGCCATTACTTGCGCCGTTCGTGCCTCTTATATACGAGCCTGTGGCTCTAATATCGTGTATGCTTAGTCCAATACCTCCCGCAGTTTGTGAAATTTTAGCACATTGGGTTAAAGTAGAAAAAATACCTTCTATGCTATCATCTTTAGTAGTAAGCAAAAAGCAACTACTCATTTGCGGATTGGGTGTACCTGCATTAAATAGGGTAGGAGTAGCATGGGTAAACCAGCCTTCGCTTAGGCGGTTGTATGTTTTTATTACATTATCAATATCAGCTTTGTGTATGCCAAGTGCCACCCGCATATACATATGCTGCGGACGTTCAGCCACTTGCCCGTTCATTTTTAGTAAATAGCTGCGTTCTAAGGTTTTAAAACCAAAATAATCAAAGTTATAGTCTCTATCGTAAATAATAGTACTGTCAAGCAATTCAGCATTATCAACTATTATTTCATATACATCATCAGCAATAAGAGGGGCTTTTTCTCCTGTTTTTGGGCTAACATAGTGGTATAGCTTATCCATAACTACACTAAAATGTTTTTCAGTATTTTTATGCAAGTTACTCACTGCAATGCGGCTGGCAAGGCTAGCATAATCAGGGTGGATGGGGGTCATACTTGCTGCGGTTTCGGCAGCAAGGTTATCCAATTCTGTGGTGGTTACTCCATCATACACCCCTTCAACAACACGTTTCGCTATTTTTATTGGGTCAACAAAATTGATATCCAACCCATACGATAACTTATTTATTCGTGCGGTAATTTTGTCAAACATCACGCTCTCACGGCGGCCATTTCTTTTTAATACGTACATCATATTTCTATTCTATCTTTCTTTAGAGGGTAGTGTGTAATTGGAAACTTGCTTGGTGGTAAAAAATTAGTTTAAAAGTCATCGTCCATACTAAACGATTCACTATTTCCTGCAATGGTATTACTATTGGCAACTGCTGCCTTTTGATATTCACCTACACGTTTCTCGAAAAAATTTGTTTTTCCTTGTAGCGATATCATTTCCATAAAATCGAACGGGTTAGCAGTATTATATACCCTTGGGCAACCTAATTCTGTTAGCAAACGGTCAGCAACAAATTCAATATATTGGCTCATTAAATCAGCATTCATACCAATTAACCGAACGGGCAAAGCCTCAGTAACAAATTCTTTCTCTATCTCAACAGCATTGCTAATAATTTCAACAACACGTTGTTGTGGCAGCTTGTTTTTAATATGTTTAGTGTAGATATGGCAAGCAAAATCGCAGTGCATCCCTTCGTCGCGGCTAATAAGCTCATTACTAAAAGTTAAGCCTGGCATTAGCCCTCGTTTTTTTAACCAAAATATGGAGCAAAAACTACCCGAAAAGAAAATACCTTCCACTGCGGCAAAGGCAATTAGTCGTTCTGCGAAACTGGCATTTTCTATCCATCGCAAAGCCCAATCTGCTTTTTTCTTTACAAAGTCTAATGTATCAATGGCGTGAAAAAGTTTGTCTTTTTCTTTAGGGTCTTTAATATAGCTATCAATAAGTAATGAATATGTTTCACTATGGATATTTTCTACCATAATTTGAAAACCGTAGAAAAACTTAGCTTCAGGGTATTGCACTTCCGATACAAAATTTTCTGCCAAGTTCTCGTTTACTATACCATCACTTGCAGCAAAAAATGCAAGTACGTGTTTTATAAAATGCCTCTCGTTATCGTTCAGTTTATCATTCCAGTCATTAAGGTCTTGTTGCAGGTCTATTTCCTCAGCCGTCCAAAAACTTGCTTCCGATTTTTTATAAAAATCCCAAATATCATCATGCTTAATAGGGAATATCACGAAACGATCTTTATTTTCTTTTAAAATAGGTTCTTCGTTTTGCATAGTAGTACTATTAGGTGTAGGGGTTGTTGTGGGTGCTGCGCTTACTTCTGGGATTTCTTCCATATCTATATAATACTTTTTCGTTTTGTGTGTAAATAGGCTTAGTCTCCTAAAAATAGTCTTATTCAAACTTTGACAAATTTTTGTGGTAGTCGCCTATACAAATGTTCATTTATTCTTGTCCTAAATCAATCGATAGAAATTCACATTTCCACATAGCACCTTATTACAAATAATTATCAACAACACACGCCTTTAAGGTATAAGGTTCTAAGGCTTACCAAAGAGTTTATCTACAAGCAATGTTTACTTAATCATTTTTTAATGTCATATATCTTCATTAACTAAGTGCTGTAACTATACTAAACACAGGCTTTCCACCTTGTTTTATGACTGTATGGTATAAGGTACGTTCTACAACCGTTGACTTCACTGTAAAACACCCCTTGTACCCAGTGTTTACAGGGCTTACGTGGTACAGTATTTATGTTTTAGGTGTATGTCGTTGTTATTTAGGTATTTAAATATAAAAGACTGCCCAGTCGTTCTGCTCAATAATTAAAACTTATATAAAAAACAAGGTGTATGTTATTCACATTCTTATTTATTCAAAGTCATTGTTGTTTGGGAGTTCTAATTTGACAGTGCCATTTTTGAGACTGGCTTAATTATAGTTTTATGGTGCTAATATCCTTGTCCGAGTGAAACAGGCGAGCCACGATAGCCAATTATACAAGTAATAATAACCCCTTCCAAATTATCTAATTAGCACTACAAATAAGTACCCTTCCGCTTTAGGGGGAGGCAAATTATGGTACAGGTAAAAACTGCAATACTATTAAGGGGTTAATTTAACCCGCCTATACCCTCATTACGAGGTCTTCCGAAGCAACCTGTTTAATTATACACCTTAAAGATTACCTGCCCGAATGGACTTACAGCAAAAAAAATAGTACATTCATTTCGCTCTCTCGTCCTGCTATTTTCAATTTCCCTACCTTTGTAAAATTAGATGAAATCAGTAGCCTTTTATACACTTGGTTGTAAATTAAATTTTAGTGAAAGTAGTACCATTGCCCGCCAAATGGAGGGGGAAGGATTTACCCGTGCCGAGTTTACAAAAGGAGCGGATGTATATGTGATAAACACTTGCTCTGTTACTGAAAATGCAGATAAAAAATGCCGCAAGGTGGTTAAAGAAGCATTAAAGTACAATGCCAACGCCTGTGTGGTTATTATTGGCTGTTATGCCCAACTAAAACCAAAAGAAATTGTTGAAATAAAGGGCGTGAACATGGTGCTGGGGGCAGCTGAAAAGTTTAACTTAATACACCATTTAAAGGAATTAACCACAGGTGAAGGAGTGGTCATCCACAACTCGCCTATAAAAGAAACCAGTGAGTTTGTAGCGGGTTATTCATTTGGAGACCGTACCCGCACTTTTCTTAAAGTGCAAGACGGCTGCAACTATTTCTGCTCTTTTTGTACTATACCATTAGCACGGGGATTTAGCCGTAGCGATACCATTAAAAATACTATTGCCCAAGCCGAAAAAGTAGCCCGAACAAGAGCGAAAGAAGTGGTACTTACTGGTGTAAATATTGGCGATTTTGGTAAACAGAACAACGAAACCTTTTTAGGTTTAATAAAAGAGTTGGATAAAGTTGAGGGGATTAATCGTTTTAGAATATCATCAATAGAGCCAAATTTGTTAAGCGAAGAAATTATTGAGTTTGTAGCTAATAGCAACAAGTTTGTTCCGCATTTCCATATCCCGCTGCAAAGTGGTAGCAATAAAATACTAAAGCAAATGCGCCGTCGCTACAAAAGTGAGTTATATGCCCACCGTGTAGCGAAAATAAAAGCCGCCATGCCTAATTGTTGCATTGGGGTAGATGTGATTGTTGGGTTTCCTAATGAGACTGAAGAAGATTTTTTGAACACCTATAATTTTTTAAACGAATTAGATATTAGCTATCTACACGTGTTTCCTTATAGCGAACGCCCAAATACCACTGCTATACGGCTTGAAGGTGTTGTACCCCAACAAGAGCGTAATAAAAGGGTGAAAATGCTGCGCATATTATCAGAAAAGAAACGCCGCCATTTTTACCAACAACATATAGGTGAAACGCATACCGTTTTGTTTGAGGCTGAGGAAAATAACAGCATAATGAGAGGCTTTACCGAAAACTATATTAAAGTAAAAACCCCGTACGACCCGCTATTGGTAAATGAACTTGCACAAGTAAAACTTGCAACTATTGATGATAGTGGCGAGGTAATTGTGGAAGAAATAAATGCTTCAATAATGGTATAGTGCTGTATATTCGGGGCAATTAAAATTAAAAATACGTGTATCCAAACCTATATTTTCTTGTAAAAGACCTTTTTGGAATAGAGGTAGAGTTTTTCAAAATATTTCAAATGTTCGGTATTTTTATGGCTATTTCATTTTATATAGGCTATAAAATAATGGAATCTGAACTGAAACGTATGGAAAGAGAGGGCAAGGTATTCCCCGTGAAACGTATGTTTTGGGAAAATAAAGCCCCTGAAATTACGGAGTATTTAATGAATTTTGTTTTCTACTTTTTGGCAGGCTTTAAAGTAGTGGAAGCATTTTTGTATTTTGGAGATTTAACAGCCAATCCACAAGATTTTATACTCTCCTCTCGTGGAAATTTGATGGGGGGTATAATTGGAGGTGCTATTGGAGCATACTTTGTATATCGCGAAGCACAAAAAATAAAAGGAAAAGAAGCCAAACAGGTAGAGCGTTTGGTACACCCATATCAAATAATGGGTAATGTAACTTTTATAGCCGCCATAACAGGAATTTTAGGCGCAAAACTGTTTCATATTTTCGAGAATTGGGAATACTCTGTACAACACCCTATTGATGCGTTAATATCATTTAGCGGGCTCACGTATTATGGCGGGCTTATTTGTGGTGGAGCGGGTGTAATATGGTACACTGCAAAGTATAATATACATTGGCGGCACACACTTGATATGGGAGGTGCTGCTATGATGTTTGTGTATGGTACTGGGCGCATTGGTTGCCATGTATCGGGAGATGGAGATTGGGGCATTGTAAACAAAGTTGCAAAACCTGATTGGATGAGCTTTTTGCCAGATTGGACTTGGGCATATAATTATCCTAATAATGTAAATGGTGTATGCAACCCATACACTGGTGCCGAGAGAGCCAATATAACTTGCGATTTTGCAAGCACCCCCTACCTTATAGACCCTGTTTTCCCAACACCTATGTACGAAACCCTTATGGCGTTCATACTTTTTGGTATTATTTGGGTGCTACGTAAAAAATTACCCGCACCGGGTTTAATATTTTCTTTGTACCTCGTTTTTGCAGGCATAGAACGTTTTGCCATCGAGCAAATACGTGTAAATAATATAATGGATAACGTTTTTGGTTTAGGAATACAAGCTACCCAAGCAGAGGTTATCTCCGTAGGGATGATAGTAGCAGGTATAGGTTTGGCAGTTTACGCTATTGCCAAACCCAAAGTAAAAAACCCTATTGGCACATAATTTGGTTATACTTTAGGAAAGATAAGCCTATGAAAAATACAATCTTATCACTTACAGCCTTACTTTTTTTAGTGGTTGGTTTTACTAATAAAGCCAGCGCACAAAAAATAATTCGTTACGAGTATGTTGACGGAGACTCGCTACCTGTATATGAGTTTTCGGAAACAGTATATACTGAACTGGCAGACCCTGAAGCACGCAAACGCTACTTGCGCTTGGTATATAACCTAAAAAAAGTATTTCCCTATGCAAAAATGGCTGCTTTTCGTTTGCAATTAATGGAAGACAATTTACGTCAGCTAAAGGGGAGGGAACGCAAAAAATACCTAAAAGCATCAGAAAAAGCTTTTAAAAAAGAATTTACGGGTTTTTTAAAAAAAATGCCCCGTTCGCAAGGGGTACTGCTCACAAAACTAATTTATAGGGAGACAGGAAAAACCACCTACCAAATTTTGAACGAGTTTACCAGCACTTTTGAAACCATTTTGTGGAATACCACCGCAAAAGTATTTGGTGGCGATTTGAAAGACACTTTCGACCCTATGGAGGATTACCAAATAGAGCATATCATAAAATCGTTAAAGCTGGAGTAACAAAATAATATTTTTCTTTTAAGCGTTATATATCAATACCTTTCCAGTAATGAAAAAATGTATAGTACTAACGTTCTCTTTTTTTATAGTGGTTTTTTCTTATGCTCAAGAAAAAACGAATGTAGATTACTATACAGAAGGGATGAGATATGCCCAGCGTGGCAGCTATAAAGAAGCTATTAGTTTTTTTGATAGGGCTATTAATTTAAAAAAGGATGATTATTTCAGTATGCACAACCGTGGTATAGCAAAATCGCTAATGAAAAACTACACGGGGGCTATTGCTGATTTTAATAGTGTATTGCAATACAAACCCGATTATGTAGATGCCTATATAGCACTGGGAAATAGCTACAAAAAACTTACCCATTACGATACCGCAATACACTATTATAGTACTGCCCTAAGCTTTGATGGTGAAAATGTAAAATCATTTTACTTTAGAGCATATACCTACGAAGCTATGATGATGATTGATAGTGCCGCCGCTGATTTTAAAAAAGCATTGGACTTGGGGGTTACACAGCTAAAAAAGCAAGTGGAATATTATAGCGATACAGTACAAAGTTACCCTAAGTGGGCTGTCATAGGAAAAGTGAAAAATGTGGCTACTAATGCCACCTATGGCTTTACTAAGAAAAACCCGATAAAAGTGGGGGCAAGCAAAAAGGGAGGAGGCTTTGCCAATATAAGAGCATACTTAGCACAACTAAAAGACCAACGCCGCAAACCAATTCAATACCAAAGGGTACAGGCGTGTTGCCCACACAAACCCACAGGCTATAAAGGCAATGTATTTTTAGACGAATATAAAATAACTTATACTACCCTTAACAAAGAAACTAAAACCGCTACCATTTACCTTACCTACTACGAGTATGAAACTCCTAAAATCTTAATGGGTTTTAAACCATTATACAAATAGTTACGATGCACTACTATGGGTTTCATTTTTTTATTAGTTGTTATTAACCCCTACTAATGTATTACAGTTTTTACCTGTACCACCCTTTAAACCTCTTTACCTTATCCTAAAAAGGTATTTTGGGCTTTACATTTCTACTGCTTCAACAGCTTCAACTTCGGGTACCATGCGTTTCAACATATTTTCTATACCCGATTTTAAAGTGATAGTTGCTGATGGGCAGCCACTACACGAGCCACGTAGTTCTACTTTTACCACGCCCGCATCAAACGATTGGAAGGTAATTGCGCCGCCGTCCATTTCCACAGCAGGTTTTACGTACGTATCCAACATATTTTTGATTTTTGTTACTATTTCACTATCTGCACTATTGGTTTCTTTTTCTTCGGTAGGGTGCAAGATTTCGGCGCCGCTTTCCAAGTATTCTTTTACAAATTCTTTTAACTTTGGGCTAATATCAAACCACTCATAAGTACTTAGCTTCGTTATTGTAACAAAATTGTTCATTATAAACACGGCGTTTACAAAAGGGAACTCGAACAACTTTGTTGCTAAGGGTGATTTAAGAGCCGCTTCTCGTGTTTGAAAATCTATACTATCATCAGGTAAAATCATGCGGTTGGCTACAAATTTCATGGTTTCGGGATTGGGAGTAGCCTCTGTATATATGTTTAATAATTCTTTGGTTGCCATAAAGTCCTCTTATTTAGAATGGTTCTACAAAAATAGTGTTTTTATTGCTATTTGCATTTCTTTTTTAAAGAATAGGTACAACATTTGTATAAACAAATAATATAAAATTTAATCATTAATAGAGTAAGGATTAAAAAATATGAAAACAGTATTTCATAAAGCCAACACACGAGGGCACGCTAACCATGGCTGGCTGAATAGTTACCATTCCTTTAGTTTTGCTGATTATATAGACCCCAGCCGTATGCACTTTGGTGCTTTACGTGTGCTGAATGATGATATAGTAGAAGGGGGGCGGGGCTTTGGAACGCACCCACACGCTAATATGGAAATAATTTCGATACCGCTAAGGGGTAGTTTAGAGCATAAAGACAGTATGAATAATGTAGCTATTATTAAACAAAACGATGTGCAGGTAATGAGTGCGGGAACAGGAATTTACCACAGCGAGTTTAATAAAAACAAAGATAGTGAGGTTAATTTTTTACAGATATGGGTTTTCCCTAAGCAAAAAGATATTGAACCCCGTTACGACCAAATAACTTTGAACCCAGCGGACAGAAAAGGGAAATTGCAACAAATAGTATCGCATAATAAAGAAGGTGAAGGAGTTTGGATTAACCAAGAAGCTACTTTCTATTTAGGCACTTTAGCTAATGGGTTTACTACTAAACACCCAATAAATATAAAAGGAAATGGTGTTTATGCTTTTGTTATTGATGGTGATATAACTATTAGCGGGCAAAAGCTAAACAAACGTGATGGTTTTGGAATGTGGGATACCGATAGTATAGATATAACTGCCAATAGCAAGGCTGAATTATTATTGATGGAAGTCCCTATGAAATTTTAATACTAAAGATATGTACATTTTAATTCAGAGCAAAGCGAGGGGGATTCGTTTACAATTAGCTAAAATATTTTTCTATCAAAGCCTGCTATTTTTATTATTCCTTAATTAGTTTTTGGGTGAAAACACCTTTTTCTGATTGTGCTTTTATAATATAAATACCCGCAGTTAAATCACTAATATTAAGTGTATTGCATTGCTTGCAAGCAAGTACTTTTTTTCCGTTTAATGAGTAAATAGCCACTTCATTAGCCTTATTATCAATGGTAATAGTATGGGTGGCAGGGTTGGGGTAAATGTTTAAACTATTTTTTTGTTTAACATCTGCAATAGAAGTAAGTACATTACTTAGTGGTAAACGCCAAATACCCGCTCCAGTTCCTGCAAATAAATGTGTACCACTGCTTTGGAATACATTAGCTCGTAGCCCCCCAGTAATTTCTTTTAAGAAATGCCAAGTTTCATTAGCAGTATCTCTAAAAAAATAACCCGATGTTGTTGATGCGTATAATAGGTTTTTTACTACTGAAACTGAATGGGCAAAGGTAATACCCCAACTGTAATAGTGGCGAGGCCAAGTTGCCCCATCATCTTCTGATATATGGGTATCAATGCCTACTTTTAGCCATAGCTTATTGTTTATTTTATGGATAAAATGCACATACCTGCGGGGAATATTTATGCTATCTACTTCACTAAAACTATTACCCCCGTTGGTAGATTTATACAAGCCTTTGTTTGTGCCTGCGTACAGTACGCCATTAGTAAATAATAAATCGGTAAAGATAAGTCCGTTAATAGCATTGGCTTGTTTAAACCAGTTATCTCCATCGTTTGGGCTGCGGTATATGCCGTCCATAGTTAGGGCATAAAGCGTGTTACCCCGTTTCAGTACTTTGTTTACTTGTTTATTATCTAAACCAGTATTGGCATCTTTCCAAACAAAAAATTGGGTATCGGCAATTCTAATACCAGAGGTATCAGAACTTACTATAATTTTATCGTTTGAAATTACAAAAGAGCTCACCCTATCCTTAAAAAAATCATCGGTTTCTACCCAGCTATCACCATTATTGCCAGAGCGGTATATATTGCCGTATGCAGAGGCATATAATATTCCGTTTTCCCATTCTATTTGTTTCACATCGGCAGTAAGCAAACCAAAGTTAAAAGGTTTCCATGTAACAGCAGCAATTTGCCCTCTATACAGCCCACTATTTGCTGTGGTGGTATATTTTATAGAATTAGGCGTACTAAGCGATGTATTTATTTTTTTTAACGAGTCAAGATTAAACTCAAATTCTAAAAACCATTTTTTGCCGCTATCATAGCTTTCATATAGCCTATAATCGCTATTGGCTATTAGCCTACCTTTATAGGCTGTAATGCTTTTAATATTTTTTACAGAACTATCAAAGCCCCATGAACTACCACTATTTTTTGAAACCAATAAACTACCTTGAGCAATAAAAATAGTACTATCAATAATGGCTATTTCTGTGCATTTCAAGCAATTATTGGGCACGCTTATAGTACTCCAACTTTGCCCATTGTTTGTTGATTTGAATAAACCCGCATTACGGCTTAAAGCCCAAACGGCACTACTGTCGGCTTTTACTTGCAATATATTATTGTCTAACAAGCCATTGTTTGCCTGTGTCCAGTTTTGTCCATTATCAGTAGAACGAAAAATACCAAAATTGGTAGTGGATGCAAATAGTGTACTGTTTGAAGTGGTGAAAGAGGTAATTATTCCGCCTAAAGGCAAACCGTTGTTTATTGCCTTCCAGCTATTTCCATTATTAGTTGAAAGGTAAATACCCTTATCAGTAGTGGTAATTAAATTGCCCTTGTTGTAGGTTAATGAAAATGCCGAGTAGGTTTGTACACCGTTATTAGAGGCTTCCCATTGGGTGGGGCTAAGGTTGTCGTATCTAAAAATACCGCTTTTTTCTGTACCCACCCATACGAAAGAATCATTGGTGGTAATGCAGGTAATATTGCCTACTTCTCCATCAAAAACGGAGGGGGCTTTAAGCTGTTTCCACTGGGCTACGGCACTATTAAAGCAACATATAAATACTAAAAGGGGTATATAAAGCCTATTCATGAGTAAGTAAAAATACTAACTTTTATTAGATAGACAACCAATTGATAAGAAATGCTGGTTATGGTACTGTTTTTTTTACAAACTAAAAGTAATACCACCCATTATATTAATACCCAATACTGGGTAGTTATACCAACGCTGGTAGCGGACAGAAGAAATATTATTTACAGTGAAAAATAAAGAAAGTGTTTTGCGATAGCGATATTCCATACCCAAGTTAAAATCGGCAAAGGCTTTTAGGTTAGGGATGGAAGCTGTTGCAAACTCATTGGTTACAGGGCGTTGGTTCATAAAAAATACATCAGCCGAGAAAAGTAATTTATTACCAATATTGTAAGTGGTATTTAGCTTAATTTCTGCGGTGGGCAATTGCCATGCTTTTTGTGCAGAATCAGACACGTTATAATTATAAAAATTACCAGTAAGGTTGATGCGTACTTTTTCGCTGTATTGATAGCCAATTTCAGCATTAAAACGCACTACATCCATATCTAAAAACAAGGGCTTAAAGCGGCGTAATACGTTACTATCACTAATAAAAACAACCATATCATTATAGCGGTTATAAAATACGCGAGTGGTGAAACCAAAATTTGCACCTGCATTGCCTCTTAAACCCGCGTACAACTCTAAGCGGTTAACGGTATTGTTTAAATTATTTTGATTACCAATAAATGGATTTTCATGCATAAAATTTCTGAACGAATTTTTTTGCAAGTTTCCACTAATACCAGCAAGTGCTACCAAGTTTTGCTTCTCAATTTCATATTCTCCTTCAATGGTAGGAAAGAAGTAAAAAACAGGGCTTGCTGTATCACTATAAATAGTGCTATTAACCCCCAAAGCCAGTTTAAATTTTTTATTGTTTAGATGATAACGAGGTTTTATGTCCACAAAATGGCGACCTATTGTAGTAACACTATCTTGATAACCGCTATAATTGTAGCTTAAATTAATACGCAAAACATCGTTTTTCTTGATATTGGTTTTAAAACTACTGTTTATAATAAGGTCATTTTCTTGTACCCCCCAGCTATCGGTAATGTTGTAGTAGGATGCGCCTGCGGAAAATTTCATTTTTTTCTTACCCCATTCTTTACTTTCCCATCCTCCGTTTGCGCCAATAGTATTAAATACTTGCTTGGTACTATCATCATCGGTTGCGGGGATACTGGGAAAGGTATCATTAAGTCCATAATAGCGCACAGCATTGCGTGCATAGTTTATGCCCGCATATAAAGTTCCTTTTTTAAAAAAACGTTTTCCAAAAATATTTGCTGTATTGTCTGAAAATTTGGCATTATCAGGACCATTGGCAGAAAGGTGCTTGAAACTTAAACCGTATGCTCCGTACTCGTTTCGTAGGTTGTGCAAATATATTTCGGCAAGTGGAGAAGCATAATTGCCAAACCCCAACCTAATATGATTGTTTTTTAAGGTGGGTACATAATTTTTACCCATTTGCAAAGCAACGGGAATATCTAACTTTGAGGTGGTGATAAACTGTACTGGGATGATTGAGTAGGTGAGGCTGGGTAATTTCGCTTCTGGCTGCTCGGCAACAGGGGGCGTGGTTTCTTTATTGGCAGGTGCTAAAAAAGGAATATAATCAGATACTACGGTAACATCCTGAATGGTAATAGTAGTGTCTTGGGCATTTATAGTACTATACCCCATTGCTATAAACAAAAAGGCTAAAATATTCGCTATACTTCTCATTCTTAAAAATATAACGGCAAAAATACATCTAAATTATAGCGCACCTGCTTTAATACTATCAACAACAGAAGGGTCAAGCAGGGTAGAAGTGTCGCCCAAATTAGACGTATCTCCCTCTGCTATTTTACGCAAAATACGGCGCATAATTTTTCCGCTTCGGGTTTTGGGCAAACCTGTAACCACCTGTATTTTATCAGGTTTGGCAAAAGCACCAATCATTTTAGCAACAATATCACGTATTTCAGCTTTTAAGGTTTCATTGTTTTTTGTGGACTGGTGGCAAATAGCATAAGCATAAATGCCTTGTCCTTTAATATCATGTGGATATCCTACTACGGCACATTCTACCACCAAATCATGCTCGTCAATAGCACTTTCTACCTCGCCTGTGCCAATACGATGCCCTGATACATTAATCACATCATCAACCCGCCCAGTTATTCGGTAGTATCCATCATTATTGCGTTTGCAGCCATCGCCTGTGAAATAATAGCCTTTATACGCTGAAAAATAGGTTTGCACGAAGCGATTGTCATCGCCATATACAGAGCGTACCATACCCGGCCATGGGAATTTGATACATAAAACACCGTCTATATCATTGCCCTCTATTTCTTTTCCGTTTTCATCTAACAATACAGGCTGTATGCCTGGTAAAGGCAATGTAGCAAACGAAGGTACAGTAGGTGTTATACCCGCAATGGGTGATATCATTATACCGCCTGTTTCTGTTTGCCACCAAGTATCTACAATGGGGCAGTTGTCTTTCCCTACATGAGTATTATACCAATGCCAGGCTTCCTCATTTATAGGTTCACCAACAGAGCCTAATACCCTTAAACTATCTAATTTTGTGCCATCAAACTGGCTTAACCCATAGCTTTCTAATGCTCTTATCGCCGTAGGTGCAGTATAAAATAAGTTTACTTGGTGTTTGTCCACCACCTCCCAAAAGCGGGCGGGAGAAGGGTGGGTAGGAACTCCCTCGAAAAAAACAGTAGTAGCCCCGTTTAGCAAGGGCCCATATACCAAATAGCTATGTCCTGTAATCCATCCTACATCAGCAGTACACCAATAAATATCACCTTCTTTGTATTGAAAAACATTTTTGAAAGTATAGGCACTATATACCATATAACCGCCTGTGGTATGCAAAATTCCTTTGGGTTTACCTGTAGAGCCTGAGGTATATAAAATAAACAGTGGGTCTTCGGCATCCATTGCTACGGCTTCGTTTTCGGCACTGGATTTTGCCATTTCAGTATGCCACCAAATATCTCTGCCTTTCACCCAGTTAATAGCATCGCCTGTGCGTTTATACACAATATTTTTTTCTATTGTCGATGTGTTTTGCAAAGCATCATCAACAATTTGTTTTAGGGCTACTGTTTTGTTACCTCTCACAAAACTATCGGCGGTAATTATAGCTTTCGCTTCACAGTCGTTTATTCTATCGGTAAGAGATTGAGAAGAAAACCCTGCAAATACTACCGAATGTACCACCCCTATACGAGTGCAAGCCAACATGGCTATACCAGCCTCTGGCACCATGGGCATATATAGTATAACACGGTCGCCCTTTTTTAAGCCATTGTTTAATAATACATTAGAAAATTTGCAAACCTCCGTATGTAACTCATTAAAGGTTAGTGTCCTAAAAGCGTCATTAGGGTTGTTGGGTTCGTATATAATGGCTGTTTTGTCGCCCATAGTATCCAAATGACGGTCGATTGCGTTATAGCATAAATTTGTTGTGCCGCCTTTGTACCATTCTACCTTTGGTGGTGTAAAACTCCACTCCAAAGTAGTGTCCCAAGGTTTATACCAATGAAAACTCTTTGCTATGTCTGCCCAAAAGTTTTTTGGATTTTCTATGCTTTCTTGATATACTTTTTTATACTCTTCAAACGATTGTATTTGTGGAATTTGAGATGCAGCACTATTCATGGGCGTAATTTATAAAATTAGGTAATGCAAAGTAAGTTAGCCGATACTTTTTTTTGATGTATTTATTTTAAATTGGGTTCTTCGCCTTTCTACCCTTGAGTTTATCAAACTTATGTTACTTAGTAGTTTGTTAAAATATATCAATTAAAAAACACTGTTGACATAGGGTTGTCAGTAATGTCGTTTATAGTTGTACTAAAATGTAAACCCTATGAATATAATTGAAATTTTGCAAGCCGAATTTGAACGAGAAATGCATACAACACGTAAGTTTATGGCTATTGTACCTGATGGTAAATACGATTGGCAACCCCACGAAAAAAGTATGAAACTAATACGTTTAGCTACTCATATAGCTGAACTTCCTGTATGGATACCTATGACATTGAATACTGATGAATTGGATTTTGCTACGAGTAACTATACTCCACCAAAAATTGATAATACTAAAGAATTGCTTGCTTTTTTTGAGCAATCGGTAGTTAAAGGTAGAGAAGGCTTAGAAAATACTACTGAAAAACAATTAAGTGAAAATTGGGTGCTGAGAAATGGCGAAACGATTTATGAAACAGCATCCAAATATAAATTTTTACGTGATTGGCTTTGTCAAACTATACACCACCGAGCGCAGTTGGGTGTTTACTTCCGCTTATTAAATATACCCGTACCCAGCAGCTATGGCCCAAGTGCTGATGATACGAGTTTTTAGTCTTTAGACAGAATAGGCATAAATGCCCATTCTGTACATAAAGTTTTTTGTTAAGGTTATGAGTTGTGGCAGGTTGAAACCTGCTGCAAAGAAACGCCTGAACAATGTGAATGACAGTTTTACACCTCCCTTTCATCCCTCCTTCTTAGGAGGGAAACTGCCGCACAGGCTTTTTATTAACCCTTGCCAATGTATTGCAGTTTTTACCTGTACCACAATTTGGCTTCCCCTTAATGGGAGGGGTGCTTATTTGGTAGTACTAATAGTTTAATTTGGAAGGGGGGTATCATAACTTGTAAAATACTAACGCAAAGCCTCGCAATTGTACTAGTTCTCTACATCAACTTCTTTAATATTTCTTGTGCAGCTTTTGCTATAACAGTACCTGGTCCAAAAATGGCAGTTACGCCTGCTTTGTAAAGAAAATCATAGTCTTGTTGGGGGATAACACCGCCTGCAATTACCATAATATCACTACGGTTGTGTTTTTTAAGCTCTTCAATTACCTGCGGAATAAGTGTTTTATGCCCTGCTGCTAATGACGATGCACCAATAATATGTACATCATTCTCAATGGCTTGTTTGGCAGCCTCGGCAGGCGTTTGAAACAATGGTCCAATATCTACATCAAAACCAATATCGGCAAAGCTGGTAGCTATTACTTTTGCGCCACGGTCATGCCCGTCTTGTCCCATTTTGGCAATCATTATGCGTGGGCGACGACCTTCTAATTTTGCAAACTCATTAGCCAATGTTTTGGCTTGTTTAAAATCATCATTCATACTAATCTCCGACGAATATACTCCTGAAATAGATTTTATGGTTGCTTGGTAGCGTCCGTATTCTTTTTCTAAGGCAAATGATATTTCGCCTAAGGTAGCTCGCTTGCGGGCTGCATCTATTGCAAGTGCTAATAAATTACCTTCACCCGTTTTAGCAGATTGGGTAAGAGCATTTAATGCTTGTTGTACCTCCTCATTATTACGTTCTGCTTTCAGTTTTTGTAAACGCTCTATTTGGTTTTGACGGACTTTATCATTGTCCACCTCCAAAATATCAATAGCTTGCTCATCTTCGGCAATGTATTGGTTTACACCAACTATTATATCTTTTGCACTATCAATACGGGCTTGTTTGCGGGCTGCGGCTTCCTCAATTCGCATTTTTGGTACACCTGATTCTATTGCTTTAGCCATTCCTCCCAATTCTTCTACCTCTTGCATTAATACGGAGGCTTTTTGTATTAGCTGGTCTGTAAGATATTCTACATAGTAGCTACCACCCCATGGGTCAACTACATTAGTTATGCCCGTTTCTTGTTGTAAATATAGTTGAGTATTGCGTGCTATACGTGCCGAAAAATCGGTGGGCAAGGCAATAGCTTCATCCAAAGCATTGGTATGTAGTGATTGTGTACCTCCCAGTGCTGCTGCCATAGCCTCAATGGTAGTGCGTGCTATATTATTAAAAGGGTCTTGTTCAGTCAAACTCCAACCACTGGTTTGGCAGTGCGTGCGCAACGCCATTGATTTAGTGTTTTTTGGGTCGAATTGTTTTACAATGTTTGCCCAAAGCATTCTGCCTGCCCGCAGTTTTGCTATTTCCATAAAGTGGTTCATGCCAATACCCCAAAAAAAGGATAGGCGAGGGGCAAAGACATCAATAGCTAAACCTGCTTTTATACCCGTACGAATGTACTCCAGCCCATCAGCAAGGGTGTATGCCAGCTCAATATCAGCAGTTGCACCTGCCTCGTGCATATGGTAGCCGCTAATAGAGATGGAGTTAAATTTAGGCATATTTTGCGAGGTAAACTCGAAAATATCACCAATAATACGCATGGAATTGGCGGGAGGATATATATAGGTATTGCGTACCATAAACTCCTTTAAAATATCGTTTTGTATTGTTCCTGAAAGTTTATCCATGCTCACGCCTTGCTCTTCGGCGGCTACAATATAAAATGCCATAATGGGCAATACTGCGCCGTTCATAGTCATTGATACCGACATTTCATCCAAAGGAATTTGGTCAAAAAGTATTTTCATATCCAAAATACTGTCAATAGCTACACCTGCTTTGCCTACATCGCCCGTTACTCGCTCGTGCTCGCTATCATACCCTCTATGTGTGGCTAAATCAAAAGCTACTGAAAGTCCCTTTTGCCCTGCGGCAAGATTACGGCGATAAAATGCGTTCGATTTTTCGGCAGTGCTAAACCCAGCATATTGGCGCACTGTCCATGGGCGAGTAAGATACATACTACCATAGGGTCCTCTTAGATAAGGAGGGATACCCGATGCAAAATGAAGGCTTTTTAACCCTGCTATATCCTCCTTTTTAAAGTGAAATTTTACGGGAATACCTTCGGGTGGTAGCCAAGCCTTGTTGCCTTCTACTGGCGGCGTAGCATTTTTGGGTATATGTATTTTTATAGTACTAAAATCTTTTCTCATATTTTTTGCTATTAGCTATTAGCTATTAGCTATTAGCCTTTTGCTTTTTTTAACCCTAAATTTCCTTGATGGAACTTTTCAACTTTTGCAAGTAAGTCTAAAAATGAGTGAATTATTCACTAACCAACCGCTCTTTTTCTGCTTTTTCTGCCCATCGCCGTAGCGGAAAATGCTTGTTTTGAGGGATTTGTACTTCCTCCATTTCACCTTTCATTTTTTCGTTTTTATTGGGGTATTTGTTTACTCCTAAAATTACACGGTTGTTACTATCTACTTGTTGTTGCGTTGTTGCGGCTTGCTTGGCTATGGTTTCTTGTAAAAATCCTGATTTTATGCAAGCTATCCAACCGCCTTTTGCTTCTATGTCCTGAAATAATGCCCAGCTTTTGCTGGCTATTTCATTGCTTAAACTCTCAATATAATAACTGCCCTGCGAGGCGTTGTTTACTTTATCTAAATAGGCTTCTTTTTTTAGTATTAGCTGGATATTACGGGCTATACGGTTAGAAAAATCGTTGGGTTGCTTAAACAATACATCGTAAGGGTTAATGTATAAGGCATCACAACCCCCTACTACGGCTGCCATAGCCTCTGTACTTGCCCTAAGTATATTATTATTATAGTCGTATATGGTTTTGTTGTTTAGTGCTGTTTCGCAATGTATAGTGGTGGTTTCATTTACCCCATACTCGTGTGCTATAACTGCCCATAGTTTTCTAAGCACTCTTAGTTTTGCTATTTCAAAAAAATAATCACTACCCATTGCCATATTAAATAATACTGGAACGTTCGTTCCAATATTCAAATACTCGTTGGCGTGTGCAAGTGCGAAAGCAATTTCGGTACAAATATTTGCGCCAGCATTATGGTATTGTGCGGCATTTACCTCAAATGTTCCTGTGTGGGTTTTGGCAAGTGTTTCAAACTCTTTCGCAGAAAAACTATCTTTATTTAAAAGGGTACTTAAAATATCAGCCTGAAAATTACCCGATATAGCTTTTGTATTGTGGCTTAACCTAAAAACAAAAGGTTTTACTTGCGATAGTACGTTGTGTGCCTCATTACTATCTATTTCAAACACAATTTTATCCGCTCCTTTTTCTAAAGCACGTTTAGCATCTTTAAGAGCATTCTCTGCCGAGTTTACTTTTATACGCTCTTGTATTGCCCAGCTATTGCTTGCTGTATTTATAGTGGAGGGTTCGTTTTCTATATCTTCGAGTGTATAGTAGGGTTTTAGGGCAATACCTTCTGCGGTTGTTTTATACAGTTTTTCAAATGCTTCTTCGCCTTTAACCTCTTTTATAACACGTTGTTTCCATGCTTCAAAATCAGTAGGGTCAAAGGCATTATATATGCTTTGGCTTTGTGCCATAAATTAAAAATCAAAAATTAGTTTAAACTCTTTTTTCAAAAAGTTAATAGCTTTATCAGTAGGTACTTCTTCACTACGTATAATTTCCTCTAAAATGGCTTTACTCAAATCAATACTTGTGGCTTTGGAATCTAAACCCGCTAAACTTTCGCTAATAAGGCGAACCATCTCTTCTTTCACGTATTTTATAAGCTGCCAAGCCTGCGGCGATAAGTAAAGCTGTTGTGCAAGGTTATGGTTATACTCCTCATTAATAGCGTGTACCAGCACCCCTTTATATTCTGAAGCACTAAGGTTGGGGTTGCTCATACGTGTGAGTAAATTACTGGGGTTTATACGTTCAAGGTAAAGTGTTAACCGTTCATACGACTGAATTTTTGGGGCTAACATCCCTTGGCGGTTTTGCTGCCTAAACTCAAGTAATTTATTCTCGTAATGATTGTCTAACATTTTTTTTAAAGTGAAGTATCCCACTAAAAATACCACTACTGCGGGTAAAACAATCTTTACTATTTCAAGAAAAATGGCTAATGTATCCATATAGGTAAGTTTTTTTAACGGCTGTAAAAATAAGAGATGTAAATGTTATTTACATCTTTTGTATTTTATTTCTTAAAGCGAAGTGTTTTATTATAACGCAAAATAGAAAAATAGTATTGCTACTTTAATGTAAGTTGGGTATAAAAAGTGAAATTCACCGCACGGGCAAGTTATCTCCTCCTTGCTATTAACTCCTACCCATGTTTGCAGTTTTTACCTGTACCACAATTTGGCTTCCCCTTAAAGGGAAGGGTACTTATTTGGATGGGGTTTTATACTTGTACCTCACCATAAATTGAGTGAGGTGATAAGGCAAATTCTTTTATAAGAGGTAAAGAAAGGGTAGGGGCGGGTTTGAGGTTTTATTTATCTCAATGCTTTGTGCTTACCTTGCGAGTACACTTTTTAAGCAAGAAACTCGTTTAGGTATAGTTGTATGTGGCGTAAACCTCAAATTATATTTCTTTTACTTTCGGCATTCACCTTTATTATAGTAAGTACTACTATTTATTGTAATGATGGAAGGCAATCTAAAGAAGGCAACCAAAAGCAAAGTTATTTAAATCACCACGATACAGTAAAATACGTAGGCATGAATACCTGCCGTGCTTGCCATGCTGATAAGCATAATACATTTATCCATACAGGCATGGGGCAATCTTTTGAGAAAGCGAGCAAGCAAAAAAGTGCTGCCCATTTTTCGCACCAAGCCGTGTATGATAAATACAGAGATTTTTATTACCAACCCTTTTGGCAGGGCGATAAATTTTTTATTAAAGAATATAGATTAGTAGGAGAAGACACCACTTATAGTAGGTTAGAGCAGGTGAGTTATATAGTAGGTTCGGGGCAACATACCAATTCGCACATAGTAGAAACAAATGGATACTTAACCCAAGCACCGCTCACCTTTTATACGCAAGCAGGAAAATGGGATTTACCCCCTGGTTTTGAGGATGGACATAATACCCGATTTAGCCGCATTATCGGGCTTGAGTGTATGAGCTGCCACAATGGTTTGCCCAGCTTTGTGCAGGGTTCTGAAAATCGTTTTACCCGCATACCCAATGGTATAGACTGTGAGCGTTGCCATGGACCAGGTGAGGTACACGTAGCACAAATACAAGCGGGCAACATAGTAGATACTGCAAATGAAATAGATTATAGCATAGTAAACCCTCGCAAACTAAACTGGGAACGACAAATAGACTTGTGTCAACGTTGCCACCTGCAAGGCAATGCAATACTTAAAGAAGGGAAGGTGTTTACTGATTTTCGCCCTGGGATGGTATTAAGTGATTTTATGGATGTGTATATGCCTCGTTATCAAGGCAATGATGATGAGTTTATTATGGCATCGCACGCACAGCGTTTGCAGCAAAGCCAATGTTTTATTAAGAGCAATCATTCAGTATCTAATAATCAGAAAAACAATAACTTAGAATTAACTTGTATTACCTGCCATAATCCTCATATCTCTGTAAAAATTACGGGGAAACAAGTGTTTAATACTGCTTGTAATAACTGCCATACCACACAAAAGTGTAGCGAAAAATTATCTATCAGAATAGAAAAAAACGATAACGATTGTAGCAGTTGCCATATGCCCAGCACAGGGGCTATTGATATTCCACACGTAACCGTTCACGACCATTATATACGCAAGCCTGTAAAAGGTAAAAAAGCCCATAATGCTGAAAAGGTAAAAAAGTTTATAGGCATTTATGCCATTAACAACCCTAATAGTGATGATTTAACACGAGGCAGAGCTTATTTAAACTATTACGAAAAGTTTGAACCTACTAAGCCCAAATTGTTAGACTCTGCCTACTATTACTTGCAAAAAGTAAAAGCACCCGCAAAATATTTCGTTCGTTGGGCATACTTAAAAAACGATTATAAAAGCGTGGTGAGGTATGGCATAAAAATCAATAAAACAGATGCTTGGACGGCTTACCGCATAGGACAGTCTTATTATACTTTAGGTGATTTTGAGAAAGCAGAACACTATTTTACCAAAGCTGTACAACAAGCACAGCAAAATATAGAATTTAGGGCAAAATTGGCTACCACCAAATTGCAACTAAAAAAACTACCACAAGCACAACAATTATTTAAAGAAGTATTAAAGGCATACCCCAAGCACGTACAAAGTCTTACCAATTTGGGCTATTTATATTTTACACAAGGCAATATTGCCCAAGCCCATCAATACTACGATAAAGCCCTTGCACTGAACCCCGACTATGAAGCCGCACTGCTAAACAAAGCAGGATTGTATAATTACCTAAAAGAGTATGCTAAAGCTAAACTACTATTGCAACGCTTATTAAAGCATAGTCCTAATAATGAGAAGGCAAAGCAGATATTGGAGCAGTTGTAGGTTAGAGTAAGTTGGATATAAAAATCAACCTTTTAATAGCAAAGCCTTTTGTAATAGTACATACACCGTCAGTTATTTAGCTGCGACTTCTGTGTTTTTCGTGGTTGCCTTTGCAGAAGGGCATAGATATAGTGCAACATCATCAATAAAGTAGTACGCCAAAAAGCTAATATCGTTTTCAGCATCAACATTTATAAACTCGTTTTCTATTTCAGTGCCGCTATCTTCTACTGTATTGTCAGATTGTTGTACGGGTTGTCCTTTTTGGGTTTCAATAGTTGTTTGTTCGTGGGTAAAAAAATTTCCTATTGTAAGATACTCATAGGCACTATCTGCCATAAAACTGGCTTCAATACGCAGCCAGTCTTTGGTATTGTTTAGCACATGGTTAATATTTACCTGTGGTTTATATAAAATGGGTGAGCAGCTATTGCGTTCGGGGCTTTGGGTAGTAAACAAAACTCCTATATTATTAGTGGCATATTTGCTGTTAGCTCCCAGTGCTACCCAAAACTCTACACAATATACATTGCCCACTATCAGTTTTTCGCTAAGTTTCACACTAAGGTATTCGTGCCACTCATTGGGTTGGCAACCGCCCTCTGGCGAGTAGTTTATCATGCCTATCATTACATTGCCGCTGTGGGGCGGGCGGTTTCCTTCACCTGTATTGGGGGCTTTTGCCCAGCAATCTTCATCAGCATAGGTGCTTATCACATCAGTACTGGTGCTAATGGGGGTAAACCAGTGGTGTAAATACTCGTTTATACCTACATCATTCAATAGCCAACTACACGGAAACTTCTTTTCAGTTATTTGTTCAAAGTCGCCATTAGGCACAAGGTTCAATTGTCCGTAAGTAATTACGGGGAATAGAATGAAAAATGATATGAAGAACCTTGTTATCAATTAAAATATTGTTACTATAATATAACTCAAAAACAACGCCAATTATTATTTTGTGGGCTTTTTTGTGTGTAAAATGTGTATGAAATTTGCTGTTTGCACTGTTTATTTGAGCCATGAAACAACCAGAAAGTCTTGATATGGTGGCGCAGTTCCACAATACCTTTAAACATCCCATACTTAATACCCCAACCATACCCAATAGTAAAAGGTGCGAGTTGCGAGTTAGCCTAATTGCCGAAGAGCTTGACGAGTTGCGTGAAGCGATAGAAGATAAAGATATGGTGGAGATAGCTGATGCGCTTTGCGATATACAATATGTGCTTAGTGGGGCAGTACTTGAGTTTGGATTAGCCCATAAGTTTAATACACTGTTTAGCGAGGTGCAGCGTAGTAATATGAGCAAGGCGTGCAAAAGTGAAGAGGAGGCCCAAAAAACCGTTGATTATTTTTTAAAAGAAAAAGGAGATGAGTGCTACTATAAAAAAGAGGACGGCTTGTATTTGGTGTACCGAAAATTGGATAATAAAACCATGAAGTCTATAAATTATAGCCCCGCCAATTTAAAAGAAATTTTAAAATAGCCTTCTATTTCTTACTTTACTTTTTGTTGGAGCAAAAATTTGATAAATAATTAAATTCCAATAACCAGAACCACCACCATTAACAATATCAATTGGGATAAGTGAAAATTTTAATTGTTTTACTTTGCCCCACCCTGCAAACCCCTACCAATTGTATTACCGCTTTTACCTGTACCACAATTTGGCTTCCCCTTTAGGGGAAGGGTGCTTATTTAGTTGTGCTAATATATTAACTTGGAAGGGGTTATAAAGATAGATTTCTGCCTTCGCAGGAATGACGAAAGGGAGCGTCATTGCGAGTGTGCCTTCTTAGATAAACGTGGCAATCTGTTATCTTGTTCTACTCGAGAAGAGTAATTCGTCTCTTGTATTTGAGGTGAAGGATTACTTCGGAAGACCTCGCAATAATGGTATAGGTGAGGGCTATCTTCCCCCTCGTCTTCACTTTACGTGATAGGAGGGGGATATAAACGCAATAAACTGAAAACTAATGTACTCTATCTCCACGTAACTCTAAGGTAGCCAATATTTTTGCTTCCCCTTCAAGTATTTCTTCCCAACGTTGTTTCACATACTCATCGGGCATATATTTTTTGGCTAAGTTTATAAACATATGATAATGCCCCGCTTCCGACACCATAAAATCATGGTAAAACTCTTTTAATTCAGGGTCAGTAATATGTAGTGATAATAAACGAAAACGCTCGCAACTACGCGCTTCTATAAGAGCATTTAATAGCAATTGCTCTGCCAAACGCTGCTCACGATTACCTCCGCCACTAATTAGCTTTCTGATTTTAGCCACGTATTCATCCTTACGTTGTTTGCCTAATTTTAGCCCTCGCTTTTCAAGCTCTTTAACTACTCTACGAAAATGCCCCCATTCCTCCGCTACTAAAGGGGTTACATTTTTAACTACATCTTCTTTATCAGAGTAATTTACAATTAATGATATACCACTACTTGCTGCCTTTTGTTCGCAAAAAGCATGGTCGGTAAGAATATCCTCGATGGTTTTTTCGGCAATTTTTACCCAACGTGGGTCGGTAGCCAATTTTAGCCCTAACATGGCGCAAAGATAGCTTAGAATTAGCATGGGTTGGATATAATTTGAGGCTTTGCTTGCTCCCCACTCTCTTGTAAAGTTTATCCTTACCGCTTACGGTCGTGTTTACCCAAGTAGAAACGGGTAAAACTGTTTTTAACTTTATGCAGGGTGTGTTACTTGACTTTGAGTATAGTAGCTTTTGCTGCTCAAAAATCCATTTTTCTTGATTTTGCGACAATTCGCCAAACAGGCAAAACTACCCAAATAGCTAACATTGAAATGGAGACAATAAGCCCAAAATTAGTACCAAAAAATTTCTTAAACACCGCCCCAGTATAGCCCAGTAGTGCTGAAATGTCTAACTTTAGTAGTATAAGTGTGCGTGATAAGTCTATTGGGTTTAGCATAGTGCCTACAAGCGATAGCTTATCTAAAGGGTAGTCATTAAAAACGATAAGCGATAATAAGAAAATACCATCGTATATAATGGCTAAAAATAGCCACAACAAAATAGCGTAGCCAAAACCTTTTATTTTATTTCCGTTGGATAGGGCTATATAAAATGCCAAAGCGGTAAATATGAGTGTAAGAAATGTGCCTGTGATTAGCAATAGCGAAAAATCCCAAATTGCATTAGATTTAAATATGCCATAAAACACAAATGGAATACCCAAACCTAATACTAAACTCATTGATAGTGAAAGTGCTACCCCTAAATATTGACCCAAAAATATAGAGCTTCGTTTTAAGGGTTGTGCCAATAAAAGCTCGGTAAACTCTTTGGAATCGTAGTAATACATTACACCAAAAATAGTACCTATAAGCGGTACTAAAACAATAATCACATTCATTAAAGTGATTACCGCTTTTGATAAATCGTTGTTTAAAAATAATAGTACCACACCCAACAATAAATAAAAAGCAAAATATACATAACTCCAACGGCTACGTACCAAATCGTAAAAGCTGTATTTTAGTATTTTAAGCATTGGCAATGGTTAATATTGAGGCAATAGCGTGTTCAAAATCGGGTTGATTGGTTTTATTTTTCAATTCGCTTATGCTTCCTTTAAAATAAATTTCTCCTTCTAATAAAAACACAATCTCGTCTGACACTTCTTCAACAAAACTCATAATATGTGATGATATTAAAATTGTTTTTCCTTTTGCCTTCTCGGTTTGTATCAATTCTTTTAATCGTATTAATGATAAAGGATCTAAGCCTGTGGTAGGCTCATCTAAGATAATTAAAGGACTATTAAACATAAACGCCAATACTATATTTACCTTTTGCTTAGTACCGCCTGAAAGGTTGCCTAGTTTCTTATTTAAAAAAGGCTCTAATTTAAAAAGGTCTATCAAGCTCTTGTCTTCACTTGTGTTACCGCGCAAATCCTTTATCATTCTAATAAGTTCTTTCACTTTTAAATTGACGGGGAAATTGGCAATTTGCGGTAGATAATCAATTTGATGCCTGTATGTCGAGTTATTTTTAATGTTTTCGCCAAATACAGAAATAGTGCCTTTGTTAGGTATTACCATCCCTAAAATTGATTTTATAAGGGTTGTTTTTCCTGAACCATTAGGACCTAATATAGCGAAAATTCCTTTTTGGGCAATGGAAAGGTTAACACCGCTTAACACTACATTTTTATTGAATTTTTTATGTAAATTTTTTATGTTTATCATCCTACTTTTTTCATCAAGGGTTCGTTATCTAATAAATTATCGGGGGTAAACACTGGCGATACTTTTTCAGAAAAATCTATAATATAAATAAACAAACTACGCAGTAGTATAATAGTTTCGGGGGTTTGGTTTACTATATACGAAAACAGTTTCACGGGTCTGTATGGCACATCACCAATACCGTTTTTATCAAGGTCGTATCCTGTGTAGTTACTCCAATAGTTTCTATTAAAAACATTGTTGTTTACCTTACTATTATACGAAATATCAAACGAGTTATACAAAAAATTATTCTCGGTAAATATATTTGCATAGCAAGCTCCACGCACTTTTATAGCCCAGCCGTTGCTAATAAAATTATTGTTTTTATAAGTAATTCTATTAGAACCTTCAACGTTTACACCAATGGTATTTTTCTCAAAAATGTTTCCAAAAATTTCTGCATCATTAATTTCTTTTAGCAACATACCGTATGATGCTGTTCCCCAGTTTTCTTTAAAGGTATTGTTGTGCATCTTTATTTTTTTAGAAAACATTACAGCCACCCCCGCACCATTACTTTTAAAAGTATTACGCTGGTAAATGTCGTTATTAGAAAACATAAAATGCAAACCATAGCGCAAGTTATTCTCACTACTATTGTTTGTAATACAGCAATAGTCTGAAAACTCTAAGTAAATGCCATCACGCACGTGCTGTATAGTATTGTTTTCTATATCAATGTTTTTACAATACCATAAGTGGATGCCATTGCCCGAGTTGTATTCTTTTACCGCATTGCCCGTTATTTTATTATTAACTACTTTTCCATCTTTAGATTTTTCTAAATATATCCCGAAAAAAAGTTTCTCTAATATCAAATTCTGAATGGTAAAATGCCTACTATTTTTAACCCTAATAGCCGCATAATCGGCGGTGTAACTACTGCCTACATTAATAATAAACAAGCCATCAATAGTTACACTATCGGCAATTATTGTAATTATTTCGCCTTTTGCCTCACCATCAATCACAGGGTGGTTTATACCTATAATGGTTATTGGCTTATCAATTATTAGGCTGTTTTCTTTGTACGTTCCCTTTTTTATAATAATGGTATCAAAGTCTTTCGCTTCTTTTATTGCTTGTGCAAGCGTTGTGATAGCGCAGCTTTCACATACTTCTATTTTTTGTGAAAAGGCGAAACAAGTTACCCCAGTATAAAAGAAAAAAATTATATATAGAAAAAACGGTTTCATTAAAGTGTTATAATATAAAGTATTTTAATCCTACAATAAGGGATAAACTCTCATCCATTTGGATGCCGTTATAATTTTCATATACAGGTATTCCTGCTTCTAAACCTATTCTTAAATTTCTCATACTTGAAGTTTCGGGGAAAGCAATATTAGTTCCTATAAACGATTTTATCTTTGTACTACCATAGTTCGAAGTGTTTGCGGTAGTAACCATCATTGGGTTTAAATCAGGGTCAATACCATTTATTTTCCCTTTAGAAACACCAAGTAAGCGAGCTGATAAGCTAATGTTTGTTGATACATTATAGGCACCCCAAATGTTTAGTTGGTGCAAGTTTCCAAATCTATACCCTTCACTATTTTTACCAGTTCTAAACGTACTCAACAGTTGCGTTCCCCATGATATATTTTTATAATTCTTTTTATAGGTAACACCAAGTTGAGCATCAAAAGTACCACTTCCGAGTTGCATAGCGTAGGGTAGTTTTGCGTTTTCAAGCATGGGAGTATTAGCATGGTTTTGAATATTACCAATAGGAATATTTACTCCAGTGTTTAAATGAAGCGAAGTTTGGTGGGTATTAAATATGCTATATAATGCACTTAAATTTAAATCGCCTAAGCCAGATGCACTTGTGGTGAAGTTTCGTTTCATTGGCATTCCATTCATCACCATTTGTACAGTTAAATCCATGCTTTTTTTCACAACACTTTGCATTGCCATAAGTGTAAATTTGTTTGATGGAGCATACATTACCCCCAACATATACATATCCATCGTCATTTTTTGAGGTGAAACTTTATAGCTGTCAAAAATATTAGCATCACTAATAGTTGATATTCCTGCCTTGTTTCCATCCATTACCATATTCATATAACGGAGTGTTAACATTAAGCCCCCTTTTTTATGCAAGTGGTCTCGCATAACTCCTATTGGGGCATGGGCATCAGGTCTAAAATGATTGTGATGACTATGGCTGATGCCAAAGTTAGAGTTTTTAAATTTGTCTTTAATCTCCTCCCAAGTATATACCTCCCCTCCTTTTTTATTCTTAGTTTTTATGGCTTCATTTTTTGAAATGAATGCTGAAAGAGATGCTCCCATAGGGCTTGAAATGGCTTTACTTTTTAAATAGGTAGCTGTTTTGGCATTGGTAAGTTTACCACTTATATAGTCGGCAACTTTTAACATTGTAAAGGTATTTTCGTCATTTGTTTTTAGATAGTTAATTAAACACTCTATGGCATCAAAGTGTATAGTAGCTGTTTTGTTTTCGGCAGTTGCTTCATGAAATCTATCCCTAATATCCATATTACAATGCGCGCATTGAGGATAATTTTGAGCTCTTAAGCTACTACTAAATATTAGGTACAGAACAAGCGTGAAAAGAAAATTAATTTTTTTCATTGAAGTTATTTTTTTAAATGTGCTAATAACTCGCCCCAAGTATAAATATCACCTCCTTTAGCCTCTTTCACTTTTTGGGCAGCCTCTTTACTACTAAATGCAGAAAGATATGCACCCATTGGGCTTGGGATATTTTCGCTAATTAAAAATGTGGCTTGTGTAGCATCAATCAGTGTTTTTGGCTCTGCATAGTTATTGGATAGGTATAATTTTATTTCAGAAACGTCCAGTTCATTCAAAAAATAAACCATACACTCCGTAGCGTCAAATTTATATACTTTCCCTTTTTTTGTAACAATTTCTGCGGCGTGCTGCTCATCCACTATGGTCATTTTACAATGCTTGCAGCCATCATTACCATAATCTATTGCCTTTGGAGAAGCTGAACAGCCTAATAATAATAATAATAGTAGTGGTAGTATGAAAATTAAATAGCATTTATTATGTTTCATTTTTTTAGGGTTTTAAAGTTAAAACTAAACTATGGATGTTTTTTTATTGGTTTTTTTACCTACTATGTAGGCAAGCAATGATGTTGCAATGCCCAAACCCAAAAATAATGCCCCCAATCTTGGGTATGAGTGTGCTCTAAAGTTTAAAATATCTTTTGAGCCAAATAGGGGAGGTTGGAAACCCATTACAGTACCATCAGGATTGGTAAATTTCATAATTGCTTTTGGGTCAAGGTCGTTGCCATAGTCATACTCCCAAAGATAAAAATCGTATAGCCCTGCTAAACTCAAAACAACCATTAAAATAAACCAGTATAAAAATAGTTTGTAACTTCCTTTTAGGGCAATTAGCACCCCTAAAATAGTAGTAATAATGATGCCGATAGGAAATATTTTAAATTCAGGAATAGCATCTGGAATATATTTCATACCCACATAGTGGTTCATTAAATTAATATTTTTTATATCGTATGGATTGGCATCACTAAAATCATTGATATGAATATTCATGCCTAACGGGATGGGGTATTGAGGAGCTTCGAGGGTAATATTCCACAATGGAAAAATGAATAATGCCAATGGAAGCAAAGCTGCTATTAGCATAATAATGTTTGCCTTTTTCATTTTGTTGTTTTGGATTAGGGTGTTAAAGAAAAAAGGCGAAAGCGGATAAACACTCTCGCCTTTTTAAATGAAATGAATTTTAAAAGTATGCGCTCACAAAGTATTTTATATTAGTCCTCTCCTAATGACCAAGATAATTCTATATCAGAAGTAGCTGGTGATACCCTAACATAGCCTTGCATTTCTTGGTGTAGTGCAGAGCAAAAATCAGTACAATAGAAGGGCCAGACCCCTATTTTCTTGGGATACCAAACAAAAGTTTCTGTTTGCCCAGGCATAATTAACAACTCTGATGTGTTTGCCCCAATCATGCTTATTCCATGTGGCACATCATAGTCTTGCTCCAAGTTGGTAACATGAAAATATACCTTATCACCTACTTTAACACCTTCTATATTATCAGGCGAGAAATGGCTACGGATAGTGGTCATATAAATATGTACATTTTTACCCTCTCTTACCACTTTTGTTTCAGCATCAGATTTTGCAGCATAGGGGTGTTTATTATCCTCTAATTTATAGAGTTTTTTTGATTTTAATTTTATTAAATCAGCAGGGCAACCAGTGGCATAATGCGGCTCACCAATAGTAGGAAAATCTAATAATAGTTCCATCTTATCGCCTGTTATATCATATAATTGGGCAGATTGTGTGACTTCTGGACCTGTGGGTAAATAACGGTCTTTAGTTATTTTGTTCATTGCCAGCAAATACTTGCCAAAAGGCTTTCTTGAGTTACCCCCTGGTATCATCAAGTGTCCCACAGAGTAGTAGGTGGGTTTGCGGTCTAATATCTCCCAAGTACCTAATTTCCATTTCACAACTTCTGATGATATAAAGAAAGTAGTGTAGGCATTTCCCTTGTTATCAAACTCAGTGTGTAAAGGACCTAAGCCGGGTTGTTCAACAGAACCAGCCAAAACATCTTCAAAATTTAAGATAGGGATACCATACGCTTCACCCGCAAATTTTTTGTTCTCAATGGCATCCAGCATTTTTGTAAATGAGTGTACCGTTACATTAGCCGAAAGTTTTCCGCTACCAACAATATACTCGCCTGTTGGGTCAACATCGCAACCGTGTGGAGACTTTGGTGTGGGTAGGAAATAAATTGCGCCAGGAACTTCGGAAGGATCTACCATTACCACCTCTTTTTTCATAGTTGAAGTGGCTGAGTGTGTGCTCTCATCATACACATTATGTGCATAGTTGGTAGCCATTTTTTTACCGCCGCCGTTGTTTACATATTCTTCTATTTTTTTCCAGTTTATTGCTGCTATAAAGTCTTTATCGTTTTGCGAAGCATTTACTTCTAATAGTGAGTGGGCTTCCTCTGTATTGTATGTAGTAAAGAAAAACCAACCGTGAGATTTCCCCCTTCCTGGGTGCGCCTTGTCGTAAGCAAAACCAGGCATTAATACTTGGAATTTTAACTCCATACCGCCATCATCGGGGTTTACTTTTATAAAAGACAGCGTGCCTTTAAATTTACCTTTATATTCTTTTATAGAAATATCTTGTTGTGGAACAGGGATGCTAAACCTTGTTCCCGCTACAACATACTCGGTATTATCCGTTACGTATGACGAGCTGTGATTTCCTGCTGAGTTAGGTATTTCTATAATCTCAGTGGTTTCAAAAGTGGTTAAATCAATTTTAGCAATACGGGGCGTATTGTTACCATTAATATATATATATCGCCCGTCTAACTCGCCATTTGTTTGCGACATATCAGGATGGTGCGCATCATCCCAAGGTATAAAACCATGTGAGGTATTTAGCATTGGTTTTGTTTCCTCGCTATACCCGTATGCTTTTTCTGCATCTTGAGAGAATACGGGGATAACTTTGAATAGTCGCCCTGAAGGAAGCCCATAAACAGCTAACTGTCCACTAAACCCACCAGAAACAAAGGCGTAAAATTCATCATGCTCACCTGGCGCAACATACACTTTCTCGGCAGCACCGCTTGCAAGAGCACCTGCTTTACCGTCAGATTCTTTTGTATTGGTACAACTTGTAAATGCTACAAGAATGCACAAAACTGCAATAAACGATTTTGATATTGTTTTCATTTTTAAGGTATTTATGGTTTATTATTTTTTTTCGGTTGGCGGTAATAGCACTTTATCAATAACGTGTACAATTCCATTGCCTGCGGGGATACTTGCCAAAATTTTTGCGCCGCCAATCATTGGTTCACCGTCAACTACTTCTATTTTTACATACTGATTGTTTGCTTGTCCCAGTTTTTTAAATTTCTTTAAAAAGTCTTTAGAGTAATTACCTGGGGTTACGTGGTATTTTAAAATATTAGCCAAAGCGTTTTTGTTTTCTGGTTTTAGCAAATTTTCTACCGTACCTTCGGGTAAAGCGGCAAAGGCTTCGTTTGTTGGGGCAAATACCATTAGCGGGCCTGCATTTACCAATGAGTTTTCCAACTCTGCGGCTTGTACTGCAGCAACTAAAGTAGTATGGTCTTTTGAGCCTATGGCTATTTGTAAAACATTAGGTGTTGACCCATCATCCATAATAAAGGCTTGCCCCGTTTTGTTGCCTGTTTCAATTTCGGTTTTCTCTGCATTCGATGTAGTAGAGGTTTCTTTTTTTTCATTTTTACACGCTATAAACGTAACAGTACATAGCATTGTAAGAAATACTTGTTTAATAATTTTCATAATAGTTTATTTTAATGTCCTGAAATATTCTAAAACTGTTCTTGCTTCCTCCTCAGTAAGGTTTTGGTTTGCCATAGGTGCGCTATTAAACTCTACCAGTAGTTCCTTTGCCAAGGCATCTTCTCGCACCATTCCTTCAGGGTTTAGTATCATATTCATTACCCATTCAGGTGTTCTTCTTTCTAAAATACCTTTGGGGGCAGGTCCTATAAATTTTTTCTCTGCTTTATGACAAGCTGTACACTTAGCGGTATAAATTTCTTTACCTTTTGTAGCCATTTCTTGATTGATTTCGGCATCAAGTGAAACCGATTTAATAGGACCTATACCCTTATTGGTTAAGTCCACTTTTTGAGATGCGGGTTCGCTTGTTGAAGGGGTTGTTGCTTTCGTTTCTTTGGTTTTTGTTGTAGCATTATCGTAAGAAATTGTTTCCTTATCTTTTTCTTCACCATTTCCACAACTAAAAAGGATAAGGCTTACAGATACTAATACTAATTTTAGGATTGACTTCATATTATGTTGGGTTTATGGCTCAAAATTACTACTACTATAAGAAGTGAAAAATGACAAAAATCATATTTAAGATAAAAATATCTTTTTATTTTTAACAGATGTTTTCCTATCCTTGCTCCATGTTTTCAAATTCGGTTAAGTATGCACTAAAAGCAGTTTTATTTTTGGCAGCAAACTCTGATGAAAAAACGCTAATTATGGTAAAGGATATTTCATCATCGGTGGGTATTCCGCAAGCATACTTGGCAAAACTTTTACAAGAGTTATCGAAACAAAAAATAATTTCGTCTAAAAAAGGTCCGAAAGGAGGTTTTTATTTGAACGATGTAAATAAAGATGCCTCATTAGTAAATATAATATATGCCATAGATGGCAAAAAAATAGAGGGCTGTCTTTTAAGTTTAGAAAAATGTAATGCTACTCATCCATGCCCACTTCATAATATCATTTACCCTTATAAGTCAAGTATTTTAGGTAGCCTACAGGAAGTAAGCATTAGAGAACTATCAGAAGGCATAAAATTAGGCAATACCTTTTTGCCTTTTTAAAATTAATGGTAACCAGCAATACTTACCCCTTATGCCAGCCTGAACGGTGGGGGTGGTATCTATATATTTATACTGTTGCATTACCCCCTACCACTATTATTGTAGTTTGCACCTATGCTACAATATAGCTTCCCCTTAAGGGGAAGGGTACTTATTTGGTAGTGCTAATAAGTTGGTTTGAAAGGGGTTGTTATATACTGAAGCACATTTAATGGCATTGCAAAAACCTATTTTTAGTTATAGTAGTTCTAAAATTTTGGCTAATTGTTCTTCACTATCAAAGGGAATAATTAGTTCGCCTTTGCCTTTGGCTTTAGCTTTTAGCTTTACTTTAGTATTCAGTTTTTTAGAAAGTTGGATAGTATATTCGTCATAACCCATTATGGGGTTAGGTTTTTCGGTAGTTTTCTTTGTTTTGCTTTTGGCTTTCTTTTGGCGGGCAAGTTCTTCTGTATCTCGTACTGATAAGCCTTCTTCTTTAATACGCTCAAAAACCAACATTTGCTCGTCAATGCTTTCAATATTAATAATGGCACGTGCGTGCCCCATACTCAACTGATTATCGCGTATGCCTGCTTGTATATCGTTGGGCAGTTTTAATAGGCGCAGATAGTTGTTTACTGTGCTGCGTTGTTTACCCACGCGCGCACCCAATTCATCTAATTTCAGATTGCATTCTTCCATTAAACGTTGATAGCTATGCGATACCTCAATGGCATTTAAGTCTTGCCGTTGGATATTCTCAATCAATGCCATTTCAAGCATCTCTTGGTCGTTAGCTATTCGCACATAGGCAGGTATAGTTGCCATTCCCGCCAGTACAGAGGCTTTGGTACGTCGCTCGCCGCTAATAATTTGGTAGCGGTTTTCATTAATATTTATTTTTCTAACCGTTATAGGTTGTATTATCCCATGTACTCTTATAGAGTCGGCTAATTCTTCCAGTTGTTGTGGGTCGAAATGCGTGCGAGGTTGGAAAGGGTTGGCTTCAATTTGGCTAATCTGTATGTTTGCAATATTGCTTGATTTTGGTGCAGTAAGTGCTGCAACATCATCATTGTTTAATAATGCTGAAAGTCCTTTGCCTAATGCATTCCTCTTTTTCGGTGTACTCATCTATTAGTCGTTCGTCAGTATTTTATCTTCTTCTGATATGCGGGTTAATCCATTTTTTTGTAATAGTTCTCTTGCCAAGTTAAGGTAATTAATAGCCCCTTTACTATTGGCATCGTAGTGCAACACAGCTTTGCCATGCCCTGGTGCTTCGCTTACACGTGAGTTGCGTTGTATTATAGTATCAAAAACCAATTGCTGAAAGTGCATTTTCACCTCTTCAACTACTTGATTGCTTAAGCGCAGCCTACTATCGTACATGGTTAATAAAATACCTTCAATCTCTAAATCTGCATTTAGTTGAGTTTGAATTATTTTGATGGTGTTTAATAGTTTCCCCAAACCTTCTAATGCAAAAAACTCGCACTGTACGGGGATTATAACAGAATCGGAAGCGGTGAGGGCATTTGTGGTAATTAACCCCAATGATGGTGAGCAGTCTATAATGATAAAATCATAATCGGCACGTATTTTATCAAATACTCGCTTCATCATCCGCTCACGGTTGGGCAAATCCACTATTTCAATTTCAGCACCTACCAAGTCTATATTAGAAGGCATTATATCTAAATAGTCTAATTCAGATTTTATAATAACCTCTTTGGGAGGCATATCGTTAATTAAACACTCGTACAAGCCTGTTTTTACAATATTAGGATCGAAACCTAAGCCTGATGTTGAGTTGGCTTGTGGGTCGCCATCTACCAGTAGCACCTTCTTTTCTAATGCTGCTAAACTAGCGGATAGGTTAATGGCTGATGTAGTTTTACCTACGCCACCCTTTTGATTAACTATTGATATTATTTTTGCCATAAAGTTTATACTCAAATATGTGAATTAAAAGAAATAGTTCTCTTAAACTTGTAAAAACTAATATTTTGAAAACACATTGAAGCAAAAATACAGGTTAGTGAAGCCTTCTTTATACACAAACGCCCCTAAGTTGTCAATACTTATACACATGGTTTTTCTGTTGATAGCCTGCAATAATGGACAGTATAGAACAGAAAAAAAAGTGTTTAGATACAATATTGAAACAGGATTAAACACGCTTGACCCTGCCTTTGCCCGTGATGAGTACATAATTTGGAATGTGAGCCAACTGTACAATGGTTTGGTACAGCTTGATAGCCAGCTTAATGTAGTGCCTGATATTGCTAAACGATGGGAGGTAAACGATAGCGGTAAACGTTATACTTTTTATTTAAGAAATGATGTATATTTTATTAATAATAAATGCTTTAAGAATAAAAAAAGAAAAGTAATAGCCAGTGATTTTGTGTACTCGCTTAACAGAATTGTACACCCCAAAACAGCCAGTACTGGGGCTTGGATTTTTAATGATAAAGTAGATGTTGAGCGGTTTTTATCTAAAAACTACTCGCCTTTTACTGCCATTAATGATACTACACTAATTATACAGCTTACTAAACCTTTTCCGCCTTTTTTATCCATGTTATCCATGCCCTATTGTTATGTTGTACCGCACGAGGCTATAGAACTTTACGGTAAAGAGTTTCGCAAAAACCCAGTGGGTACAGGGGCTTTTAAGCTAAAAATATGGGAGGAAGGAGTGAAATTGGTATTAGAACGCAACCCAAATTATTTTGAAAGCACCACCGCCCATCCTATTCCTAAAATAGATGCTATTGAGGTAAGTTTTATCGAGAATAAGCAAACTGCCTTTATGGAGTTTGTGCAAGGAAAATTCGATTTTTTTGATGGATTGGAAGGCAGCTTTAAAGATGAAATTTTGAGTAAAGAAGGGAAGCTAAACCCTTCGTATCAAAAGAAATTTAAACTTGAAATAAGTCCTTATCTTAATACAGAATACTTTGGTTTTTTAATGGATACTACTACTGGTAAAATACCTTGGCATGATGTAAGGGTACGAAAAGCCATTAACCACGCCATTAATCGTGAGAAAATGATGCTGTTTTTGCGTAATAATATAGGCATCCCTGCACGTGCAGGTTTTGTACCGCCTTCACTGGGAGGAGTAGCAGCAAAACGAACCTTTAAACCCGCACCTTTATACCGCCCACAACTAAGCAAGCAACTGTTGGCTGAAGCAGGTTATCCCAATGGAGCAGGCTTGCCTCTACTCGTTATAAATACAACTAAAAACTACTTGGATATTGCTACTTTTATGCAGAAACAGCTAAAAGAAATAGGAATAGAGTGTAGTATTGATGTTAGCCCTGGTCCTTCGCTTCGTTCGCAAATATCAAAAGGCAATATTCAGTTTTTTAGAGGAAGCTGGATTGCTGACTATCCCGATGCCGAAAACTATCTATCCTTGTTTTATAGTAAGAACAAAGCCCCCAATGGACCTAACTATACCCGATTTGAAAGTGCCGTGTACGATAGCTTGTATGAAACCGCTCTATTAGAAACGAGTACGGAGAAAAGAGCGTATATATACTATAAAATGGACTCTATAATAGTTTCAAACACGCCCGTTTTAACATTGTATTATGCGCAATCACTACGCTTGACGCAGCCTTGGGTAAAAAACTTAAAAAACAATGCCATGAATAGGTTGCTACTAAAAGAAGTGGATATAGAACGTTGATTTTAAAAGATAGAATGATTTTTGCCCTTTATGTGCAGTGAGTTAATAAATACAATGAAACTTTTTACCGCAGAGCAAATAAGAACTTGGGATGAATATACCATTAAAAATGAGCCTATTACCTCAATAGATTTAATGGAGCGTGCGGCTACTAAATGTGTAGAGTGGCTGCTTGGTCATTTTTCGCAAAGTATTGATTATGAAGTATATTGTGGATTGGGGAATAACGGAGGGGACGGTTTAGCTATCGCAAGATTATTGAATGAGAGCGGGAGAAAGGTTACACTACATATTTTAAAACTAAAAAGCGAAGGATCGCCTGATTTTGAAGAAAACTTAGTTAGAATAAAAAAATCTAACATTAAAGTAAATGAGATTAAAGCTACTAAAGATTTTAGTAACCCATCACCTCAAACCGTTTTTATAGATGCGCTTTTTGGAACAGGACTAAACAACCCTTTGGAGGGTTTAGCGGCTGACTTGGTAGTACATATTAATCAACAAAAAAATACAAAAATAAGTATAGATATACCCAGTGGGTTACCTGCTAATTTTATTTCTAATTATAATGATTATAAGAGTGTTATATTGGCTGACTTCACTTTTTCATTTCAACTACCAAAACAGTCTTTTCTGCTTGCTGAAACGGGTAAATATGTGGGAGATTTACAGGTTTTAAACATTGGCTTGCTAAAAGAGCATACGGAGGCTACACCTTCAAATTTTTATTGGATAGAAGTTACTACAATAAAAGAAATATATAAAAAACGTACTCCTTTTTCACATAAGGGCACTTATGGCCATGCGCTTATAATTGGTGGTGCAATGGGTATGGCGGGGGCTGTGCTAATGGCAAGCAAAGCCTGCACAAAGGCAGGGGCGGGGGTAGTTACTGCTTTTGTGCCACAGTGCGCCTATATACCCATACAGTCTGCCGTGCCAGAGGTAATGGTAGAGGCTATACAAAAAGAGGATTTACTTGATGTTTTACCCCACAATACTAAAAAGTACACCGCCATTGGCATAGGTACAGGAATGGGAACGCAAATTACCACCCGTGATGCTTTAAGCGATTTTATGGCACATATTGAAGGTGATAAATTAGTGATAGATGCTGATGCGCTTAATTGCCTTTCTATGGATTTTAAAGATAGGGGAAAGATAAAACTGCCTGCGGGGGCAATACTGACACCGCACCCAAAAGAGTTTGATAAAATGTTTGGTGAAAGCAAAGATGGGCACACACGATTAGAGAAACAAATAGAGGTAGCCCAAAAACACAAGGTATATATAGTGCTTAAAGGCAGGTACACCAGTATAGCCACACCAACGGGCGAGGTATATTTTAATAGCACTGGCAATGCGGGCATGGCAACGGGAGGAAGCGGCGATGTACTAACGGGCATTGTTACGGCACTAAAAGCACAAGGATACTCACAGTTGGATGCTTGTATTTTGGGTGTTTATTTACACGGCTTGGCGGGAGATTTAGCACTAACAACAGAAAGCTATGAAAGTATTGTAGCTACTGATATTATTAACTATTTAGGCAGCGCCTTTAAATGTATTTCAGCATAGACTAACGTGATTTTTTTGTAGAACGGTAGCTTCATAAAATTAGGTGATGTAATACAGCCGCAAAGGCTAATCTTTTATCAACTCACCCCAATTAACTTACATTAACAGCCATCCTCATAATTTCTCCTCTCGTATAAAAGAGGGGTTAATTTTGGTAATTGCAGCTTAATCCTACAAACCCCTACCAATTGTATTGCAATTTTTACCCGTGCCACTATTTGCCTTCCCCTTAAGGGGAAGGGTACTTATTTGGTTCTGCTAATAGTTGGTTTGGTAGGGGTTATAAGATAGATTACTGTCTTCGTATGAATTGCGGCAGGTTGAAACCTGTTGAAAGAAAACGCCCGAACGGAACGCACAGCCTTATTCCGCCTATAAGTAAAACAAAAAAATCGTCCCATTGCTGGAACGACTGTCGTTTAAAGGTAGTATTGATAGGTATCTTAACTATTTGTTTTTTTTATGGTTTTAGTAGTTTTTGCTTTCACGGGTTGTGCCATTTTAGTACTGTGTGGTGTAGGTACAATATATTCATTTCCATAACCAATATAGTAGTGGCGGTATAGTTGATATTTTGCTATGTTGCCTTCAAAGGTTTTTAAGCTATTTGCCAAGCTATTGTCTTTAACTTTTCGGTAGGGGGTATTTTCTCCTACATCGTTTATTAAATGTTCGCTGCTAATATTGGGTATATAATAGTTTTGCAAGCCTAAGCCTTTTACACGCACATTAAGGTCGCTATCTTCTAATCCATAAAAGGCATAGTCTTCGCACAAATACCCTACCTGTTCTAATACGGTGGGCGTTAATGCCATTACCCCAAACACCCCATCAGTTTTCACCACAGGCACACCATTTATTACTCCAGCTTTTTTGGGATTAGCTCCACAACCCCAATCCAATGCTATTATCCCACTTTTGGGTATGGCAACAGCATAGTCGTGTATTTTCTTTAACCAACCTTCTCCATTCCTAATATCATTGCCCATTAGCACCACCATATTAAAACCGCTATCAAGGGCTTTTTTTATTAGTTTATTAAATGCTTTTGCTACACCAATATTTTTATTTTCAGTCTCATAATATGTAAGGCAACGGGTATGGAAAAGCTCGTAATAAATGGTCTCTTTTTGGGTAGTTTGGCTTCCATTATCCCACACAAATAAGTCAACAGGCATACCTGCGTTATTAATATTGTGTTTTGTTGTTTCTATTGTTACACTTTGCCTGTCTAAAGCAATCATACAACACGCTATTTTTAAGTCCATAGTTTACAATAATTATTAATTTGTTCGCCTGATAGTATTTTGTTTTGCAGGTGATATAAATTGGGTTTCAACTCTTTGGCAGGGTTACCTATATAGATATGAAATGGTTGTAATTGAGATTTTTTTGTTACTATACACCCCATACCCAGCATAGTACCATGCGGTATATGTTTATATTGATGGATAATGCACCCTAAGCCTAAATTTGCATAAGAAAATACTTTACAATGCCCGCCAATAATTACCCCTGTTGAGATAATGGTAGTGTCATAAATTTCAGCATCATGCCCTAAATGAGATTTAGCCAACATCCAATTATCATTACCTACCATGGTTTTTTGCTCTACTCCACCATTTATAGTAACGAATTCTCTAAAGGTATTTGCATTGCCTATTAAAGCTCCATAGTTGCTATTCGCTTTTTTATGTTCAGGCGGGCTTCCTATGCTACAATACCCTTCAAAATGGTTATCATCGCCTATTATGCAATTATCAATTGTGCAAAAAGCTCCTATATAATTGTTTTTGCCCATCTCTACATTATCGCCTATATAGGCTAAAGGGTGTATCAAATTACTTTCATCGAGTTTCATATCTGTACCTCCATAAATGTTAGTTGCTGCTGCACTATACTCATAAATATTTAAAATACTTTTACGTACTGCTGCTGCATTTTTACCATAATTTGAAAAACTTAGGATTGACGCTACTAATTTCATGTTTATTAACCAGTAAGTAGTGCATTATTCGGTAATTTGTATTTTAACATTGTTGCTACGCCTGTTGAACACAAATTTGTTGATGAATTGAATTATTAAGAGCTGTTTCAAATAAGTCCTGTTGATGCGGATAAGCTGTCATACCGAGCGATTGTTTCCTCTATTGTGGAGGGATAGTGTGTGCAGTATAGTACCTCGCCGTGCCGTTCGGGCAGGCTTCACACGTTCAGCATGACGCGAGCATCGAAGTAAAACAAAAAAAGCCGTCCCATTGCTGGGACGACTATTGCTTAAAGGTAGGATTGATAGGTATTTTAAATATTTTTGGTTTATCTTTTGAATTGTGAAGATACAACTATTTCTTTACTTCCAATAGTATATTCATAAAATCCTTTTCCTGCTTTTCTGCCAAGATGTTTTGCCGTTACCATATTTACTAATAATGGGCAGGGAGCATATTTGGGGTTTCCAAAGCCATTATACATCACTTCTAAAATAGCCTTGCATACATCCAAGCCTATAAAATCTGCTAATTGTAAAGGTCCCATAGGGTGTGCCATGCCTAATTTCATCACAGTATCAATCTCTTCAACACCTGCAACACCTTCGTATAGTGAGTATATTGCCTCATTTATCATAGGCATTAAAATACGGTTGGCTATAAAACCAGGGTAATCATTTACCAATGTAGGTATTTTCCCTATGTCTTTTGATAGCTGCATTATAGCATCAGTAACTTCTTTGCTGGTATCGTAACCTGCTATCACCTCTATTAGCTTCATTACAGGTACGGGGTTCATAAAGTGCATCCCAATAACCTTATCAGGGCGGCTGGTAACCGCTGCTATTTGTGTAATAGATATAGATGATGTATTGCTTGATAGTATTGCGCTGGCAGGAGTAACCCTGTCTAACTCTTCAAAAATCGACTTTTTAATAGCAAAATTTTCCGATGCGGCTTCAATTACTAAATCAGCATTTGCAGCTCCTTCGGCTAATTTTGTATAGGTGGTAATATGGTTTAGGGTTGCCTCTTTTTGTGTAGCGGTAATTTTTTCTTTGGCAAGTTGACGGTCAAGATTTTTACCTATGGTAGCCATTGCTTTATCAAGTGCTGTTTGGTTAATATCTACTAATGAAACCGTGTATCCATTTTGTGCAAAAACGTGGGCTATACCATTGCCCATAGTGCCTGAACCTATTACTGTAATGTTTTTCATGCGAGTGTGTACTATCTGTTTGAGTGTTTTGTTATAAAAATGGCAAAACTACTCAATTTTATCAATGGGTGGGGGTGAATTATAATTATTGAGTAGGGAAGAGGGGTCAATTTTTCTTTGGCTATCAAGCACTATCAAAACACTATTATATATAACAATTCCTACTAACAATAGCAGTGTAAGCCAAAAACCAACTTCGTAACCCAATCGTATTTCCACATCCAGCATATTGTTCCCAATATTAGCCTCAGACTCAATTTTATTACCTAAAAACACCACTAATAGTATAAGGCTAACCAATCCTGTTGAAGCACAAAAAATTTCAGCTATCCGCTTTTTCCCTACCTGCAATAGTGATAATACTCCACCGCAAACCACTGATGCTAATAATATTACCATAAACCAGTTTATTTCTAATTTTTTTTGTTCTTGGCTGCCCATCTCTTTTTCACTTTTGCCAAAGTTTTCAGCAGGGTTTTTAATAGCAAATTTTTTACCCACTACCAAATCATACCCTTTAAACTCCACTAGCGTGGTATTATTACATTTAATACTTAAAAAGGGGAGTAAAAAACAAATAAGTATAATGGCAAAAGCACCCGTATTAACAAATTTTGATATCATAACTAATGGGGTAATTTTATGGCTTTAAAACTAACTTAGTTTAAAGCAAAATAAATGTTTTTTTTCAGACTTAAAAAAATGTAGTGTTTTCCACACCAATGTGGGCATTCTTTTAGGCTAACAAAGCATAAAAAGCACTACTTTAGCAGCCTTTTAAACTAATATGGCAGAGGAGAATAATTTGAACGAAGGATTGGGAGAAAGAATCATCCCAATTAACATTGAAGATGAGATGAAAACCGCTTATATCGATTACTCGATGTCGGTTATAGTTTCACGTGCATTACCCGATGTTAGAGACGGTTTAAAACCTGTTCACCGTCGTGTATTATACGGAATGACTGAACTGGGTTTAGGCAGTGGACGGTCGTATAAAAAATCAGCACGTATAGTAGGTGAGGTATTAGGAAAGTACCATCCGCACGGTGATACCAGTGTGTACGATGCTATGGTGCGTATGGCACAACCTTGGAGTATGCGAGCAATGCTTGTGGACGGGCAGGGTAATTTTGGTTCTATTGATGGCGACCCTCCTGCGGCAATGCGCTATACCGAAGCACGATTGCGCAAAATTGCAGAGGAAATGATAGCAGATATTGGTAAAAATACTGTTGATTTTCGTCCTAATTTTGATGACTCTTTGCAAGAGCCTACGGTAATGCCAGCTAAAATTCCCAACCTTTTAGTAAATGGGGCTAGTGGTATTGCAGTGGGTATGGCTACCAATATGGCACCGCACAACCTTACCGAAGTTATTGACGGTACTATTGCATATATTGATAATACAGAGATAGAGATTAGTGAATTGATGGAGTATGTAAAAGGTCCCGATTTTCCAACGGGGGGTACTATTTACGGAATGGGGGGAATAAAGGATGCCTTTGAAACTGGGCGGGGGCGTATTGTGATAAGAGGAAAAACACACTTTGATATTACCAAAACAGGTAAAGAGCAAATTGTAGTTACAGAAGTACCTTTTATGGTGCAGCCTAACCACCTAATAGTGAAGGCAGTAGACCTTGTCAACGAAAAAATAATTGAAGGTATTTCTGATATTAGAGATGAAAGTGATAGAGATGGTTTGCGTATAGTTTTTGATTTGAAAAGAGATGCTATACCTAATATTATTCTTAACCAACTTTTCAAGTACACGCAGCTACAAAGTTCGTTTAGTGTTAATAATATAGCACTTGTAAAAGGCAGACCAGAAATGCTTAATCTTAAAGATTTAATTAAGCATTATGTAAACCACCGCCACGAGGTAGTTACTCGCCGCACACAGTACGAACTGGACGAGGCTAAAAAACGCGCCCATATAATTGAGGGTTTATTAATAGCTCTTGATAATTTGGATGATGTAATAAAGCTAATAAGAGCATCAAAAACTCCTGATGAAGCTAGAGAAGGCTTGATGGCTAACTTTAAACTTTCTGAAGTTCAAGCAAAAGCTATTTTAGATATGCGCTTGCAACGCCTTACAGGGCTTGAGAGTGATAAAATACGTGCTGAGTATGGTGAGTTAATGAAGTTGATAGATTATTTAAACGGCATATTGGCAGATGAAGGTTTGCGTATGCAAATAATAAAAGATGAGCTTATAGAAATGCGAGACAAGTACGGTGATGAGCGCCGTTCTGATATTGTACCCGCATCTGATGAGATTAGTATAGAAGATATGATACCTGATGAGCAAGTGGTAATAACCATTAGCCATTTAGGGTATATGAAACGTACATCCTCTACTGAATATAGAGCACAAAATAGGGGAGGGCGCGGTAATAAAGGAGCTACCAGCCGTGATGCTGATTTTATTGAGTACTTATTCACAGCTACTACACACAACTACTTGCTTTTCTTTACTGAAAAAGGAAAATGCTTTTGGTTGCGTGTGTATGAAATACCAGAAACGGGCAAGGCAACAAAAGGGCGTGCAGTTCAAAACCTTATTAATATTGAACCTGACGATAAAATACGGGCTTTTATTCCTGTAATAAACCTTTCAGACCAAGAGTACCTTGAGAATAACTATATACTAATGTGTACCAAAAACGGTATCATTAAAAAAACAACTCTTGAGGCATACTCACGCCCACGTCAAAATGGTATAAATGCAGTAACCATACGTGAAGGCGATATTTTATTAGAAGCAATATTAACCGATGGAGAATCAGAAATAGTATTGGCCAAGCGTAGCGGTAAGGCAATTCGCTTTAATGAAAAATTAGTTCGCTCAATGGGCAGAACCGCAAGCGGTGTAATGGGAGTGAGGTTAGAAAATGCTGATGACCAAGTAATTGGTATGATTTCTGCAAAATCTAATAGTGATGCTACTATATTGGTAGTGTCAGAAAAAGGATATGGCAAACGTACCAACCTTGATGATTATAGAATAACAGGCAGGGGAGGGAAAGGTGTAAAAACACTTAATATTACTGATAAAACAGGTACCCTTGTAGGGATAAAAAACGTTACTGATGAAAACGATTTAATGATTATTCTTAAATCGGGGATAGCCATTAGAATGCACATTGACAGTTTGCGTGTTATGGGTAGAGCCACACAGGGTGTTCGCTTAATAAAAATGAGCAAGAAGGATGAGATAGCCTCTATTGCTAAAGTAGATAGAGAAGAGGATGAGGAGGAAAATGAAATTGTTGAAGGAGAAAATGGAGCAGTGAACGAAAATGATGATACCGCTTCTGAAACACCTACCAACGATGATACTACAGAAGACAAAGAGTAAAACCCAATACTCTTGTCTTAAGTAAAATTTAATATATTCAAACCATTAGAAAAAAGACATGAAAAAGTTATTAATAGCTTTAGTACTCTTTAGCGGAACATTAGTTTCTGTTAAAGCGCAGCGATTTATTATTGAAGATGCCATACTTGCCATAGGTAATGGTAATTATGATGTTGCAAAAGAAAAGATTGACATAGCATATACTGATATGACTGATAAGTATAAGGCTAAAACACTAAGAGTACGAGGCGAGGTATATTATTATATATCAGTAGATACTAATTACACTTATTTAGATAAAGATGCTCCATACGTTTCGTTGGATAGCTATATTAAATGTGTTGAGGCTGAGAGGGGGCTGAAAAGAAAAAGAAATACTCCTGAGGCTTTAAAGGGTATTCCAGAGGCAGCGGTAACTGTTTATCAAAAAGCATTAAGCTATTACTATGATAAGGACTATCCTAAAACTATTGAGTACTGGGATTTATTAATAAAAGGATATGAAACAGATACCACTGGCGGTGTAGCTAAGAGGCTGAAAGTTGCAAAAAACGAAATAGTACAAAACTGTGCTACGGTTTTAATAAGCATAAAAGACAATGCAGGGGCAAAAAAATACCTTGATGTATTGACTAACGACCCAAAATACCTAAGTCCAACGGGGTATCTACAACTTTCTTTAATGGAGTTGGAAAAAGGAGACACCCTTAAAGCACTTGAAATTATAGCACAAGGACGTACAAAAATTCCAGATGATAAGACCCTTTTTAACCAAGAGTTGAACCTATATACCCAACTGGGTAAAATAGAAGCACTGGTAAAAAAACTTAACGAAGTAATAGAGAATGAGCCCAATAATATTCTTTATTTATTTTATAGAGGAGCTGTTGTAAATGATGAAGGGGTTAAAATAATGGAAAGTGCTTACCAATACACCGATTCTGCAAGTGATAGCCGCGCAAGAGCAAAGCGTACCGCTAATTCTGCTAAGAAAAGTGTACTTAACCGTAGCATTGCAAAGTATTTAGTACAGCGAGACAGTATTTTTGTTGAAGCCAAAAAAATGTTTGCAAGGGCGGAGAAAGACTATAACGAAGCTCTTTTAATTGACCCATACTATTATGATGCTTTATTTAACTTAGGTGTAATGTATTTTAACCGAAATAAAGAATTGGTGAATAAGTACAACTATTTAGATATTTATAATTCTAAAGATAAAGTGGAGGCTAAAAAATTAGAAGCTGATATGAAAGCGATGCTTGAAAAAGCATTGGAGCAATTGCTAAAAGCCGAAGAAGTGAAAACTGATGATTCGGATTTGCTATTTGCAATACAACAAACCTACGGGCAATTAGGAGATGATGAAAAATCGAAAGAGTATAAAGAGAAGAGAAGCGGGATGTAATAAACCTGTATAATTAATAAAAGGGGCGTTTGCCCCTTTTATTAATCCATATCAATTTAACATAATATAAATTATGAGTAAATTATATTGTTCTAAAACTTAGATTTTCTTAACCCTAACAGCGTTCATTCCTTTTAGTCCACGCTCAAGTTCAAAAGTAACAGTATCGTTTTCTCTAATTTCGTCAATTAGTCCGTTTACGTGTACAAAGTATTTATCATTGGTATGTTGTTCTTTAATAAACCCAAATCCTTTTTGGTCGTTAAAAAACTCAACCTTACCCTTTCTTGTGGTGTTTATCTCATCTTCTTTCTTGGGCGTATCAATAATTATGCTTTCCGCATCAATTTCCTGTTTTTTTGATGGATCTGGCGGTGTGTCAGTTGTGTTGCCATATTCATCAATATATGCTGTCATATTCTCAAGTCCACCACCTTTAGAGTTTGCCTGACGCTCTTCTTTTTTCAATTGTTTGTCTTGTTTCTTTTTCTTGCGTTTTTTTTCTCTTTCTTTCTTCCCAAAGGTTTCTTGCGATTTTCCCATTAATTATAATTTAGATTTAAAAACAGTAAGTGAATTAGTTTTAATACTTAGAAGGCTAAGTATTAATTGGAAAAGAGCGACAATAGGATTTTTTTTGAGTAAAATATTCAAAAAATGTAATCACCTATGTTTCACTTTAAATAATAAAACAGCTTACTATTATTACAAAGATAAGATTTAGCTTTTATAATGCCATATACTTGGCTTATGAATTTATTTTGAATCCGCCATTGGAATATTAAACTCCTTGCCAACTTGTTTTGCTTCCCTTACTATAGGGCTAACATATTATCAACTTCTTTTACAATATGGGGAGTATCAATCTTGTTTTTAATATTTATACCTAATAAGTTTAAATCTTGTTTAATTTTTTCAGCTAAAACAAAAGCTATATGTAATTCTTCATTTAAAATTGTATAAAGCTCGGTTGCACAATGCTCTAATACAGGAAATTTTATTTTTTTAGTGAGTAGTATGTTATTCACTTTTTTTGCAAGCAACTGCGTATTATTAGGAATTGCATTATCAATAGAATTTTGCAACAGTTGGCTGCCTATTGCTTTGTTATATATAATAGTACTCATTTATAATATTTTACTCAAACTTTACGTCATTTTTGTCCGTCTGTTCAACACTATGAAGAGATTGAATATACTATTTTTGAGTTTATTTTTTGGTACTTCTGCCCTATTTTCTCAAGAAAAACTAACAGATACCAGTGCAGCCCCATTATTTACGCATACTACTGTATATGGCGATACCGTTTCACTCTCCCAATACAAAGGAAAGAAGGTGTTTTTAGTATTTACACGCAGTGCAGGCTGCCCCATCTGTAATCTATATATACACCAGTTGCAAGAGTATGCTGATAGCTTTAAGCAAAAAAATATAGAGGTTTTAATAGTAACACAGTCAATAGCTTCAAATACAAAGAAGTATATTGAAAATGAAAATTTTCCCTACACTTTTTTGTCTGACCCTGAACGGAAACTTTACAAATTGTATAGTATAGAAAGTTCGACAGGGAAGATGATGAAAGGATATATATTTAAGGGCGGAAGGGCAAAATCTAAAAAAGGAAAAAAACTGTATAAGGAAACCTTTAAGCAAGAAGGTAATAAAGAGATAGTTGGCTCTGACTTTTTGATTGACGAAAACGGCAAACTTATTAAAGCCTATTATGGTAAATATTTGGGCGATAGAATGAGCATTACAGAAATACTACGTTTGTTTAGTAAGTAAACTGTATTGGTTTCACTCACCCCTGAAAACGAACAAGGCAACAGGTTGCCACAACAGCCTAAGAAGGTTACACTCGCAATTGTGAAAAGGGACGACAAAGTTTGGGTGGGGATAATTTACACCTCCCTTTCTCCCTCCTTTTGGAGGGAAACAGCTGCACGGACTAACGTTATAGCAACAGCAAACTACTATCACCATAGCTTAAAAAGCGGTAGTTATTGCTAAGGGCTTCATTATAAATAGTTTTCCAATTGCCTTTTACAAAAGCATCTACCAAAAGTAGTAAGGTGGAGGTAGGTTGATGGAAGTTAGTTATCAAACCTTTGCAAATTTTAAATTCATAACTGGGTGCTATTAGCAATTCTGTTTCGCCTATTAGTTGCTCTAAGTTGTTTTGTTGCATAAAGTTTAATACGGCTTTTATGCTTGTTTCAGCACTTACTTTTTGGGTACACATATAGGGAGTAAGTTTATCTATCAAAAATTCTTTATTAGCACCAGTAATCAGTTGTACTCCATACCAGTACAAACTTTCAAGGCTACGCATACTGGTAGTGCCTACGGCTATACTATTACTGCTATTAGCCAAAATATTCTCAATATTTGTTAAACTATACACCACTTGCTCACGGTGCATAGGATGTGTGCTTAGGTCTTTTACTTTCACTGGTTTGAATGTTCCCGCCCCTACATGAAGTGTTAAGAAATCTTTGCCTATCCCCTCTTGTTCTAATTTATTTAAAACAGCATCGGTAAAGTGTAAACCAGCGGTAGGTGCAGCCACCGAGCCGTCGTTTTTTGCATATACGGTTTGATAGGTTTCACGGTCTTTGGCGGTACTTTCTCTGTTTAGGTACGGGGGAATTGGTGTTTGCCCTGCGTGCTCTAATATTTCTGATAGGGTTAAGATTGTAGGCTGCCAGCTAAATTGTACGTGCATTTTTTCTTTATCTACCAACTGGGCAGTAATAAGTATTTCTTCGCCTTTAAACAGTGTTTTTCGCTGTAATACTTCATTGTTTTTCCATTTTTTTAAATTCCCTACCAAGCACTCAAAAGTGGCTTTTCCTTTTGCTGCCATAGTAATAGAGGTAATGCGAGAGGGCAAAATGGGGTGTAATAAAAATATCTCTATCAATGCGCCTGTGGTTTTACTGAAATGCAACCGTGCAGGTATTACTTTGGTATTATTAAAAAATAAGAAACAGTTTTTGGGCAATAGTTGTGGCAGGTGAGTAAAAACTCTATGCTCTACCCTCCCCTCTTTATATAGTAATAACTTAGATTGGTCTCTTTGGTTTAGGGGGAATTTTGCTATCCTTTCATTGGGCAAAGAATAATTGTATTCTTCAAGGTTTATTTGCTGTAGTTTTTTAAGCCTGTCCATTGGTACGCAAAAGTATCTTGTGTTTGGCACAAAAAAAATAGCTACCTAAATAGGTAGCTATTTTTTCGTCCTTGTTAAAGTTTATCCCCTCATTTACTCTGCTCTTTTTTCTTTGCGTTTTTTGCGTCGTTCACTTCTTTTCTTTTTCACGTGTTTTTTCATTTTCGCGTACTTTACTTTTTGCTCTTCGGTAAGTACTTGCTCTATTTGCGTATTCCGCTCCGTTTCTATGCCTTTTATTTTGCTCCTTAGTTCTTTTCGTTTCCCTTTCAATTCAGCTTTTGCGGCATCCTTTTTAGTAGCTGCATCCAAGTTTATTTGTTGCACTTTGCTTACCTGCTCATCTGTTAAGTCCAACTTTTTTTTCATTTTGTTGGTTATTTTTTCGGCTCTTTCTCCAGTGGTTTTCTTTGTTTTTTCTTGTGCAAAAGCACTTATGCTAAATAAGGCTACTACTGCTATTAGTGTTATTTTTTTCATGGCGTATATTTTATATTATCTAATTTATTGCTGTGTGTTTGTTTAAGGTTAGAGTGCAAAAAGAGCAAAAGGTTTAAATAATTGATAAAAAAAATTATTCCCCTGTTTACTAAGTGATAAATTTGCGGCATGAGCGAGTGGTTTAAGGATTGGTTTAATACAGAGTATTATCATATTTTGTATAAAAACAGAGATTATAGTGAGGCTTCTAACTTTATAGACAGGCTGGTAGCACACCTTGCCCCACAGCCCAACGCTCATTTTTTGGATGTAGCTTGCGGAAAAGGAAGGCATAGCAAATACTTAAACAAAAAAGGATACAAGATTACAGGTATAGATATTAGCCCTAATAGTATTGACCAAGCCAAACAGTATGCTACTGATACGCTACGCTTTGAGGTGGCCGATATGCGCCAACCATTTGCAAATAATAGATATGATATTGCGTTGAACCTTTTTACCAGCTTTGGCTATTTTGAGAGTAGTAATGATAACTTGGCAGCACTCCAAAATATTTGTAAAGCAATAAAACCAAATGGATTTTTTGTGTTAGATTTTTTTAATACTACTAAAGTACTGAAAGAATTAGTACCCCAAGAGGTTAAGACTGTTGATGGCATTGATTTTTACATTAGCAAAAAAGTAGAGAACAACCGCATTTTAAAAACCATTGAGTTTGAAAGCAATGGCATACAAAAGAGCTTTACCGAAAAGGTTGAAGCGATTACAAAACAGCAGTTTGAAAATCTTTTTGCCGCCACTGATTTTGAAGTAAAAGAAGTATTTGGTAGTTACCACTTAGATAGTTTTGATGAGAACACCGCCGACCGCCTTATATTCGTAGTACAAAAAAATAAATAGCTTGATAGAACAATTATTACAATGGGACACCGAGGTTTTTCTCCTAATTAACAAAAAAGGCGGCAATGCTATTTTTGATTGGTTAATGCCTGTACTTAGAAATAAGTTTACGTGGCTTCCTTTATATATTATTATCCTATTTGGTTTCTATAAACTATATAGCCTAAAACCTACTTTATATATTTTAGTTTTTACGGTGCTAATGATTGTGATAGGCAATACAGCAATTACAGATACTACCAAGCATACCGTGAAACGCCTACGCCCCTGCCAAGAAGAAGCCCTAAAAGAGAAAATGGTAATGCGGGTAGGTTGCGGAGGGATGTACGGCTATTTTTCTGCCCATGCTACCAATCATTTTGCGCTGGCATTATTGTTTAGTCTATTACTAAAAAAACGTTTCCGTTGGGCTACCTTTGCCCTTCTTTTTTGGGCGGCAGCCATCTCTTATGCACAGGTATATGTGGGCAAGCATTATCCGCTTGATGTGCTTACGGGGGCTGTTGTAGGCTGCCTGCTAGCACTGCTCACCTATTGGGGGTTACAAAAAAGTGTTAAAGAACTTAGAATTTGAGTATTTTTTGGTACATATTACTATTTGCCGCTCCTTTTGTAGGCGGCGTGTTGGGCTTTTTCCTTAATCGTGGTAAAGAGTCGTTTACCAAGCTATTATTAGCCTTTAGCGGCTCGTTTTTGCTTTCTCTTTCTATATTGGTATTAATGCCTCATGTTTTTGGTGGGCATGGCAATACTTATGCAGGTATTTTTGTATTGGGAGGTTTTTTACTGCAAATATTTTTAGATTTTTATACTCGTGGTGCTGACCACGGGCATTATCACGCTGATGGAAAAACACAAGCCTACCGCATCCCTATTTCACTTATTGTGGCATTAAGTTTACATAGCTTTATAGAAGGCATACCCATTGGTGCGGGTGCATATCACGAATCGGGCTTTGGTACAAGTATGCTTGTGGGCATAGCCTTGCACGAAATACCTGCTGCCTTTGTACTGGTGAGTGTATTGCGTGCCAACCAGCTTAAAAACAAAGTGGTAATTCCCCTAATGGTGCTGTATGCTTCTATGTCGCTAATTGGGGCGTTATTTAGCCATTATATAAACAAGTATATCCCCCTCACCGAAGAGTCACTACATTATATATTAGCCATAGTTATTGGCTCGTTTTTGCATATCTCTACTACTATTTTGTTTGAGAGTAGTGAAAACCACCGTTTCAACCGTTTAAAATTAACTGCAATACTTATTGGTATTGTCGTAGGCTTATTAAATTTGCTGGTAAGCAGCCATTAAATATTTAATGTGAAAATTTGTTAACTTATGAACTGCTTAAAAGCCAAAAACAAATAATGACTAAAAAATGAACGAATTTATAGTAGTAGAACCCCAGTTTAGCAAGCATATAGCATTAATCCGTCTTAATCGCCCAAAAGAATTAAATGCGCTTAACCTACAATTAATGATTGAAGTGCGTGAAGCCTTGAAGGAACTGGATGCGGATGACAATGTGAGGGTTATTATTATTACTGGAAATGAACGTGCTTTTGCCGCTGGGGCAGATATAAAACAAATGAGCGGCAAGGGAGCGGTAGATATGCTAAAGATAGACCAGTTTAGCACATGGGATCAGATAAAACGTACTAAAAAACCTATTATAGCAGCAGTATCGGGTTTTGCATTGGGGGGTGGCTGCGAGTTGGTAATGCACTGTGATATGGTAATAGCAAGTGAAACGGCGCAGTTTGGACAACCAGAGATAAAAATAGGAGTTATGCCAGGTGCAGGCGGAACACAGCGTCTTCCCCGTGCAGTAGGCAAAGCATTGGCTATGGAAATGGTATTAACAGGTAATTTTATAAATGCCGAGCAGGCATTGCAAGCAGGCTTAATTAATAAAGTAGTGCCCGTTGAAGTATATTTGCAAGAAGCGGTAAAATTAGCCAAGGATATAGCCGAACGCTCACCCATAGCGGTACAAATGGCAAAAGAAAGTGTACTAAAATCATTTGAGAGTAACCTTACCGAAGGTTTATACTTTGAGCGTAAAAACTTTTATATGCTATTTGCTACCGAAGACCAAAAAGAAGGTATGGCTGCCTTTGTAGAAAAACGCAAACCTGATTTTAAAGGAAGATAACTTTATAAAACTTTACTTATCGAAAAAAGTACACCATACCAAGCCAAAGGGCAAGTACACCAAGCCCAAACTATACAGTTGGTACACAGTGGTGCTGATTACTTTTGCTGTTTAGAAGAAATAATTAACGCTGCAAAAAGCGAAATTCACCTACAAACCTATTCTTTTGAAGATGATGAAACAGGGCATAAAATTGCGAATGCCCTAATAGCCGCCGCAAAAAGAGGTGTGCAGGTATATATGGTATTAGATGCCTATGGCTCAAAAGACATAAGCCCCCATTTTATAAAAAATATTACAGCATCGGGAATAAAATTTCGATTTTTTGGAATGTTAGGCAAAAAAGGAAACTTTGCTTGGGGCAGACGATTGCATCATAAAATAGTAGTAGTTGATGGGTATATCTCATTGGTGGGTGGGATAAATATTGCCAACCGCTACTTGGGCTATGGTTTTAATGATGCGTGGTTAGATTTTGCTTTACTTATTAAAGGCAATGTGGGGCAGCATATTGCAAAAGTATGCAGGCATACTTTTGTCAAATGGTTTAGAAAAAACAAGGGGAATACCCCTGCTATTAAAGCACATGAACAAATTAATATCCAACTGCTACAAAACGATTGGCTGAGAAGCAAAAACCAAATAGCACAATCGTATGCAAAAGCTATAAAAGCAGCCCAAAAAGAGATTATTATAGCCAACAGCTATTTTTTACCAGGGGGTTATTTTAGGCGATTACTAAAAGATGCCTCGCAACGGGGTGTGAAAGTAAAAATATTCCTCCCCAGTATATCTGATGTACCTATGGCAAAAAATGCAATAAGCTACCTGTACCGTTACCTATTACGAAACAATATTGAAATATATGAGTGGATGCCAAGTGTGCTACACGCAAAAATAGCTTGTATTGATGGTAGGTGGAGTACCATAGGCTCATATAATCTTAACTATTTAAGTGCCTATGCCAGTATAGAGTTTAATATTAGTGTTTTGGATAAAGATTTTTCAACCCTGTTTCAGCAGCACTTGCACACGCTTTTAAACTCTAATAGTGTACCGATACAGAAAGAAAAATTTATACAAAAACTAACCCCTTTAAGGCTGTTTGTTTACTGGTTTTCGTTTAAAATAATGAAGCTATCAGAGGTATTGCTCATCAGTTTCCCAGGGCAGCACTTTTTAAAACGAAATAAGTACGCATAGCTTTCTTGTAAAACTTGTAAAAGTATAAAAAAAGCCTCCCGACTACTCGGGAGGCTTTCTATATATTTTTGAAGTATTTATTATCTAAATAAATTTACAAACTCAGGTTTGTCTTTAATATTACGGAACTCCATATCTGATTTAGCACGGTTTTTTAAATTAGCATCTTCTTTAAATGCTCTTGCTAAGTTATTAGCTACACCATCTAATGAGTTTTTACGTGCTGATACAACAGCCAGTATATAATAGGTTGCTCCATCTTTCTTATCAGCAGGGATACAGTCTAATGTTTTTTGAGCATCATCAAGTTGCCCTTTAAGCAAGTATGCTAAACCTACATTATAACTACACTGTGTATTACCAAAACTCTCTAAAGCATTATCATATTTACCCATGCGAGTATATAGAACACCTAAGTTATAGTCAGCATTTACATTACTGTTATGTTTTGATTTTGCAGAACGGTATTTCTCTTCAGCATCTAAAAACTGGTTGTTCATTTTATAAGCAACTCCCATATTGTTTAGTACAAATGCGTTATTAGCATCTAAACCATCGGCGGTGCTTAAATTTTTAGTAGCATCTTCTGTTTCGCCAAGTTGTAGGTTGGCTACTGCAAGGTTGTTAAAACCTTTCCAGTCGCTACTATACTTACCTACATAATAGCTGTATATGCGTTTACGGTCTTTAGGCTCACTCGAAATTTTACCTAATTGTAATAATTCGGCTTGACTTAATTCTCCTAATGATGAAGATGCAGCAACAAGCTCATCATTGGTTTTTAACCCTCCTTTAGCTGTAAATTGTATTGTTGACCTTCTTAATTTAGGCAACATATACGTTTTCATTTTCTCGTAAGAGGCAGCGTGCTGTGCTTTTATACGGATTTCTTTTTCATCATCGCTAATATTGCTATTATTCATAATAGCAACTATACCGTCTTTGTCTTCTAAATCAGAGGCTTGAACTGATGCTTTCCAGCCTTTCCAATCTTCTTTGTAGTTATTGGCAGCTTTAAAGTTGCTATCAAACATTTCGTAGCGACCAAATTTTTTCAAGTATTGTTTAAACCACTTAATAGTTGATGCCGAACGATCTTTTGATAACGCTTCGTTTCTTTCTATCTCACCATCAGGTGAAGCATAAGAACTAAAGTTTAAACCCTTTATTTCAAAGTTAGGATCTCTAAGTAGTTCTGTTAAAGACTCAATTTGTTTCTTATTATTAATTGCTGCGTTATTATCTTTAAAGTTTGCGTTGAACCTGTCACTATTAATTAAGTAATATACCTCAATAGATTGAGTTTTATCTACTGGAACGTACTCATCAACAGAAAGCAAAACATCTTCGTTTGACTTTAACATACGAGAGGTAGTGATAATACCGTCAGCAATTTTGGTTTCGGGTAAATTGATACACTGGTTCAACTCTCTTTCTTCTCCTTTAATAATAAAGGTATTTTTAGCCACCAATGTAGCGTTTTTCATACTCTCATCGTAAGCAAACTTATCAGTAAATACTCTTGTACCACCTTCGCTATATTTAATAGCTTTTTTTGATTTGGTTGTTTTTTCTCCTTTAAGAGTGAAAGGGGGGCGAGAATTTGCCTCATCACCATACTTAAGAACAGGCTCTACTTTAATTTGAGCTTTTTTGTGAAGTTTTTTTGCTGGTATAGTAACAGTTACTTCATACTCAACAGAATCACCATGTAGTTCTAATACTTTAGGAGAAGAGCTGTATTCAACACTCTCCTCGTAGTTCTTTGCTGCCTTCTTAATGTTTTGGCACGCTGAGATTGACAATACCGAAAAGGCTATTGCCAAAACACCAGTTGACTTAATGCTAATTAATTTCATAATTTCGTAACTATATTTACGCTTTAGTAAATTTCTAATCTTTGCAAATGTATGTATTTTATAGTTAATCAATGAATGTTTTTGAGATTTATTAGTGTAGGTTTTGAATGATTATAGAAGAAAAGAAACAGAGTAGAGGTATTTATCCTAATTTTGAGTTATTTTTTTTAGAAAATTAGTATTATTGTATCAGATGAGTGAAAAAGTAGTAAATATAGAAGAGACTAATATTTTTCAGAAGAATGATAATATGGTGCTACACGATGTAAACTTATCCATATATAGCGGTGATTTTGTATATCTTATTGGGAAAACAGGGAGTGGAAAATCTAGCTTGCTTAAAATGCTTTATGGTGATTTGCCTTTGAAAGAAGGTAAGGTGAATGTTGCAGGATACGATTTGTATAATATAGGGCATAAAAAAATTGCTCAATTGCGTAGAAGTCTGGGTATTATTTTTCAAGATTTTCAACTATTGTATGATAGAACGGTGTATGATAACCTTGATTTTGTACTACGCTCTACTGGGTGGAAGAATAAAGAGGAAAGAAAGCAGCAAATAAACAGGGTACTGGAACACGTTGGGCTTATGCGAAAAGAGCATAAAATGCCTCACGAATTATCGGGCGGTGAACAACAAAGGGTAGTGATAGCGAGAGCATTGCTAAACAACCCCGAACTGATAATTGCTGATGAACCTACTGGCAACCTTGACCCTGAGGTGGCTGATGATATAATGCAAATGTTGATGCGTATTAATAGCGAGGGAACGGCAGTTATTATGGCTACACACGATTATAGGCTTATAAACAAGTTTAACGGGAAGGTATATAAATGTGAAGGCGGAGCGGTGTATGAAACCACAATAAGCTAAATCAATTCTTTTTCAAAAATTTGGGTAAGTATTTTGATGTTTTCAGTATTGCTAAACTGTTCTTTCAAAATGTTTTCTCTTGCAGTTATATCTTCTTTTGTAAACTCTTTACCCCAAAACTTGCTAATTGCCTTTGTAAACTCGATAGGTTTATTAGCCTTACTGCACAGTGTTTCCAGTCCTGTATTTTTCACCATCTTATCGTTTACAATACAGTGCCTTCCTATAAATAGGCTATTTATAAGTTTTAACTTTATGCCAGTACTTTGAAAGGTAGGTAACACATTTATATGTGCATTTTTTATAAGCAATAATATTTGGCTTGATTTCACCTTATCATTTAGTGTGATGTTAGTATGCTTTTCAATCTCTGTTTTAAGCGTTAATGATGGGTTGTTGCCTGCTATAATAGCAGGATAGGGTAGTTGCGAAAATACATTTTTTACTAAAAACATAGCCGCCTCTTCGTTCTCCCCTACTCCTAAATTGCCGTGGTATAATAAAAACTTGCCCTTGCCTGTATTAATGTTTACTTCGGTATTTGGGTGAAAAGCGGGCAGGTAAATAGCATTTTTATACTGCTTGTTAAAATATTTATAATCGTTGGGAGAGATAGCGGCAACCGCAGTAGCGTGTTTAAGATTATTCTCAAACTTTTTTAATCGCTCGCTTTCTAAACGGAAGAAGTATTTTTTAAAGAAAGAATCTTCTACCATTTCTAAGTTCTTATAGTAGTCGTGTTCTATATTATGTGTGCGCACTATTTTAATTCTGTTTTTTAGCGTTTTATGATTTAAGTAATAGCAGCAGTGTAACCCCTCAAACAAAATAGGAAAATCGTTTTTGTTCAAATTCTCAATCATAGCTACCGAGTTTCGGGTGGCAACTATATAAGGTAATTTCCCATAGAAAGGATTGCGAAACGTGCGGCGAGGGTAGTAAGTAACTGATTTGCAAATTTTTTTCAAATCAGCGGCACTACCTCTACCATATTGGTAGCAATGCAGGTGTATTTCTATACCTTGTTTGTGCAGTGCTTGCAGCTTATAAAAAATATCTACTACTCCGCCATAGTTTGGCGGGCTTGGAACATCAAAAGAAATTACATTCAGTTTTTTACCTAACATTAGCATAAAACCCTGTCAATTTTGTACTTTCCTCTTCCCAGTTCAACACTAAACGAGCTTTAAGGCAGTTTTTTGCAAGTGTTTTATAAAGACTTTTATCTTGGGCTAAAAGTGTTACTTGCGCCGCCACAGATTTTGGGCTTGCATCAGCAAACACCATTACATTGAACTGCTCGTTCATTCTCTCGTACTCAGGAAACTTATTGACTATGGTAGGTAGAAGTGCGTGTATATGGTCGAAAAATTTATTGTTTAGTGAATAGTAATAACTTAGTCCGGCATTTTCCGAAACATTGAGACCAAGGTATGCTTTTGAAGTTGTAAAATGCAAATTTTCGGGTTCAATTTTACCAAAAAATTTCACTTGATGCTCTACTTTTTTCTCTTTTACCCTCTCTCGCAAGGCGTTGCTTAAATCTCCTTCGCCTATCAACCAAAGTTTGAAATGGGGTAGCAAAGGCATCATGTCTATATAATGTTCAATCCCACGTGCTGCGTTTAATGCCCCTTGGTATAGTAAAATGTTTTCCTCTCTGTTTTCGTCGGGCAAGGGTTGGGTTACTGGTGCATTTACTATTGTGCTAAAAGTGGTTTTATATTTTTTACTAAACAACTCTGCCAGTATGGGGGCAACGGTATAGCAGTATTTTATTTTAGGTATATAAGTATTGGCTATCCACTCCCACATTTTTTTAATTTTGGGGCGGTTAACCACTTCAGGAACTTCGGTAAAATACTCGTGAGCATCAAATACAATGGGCTTTCGTTTTACCTTGCCCGTATAATAGCAAGGAACAAGGGTATCTAAATCCACTGCGCTAATAATATCAAAACGAGTGAATAGCAAAAAGAAAAGCAACCTTATATTGTACTCTATATAAAATAGCTTGCCTTTGGTAAAAATGCAAAATAGGCGGGTTTGCTGGTAGTTGTATTTTTTTAGTGGTTTTGAGTTTTGGAGTTTTCTACCTACCAACTGCACTTTATAGCCGCTGTTTGCCAACGTGCTACAAATGCGTTGCATACGTTGGTCGTAGGTTAAATCGTTTATAACTGTAAAAACTATTTTCTTTTTTGGTTCAGGCTTACCCATCCGTCTTTTAAAATCAACTCCTCGCTTTCAATCATTTTTCGTATGGCGGAGGTTAGTTTTGTTTGTTGTTCAACTCCCATTCTTTGGGCAAGAAGGGGAAGACTTTGTGCGCCATTTGCCAAAGCGGTTTCAATATTAGTACGATATTTTTCAAATTCGCTTATATCGTTAATTTTTTTTCGCGTTTCTATGCAAATATCACATTTACCACATGGTTTGCTATCCGTTTCGCTAAAATAAGCGAGTATTATTTGTTGCCTACACTTAATAGTTTGTTGTGCATACTCCAAAGCTGCATTCAGTTTTTGTTTTAACAGTGCAGTACGTTGCTCAATAGCTTTTGCATCAATTTTTTCTATCCCACGGGGATACAGAAAAGTAAGTTGTGGCAACTCTTTGTACGGGTAATATTCTATAATATTTTGCTGTTTTAGTTTTTCAAGTCCTTTTATTATTTCTGTTTTTGTGTAATTTGTTCTTCGTGCTAATTCCAGTTCTTTTATAGGTACATATTGCTCGAAAGCACCGCCGTATGAGCGTAGTATAGTTTTTACAAACTCGGTCATGGCAGGGTTTTTTATCTGATACTCGTACAGTGTATAATTATTTACCTTAAACTTAATTTTTGAGGGGATATATACATTCTCTGTTAAAGCAATAATGCCCTGCTGTTCCAAAATTTTTAAGGTAGCATACACTGGAACAGGAGAGGCATTGTAGCGTTCACAAAACTGCTGGATGTCAAAATCAAAATTAAGCCCACCGCCAGTGCCGTGTGCAATATTATAAAAACTATGTAGCCAGTTTATAGTTTTGCTGGCAGTAGCAGCATCTGTACGTTGGTGTTCAAATTTTTTAAGGCTTTGCAAACGGTCAACTTCTGTAAAAAACAACACGCAGTAAGCCTTTTTTCCATCTCGCCCCGCACGCCCTGCTTCTTGAAAATAATTTTCTATTGTATCGGGCATATCCATGTGAACCACCAAGCGAACATCAGGTTTATCTATCCCCATGCCAAAAGCATTAGTAGCTACAATAATTTGTGTTTTGCCTACCGTCCAATCTTTTTGCCGTTGGTCTCTATTTGTATGGTTTAGCCCTGCATGATAATAAGAAGCTGAAAGTCCTTTTTTGGTTAAATCGGTAGCTATTTTTTGTGTTTGGTAGCGGCTGCGTGTATATACTATGGTGCTGCCTTTTGTTTTTTTAATGATTTGGAACAATCGTTCCACTTTGTTTTCTTCTTTTAAAACTAAATAGTGAAGATTTTTTCTTTGGTAGCTACTTTTAAAAACATTAGGCGTTTTAAAGGCTAATTGTGTTTGAATATCCTTTACTACATCAGTAGTTGCAGTTGCGGTAAGTGCTATTACTGGAATTTTAGGAAATACATCACGCAGTTTTTTAATTTCTAAATATTCGGGACGAAAATCATATCCCCATTGCGAAATGCAATGTGCTTCATCAACAACAATTAGCTTTACAGGCATTTGCTTTACTCGTGCAAGAAAAAGCTCGGTTTGTAAACGCTCTGGCGAGATATACAGCAACTGATATTTGCCATATATACAATTATCCAATTCTAAATCAATCTCCCTAAAAGACATACCCGAATATATAGCAAGAGCTGAAACGCCCCGTTGCTGCAATTGTTCTACTTGGTCTTTCATTAGTGCCACCAGTGGAGACACTACTACCGTTAAACCACCTAAAACTATACTGGGAATTTGGAAACACACGGATTTTCCGCCACCCGTAGGCAAAAGTGCTAAAGTATCTTTTGCATTTAAAACAGCGTGTATAATATCTTCCTGCAAAGGACGAAAGCTGCTATGCCCCCAGTGCTGTTTTAATATAGTATGGATAGTATGATTTGCCAACCCTTGCAAAGTAAGGTAAAGAAGCAGTGATTAAAAAAAAGAAACTATTATTGGAATGATTGTTCCAATATGATTTAATGATAAACTTCTGTCCAATGGCGGGTAAACTGTGTACCCCATTTTATGTTTGCTTCATTAGGAGTAATATTTTCACCCATTTCCATTTGTACTGCCAATAAAGGTAGGTTTATGCCTGCGCCCAGCAAGGCAACAGTAGTACCCTGCACACGGGGGTTAATTTCTAATATTTTAAAAACGCCATTACCCGCACGTTTCACCTGCACACCAATATTACCATGAAGATTGCAGCACTCTACAATGGCTTTGCAATAGTTTATAATTTCGTGGTTTTGCTCAACAATGCCTGCCACAGAAATGCCTTGCACCATTTTTTTACGCAAACGGGGTATAGCCAACAAGCATTTACCATTTTGTGCCAAACAGTCTATCGTATATTCCTCATCGGGTAAATACTCGCTGACTAATAGCGGCGGAAACGGTTTTTGTTTTAAAATGGAATGGGCTTTTTCATAAGTAATATAAGTGGCTGTTGGCTTATGATTAAACAACAAATCAAACTCGTCTTTGTTCTCGTCTATTATCCTAAACCCTCTACTACCATTTGATACACAGGGCTTAAAGCAAATAATTTTATTAGGATGTCCTAATAGTTTTACTGCCGCTTTCCACTCGCCAATGGTAGAGGCTATTTGAAACTGCGGCGTAAGGATATTGTTTTCATGCAATAGATGGTATAGTTTGCCTTTATCATTAGCAATGTTTAGTGGCTCATAATCCGACACTAAAATTTTAATACCTTTATCAGCAAATGCCTTTTTGTTTTTACTAAAGGAGAATAGCTCACGGGTTACCAACGGTACAATTACCTGTATTTGGTGTTTTTTGCAAAGGGTTTCTATGGCAGTAATAAAGTTGGCATCGGTTGCTTTTGGAATCACCTCGAAAGTAGGGTTAAGATACCGCCCCACGGCTTCATCATCAGCATCAGCTACTACAATTTTTATATTAGGATGTTGTTGCAGGCATTTTAAAATACCTGCTGCACCAGGTGCGCCTCCGCCTGTCATTAATACCTTAAGTGTCATAAGTGGTCAAAATTACTAAAGTAAGGTGAATTCAATATAATAAAAGGTACTAATTTTATTACAGTAAACTATACCCGAATGAATGGGAGGTATCTTTAACAAACTTTAAAAGTTTGTTAAAGATACCTGAACCCTGTTCAGCATGACTACCTACCACACAATAAACCAATAGGCATAAATGCCTAATTCTATTCATAAAGGCTTTGTTACGGTTATGAATAAGCAGTAGGCTTTTAGTCATTCCTGCGAAAGCAGGAATCTATCCTCAAAAAAGACAGTCTCATAATAATTTAGATACGAGTGTTGTACCCCTTTCCTACTTTTATACAAATAAAAAAGCCTTCCGCATTGCGGAAGGCTTTCATGTATAAGTTTTAATGGGAGTGGTTATCCTCCAAAATCATCAAAGGCTACATTTTCTTCGGGTATTCCCCAGTCGTCGCACATTTTTATAACGGCGGCATTCATCATGGGTGGTCCACAAAAATAATACTCAATATCTTCGGGCGAATCGTGTTTGTTTAAATAATTATCTATGAGGGCTTGGTGAACAAACCCTGTGAAACCATCGCCTTCATCGTCAATATCTTTTTTTGCCTTCCAGTTATCCTCGGGCGAGGGTTCTGACAATACTATATGGAATTTGAAATTTGGAAATTCTTTTTCTATTGCTCTAAAATCCTCAACGTAAAATAACTCACGTTTAGAACGCCCACCATACCAGTACGATACTTTTCGGTCGGTATTTTTTAAAGTATGGAATAAGTGGAATAGGTGCGAGCGTAGGGGAGCCATACCAGCACCTCCACCAATATATAACATCTCTGCTTGTGTGGGTTTAATAAAAAACTCACCATAAGGACCTGAAATAGTTATTTTATCCCCTGGTTTAGCATCAAACACATACGATGAACAAATACCTGGGTTCACATCCATCCATTTGTTGGCATCCCTATCCCAAGGTGGGGTAGCTATACGTATGTTTAGCATTACTATATTTCCTTCGGCAGGGTGGTTTGCCATAGAGTATGCACGGAAAATAGTCTCAGGGTTTTTCATTTTCAAATCCCACAAGCCAAATTTATCCCACTCCGCCTGAAATTCATCAGCAGGTTTACCCATGCTTGGGTGTGCAGTTATATCAATATTTTTAAAATCAATTTCACATTCAGGTACATCTATTTGTACATAGCCACCTGCTTCAAAATCAAGGGTTTCCCCTTCGGGTAGTTTCACTACAAACTCTTTTATAAAAGAAGCTACATTGTAGTTACTCACCACTTCACATTCCCATTTTTTAATACCAAATACCTCTTCGGGTATTTTTATTTTCATGTCGTTTTTTACCTTCACTTGGCAAGCCAAACGCCATTTATCTTTTTGGTCTTTACGGTTTATATGTCCAGTTTCAGTAGGAAGTATGTCTCCGCCGCCTTCAAATATTTGGCAGGTACACATAGCACAAGTACCCCCCCCACCACACGCCGAAGGAAGAAAAAGTTTATTATTAGAGAGTATAGTAAGTAAGGTACTGCCCGCAGGCGTTGTAATTACCTTCTCACCATTTACCTCAATTTTCACATCGCCTTGCTGCACTAATTTTTTAGCAGAAAATAGTAATATGAATACCAACATTAATATTACTGCCGTGAAAATGGCTGCACTGGCCATAATAACAGTAGGGTCTATTGCTAATAAAGTCATAATTAAATTTTTTCTGTGTTTTTAAATTGCAAACCCCATAAAACTAAGGAAACCAAATGCCATTAGCCCCACTACTATAAAAGTGATACCTAAACCACGCAATGGCTTGGGTACATTAGAATATCTCATTTTTTCGCGAATGGCAGCTAATGCTATAATGGCTAATAACCAACCCACACCAGAACCTAAGCCAAAAACAGTTGCCTCGGCAAAGGTGTATGGGCGAATAGACATAAACGATGAGCCTCCTAATATGGCGCAGTTTACAGCAATAAGCGGTAAAAATATACCTAATGAATTATATAATGAAGGCGAGAATTTTTCAATTACCATTTCAGTTAATTGTACCATGCTGGCAATTACTGATATAAATACAATGGCGTATAAGAAACTTAAATCAACCTCGGCAAATTCAGGGCTTATCCAAGCTAACGCACCTTCTTTTAAGAAATAATGTATCAAAAGCCAGTTTATGGGTACAGTAATACCCAATACAAATATTACGGCTAAGCCTAAACCAAAAGCTGTTTTTACCTTTTTAGATACTGCCAAATAAGAGCACATACCCAAAAAAAAGGCAAAAATCATATTGTCAACAAACATTGACTTAACAAATATACTTACTAAACTTTCCATGTTGTTTTTTGTTATTGGTTAACTCTATTCTTCTTCGGCATAACCGTTTCTGGCGCGTTGTGCCCAAATTAAAAGCCCTAAAACTATACACGCCCCCGCAGGGATAAGCAGCACCCCGTTATTAGTATAAGGGATACCTGCTTCTTCAAACACTTTAAAGCCAAACAAAGCCCCCGACCCTAATAACTCCCTAAAGAAAGCTACTGCCAATATTATTGCTCCATAGCCTAAGCCATTCCCCAAACCATCTAATACTGATGGCCAAGGCTTGTTGGCTAATGCAAATGCTTCTAAACGTCCCATTATTATACAGTTGGTAATAATAAGGGTTACAAATACCGAAAGGTCTTTAGATATATCGTAGGCATACGCCTTTAATATCAAATCAACAATAGTAACCCAAAGTGATACTATTGCTAATTGTACTATAATGCGAATACGTGATGGAATACTATTGCGTAGTAACGAAATGAAAAGATTTGAAAAAACGGTTACAAACAGTAAAGCTAAAGCCATATAAACCGTAGGTTTTAGCTGCACTGTTACTGCCAATGCAGAACAAATACCCAA
>CAZOZL010000009.1:70118-98839 GCA_964584305.1 uncultured Burkholderiales bacterium
TCATCAAAAAGTTTTTTACCAATATAGCGGTTATATACTGCTTCATCATCAGCTATACGTGCGCCCAAACCAGGGGTTTCACCCACATGACCAAACCGCACACCTTCTATGGTATTCAAATCGGGTTTTAGTGCTACATAGCCTGAAATACTGTTCCATAAACCAAAACCATAAGTGGGTACTATGTAAAACTCTATTTTCTCTTTATCGTCTTTGTTTTTTGCTATATAAACAGGAAACCTGCGTTCTTCAACTGGTTTTTTGTACTCTCTTAGTACTTCAATTTCACCTGCTTCAACACCTTCTATTTTCTCGCCTTTGTAGTTCACTACTATACCCTCAATTATACTGTTGTATAGGGCAACAGCAGTATCTTTGCTCATTTCACTAACATCGGCAAAAGTAGCCACTATATTAATTTTGCGTTCTTGCTCAATATTATAGTCTTGAAGTGGCTTTAAAGCCATTGCGGTTAGTGATAATACTACGCCACAAAATACAGTAAGGGCTAAAGTATATAATATTATATATGTATTAGATCGTTGCACGAGCGAGCCTCCTTTTTTTGTTTGCTGTAACTACATAATGGTCAACTAATGGAGCCATAACATTCATAAATAAAATAGCAAGCATCATTCCCTCTGGGTATGCAGGGTTAAATACTCTTATTAGAATACACAGCACACCAATTAAAATACCGTATATCCATTTACCTTTGTTTGTTTGTGATGCCGATACAGGGTCGGTAGCCATATATATTGCTCCGAAAGCAAAGCCACCAATTACTAAATGGCTGTAGAATGGCAATGTCATAAAATGTTGTGTTTCGGGGATGGAGGCATAAGGTGCAAGTACATTAAGTAATAAAGCCATGGCTGCACCTCCTAGAAAGGTAGCCAACATTATGCGCCAACTGCCAATACCAGTAATAATAAGTATAGCAGCCCCAATGAGACAGGCTATTGTAGAGGTTTCACCAATAGCACCAGGGATAGCCCCCATAAAGGACTCTATGGGAGTATGCGCCAACTCTTTACCTTCCGCAGCTTGTGATAACATGGTAGCACCACTAAAACCGTCAGCTACATCGGCACGATTAGCAACAGTCCATATATATTCTTGGTCAGAACGATACTCGCCTGCCATATATGAGGGGTAAGCAAAGAACAAGAACACACGAGCGGTTAAGGCAGGGTTTAATAAGTTCATTCCCGTACCGCCAAATACTTCCTTACCAATAATTACTGCAAAGGCAGTAGCTACGGCAACCATCCACAAAGGAATAGAAGGCGGCATTACTAAAGGAATAAGCAAACCAGTTACCAAAAATCCTTCGTTTACTTTATGCCCGTTTATTTGGCAAAAGAAAAATTCGATACCTAAACCTACACCGTATGAAACTACTATAATAGGTAGTACTTGTATTAGCCCAAATAAAAAATTATCCATTAAGGTACTTTCTTGCCCTATGGCTAAAAAGTGCTGGTAGCCCACATTCCACATACCAAATAGCATGACGGGTAACATGGCTATTACCACCGCAAACATGGTGCGTTTTAAATCAATACCATCACGAATGTGCGTGCCATTGTGAGTGGTTGTACCCGGTACAAAAAGAAAGGTCTCTATCGCATCGAAACTCGAATGCAAAAAATAGAGTTTTCCTCCTTTTTCAAAGTTGGGTTTTATTTTTTCTAATTGTTTATGAAGAAATTTCATTGCTTAATATACACTTGAAATTAGTTGTTTAACCTTCTTTTTGTATTGTATCCAAACCTTCGCGAACCAGTTTCTGCAATTCCATTTTTGATGTACAAACAAACTCGCATAGTGCTACGTCCTCCTCATCAATTTCTAAAATGCCTAATTCTTCCATCGCCTCAAGGTCATTAGCCAGTATGGCTTTAAACAAATACAGCGGATATATATCCATAGGTAATACCTTTTCATACTCGCCAGTAACTACAAAAGCACGTTCTTCGCCGTGCATATTAGTGTTTACCTTAAATTTTTTATTTGGTGTGAGGTAGGATAAGAATGTTTTTGAGATACTTGGGCGTGAGTACGAGGGTACTAACCAACCTATAAATTCAGGTTCATCACCTTCGGGTATCACTGTTATTTGTCGGTCATAAAACCCTATATATCCAGTCGCGTCTAATTTACTACCTGTAAGCACATTACCGCTAATAATACGATTATTCCCTTCGCTAATAGTATCAGTAGTTAATGCTGAAATTTCTGCCCCTGCTTTTACTTTATAGTATTTGCGAGCGTCTTCATTTACTTCAGAGCCTGTAAGTGCAACGGTACGCTCTTGGTCGTATATTCCTTCTTTAAATAGTTTACCTATGTTGGCTACATCTTCAGGATTTACCGTCCACACTGCTTCGCCCTTGTTTATAGGGGCTATATGATGTATTTGCACGCCCACATTACCCGCAGGGTGTGGGCCTACAAAATTTACTATCTCAACGTTTTTGGTATTGTTTAATACACCTGCTGCTTTGCTACCGTTTAAACTTAGATATACTTTACCTTCTGTTAGTTTAGTCAGTGCATTAATACCCCACTCAAAATGTTCTTCTCTACCTTCTAATATAAAATTATAATCAGGTGCAAGCGGTGCGCTATCAAAACCTGAGATAAATATATTTTTAGGCGTATCGCTTGGATTTGCTACTTTGCCAAAAGGGCGTTGTTTTATGCTTGTCCATGCGCCACTTTCTAATAAGTTTTTCTTAATATCATCGGCAGTCATTTCAGTAGGGTTGCCCATAGCAAAATTTACATACGATGTAGCATCATTAGCCAATACCTTTATTTCAAGTAATACTCTCTTTGCTCCTCTGTTAATTTCTGATACTGCACCACTAACGGGCGATGTAATTTTAACATCAGGCATTTCTTTAAAAAAGTATAATGGCGTGCCTGCTTTTACTTCGCTACCTACCTCTACTTGGAGTTTTGGAGTTAGTCCTTTAAAATCTAAAGGTTTAATGGCATACGTTTTAGATACTTTGGCATTTCCCAGCGAATGGGAAGCCTCACCCACCAAATTGATGTTGTGTCCTTTTTTTAATTTTATAGTTTTACCCATAATAATTAGTATCAATAACGTTAGCAATTACAAGGTGCTAACAATGATAACTATTTAAAGTTTTTAAATTTGAGGTTTAAAAAAAACCCGCGCAAAACTAATGAAAAATTAGCATGACTTACTATTATTTTATGAAATAATATAAGACTGACTTTTAAGTGTTGGTAATAGGCAGAGTTTACCAAAAAAGCCCTTGTTAATAAGGGCTTTAAACGGGGGGTAATAATATAGTGGTTTTGTTAAATGATAGGGTGCGAGTAGTACTATTCAAAACCGTTGCAAATATAGCGATAGGTTGAAACCTACCGCAATTCATAATCTTACAAAAACTTTATATATAGGATGGGCATTCATGCCTATTTGTTTATCTCGATTTCTTTTAGGGTTTCTCGCATCTTTTTCCGCCTATCTTGCAGCTGTTTTCTATATCTTTTATGCTCCTCTTTTATTTGTTTTCTTAACTTATCAGACTCTTCTCTCATCTTCTTTCTTTCTTCTTTCGATAGTTTGCTATCTTTCATTAAGGCTCTACTATCTTTAAGCATTTCTCTATGCTCTTTCCGAATTTTTCTTGCCTCTTCTCTCATCTTCTTTGCCTCACCTCTAAGTTTCCTAACCAAAAGTCTTTTAAACTCATACTCTGCCTTAAAAATCATAGCCACCTTTTTCACGGGTAATATTTTTTTAAATGCAGCGGTGTATTTTTTTATCAAGTCAAGTTCTTTTTGCTTTTGCTCTGCTATACTATTTATTAATTCTTGGCATTCCTCATCAGTCATAAAAGTAAGGTCAATATCAGCAAGGTTTACTTTGCTTTTAAAACTTGTGCGCAGAGCTTCTCCTTCTTCCGAAAACGCATTATAAAGGGGGGTAAATTTCTTTTCCTCATCGGCTGTAAGGGCAAGTTTCTTTTTTATAAACTCAATTTTTGCTGCACATATTTTGTCGTTTTTTTTCTTTTGTCCAAATGCTGCAACAGCAAATACAGCCATTAGTAATACTAATCCTATTTTTTTCATGGTGTTTGTGTTTAAATATCTTCTAAAAGGTCTTCATCTATATTATCAAATAAGTAGTCTTCTATTTCTTTATCTGTAAGTTCTATAATAGTATCTTTTGTGTTGAGCAACGGTAGTACAATTTTTGTAGTGGTATTGGTTTCTAAAACCTCATTTGGGGTTAATGCTAATAATATAAAATCTTCTTCTATATCACTATCTACCCCAATAAGGTCAATACCCTGCGCTAAATATTCTTCGATGGCTTCAATAGAAATATCGTCGGTGGTAATTGTTTTTGCAGTGGTTTTTGCCTCAATATGTGTAGTAGCGGGGTTAAAAAAAGAAAAATAACCTGCTACTAAAAGTACCACTGCTACAAAGGGTACACTATATACAGGGCGCAGTAAACCACCCCATGCAAACCCTTTTGGGCGTGTAGTTTTTACCTCAATGCTTTCTTTTACTTTTGATGAGAAAGTATTGAAGTAGTTATCAGGCAGTTGAAAACCACTTTGCGGTTTTTTATTACCTACTTGTTTCCTAATATTTTCTTCTTCGTTGTGCATTAAATTATAGTAGTATGATACTTAAAAGTTTTAAAGGTTTAATCTGTTACCAAAAATTTCTCTATTTTCTTTACTGCATGGTGATACGAGGCTTTTAACGCGCCCACACTTGTACCTAATATTTCGCTAATATCATCGTACTTCATGGCATCAAAATATTTCATATTAAATACAATGCGTTGTTTTTGGGGCAGGGTAAGGAGTGCTTTTTGTAGTTTGCGTTCTATATCATCGCCTGTATAGTGTGAGCTATCATCTATTTTGGTGCTTAGTTCTGCTTCCACATCCACAATAGGTAGAAAAAATTTGGTGCGTTTTTTTTTCAGCAGGGCAAGCGCTTCATTGGTAGCTATGCGGTATATCCAAGTATATAGTTTACTGTCTTCTCTAAAATTTGCTAAGTGCTGCCATACTTTTATAAAAGTAGTTTGCAAGGCATCATCAGTATCATCATGGTCTATTAATATTTTACGGATATGCCAATATACTTTCTGCTCATACTTTTTTATGATAAGATGCAGGGCATAGTTTTGTGTACGCGGGTTTTTAAACTGGCGTACTAACTCAAGGTCGGTATGTATTATCGGGTCTTCGCTCAAGCAGTTGTATTAGTTTTGACGCTGGTTTTTTTTATCCTTTGCGTTGCAAAACTTTTTGTGCGGCGGCTACTACATCGGGGGTATCCAAACCGTATTTTTTCATTAGCTGGTCTGGTGTGCCACTTTCGCCAAAGCTATCCTTCACTGCTACCATTTCGACGGGAGTGGGTGTATTACGTGCTAATAGCTGGCAAATACTATCTCCTAAGCCTCCATTCATTTGGTGTTCTTCGGCAGTTACTACACATTTTGTTTTTGCAACTGATTGTAAGATAGCTGCATCATCCAAAGGTTTAATGGTGTGTATATTTATTATTTCAGCATCAATTCCCATTTCGGCTAATATATGCCCTGCTTCTATACATTTCCATACTAAATGCCCTGTGCAAAAAATACTCACATCAGCACCTTCATTTAGTATTAGAGCTTTACCTATCTCAAATTTTTGGTCGGCAGGAGTAAAAACAGGTACTTTGGGGCGACCAAACCGTAAATATACAGGTCCGTTATAGTCTGCTATGGCTAATGTGGCGGCTTTGGTTTGGTTATAATCACAAGGGTTTATTACCGTCATGTTGGGCAACATTTTCATTAAGCCTAAGTCTTCTAATATTTGGTGTGTTGCTCCATCTTCGCCCAAAGTAAGCCCTGCGTGCGAAGCACATATTTTTACATTTTTATCAGAGTAGGCAATAGACTGGCGAATTTGGTCGTACACCCTACCCGTAGAAAAATTAGCAAATGTACCTGTAAACGGTATTTTACCCGTAATAGCCAAACCCGCTGCCAGTCCCATCATATTAGCTTCGGATATGCCCACTTGTATAAAACGGCTGGGAAACTCTTTTTGGAAGGCATCCATTTTTAATGAGCCTGTTAAATCAGCACAAAGAGCTACTACGTTGGGGTTGTTTTTGCCCGCTTCAAGTAAGCCAGCACCAAAGCCTGAACGTGTATCTTTTTTGTCTATTATTTCAAAGTGTTTCATAGGGGCTAATTAATGTTTATATGGGTAGTATTGCCTGATGTTATTTCAAAATTCCGCTCCGAAGTTAATACCGTTAAATTAGCCTTTACTGGTCTAAATATTAATTTGTATTTACCTGGTTGTAGTATAGTAATCTGTTTTTTATTGCGGGAGTCAAAATCTGCTACCCATTCTAAACTATTTTTGTTCATAGTAAAAATGCCCCCTATAATCTCTTGTCTAAATGTAAGAATAAACTTACCTGGCTGGGGAATATTAACCGTTGTGGTTTTACTTTGACTTACTAATACATTGTTTAGGTATATGCGTGGAGTAGTAAATATTTCTAAATTGTATTGCCCTACCAAATACTTCCGTTTAGTATTAAAAGTTTGGTAATTAATGGTGGCATCGTTGCCTTTTTTCATTAGTCGGGCATTCAGTTTTTCGTAGCTGGTTACTCCGCTCATTTTCAATAATATATCGCCTTGCGGTGCATCTACTGCTATTGTATTGTGCTTGCCCGCAAGTAGCTCTATATTACTTTTATACACGGGGGGTATGGTATGTACTACCATATTGTATTTATAGCTGGGGTCTAGTGTGAGTGTATCGGGTACTCCTCTATCATTCATGGTGTGAATGTAGTTGTAAATCATTTTATTGCTTTTACTGTCGTAAAAGGTCATGTTTACATTGGTTTCAGTAGCTCTACCATCAATATCCAATAGGTTTACTTGTGCTGTGGTAGTATTTAATGCTTGCGATACTACGGTGTTTAAAATATTATCAAAATCGTTTTCGGTTTTGGCATCAAAATACCGCCCCACACACTCAAAAGCAGCAGCAAAGTTTTCATTTCCTCCCACTCCAATAACAAAGGGGCGAAGTATTACGCCCTGTTTTTGCAATGCTTCTGATACGGCGCAAGGGTCGCCACCACATTCTTCTAAACCATCAGTAATTAAAATTATCACATTGCGCCATCCCCTTTTGCTGGGAAAATCATAAGCAGCACGAGTGAGTGAGTATGCTATTAGTGTAGTACCTTTAGGAGTAATAGTGCCTAATTTTTGCTTAATAGCGGCGGCATTTCTTTTTCCAAAAGGCACTTCAAGGCGAGTGTCTTTACAGTTACGCGCTGCTTTGGGGCTGGTATGCCCATACACCCGTAAGCCTACTTCTACAAAATCAAACTGCTCTAAACTATCCACCATTTTGCTTAGCAGGCTTTTAGCTACATTAATACGGTTATTGGTTTCCATACGTGCCCACATACTTCCCGAAGCATCTAATACAAACAGTATGCGGGTGTTTTTTTGCGAAAAAACAGAAAGCGTGAGCAGAAAAAGAAGGGTAGTAAAAATATATTTTTTAAATACGGTCATTAATTTTATTGTTCTCTTTCCTATTAACTATGAAAATTTCGTGCCTTTATTGTTAAATACTGGTTGGTTTATAGTTTTCAGCTTCCTATTTTCAGTTAAAAACATATAGTAAATAACGAACTAAAAGCTATAAATTTCTTAAAAATCTCCTAAAGTTTCAGGAAGCTGAGATAAGGCATCAGCCAATTGCTCATCACTTGGTGGGATACCGTGCCATTTGTGGCTGCCCATCATAAAATCAACCCCTGCCCCCATTTCTGTTTTCATTATTATCATAATGGGTTTATCATTGTTGGCGGCGGCTTTGGCTTTGTCTAAAGTAGTTACCACTTCTTCCATATGGTTGCCGTCCATTTCCATAGTATGCCAACCAAAGGCATCAAATTTTTCTTTTAGGCTGGTAAAGCCCATAATATCTTCAGTACTGCCATCTATCTGTTGCCCGTTAAAATCAACCGCTACTATAAGATTATCCACTTTGTTGTGTGCGGCAAACATCACCGCTTCCCATATTTGCCCCTCTTGCAATTCTCCATCTCCGCAAAGTGCATATACAAAACTGTCCTCTCCCTCCATTTTTTTACTGTATGCAATACCCGTAGCTACTGATAAGCCCTGCCCCAGCGAGCCCGATGCTATGCGTACACCCGGTAACCCCTCGTGGGTGGTAGGATGCCCTTGCAGGCGAGTATTTATTTTTCTAAAAGTATTCAACTCATCTACATCAAAATAGCCACTGCGTGCCAATACAGAATAAAAAACAGGCGATATATGCCCATTGCTTAATATAAATACATCTTGCTTTTTACCACTCATATCAAAAGGGAGTGGTGTATGTTGCATAATATCGAAATATAAAGCCGTAAGATAATCAGCGCAACCCAATGACCCACCAGGATGACCTGACTGTACTGCATGGACTTGGCGAACAATATCACGACGAACTTGTGAGGCTACTTTTTCTAAATGGGGTATATCTCTCATGGTAGGGATTTTGTACAAAAGTGGACTTTTTAAAATTTTAATTAAAATTGCATTTACATTTTAGGATAGAAACCTGACTTATGAACACTACCGAAGAACTTTACCTCTCGCCTGAAGAGGCTTTTTTACCTGAAAAAACAAGGGCTAAGTTAGCAGAAAAGCTACGAATAAATGTTGATAAAATTTCTGATTGGAAAATTAGAAAGAAGTCGATAGATGCCAGAAAAGCCAATATTATTGTCCGTTTGGTAGTTGAATATACTTTAAAAGGAGATGGAATTACCACATTACCCATTGTTCCTCTTTTTGAGAATACCATACACTACCACAATTGTACTACTGCCCAGCACGAAGTAATTATTATAGGCTGTGGGCCTGCGGGGATGTTTGCTGCTTTGCGATTATTAGAAGCAGGAATACGCCCCATAATTATAGAGCGAGGCAAGGCAGTGCGTGAACGTCGCCGTGATTTAGCTGCTATAAACAAAGAACGAGTAGTAAACCCCGATAGTAATTATTGTTTTGGCGAAGGTGGCGCAGGAACATATAGCGATGGTAAACTATACACTAGAAGTAAAAAAAGAGGCGATATAGCCAAAATACTACAAGTGTTTGTTGAACACGGCGCAGCAGAAAACATTATATACGAAGCCCATCCACATATTGGGACTAATAAGCTGCCCGATATTATTACCGCCATGCGAGAAACTATTGAAAGGTTTGGCGGTAAAGTATTGTTTAATAAACGAGTGAGCGATATAATAGTAAAAAATACTACACTGCACGAAGTACACACAACCGATGGAGATAGTTTTACAGCAAAAAATGTAATACTTGCCACAGGACACAGCGCACGAGATATTTTTGAACTATTAGACAGAAAACAAATAGCCATTGAGGCGAAGCCTTTTGCTTTGGGCGTAAGGATAGAACACCCTCAAGAACTGATTGATAAAATACAATACCATTGTGATATACGAAGCGAATTTTTGCCCCCCAGCAGTTACAGTTTGGTGCAGCAAGTAAACGGAAGAGGCGTGTTTAGTTTTTGTATGTGCCCTGGGGGGATTATAGCCCCTGCGGCTACCGCCCCCAATGAAATAGTAGTAAATGGATGGAGCCCGAGCAAGCGAAATGGAAAATTTGCTAATAGCGGCATAGTGGTGAGCATTGAAGAAAAAGACTGGCAAAAATATAAGGATAAAGGTGCATTAGCATCAATGTACTACCAAGCCGAGATTGAGCAACGAGCATTTGTAAAAGGAGGTAACAACCTTACTGCACCCGCACAGCGACTACCCGATTTTGTGAAGAAAAAACAATCATCATCATTGCCAGATACCTCTTACCTTTTGGGGATAAGCAGTGTGCCGTTGGACGATATATTGCCCAATGAAATTACCGCCCGATTGCGAGGCGGTGTACAAGCCTTTGGCAAAAAAATGAAGGGCTACTATACCCACGAAGCAGTTTTGGTGGGGGTAGAGTCCCGCACATCATCACCCGTGCGCATACCCAGAGATAAAGAGAGTTTAGAACACCCACAAATAAAAGGATTATACCCTTGCGGCGAAGGCGCAGGCTATGCTGGAGGCATTGTTTCTGCCGCTATGGATGGTGAGCGTGTGGCAAGGGCTATTGTTGAGGTATTAATATAGTTTTTACTGTTTAGGTGAGTTGAAATATTGCTTTCATTATACCATATCATACAGATTACCTATACCGTCATTTCGAGGTCTTTCGCAGCAATCTCTTTGCCACAACAACATACAGATTGTCTCGATAGCCTAAGAAGGTTTTCTTGCAATGACGATAGTCGCTGAACATTCATGCCTATTCTGTATGCCCTTCGCACCAAAGGCTAAAGGCAAAAAACCACTAACTAAAAACAGGGTTACAGCCCCCTGCAACGGTTTTAAAAGTGAGTAAAATCAAAAAAAATACTGAAACTGAGATAATAAACCGTTTAAAATTTTTGTCCTAAAAATGTTAAGCCTTTAGCCGTCATTTGGTAGCGGTAGGCACGCATATTATCGCTATCGTACATATAAGTAGCTTGGTAGTCTCCTTTTTCCTCGTTCAGTTCCATTGGACTAACGTATTTACTTTTTATTAGCCATTTTAGTGCATCACCCACAAAATATTCACTTTCTTTTGCTTCTTCAACAATGGTATCAAAACTTTCTGTAAAAAGTAGCGAGGCTAATACTTTCTTCTCTAATACAAGTGGCATAGTACTCATTGGGTTCTTCCTTTCCAGCTATAACTCCCAAAATTACCTAAAATACCTATTATCAACACATATAAAATATGAAAAGGCTGCGCTGCTATAATATATTTAAGTAAATGTTTAAGGTTAAAGTATTTTAATACAGTAGCATAAAACCAATATTCTACAAAAATTTTAAATACTAATTGCCCAATAGCCACCCACCAAATTAAAGGATTAATAAAACCCAAGAAACCGTTTACCACAATACTAAGATTAAATAAATATGCCATAGCAAGCACCGCAGTAATGCGTTTATCGCTATATTTAGTACTTTTAGAAACCCAGCGCATACGTTGCGCCATAAACGCTTTAAAAGTAAAGGCAGGCGGTGTTTTTACTATCGTTTTTTTATTTTTTAAAAAATGTACTTGTTTAGGATACTTACTAAACACTTTGTGCATCAAAAACTCATCATCGCCAGAGAGTAGGTTATCGTTGCCTATATAGCCGCCTACCTCATCAAAAACTTCTTTTTTGTACGCCATATTAGCCCCATTGCACATATTGGGAAACTTTAGCTGCAAAGCAGCTCCCCCAATACCTACCAACCCTGCAAACTCAAGTTGTTGTATCTGTAAAAAAAAGTGGCTTAGTATATTTTGTTTTTTCTTATCCCAATCAAAAACTACTGCCCCACTCACCAAAACGGCATTGGTTTGTTTAAAAAACTTTACCACCTCTGTCAGCCATTCATGCCCCATAGTACAGTCAGCATCAGTAGTTAGTATCAACTCGCCTTTGGCTTGTTTAATGCCCGCTGTAATTGCTGCTTTCTTGTACCGCTCGTTGGAGGTATCTCTTAATTCTAATAGTTGCAATTGTGTCCACTCTTTTTTTTCTTTAAAACTATTAACTACCTGTGTAGTAGTATCAGTAGAGTAATCATCCACTACAATTACTTCAACATTTTTTTTAGAATAGGTTTGCTTATATATCGCTGTAAGACACTGGATAATATTTTTCTCCTCGTTACGGGTGGGAATTATAATGCTTACCGGTGTATTAGGTAAGGTGCTTTCACTATTGTTGGGTTGTTTTATTTTATTCCATCCCCAACGGTAATATCCCATTAGTATAAGATAAAACAGTGTCAGTATTTTTGCTATACTACCGCTAATTAGTACCATTTGCTTTTTTGTATTTAAAAATGCTAAAAAAAACAGCCCCTATAATACCTGGTACAAAAATATTTATTCCCCATAGCAAGTAGGCAGCGGCTAATATACCCGAATTGTTTGCACTAAAGTAATTTAAAAAATATAGTGAAGCCGCACCCCGTATTCCTAAATCGCTTAACGTATTACTGGGTACAATGGTTTGTACTAAAAATATAATAGGCACAGCCATAAACCCATTAGCCACAGTAATTTCTACATCAAAAAGCCAAAGTAATAAAATAAACTGGCTACAAAACACCCCATACCTAAGTATTGATAGTGCTAACACCACTAACAACCTTTTAGTAGTATAAAAATAGAAAACAGAGGTTATTTTTTTAAACCGTTTTAAAAATTTGGGCTTACTTAGCACCCACGATAGCACATTGATATTTAAATAAAGTAATACCATTAACCCTATCAAAAATACTACTGCCACTACAAGTAAGTAGCTTAAGTATTTTTCTAATGGCTGGGCAACGCCGCTAAATCTAAAAGCCAAATATGCTGATGCCCCAAACAAAGCAGTAGCAATAAACTGTGCAAAACTACCTATTGAGGTAATTAATGCCGCCTTTACTTTGTGTAGCCGCACATACAATATACGCCCTGCAAAATCGCCCAAGCGATTAGGCACTAATATACTTACGAAAAGACTAATAAAAACACCTGTAACTACACTTTTTATAGCGGTATAGTAGCTAATAGCCTCAAACCTGCCTACCAGTATTTTCCATTTCAATGCCTCAATGCTCCAGTTTATAGCCATTAAGCCTATTACTGCCCACAACAAAGGCTGTTTAATAATATTGCTGAGGTCAATCTTTTCAAAGTCCTTCAACCCGCTGCCCACCATTAGTTTACTATATAAAAACCATAGGCTCACAGCCAAAATCACTAATTTTAGCGCAAGCAGCCAATTGTTTTTACACCAAAGCCAAAGATTTTTCAATACGTATGCGTTACTTTTGAAGACATAGTTTAAATTTTGGGAACTACACAAAACAATTTCGATAAAATTATCTTGGGCATAGACCCTGGCACAAATATAATGGGATATGGCTTGATAGGTTGTACTGGAAAAAAATTTGAACTAATTAATGCAGGAGTAGTAAATTTAAGTAAACTTGACGGTCATGCCCTTAAATTGAAAAAGATTTTTGACCGTGTTACCTACCTTATTGATACTTATCACCCTGATGAACTTTCTATTGAAGCCCCTTTTTTTGGTAAAAATGTACAAAGTATGTTAAAACTGGGACGAGCTCAGGGAGTAGCTATTGTAGCCGCTTTGCAGCGAGATATTCCTGTTTTTGAGTACGCACCAAAAAAAATTAAACAAAGTATTACGGGTAGAGGCGCGGCTACCAAAGAGCAAGTAGCTGCCATGTTACAAACATTGATGAAGTTTGAAGAAATGCCCAAGTACTTAGATGCTACCGATGGTTTATCAGCGGCGGTATGTCATTTTTTTCAAAATAATTCGCTTAAAAGTGCAGGAGTGAAACATGGAAGTTGGGAAAGTTTTATCAAAAACAACCCTGATAGAATGAAGTGAGTTTTTTAATTTAGAGGTTTGATAATTAATTAAAATATGACTGAAAACATTGCTTTAGAAAAACCAATACTTGAAATTGATGTATGGGAAAATCATTCAGTTATTACTGACGGTAATTCTTTACATTATAAAAAAAGAAGTGAATATGCCGCCGCCAAATTCCCTTGTTATTGTACCGTTGATTTGCAAAACATTCATTCTTTAAAAAGAGTTCGTTTGTTACTTTGGGATAACGATAATAGAAAATATAAGTATCGTTTTTTAACATCAACTGATTTTGTAGAAGGTTACAAGGTTGAAATAACACCCATTTCTCGTTTTATTCATTTTTTTAGCCGCATATTAATAGGATTTTGCATTTACCAGTTTATTGCTGCTTTCCGCAGGCATGGGAAAAGGTAGTTTTTAGCTTTTGGGGTGGTTTTTTTGTTTGCCATCACACCATACAGCATTGCCTGCCCGAATGCAATAGATTGCCACGACATCATCATAAAAAGGCTTTCTCGCAATGACGCACTCCGTGCTGTTCAGGCATTTTCTTGCAACAGGTTGAAACCTGCTGCAATTCATTCACCTTAACAAAAAATTTTATGTATAGAATGGGGACACCGCCCACATTAGTTCTTTGTAATGGCAAACAGCTAAAAGCCACTCATTAAAAACAGAGTTATAGCCCCTGCAACGGTCTTATTCTGCCACACGAATTATTAAAAACTCTACCCTACGGTTTTTCTTCCTTCCAGCAGTGGTTGCATTGGTGGCAAGAGGTTGTGTATCACCATAGCCTTCAACAAACATTCTATCCTTCGCTACTCCTTTGGCTACAATATATTTTCTCACCGCTTGCGCTCTTTGTTTGCTTAGTTTTTTATTTGCTGCTGGGTCTCCAACATTATCCGTATGCCCGTCAATAGAAACTAAATAGTTTTTCTTGGCTTTTAATAAACGCGCCAAATTATCCAATACTTGGTACGATTTTTCACTAATTATATCACTACCTGTTTCAAACTCTAAGTTGTCATATACTTCTTGCAATACCTTGTCTTCTCCCTGTGGTTCTGGCTGGGTTTCAGGGACAGGGGCGGCAATAGGGTCGGGTTCAACAGTGGGAACATCAAGTTCTTCTATTGGTTCTGGGCAACCGTTGTATTGTTTTAATCCTTTTTCATTAGGGCAGTCGTCATTCTTATCTGCTACGCCATCCCCATCACTATCCGGACAACCATTTAACGCATACACACCAGCTACTTCAGGGCATTCATCTTCGCTATCTACTATATTATCTCCATCAGTATCGGGACAGCCATTAAATTTCTCTAATCCAGCTATTTCTGGGCAGTTATCAGCGGTATCAGTAATACCGTCTTTATCAGCATCAGGACAACCTTTCATTGATTTTAGCCCAGCTATTTCAGGGCAACGGTCGTTCGCATCAGCAACGCCGTCTCCATCCGTATCAGGGCAGCCTTTAAATTCCCATACGCCAGCCACATCAGGGCAAACATCTTTTCTGTTGGATACCATATCTTCATCTCTATCTCTTGGTCTTTTGTAGGCAAGGGGTATTGCAATACCCGCATACACATCCATTGCAAAAAGGTTTCTTGAGTTAAACAGTAACGACCCTATCCTATCAGACCCTATAAACAAGGGTCCCATTTTTAAGAATAACCCAAAATTAACGGATTTAAAATCATTGTTGATTACAAAAGGTATTGCAGCTTCAAACCATTCTGATTCATATCGAGGGGTAGCAGAAATTTGGGTAAAATAGCGCATACCCACCGTCCCTTTTTTACGCAAACTTTGTATGTAAGTAGCATTTATAAAGAAATTTTTATAAACGTTATAATCAAACTGTAGGTTTAAGGTAGCGGGCAATAATGTTCTGAATGAGTTATTCTCCGACTGAAAGCCTCCAGCTACTCTACCTATATAATCGTTCATTCTGTCAAAGCCATTTAGGTTTGCGCCTTCTTGCCCAAAATCATCAAACATCCGTTTCATGGTATCTATCTGTCCTAAATCTCTTGATATATTTTGTGGTAATACACGCTCACCCACCCACTTTGAGTTGTTATAGTTAATGCCTCCTATATCGGTAATAGCGGCGGCAATTCTAAATTTGTGGCGCACTTTGCTTCTATCATACCTTTTCCTACCGTCCATGGTGTATTTAAAATTCTCATATTCAGGACGGTACTCGTATGCAAACCCAATATCAAAACCCCAGCCTTTGCCTAATGGGTCTTGAAATAAAAGACGTGATGGGTTTATGCTATTAGCGTTATCGGTATAGTAGTTCTCGTTAACATACGCATATTGCAGGCTAGAGTTTACAAACCCCACACTATCATTATCATACACAATTACACCGCCATTGGGCTTGTTTTGAAAATATGTACTATATAAACCAATAAGTCTTTTTACGGTGAAGCCTACTTTTAGGGCATTTGCCTTATTTTCGTACACCATACCGCTATAGCTTAAACTAAACTCGGTAAAGGCATTTGCATTTAGTGTAAAATCGTTTTGCCCATATAGGGTATTGTATGATAAGCTATCAGGACCACTAAATGCAGGATTGGTAGGGTCTGTTCCCCATCTAATAATACGGGCTAAGTTTTCGTTTAAATCTAAAACCTGTACCGCCACTCTAGCACGTGTTCCTATGGCAATGGTATGTTTTGGACCAATAGAAAATAATACTGATGGACCACGCACTTCTGCCATTAGGCTTACATCTTTATTTTTTCCATTTATATTTTCTGCCAAGTAGCTATTATCAAATATTGCATTGCCATTGCCATCTTGGTATTGTTGGGGTACATTATTAAAAGCTAAGCCCCAAGCACTATAAGGCATATTTAGCTTCATATAATTGTTATAAAAATTTACATTTACCCCTGCCAAGTTAATATACAAGTTGTACTTGTTGTTTGCCATTGTAGCGGGATTTAGGTACATACCATTAGTACCTGCATAGCTGCTATTTGCATATCCCAGCCATTGTTGTGCTTTTACTGGGCTATTAACCAAGAAAAGGGAAATAAAGAGGGTATAGGTTAGCTTGTAAATATTCTTCATTAAGGGATTATTTTACATCAAAATAACGATTTTTTAAATGGAGTTACACATACACAGTGTTGATAAATCCATAAAAAGCCCTGCATATACTGTAAATGCAGGGCTTTTAAGGTTAATTTTTATATACTTATTTTATTATTCTAAACTCAACACGGCGGTTTTTCTGTCTTCCTTCGGCTGTATCGTTTGATGCTGTTGGTCGTGAATCTCCCAACCCTTCTGTTTTAATTCTTGCTGCATCAACACCTTTAGCAATAAGGTATTTTTTCACCGCATCTGCACGTTTTTTACTTAGTTTTTTATTCGTTTGTTTTCTGCCCACATTATCTGAGTGTCCCGCTATATATATTCTATACTTTGGTTTTGCGCTTAGCAATGTTGCCAATTCATCAAGGCTAATATAAGAGTCTTTTTGAATAATAGATTTACCCGTTTCAAATTCTAAGTTATCAAATGCTTCTTTTAATACTTTTTCTTCTTCTTTGTCCAACTCTACAATTTCTATTTTCTCTGTTACTTTGGGGCAGCCATTATTTTCGGGTAACCCAGGTTCTAAAGCGCATAAATCCTTATTATCGGGTACCCCATCGCCATCTGTATCAGGGCAACCATCAAATTGTTGCAAGCCTGCTATGTTTGGACATTTATCTACATTATCAGGTATTTTATCTCCATCAGTATCAGGGCAACCGTTATACTCTGGCAAGCCTTTTCTGTCAGGGCACTTGTCGTTTCTATCTTCAATACCATCACCATCGGTATCAGGACAGCCGTTAAACTCTTTCAACCCTGGTGTTTTAGGGCAATCATCCTCACTATCTTTCACTCCATCAGCATCACTATCAGGGCAACCGTTAAAACCTGCTAAACCAGCAATATTAGGGCAATCGTCCTTACTATCTTGTATTCCATCGCCGTCGGTATCAGGGCAACCGTTAAATTGTGGTAATCCTTTCACTTCGGGGCAAGAGTCTTTGGTATCCGATATACCGTCTTTGTCGGTATCAGGGCAACCATCAAATTTAATTTCTCCAGCAACATCGGGGCATTTGTCTTTAGCATCTTCAATACCATCGCCATCTGTATCAGGGCAACCCCAAAACTCTAACTTGCCTGCAACACGTTTACACTTGTCTTTCCTGTCAGATACTCCATCACCATCTCTATCTTTTGGGTTTTTCCTAAATATGGGTAAACTCATTCCACCATAAATATCAAAACCATTTACATTGGTCGATTTGAACAAACCCGTTATATTATCAGAACCAATAAAGAAAGGTCCAAACCTCGCAAACAGCCCAAACGAGAAGTTGCGGTAATCATTGTTTAGCACTAAGGGTATTGAAGCCTCAAACCAGCGTCCTTCAAAACGAGGGGTAACTGCCAGCATAGAAAACTGCCTTGCCCCTATGGATCCCTTGCGGCGCAACCCTTGCAACCACATAGTATTTACATATACACGGTTCATTAGCTTTATATCCGCCTGAATATTAAAGGCGGTAGGTAGCTTGCTAATAAACTCATTAGATTGTTCTTCGTATCCTAAAACCGCCCCCGTAGCATCATCAAATCTATTCAAAACACTTTCATTAACACCTGTATTGCCTAATTGGTCAAAAATTCTGCTTACGGTATCAATACTACCCCAAGTTACTACCCTGTTTTTTGCTAAGGTATTATTACGCACATATTTATTGCTGCTATACTTTATCCTTCCCAAATCCATTAATGTGCCGCTAAGGCGCAAAAAGTACTTATTTCTTGTTTTATCCCAACGTTCTTTCCCATCAAGGGTATATTTATACTCTTTATAATTGGGTCTAAACTCGTAGGTAAACCCTATATCAATACCGTAGCCTTTGCCTATTCTATCAGGTCCAAAAATCTTTGAAAAATCTATATTATAACTATTAGAGTCTGTTTTATATAGGTTCTCTCCTACATAGCCATATTGTATGCGGGTATTAGATAGTTCTAAACTATCATTACCTTTTACGGTTATGCCACCGCCCCCATCATTCTTAAAAAATAGCGAGTAATTACCTGCTAAGTATTTATAGGTGAAACCAGCCTTTAAAAAATGTTCTTTCTTATCTAATAATACAGTGGCGTAGGTAAAGCCTATTTCAGTAAAATTATTTACGTTGATACCAAACCGTGTTTCAGTATATAGTTGCTCATACGATAATCCATCAGGCCCGCTAAAGGCGGGCTTTGTACTATCCAATCCCCAGCGCATCATCCTTGCTATGGGCTGCGAAATATCTACTGCTTGAACAAAAAACCTATTTCGTGTGGTTATGCCTATGGCGTGTTTTGGGTGAAGTGAAACCATAAAACTAGGCCCGCGCAACTCATTAGAAAAGTTAATTACCTTATCTTTTCCATTAAGATTTTCTTTTATATTATCATCTGTTATTGAGAATGTAGTATCTCTTATCGCTCTAAAAAATGATTTATCGCCTGAGTAGCTTAGGTAGTTGTTGTACATATTAATGCCTCCACCAAAAAAATTAATATACCCGCCTACTCTACTATCAACAATTGATGCAGGGTTTAAGTAAATTCCATTTGTGCCAGAGTAGTTGCCGTTTGATAGTCCCAACCAGTTTTGTGCTGATGAGGTGAAACCAAAAAGTAGTAGTAGTAAAGTATATAATATCCTTTTCATAGCTGTTATTTTTCATTTCAAAAATACCTTCAAATGCCTAAAATTACTACTGATGTGGAAAAAGGCAGTAAAAGCTACAAAGAATTTATTGTTTATTTGAAGTATTAATAGGCTAATACCTTTATTCTATGAGCAGTTTACAAAACCGAATATTACTAATTGCATCACTTTTTGGTGTAACCGCCATATCTATTGGCGCAATGGGCGCACATTTTTTAAAAGATACCCTTACTGCCGAGCAGCTTTTACATATTGAAACTGGCGCGCGCTACCAAATGTACCACGCCATTGTATTAATGGGACTGAGTGTCTTAGCTGCTAAAATAAAAAAAGGATATGCACAAGCCAGCTTATGGTTTTTTGCACTGGGCATTGTTTGCTTTAGCTTTTCGCTATATGCCATAACGGTTTTTGAGGTTTTTGAAATCTCTATCCCAAAATTTGTGTTTTTTATTACTCCTTTGGGCGGGCTACTGTTAATGGTAGGCTGGGGGAGTTTACTTATTTCCCCGTTTAAAAATTTATACATTAAAAACGCTAAAAAAAATAAATAAACAACTGGTACTACTCATTTTCACAGAGTTTAGTTTTTTTTAACATTAAAGAGTAAATATGAAGACGATATACTTCCTTCGTCATGCAAAATCAAGTTGGAGAAGTAGTGAGTTTTCCGACATTAACCGCCCTTTAAACAAACGAGGGATAGAAAATGCACCTATAATGGCAAAGCATTTTAAAACACTAAAAGTAAAACCACAGCTTATTATTTCAAGCCCTGCAAAACGCACTATGACCACTGCCCTTATGGTTGCAGAACGCATTGGCTACGAAGAGAAACACATTAAAATAGATATGGAGTTGTATGGTGCAAATGTTGCACAAATAGCACAGCTTATATATTATTTAGATGATACACTAAAAAAAGTAATGCTTGTAGGGCATAATCCTGCTTTTACACTACTGGTTGATTTTTTTACAGGAAAACCCATCGACAATATGCCTACCTTAGGCTTAGTACAAATAAACTTTGATATAGATTGCTGGCACGATGTAGTACCCAAATCAGGTACATTAGAGTTGTTTGAATATCCCAAAAAAGTAAAAGAATTTTTAAAAAAAGAATAAAAACAAGTAGGCTTTGTAATTGCCCCTTGTTTCTTTCTCATATTCTTAATAAAGTTTAAGTAATTTTGCCTTACACCCCAATGTCTTTATTAGAATTAAACATTGCTGCCAATAACTATACTGAACGTAAAACTTTATTTGCCGAAGTAATACTCCCCCTATACCTACCCAAATCATATACCTACCGTGTTCCTTTTGAGATGAACACAATGGTTGAAGTAGGTAAACGAGTAATTGTACAGTTTGGTAAACGTAAAATATATTCAGGCATTGTAAAGGATATTTCTACCCACCCACCAAAGGGTTATCAGGCAAAATATGTATTGCACGTTTTAGATGATGCACCCATAATTAGCCCTATACTATTACAGTTTTGGGATTGGGTAAGCGAGTATTATATAGCCCCCATAGGCGATGTGATGAATGCGGGTTTGCCTGCTGCTATGAAATTGGAAAGCGAGTCGAAAATTAAATGGAACGCATTAGAACAAGGCACTGAAAATATTGAGTTAAGCCCAAAAGAAGAAATACTTTTAACAGCCATAAAAAACCAAAAAGGGCAAGAAATATCATTAGGAGACGCATCAGAAATATTAAATATAAAAAACACCTTCCCTACGGTACGCTCTTTGTTTGACAAGGGTTTAATTATTATTAACGAGGAAATAAAAGATCGTTACAAACCAAAAATTAGAGTACAAATAGGTTTAAGTTCTGAATTGGCAAACGATTCTCCAGTTTTAAAAAATTTGTTTGATGGTTTAGAAAAACGTGCGCCCAAACAGCTTGAAGTACTGCTGCAATTTTTTAATTTAAACCAAAATAGCGCGCAAATTTTTAAAGACCAAGTAGCCCCCGATGCGGGCAGCAAAACAGCCCTTAAAGCATTAGTTAAAAAAGGGATTTTTACCGAAACCAATATTGAAGTAGATAGATTATTTACCCCAACAATTGAATTATCAGAAAATACACTTAACCCGCTTCAAAAAGAGGCTTTGCTAAAGGTTAAAAATGAGTTTGCAGATAAAGATGTGGTATTGCTACACGGTATTACAGGAAGTGGAAAAACGCACCTTTATATTGAATTAATAAAAGAAAAAATTGAACAAGGGCATCAAGTACTATATTTACTACCCGAAATTGCTTTAACCATACAGTTGGTAAGCCGTTTACGAGCGCATTTTGGAAACGAGGTAGCAGTTTCGCATTCCCGATTTAATGACCAAGAACGGGTAGAGATATGGAAAAAAGTAGCCGAAAATAAGGTTAAAATTGTTGTAGGACCTCGCTCTGCCGTGTTTTTACCTTTTCAAAATTTAGGGTTAATAATAGTTGATGAGGAACATGAAAGTAGTTTTAAACAAAACGACCCTTCACCTCGCTATCATGGGCGTGATGCCGCTATATACCTTGCCCATTTATGGAAAGCAAAAACACTTTTGGGTACTGCCACCCCATCAGTAGAAACATACTATAATGCTAAAGCAGGAAAATACGGTTTAGTAAAATTGGGAGAACGTTTTGGGGGAGCCAGACTGCCAGATATACGCACGGTAGATATGAGTGAAGCAGGCAAAAAAAACTTGCTTAAAGGTCCTTTCACTCAACAACTATTGGATGAAATTAAGAAAAATGTTGAATTAAAAGAGCAAACTATACTTTTTCAAAACCGCAAAGGTTTTGTACCCGTTACTGTTTGCAAAACTTGCGGTTGGGTGCCCAAATGTGAAAACTGTGATATAAGCCTTACCTACTACAAATACCACCGTGCTTTTAAATGCCAGTTTTGCGGCTACAAACACGCCCCTTATAAAAAGTGTGAAGCCTGTGATAGCCACCACTTGGAGATGATGGGCTACGGAACAGAACGTATTGAAGAGGAGCTACAACTACTACTGCCCAATATACGTACGGAGCGTTTTGATATGGAAAATACCCGTACCAAAAATGCCTACCACCGCATAATTCAAGATTTTGAACAAGGTAATATTGATGTACTTATAGGTACACAAATGGTAGCCAAAGGTTTAGATTTTGATGATGTTTCCCTTGTATCAGTTATTGATGCTGACCAGCTATTGCACCAGCCCGATTTTAGAGCGAACGAAAGAGCCTATTACCTTATGAGCCAAGTAGCAGGACGTGCAGGGCGAAAAGAAAAACCCGGTAAAGTATTAATACAAACCCGCAGACCACACCACACTACTATACAGCAAGTACTATTGCACGATTATGATAGTTTTTACCAAACCGAACTAAACGAACGGTACAAATTCCACTACCCGCCTTATTATAAACTAATAAGCCTCCGCATAAAGCATAAAGAAGCTGAAACGGTGGAGCAGGGTGCGGTTGTATTAGCACACCTGCTAAAAGAAAAACTTGGCGACCGTGTGCTTGGTCCACAAGCACCGTATATATCACGCTTAAAAAATCTTCATATCCGTCAAATTCTCATAAAAATAGAACGTGAAAAGGTGTCTGTTTCTTGGGTAAAAGCTACTATACAACGTAGTATAGATACGTTTATGGAAAACAAAAATAACCGCAGCATACGAGTACAAATTGATGTTGACCCCTATTTTTAGTTTTTTGCCATCCCTATATTTAGGGTGGACTACCTGCTGCATGAAAGCCCCAGTCCATACGGCACGGGCAGGTATCTTTACACAACTGTTGAAATATTAGAGTTTTACTTTGTTACTTTACTTTTTTATTGGGAAAAAAGTAAACAAAAACCCCACCACGAAAACCAAATACAAGTTTTCCCGTCCCGCCATGCACGCCCTCCAATGGATGGAAAACTCGTACTTCACACTTTTCGTGGACAACCCACCGCACTTGTGCAGGTAAACGTAATACTGCGAAATAATAAATTCTTTATAGAAGCTACTTATAAATTTTTCTGATTATTTATTTAACAATACTAATTGCGCTACTTCCCAAAAGGCATCCCTTCACCTGTTTCACAAAGTGTTTTCAGGCTTCTTAAATAAATGCCCCAGTGGTAATTGCAGTTGCCAAAAAAATCAGTTTCTTTCGCCCAGCCTTCATGCGAAAATCTTAAAATAGTAGTCCCCTCTTTCTTTTCAAGGTTAAAGTATAGGTGTGTACCTATCCACTCTTTATCTCCCTCAAAACACTCCCACTCTACTAATGTATCAGGTTGCATCTGCAATACATTCATTTTTTTGTGGTGTTCACTTCCAAAAGTAAAAGTATTTACTCCCCCTATCTTTTCTTGGGATGTAGTTTCAACAGTCCACCAATCAGCTAATCCTTTTTGGGTAGTAATTGCATCATATACCACATCAGGAGTTGCTTTTATTTCTAAAAAATGTCTTATCGCTGCCATAATTTCAAAAGTAATAGGCTGCCACTAAAGGCAGCTTTAATTTATTTATACTGTTTTATTTAGTTATACTTCATTGCATCATATCCCAAAATGCGGCGTAATAATCCTAACTGCCCAATGGTATATGCTTCGTGGTGGCTACAAAAATTTAAAAAACTTTTTAGTGTAGCATCTCCAATGGGTGTAGGTTGTGGCAAATTATTCATAGCCATCTCATCGGATAACGAATTGATTTTATTCACAATTGCCTCTGAAACCGATTCCCAGTCATTGGTCAATTCAGCCATAGTAGGATATTGTGCGCCTTCTTGCAACCCCTTACCATCAACAAACAAATCAGGATAAGGCTCCTGCATTTCTAAACCCAATGCACCCGCTACCATATAACGTGTGGATACTATATGACCAGTGAGCCATGCTGCGTGGTTTACTTTAGGAGCAACGTGTTTTTGAGCATTTTCATCAGAAATACCCTCGGTAACATTTCTAAAAAGGCGTGTTTGTAAATTCAACTGATCTACAATTGTTTGCAGAGTTGTACTTTGTGCTTGCATAATTTTATTTGTTTTCTGTTACAACGAGTTGCTTGGTAAATTTTGGACATATTAATTAACTTTCTTTTATTTTTTTAAATTTTGAAATATCAAATATAATACAACTTTCAGCTAAGCGTTGTTCTTATAACTTCGTAAAACATACGTGTACAAAGTGTTTTAAAACTTCTTAAATAAAGAAAACAGCAACATTCCTGGGCAAGTTGATGTTGACTCCTATTTTTAACTTTCTATAATTCCCACCCCAAAACTTATTAAAATTGAAGTTAAACTAAAGGGGTTCCCTTTTTTATTTTTTTACCGTGCATCTTATTTTATTGCTCAATAGTCTAATATTATATAAAAGATATTTTAAAAATATTGATTTTTGATGTATGATTTTAGTTAGAAATGTCCTTTTAGGTATTTTTTTCCTACTCACAGTACTTGTTTTTGGGCAAAAGCACCAAAACAATTGGTACTTTGGTCGTAATGCAGCAATACAGTTTAGCGGAACTCCAACTACTGCTTCGGTTGCAACTGATAACACCATGATAACTATTGCTTCCGCCTGTATTTCCGACTCCCTAACAGGCGAGCTTTTGTTTTATACTAATGGGCAAAAGGTTTGGAATAAAAACCGTATAGTTATGCCCAATGCTTTTGCTGTTACAACAGCACCCGTAGGCGAGGTTATTATAGTACCCCACCCTGGTAATCCTTTACAGTACTACATTTTTACCGTAGAAATTAATCGTTTATTAGAATATACTTTAGTAGATATGAGCCTTGATGGGGGGCTGGGAGATGTGGTAAGTAAAAATACTGCTTTTGGCAACAATACAGCAGCCGTATTAACTGCTGTAAAACATCAATTCGAAAATTCGTACTGGCTAATAACACATAGCAACCAAAACCCCGTTACCAATAGTTTTAGGTGTTATAAGATTACAGAAAATGGTTTGATTACCACACCCGTAATTAGCAATGCGGGAATTAGCGGCAAAACATTTGGCGATTTAGTAAGCAATAATAAAGGCAACCAATTAGCACTCACCTTTTATAACGATACCAATGGTATTGCACAAGTTTTTGATTTTGATAAACAATGCGGTACATTAAGCAATGCCATAACTCTTGCCAAAGAAAGTACGTGGGATTATGCCTACGGTGCTGCTTTTTCGCCTGATGATAGTAAGCTATATATAAGTTACTCGTTTAAAGAGAGCCAATTAATTCAGTACTTTGGTGCAAACTTCGCTAATTGGGATTTGGCTGCTACAAGCTATCAAAATCTTAATGGTATACAAATTGGTCCTGATGATAGGCTTTATATAAGTACCCACGATGGTAATATCCCTTCAAGAAACATTGACGTGTTAAACTCTCCTAATAATATTGCTGCTTTGGTAGGGTATCAGCAAAACTATTTAGACTTGGGAATAGGTAAAAATGGTAATTTTGAATTCCCTAATTTTATCACTGATACATCTATACCAAAACCTACAAGTGGCTCTCACGGGTTAAGCATTACTTATACCAATACTTGCATTGGCGATTCTACTCGTTTCACTTTGGGAGGAAATGCAAACCTTCCTGATTCGGTTAAATGGCATTTTATAGACCCTAACAGCACTGATACGGTATCGTATTTAGTAAACCCTGTTCATAAATTCAGTCAAAAGGGAACATACTGGGTTATTGTAAATTATTTTCGATGTGGTTTAGAGTTAATTATGGCACAGCAAGTCACTATAATTGATGCTGCCGATGTTTCATTAGGTGCTGACACAAGTTTTTGCTATAACGATTCTATTGTATTAAAAAGTAATGCTACTGGCATGACCTACCTGTGGAGTACAGGAGAAACTACTGAAACAATAACCGTAGAAAAAGGGGGGCAATATTGGGTAACAGTTACCTCCCCCACCTGTAATGCTATTGACAGTATTACCATTACAGAACAGCCTCCTATTTTGATTGAATTAGGCGGTAACTACACTGTATGCGAGCATGACACTGCCGATTTGGTAAAATTGGATGCAGGAAAAGGTTATCAGCATTATAAGTGGACTCCCACGAATGATACTACCCAGTGGATTATTGTGAAACAAGCAGGCAACTACTATGTAGTGGTAGAAGATTATAGAGGCTGCAAGGGCAATGATGCCTCGCGTGTAGCACGCTTATGTAATTTTGATTTTTACTTGCCCAATGCTTTTACCCCTAATGGTGATGGATTGAATGATATTTTTAACCCTACTGCCTCAGACATTTTGAATTTAGAATTTAAAATTTTTAATACGTGGGGCGAAAAAGTTTTTAGCACCAATAACCCGCAACACGGTTGGGATGGTACTTATAAAAATAAACCAAGCCCGCAAGGGATATATCTTTATACCGTTAGTTTCAAAGGATATTCCAACAAACAACTAAAAAATTATAACTTTAGGGGTAGCGTTAGTTTGCTTCGTTAATAGAACTATTATACATTTCTTACGGTCTTGTTTAAAATTAGTGTAACCACTATCCATTTTTTTAAATAGCCAATTAATAGTCTTTGGCATTTTTATTGAAACCTCTATACTTGTATTATATTTACATAATTATGAAAAAAATATTTTTACCACTTATTGCCTTGTTGTTTTCGGCTAATATTTCTGCACAAAATGAAAAGCTACCTAATATTAACCTAAAAGATTTAGATGGTAATATTGTGAATGCTCAGCATCTTGCAGATAGTGGGAAAATTATAGTAGTAAACTTTTGGGCTACTTGGTGTGGACCTTGTGTGAAGGAACTAACTGCTATTAATGATGTTATTGATGAATGGATAGAAAAATACAATATTGAATTTGTTGCCGTTTCAGTTGATAACTCAAGAACTACCGATAAAGTGCGACCATTTGTTAATGGTAAGGCTTGGGAAAGTTATAAAATACTATTGGATGTAAACGAGGATTTGAAACGTGCTATGAATGTGATTAATACTCCATTTACTTTTATTATTGATGGTAGTGGCAATATAGTTTACAAACACGAAGGTTACCAGCCTGGTAGTGAGTTTGAGCTGGAAGAAAAAATTGCTGAAACCGCAGGTGTAAAAATAGAAGATTAATACTCTATAAGCATCCGCTAAAAAATAACACTCCCTGATAGAGTTTTATCGGGGAGTGTTCTTAATTTTAATACTATCTAACTTATTTATCAACGCTACCTAATTTTATCAATAAGCCTACATTTAACACCTGACTTAGCTGAATATCCTTGTCTTGGGTTCTATCAAAAAACAATATTGATGAAAATGTGGTATTAATATACTTGGTTACTTTGGCAGAGAAAGTAACATCAAAACGATGTACAAAATCGTTTAATTGAAGACGCTCATAGTCAAAAAAGCCAAAGTAATTAGCCTTAAAGTTTATATTCTCGGTAATGTCTTTATTATATCCTGCTATAATTTGCATACCAAATTGCTGCAAATAGTTTGCATTAGTATCAACGCCGTAGTTAGTTGCCACATTTTTGCGCACATTATCATCAGTAACAAAAGTATATCTAAGCGATGCAAGCCCAAAGCGAACATAAAAATGCTTGCTTGGTTTATACTGCACCCCCACTGGTATTGTTAAATAGGCTGGCGCAAAAAAGTTACTTATTATAGTTTTAGTCTCGTTATTAAGCGAGTCTTCACCATATTCAAACCCTTTATCAAACTGGGTAATAATGTTTGCACCTATAAAGCCACTCCATTTATTAGTAAAAAGATAAGCCAGCTTAACATCTGCCAAAAACACATCAATTGTTTTGCGTGCAGTTTGGCGTTGTACTTTTTGTATGCCGTATTGTGAGTTTAATATCCCTTCAAATGAAAGGCGTTTTTTATCATACCCAGTGGTAATATTTAATAATGTTCCTATGGAATATGAGTTTACCCCCCCACCCTTCCAATTTGGGCTAAATGTAGCTTGGTTAAAATTAACACCAAACTCCATAGTATTATGCCATTTTCCTGTATCGGGTCCCACTTTAGCTTCTTTAAAAGCAATTTTCTTTTCTTGTGCTTCTAAAACCAGTAGGCTTGTACAGCCTAATAATAAAAGTATATACTTTTTCATTTATTTAAATTTTTACAAATGTGAGAGAAAAATATAGTATTTTCTTTAACTAAAACTTAAAAATATTGTGAAATAGCCACCTATTTACTATTTCACATAATAAAGATAACCTCGTAGTTCATTATTCCTAAAGATTGCCTGCCCGAATGCAACAGATTGCCACGCTAACTTAAGAAGGCATACTCGCAATGACGTGATTTGCGTCAGTATAGCAACCCCTTCCAAATCAACTATTAGCAC
>CAZOZL010000010.1:0-24881 GCA_964584305.1 uncultured Burkholderiales bacterium
CCGCTATTGCGGGCTTTTTTTATGAACGCTGGTGTGCTTAATCAGTTGGTAGTAGTTTATTACCTGTGGTATTTTTATTAGTTGTTAGCTTTTAGCCCTTAGTGGTGGACTGACAAAGAAAACGCCTGAATGGTACGCATGGTATTCTTTATTATAACCCCTACCAATAGTATTGCAGTTTTTACCTGTGCCTCAGTTTGGCTTCCCCTTGAGGGGAAGGGTACTTATTTGGTAGTGCAATAGTTTAATTTGGAAGGAGGTAGTTTACACCTCCCTTAGTTCCTCATCCGAACCATATTCGGTATCCATTGTACTAAATTACGGTTTAAAAATCACACGCTTTCTACTCACTGCTTTACCTGTGAACGAGCCAATTGCTCCACTGATATTAGATTTTAGCTGAACTGGGGTGGCAAATGGACCTCCATTGTTTCGTGCCTGATTATATGAATCCCAAAAATTAAAAGCAGGTCTATCAATAGACGTAAGGTAAAAAGTTATAGTATCATTAAACTTAAATCTATCGCCAAAAGTAAAACTACGGTACACCCCGTTCACTATCTCATCATTAAAAACACCGTCCTCATCGTTTATACTTCCCCATCCAAAACTGATAGTGTCCCCTCCCTTTTTAAATAAATATCTGTAATTATTTCCAGTGGCAACAGGTTCATCAAAGTGCATAGTCATAAAATATCCTGTATCGTTTCTATTAACAGGGTTTACTGTAAAACTTGATGTTAAACTATCTAAGGTAACCAATTGCGGTATTGTTGTAACCCCGTGTATAAATTTTCCCTCCACTTCAATCTCTAATTTATATACAAATCCTATTTTACCCCTTAAACCAATATTAAAATAAATACCAGGTATAGTGTCAACGGCAACCTCAATCATTTGTGTTTTATTTATATCATCCCAAGTTGTGTCCGTTCCATTTACAAAACCTTCTGTAATAAAAACCTGCGCATTACTCACGGGTATTGCATCCAATCTTGGATTAAAATAGTCAACAGAACGGGTTATCACTACATAATTAAAAAGAGGATCTTGCTGGTTAATGTGTGCCTCAACAACAATCTCATTATCAGTAGGTGGTAAGGCTATATCTATCTCTTTTTCGCAAGAAACAAAGGTTGTGGCTAATAGTAAACCACCTAATATATATTTTAATCTCTTTATCATTTATCTAAAATTTAAAATTCCACGTTACCGAAGGAATGATAGGGAATAAATAAACCATCCGTGCTTTTACAGTTTGTGATTGCACATCAGGTTCAAAATAAATAAAATATGGATTTGCCCTGCTGTATAAGTTATATATAGAAAAATTCCAACTACTTTGAAATTTCTTAGCTTTGGGTTTTGGGGTATAGTTAAAAGATACATCAGCCCTATGGTATGCGGGTACACGGTAGTTGGCTATATCCACATATCTATCAATAATAGTAAAGAAAGGCGTTTGTGCTTGCGGGCTTACCCCAAAATTGTATGTAAACCGTTGTTGTGGCAGCGTTATCACATTACCCGAACCATACACAAAAACGAAGTTAAAATTCCATTTCTTATTAATTTGATGGCTTATTACTACTGAAATATCGTGCCTACGGTCGTATCTATAAAAATATGGGTCGCCGTTATTAAACGCATCAAACGTGCGTGTTGTCTTGCTCCATGTGTATCCTATCCATCCTGTGGTTTTCCCTTTCACCTTTTTCACCAAAACTTCTACACCATACGACAAGCCCGACCCAAAAACCATTTCGTTTTCTAAATTTTGATTAAAAAACAATTGCGCCCCAGGTTTAAACTCTATTTGGTTTTGCATAGGTTTATAGTAGGTTTCTATTGATGTTTCGTAGGTATCGTCCTTAAAATTTTTAAACAACCCAATAGCTACTTGGTCTGCCAATTGTGGTTTTATTAAACGTGAGCTTGGCACCCACAAATCAGTAGGTAAAGTGGCAGATGATGAGGTAGCCAAGTGCAAATATTGTAATGTACGGGTATATGATCCCTTAACAGATGTTGTAGGGCTAATAATATAACGGAATGAAAAACGAGGTTCAGCACCGTGCCATAATTTAATTGATTCCCCTGCTCTATATTCTATAAAATCGCCCGTTTGTGCACCCAAATCATCAAATATGGGTTGCTTGCTTGGTCCTACAAGGTTAAATGCAGAATACCGTAAACCACCGCTAATAAACCACCTATCATTTACCTCGTAATCAAAAGATGCATACGCTGCACCTTCGTGTGCAAATTGGCGATTAATCTCACTATTAATATTAACCCCCGATTGCCTAACAGATAATATACCTGGTATAAAGGTGTGGTAAATGTATTGTCCGCCGTATTTTATTTTAAGATTATTTTTGGGTATATACACATAGTCTGCCTTGCCTGTTATGTCTTTTAGCCCAGAAAAAACACTAAGAGTACCGCTTGCAAACTCAGCATCAGAGCCTAATTCAAAATCGTTGTATATAAGGCTTATGTTTGATGAAAGCCTTGAGTTATATATGTGATTCCACCTTGCCACAGCAATTCTATTTCCCCATCCCACTCTGAAAGTAAATTTATTTACCCTATTGTTTACAAATTGAAAAACATCTCTACCCATGTAACCTGTAATGAACAAACGGTCTTTTGGGGTGATATTAAAAGTTAATTTTGCATTTAAATCATAAAAATAAAGCGCATTCTCTTTTAAGCTATCTGCCAAAAAAGGGCGTGCTAAAGCATCGCCATAGGTTCTTCGTCCACTAATAGTAAAAGAGCTTTTACCTTTTTGTATTGGGCCCTCAATTTGCACCCGTGAAGATATTAGCCCTATCCCGCCGTTTACCCTATACTTATATTTATCGCCCTCTTTCATTCCCACACTCACTATTGATGATAATCGCCCGCCATAGTTTGCAGGCATCCCTCCTTTTATTACCTCCACATCTTCAACAGCATCACCATTAAAAACAGAGAAAAAACCCAATAAATGTGAGGCGTTATACACCACAGCACCGTCCAACAAAACAAGATTTTGGTCAGGGCCGCCTCCCCTAACATAAAAACCCGAGTTGCCTTCTCCCCCGCTTTTTATACCCGGTAGTAAGGTTATCGTTTTTAACACATCTGTTTCACCAAAAATTACGGGTAGTTTTTTTATTGTTTTACCTGATAATCTCACCTTACTCATCTCTATGCTTTTCACATTTTTATCACTTGCTTCACTTTTCACAATCACCTCGCCCACATTCACTGCCTTAGCCTTTAGCTGAAAATTTTTAGAAGTATTCCCTTTTATTTCAATAGCTACTTCCATAGGTTCGTACCCCACATAAGTTATCTTAAAAGTATATTTACCCGATTTAAGAAAAAGCTGGTAATACCCTTTTTCATTAGAGGTAGCATACTCTTTGCTGTTGTTGGTATTTAATATTGCAGCACCTATCAAAGTCTCGCCAGTTTGCTCATCAGTTACTTTACCACTAAGGATATAGTTTTGAGAAAAAACCGAAGTAAGGGATGCAGATAATAAAAGGAATAAAACGGAGTACCGCTTTAATGTTGTGTTCATAATTTCTCTTAAAATAGACCTGTAAACAGCAAAAAAGGTTTAGCTAACCCATTAAGGTTGCTTTTTGGTTAACTCATAATTATAGCTTTTTTTTCCTATCGTAATTTTGCAGTTATACTTACCTTCCATTAGTGTGCCCTCTATCACAAAATTAATAATATGGAAGCCTAACGCATTTTTAACATTAGGTAGTATAAGCTCTCGCAAAACAATTTTATCAGCACTATTACTAATAGTAACAATTACATTATCGTATTTTGGAGAAAATGTAATGAAGCTAATTTTATTATTAAATACCAAGTTTGGGGCAATAGCCACTTGATTTTTCTTATAGTTAAACTGTTTATCCCCACCCAAATAAAGGTTTGCCAGTATAAAATTAGGAATACCACTGCCTAAAATAGTATCAGGATTATGGTATTGCGTAGCACTAAACTGCATGGCGTGTATCATCTCTTCTACTGATTTTGTTGGGTTTGCCTGCCGCAAACAAGCCACCATACCACATAGTATAGGCGATGCAAACGATGTTCCTTGTGCGCCATAAAACCCCTCGCTTACTGATGCTACTATTGCCTTTACCGCTTGCGCTGAAAGTGTGGGCTTAATTCTTCCATCGGCAGTAGGCCCGTATGAGCTAAACTCTGCATGAGTGCTATCAGGATTTACGCCGCCTACGGTTATTATGCCCAAAGCATCGGCAGGCGCACCTAAATACCTCCAATCGTCATCGCCTTCATTTCCAGCAGCATTACAAATAATAATTCCCTTTTGGGCGGCAATAGTTGCCGCTTGTGTACATACCGATTTTTTTCCGTCCAAATCTTTATAGGTATGGTTCATACTTTTATCATCAAAGGTGGTATACCCCAATGATGAGTTGATAATATCTACCCCTGCACTATCAGCAAACTCTGCCCCGCAAGCCCAGTTGTATTCTTCTATTAAATACTCAGTATTAGCATCTTCAGTTCTTAATAGCCAATATTGCGCATCGGGGGCGGTACCTACCATAGTGTAAGGCGTTTTTGCTGCCATGCACGATAGTACATTCATACCGTGGCTATTATTATCGTACACATTACTATCTAATTGTACAAAATCCCACGAACCCAATATTTGATTATTTTGATACAGATGCTGGAAGGTTTTTAGCTTATGTACATTCATAAACCCACCATCAAGCACTGCTATTACAACCCCTTTGCCAGTAAGTCCTTTTTTGTGCATTGCAACACCATTAAGCATTTGTATTTGGTTTAGCCCTCTACCGTAGTATTGTGCATTACCTTTAGCAGTATCAGCACCTTCACTTCCCAAACCCATAAAAAATTCTAATAAATAATCGAGCTTAGTATTGTCTTTTTTACTGAAAACACCCACCTCTTTTATCCCTTTTACAAAGGGTAGTTTAAGAATTTTTTTAATTTTCTTTTTATCGCCAACCAATACAGATACACCATTGAGCCAGCGAGATCTATTAAGCACTTTTACCCCTGTGTTTTCTATTTTTTTGATATAAGCAGGATTAACAGGAAAATCTTGCACCGTTATTTTAATATTAAAGGTTTTTCGCCTTTTAATAGCCTTTTTAGAAAGGTACGCTTCTGGTTGCTGAATGGAATATGGCGAGTTGTTTTTATCTTTAAAAGATACCCAAAATTTTAGCGTATCACTCTCGCCCGCATAGGCAAAAAACGAACTAAGTAGTAAAACTAAGACAGAATATGTTTTCATAAAATAATAAGGACGGGCAAGCACCTCACGCCTTCTATATGTGTGTATATTATACTTCAAAACTTTTTTCAATCCAGCCCCCGCCTATCACATCATTCCCTTCATAAAAAACGGCTGATTGCCCTGGTGCTATGGCATTTACTTTTGTATTAAACACCACCTCCATTTTAGTCTCTTTTTGGGTGATAATGGCGGGTGTACCCGCATCTTTATAGCGTATTTTGGTTGTACTATCCATCTCATTATCAATGGCAGCATACTTTTGTAAACTTATATTACGCACCAGCATACCACTTCGCTCCAGCTCCTCTTTAACCCCCAATACTACCGTATTGGTTTCGGGTTTAATTTCTAATACAAACATAGGCTCGCCTAAAGCTATCTCAAGCCCTTTGCGCTGTCCCACTGTATAAAACGGATAGCCTTTGTGTTTGCCCAGCTTAGTCCCATCAGCACGCACAAAGTCGCCACCTGCAACACGATTTTCCAAACCATTAACACGGTTTTTTAAAAACCCACGGTAGTCATTATCAGGCACAAAACAAATCTCATAGCTTTCGCTTTTTTTAGCCAACTCGTGGTAGCCCATATCAATAGCCATTTGCTTTATATCAGGCTTATGGTATTTACCCATAGGAAATTTTGTGCGCGCCAAATTTTTTTGCGCCAAACCCCACAATACATACGATTGGTCTTTGTTAGCATCCAACCCTTTCGAGATATAATACCTATTATTTGTTGGGTTAATATTTAAGTTGGCATAATGCCCAGTGGCTATAAATTCACAGTCAAGCATATCGGCACGCTTCAGTAGTGCTTCCCATTTTATGTGTGTGTTACACAATACACAAGGGTTGGGCGTACGCCCTGCCAAATACTCATCTACAAAATTATCTATTACAAAATCGCCAAACTCATCACGTATATCCAATATAAAATGGTGTATACCATGCTCCACCGCTATGGCACGTGCATCGTTTATAGAGTCTAAACTGCAACAACCTGTTTCTTTACCATTAACGCCAGAGCTGGCATAATCCCATGTTTTCATGGTAATACCCACTACCTCGTAACCTTCTTCTTTCAACATTATAGCCGTTACGGTGCTGTCTATCCCACCGCTCATAGCTACTAATATTTTACCTTTTTTGCTCATTTTCTTTTATCTCCGCAAAGATACTACGTTATTCTTGCTCTATGTATTATATACTTTATATCTAAAAAGAGTAAACTATTTTGTCGATAATTCTGTTCCTTTTATCTTATCTTGAACAAATTTTATGTGTTAGCAACAACGTTGTTCACAAAAGCATCGTCAATAATTACACTACTTTCCAATGAATGAACTGCTCATAGAAAAATGCCGTGAAAACGATCGCATAGCTCAAAAAGAGTTATATGAGCATTACTTTGGCAAAATGTATTCCATTTGTTTAAGGTATATGAAAAAGCCAGACGAGGCAATGGAGGTACTAAACTTAGGTTTTTTTAAAGTGTTTAAAAACATTGCACAGTTTAGAAACCAAGGTAGTTTTGAGGGATGGATAAAACGTATTATAATTAATACTGCGTTGGATTATATAAAAGAACGCAAAAATTATAATACCTATATACTGCCCAATAGTGAATACTTAGATATATACAATGGCGAAACTGACAATACCGTAGTTTCAAAGTATAATGTTGAGGAAATAATGAAGTTGGTAAATATGCTACCCCCAATGGCAAAAGCAGTTTTTAATCTGTATGCTATTGATGGGTACAGCCATAGAGAAATTGGCGAACAACTTAATATTTCAGAAGTTACATCGCGCACATACCTTCATGCTGCAAGGCAGAAACTAAAGGCGATGCTTAAAAAGAAAGCTAATATAGAAAGGGTAGAAGTTACCAATGGAAAATAATATTAACAACATAGACAAGTTTTTTAAAGACCACTTAGCAGGTCATGAAAGCGCACCTGTTCCCAATGCGTGGGAAGATATGGAAGCGATGCTTGATGCTGATAAAAGTGGCTTGCTCATAAAAAACATTAATCGGTATATACTTACCAGTATAGCAGGTGCTATTGTATTGGCAGGTGCTGTTGTAGCTTATATTTCAGGCTACACTACCAATACGCCTATTTATGCAGATAATAATATCAGTGAAAAACAAATAATTACACCTGCCCCTGCTGCACAACAAAAAACAGAAAACATAGTAACAGTTCCTGAAAATTCAACAGCGGTAGCAAGTACAAACAACACTCATAAAACTTTAATAGAAAAAAATACTACTGCAAATACAGCTATTAACAACACTGTTTCTTCAGCTTCGCCTACTGCACCAGTTAAGACTCCACATATTAGTGAAGCCCGAAATCCCATTGTATTAGCCAATGATGATACCAACGAGTTTGAAAAAGCAATTATAGAAAATACTGACAGCAAAGAAACATTTGAGTACGCTGCTACTGAGTTATACACCAAAAAAGACTTTTCTAATATTTTACTCACATCAATATCGCCCAAGTTTAAAATTGCTTACCCAAACTTTATTGATTTAATAGAGAGCCAAAAAGTGTTTGCAGACTCTACGCAAAAAGCAGAAAGAAAATTAGATGAAATACAGCGGTTCTATCGCACACAATTTGGCATACAAGCTGGAACAAATTTTAATAAAGTACTTAGTAATACATCAAACAGTTTTCAGGTGGGTAGTGGTGTAATGGCAGGCTTATTTTTTAGCAAAAATTTTAACCGCCGATGGGCTATTAATGCCGAACTGAATTATTTGCGCAGTACGGGTAATAACTTAATGCGTACTATAACCCAAACAGAATTTTTCTTAGAGAAAACAACCACCAACTTTGTTTTAGTAACAAAAACTTTCGACTATATTCAGTTACCCATTTCAGTAAGCTATTCTATTACACAAAAACATAAATTTAGTATAGGAACATCGTTTATGCTATTAATAAATGCTAAAACTGAAATTGCCGAACATACACAAAAATTTGCTGAAAAAACCTTAACTACTGTTACCCAAAGTGGTGTGTACGAGGATTTAAACACGCTAAACTATGGCTTATTATTAGGTTACGAGTTTAACCTGCCCAGTAGGTATAGTTTAGGTGTGCGCTACAACCAAATGTTTAATGATGTGAGCAAGGACCACTTTTTTAACAATACTAAAAAACATTTACCTGCACATTTGCAGCTATTTGTGAAATTGAATTTAACTAAATAGTGAAAAAGTTAATATATATAATTCTTATACCTCTGCTTTTAGCAGGTATAAGTTCGTGCAAAAAAAACAAGTTACCCCCTACTATTGATAGTAAGCCTACCGTTTGGGTGGAAGGAAAAATTAATGGTATGCCTTTCAAATATGAAGCAGGAGTAAATGCCAACTATGCTAATGTAATTGCCCATAATATTGATAGTCAAAGTCGCCAATATATTTTTAAAATATATGTGCCAACGCTTAAAAAAACAATAGAAATATCAATAAACAATGGGGCAAAAAAATTAGGCTCTGTACAAGAAGATTTGGATATTACCATACAAAAAGGTATGTTTAAGTTTGTTTACTCAAACTCGTTTCCCTATATACCGTACCGTACCAGCGAGGTTATTTTATTATACATAGACCACACTACAAACGCTAAATTTTATACTATCCCTTATTACCAAAGTAGTGTTAATTCTAAGTTTGAAATAGTATCGGTTAATGATGTTATTAAAGAAGGCAAACGGTATAAAGTTGCTGAAATATTTTTCTCTTGCAGAGTCAAAGACCCTAATACTGGTTTTTGGTTTGATATTACTGATGGACACGGTTTTATTCCTTTTGGAGAGAAGTAAACATTATTTATAAAGGTCTTCTTATTTTCTTCTCGATGGAAGAAGTAGAATATCCTTTTAAAAAATCAAGTGTTTTCACTTCACCGCCTTTTGCAGTTACAATATCGTAGCCTACAATATTTTCAGGGGCATAGTCTGCACCTTTCACCAATACATCGGGTTGTATTTTTTGTATTAAATGGTAAGGCGTTTCTTCGCTAAACAACATTACGGCATCCACAAAACCTAATGATGCCATAATTTGCAACCTACTTTGCTCATCCTGTATGGGGCGATGTTTTCCCTTTAATTTACTTACAGATGCATCCGTATTTAATCCCAAAAATAGTTTATCGCCTAAGTCACGGGCTTTAGAAAGGTAATCAACGTGTCCACGGTGCAGCAAATCAAAGCACCCATTAGTAAATACTACTTTATAGGCATGGGCAACCCAGTCCACCAAAAGAGTATCTAATTCGGCATTAGAATTAATTATTTTCTGCTGTATTTTTTGTTCGTAGTTCACCCGTTAGTTGTTTGCGTTGTGTAATTAATAATAAAATCATGCTTACCGCCCCAATACCAAGAAACATTATCATTTGCGAGGCGTGGGCAATAGTAGCATACACTACTCCATCATCTTGGTTTACAGCATAAAGTGTTAACCCTAACGCTACAAAATAATGGAAAGTTCCCATTCCGCCAGGGGCGGGCAAAAGTATTGCTATGGTACTCATTACCAAAACGGTTAAACCAGCTTCCCAGCCCAAGTGCTGTGTTGCAGGCAGCGAGAAAAAACACAAGTACACCATAAGGTAATACATTACCCATATTACTACCGTGTGAAATATAAATTGTATTGGTTTTTTTATGGTTAAAAGGCTTTTAATACCCTCTGCAAAGCCTTTTACAAATTCTAATACTTTTTTGTAGATAGCCAGTTGTTGTATTTTTTTTCTAAAGATAAAAAACAGAGCAGCAATCACCGCCATACCTATTAATCCTATTTGTATAAGGCTTAGTCCACCTCCATCTGCCGTTGCCGTATCACCTTTCGAAAATAACTCGAAAGCCTGCATTATGGTATCAAACTGCAAGCCAATAGCCAACAATAGCACTATACCCATAGAGAGTACATCTACCAAACGCTCGGCAACAATAGTCCCAATCATAGTGGTAAGGGGTATTTTTTCTACCTTGCTCATTATAGCTGCACGAGCTACTTCGCCGCCTCGTGGTATAGCAAAGTTTACCATATAGCCCACCATAACGCCATGAAATGTATTCCAAAAACCTGTTTTATAACCCAGTGGTTCAGCCAATATTTGCCAGCGTATAGCACGGCTAACCACACTTATTATACCCGTTGCTATTGCCGCTACCACCCATATTAGCTTTGCATCTTTAATATCATTAATAAGTTTATCAATTTTAACATTTTTAAATGCCAAGTAAATAAAAAAAGCACTTATACCTGCAAATAGGGTATATCTTATTATCTTTTTTAAAGTAGGATTCACTAATGTAATTTATTATTCGTGTAAGGGTAAATAAGGGACGGTATAGATATTTTTTTGCCTCAAACATCTTTGCTTATTATAAAAACGCTGCGAAGTTAAAGTTTTTTCCATCTCATTTCAGCTTTATACCAATATCATGCCTTTCTAATTCCTCACTGTTGTGAAAACACAAAAGCCCAAGCAAGTATGTGCATGAGCTTTTGTGTTTTATGGTAAGCAACAAAAGTTTAATCTAACTTCAAGCCATAAATACCTTCGCTGCCATCAGGGTTTATACCTTCAATTAATATGCCGCCCGATTTTGCTTTTAATATGCGTTTTGCTTCGCTAAGGGTATAAATAGGTTTCTTATCTATATGGGTAATAATATATCCTTTGGGCACGCCTACCTTTTTAAAAGCACCTGATTTAATTGCCACAACTTTCACCCCATTTTTAATTTTAAACTTACGTTTATCTTTCGCCGTTATTTTTTCTAACTCAATTCCTTTTACCAAGGTTATACGGGCTTTTTTCTCACTTCGCTTAATAATTTCAGTAGTGCCTTCACGGTTTTTTAGTATAGGGCTTAGTACTTTTTCTTTGCCTTTACGCACAAGGGTAATATTTATTTTATCCCCTGGGTGATAACGGCTCACCTGCTCTTGCAATTCTGATGATGAGTTTACTGTAACATCGTTTACTTTAGTAATAATATCGCCCCCTCTCATCCCCACAATGGCGGCGGCACTACCTTCGTTTACTTTGTTTACATATACTCCTTTAATATCTTTAATGCCTTTCTCTTCTGCCAAGGCGGCAGTAACATCTCTTATTTCAACGCCCAAAAACCCACGTTGCACCTCGCCATACTTTAAAATATCGTCCATCACTTTTTTTACAATATTCACAGGCACTGCAAAGGAGTAGCCCGAGTATGAACCTGTGCGGGTCGCAATGGCGGTATTAATACCTATAAGTTCACCCCTCATATTCACTAATGCACCGCCACTATTGCCAGGGTTTACAGCAGCATCGGTTTGTATAAAATTCTCAATAGCATATTGGTTGTTTCTATCTCTTAGCAAGTTTATATTTCTTGCTTTGGCACTCACTATACCCGCAGTAACAGTGCTGGTGAGATTAAAAGGGTTTCCCACTGCCAGTACCCACTCGCCTACTTCAACAGCATCACTATTTCCAAATTTTAGAAAAGGTAAATCTTTAATATCAATTTTTAGTAAAGCAAGGTCGGTGCTGGGGTCTCTTCCTATAAGTTCAGCAGTATAGCTGCGTTTGTCTTGCAAAATAACTTCTATACTGGTAGCCCCATTAATTACATGATTGTTGGTAGCTATATATCCATCATTAGTAATAATAACTCCAGAGCCAGAGCCACTTTGTGGCTGCCTTTGCGGTATGTCAAACCCTTCGCCAAAAAACTCTAAAAGGTCTAACCCGCTACCATTGCTTGATGTTGCCTGTACCGTAGTTTTTATATGCACTACCGCAGGGGTAGCCGTTTTTGAGGGTTTGGTGAAATTAAAGGTAGGCACTTCGCCTACTTGGTGTTTCACCTTTGCAAAGGTTACTGCGTTTTGTTTTTCTTGAATTGTTTTTGGGGCATCGCTATTTATTAAACTAAATACACCCAATGCCACACCACCACCCAAACAGGCGATTAAAAATGTTCCTAAAATTTTCTTGTAATTCATGTTTTCTTAACAATGTTTAGTTAGTAACTATAATTGTACCGTATAAAACGGTTTATTGGTTTAAAATAGTATCAATTCATATACCAAACTATACAATACTCGTAGTATTTTTGCAATCACTTATACCATGAACAAAAATAATTATCTTGCCGTTTACTTTTACACATTATATCTGTATTAACTAATGTTTGGGAGAAAAAAATTTAAAGATGCTGATATTATCGCTGAAATAAGAGGCGGTAACCAACAAGCATTAACACTTTTATATCAAGAAAACTTCACTACGGTGCGTAATTATATTTTAAAAAATAATGGAGCGGCAGAAGATGTTGACGATATTTTGCAAGATGCCGTAATTATAGTTTGGCAAAATGCCAGCAAAAGAGATTTTGAACTTACTGCTAAACTTAGCACCTATATATATAGCATTGTTAGAAACCTTTGGCTAAAACGCCTTAATAAAAATAAACGATTAGAGCCTTTAAAAGATTTTCATGCCAATACTCACCCTGCTGACGAACCTAAAAACCATAGTATGGATTTGGATATTATAGTAAAGTACTTGGATAAAATTGGCGATACCTGTAAAGAGGTATTACAACTTTTTTATTTTGATGGATTGGATATGAACTCTATTGCCGAACGCATGGAGTTTGCTAATGCTGATACTGCCAAATCAAAAAAATACCAATGCTTTAAAAAACTTGAAGGTTTGGTGAAACAAGATTTTAACAAAAACGATTTTAATTTATAGAAAACACTTTTACCCATTTTGTGAGATGAACTTTGATGATAACATAAGCGAAGTATTTGACAACTACCTAAGAGGGCAAATGACAGAGGTAGAAGAACGTGAGTTTGTGGAGCAGTTGAAAAATGACCCCTCGCTAAAACAAGCGTACGAAACACACAGAACCATAGTAGCAGGAATAAGAAATGCCCGAAAAAAAGAACTAAAAGAGTATATAAAGAAAAATGCTAAAATAAGGTATATAGGCAATGTTTGGAACTCGAAATGGGTAATGACTTCGGCGGCAATATTTGTTATTTTCTTCTCTGCCTATATAATTGTTGAGTATGTAGTAAAACCTGCTTCAAGCGAAAAAATAGCGGCAACTGAAGAAGCTACTGAAAAAGACCAACAAGAAATAGTCGAAAAAAACAAAAATAAAACTCCCACTACAATAGATATTGCGGAAGATGATAAAAATTTAACCGAAAAAGCAACAAGCAAACCTGTGCTTAAAAAAACAGTTCCTCTGCTTACAAAAAGGAGTGAAATAGACCTTAACAAAGTGGCAAAAAGTAAAAATTTTAACGAAACAATAGATATTTATTACGAAGTAGCTACAACCACACAATACCGATATAGTAACGATAAATTAACCTTGTATAAATTCCCTTACAAAGATGAGGTAGTGGTATATACGGATGACGATATAGCCTATTTGGCATGGCAAAGAGCCTATTACCCACTTATAAAAGATGATAAAGCACACCCTTTACAAAAACTTACCGACAAAAAAATTATAAGACAATTACACCCCCTTCAATAGTGGAAACTACATTTTATAAATACCAAGGCACTGGCAACGATTTTGTGATGGTAGATAATCGTAACCTTGCCTTGCCAAGAAATAATACCTCGCTTTATAAACAAATTTGCGACCGTCATTTTGGCATCGGTGCTGATGGTTTTATAATGGTACAAAACAAACACGGTTACGATTTTGAGATGGTATATTTTAATAGTGATGGTAACCAGAGTAGTATGTGTGGCAATGGCGGCAGATGTATTACCATGTTTGCCAAACAATTAGGTATTATAGAAAACAAAGCACATTTTTTAGCCATTGATGGAAACCACGATGCCACTATTGATGATAATGGATGGGTGAGTTTGAAAATGAAAAATGTAGCTGAAATTGAAACCATAGAAAACGATTTTTTTATAGACACAGGTTCACCGCATTATATACGTTTTATTGATGGTGATATAAGTAACACACCACTAATTGAAACTGCAAAAGCAATTCGTTTTAATGATAGATTTGCCAAGCAAGGTACAAACGTAAATATAGTGCAGGCTACTCACAAAATGCTTAATGTACGCACCTACGAGCGAGGCGTTGAAAGTGAAACACTATCGTGTGGTACTGGTGTAACCGCCGTTGCTTTGGCAGCATTTGCCCACAAGCCCACGGGCAACAATATAGTACAACCCATTAGCACCCTTGGGGGTAAGTTGCAAGTTACCTTTGATAAAGTAGCCCCCAATAGTTACAAAAATATATGGCTACAAGGAGCTGCACAGTTTGTATATCAGGGTATCTATAATTTTTAAAACAGAAGCCACCAAACAATAGCTTTGGGCATCTTTGTTGTAACAATAACCAGTAATGCAGTTGATAAAAACCTTTATAGCAAGCAGTCTTTTTTTCGCCTCTATTTCACTTGTTGCACAGCAACAAAATCGCCCTATTGATAACTATTTTTGTAATGCACTTAAAGTTTTAACCAGCGATGCAAACAATCATTTTGTTGAGCAAACTAATAGAGATAGAGTAGTACTGCTTAATCCTAAAGCAGAAAACCGATTTGAGTCTTCGGTAATACTACCAGGTTTTTTTTATGGCAAAGTAATATCATTAGGTGCTGAAGGGCTTTACTATGAAAGTATAGCCCCTAATATTCCCGATTCAGCAACTGTTCACTATGGCTTACAAAATGTTAATAGGCATATACTGCACTGTGTACCCAATATTGCCCTTAACCCTATTTCTGATGATGGGCTACAATACAGTTATCACTATAAATATGGCGATACAATAAGCGACATTTTTATTCGCCTTTGGGGTGAGTATCCCTCTGTTGATGAAGACTCATTTGCATCATCAGGGCAAATAAATATTGAAATATATGGCGATGATTACCGAAAATTTACTCCCTACAAAAAAGACAAAAAGAAAGCAGATAGTACTCTTACCGCTCAATTTAGTGAAATAGAAAAAGGTTTATTAGACAGTATAGCACTACTATTAGGCAAAGAGTCATACGATTTATATAAAAACAAAATTTGGCTACCCAAGCGGCAACTCAAAGGAGCAGGCAATATTTATATAAAACCCTTGCCCGAAACCCTACAAATGCCCTATGGCTACTATGCTGAACTATACGCAGGACCTAACCAACAAGATGCAGAAAAAGTATATAAACAGTGGATAGATAAAGTAAAGCAAAATGCCCTTGCTGATAAGCGTTTCAAGCAAAAAAACAGGCAGCTTTTACAATGGCATTTTTTACCTTATAATGAGTGGTTTGACCCTGATGATTATGCAAATATTAAACAACAGGTAGGGTTTTCAGCACCCCTTCTTTCAGCAGAACCAATAAATAGAACTCCTTTATTTACCTACCACCTATTTTTACTAAAATATGCTGGCGATTATATTGTTGCCATTAATATTAGCAACCGTTACTAAACTATATTTTCAACAACAGTAGTAAGCAATAGCGTTTTCCACTATCTTGCACGGTTATACTACCTTATAAAAATTACCTTTACTATTGAAAGTTGTAAATAACCAACCTTTTGAATTGGTGTACACTCTTTTGGAACACAAGCATTTTGGGTATGTTATAGAGCCCCATGTGGTGCAAATAAACACCTTGGGCAACTATACACTAACACACCAAAAAGTGTTTAATACCACCATAGAGTATTATGAAAAAGGCATTGACGATGTGGATAGAAAATTGGTAGCTCTTTTAGGCGAATTAGACCAAGAGGTTATTGTAAAAAAATTTTATACCAAAACAGTTATTCGCCCTACGGAGTTTTTCAAAAAGCATTTTACCGATGACTTGTTCAAAGACTTTATTCGCCCTTATATAGAAAAAAAATTAGTTGAAGCTATTGATTTGCTTAGAGATAGAAAAGTATTTTTACAAGGTAAAGAAGGCAACCCCACATCAAAAAAAGTGGATGTAGCCAAGCAAAAATCAACGGTGCTTTTCCATTTCAGGCGCGATGATGATAAAATACGGTACTACCCCACCATAAAATACAATGATGTAAGGGTGGAGTTTTCGCAACAAGAGGGTGTAATGCTAACCACATCGCCCGCTTGGATGCTGGTAAATGGAATGATTTACAACTTTGAGAAAAATGTGGACGGCAAAAAGCTAAAACCTTTCTTAAACAAAAAATTTATTGTTATTCCCAAAGCATCAGAAGCCACCTATTTTAAAAAATTTGTAGTCCCTTTAGTTGAAAAATTTGATGTATATGCAAAAGGGTTTGACATAAAAACAGAATCGGTATTGGGTGTGCCAGTACTTAAAATAGACGATAGCTGGGGCGAAAAAATAAGGTTAAATCTTTATTTTAGATATGCCCAACAAGAGTTTCCATACCATGTAACCAAAAAAGTATCTGTAGTACTTGAAAACGAGGGCGACAACTATACTTTTAAGCGTTTACGCCGCTCTAAAGACTGGGAAGAACAACAAAAGAAATACCTTGAACATAGAGGGTTAGAAATGTTAGAAGGCTGCTCGTTTACTATTAAAACTACCCCAAAAGAGACTACAAACAACTATGCCGCAGTGCAATGGCTAAACGATAATATTGAATCGCTTAAAAACCACAAGTTTATTATTGAACAAGACAAGCACGACAATAAATACTTTATTGGGCATACCAAAATTTCTATTGAAGTTGATGAATATAAAGACTGGTTTGATGTAAGAGCAGTAGTGGTTTTTGGCAAGTATAAAATACCTTTTATGCGTTTACGTACTAATTTATTACAAGGTAAAAGGGAGTTTCTATTGCCCAATGGCGAGGTAGCTATTATACCCGAAGAATGGTTTACAAAATATACTTCGCTACTCGAGTTTAATGAAGGCAAAGACGAGATTAAACTCAAAAAACACCACTGGAAACTAATTGATGACTTACAAGGCAAAAAAAATAATGCTGCAATTAAGGAAAAATTAGAACATCTCAATTTCAAATCACTACAAAATGCTAAGGAACTATCACCCCATTTTAAAGGTGAGCTACGTCCCTATCAACAAGAAGGGTATAATTGGTTCTATTTTTTACAAGAAAATAAATTTGGCGGGTGCTTGGCAGATGATATGGGGCTGGGAAAAACCGTGCAAACCCTTGCTTTGCTTCAAAAAGAAGCCGATACCCCCGAAACCACCACCGATGACGGTGAGGCGGAAGCTACTGCCCTAAAAACGGATAAAAAATCACAATTCAATTTATTTGCCCCTACTGAAAAAGGTGAAAATAGTACTACAATGGTAGCACCCCCACAGCAGCAAGTAAAAAAACGCACGAACTTAATTATTTTACCTACCTCGCTTATATACAACTGGCAAGCAGAGGCAAATCGCTTTGCGCCAAACTTAAAAGTATTTATTTATACGGGAACATACCGCAATAGGGAAATAGCCTATTTTAAAAACTATGATATAGTAATAACCACCTACGGTGTTGCCCGATTGGATATTGATATATTAAAAGAGTTTAAATTTCATTATGCCATTTTAGATGAAAGCCAGTTTATAAAAAACCCTGCCTCGCAAACGGCAAGGGCTGTAAACCACCTTGTTTGCAAGCACAAGTTGGTACTCACAGGTACACCCGTAGAAAACTCTATTGTAGATTTATGGTCGCAAATGAATTTTCTTAACCCTGGATTATTGGGCAACTTTACATTTTTTAATGAAAAATATGTAATACCTATTGAAAAAAACAATAACGAGCCACAAAGGATTCACCTGCAAAAAATTATCGAACCTTTTATACTTAGAAGGACAAAGCAGCAAGTTGCCAAAGACCTACCCGAAAAATACGAGCAAGTATATTATTGTGAAATGACGGAGGAGCAAGAGCGGGCATATAATCAAACAAAATCACAATATCGAAATCAGATATTAAAATCAGTATCAGAAATTGGGATTAACAAATCTAAACTTCAAATACTTAAAGGGTTGATGATGTTGCGCCAAATAGCCAACCATCCTATTTTAACAGACGAAGCATATTTAGGCACATCAGGAAAGTTTGATGAGATTATCAGAAACCTTAAAACTGCCATTGCCGAAGGACATAAAGTATTGGTGTTTTCGCAATTTGTAAAGCAGTTAGCCATTTTTAAACGTCTATTTGAAGAAGAAAACACCCCCTTTTGCTATATTGATGGTAAATGCAGCTCTAAAAAAAGACAACAAGAGGTAGATAGATTTCAAAAAGATAAAAGTGCTGATGTATTTCTTATCTCACTGCGTGCTGGTGGTGTGGGTTTAAACTTAACCGAGGCTGATTATGTTTTTATTGTTGACCCGTGGTGGAACCCTGCCGTAGAACGCCAAGCAACTGACAGAAGCCACCGCATAGGGCAAACTAAAAATGTTTTTAACTATAAATTTATTACTCGTGGTACGGTTGAGGAAAAAATATTAACCTTGCAAAAAAAGAAGCTCCAATTGGCTGAAACACTTATTACTACTGAAAATTCTTTCTTATCAAACATAAATTCGGATGATTTAGAAAATATTTTTACCTAAGCAACGAATTTTATCAATTAGTTGTCTTTTATTTGCAGTTAAGAATAAACTTTAATAAAAAATAACGTCATGAAAAAAATTTTACTATTTGTAGCAGTTGCTGCTGCTTCTTTCTCACTTAGCGCACAGCGTACCGTTGATATGCAAGTTACACTTGATGCCCCAACAAATGGAAGTCCTTTAAGAGCTGGAGAAACTTTTTCTATGGAGTTTACCTTAAAAAACAATGGTCCTGATGATATTAAAGCAGGCGATTCAGTAGCTACTTTCTTAGTATTAGGCACTACAATTCAAAATGGTACTGTAAATATTGTTGTACTTAGTGCTGATATCAAAAAAGATTCTACTTTTAAAATGGTTAGACCAGGGTTTACTGTTTCTGGTGGATCAAGTGGGAACTTACAAGTTTGTATTTTAGCGGTATTAAATCGCCGTGGCGGTGGTGCTGACACTGTTAAAGATAACACACCTACTGGAAACAATATTAGTTGTGCTACTACTACCTACTCTGTAGGTTTGGGGGATGAATTAAGTGCTAAAAAATTAAATGCAAATATTTATCCTAACCCAGTTCGTACTTCAGGTACAATTTCATACACCTTAGCTACTGGCTCATCTGTATCGGTAAAAATATTTGATATAGCAGGTCGCCAAGTGCTAAATGTATTTGAAGGCACGCAAGAATCAGGAGACCATAATGCGGAATTTAATGTTAATGACCTTAAAGATGGTATTTACTTTTACCAACTACAGGTTGGTGATATAATGACTACTGATAAAATAATAATCAGAAAATAACATCTGTTTACTCTAAAATATAAAAACCTTCTGAAATTTCAGGAGGTTTTTTTTTGTAAGTCCAAGTATTGCTAAAAGTTTGACTAATCTTTTAGCAACATACAAAGGGTTGTGGGCGGGTTGTTTATAAGCGATAGCTTTAATAGCCTATCATTTTTCCTTTTTTAATTAGTAAGTTTGTTTGCAAGCTATGCTGCAAGTAAAAAATCTTAGCCTTTCTTTTAAAACCAATACTGGCGTGTTTGATGCGCTTAAAAAAGTATCGTTAACTGTTAACCAACAGCAATGTGTAGCCATAGTAGGCGAAAGTGGTAGCGGAAAAACACTTACATCAATGGCTATTATGGGTTTGTTGCCCCAAAAAGCTATTCACGCTATTACAGGCGAAATAATATTTCAATCACCCAGCAAAGGCGAAATAGACTTATTAAAACTACCCGCCAAGCAATGGCAGCAAATACGAGGCAAAGAAATAGCGATGATATTTCAAGAACCTATGACCGCCTTGAACCCTGTTTATACCTGTGGCAAACAGTTGTTTGAAAACATAAGCATTCACCAAAATTTCACTAAAAAAGAGGTGAAAGAAAAGGCAATTGCTTTGTTATACGAAGTGAAACTACGTGATGTGGAACGAATTTTAGCCTCGTACCCGCACGAGCTATCGGGAGGGCAACGCCAACGGGTAATGATAGCAATGGCACTGGCACAAAACCCCTGCCTACTCATTGCCGATGAACCTACCACCGCCCTTGATGTTACTGTGCAAGCTGCCATTATAAATTTATTGAAAGAACTGCAAGCTACCCGCAAATTGGGAATACTATTTATCTCGCACAATTTGGGTTTGGTGCAAAGCATAGCCCAAAATGTGGCTGTAATGTACAAAGGGCAGGTAATGGAAAGTGCCACTAACACGGCTATTTTTTCATCGCCCCAAAATATTTATACCCAAGCACTACTGCAATGCAACCCTGCCTTGCACCCCAATGCCCAAATATTACCTACCCTAAAAGATTTTTTTGATGAAACGGATAAGGGCTTAATCGCTAAAAAATATAAGCCGTATGCAGAAAATACATTAAAAAAAGAGAAAGCTACAAAGGCTATTGTAAGTATTAAAAACTTATGTGTAGAATATAGTAACGATAGCAGTTTCTCACTTTTTAAGAAAAAAGAAGGTAAAAAGGTATTAAATAATATTTCATTAGCTATTTATAAAGGAGAAACCCTTGCCGTAGTAGGCGAAAGTGGAAGTGGAAAAACTACTTTGGGCATGAGTATTTTGCAAACTACCCAAATAACAGGGGGTACTATTGACTACGATGGCAAAACTTTTGACTTAACAAAACATATAGGGAGGAAAGCATTTAGAAAGTACTTTCAATTGGTATTTCAAGACCCCTACTCATCACTAAACCCACGCATAACCGTAGGTAGCCAAATTGAAGAAGCTATTAAAAATTTTGATACCAAAATAGATGCCAAAAAAAGAACTTTAGAGCTATTAACAATGGTAGGAATGACTAATGATGTTTATACAAAATATCCTCACGAGTTTTCGGGCGGGCAACGCCAACGTATCTGTATAGCAAGGGCTTTAGCCCCCAGTCCGCAGTTTTTAGTATTGGACGAAGCCGTCTCTGCGCTTGATGTTTCGGTACAATCGCAGATATTAAACTTGCTAAAAAAACTACAAGAAGAGCTGGGCTTAACCTATTTTTTTATCACCCACGATTTAGGTGTAGCCCGCTTTATTGCTGATAGAATTTTGGTAATACAAAATGGGCAAGTAGTTGAGTTGCAAGAAGCAGAGGCATTGTTTAAAAAACCTCAATCAGAATATACGCAACAGCTGTTAAGTGCGGCGGACTAATCCGTTTCCTTAATAAACTTATGAGTGCTAAAAAAATCGCCCATTTTTAGAGTAAGGTAGTAAACGCCGTTGCTTAAACCTGATATATCAATAGTATTCTCGCCTTCTTTGATATGAATTTTTGATTGGGTAATTATTTTCCCTTGCACATCAAGAATGCTAAGTTCTACCTTACCTGATAGTTTATTTTTATTATTAATAAACAACGTATTCCCCTTAGCAGGTACAGGATAAATAGATATATTTTTATTTACTTGGTTAAGCGAGTTTATAATTGTCCATACTTGGAAATATGCCGTATCGCTTTTGCAAGCATTGGTATCACGTTCTACCAATTTAATGGTGGCAGTAAGCAAACCATTGTCCCAACGCAAATTTAACTGGTTATTATTGGCTTGAAAAAAATCGGGTGTTTCGCTTACACTCCAGCTATAAGTATGTTTTGGCTGTGCCGTTGTGGTATAGGTATAGGGTATTCTATGTTTTACTATTGCCGAGCCTGAAATTACAGGTGCTGCCGACTTAGGGTAAATAGTAAAAGGCGTTATCTTACTACTACCTACACAACCCGTAGCACTTTTAATAAATAACCGAACGGCATAGTTACCCGCATTAATAAAAGTTTTAGCAGGGTTTTGTGTTCTCAAGGTATCTCCGTTAGAAATAACCCAACTATATTGATACCCCACCCCCATACTTGGTGTTGCAAACAATACCTCGTTACTATCTACGCACAAACCATTTGATGCTATATTTATATCTGTATTAGGTATTTCATTTACAGTTAGTTTTTGCACCACACTATCGTAACACCCTTGTTGTGATATTACCGCCAGAGATACGAAGTACTCTTTTACTGTATTGGGAGTATAGACCATAGAATCACTAAAAACAGTAATTATGCCCTCAATCCTCCATCTTTTGGTATAGGAAGTATTTGAAACTGTGCCATTTTTAATAATAAAGGCATTGCCTTCACATTTTGAGGTATCATTGACGGTAATTATTGGTTGGGGGGCGGGATAATAGCTTATACTATCCACTATGCCTATTGCTAAGTTATAATACCTTCCGGCGGGTGTTTTTTGCAAACGCTCTGCCCTAACCATGTAGTAATACTGTCCTACTTGTGCTGTTTTATCCTCAAAACTATCAGTAGTAACGGTGGCTACCCATTTGTATTCAGCATCTAAACCATTTGCCCTATAAATACGGTAACCGCTAATGGCAGAGTCGCTACTCGCAGTCCAATTAAGAGTTATTTTTTCACAATCTCTTTTTACATTCAGGTTGGTTATTGGAGTAATTGGATGTAAACGCAAACTGGGGTCGCCCAATAGTGCCATGTGTACACCATTACTAGAAAAAGTGGAGTGATATAAATTTCTGGGTGAGTTGGCTGATGCCATTGCCGAGTATCCTACTGTTTGCCCCAATGCCATTTGGTGGTAATAATATACGGGTCGTCCGCTCCAAGTGGCTGTTAATATCAATGATTTTGAGGCTAAAAATGCTTTTAACAAGTTATTGGTATTGTCCCAATCGCCAAAATAACTACCAAAATGAGAGGTAAAAGGACATATTACAGAATCAGTTACTAAATTGCCTGTTGTAGCTATACCCGAACTTGTTGTATAATTACCAAACCCACTGGTAACAGCAAACATATAAGAGCGTTGAGTCATATCAGGTAAAAAACCACCTTCGGCAACAGAATCACCAAACATACCTGAATAACTACCCCATCCTCCACGCACAAAAGCCTCCCCTCCAAACCCTCCAATCTCATCATCAATCAAGCCCCGTTGCACAATTGGGTATTGATTGGTTTTAAATCCATGTGCTTTATTTAGATAGCGTTTGGTTAAAGCAGTATCGCTCAACCCAAAAGCAGGCATGTCATACATATCTACCCTGCCTATTTGCAGTTTTGCGCTCCCAGGTACTATATAGTCCACATCAAACTTACCATCATTAGGTATATTATGGTTTGCTGGGCGGGCAGCAGTAGTGGTACTAATGACATAATCCGTCCAAGTGCTATTATCTACAACAGAGTAGTACAAATCTGCAGGCCAAGCACCAAAATGATCAGCGTGCCCATCAGGGCCTATATATCCCGAATATGGCACAGGTATATGTCCCAATAAATACACCGATTTAAAGTTTGCAGAATCTTGTTGCCACAAATTAGTAATGTGCTGTTTCACTTGTGGCGGAGTTGCCAAACGTGAAATATATCGGGTGCTAACTTGCCACCCATCACCCCGTAAATCGCTTTGTAGCTCTTCTATTTCTGCTGCAAGAGGTAGTTTATAATTACTATCTACCAGCAATAGTAGTTTGCCACGATAATTGTATTTATCTAAATTATTAGCGGCATATATATAGCCGTAACTATTATAACTTGGTGTAATGCCTACCACCTGATACTCTATGCCCTGCCCTACTTTTACCAGTGAGTCAGTAAAAGAGGTGTCATTAGCACTAAGCGTAGTACGCAAAGTCCAACTACGGTTGTTTAACGATTTTGAAAAAACTTTGTATTGAGTAGCAAGTCCTGCTTTATCCCACCTCAAATGAAAACGTAACGGGCTTTGCTGCACCGCTAATTTTATTTGCACTGTATACTCCTTTGAGGTTTGGGCAAACGATGCTAAACTAATGAGAGACAGTAATAGTATAGTAGTAATTTTCTTCACTAACCATCAAAAGTACTAATTACTTCGCCTTTTTAATATTTTTTTTAGTAAAAACATTAATTCACTATTTTATTAGCACAATACGAGCTGGCAAAAGCATTGGGCTTGGCTTTAAAAATAAAGCCCATACTTAGTATATACCCCATTGCCTCGCTAAGGGCAGAGTTTGATTTGAATTGTGGATTGGTATTAATATCCGCATGAACTTCTAAATCCATATTGTACTTATCCAATAGGTTACACAGCTGGTAGGCTATATCAATAGATTTTGCTACCTCGTTTAGCATTCGCTCTTTTATAGTGATACCCGCCTTTTGATTATCCGTTTTTATAAACATAAACCCGCCGTGTTTTTCACGTAAAAAAACAATTACTGTGGCATACTCTATCACCTCGCCATATACTTGCGAGTCTGTACCAATACAAACTTTTAGCTGACTTCCTTTTTCACGCTCACGTAAAATAGTTTGTTCCACCTCGGTAAGAATATTGTTGCTTAGCTTAGTACCGTCAAGTTTTCGCCACATACCCTCAAAGATATAAAAATGAATGGCTTAACCTACAT
>CAZOZL010000010.1:24981-57968 GCA_964584305.1 uncultured Burkholderiales bacterium
TCAAGTTTTCGCCACATACCCTCAAAGATATAAAAATGAATGGCTTAACCTACATCAAATTAGATTATAAAGCAGCATAAACACCCATAAATCCCTTTCGCAGTACAAGCGGTATGAATATATTAACGTGGTTTAAATGCTGTTACTTTACAGAAAAACGTGTATTTGGTTTTCCTACAAATGGTTTTAGTAGGTACTTTTGCTTATTAGCGAGTTTGAAAACAAAAAAATCCCCTTCAAAATTGAAGGGGATTTTGCTTAATTTTTTATAGCAGGGCTAATTATTTTAACTTGTACTTTCTTTTTGTTTTTTTTGCCATTTTATCAACTACGCTAACATAGTCGGGGGCTTCGGCATAAATGCTATTTAAAAAACTCAAGTATTTTTTTTCTACTTTAAAAGCATTGTCTTGCCATAATTTGTAATCGGCAACAGCATCTACCCAATTTTCATATACCGCATAGGTAGGGTATTTTAGGTATTTGCGTAACTCGTCTCTTTCACCATATATTATTTTATCTTTTCCTTGCAAATAAACGCCTATGGCAGTTGTGGGACGACGACCAGGGTAGCGCATCCCAAAAAGGTTATTGGCACGCTTGCACAAGTGAGAAGTCATATAATAAGACTCTAATTTTGCTTGCGCTAAAACATGGCTTTCACAAATAATACCTTGCTTTTTAATCTCTATAAAAAGGTTTTCCTCGTTCAATGTAGGCACACTATCACTTTCAACTATATCAGCCGTTACTGGTGGAATGTTGTTATTTCCTCCAAATGTTAGTTTAGGACCGAAGGATACAAATAGTATAAATACGGTAAAAATACTTAATGAAACAAGTACCTTAGGGTTAGTTAACAAGTTAATGGGTATTAGATTGTAGCACTTGTCATTTCTGCAAAGAATCCATTTACCATTTTGGTGGTATATATGGATGCTGAAATCTTTTGTGTTCATCATAATATATTAATTTAAAAGGGCACTTGCCCAAATCGCCTATCTAATTATCAATTTGTATGCCAATAGTATAATAGTTTGTAAGCCAGTATTTTGTGTATAACCATAGCCAGTATTTTACAACACTACCAAACAGCACTTCAAACACGTATAGTAATATAGGCAATTTGTATAGTTATAGGCGTGTAATTGTGTGTAAGTAATAAATGGGCGAAAAGTATGTTTTCAAAAGGGTGCTAAATACTATACAAGTTTATACGCTATGTAACATTAGGAATGCACTTTTGGGAAGTAGCTTTGTATAAGGAACCCGTAGCGTATTATAATATGATTTTGAATATAGCCAATAAACATTGTACAAACAACTGATTATCAGTGATATAATTAGCTATTTGCCTTTAAACGGAATAGGCATGAATGCCCATTCTATACATACCGTTTTTATTAAAGGTATGAATTAGCGGCAGGTTGAAACCTGCTGCAAGAAAACGCCTGAATGGCACGGGCAGGGTATCTAAACTTACAACAATACTAAAATACAAATTACCGAATAATGTACTACGGAATATTACAAAAGCCCAATCTGTAATTACAGATTGGGCTTTTGTATAATAGTGTATAACACCAAAAATTAAGGTCCTACATCGTGCAATACACTTTCGTGTAGGTAGGGGTGGTTTTTGGTAAATAAGTTTGCCTTACCTAACGATTTAAGTACTACAAATAAATAAATTCCTGCAAATATCATGGGTAAGCCAATTTCGAGTAAGCCAAAAGAAGCATTTTCTTTCATTACCCCAGGGGTAACCAGTAAATATACATCACTCCAATGCCCTATAAGTATAACACTTGCACCAATAATTAAAGGAATGTCTTTGCGCTTGTTGTTTCTTGTCATAAACCAAATAAAAGGGAAAGCGAAACACAAAACTACATTAGCCCAAAAATGTGTGCTATATGGTCCATTAAAACGAGCGGTGTAGTAGGTAACCTCTTCGGGTATGTTAGCATACCATATTAGTAAGTATTGAGATACCCATATATACGTCCAAAAAATGGTGAAGGCAAACATAAACTTACCTAAATCATGCCTTACCTCTTCACTCACAAATGATAAGTACCCTTGCGATTGTAAGAATACTAATATAAGTGTTATTACAGCAAAGCCCGATACAAATCCTGTTGCAAAATTATATACTGAAAATATGGTAGAGAACCAATGTACATCAACAGACATAATGGAAAACCAGCTAAGTGTAGAGAATCCATAAACAAAAAGGAGGATAAAAGCAGCCGATTTTCTGTACGCTTTCTTATAGTTGTCCAATCCGCCTACCGCATCTTCTTGCAACGAGTGCTTGCGTAGCATACGGGTATATAAAATAAAGATGCCAAATATTACTATAGTACCAATATACAACACCCCTGAATTAAGAAACGCTGATTTACCAGCAATCAAAGAGTCATAATTGGGACTTGCAGGGTCTGTAACGCCTTCGTGCATCCAGTGGTAAAGTTCTTTTGCGCCAAATACCAAAGGGATAAGAAACAATATCAAAGAAAAGGGTAAAAAAGCCCCCATAGCTTCGGGAATACGTTTTACTGTTATGTGCCAGCCTGCATTTGCAAGGGCACTTACCGCAATAAAAAATGTACCCATTACTGATATAAGAAAGAAAAACCAACCGTTTATTAGTAAGTTATTCCATAAACGTGCCGTCCAGCTTGCCTCTGCGTGGTGTGCTTCTGTTGTAGCGTCTCCATGAGCAGGAGTTGCAGGTGCAGCAGCTTGCGTTGCTTCGGCATCGTGTGCGTGTGTTGCAGCAGCATCTCCATGTGCATCGTGTGCGGTAGCAGCAGTGGTATGTGTATCGTGGTGGTTATCTGTTGATGCTGCTGAAATAATACCAATGGTAGTAAATATTGCCCCAACAACAATAAGGGCAAGTAACCACATTTTTGTACGTGAGGTCATCACATATCGTTCGTCAGCTAATTTTACAAGTTCTGTATGTGCCATTGCAGATAATTAGTTGTTTTTTAAATAGTTAACGTAATGAATAACTTCCCAACGCTCTTCTGGTGTTAATACAGAAGCGTATGAACCCATAAGGTTTATACCGTATGTAATAGAATGATAAACTCCACCATCAGGTAGTGTTTGTATTCTTTGAGTTTTGTATGAAGGGATATTTTTAGGCGGAAACTTAACCGATACAGCCCCTTCGCCCAAACCATCATAACCATGACAGGGCGAGCAATTACGGTTATATAATTTTTTGCCTGTAGCCAATGTAGCTTGGGTGAGTGGTATTGGATTTTTCAACATTTGCATAGCGGAGTCTTTACCTGCCAATGAGTTGGTATAAGGATACTGCATAGCTAAAAAATTATTAATAAAGCTATGTCCTGCCTCATAAGTTAAATCACGAGGTATTGTTCCCTTAACGGGTGCACGCATTGTTTTACCATCTTTTGTAAGCAGTACATTGCGCCCACTGGTAGTTTGTAATAAGTGAAACTCTTTATCAGCAAGCTGTGTCATTGGCTCATACCCTTTTGATACATACATATCAGGGGCATACTCAACACCAGGGTCATTGCCTCCAGCCCTACCACAACTTTGCAGTAATGTAGCCATAGCTACAACGGGTAGTACATATTTTATTATACGGTTTCTCATTTACTTACTCCTTTCTCTCTAATATCTATTGCTCCGTTTTCTTTCAGCATATTGCTCAACTCATCTTTGCTCATGGTTTGCTTATCCATATTCAAAGAAATGATATACAAATCGTCTGTTTGGCGTAAATCAATCAATTGCTCACGTTTACCGTGTATCATATTAGCACGACCAAAAAAGAAAAATGCCATACCAAAAGCGGTAAACAGAATAGTTAACTCAAACGTAACAGGAATAAACGAGGGCATATAGCCACCGTTAGGCTTTCCACCGATAAGCATAGACCAATCAAAAATATTGGTATATAGCTGCAAAACAACAGCCGATATTGTACCCGTTAAACCACATAAAAAAGCTATAACAGTAAGGCGTGAACGCTTAATATTTAAGGCTTTCTCAATACCGTGAACGGGATGCGGAGTGTAACAATCATCTATGGGTGCGCCAGCATCTTTCATCTTAAAAGCAGAGGCAAGAAATTGGTCAGCATCATCATAAACGCCGTACAACATATTATTTTTCTTTTTACTCATTGTTTTCTATTTACGGATTAATGAGAGTTGTTCTCGGTATTTTTTTCTTTGGGAGGTAAAATAGATTTCACTTCCGACATATTTATAATGGGTAAGAACCGGCAGAATAAAAAGAAGAAGGTGAAAAACAACCCAAACGAACCTACAAATATGCCTACCTCTGTGGGAGAGGGGTAATACATTACCCAACTCGAGGGCAGGTAATCACGGTGTAGTGAGGTTACTATAATCACAAAACGCTCAAACCACATTCCTATATTTACAATTATAGACATCATAAAAATAAACCACGGTGTGGTACGTGCCCATTTAAACCAAAATACCTGTGGGGCTATCAGGTTACAACTCATCATAGTCCAGTATGCCCACCAGTACTCACCACTCATCCTATTAAGGAAAGCGTATTGCTCGTATTGTACGCCAGAGTACCACGCAATAATAAACTCAGTGATGTACGCTAAACCTACCAAAGATCCTGTGAGCAGAATAACTCTACACATGGCATCAAGGTGTCCAACGGTAATGTAGTTTTCATAGTTCATCACCTTGCGGGCAATAATCAATAGTGTTAGCACCATAGCAAAACCTGAAAAAATTGCACCCGCTACAAAGTAGGGGGGGAATATTGTTGTATGCCACCCTGGTACTATTGCCGTAGCAAAGTCCATAGATACAATAGTATGTACCGAAAGTACTAATGGAGTAGATATACCCGCTAATATTAATGACACTACTTCGTAACGTGCCCAAGTTCTTACAGAACCATCCCAGCCCATAGAAAAGAAGTGGTAAACAAACTTGCGTACTTTGCTGGTAGCACGGTCTCTTACTGATGCTATATCAGGTATCATACCCAAGTACCAAAATAATAACGATACCGAGAAGTAGGTAGAAATGGCAAATACATCCCAAAGTAGGGGCGAGTTAAAGTTTACCCATAGTGAGCCAAATGCGTTAGGCAATGGTAAAGCCCAATAAGGACCTATCCATACCCTACCCATGTGAAATAGTGGAAATATTGCCGCACACATTACCGCAAAAATTGTCATGGCTTCTGCGGAGCGGTTAATAGACATTCTCCATTTTTGGCGGAAAAGTAAAAGGATAGCAGAAATTAATGTTCCTGCATGCCCAATACCTACCCAAAATACGAAGTTGGTAATATCCCAAGCCCAACCTACGGTCTTGTTAATACCCCATAGCCCTAAACCTACGGTGGATGATGTCCAAAGATTCCAAAGTAGTATGCCTAAACAAATTACCGAAATAATGAAACCAACCCACCAAGCTTTTGAGGGTTTATTTTCCATGGGGCGACAAATGTCTGCCGTTACGTCGGCGGGCGTTTTGCCTCCTGTTACAAGCGGTTCTCTTATGGGAGATTCGTACATGGCTATCTATTCTTGGTTAATGTATAAAATCCTTAATTAATATATCTTAGTGTGCAGCTTTTTCATGTTTCTTTTCGCCTTTTGCAGGGCTTTTAGTTTTGCTACTACCTTCTACCTCTTCTGTGTTACGTATTTTAGTTAAATATGCAACAGAAGGCTGAATATTCAGTTCATCCAACATATGGTATGAACGCTCATTGTTATGCAAGCGAGAAATTTCACTTTTTGGGTCTTTCAAGTCTCCAAACACTATTGCACCTGTTGGGCAACTTTGTTGGCAAGCTGTTTTAATATCCCCATCGTTAACAACACGGTTTTGTAGTTTCGCTTCTAATTTACCATATTGGATACGTTGCACACAGAATGAGCATTTTTCCATAACACCACGGGTACGCACAGTTACATCAGGGTTGATGACCATTTTACCCAAGTCGTTATTCATATAATAGTCAAACTTGTCATTATCATTATATCTAAACCAGTTAAACCTACGCACTTTGTATGGGCAGTTGTTTGCACAATACTTAGTACCAATACAACGGTTATACGTCATTTGGTTTAAACCTTCGCTGCTACCTGTGGTTGCCAATACTGGGCAAACTGTTTCGCAGGGTGCGTGTCCACAGTGTTGGCACATCATAGGTGCGTGTACCACACTCACCGTATCATACAGGTGCGCCTTATCATCATCCTCGTATCCTTCTGTTTCACCAATTCCTAAATCGCCCGATTTTGTGAAACCTGCTCCTAATTGTTCGTCATCAGGGTTTATAGTTTCAGGGGCAAAACGGTAATAGCGGTCTATACGTATCCAGTGCATTTCACGGCGACGGCGTACTTCAACTCTACCTACAACAGGCACATTATTCTCGGCACTACAACTTACTATACAAGCACCGCAACCAGTACACGCATTTAAGTCTATTGCCATGCCCCATTTATGCCCTTTATTATCGTGTTCTTCCCACAGGGTATAGTATTGGTTAGCATTTTTAGGGTCGCGAATTAAACCATGATGGTCGTGGTTTCTGGTAGTAGGGTCTTTTTGGTACTCGCCCAGTGTAGATTCTTTTATCAAATCACGCCCTTCAATAGAGTGGTGTGTTTGTGTTAGAGCCAACTCGTAACGTTTTGTACTTTTTTCAAGATTTATTTTTAAAGAAACATTAGTGTATGAGCCATTTGCATAGCTGCGAGTAGGATAAACATCAAACCCGCCTGTTTCTTTTATTACCTTGCCTACCTCTGCATCACGCCCATAACCTATGGCAATACCTACGGTATCACGGGCTTGCCCTGGCTGAATTAGTACAGGTACGTTTTCTAATTTTAAGCTGCCAATGCTTACGTTTACCGTATCGCCATCGTTAACATCTAAAATATCGGCATTGTATTTTGAAAGTGAAGCATAATTATCCCAAGTAACCTTAGTGATAGGGTCGGGCAATTCTTGCAACCAAGGGTTGTTTGCTTCGCTACCATCACGTATACCTACTTTTTGATATGCTACAAACTCTAATCCCTTATTATTAGGTTTAGCAATTTTTGATGCCATTTCAGCATAGTTTGCAGCAGAGGTGTAGGTTTGTGTAGTTTGTGCAGGCAATGTAAATAATCCGCTTTGGATACTCTCGTTCCACATAGTGGTAAAAGAACTGTATTTGCTTTGCAAACCAAACATTTTGGTTTCCCAGTTATTTTTAATGTAATCGTATGCTGGGGTGGTATTACCCGCCCATGTTAAAATACTTTCTAATGCTTGGCGAGTTTCAAATACCTTCTCCATGGTAGGTTGGGTAAAAGAAAATATGCCTGTTTTTATTTCAGAATCACCCCAACTTTCTAAATAGTGATTATCAGGACAAGCATAGCCGCATAGTTTTGCTGTTTCATCAAGGTTATACGCCATTGATACTGATAATTCGGCTTTTTTCAAACCATCCACAATTTTTTTACTGTTGTGGTAAGTATATGCAGGGTTAATACCGTGCATTATTACAGCACCTATTTTACCGCTCGATAAATCACTAACAAATTTTTCAAAAGCAGCATCTGTGCCTTTGTATTGGTGGCTGGCATTATCCAAGTCTATGGTAGTGCCATAGTTGCCCAGCATTTCGTTAATCCCATTTACAACACATTGTGTGTAGCGGTTGTTACTACCGCAAACTACTAAGCCTTTGCCTTTATTCTTCCAAAGGTCTTTAGCGGCGTTGCTTATAGAGTTGCCCGCCAATTCTAATTTACCACTGGCTAATGCATCTTTCCCTGCCAAACTTGCAATTTCGTTATATAAAGCTATAATGGCTGCACCTTGTTTTGAGGGTTTAATGGGCATACGTATATCAGCATTCGAGCCTGTTAATGACAACAATGACTCAAACTGATAATGGCGTGATATTTCTTTTTGCCCGTCTCTTAAATTACGATTTTTTGACCACTGGCGTGAATACTCTGTTGGAGAAATCCAAGTGCCTAAAAAATCGGCATCAAAACTTACTATTACCTGCGCTTTATCAAAGTTATACGATGGCACTACTGCTTTATCAAAGCACATGGTGTTTGCTTCAATAATACCACTGTACGATATAGCATCGTATGTAATATGTTCTGTTGTTGGGTATTTAGCTTTAAACTCTTCAATTGCACTAAGCATTGAAGGGCTACTTACCGTACTTGATACTATGCGAATAGCACCACCAGTAGCAGCTATTTTTGCTAATTTATCTGTAATTTCTTTATCGGCTTTTTCCCAAGTAGTGTGTTTACTTCCCTTCATAGGAGCATCTAAACGCTCACTATCGTATAGGCTAAGTATTGATGCTTGTCCTAAAGCATCAACGCCACCACCAGTAAAAGATTTCTCGTTACCTTCAATCTTTATTGGGCGACCCTCACGGGTTTTTACCAATACAGGAAGATTGTTGTAGGTAGTTGCATACCAGTTAGGATTACCAGGGGTAATTTCTTCTGGTTTAATAACATAAGGAATTACATTTTTCACAGGTGCTTTGTTACACGCTGCTAATGCAACAGCCGAAACACTGAACCCGAAAAATTTAAGGAAATCTCTTCTATTTGAAGATAACTCCATAGTATCCTCACTAAAAGTTTCTTCTAAGGGAAAGCCTTCAACAAACTCATTTTTATTTCCTTGAACAAATTCAGGGACGTTATTCAACTCCTCTAATCCCTTCCAGTATTTATTTTTATTTTCCATCTATCGATTTTGGTGATAAAGGTTCGTAATAAGATTTAAGAATTAATAATGGCATTTACCACATTCCAACCCGCCATTCATTTTCACGGTATAGTCTGTGCGTCCCATTTTCTTTAACTCTTCGTGTATTTTTTCGTAGTAGTCGTTATTCTCTACGTCAACTTTGGCTTCACGGTGGCAGTTTATACACCACCCCATTTGCAAGCTGGTATACTGCTCTACCTTTTTCATGGTTTCAATGGGTCCATGGCAGGTTTGGCATTCTACTTTTCCTATGCTCACGTGTTGTGCGTGGTTAAAATAAGCATGGTCTGGCAGGTTGTGTATGCGCACCCATCTAATAGGTACATTATTATTATACGCATCACGTATTTTTTGAATTTCGGGCGATACCTCAGTATCAGGGTATTTATCACCTGCAGCAATGTAGCTGTGGCAATTCATACAGGTATTTACTGCGGGTACACTTGCTTGCTTGCTAAATGATGCTGTTGAGTGGCAGTATTGACAATCTATTTTATATAAGCCTGCGTGTTTGCTATGGTCAAAAGCAATGGGCTGGGTAGGTGCATAGCCTTGTTGCACTCCTATCTCTTGGTTGGCATATTTAAAGTAGTACCCGCCACCCAATACTGAAAATATGACCAGTATTACTAAAGTAGTTATGGTGGGGTTAAGGTCTTGCAACCATGGTTGAAATTTAGTTTTGTACCAGCTTGGTTTTGCTGCTATGGTTTCATCTTCGGGAAATTTTTTGCTAAGCAACGTGCCTAACATTACTTTAACTCTTGAAAGTAATAAGGCTATTGCTAATAATACTATTGCCAATACGCCTAATACAAACAGTGTGCTGGCAGAGTAGAAACTATCACTACCTGCTGATACAGGCGTGCCACTTGCCTCTCCATTAGTTTTAGTGGCAGTGGCAACAACTGCTGCGGGCGCAGTTTTAATATACGCTATTATAGATTTTATTTGCCCCTCTTCTAAAAACTCAAAAGAGTTCATATTAGATTTATTGTTTTCTTCAAACAGCTTAACAGCAAGTGCATCACCGTCTGCTATCATTTTAGCAGCGTTTTTAATCCAATTAGTAAGCCACACTTCTGTGCGCCCTGGGCGTTTATCTACATCACGCAAAGCAGGTCCTACTACCTTAGCATCTATTGCATGGCAGGCTACACAATGTTCATTAAAAAGCTGTTCTCCCTCAGCCACATCTTGTGCCATTGCTGTTTGCGATATTGTAAACAGACCTATTACGGCGGGTAGAATAAGAAGACGTTTAAGCGTTGAAGTATGCACCATATACGTTTAAGATTTTCATAAAGCCACGGGCTATATGTTTATACAAATTTTTACCGTGATTTTGGCGCAAATATAGTATGCAATTATATTGACTGACTAAAAAAAGTACACTATTTTAATAATTTAAAATCTGTCTAAATAAGGCGGTAAATCTTTTATTTATAAGGGTTCTACGCAAGGGTGCGAATAGAGAGGGATAAATGAATTATGAAGGCAGCTTAACTAAGTCCAAAGAAGAGTACACAGAATTGTTGCTCACATATTCAGGTACTATTTGTTTCATTTTTTTAACCAAAAGTTCTGTATTGTGTGCTTTTATTAGAGATATGAGTGCACTTACTTCCTCAGAAATCACCTCATAGTCATACGGTTTTAGCTTGGCTATGGTAATTTTGGGGTGATGCGTGGAGATGGTATTTTCAGAATTGTTGAGCAATTCTTCCATCAGTTTTTCACCAGGGCGAAGCCCAGAAAACGCTATTGTAATATCTTTCCCTAATTTAAGCCCTGATAGTTTTATCATTTTCTTAGCCAAATCAACAATTTTCACCGATTTGCCCATATCAAAAATAAATATCTCGCCACCCTTGCCCATATTTCCCGCTTCTATTACTAATTGGCAGGCTTCGGGTATGGTCATAAAATACCGTGTAATATCAGGGTGTGTAACTGTTATTGGTCCACCTTCGGCAATTTGTTTCTTAAATAAAGGGATAACCGACCCGTTTGAACCTAATACATTACCAAAGCGGGTAGTTATAAAACGTGTTGAGGTATTAGTAGGCGAGTTATTCAGCCCTTGCACATACAACTCGGCAATGCGTTTGCTGGCACCCATCACATTAGTAGGGTTTACTGCTTTATCCGTAGATACCATTACAAACTTGCCAATCTTATATTTTACTGCAAGGTCTGCCAATGTTTTAGTACCGTGTACATTAGTACACACAGCTTCCTCAGGATTGTCCTCCATTAATGGAACGTGCTTGTAGGCAGCCGCATGGTAAATAACATCGGGCATATAAGTAGCTATAATATTCTCCATTTTTTGAAGACTTCTTATATCTGCCATTATTATTTCAACGGTTTTGCTATATCCGTGATTTTTAAATTTCTCTTTCAACTCGCCTTCAAGCTCATACAAGGGTGTTTCAGCTTGGTCTATTAAAATAAGTTTTAGTGGGTAAAAGGGAATAAGCTGGCGTATTATCTCACTTCCTATTGAGCCTGCCGCACCCGTAATAAGTATAGTTTTTCCTTTAATGTTTTGGCTAATTTTTTCTATGTCCAATTGTATCTCATCACGCTCAAGCAAATCTTCAATATTTACTTTTTTAAGTTGGCTCACACTAAGCTCACCATTAATCCACTTCTCCACTGGGGGTACTACTTTTATTTTAACATTAAGTGCTAAACATTCCTCTACCAGTTCTTTTTTACGCTGGCGACTAATGTTTTGTATGGATATAATTACCTCATTTACCCTATTTTCTTTAACCAGTTTTTCTAAATGTGTTTCTGTATGATAAATAGGTACACCGTCTATCCGTTTTTTGGCTTTTGATGGATTATCATCAACAAAAGCTACTACCTTAATACGGTTTCTTGATTCCTCCTCTATAGTTCTTTTGGTTAATAAACCTGAATCTCCTGCGCCGTAAATAATTAGGTTTGCCTTATCTCCGTGGTTTTGCGCCCTTTCAGTTGCACTAATACGCCTAAACAGGTATTTGTATGCAAAACGAGACGATACCATTAGCACTAATGCAATAAATAAGTCAATAATTATTATTGAGTGAGGCAATAGGAAGGTATTTGTATCAGAGGTTTTTGACGAGATAAAGTTTGCAATAAGAAGTAAAACAGTACCCACCACTAATGTAGCAAAAATCCGAATTATATCTTGTGTGCCCGAGTAGCGTACAATACCATGATGTGTTTTTGCAAAATAAAAGGTAATAAGCCTAATGCCTAACAGTATAGGCAAAGCACTATAAAAAATAGTGTAAATGCTGTTGTCTAACTCAAAATTGTAACGAAGCAAGAACGCAAAACCAAACGAAAAAAAGCAAATACTAAGGTCGATTAATAATATAATCCACCTGGGCATATGTTTTTTTGTTGGATTTATTAGCATCTCGTCTATCTTCATATCACAAAAATATAGTTATATCAGTTAAAAATGTATTCAGAGTTATTTTATTATTTGAGTTGTACTATTTTTCTTTTGGTTGCGGTTTTATCCCTTCAAGTGGCGAAAGAAAACTTGATGGAATGCTGATTAGTATAGACTGGTTAATATATCCCACCCGTATTGATGCTCTTTTTTCGCCTCGGTAATCTACCAACTCTCCTGTAACACCCATCATAGGTCCTGCAATAATTTCTATTGGAGTTCCTGCTTCAAGGTTATCCACTGCTTCCAACTCGTCAGGGTATTCAATTAAAAGTTTTCTAATAATGTCCAAGTCATTTTTTGGCACGGGTACTGCTTTCCCCGAAAATGTGATATACCTAACTATACCTTGTATATTAAGTACCTTATAGTACTCGGCTTCAACAATATTAACAAACAAGTAGGATTTAAAAAGGGGTTCTTCTACCCATTTTTTTCTATCACTCCACTTTTTTAATGTTTTAAACAAAGGTAAATAGTGTTCTATACCTCCCTGTGCAAGCCTTTCTGCTGCTTTTTTTTCAGCCCTTGGTTGGGTATAAACAGCAAACCATTTTTTATTGGTCATTGTACTCATATTAAAACATTGTAAAAAAAGACTTCAATAAAACCTAACTACCAAATTAGGGTTTTGAAAAGGCAGTGCAAAAATATAAGAATTATTCTAAAATATATTACTTTTATTAAACGGTTGCTTAATAAAAGTAATAAAGCAAACAAATACACGTTTTATAAACGCAGAATTGCCGTAATTTCACCATAGTGCTCATGGGTTTTTTATGCCCTTCCCTACCGTTCAGGCGTTTTCTTGCAACAGGTTGAAACCTGCCGCAATTCATACATAAAGCCAATATCCACTAACTAATTAAAAGCACGGTGCGTTTGCCCAAATAAAAAAATGCTTTTTATGCTGAATGCACGTTACTTTTAAATGGACTAATCTACTTCTTTACTGTTAAGTACTTAAATTTTGCTACTCCCCATTTTTGTAGGCGGTATTGTATGCTGGTTAGCAATACTCCCAAACCATAAATAGAACTGCGTTTAAAGTTTATAGATGAGGCTTCATCAAAGTATTTGGTAGGGCAAGTAACTTCAGCAATATCAAAACCTGCCATAAATATTTGTGCCGTCATTTGATTATCGTACACAAAATCATCGCTATTGGCTTCTATATCAATTTTTTCAAAAATTTCTTTGCTAAAAGCACGGTAGCCCGTGTGGTACTCACTCAATTTTTGATTTATAAGTATATTCTGAAATAAAGTAAGGCAACGGTTAAAAATATATTTATAAATAGGCATACCCCCTTTTAATGCCCCTTTGCCCAAAATACGACTGCCATACACTGCTGGATATACATTATTGGCTATAATACTTGCCATAGCTGTAATAAGCATGGGGGTGTACTGATAATCAGGGTGTAGCATTACAATTATATCAGCATCTAAATTTAGAGCAGTAGTATAGCAGGTTTTTTGATTGCCGCCATAGCCTCTATTTTTAGGATGTTTAATTACGTGTTTAATACCCAACTCACGCCCTTTGTCTGATGTTTCATCTTTACTGGCATCATCTACCAATACCACATCATCAACTATATCAAAAGGAATTTCGTTATAGGTTTTCTCTAATGTTAAGGCTGCATTGTAGGCGGGTAACACTACAACTAATTTTTTTCCGTTTATCATTACAAAGGTGCAAAAATACAGAACCCCAACTAAATAGTCAGGGTTCTCTCAAAATCTTTATCAAGTTTCTACTTAAAAATGACTAAGCAAGGGCTGTATCACAAAAAATGCCAATATACCTGCCGCATACCCTATTAGTGCCAGTACAGATATACGTTTTGCATACCATATAAAATCTATTTTCTCCATACCCATAGCGGCTACTCCTGCTGCCGAACCTATTATTAAAGCACTACCACCAGTACCCGCGCAGTAGGCTATAAACTCCCACAAGCGTGCATCTTGCAAGTAGTATTTTACGCCATTAAACTCAATCATACCTTGCACTATTAAATCTTTGTGTTCCATTGCATATTTATATGCTTCGGGATTAACAGACTCGGTGGCTAAAGCATACATACCTTGCGAGGCAGCAACCAAGGGTACGTTATCTACAATGGCAGAAAGTAAGCCAATGGTTACTACAATAGCATCATCATTTTTAATAGTATCGTTCATCCATTGTGCTAAACCTTCGAGTATATGTGTTGACTCTAACGAAGTAATGGCTAAAAGTATCCCCAAGAAAAATAATACACTGGCTACATCAATTTTTGTTAACGCATGGATAGCGGTGTATGGTTTTTTCTCTTCTTCTGTTTTATCAATGTGTAATAGTTCTGATACTATCCAAACTATTGATAAACTAAGCAGCATACCCATATAGGGTGGCAAGTGAGTTACTGTTTTAAATATAGGCACAAACAATAGTGCGCCCACCCCCAAAAAGAACATTAATTTACTGCCTTTTATATCTTCTCTTTCCATCGCCTTATCGTGGTCATAATCATCACGTTTAATCTCCCCCTTCATTTTAAAACCTAAATAAATGAGTGGTGCTACCATACACGCTATACTGGGTACAATAAGCGTCATTATAATATTACCTGATGTTATTTGCCCACCAATCCAAAGCATAGTTGTAGTAACATCACCAATAGGAGACCATGCCCCACCAGCATTGGCAGCTACAACTACCATACTCACAAAAAATATACGTTGTTGCCTATCGTGAATTAAACGGCGCAATAGTGATACCATTACAATAGTAGTGGTAAGGTTATCTAATGCAGCCGACATAAAGAAGGCTAATATCGAGATTATCCAAAGTAGCTTGCGTGAGTCTTTGGTTTTAATTCGGTTGGTAATTACCTTAAACCCTTGGTGTGAGTCCACCACCTCTACAATGGTCATTGCGCCTAATAAAAAGAAAAGAATTTCTGCCGTTTCTGATAAGTGGTGCGATAAGTTTTCGGTAATATGATGAATATCGTCTGTGCCCAGCATCACCCATGCTGTCCAAGTAAGCACCCCTATTAATAGTGCTGGTGCTGTTTTATTTATTTTAAGGGGATGTTCAAAAGCTATGGCTGCATAGCCAATAATAAAGATTAAAATAAGGGTTAATTCCATTTTTTCGTATTTGAGGGCGCAAGATAAAATTTAATCACCATTTGCCAAGTTTAAGAAAAAGGATGCGGGGGTAAGTCTTGTAACCAAGCAAATTGTTGCTGCTGTTTATCTATTTTAAGATATAAATGTTGTACCCCATTACTTATCATTATACAATTTGCCCCAAAACCATAATTATACACCGCCGCTTGCGATAGCGTGGCGGGGTTAAGCACTACTGTAGGGGCTTTACACTCTACCAGCAAAGCGGGTGTACCCAAATTGTTATATACAATAATATCAACCCTGCGGCTACGCCCTAATATTTTTATGCCTTTTTCAACGCCTATTAGAGTGGCAGGCACGCCTTTCTCTTTTAGTAAATAGTGTATTATGTGCTGGCGCACCCACTCTTCGGGTGTAAGGCTTACATATTTCTTTCGCACTACATCAAAAATTAGTTTCCTTTGTGCTTCAGATTTCACCTTATAATTAAAAGGCGGTAAATTAAGTTGGTACATATAAAAAGTTCAAAAATATTCAATTCATGGCAGCATCGGTAACTGCATCCTTCGAAAAAATAATAAAAGCCATACAGGCACGTCAGTTTTCTCCTGTTTATTTTTTACAGGGAGAGGAATCTTTTTTTATTGACGAGATTCTTAATACTTTAGAAAATACTGTTTTAACACAGGCTGAAAAGGGATTTAACCAAACCGTTTTTTATGGCAAAGAAACGAATATGATGACGATAGTAACGGCTGCACGTCGTTTTCCTATGATGAGCGACTATCAGGTTATTATGGTAAAGGAAGCACAAAATATTAGTGATATGGATAAGCTGCAAGCCTATCTTGAAAACCCTGTTGCAAGCACCATACTTGCATTTTCATACAAAGGAAAAAAACTTGATAAACGCACCAAAGTAGGTAAAATGCTTGAGAAGTTTACCTTGTTTACCTCTGCCAAGCTATACGATAACAAAATACCCAGCTGGACAGAAAACTACCTGCGCAACAAGGGGTACACAATCAATCAAAAGGCTTTAGCTCTGGTTTCAGAATCATTGGGTAACGATTTAAGTAAAATAGCGAATGAGCTGAATAAAATGCTACTAAACCTTGAAGGAGGAAGTACTACCAATATTACAGGCAAAGAGATTGAGGAGAATATAGGCATTAGCAAAGACTATAATATTTTTGAATTACAAGACGCTATTGGAAGACGCAACTTTGTAAAAGCCATTACCATTGCCGACTATTTTGCGCAATCAAAAAATGCTAACGGAAACTTGGTAGTGGTATTACCACAATTGTATAGCTTTTTTAGCAAACTATATAAAATACATTACTTGCGTGATAGAGGTAAGGAAAACGTGAGCCGCCAATTAGGCATCAATCCTTTCTTTTTTAACGATTATATCAACTATTTCAAAAACTTCTCGTCTATAAAAGTTGAACATATTTTTACTGTCCTTTCTGAATTTGATTTAAAGTCTAAAGGAGTGAATGATACTGGCACTCCAAACGGGCAATTAATGAAAGAGATGTTGGTAAAAATCTTTCATTAACAAAATTGTTAAACTTTTAACGTTTATTTGCTTAAAACTAACCGTACACTCATGAAAAAAAATCTACTATTAGCTTTAGCCGTTTTGCCTACAATGGTTTTTGCCCAATCTACGGGCAATGATGCCAGCGTTATGCCACAGCTAAACAACATTAAAACACCAGCCCACATAGTTCCGTTTAAGAGCTATACAACGAATAATAACTCGTTTCAAAGAAAAGCGGGCGATTTGCCTTACAAATTTGATACATTGGGCTTTACTTTTTACGATTTACAAACAAACGCATCAATAGGCAATCGTTTATATGTTCATACTGATGGTAAAATATCAGTATCATGGACATATTCACCTGATAATACTGCTGAGTTTCCATTCCGTGGCAGTGCATACAGCCATTTTGATGGCTCAAACTGGAGTGCCGAACCAACGGCACGTATTGAAACAAATCAACGTTTAGGATGGCCAAGTATTGGTTTACTACCAGGAGGTATAGAGTATGTTATTGCTCACCATGCTACTGATGGTGGTTTTAATGTTATGAAAAATACTTCGGTAGGAGGTGCTACATGGACTACTGGACCAAGAGTATTATCTAAATCTAACCCAGCAGGTCGCCCTATATGGAACCGTAGTGCAAATAGTGGCAATATTATCCACTTAATTAGTAATTATTCAGATTCTACGGCTACTACACATCCGCCAAACATTCGTGTGGATGGTGTATTATTACCTGCCACGTATTCTCGTAGTAAAGATGGTGGTGTAACATGGGATAAATCGTTAATCTTATTACCAGGGTACGATACTACTCGCTACTTGCGTGGTGGTGGAGACCAATATGCTATTGATGTGATGGGCAAGAACGTTGCTATTGTTATTGGTGATAATTTAGGCGGTGATGTCGCTTTATGGAAATCTACCGACGATGGCGAAACATTTACAAAAACCATAGTAGATACTTTTGCTTTTGCACCTTATACCAATGATAAAGTAATAGGCAGTAATGTACCTACAAATGATGGCTCTGTTGATGTTGCCCTTGATGCCAACGGAAATGCACACGTTTTTTGGGGATACTCTGAAGTAACTAAAAATGACCCAAGTCCCGATTCTTCTTTCTTTGTTCCTGCTTCAAACCGTATTATGTACTGGGGCGAGCAAACCAATACCAAAGTTATAATAGGTGGTATGTTAGATATGAATGGTGATACTTTATTAACTCTTGCACCAGGTACTAGCCGTTCATTAAACAATGGTAACCTACCTCGTTTACTGGGTGCTGATGGCAACATTGTTGATCTTACTTCAGTAGCTCGCTATGGTAATACTTCATTAGCTACTATGCCCAGTGCAATGGTAGATGCCCAAGGACGTATATTTTGTATTTATTCTGCGCCACTTGAAGGAGATATATACTTAGGTGATCTTGCATCATCATCAAACTATCGTGATATATTTATCACCTACTCTACTGATAATGGTGCTACTTGGTCAGACCCTCAAAATGTAGTTCAAGGTCATGGCACTGAAGATGTGTTTGGCTGCATTGGGCAACAAATAGAAAACGGTAATTTGCATATAATATGGCAACGTGATGAGATACCAGGTACAAACCTGCAAAACAACTCAAACGATGGATCACACCCTACTGTAAGCAATGCTATTCTTCATGCAACTATACCAGTACAAGTGATATTAAACAACCAAATTGGCTTAGGTCCTGGTGTTAGTGTAAAAGAAGTAAACAGGCAAAATGTATATATTACTACTGGTTTTTACCCCAACCCTACCAGTAATGGTGGTGAAGTAGAGATTTTCTTAACAGAAACTAGTACTGTAAAACTTACGGTAAGCAACCTATTAGGACAAACTATAATTAACCAAAATTTAGGTAAAACAGCACCAGGTAATACTACCATAAATGTAAATACCGAAAACTTTACAAGTGGTGTGTATATGTACACCATATCAACCGATACTTATGCAATAAGCGGTAAAATGATAGTGAACAAATAAGTCATTCCAAACTTGTTTCGGAATCTCAAACTTTAGATGTTGAAATAAATTTAGCATAACTAATTTAATTAGATAGAAAACCCCGCCTAAAATTTTAGGCGGGGTTTTTGTATTATTAGGGCGTGAATAAATGGCTGCTCTCTTTTCTGTTCCTAATTATATATGGCAATTGCTTGGCTATTGAAAACTATAAAGTAGGTGATACACTTACCGTTTTTATTAAAAGTGGGCTTATACTAAGACAAAGTGCCTCGCCAAACGCAAACAATTTGATAACGATACCTTTAGGCGGAAAAGTACTTGTGAAAAAGCAACTACCCAGAGAAATAGCGCATAAGGATAGTTTTGCTTCTATGCGCCTGATAAAAGGTTTTTGGGTAAATGTAGAGTACAAAGGACAAGTAGGTTATGTTTTCGATGGTTATTTATCGTCCTTTCCCTCCCCTATTATTTTTAAATCAGAGTTTTACCGAAAAAACGGACATAGCACTGAAACAGGTTACTTGTTTACTCACTTTAAAAAAGTGGGCGATGCTTTCGACACTACACTTATACCCAAAGAATATGGAAACTATTACCAGTATCCCAGTCCATATACTAAGTATCAAAAATACTCACTAAAATTCACTAATGGTATTACCTACTCTAAAGTAGAGCATTTAGAAATTGGCAGTACGGATATAATTAAATTTGAGAACCATAGTTTAGATGAGGTATTATTATTAGCCAAAGCAGTTATAGATACTTATAGTGATGAATACACTACCAATAAGTTTATTTATAATAAGCAAAGCAATACCTATATGATGGGTGCTGTTTATGATGCAGGCTGCTCTATTGATATCTACGAAAAAAACGGTGTAGTATATTGGAGTAAATACTGTGGTTGTTAATCTGTCATTTATTCTCCTAAAAAATCTTATCAGGGTTTAAAATCCCTTTCGGGTCAAATACTTTTTTTATTCCTCGCATAAGGTCTAATTGCAACTCGCTAAAGGGTATATCCATATAGGGTTTTTGCAAAATTCCTATACCGTGTTCGCCGCTAATAGTACCGCCAAGGTTTTTACAAAGGGTAAAAATTTCTCGTATAGCTTTAGGCAATTCATTTTCCCAAGCAGCGTTGCTCATTTCTTTTTTTAAGATATTTACGTGCAGGTTGCCATCGCCTACGTGTCCAAAACACACACTGGTAAAACCATAATTTGCGCCTATCTCTTTCACGCCTTTTAGTAGTTGCGGCAATTCAGCACGGGGTACTACGGTATCTTCTTCTACGTAGGTGTTATTGGTTTTTATTACCTCGCCAATGCTGCGGCGTATTTTCCAAAGGTGTTCTTTTTGTTCAGCAGTATCGGCAAACAAAATATCTTCTGCGCCGTATTGCTCTAAAAACACGGCTATTGCTTCGCTTTGCGGATAAAGAGCTTCCAAATCATTCCCATCCAATTCAACTAATAAATAGGCTTCTATCCCCTCTTTAAAATCAAAACCCACTCCCATAGCATCAACCGATGCTTCTACCCCGCTGCGTTCCATAAACTCTAAAGCACTGGGCAAATGCCCTGCCCTAAATACGTGGGCTACGGCTTCACAAGCCCTTTCGGCATTAGCAAATGGGGCAAGCATTAATACATTGTGCTTGGGGTAGCTTATTATTTTAAATACTATTTTGGTAACAATACCTAATGTACCCTCACTGCCCAATAATAGCTGTGTGAGGTTATATCCTGTACTATTTTTTAGCACATTTGCTCCCGTCCAAATTACTTCGCCATTGGGTAATACTATTTCAAGGTTTAATACATAATCACGGGTTACACCATATTTTAAGGCTCTTGGTCCTCCAGAGTTATGGGCAATATTTCCCCCCAAAAAACAACTGCCTTTACTGGCAGGGTCAGGCGGATAGAAATAACCTTTTTCTATTAATGCTTGTTGGAAAGTTTCGTTTATTACTCCCGCTTCTACCGTTGCTTGAAAGTTTCGTTCATCAATTTCTAAAATCTTATTAAAACGCTCCATAGCAATGCTCACCCCTGCACGCACAGGCAATGAACCTCCACTTAGCCCTGTCCCCGCACCACGAGGGGTTACTGCAATAGTATTCTCATTACACAAACGCATAATTAGCGACACTTCATGTACCGTTGCTGGTTTTACTACCACTTCGGGTGGAAAGTTGAGGTTACTCGTATAATCTTGCCCGTATTTATTGCGGTTTTCATCATCAGTAAAAACAAACTCATTGCCTACAATAACTTTAAGTTGTTCTACTATGTTTGAAGTAACAGGATTGTATTGAGGCATTGCACAAATATATACTTCTCTCCGCTTGCTTAATCCATAATAATACAACTTTGAATAGTTAGAGTACGTCTGTCAATATGGAAAAATAGTGTAAATACGCCACCGTATTAGGAGTAAGCCCGTGCGGGGAAAGGGTACTTAGTTGATAATGCTAATAAGTTGACTTGAAAGGAGTTATTATAAGAGAACAAGCATAGCAACAATATTAAAATACAAATCACAACATTTTTACTTAAAAACCTTTAGGTTTGAAATCTTGACTTACTACACTTTATGAAAAAACTATATACAGTTCTATTTTTAGCAACTATTTCCGCCTCGCTATTGGGTCAAAAAAAAATTACCCTTGACGATATTTATCTAAAAAATACTTTTGCTATTAGTACTGTATCGGGCTTTGTGCCTTCTACTGATGGCGAAAGCTATTATAATTACGAAGGGGACGATACTTTGCATATTGTAAAATATTCATACAAAACAGGCAAAGCAATAGCAACCGTTTTTAATATTTATGATATGGGGGTTGAAAACACAGCCGCCGCATATTATGGCTATACTTTTAGTACTGATGAGACCAAACTATTAATTAGCCTTGAAACCGAGCGTATATACCGCCACAGTACACGCAGTAAATATTTTGTATATGATTTGAAAGAGAAAAAAACATACCCTGTTTCAACAAAAAAGGTGCGCTATGCTACATTTTCTGCTGATGGTAGTAGGGTAGCCTATGTAAGCGATAACAATTTGTTTGTTACCGATTATAAAAACAATAAAACCAAGCAAATAACCACTGACGGCAAAGATGATGCTATAATAAACGGAGCGGTTGATTGGGTATATGAGGAAGAATTTTCCATGAGTAAAGGCTTTGAATGGAGTCCCGACGGGAAAAAAATTGCCTTTTACCGTTTTGATGAGAGCAAGGTAAAAAGGTTTAGTATGGATATATATAGGAGTTTATACCCTACTCAAGATGTTTTTAAATACCCGAAAGCAGGCGAAGATAACTCAGTAGTGGATGTGAAAATTTATAATTTGAAGACACAAAAAACTATTGATTTGGATGAAGGTAGCGAGAACGACCAATACATTCCCCGTATAAAATGGACTAAAGATGCCAACACACTTTCTTTCCAACGGATGAACCGCAAGCAAAACAAGCTGGAGCTTATTGTAGCAAATGCCACCAATGGTAGTTTAAAAACCATTTATACAGAAACCAATAAGTACTATATAGATATTACTAATAACCTTACTTTTTTAAATGATGGTGAACACTTTATTTTTTCAAGCGAAAAAAGTGGTTTTAACCACTTGTATTTGTATGACATGGAAGGGAAAGAAGTGCGCCAACTTACCACTGGCAAATGGGAAGTAGATGCTTTTTACGGTACTGATAAAAAAAATAAATATTTGTACTTTACCTCTACCGAAGTATCACACATTAATCGTGAGTTATACAAAATAGATATTAAGGGCAAAAAGAAAACACAACTTACTAAAGGTGGTAGCTCACACTTTTTCACCTTCAACCCATCGCGTACCTACTATATGGATTTTCATTCCACTGCCAATAAGCCTTATACTCAAGCTATTTATAATAATAAAGGAAAGTTGGTGCGAGAATTAGCCAATAACAAAGTGCTTGAAGCAAAAATGCAAGAGTATGGTTTTGCCAATGTTGAGTTTAATACCCTAAAAACAAGTGAAGGCACTACACTAAACTATTGGATGATAAAACCCAAAAATTTTGACCCCACAAAAAAATATCCACTGCTAATGTTTGTTTATGGTGGACCAGGCAACCAGCAAGTAATGAACCGATGGGGCGGCAGCAGGGCTATATGGAACCAGTACATGGCACAGCAAGGCTATATTATTGCCTGTGTTGACAATAGAGGAACAGGAGGACGTGGCGAGGAATTTAAAAAACTTACCTACAAACAACTAGGCAAATATGAAACTATTGACCAAATTGAAGCGGCTCAATATTTTGGTAAGCAAAACTATATTGATGCTCGCCGTATAGGTATTTGGGGTTGGAGTTATGGCGGCTATATGTCATCGTTATGTATAAGCAAAGGGGCTGCTGTATTTAAAACAGCAGTGGCGGTTGCACCCGTAACCAATTGGCGTTTTTACGATAATATTTATACCGAACGTTATATGCAACGCCCACAAGAAAATGCTGATGGATATGATGATAACTCACCCATAAACCATGTAGCAAAAATAAAAGGAAACTACCTAATAATACACGGCACAGGAGATGATAATGTACACTTTCAAAACTCAGTAGAAATGGTAAATGCCATGATTGAGGCAGGTGTAAAGTTTGATAGCGAGTATTACCCTAACAAAGCACACGGTATTGGCGGTAGAAAAACACAGTACCATTTATACAACCGCATTAGCTCATTTTTCATTGAAAAGCTGTAATTAGCTTGTTTTTCAGGCATTATCACTTAGTTTTACGAAAAAAAATCAAAAAATAATATATGAGTACTACCAAAGAAAGACACCCTAAGGGCTTATACTTATTATATATGACAGAGATGTGGGAACGCTTTAGCTACTACGGTATGCGTGCCATTTTCTCATTATATATGATTAACGCTTTGCTTTTTGATAAAGCTACTGCCTCAAAAATATTTGGTAGTTTTACAGGTTTGGTGTATTTAACACCCCTTTTAGGCGGTTATATTGCCGACCGTTACTGGGGAAATAGAAAATCAATAATAATTGGTGGTGCTTTAATGGCAATAGGGCAATTCTTTTTGTTTGCCAGTGGTTCTATTTACGAATCTACTGAAACAGCTACCTTAGTAATGTTTACGGGTTTAGGCTTCTTAATTTTAGGAAACGGCTTTTTTAAACCTAATATTTCTACCATGGTGGGCTCGCTATATCCTGACGGAGACCGCCGAGTAGATTCTGCTTTTACTATATTTTATCAAGGGATAAACTTGGGTGCTTTATTAGCACCACTTATTGCTGGAGGGTTAGGAGAAAGAAAGGATGCAAGTGGCGCATTAATTCAGGAAGCTTTTAAATGGGGCTTTTTTGCAGCTGGTGTGGGTATGGTTATTAGCCTCATCACCTTTATTTGGTTAAAAAACAAGTATATAGTTACCCCTGATGGCAAAGCGGTGGGCTTACCTCCAAAATTAGCCTATGATAGAAAAGAAGAGGATACAAAATCATCAAAACTTAGCCCGAAAGTATTAGGCGTTGCTGCGGCTGCTTTTGTAGGTCTTTTTGCCTTGTTTTATATTCCTTTAGATTTTGACATAATTGGTTCATTTATTTTCTCTATTTCGTTGGTTTTACCTGCGGTAATTGTCAGCGACCCATCGCTAACCAAAGTAGAAAAAGATCGAATATGGGTGATATATGTCGTCGCGTTTTTTGTGATTTTCTTTTGGATGGCGTTTGAGCAGGCAGGTATATCGCTTACCTTTTTTGCCCAAGAACAAACCACTCGTGATTTTAATATTTTTGGCTATGATTGGACTATGCCTGCAAGCTGGTTTCAATCTTTTAATGCTGCATTTATAGTACTATTAGCACCCGTTGCTGTTAGTATTTGGGGTACATTAAATAAAAAAGGTAGAGAGCCGTCATCACCCGTAAAACAATCTATGGGTTTGGGCTTTTTAGCACTTGGCTATTTGTTTATAGCATGGGGCGTTTACGGTATTGAACCTTGGGATAAAGTGAGTATGATATGGCTGGTAGGCTTATACCTAATACATACAATAGGTGAGTTATGCTTATCGCCTATTGGTTTATCAATGGTGGTGAAGTTAGCACCTGCACGTGTGGTATCATTACTTATGGGAGTTTGGTTTATGAGTAACGCCGCTTCAAATAAACTTGCGGGTGAGTTGAGTGCGCTATATCCTGAAGAAGTAAAAATAGAAAACACAATAAAATCTGACACTGCTGTCTTAACTTCAGTTGCTTCGCAAGCTATTGACAGTACTGTTTGGGAACAATCAGCCAAGGAGATGTATAAACTTCCTGTTGCTAATATCAAATTTGAAGGTGAAAAGAAGGATGATATGGACACTATTTCATCATTCAAGCTTACAGAAAATAAGATAGCTGTTTCAGTATATCACCTCAAATTGATGCACTTAACCAGTAAAGACATAAAAAGTGCTGTTGTAACTACTGATGGTAAATACTTAGTAGGGTATAAAGAAACGAAACGAAAAACTAAGGAGGGTGAAATACTTGAGAAAGAATTGGAAGTATGGAATTTAAAACCTGCTAAACCTGTTTTCTTAGGTATGGAAATTAATAACCTGTTCGATTTTTTTATGATATTTGTATATATGGCAGGGGCGGGAGCTCTGCTGCTATATGCCATACATAAATGGTTGCTAAAAATGATGCACGGTGTACTTTAACACCACATTTTATAACTTTATACAACCAAAGCCTTGCTTTTTGCAGGGCTTTGTTATTTTTACAAAAAAATTAATCTAAAATTCACTAATGAGTAACAAAGAACAAAAACACCCTAAAGGTCTTTACGTGCTGTTTTTCACAGAGATGTGGGAACGTTTTGGCTACTACCTTATGTTGGGTATCTTCTCGCTATATATGCTGGATAGCTGGGATGCTGGAGGGATGGGCTTTTCTAACGAAGAAAAATCAGATGTGTATGGCACATACCTTGGTTTGGTATATCTCACCCCATTTATTGGTGGTTTGCTTGCCGATAGAGTTTTTGGTTATCGAAAATCAATAGTTGCAGGAGGTCTCTTAATGGCTGCTGGCTACTTTGGCTTATCCATACATGGCGAAACTGCTTTTTATATTTCACTACTGCTTATAATTTTAGGCAATGGTTTCTTTAAACCCAATATCTCAACCCTTGTAGGTAATTTATATAACGATGACCGCTACCGTGATAATAAAGATGCGGGCTACAACATCTTTTATATGGGTATAAACATTGGTGCATTTGTGTGCAACTTTGTAGCTGCTTATATGCGTAATAGTTTCGGCTGGGGATATGCCTTTATTGCAGCAGGTGTGGGTATGCTTGTAGGTATTGTAATATTTGTTATATTCACTCGCCATATTAAAGAAGCTGATGTACGCAAGCCCGTCCAAAAGGGCGATATGTCTTTAGCTAAAATATTTGGTTTTGTTTTGATACCTATGTTTGCTTTTGGGGTATTAGGCTATCTTATCCCTGGTAATCTTTTAGGTTCTGATACTAACGATGCTTTTATTATCGGCGTAATACCTGTTATACTGTTTTTTGTTTATTTAATGGTTACCGCCAGTAAAGAAGATAAACGCCCCATTGCTGCACTATTATCAGTATATGCCTGCTTAGTAATATTTTGGGCTGTATTTCACCAAAATGGTGATGCGCTCACAGTGTGGGCAGAGGACTATACCGACCGTGAAGTACCCGCCTCTATTGAAACAACAGCTGCGAGAATTAGTATGGATCAAACGATAGTTTACCATGAAAGTGTTGATTATTCGGAAAAGAGATTTGCTAAATATACCGACAGCCTTTCAACGGTTAAAGACCAGTATAAAGAGGCTAATCAAATAGATTCCGTAAAAAGTATTACCAAGCTAATTAAACAAAGAGAAGACTCAAGGAAGTACCTCTCTAATTTAGTACCCGAAAAATGGCCTGAAAAAGGAAAGAGCCTAAAACTCGTTTCTACCGAGATATATCAATCTGTAAACCCATTTTGGATTATATTATTAACGCCCATTATTGTTGGGCTTTTCGGTTGGCTACGGAGAAAGAAAAAAGCCATTAGCACACCCACCAAAATTGCTTTAGGTTTATTTATCACTGCATTATCGGCATTGGTAATGGTAGGCGCAGTGCAAGCCACCAACCTTGATAGCGAAAAAGCCAGTAGCTGGTGGTTAATTATGACGTATGGCGTTATCACCATTGGCGAATTATGTTTATCGCCTATGGGCTTGTCATTAGTATCAAAACTAAGTCCGCCCCGTATTACTGCTCTTATGATGGGAGGGTTTTTCCTTTCTACTGCCGTTGGTAATAAACTATCGGGGATGTTATCAGGTTTGTGGGAAGGTTTTGATGATAAATCAAATTTCTTCTTAGTAAACTTTGCATTGGCAATTGCCGCCACCTTAATGATGGTTTTCTTACTGAAATTCTTAAAATCAGTAATGAAAGAGAAAAATATATCGTAATATTATTGTTAGCTATGCTATTAAAAGAGCCAGCCCACTATGTGGGCTGGCTCTTTTAGTTTAACGTGAGTTTGTTGCATATATGAGTATAGGCCGTTGCAACAGCCTTTAAATTTAAAACTTCATCATTAGAGTAACAAAAAAGTGGGTAGTTGCTGCGGGGAAAAATGCGGCAGGCGTGGTAATCGTTTTGTTGCCTTGTGCATCTTGCTGCTGGGTGCTTACAAAAGCCCCTATTGCCCCTGATGGGCTGTATAATGTATTAGTAATATTGTTTACTCTAAAACTTAGGGTTTGCTCGCCAACACCTGTCCATTGTTGTAGCTTAAGGTACAAACCTGCATCTATAACGGTATAGGCATCCAAACTTAGGGTTTCGGTTTCTGTATTATCAATATATTGTTTGCCTACATAACGTCCGCTAATATTAACTGACAAATAACTTACAGGACTATATTTAATACCCTGATTTATGATTATAGCAGGACTTAAAGCTGGCTGCACATTACTAAAGTTTGTGCCTTGTGAGCCTAAGCTATTCCCTTGTGCATCACTCACGCTATAAAACTGGGTAAAGCTACTAATGCGGTTATCGCTAATATTACTGGCATGGGTAAGGGCTATACGAGATGTAATATTCCACTGCCCTTCAATTTCAATACCTGCACGGTAACCACTGCCGCTGTTTTGAGTAATTGCTGCCCCAAACTGGTTAGTAAAACCCGTATTTGCTATTTGGTTTTCAAATGCCATATAATAGATATTGGCATTTAACCATAGGTTTTTTGTGCTCATATTTGTTCCTAATTCAATATCATAAACTACTTCGGGGTTCAACTCATCCTGCTTTATATCACGGTAGGTAAGGTCATCTCTTAAATAATCGAAACGGGTAGGTTCGCGCCCTGTCATTCCTGCCATTATATACAATGAAGTGTTTTTTGATGCGGCATACCTAAGCCCTGCTTTTGGGTTGATAAATAACCATTCCATAGGCTCTACATTGTACTGTGTAAATAAATACTGCTGCGCTTTTGGAGTGTATGTCCATGTGGCACGGCGAGTCATTATATCAGCAAAAAGAATGGTTTTTTTCCCCAATGAATAACTGGCTTTCACAAAAGCACTCATCTCTTGTTTTACCCCTGTATTAAAATATACAGTATGTTCTGGTGCTATACCCACGGGCATTATATTTGCCCAAATAGCTTGCATAAAGTGGTCGCTTTCAAAACGGTTGGCATGAATACCTCCGCTTATTTGAAGTTTTTTTGTAGTGTAGTTTAGCGAAGCATACCCGCCAATAGATTTTTGATTTAAGCGATACCGATTAATAAAATCGGTTGCCGTAACAGTATCATTCCCCCTATACACAGTGTCGGGCATATTTTGGAAGGCAAAAGGTTGATTATAAAAACGGACATCAAAATAAGGGGCAACCCCTTTTACATAGTAGGCAGAAGCCGAAAGATTAAGTTTTGAGTTGAAATGATAGGTATATTGTAGCTGGTAAAAATTTTGGCGAAACTCATCACGTTCGGCAGCAGTTAATGGATTAAGAGTGCGATTATTTTCAAGTGTCATTTTATCAATACCCAAATATGCCAATTGAGATTGTGATACACCACCCCAAGCATTAAATTTTAATACCGATTTTTTGCCAAAATACCCTGCACTCACAAAATAGGTTCTATTGCGGGTGTTTGAATTTTGACGATAACCATCGGATGACAAGTCGGATAATCTACCGTAAAAAGCTACTTTACCATTTGCCAGCCGCCCTGTTTGATACTCTAAAGTATTGCGGTAGGCATTGAATGAACCATACCCTGAATGAAAGGTAAACGCTGGTTTTTCAGTTAAACTTTTAGAGGTTACACTTACCGAGCCTCCAAAAGCGGCTGCCCCGTTGTTGCTCGTTCCCACGCCCCGCTGTATTTGTATTTGCTGTGCGCTACTGGCAAGGTCGGCAAAGTTGTTGGTAAAGAAACCCTGATTTTGAGGGTCGTTAATAGGTACACCGTTAATGGTAAAATTAATACGGGTTTGGTCTATCCCTCTGATACGAAAATACGAGTAGCCCATTCCATTACCCGCATCACTGTATGAGTTAATAGAGGGTGTACCACTAATAAGCGTAGGAATATCTGCCCCTACATACTCTTGCTCAATAGTTTTTTGGCTAAGGTTAGTTTGGGTAACAGGTGTTTTTGCAGAGGCTATAAAAGCTGAAACCACCACTTCTTGGCTTTCTACCACCAAGGGAGAAAGTGTGATAAGTAGTTCCTTAGTTTTTTGGCTCTCGCTAATAGAAACTCGTTGTTCGTAGGGGGTGTATCCCACATGAGTGATACGAAGCAAGTAATTGCCCGCAGAAATTTGGTGCAAGCTAAACCTACCTACCCTATTGGTAGAAGACTGCTTAATGGTTTTGCTAAATTGTAGTAACTCAATAGTAACATCGGTAACAGGATTGCCTGAAACTTGATTAAATACTAAACCACTTAAATCTTGAGAAACAGCACTTGTAAAAAAAACAGTACTTAAAGTGAAAGCTAAAATGTAACGTAACATTTTTGATGAATGTATTTTGGTTTAACAATAGCACATAGCAGGGGTAGCCACACGCCTTAAAAAATTGTTAGAACCGTCTTATTCCCTTCGCAGGTATTATCCTGTATCAGGTTCAAAGGGTGTAATCTCAGCCTCCATTAGTTATAGTTACCTGTTTACCGTTAAAAAAAACTGTAAAACAAAAAATCATTTAAACTAAAGGAAGCACCCCTAAAGATTCATCTTCGGTGCAAAGCAAGTCAAAAAAATTGAGAATGTTTGCTAATTAACGTTTATTTCCCAGTTCAGTAACAGTTTTTATTAATCCTTTACCAAACCGATTTTTTATATCATCCATAGCCTTATAAAGATCTTGCCGCTCGGGGGTGTTTTCAAACATATTTACTTGCCCCAAACCGTGTACTAAACTACCAAACCGTATTCCTATAAGCCTCACCATCCGTTTTTTATAATACGCTTTCTCAAAAATAGCACGTACTTTTTCCAATAGCAAATGGTCAGCATGGGTGTGTATAATTACGCTTTGCTGGGTATGGGTTTCAAAATTTTCGTAACGAATTTTTACAGCCACATTACCTGTGATAAAATTTTCTTTACGCAAGCGGTGTGTAAGCTCTGATACCATACCTGCCAATACTCTATCTAAAAAAAGCACCTCATTAGTATCTGTATGGAAAGTGGTTTCAGTACTTATAGATTTACGCTCGTGGTAGGGTTTTACTTCACTATTGTCTATCCCATTAGCTTTTTGCCAAGCATAGCCTCCATATTCACCATATTTATTTTCTAAAAAACTCTTCGTTAGTTCTGCTAATTGCCCAATAGTTTGTATGCCTATTTTACCCAAAGAGGCTTGCATTTTTTTACCCAACATGGGTATTTTACCCACGGGCAATGGTGCTAAAAATATTTTTACTTTATCTTTTGGCACATACAATTCACCGTTTGGTTTTGACTGATTAGTCGCAATTTTAGCCACACATTTGTTTATTGATAAGCCAAAAGAAATAGGTAGTCCAGTATTTTTAATAATAGTTTGGCGTAGTTCTTTAGTCCACTTATAGCAGCCAAAAAACCTATCCATACCGCTTATATCAATATAAAACTCATCAATAGATGATTTTTGCATTAATGGAGAACGTTCGGCAATAATATCGGTTACCATTTTAGAGTGTTTGCTATACTCACCCATACTGCCTTTTACAAAAATAGCATGAGGGCAAAGTTTTTTAGCTTGCCTTGAGGGCATGGCAGAATGTATGCCATACCTACGCGCTTCGTAACTGCAAGAGGCTACTACACCTCTATCACTATACCCACCCACAACAACGGGTTTACCATTTAAACGGGGGTCTAAAAGGCGTTCTACTGAAACAAAAAACGAGTCTAAATCTATATGTACTATATGCCTATCTTCCAAAATACTACAATAACAAATATAGCCATTAGAACCCTTAAAAGCACACAGGCATAAGGCGTGCCTAACAACTGTTTTGCAATAGAGTAGTATGCTGCCCTAAACAAAGATTTGCAAAAGGTTTTAGCTTTTTGTTATAGTGATAGTCTTTCATTCGGTTATTTTCATCCCCCTCACCCCCTTCGCTTTTACTCAACATCTCGCAAGCTCAATTCACCTACCTACAAGGGAGACCATGAACAGCAGCAGGTTGAAACCTGCTGCAAGAACACACGGATTGCCACGATAGCCTAAGAAGGTTATCTCGCAATGACGCGTCAGTATAACACCCCCTTTCAAACCAACTTATTAGCACTACCAAATAAGTACCCTTCCCCCTTCAAGGGGAAGCCAAATTGTGGCACAGATAAAAACAGCAATACATTGGTAGGGGTTAATAACAAGGAAGGAATATAGATACCATACCATTCATGCCTATTCTGTCTGCCCATTGCACTAAAGGTTAAAAACTAATAGCTACTAAAGACACTGTTAATCAGTATTTTATACAGGTTTTATTCTAATACTCAAAATTATATTATAATGTACTACGGGTGTTGTTATATATTTTATAGTTATTATTGGTTTAAAAAACATTTCAGTTTTTTGTAAAGCTACCTACATAAACCATATAGTCTTTTAATAAACGTGTAAAAAACAGCATGAAACAGCTTTATTAAGGAGTTATCATTTTTTTTAATTGCTAAAGAGTGAGAAAAGGAAGAGTCATTTTAAAATATTTTAAGTATCAATTATCATTGCCTGTCTAATAATACTGATTACCAGTATATTAAAATACAAAAAGAGGATATTATAGTTTTATAGATTAAATATTTCTTTTGCAATTTATAATGTTTATATATTAGATTTGCAGTGTTAAATAATTATATGAATACACCATCAAAACGTTTCAAGTCTATAAGAAAGGAGCTTGGACTTACGCAAAACGAGTTTGCCAAAGACCTTAATATATCACAGGTAGCGGTATATAAGTTAGAAGAAGGGCAAATAAAAAGTATTAGCCAAGAGGTTACTAAAATTTTAGAAGAAAAATTCGATATTAATAAAATCTGGCTTCACTTTGGTGAAGGTATGATGTATTTAGACGAGACTACTAATATGTATTCCGTCTATAATAAATTAGAATACCTTTCTAAACTTTGTGAAAATATTTTAACCCATTTAGAAGGCGGTGCAGCCCCTTCAGTAGTAAAACGTGGCGTAGGTCGCCCTCGCAAAGCCCCTATTGCATATGATGCTAATAAGGTGAAACGTGGCGTAGGTCGTCCTCGCATACATCCCATTGTTGATGATGCCAATAAGGTGAAACGTAGCGTAGGTCGCCCTCGCATACACCCCATTGTTGATGATGCCAATAAGGTGAAACGTAGCGTAGGTCGCCCTCGCATACATCCCATTGTTGATGATGCCAATAAGGTGAAACGTAGCGTAGGTC
>CAZOZL010000010.1:58068-96681 GCA_964584305.1 uncultured Burkholderiales bacterium
CTCGCATACATCCCATTGTTGATGATGCCAATAAGGTGAAACGTAGCGTAGGTCGTCCTCGTAAAAACCCAGTGAGTAAAGCAGCACCCAATACCTCAGAAAAAAAGCGAGGTAGAGGTCGCCCAAAAAAGAATAGTTAAATTTTTTTATATAAATAAAAAGCCGCTAATAGCGGCTTTTTTCGTCTTATATTAGCGTTGGTTCGTCAATTAAGCACTTCTTACTCCCTTTTATTTCGTTTATTTGCTATTAAAACTAAGTTATTATCTATAATGAGAATCTTAAATATACTTTTAATAAGTACACTACTACTATTTACCCAGTGTTCCAGTACTAAAAAGTTTTCAAAAAAGCAAAAAGGTAAAAGTGCTAAAGCTCTCAAAGCAAAAGGTGGGAAAGGGAAAAAAACAGCCACCATTAAAAGCAAAACTAAAAATTGCAAAAAGGTAGAAGGCTTATTCACCATATACCAAGATACACTTACTGGCAAAGCGTATATGGTAATTAAAAAAGAACAACTGGATAAAGAGTTTATATATTTTAGCTATGCTGAAAATGGTTTGGTGCTAACAGGGCATTTTAGAGGTGCATATAGAGATAACCAAGTATTTAAAATCCGTAAACATTACAATACCATTGAGTTTGTAAAACAAAATACAAGTTTTTATTTTGATAAGAATAATGCTATTAGCAAAGCCGCCGAGGCAAATATTTCACAATCTATATTAGTAAGCGAAAAAATTATAGCAAAAGATACTGCCAAAGACGAGTATTTATTAGATGCCAACAAAATATTTATATCAGAGCGGTTAAGCAAAATCACACCCACTCCGTTTCCTGCACGCTTTGCTGCTCGCCAGTTTAAATTAGGTAGATTAAGCAAAAGCAAATCGCGCTATGCTAATGTGAGAAACTACCCAAAAAATACAGATATTATTGTTGAGTATGTGTATGATAACCCAATGCCAAGAGTTAGAGGCGGGAGAGAAGTAACGGATGCACGCTCTGTATCAGTAAAAATACAGCATAGCTTTTTGCAAATGCCCGATAATAACTTCAAACCCCGTTTTGATGACCTTAGAGTAGGATATTTTACACACCAAGTAAATGATATGACAAGTGCTTCGCCCACTCCATACCGAGATATAATACATCGTTGGAATTTGGTGAAAAAAGACACTAATGCAGCTATTTCTGAACCCGTTAAACCCATAGTGTGGTGGATTGAGAATACTACGCCAGTAGAATACCGTGAAGTAATTAAACAAGCAGGATTAAAGTGGAATCAAGCGTTTGAAAAAGCAGGTTTTAAAAATGCTGTTGAAATAAAAATACAACCCGATACTGCCAATTGGGAAGCAGGAGATATTAGATATAATGTATTGCGCTGGACATCAAGCCCCAACCCTCCGTTTGGTGGTTATGGACCTAGCTTTGTAAACCCTAAAACAGGCGAAATTTTGGGTGCCGATATAATGTTGGAATATATTTTTATTACCAACCGCTTGCGCCAAGAAAAGCTGTTTGATATAGCAGGACTGGAAGGGTATTTACAAGAAATGGACACAAAACACGAGAAACAAGTAGGACACTATTGCGAAGCAGGACATTACCTGCACCAAAGCACTTTGTTTGGCTTGTATGGTTTAATGTCTCAAGGGGCTTCAATAAAAGATAAAGGAGAATTTATTTCACAAGCCTTACACTATTTGATACTACACGAAATGGGGCATACTATGGGGCTAAACCATAACATGAAAGCATCACAATTGCACAGCCCTGCCCAATTAGCCGATAAAAACCGTGTAGCTAAAATGGGCTTGCTGGGTTCTGTAATGGATTACCCCGCTACCAATTTCCGTTTAAACCCCGAGCAACACACCTTGTATTTTACCAATAAACCTGGTCCTTATGATAATTGGGCTATTGAGTTTGGATATTCAGTAGGAGTAGAAAATGATATCGCTGAAAAAGCAAGATTAGAAAAAATATTAGCCCGCAGTACCGAGCCTGAACTAACCTTTGGTAATGATGCCGATGATATGCGCTCCCCTGGTAAAGCAATAGACCCCCGTGTTAATGTAAGCGATTTAAGCAGTGATGCTATTAGCTATGCAACAGAGCGTATGCAGTTGGCTAATAAAATATTAAGAAACATTAAATCTAATTATAGTATTAAAGGGCAATCGTATCACGAGTTGCGTACCGCTTTTTTAGTACTAACAAGTGAGATGGCAATTTCAGCATCAACAATATCACGCTATATTGGTGGCGTATATGTAGAGCGTAGTGTGGTAGGGCAAAAAAATGCGAAACAGCCTTTTACACCCGTTGCCTACGCCGACCAAAAACGAGCTATGAAAGCATTAGCCGATAATATATTTGCCCCTAATGCCCTCAATGCACCAAAAGATATTTATAACTACTTGCAAATGCAACGCAGGGGTTTTGGCTTTTTTGCACGTACCGAAGACCCAAAAATTCACGACCGTGTATTAGCTATACAAAGCACTGCTCTAAGACATATACTACACCCTACTGTAACAAAACGACTTACAGATAGCCGCCTTTATGGAAACACATATAGTGTTACAGAAATGATAACCGACTTGAATAACGCTATTTTTAAGGCAGACCTCAACGGCAGTGTAAATACATTCCGCCAAAACCTTCAAGTATCCTATACTAAAGCAGTAATAAGCATACTAAAATCAAAAAGGTACGATAACATGACTAAATCGGCGATTTTAGCATCATTAAAAAGCATTAATGCAAAAATGAGAGCATCAAAAGCTAAAGGAGATAGTGATACCAAAGCACACCGTGGGCATATCATATTTTTAATTAAAAAAGCATTAGAAACTAAATAGTTTAGCAGCAATTAGTTACGGAAAGCCCCGCCCATTGGGCGGAGCTTTATAGTTTATAGTGGCGCAAGTTTATTATAGATAAACCCGTTTGCAATAACAAGTATGATAGGGTTCTATTACAACCTCTGAACCTTTACAAGTAAAAATGGATTGTGCGTGGCTTTCCTTCCTGCGATTGCTTGTGCGCTGTATAGGAGGGGCAAACGGGTGGTTAAAAGCCTACCCAAAGCCATTTAGGAGGAAAACAGCCGCACTTACGCACACGAACCTATGCTAAACTAAACAGAGCAATAGCCCTTGCAACTTTCTTAATCCTTGTCAGTATTATCTGTCGAGGATTTTTTTTGATGTATTTGTTGCTGTGTTTTATGGTTTTAGCGGAGCAAGTTGCTTTATATTTGTAGTGTATGAAAAAAGAAAATGCGCAGCATCCCTTTATAAAAAATATAGTAACTAATATTACTGTTTTAATGCTACTATTTGCCATATCGTGCAAAAGCACTAAACCTACTGGTGCTACAACAGTGAAACCAGCAACATACCCTACCGCTGACGGTTTTGCACAAAAGCCATTAGCATACAACTACGCTGCTTTAGCCCCATTTAGCACAAAAGAAACAGTGAAATCACACTTTATAGAAACGCAAAGCAGTTATCTTAACAAGCTAAACAAGGTAATATTTGCACACGAGAGTATGATGGGCAAATCTTTGGAAGAATTATTACAAGGCGTATCAAAACTGCCCGAAGATGTAAGAAGCATAATTAGAGAAAATGGAGGCGGATATTGGAATCATACCTTTTTTTGGAAAGGGCTTACTACTAAAAAAAATACTCAACCCAATGAACAACTAAGAAAAGCAATTATTAGCAAATGGGGCAGTATAAAAAAGTTTAAGAAAAAGTTTGAAAAAGTAAGTACAGTAAAATACGGGCAATGCTGGGTATGGCTTGTAAATACTGAGAAAGGACTAAAAATAAGCCGAACAGATAACGAGGATAACCCGCTTATGGATATTAGCAAAATACAAGGGAAACCAATTATAGCCATTGATATGTGGAAACACTCTTTGGGGGGCGATAGCCCTATTATAGTGGATGATTATCTTACAAATTTTTGGCAAGTGATAGACTGGGAAAGAGCCTCGAAACTATTTAATGAGTAATTTTTTATTTCGTGATTTGAAAATTCAAAATCAGTAGTATCTTTGCACACCTTAAAAAAAATGGTGGTTGTAGCTCAGTTGGTTAGAGCATCGGTTTGTGGTGCCGAGGGTCGCGGGTTCGAGTCCCGTCTTCCACCCCACTAATTCAAAAGCCTTGAAAGTTTAAACTTTCAAGGCTTTTGGTATTTTAAATGGAGTTTACTTTTAATAGCACTTACCCACTAAAGGCAAACTCCTTCCAATATTAACTATTAGCAGAACCAAATAAGTACCCTTCCCCATAAGGGGAAGCCAAATTGCGGTATAGGTAAAAACTGCAATACTGAGGGGTTTACAGTAGTTTAACCTTAGCCCCCGCTGCCGTTGCTAATGCTTAAAAGTTATTGTGTGGATATGAATGGTGCTGCCTATTATATCCTCAAAAACAATTTGTAACTCACTATCCGTTAGTATTTCAATATTGTATAGTCTAGTTCCCATAAGTAGTTTGGTTTTGTTTGTTCTAAACACCCAACTGTTTGTAACACCTTGCGGGGTGCTGTCATCACACTTGGTTGCCCCTTGGTCAAAAACTACATTTCCATTAGCATTAAAAATCAGTAAATCATCTTGGTCGCAAGCAGGCTTACTACTAAGCACATCGCTTATCAGTTTTCCATCATTATCTTTTACAGGCGGGTTAGCTATCCATGCAGTGTATCGCCAAGGCTTGGCGGTTATCAATTCAGTTTTGGTAGCCGGCGTAGGTTCAGGAGTGTTTGTAGTACTGCTATCATCGCTTTTACTACACGCTACAAGTACTATACAAAAAGTGAAATACTGTATTAGTTTTTTCATAACACGTTTGTTTTACAAGGTAAATATACAAAAAAATTATTTTCTACCGTCAACCCACAACGCAACAACATTTCTCTGAAAAACACTTTCTTTGCGTTTTAGAATGAACGAAGCAACACAAAACATTTTTAAAAAATATGTCTTTCCCATCATACTATTGGGTTTAGTATATTTCCCCTTGTTTTTCAATCTCGACCGTTTGCCTTTAATGCCATTTGACGAGGCTCGTGTAGCTATGAGTTCTTATGAAATGAGCGAGAATTACAATTTTTTAGTAGTTCACTACGACGGAAAACCAGAAATGTGGAGTACTAAACCACCACTCACCAACTGGGCGCAAGTATTTTTTATAAAAACATTGGGACTAAATGTACTTTCAGTGCGTTTACCCTCTGCCCTTGCTGGTTTTTTTACCTGCATTTTACTGTGGCTGTTTAGTGTACGTTTCTTAAAAAATAGGTGGATAGGTTTTATATCGGTAATAGTACTGATTACCTCGCAAGGGTTTATACAAAGGCACGTTACCCGCACTGCCGATTATGATGCCATGCTGGTTTTGTTTACCACAGCATCTGCCTTTGCGTATTTCTATTTTTTAGAAACAAATAACTATAAGTACCTGCGTTGGTTTTTTTTAGCATTAGGCTTAGGTGTTCTCACCAAAGCTGTTGCAGGCTTGTTAGTATTACCTGGCTTATTATTTTTTAGTCTGTTTTACTATAAAAAATTAGCCTTTTTTGGCAAAAAACAAACCTATATAGCCCTACTGTATTTCATTGTACCTGTATTGGGCTATTACTTGCTGCGTGAAGCATTTAACCCTGGGTATATAAAAGCAGCTTGGTATTGGGATGTTGCAGGGCGTTTTAATGAACACCTTACAGGCGAAGCACCCTACTTTGGTTTTTATCTGCATTTAATGAAAACCGAACATTATTTCCATTGGTTTTGGATTTGTATTGCTGGTATTCCGTTGGGCTTACTTATAAAAGATAAAAGAATAAACAAAAGTATATTGTTTGCCCTTAGTTGTGCCGTTGGGTTTTTACTAATAATATCAAGCGCACGTACCCAAATGCTTTGGTACGAAGCACCCGTTTATCCGTTTACGGCACTACTTACCGCAGCAGCTATATATTGGGGCGTTAGCTTAGTAAGTGGATGGGTACATAATTTAAGATTCAATTTTTTGCCCTATTTACTTGTAATAGCATTATGTTTTACCGCCTATAAAGATACTTTTACCCGTTACAATCCACCTCGCTTAAAAAACGATTGGGAAGCAGAAGCACAAGCCATTAATGTTTATTTAAAAGAGGCTTATCAAGGCAATAAAAACCTTAACGGGTATAGCTGGGTTGATGATGATTGGTACAACCCTTATATCTATTTTCGTATTAAAATGTTTGAGAAAAACAAAGGGCAAATTATTACTCAAAAACATTTGGATAGCTTAAATACAGGCGATACGGTAATTGGTTTTCTTACTATTATAAAACCAAAAATAGAAGCAACCTACCACACCCAAGTTATTGAGGAATACAAAGAGTTTTTAAAAGTATATAAAATTTTAGGACGGAAAGAAACTACACCTTCTTCAACTCTATCACAGTAATTTCTGGTAAAATACCCACCCTACCAGGGAAACCCAAATAGCCATACCCTCTATTTACATATAGGTTTTGATTCCCTTGTGTGTATAAACCTGCCCACTGCTTATACAGCCACTGCACAGGGCTAAATTTTATATACTTATTCTCTATACCAAACTGCATACCGTGTGTATGCCCCGCCAGCATTATATCTATATCTTTATATTGTGGGCGTATTACCGCATCCCAGTGCGAAGGGTCGTGCGATAGTAAAATTTTATAAGGCGTATCAGGCATCCCCCTTTGGGCTTTTTCCATATCACCATATTTAGGAAAACGAGCTTTACTTCCCCAATTCTCAACCCCAATAATGCCCAATTTTTGCCCTTTACGGTCAAGTACAACGTGTTCATTATTTAGCAATTGCCAGTTAAGGTTTTTATGATGCTCCTTAAGGGTAACAAGGTTCTGTGCTTTTTCTTTCTCGCTACTCCACCTTCCATAATCTCCATAGTCGTGATTTCCCAAAGTAGAATAACTCCCCATTGGGGCTTTTATGGGTGAAAAAACATCCAAATAGTCGTCCATTTCGTAGGCATAGTTATTCACTAAATCACCTGTAAAAAAGAACACATCTGGCTTTTGCTCCATTGCCATTTTTACTCCTTTATATACAGCATCTTTATTGGTAAACGAGCCTGAGTGTATATCGCTTATTTGCACAATTTTAAGCCCATCAAAAGCCGCTGGTAAATTGGCTGATGGTAAAGTAATATTGTGTATTTTATAATTATGAGCATCTTTTATTGCCCCACGTGTAAAAAAGTAAATAGGCGCAACAGCAACTATTGCCCCTGATTGGTATATAAACTGCGCTCTACTTATTTTAGTGCTTTTTGCGGTTTCAGTGTTGTCGCTTTTAGTGGCTACCTGCTTCTTTTTACTACTAATTTTGTTAATTATCCATTGTGCTGTAGCTATACTATCTTCAATCAAAACAAAAAGTAAAAAAGTAATTTTTGCCCCAATTATAATTACCATTGATGCACTAACAATAGTACGTGGCAGGCGATATTGCTCCAATTCAGGAAAAAACAAAAGAATACCCATTGAAAGCAGTAATATCCCACTTAATCCAAAATAAAAAAATTTAAAAAAATTTTGTCTTTTGGGAAAAAACCTTTCCACCAAAGCCTTTACCCCTCGCCAACTGTAAAAATCTAACACAAGAAAAAAAATGAGGAGAGTGGATATAATTCTAATCTTAAAAGAATGCATATTTGTTTGCTTGAATGGGATAATTACTTTTGCAGCGTTGGTGGTTTAACAAAACAAAATAGGTTGCCAACGCTTTTACTTTTTTTTGTATGAGTACAACTTCATCATCAGAGAAACACCCGCATTCCTTTTCGTTTGATAATACTGAAATAGCATTTCAGTTAAAAAAAGATAAGGAGCTAAAGAAAGCACGCTGGCTGTTTAAGGTTTTTGGAATTAAATGGCTTATTGCCATTGGTCCATTATTAGCCACTATTGCCTTAAAATTACGCCTACCTATTAAAGGGATAATTAAAGAAACCATTTTTGCACAATTTTGCGGCGGTGAAACCATTAGCGAGTGTCGTCCAACTTCAGCGCAATTGTGGAACTGCAAAGTAAGTACCATTTTAGACTACTCGGTTGAAGGGGCGCAAGAAGAAGCCGTATTTGATGCTACTGCCAAAGAAATTATCCGCACTATTGATGAGGCTGCCCAGCACCCACACATAGCCTTTGGCGTGTTTAAAACCACTGGAATTGCGAGGCTTGCATTGCTTGAAAAATTAAATAGTAAAAAGGATTTAACACCTGACGAAGTGGCAGAAAAGCAACGGTTCGAGAATAGGTTTGATACCATTTGTGGACACGCTTATACTAAAGGGGTGCGTATTTTAGTAGATGCGGAAGAAACATGGATACAAGATGTAATTGATAGTTTAACTACTAAAGCTATGCACAAATACAACACCCAAAAAGCCATAGTATATAATACCCTACAAATGTATAGGCATGACCGTATCACATTTTTAAAGAAAAGTATAGCCGAAGCTGGTGGCAATTACTACTATGCTGGTTTTAAATTAGTTCGGGGGGCATACATGGAAAAAGAACGCAAACGTTCTAAAAACAAAAATTATCCCTCGCCTATACAACCCACTAAAGAAGCTACCGACAAAGATTATAACCTTGCTCTTAAAATTTGTTTAGAGCATATAGACCGTGTAAGTTTATGTGCAGGCACACATAATAAACACAGTAGCGAGTATCTTACCCAACTAATGGCTAAAAAAGGGTTGGCAAATAATGATACACGAATATATTTTAGTCAATTATTAGGCATGAGCGACCATATTAGCTTTAATATAGCCAATGCAGGCTATAATGTAGCCAAATACCTGCCCTATGGGCCTGTAAAAGAAGTATTGCCTTACCTCACTCGCAGAGCGCAAGAAAATTCATCAGTAACGGGGCAAGCGGGGCGAGAATTAGGTCTTATTGAAAAAGAACTAAAACGAAGAAAACTGAATTAGCACAACCTATGTGCATAGTATTACTTAAAGTCAATATTAACCGTTAACTTGCAACTTCTTTTACAAAAGCAATAGCAAAAATTTTAATGAACTTAGATTACAATTTACCCGAGTATAATAGTGCGCGTAACCAATTAGTATTTTCAGAATATGGGCGAAACGTACAACGATTAGTAGAATATTTAGGCACAATAGAAGACCGTGAAGACCGCAACCGCAATGCCAATACAGTAATTGCCATAATGGGAAACCTTAACCCACACTTGCGTGATACGGCAGACTATAAACACAAACTATGGGATCATCTGTTTGCCATGTCCAACTTTACCTTAGATGTAGACTCTCCCTACCCTATCCCAACCCCTGAAACTATTAATACAAAACCTGATATTGTACCGTATTTAGGTAATTTAAGTAGGTTTAGATTTTATGGGCGCAATGTACAATCTATGTTACAAAATGCTGCAACTATGGAAGACGGTGAAGAAAAACAGTATTTTATAAATATGATAGCATCGTTTATGCGTAACAGTTGTAAAAACTGGAACGATGAAAATCTTTCGGCAGAAGCAATAGCAGAGCATATTAATGTATTATCAGAAGGGTTACTAAAGGTAAACCCCGAAGATTTAACCCTTAGCGAAGTGGCTCGCTACCAAAGCAATTACAGACCCAACAATAATAATTACCGCAACAACCGTAGCAATAACAACAACCGCAACCGTAATAATAATAACAGCAATTACCATCGTAATAATAAACAACGCCGTAATAAATACTAAATAGTAGTCTATGGCATTTTTCAAAATAAATGGAGGGAAAAAGCTACAAGGAGAACTAACCCCACAAGGAGCTAAAAACGAAGCACTGCAAATTCTTTCAGCAGTTTTGCTTACCCCCGAAAAAATTACCATACACAATATTCCCGCTATACGCGATGTACTAAAGTTAATAGAACTTTTAGGCGATATGGGCGTGAGGGTAGAAAAGCATAATACCAATAGCTATACTTTTGAAGCTAAAGATATAAACCTTAACTATTTGCGTAGCAATGAGTTTCGCAAAAAAGGCGCAGGCTTGCGTGGTTCTATAATGGTAGTAGGTCCATTATTAGCCCGTTATGGCAAAGGCTATATGCCCAAACCAGGGGGCGATAAAATTGGTCGTCGCCGTTTAGATACTCACTTTTTAGGATTTGAGAAATTAGGCGCAGCTACCACTATTGAAAAAGATGCCGCTGGAAACTCTTTTTTTCACTTAGAAGCAAAAGAACTTAAAGGCGCATACATATTGTTAGACGAACCTTCTGTAACGGGTACTGCCAATATTATTATGGCTGCCGCTATGGCAAAAGGCACTACCACTATATACAATGCCGCTTGCGAGCCTTATATACAGCAACTTAGCCGTATGCTTAACAGCATGGGGGCAAAAATTAGCGGGTATGGCTCAAACCTTATTACTATTAAAGGCGTAGAGTATTTAGGCGGGTGTGAACACACCATGCTACCCGATATGATAGAGGTGGGTAGCTTTATTGGTTTAGCCGCTATAACACAATCAGAAATTACTATTAAAAATGCAGGCATTAAACATTTGGGCGTTATACCCAATGTATTTAAACGCTTGGGCATAAAAATGGAGTTTAGGGGCGATGATATTTATATCCCAGCACAAGAGAGTTATACTATTGATACCTATATGGATGGCTCTATACTTACCATTGCCGATGGACCTTGGCCATTGTTTACCCCCGACCTCATTAGCATAATGTTGGTAGTAGCTTCACAAGCAGAAGGAAATGTGCTTATCCACCAAAAAATGTTTGAAAGCCGCCTGTTTTTTGTTGATAATTTGATTGACATGGGCGCGCAAATTATACTTTGCGACCCACATCGCGCCAATGTTATGGGGCTTAATCGTCGGTCATCACTAAAAGGTATTACCATGTCGTCGCCTGATATTAGAGCAGGGGTTTCATTACTCATTGCAGCACTTAGTGCAAAGGGTACGAGCACTATACACAATATTGAGCAAATAGACAGAGGATACGAAAAAATTGACGAACGTTTAAAAGCCTTAGGTGCTGATATTACAAGGCATACATAGATTTTTTTTGTATAAAACACCAAAACGGAATTATTTTTGAGTTACCTAAACTATAATTGATAAAAACATGAAAAAATATATTTTATATGCTTTACCGTTACTACTTGTAGTTGCTGTGGGTGTTGGCTTTAATGTTGATACTAAAAATAATACTCTTAAAGCAAACGCAGCACCTCCACCAAGGGTAGGCGATATGGCTCCTGAAATTATTCAACCTTCGCCAAGTGGAGATTCTATTGCTTTATCATCACTAAAAGGAAAAATAGTATTGATAGACTTTTGGGCATCGTGGTGCAGACCCTGCCGTACGGAAAACAAAAGCCTTGTAAAAACATATAAACGTTTTAAAAATGCAGGGTTCAAAAATGCGAGTGAGTTTACTATATATAGCGTCTCGTTAGACCAATCTAAAAGAAGTTGGAAAAGTGCTATTAAAAAAGACCGTTTAAAGTGGGAATACCACGTATCCGACTTGAATAAATGGAGGTCAGCACCTGCGGCATTGTATGGCGTTCGCTCAATACCCTCAAACTTTTTGTTGGATGAAACAGGTAAAATTATAGCCAAAAACTTGAGAGGCAAAAAGTTAGATAAAGTTTTAGCAAGGCTACAATAAACCACTTGCCTAAAAGACATTAAAAAAACGGCTATTTGCCGTTTTTTTTGTGATTAAAGTATCACTCACTGTCATTTTGGCAAATAAATGCTTTGGCAGTAATATTGCCCTTTGGGCAGTACTTTACCCTTGAAAAAAATTTTTAATATACTCACAGAAAAAATATTCGGTAAAAAACGTATGGCAACTAACGAGACAGAGAAAAAAGACGAAACACTAAACAAAGAAGATACCGCCACCGAAACTACCAACACAGCCGAAGCAGATGCTACGGCTGAAAAAGAGGTGGAAAAAGAAGAAGAACTAACCCCCGAAGAAAAATTAAAAGCAGAATTGGCAGAATTGAACGACAAGTACCTTCGCTTATATAGTGAGTTTGATAATATGCGCCGCCGCAGTGCCAAAGAGCGTATAGAACTTACACAAACCGCAGGAAAAGATGTACTATTAGCACTATTACCTGTGATAGATGATTTTGAGCGTGCCTTAAAATCTTTAGAGGGGGATGAAAACAAAACATCGAGAGAGGGAATAGAGTTAATACACAGTAAGTTTTTAAACATACTTACACAAAAAGGACTTACCCCCATGGATGCTATGGGTAAAAACTTTGACCCCGATATACACGAAGCCATAACTAAAACACCCGCACCGTCAAAAAACCAAAAAGGGAAAGTGGTAGATGTGATAGAAAAAGGATATACCTTGCATAGCAAGGTGATACGTTTTGCAAAAGTTGTTGTAGGAGAATAAATGGCAAAAAAAGATTATTACGAAATATTAGGCGTGAGCAAAAATGCCGCTACGGACGAAATTAAAAAAGCGTACCGAAAATTGGCTATTAAATTCCACCCTGATAAAAACCCCGATAACCCTGAAGCAGAAAACAAATTTAAAGAAGCTGCGGAAGCATATGAGATACTAAGCAGTGCTGAAAAACGCCAGCAGTATGACCAATTTGGGCATTCTGGAGTGGGCAACCGTGGCTACGGTGGTGGTGGCGGAGGCATGAATATGGACGACATATTTAGCCAGTTTGGAGATGTTTTTAGTGATGGAAGCCCGTTTGAAAGTTTTTTTGGTGGAGGTGGTGGCGGAAGAGGACGCAGCAGAGGCGTTGCAGGATCAAACATTCGTATAAGAGTTAAACTAACTTTAAAAGAAATTGCCAACGGTGCTGAGAAAAAAGTAAAATACAAGCGTATGGCTGTGGCAAAGGGAGTGAGTTTTAAAACCTGTCCCACCTGCAATGGAGCAGGCGCAGTGCGCCGTGTTACCAATACCATTTTGGGGCAAATGCAAACCACCAGCACCTGTAATACCTGTAATGGTAGTGGCAAAATAGTTTCTAAACGCCCCGCTGGTGTGGGCGCAGATGGTTTAATGGGAGAAGAAGAACTGGTAGAACTAAAAATACCCGCAGGTGTTGAAGAGGGTATGCAACTCTCTGTGAGTGGAAAAGGAAACTCTGCCCCTGGTGGTACTGGACCTAATGGCGACCTATTAATACAGATTGAGGAAATAGAAAACGAATATTTGAAACGCGATGGACAAAATGTGCTTTATGTTGAAGATATAAGTTTTATGGATGCCGCTTTAGGAACAGCAATAGAAATACCTACCATTGAAGGTAAAGTAAAAATAAAAGTAGAAGCAGGCACACAATCAGGAAAAATACTACGCTTAAAAGGCAAGGGATTGCCCAGTATAAATGGCTATGGACGAGGCGACCAGTTAGTGAAAATTAACGTATTCACTCCTACAAAATTGAGTAGCGATGAAAAAGCTGCACTTGAACAATTGCGAAATGCCGAAAATTTTAAACCTAAAGCAGGGCAAACTGATAAAAGTTTTTTTGGTAAAATGAAAGAGTTTTTTGGCTGTATTACCCTATCAATGAGCGGATTAGTAGGTACGTTTTAATCTTCGTATTTCTGCTTCGCCGATGATGACCTGAAAATTTTATTATGAGTGGGATACTCACAAGCTAAGTGTTTGATAGCCTTTTATAGTTTTGAGTAATAAATATAGCAAGGATAATTATAAAAAGTACTAATTGACTAAGATTTATCTCAATACTATATAACCAGTGTAACATTTTAAAAAGTACTGATGCTAAGAAAACTGGCACCCAAAGTAGTTTTAATATATCAAGCAGTTGTTTCTGTGGTTTATTGAAAAACCATACTGCATACAGTAATGTAACCCCAACAGGAATAGCTATTAATAATATATTCGCACCCTGCAAGTTCAATATTTTAAAAAGTATGGCTACTATAAATAGTGCAAATAAAACACTTAGAAAACGCACATATTTAGAGTAGACAAACGTTCCATTTTTAAGCAACAAAGCCACTCCTGCATACAGAAGTGCTGCACCTACAAGAGCACCGTGCTTGGTATCAACAGGTATAAAGTATCCTAAAACATATAGTACAGAAATTACACCCAGCACACGAAGCAGTGTTTGATTTTTAAACCTTAGAAAGAAATTATAGAATGGGTGCATTGCCCAAAATTACTTAAAAACAATCTTATTCCCTACTTCAAAATCAAACAAGGTAAGGCGGCGCAATTGATAATATGCCACCCAAAAATTTTGCAGGTTGCGTATATAATTAATCAAGGCTTGGTCTTTCTCGTTTTGGGCTATGGTAAGGTTAGTAAGGTCTATTTTGCCTAATACAAAGCGTTTGGTACTGATATTATACCGTAAACGTGCTATGGTATCTGCCTTTGCCGATATAGCTAATATTTGCTTTAGCTGATTAAATTGCAATACATTATCCATAATTTCTAATTCCAAATTATTACGGTTATTCTCTATTTGCGCAAGGCGGCTTTCCTTATCGTTTTTAGCTACCATATAGGCGGCTTTATTTCTACCAAAATTTAAAATAGGCATTGTAAAGCCTATGGTAAGCTGTTGCGAGTTCAGCAAGTTATCATATGCTCCATTTAGCTGAGGTGCTTGGTTGTTCAATCCAAAACTTGCAGTTAAATCTCCATTAAAACGGCGGTCTGCTTTCGCCCTACGAATATTAAGATTAGCATCGGTTTCTTGTATTTTAAAGCCTACATAGTTGCTCCTATTCCCTCTCGCCTCAATTAGTGCTTTGTCTAAATTTACAGTATATAAGGGCAATTTTTCTTCGTAACTCACCTCCAGCTTTTGCTTGCCTTTAATACCCAAAAGGTTCTTTAGTCTTTTTTCTGCTGTGCGAAGACGAACTTTTGTTTGGTCAACAGAGTTGCGGGCATTCATCAAGTTCAACTCGGCTTGTAGCTTATCGTTTTCAGCAATTTTGCCTACACTATACCTTCCTTTGGCAACCGTGTACAAAGTATCGTTTACCGCCGCATTATATCTGACATTTTCTAATTGCCTTTGCAGGATATAATAATCAAAAAAAGCAGTGGTAATGGCTATTGATAAATCTTCTAAAGTCTCGGTAGCTTGCCGTTGTGCAAACTCGTATTGCAGCTTGGCTTGTTTCCAATTCCAGCGCAATGTGTTTACTCTAAATAGGGGTTGTGTTATTCCTATTTCTAATGGCGATGCACGCCAAATGGCAGAAGGGCCTGCCCCCAATTGGTCTATCCGCGCCAAGCCTGACGACATAAATACACTACCACCAGTGGGGGTGATATTTTGAGAGAGAAACAAAGCTCCCGTTGAACTGGCTATATTCTGCTCTTGAAATAGTAGTTCACCACCAGGTTGCGTAATAGCCGTTACTTGGCGCGAAAGCCCTGGTAAGTTTCCACGCAAAGATAGGCTGGGCAATAGTGATGAGCGTGCAGAAATATAATTCCACTTGGCACTACTATATGCCGCTTTTATGCTTCGTGCTGATGGGCTATTCTCATGCCCATAGGTTATGGCTTGCTTTAGGGTTAGTTTTATTTGTGCTGATGCGCCCAATACACACAGTACCAATACCACTATACCTAAGTATTTTATACTGATAAGTTTGCTATACGTTCTTATTCTATTCATGCCTTAATGATTCTACGGGATCTTGTTTTGAAGCACGAAGTGCAGGTGCAATACCCGATACTAAACCCACTATAATAGATATTGTGAAAGATATTATTACTGATATAGGGGTGATAATAGTGTTTATCCCCAAAAAAATCTCGATAAAATAACATAAGCTTATGCCAAACAATACACCAATAACACCGCCTGAAAAACTAATGGTAACAGCTTCGCTTATAAATTGTAGCGATATATCTTTTTGGGTTGCCCCTAATGATTGCCTCAAGCCAATTTCTTTTATACGCTCCATTACACTTGCCAGCATTATATTCATTATACCTATACCGCCTACTATTAGTGATATTGATGCTATAAATGCTAACAGGATATTAAACTGATGTTTGTTTTTTTGCTGTTGTTTTAAAAGTAGTTCTGGTATTTGTATTTCAAAATCCTCAACATTGTTGTGGCGGCGCACCAGCATTTTTTTAATTACCTCTGCTACCTCACCCATCATTTCACTGTTTTTTACTTTTACCACCAGTTTATCTATTTGGTGATAGTTTTGTGGTTTATCTTTCTCTTTATTGTTCCCACGCCCTCTTTTACGCATATCACTTGGGGTAATGCGTGAGCGGTCTTTAAACCTTGCCAGCATTGTGTTTACAGGTATATAAACCTCTTGGTTGGCATTACGTACAGAGTAAGAGGCAATGGTTTGGTCTGAAACATTTTTTGCACTTAGCACGCCTACAACGGTGAGCCATATATCACTACATTTTATTTTTTGCCCTATGGGTTCTACATCTGTAAATAGTTTTGCCTTTAGCGATTTACCTATTATACAAACGGGCTCTGCCATATTAAAATGTATATTGGTAAATATTTTCCCCTCGCCAATGGAAAGTACAGCCACATCAAAAAAGTTGTTGTTTACTCCTATTACCCTTCCTGATAGCCGCTTTCCCTTATATATTATGGATGTTTCCATCTCAATTTCGGGGCTAGCATAGTCCACATACTCTTTTAGGGTAGTGCTAATATTCTCTCCATCGCCCAAAGTAAGCCCGGAGGTATAGCGTTTCACTTTCTCGGCTTCTTTCTCTTCAGTAACTTCCGAACCTTCTTTGTCTTGGTCGTCTTTCCAAAGGGCAGTAATGGTAATATTGTTAGACCCTACTTGTTTTAGCTGTTCGGCAATTTCGTTTTCAGTACCTCTACCTATGGCAAGCATGGCAATAACTGCCGCCACACCAAATATTATACCTAGCGAGGTAAGCAACGCCCTAACCCTATTGTGCATAATAGCATCAAGCCCAATAAAAAAATTAAAAGTTAGGCGGTTAAAATCCATAGATAGTAAGCTCTTAATCTTCACTAATTATCGTTACGCCACTGTTGTTACCGTTTGCGGGTACTTTTTTTTCTTTTTTAGTGCTTGTAGTATCAATAGGGGGTTTTAGCAAGCTATCGGGCAGTAGAATCCACTTCATTGTGGCAGTATCTTTCATGTCTTTTAATATCACTACATCATCTTTTTCAAGCCCATATTTCACGTGTGCATCTTCATTGTTTACTGCTGATACATATACTTGCTGGCGTACTATACTGCCGCCTTCTTTTTTATACACATACGATTTTGTACCCACCACGTTTATAGCTTCAACGGGTATAGTAAGTGCATCATCCTGCCCGCCATATAAAATATTGCAGCTTGTGGTCATAGATGGGCGTAGTGTACTATCTTTTGATAATACGGTAATAATTACCTCAAATACTTTGCTGTTTTGGTTGGGGCGTTGCTCGCCAATGCTTGCTACCGTTTTTACTTTACCTTCTAATTTTTTATTAGGGTCTGCATCTAATCCTATACCTACTTTTTGCCCTACTTTTACTTTTTGTATATCTACCTCGTTTACATAAGATATTACTTCCATATCACGTAAATCGGGTAAATTAGCTACATCAGGATTCCAAATATTTATGGTACTGCCCACTACTTTTTTACGCCCATTCCATTCTTTAGCATAAATAATCATCCCCTCTTTTGGGGCTGTAATAGTAAGCTGCGATAATAAGTCCTCGTAGGTTTTCAACCTGTTTTTAGCTTTGGTAAGGTCAGAAGCTACAATACTCATTTTTGCTTTTGCCTGTGCTACCTTGTTTATAAGTGTTTCCTGTTTTTGCTTTAATGTACGTTCCGATTTTTCGTAAGTGTTTTGCACTTGTTGCCTAATTGATGGGGCTTCAAAAGCCGATTGTTTTAACTCCAATCTCTTTTGTTTCAATTCAAACTTAAAATTCTCAACCTCATCTCTTGCTTCACGAAGCTGTATAGTGGTATCCAATTGGGTTTGGTCATACTCCGATTGTTTTTTCTGAACGTTTAACAACTCCTCGTTCAGTTTGTTCATTACCTCTGTTTTATCAAGTGTGGCAACGTATTCCCCTTCTTTTACAAGAGACCCTTCGGGTACTAAATCATTTATTTTTATTTGATATATCCGTGCCGAACGTAAGCCCATGGGGGCTGTAATATCAGTTTGTGTTTTGGCTCGAAGCTCCCCCGTTACTGTTATTATAACATCAAATCGCCCTTTTTTAACTTTGGCGGTTATATCCGCACCTACTAATTCATCAGACTTAAAAAAGAATTTCCAAGAGAGCAGGGCAACAATTAGCACAATAACTGAAATAAGTATCGTTTTTTTACTCATAGGGCTTTTTTTAAGGACAATTATTTTGAGAACAACGAATATATGTATCCGTTACGTGCCTACTACTTAAAATTAGACGAGTGCGCTTATAGTACGATAAGTACACTCTATTATTTCACAGGCAATACAATGTCAAGCAAATTTCTTTCCAAAAAAAGAAACACTCTGTTTTTTATGATAGCAAAGCACTGTTTTTATACTTAAAAGTTAAAGTAAAACCCGTAGTCCGTTATTTGGTAATTTGTATTTTAATAGTCAATGTCTGTTGAAGACAAGTTTGTTGCCTGTACAACCCTTCCCCTTAGGGGAAAAAGACCAAATTGTAGTATAGGTGAATACAGCAACGTAGGGACTTAAAAGCGATTTCACATTTGCCTATACCGTCATTGCAATATCTTCCGAAATAATCTGCTTAATTATACATTCTCAAAGATTGCTATGTTTGCCTATGAAGACACAATTGCAATTGCTCACACACCTTTTGACTCCGCTTAAAATGGAACAACACACACGTTAAACAATCATTGTATTACAGCCTCGTATTTCGCTAAAATCCATTCTGCCTAAAACTTCAAAACTTCCATCTTCATAAACTCTCCCTATGTCTTCGGTTTCAATAAAACTACAACTGTATATATTGGCAAGGTCTATAATATTTAATACTCCTGTTTTTCCATAATCAGCATAGCCAAAAGGGTCATCTACGGCACGGGCATAGGCACGCATCCACATAGGGCAAATAAAACGTCCTTCCTTTTTTGCATAGGCTTGCGAGAGTAGCTCCGTCATTCCATATTCAGAGTGTATTTCAGGCACACCAAAACCTGCTTTTAACTCTCTGTGCAACTCAAAACGGGTAAGTTCTTTTCGTCGCCCTTTCATGCCCCCCGTTTCCATAACAGTAGTGTTTTTTAGTTGCATAGGGTGTTTTGCTACAAAATCGAGCAAGGCAAAAGAAACACCTATTAATAACGTTTTTTGTCCTTTCGCTTCATTTTGCTGTAAAACCGCTTTCAGTTCATCCCACTCATCTAAATAAAAACCACTATCAGGGTGCTGGCTTTGTTGTATTAAACTATCAGCCATATATACTAATGACGAGCCTGTACGTTCTAAATATGAGGGAAGAAGGGCTAAAATACAGTATTCGGAAGGGTTGCCATAAAACTGACGAAACCCATTGCTAAATGCTTTTTGGTAAATACCTATATCAGCTACCAAGTGGCTACTTTGCCCTTTGCCAGTAGTGCTACTACTTAAAAAGGTTTGTTTTACACTATGATTTTGGGCAATAATGTTGTGAGATTTGAAAAAAGAAATAGGAAGAAAGGGAATCTCTTTAACCTCATTAATAGTTGCCGTGTTTATACCTAAGTATTGTATGTATTTTTGGTATGGAACAACATTTGCAGCTTGAAATTTAAAGACCTCACAAACTGTTTCAACAAAATTTTCGTTCTTTGTAGTGAATACCTTATTTATTAAACTTAAATCCATTTATGAAATATTGGAAACCCGTATATATATTTTCTTTCTTTAGTTTAGTACTATTGGTGTTAAGTGGCTGCACTTCTACTGAAAGTACTGCACCCCCTACCCCATCACTTAAATATGTTGGGTACAGCAAAATTAAAACGAATAATGGAAAAGATAGCCTTATTACCATTAATATGACATTTGAAGACGGTGATGGAGATATAGGACTGTCTGATGCAGACTCATTTCCTCCATTTCGGTTTGGTTCTCCAAATTTTTATAATTTATATGTTGAGTTTTTTACGATAGAAAATGGAATACCAAAAAAGATTACTTCGCAGTTTTTGCAAGACCCTATTACGGGTGATACCGTTGCGTTTAACCAAAGAATAGCTAACCTAACCCCAGAAGGGAGAGACAAGTATATTAAAGGAAGAATTGATGTGTTAACGCCTTTTATAACCACTTTAGACTACTCGAAACCTTTACCCAACTTGATATTTTATAAAATCACTTTAGAAGACCGCAACCTAAACCGTAGTAACACCATAGAAACACCCGAAATAGTATTAGATTTACAATAGCCCTTAAATTTCTACTGATTGCTTTTTAACTAACCCCGCTACCATTCCCCACGGCATCATTAGGGTGTACAAAGTGTAGTTTGCCCTTGGCATCTTCTGCCATTAGTATCATCCCTTGCGATTCTATGCCTTTTAGCTTACGTGGGGCAAGGTTTATTAGTATGCTTACCTGTTTGCCTATAATATCTGCTGCCTCAAAATGCTGTGCAATGCCAGATACCACGGTACGCTTATCTACTCCCGTATCTACTAATAGTTTCATTAGTTTATCAGTTTTGGGTACGCGTTCTGCTTCCAGTATTGTCCCAATACGGATGTCCATCTTGGCAAAATCATCAAATACAATTTCTGGTTTTGCAGGGGCAAGGGTAGTTTGCGTAGCTGCCGTATTTTCTTTTTTATTGGCTTCCAGTTTTTCTAATTGCACTGCTATTTCTTTAGCGTCAATATTTTTAAATAAATGTTGAGCTTTGTTTATAGTGTGTCCGCTTTCTAATGCCACATCCAAGCCAAAGGCAAAAGTCTTTTCAGCCACATTTAGTTGCTCTTTTATGCGTTGGGCGGTTGCTGGCAATATAGGCTCTGCTACGTTGGCTATTTGTAGGCAAAGGTTCAAACAGTTTTTAATTACGGCAGCTGTTTGCTCGGGGTTTTGTTTTATCAGTTTCCAAGGTTCGGTTTCAGCCATGTATTTATTGCCTGCACGGGCAATATTCATAAGTTCGGCTTGTGCCTCTCTAAATCCAAAGTTTTGCAGGCTTTTTTCCATTGCCTCAAATGCTCTTTGTGTTTCTTTATGCAAATTATTGGTAGGTGTAGCTAATTCGGTAAACTCTCCGCTAACAGTTGGAACTACGCCATTGTAAAATTTATGGGTAAGCACTACAGCACGGTTTACAAAGTTGCCCAATATGGCTACCAATTCGCTGTTTACCTTTAGCTGGTAGTCTTTCCACGTAAAATCAGCATCTTTAGTTTCGGGGGCTATACTGGTAAGTACATAGCGCAACTCATCCGTTCGGTTAGGGAAATCTTGTAAATACTCGTGCAACCAAATTGCCCAGTTACGGCTGGTAGATATTTTTTGCCCCTCCAAATTCAAAAACTCATTGGCAGGCACTTGGGTAGGCAATACATAGCCCCCATGTTCCAGCAACATCATTGGGAATATTAGGGTATGAAATACAATATTGTCTTTCCCTATAAAGTGTACTAAGTTGGTATTTTCTTCATCTTGCCACCAGTTTTTCCACTCATCGGCATTTCCTTTTTGTTCAAAATATTCTTTGGTAGCACTTATATAGCCAATGGGCGCATCAAACCACACGTATAGTACTTTTTTTTCAACCCCTTTAATGGGTACTTTTATGCCCCAGTCCAAATCACGGGTCATAGCACGGGCGTGTAGCCCTTGATTAAGCCATGCGTTAAACTGCCCTTTTACGTTACTTTTCCACCCCGCTACACGTTTTTGATATTCTTTAAATTCAGGCTTCTCTGCTAAATCACCCAAGTTTAAAAACCAGTTTTTTGATGTTCTTAACTCGGGAGTATTGCCCGATAATGCTGAACGTACATCTTTCAACTCCTTCGGGTCAAGGCTTGTACCACAGCTTTCGCATTGGTCGCCATAGGCATTGGGATTGCCACATACTGGGCAAGTACCTATAATATAGCGGTCGGCTAAAAACTGTTGTGCTTCAGCATCATAATATTGCTGGGCTTCTATTTCCTCAAAAGCACCTTTATCGTATAAATTTTTAAAAAAATCTTGTGCTGTTTTATGATGCGTAGGCGATGATGTACGTGAATATATATCAAAGGTTATCCCAAAACTATCAAAGGCATCTTTAATAATGGTATTGTACTTATCTACCACTTGCTGTGGAGTGATACCTTCTTTTTTTGCCTTTATGGTAATGGCAACGCCATGCTCATCACTACCACATACAAATAATACGTTTTCTCCTTTTGCTCGCTGGTAACGCACATATATATCGGCGGGTAAGTAGCAACCTGCCAAATGCCCAATATGCACAGCCCCATTGGCATAGGGTAAAGCGGCGGTTATTAGATGTTTTTTCTTGTTCATTACTAAGTAGTGCAAAAGTAAGGTGGATTTATGTAATTTGCCTTTAAGTATGTCAACGATTTATGTTTTAAGCGGATTAGCAAATGATTACCGTGTGTTTAAGTACATTGATTTTGGCGATAATGAGATAGTGCATATCCCTTGGATAATACCAGAACCAAAGGAAACATTACACTCCTATACGCTCAAAATGTGTGAACATATAACCGCCACCAATCCTATACTAATTGGGCTTTCTTTTGGTGGCATAATGGCTATTGAGATTGCAAAACATATAGACGTAAAGAAAATTATTCTGCTTTCTTCTATAAAAACCCACAAAGAGCTTCCTTTTTATTTGAAATGGTTTGGTAAAACAGGGTTACAACATATTATTCCACCTGCTTGGGTATTGCGAACGAATGCTTTTGTGTTTTGGTTTTTGAGACTGAAAGAAAAAGAGCATAAAACCCTTTTCACACAGTTATTTAAAGAGACCAACCCTTGGGTATATAAATGGTCGGCTAACCAAGTGCTTACGTGGAAGAATACGAAAATACCTCGAAACATCTACCACATTCATGGTAATAACGATACTATTTTACCCAGCAAATTCACTACACCTGATTATGTAGTTAATAACGGTGGGCATTTTATGGTAGTAACCCATGCACAAAAAATTTCTAAAATTCTTATCCAAAAAATAAGCAGTTCATAGAAATAAAATTCTCGTTTGTCGATTTTTATACAAAAATGTTCTTTATTTTTTGATATATTTGTGATATCATTTTAATATCATAAAGATAATATGAAAAACGAAAAAATAATAAAACCATCATCAGGCTATGTTGTATTAGCCATAATATCAATAGTAACTATTTTCATAGTTTACTTAGCAATAACTACTTTGCCACATTGGACAGCGCTATTTAGTATTATCCCCTTAACTGCTTTGGTAGGTTTATTAGCGGTTGAGCCTAACGCATCGCGAGTGCTTACCCTTTTTGGTGAGTATAAAGGAACGGTTACTGCCAATGGTTTCTTTTGGGTAAATCCCTTTTATGTGAAAAAAAGAATATCGCTACGGGCAAGAAATATTGATAGTGTACCCATTAAAGTAAACGACAAACTGGGAAACCCTATAAAAATAGGTGTCGTATTGGTATGGAAAGTAAGCAACACCTTTAAAGCCGCTTTTGAGGTGGATAATTACGAAAATTTTGTGAGCGTGCAAAGCGAGTCGGCTATTAGAAAACTGGCGGGGCTATACCCTTATGATACCTTTGATGATGCTGAATCCGATATGTCTTTACGCTCAGGCGGAGAAGAGGTAAACCACAAGCTGGAAGAAGAACTGCGTGAACGCTTGGTAATAGCAGGAGTAGAAGTAATGGAAGCACGTATTAGCCATTTGGCGTATGCCGAAGAGATTGCAGGTGCTATGTTGCAACGCCAGCAAGCTACCGCCATTGTTGCAGCAAGAATGAAAATAGTAGAAGGTGCTGTGGGCATGGTAGAAATGGCATTAGAGCAAATAGCCGACAAACAAATGGTACACTTTGATGAAGAGAAAAAAGCCGCAATGATTAGTAACCTAATGGTGGTACTTTGTGGTGATAAATCTGCCAATCCTATAATTAACGCAGGTACTTTACACAACTAAAAATATGGTATATAACGAAAAACAAAGTATGAGCAAGCTGTGGTGGATAATGATACCCATGTTTGTTACAATAATAATAATGATTACTTTTTGGTTGGGTGAAAAAGACCCTACTGAAAAAGAAGAAGTATTTGCAGGGCTTATTACGGTAGTGCTAATTCAAACAGCAGCAATGGCTTTATTCTTCACCATGAGTTTGCGGACAAGGATTGATGAAAAAGGCGTTACATTTTCTTTTAAACCTTTTTTAAAAGAAAGGAACTATACGTGGGCTGATATAGAAAAAGTGTGGGTACGCAAATACAAACCCGTAAAAGAGTATGGCGGCTGGGGTTTTAAAGGGGGGTTTAGAAAAAAAACAGGCAGAGCCTATAACATATGGGGGAACAAGGGTTTGCAAATCCATTTAAAAAATGGCAAAAAAGTATTGATTGGCACGCAACAGCACGATGAATTAGTTATGTTTTTAGAACGGCTAAAAGAAAAATATGATATTGATGTTATAGCTAAAGCAGAATTAACATACTAAAGAAAATCAGAAACATGAATTTTAAAGAGAAACAAAGCATGAAAAAACTATGGGGGCTAATGGTTACTATTGCTATGCTTATAATATTCTTTGTTTGGTTAAATAAGGTTGATACTGCTGAAAAAAAAGAGGCGTTGCTGGCACTTATAGTGCTAACTGTGGTAGGGTTGAGCTTAGCCTTAGTTTTCATTTCTATTTCGCTGCATACTACAATTACAGTAAAAGGAATATTTTTTCGATACAAACCTTTTTCAAAAGAAAAACACTTTACTTGGGCAGAAATAGAAACAGTTAGTGTAGGCAATTATAAACCCGTAAAAGAAAAAAGTCTTTTGGCGAATAAAAACCCTAATAAAGAAATAGCGTATTTTGTTAGGGGTAATGCAGGATTAAAAATTAATTTTAGAAACGGGAAAAGTATAATAATTGGCACACAAAAAGAAACGGAGATGGCTCTCTTTTTAAAACGATTAAAAGAAAAATACGATATACAAGAAATAGGTGAGGCAGAATTAAATGGCTGAAAAAAAAGCATTTGTACTACGCATAAACACTGAAACCATGAAAGCCCTTGAAAAATGGGCTGCCGATGAGTTTAGAAGTACCAACGGGCAATTAGAATGGATGATTGACCGTGCGCTAAAAGAACACAAACGCCACCCACAAAATAGAAAAAAAGAGAAAGAATGAATATTCCCCCTTTTTTAAACGCAGGCGATACCATAGGCATTGTTGCCCCCGCCCGCAAAATTAATTTAGATGAACTACATACAGCAATAACCCTATTTGAAAGCTGGGGTTTGAAAATAGAATTATCCCCCAATCTATTTAAGATAGAAAACCAATTTGCAGGAACTGATGTAGAGCGAGCTGCCGATTTTCAGTATTTGATAAATAACCCTGAAATAAAAGCCATTATTTGTGCCAGAGGCGGATACGGAACTGTGCGTATGGTAGATTTGATTAATTGGGATACATTTAAGCAACAACCAAAATGGGTAATAGGATATAGTGATGTTACTGTGCTACACAATCATATTAATAAAAACATAAATACCGCTACACTTCATGCTACTATGCCTTTGGGAATGGATACCGAAAACATAGAAAAGATAGCCGCCCAAAACAGCATTAAAAACATACTATTTGGCAAGTTGCCACACTACCACTTGCCGCAGCATCACCTAAACAAACAAGGCAATGCCAGTGGTATTTTTGTAGGAGGAAACCTATCGGTATTGTATAGTATTTTGGGTTCAAGCTCTTTCCCTGATGCTGAAGGGAAAATTTTGTTTATAGAAGATTTAGACGAGTACCTGTACCATATAGACCGTATGCTACAAGGGCTAAAGCGGGCAGGCAAGCTGCAACACCTTGCTGCACTGGTAGTTGGCAGTATGACCGCCATGCGAGACAATACTGTGCCTTTTGGCAAAACAGCCGAAAAAATAATTTATGATATTGTAAAACCATATAACTATCCTGTGTATTTTAATTTCCCCGCAGGGCATATTGATAAAAATTTAGCCTTGCCAATGGGTGTATCAGCAAGTATAAAAAATAATATATTACGGTTTTAACCTAAGTTAGACGTAAGCACCCGTTTCTTGTAAAGTAATAAAAGTAGAATAACCAATATAGCCATAGGTTGAAACTGTAACTGCAAGATTAATACTATTTTAACCTTATTCTTCATAGCCATCAACTATACAAGACCGTTGCAAGGGAAAAACCTTATATTTTCAGCCTGTCTCGCAATGCCTGCACGGGCAGGTAATCTGTTATCATCTTTATTAGTTGTTGGCTTTTAGCCTTTAAACAGAATAGGCATGAATGCCCATTCTCATACATGAAGATTTTCGTTAAGGGCACAGACTGTGCCAGCTGTTTCCCTCCTGTGGGTAGGTAAAGGGGACTAAAGGGAGGGGCTAAACTTTTAACTTACACCCCTAAATACTCTGATTTTTAATGAAGAAGCAACTCGGCTTGTATCACCCTATGGTCAGACCCAAAAGTTTCACCACGTTCATAATTGTAAGAACGCATTTTAGTATGGTGCAATATATAATCTATACGGAATGAGGGGTAAGCCCCTGAGTAGGTGCTGCCCATACCGCTTCCACTTTCTACAAAAGCATCTTTTAGGTTATCCGTAATTTTACCATAGGTAAAACTCATAGGAGTGTCGTTAAAATCGCCACATAAAATTACAGGATAAGGTGATGCTTCCATTTCTTTCAACACAATATCTACCTGTGGTTTTCGTTTCTTAAAACCATTGCGTAAACTCTTAATAATGCCTTTAGAGCTTTCTATGGCTCTATTTTTATCGTTTATATCTACTTTTACTTTGTTTAATAAAAAGGATTGGAAATGAACATTAAATACTCTCACCGTATCCTTACCCACAACAATATCTGCCCACATAGCCCCGTTAGTGCTTTTTTTACCATTAAAAATAATGCCTTTGTGCTTAATAATAGGATATGTTGAGACAATAATTAAATTGTTTGATTTTGAGTTTCGAGCAACAATATAAAAACGTTTACCAAAGGCTTTTCTTAACTCATCTTTGGCGTTAGTAGTTTCGCTTATCCCCACCCATGGGTTAAACTCTTGCATACACAATATATTGGGCAATTGGGTTTTTAGGTATTTATAAAATTTTGGATAGGGGTTTTTGCCTTTGTGCCGTTCATCAAAATTTTGAATATTGAAACTCATTACTTTTACCGTAGTATCAGAATTCCTTTTTTCCCTTCCTGCCAATTGAAAGTATTTTCCGGTATGGGCAAACCCTAAAATAATGGCTCCTAAAGAAATAAATATGTACAATTTGGCTTGAAAAAGCCAGTATAGTATAAATACTACATTAGTAACAATAAGGGCTATATAGCCTAAACCCAAAAAGGAAATGGGCCACAAATATTGCGGATTGCTTGAAGGGGATAAATAACTGCCCAGTAGTAACAAGGCAACTATAAAATTAAGTACTAAAACAATTTTGTTTAAAAAAAACATTAATCCTGCTTACTTGCTTTAAAAAGCAGCTCTCGCTCTTGGCTGGTAAGGCTTTCATAGCCTGATTGATTAATCTTGTCTAAGATAGCATCTACCAATTCGGGGCTGGGTTCAAACTCATCCTCCAAATCAGCAATGGGGCTGGCATTACTACTATACACTGGCGATTCTTGCTTTTTTACCACTGTAAGTTTCGGCTTTTTTTTGAATATTCCACTAAAAAAGTTTCCAATACCATCTATATTATCAATAAACTTTGAATTTCTGCGCAATCTACGTGCATACACAAAGCCAAACAATGCACCGCCCAAATGGGCAATATGCCCGCCTGCGTTGCTTTGGGGCATCATTATAAGGTCAAGCACAACAAAGCCCAGTGCAATCCATTTTAGTGGAATATAGAAGCGGAATATAGAAATTTCGTAATGGGGTAAAAATGTACCTACACCCACCACAATAGCCATAACCCCCGCCGAAGCCCCTATAATATGAGCATTTGGAACAGCAGGCAGTAATATAGGTAATACATTATAGGCTACTACATATAGTGCAGCACCAAATACACTACCCCACAAATAGGTAGTGAGTACCTTTTTATTGCCCAAATACTCTTGAAAAATATTACCTAACCAATATAAAAAAAGCATATTTAGCAAAATATGCTGTATGCCACCATGAAAGAACGCATAGGTAAGCAATGTCCATGGGCGAAACAGCAAAGTAGGTAAGCTGGCAGGAACAGCAAAATAACGGGTAAACTCATCCATATAAGCTTTGTGAGTGGCAGTCCCCCCCATTGCCCAAAAAACAACACCCACAAAACTAATAAGCAAAAAAACCATTATATTAATAATGATAAGTTTGCGTATCATGCTGTTGTCTTTTGCATAAAAAGTTTTAAAGTCGTCTATTGCTTTCATGTCTCGTTTTAGTAAAACGATTTTCTATTATTTTTATTCCAATACTTCACCAAAATAAAACCAAACAATGCACCACCCAAGTGGGCAAAGTGGGCAATATTATCACCAGGGTTATTTTGTATCCCTAAGTATAACTCCATTGCGGCATAAATACCAACAAAATATTTTGCTTTTATAGGAATAGGTATAAAAAGCAAAAATAACTCTGTATTAGGATAGTACAGTGCAAAGGCAATAAGGATACCAAAAACAGCACCCGATGCACCAACTGTAGGAATGGATAGTCTTGTTATAAGCAACCCGTTAAGTTGTTGAGTTATACCAGTAGCTTCGCCCGCTCCTACAATTCCTTCATTATAAGTAGACTTTAAATAAGCGATATAGGTTGTATCAAACTTCGCACCAAGTGCTTTTGCAGTGTTTAGCATATTCTCAACCGTAGGGCTATCCTTAAAAGCATCAAAAACATTATTAATATGATAATACTCAATACCCAATACCAGTTGGTGTAAAAAAGCCGCTCCTAATGCGGTAAAAATATAGAAGAAAACAAAGCGTTTTGGACCCCATACCTGCTCAAGGGCTACACCAAACATCCACAAGGCAAACATATTAGAAAACAGGTGATAAAAACCACCGTGCATAAACATATGACTGATAATTTGGTAGATTTCAAAATCGGGCGAAGTCCAATAGTGTAAGCCCAATACTTTAATTAAACTTATCTGAAAGGTAGATTCAAATACCAAAGTTGCCAAATAAAACAGTCCGTTTACTATTAACAAGTTTTTTACGGCTTGGGGCAAAAATTTAAACCCTCCTAACCCACTGGGTCTATAATTGTTATAACTCATCCTTCAAATTTTTTCTCTAAATCAGCTTCATTAAATGTAATAAAAACAGGTTTTCCTGTGGGTGTATATGCAGGCACTTCACAATTCATTAGTTGGTTGCATAGTTCTGTTACTTCTTTTTGGGTAAGTAAAGTGCCTTTTGCAATGGCAGATTGTTTTGCCATTGCCCGTATTAGCGATTCTCGTTGTCCTAATTTTAGTCCCTGTAAATTCTCTTTGTATTGTTGCAATACGCCTTCCAGCATTTCGGTAGGTTCACCTTTTTTAATATCGGCAGGTGTTCCATTAATAATAAATGTATTGTTGCCAAAAGGGCTTATATCAAACCCTAAAAGTTTCACTTGGTCTATAATTTCATCCAACAAAGCAAAATCGGTAGGGTGAAACTCTGCCACACGGGGGAAAAGCAATTGCTGCGAAGGAAAGCCACCACCTTCAATGGCTTTGGCATAGTCTTCATACAGTACCCGCTCGTGTGCAGCTTGCTGGTCGGCAATAAACAGCCCTTTTTCTGTTGAAAAAACAATATAGGCTGCCCTGTACTGAAATATGCCCGCTACCTGTTCGGTAGCTTTATCTTCGGGTACGTTGCGTAGTTTCTCTTGCACAAACAGCGAAGGGTTTTGCGGGCTTTCTTCCTCAGTATCTGGTGTAGCAAAAATTTCTTGCCACTTGCCTAAATTTTGTTTGGTTTTGGTGCGGGTTTCCCCAAAAGGGCTAAAAGTTTTATTTACCGTTATTTTAGGCTCTTCGGGTAGCTTATTAATGGTGCTGGTTTCTCTTATCAGTCTATCAAAAGCATCATTTTCTTTTACCTCATCTGCCAATAGCAAGTGCTGCCCTAAAGCCTTGCGGCATACCGATTTTAATATTTGATAAAGGTATTTCTCATCCTCAAATTTTATTTCGGTTTTGGTAGGGTGCACATTTATATCAATTTTTGATGGTGGAATATCCAAAAACACCACATAGGCGGGATAGGTATCTTTTGCTATTAACTCACTATATGCTGATGTAACTGCATGGTTTAGGTAAGGACTTTTTATAAAACGTCCGTTCACAAAAATAAACTGGTCGCTACGCCTTTTTTTAGCATATTGGGGCTGCGCCAAATATACTTTGGTTTTTACTATTTCGGTATCCTCTTCATCATATAGTAAATCATGGGGATTTTTTATCCCTATTAGTTCTATTATGCGTTTGTTTTGACTACTATTTTTTAAAGTATAAATTTCATTGCCATTATTTATAAAACGAAACGAAATAGCAGGATTTGGCATTGCTATGCGAATAAATTCTTCAATAATATGTTTAGTTTCAACGGGGATAGATTTTAAAAAGTTTCTTCGTGCAGGGATATTAAAAAACAAGTTGCGTACGCTAATATTTGTACCAGCAGGGGCATTGCACCCTTCTTGTTTTTTAACTTCTGACCCTTCGATATAAATATATGTAGCCAAGTCATCATTTTGGCGGCGGGTTTTAAGCTCAACATGGGCAACCGCAGCAATAGATGCCATTGCCTCACCCCTAAACCCAAACGATATGATGCTAAATAAGTCTTCGGCTTTATTAATTTTTGAGGTAGCATGGCGTTCCCAGCACATTCGGGCATCGGTTTCGCTCATGCCTTTACCATTATCAATTATTTGTAGTAAAGTGCTGCCGCCTTCTTTTATAATTAATTTCACCTCCGTTGCGCCTGCATCAATAGCATTCTCCATCAACTCCTTTACCACAGAGGCAGGGCGTTGCACCACCTCGCCCGCCGCTATTTGGTTGGCTATGGCATCAGGTAAAACACTAATTATATCACTCATTCGCTAAAAATTCTCTTTGGTATTACAAGTAATTAAGAGCGAAGTACAAAACCGCTGCCAGTATTGCAGCAATCCCTAAAACACGAATATTTGTCATAAAATCAGGGCGTTTTGCTTTTTGTTGTGAACGAAAATTCATGCGTTCTTGCAAAGCCTCTTTCGAAAATTTCTTTTCGGCTGCTGCCTCTTGTTTTGCTGCCGTTACTCTTTTTTCTAAATCTTCTTTTTCAGGATCCCAGTATCGGGGCTGATAGTTAAACTGCTTGTGCTTAGAATCTTTAAAAAATCTTAGGTTGTCTAAAAACATAATAAATCTATTTACAAAGGTACAAATATGTTGGGTATTGGTATGTATTATCGCTTATTACTACATAGTAATCTATAAACGAAATATAGTTAACCCGTAGTGCATTATACTATAATTTTGAATATTAGAAAAAGTTATGTAAATAATTGATTATCAGTATTTTTATTAATTATAATGCCCTGCTAAACTTGATTTAGTATTTGCGTGGCTACCCTATTAAAAAAGACAGAATAGGCATGAATACCCATTCTATACATAAAGTTTTTTGTTCAGGGTATGAATTGCGGCAGGTTTCAACCTGCTGCAAGAAAATGCCTGCCCAGTGCGAATGGCAGTTTTACCTGTGCCGCAATTTGGCTTCCCCTTAAGGGAAAGGGTACTTATTTGGAAGGGGTTTGCCTTTAGTGCGCGCCTTCTTATCTTGAGTGAAGTCGAAAGGTGGAAAGGGGTCAAACAATTGTATGCTGTTTGACATTAGCTTTTAAATAAGTCCATATAATCTTTAAATACATATAACCTGCCCCGTTGCCCGCCTGTTATTTCTTTAAGTATGCCCAATCGTTCTAAATCAGCTATTAGCTTATATGCTGAAACATTTGATTTCTGTATTATTTTCCCCACCTGTAATACATCTATCACAGGATATTTGTATAGATACTCTACCACTGCCTTACGGTTGCCACTTCTTCCTTTTAATTTTTCTATTTTAATTTCTATCTCTTTTTGTAGTCGCATTATACCATCAAAAGTTTCAACCCCCATTTTGGCTGTTTCTATTATTCCTGATAAAAAAAATTTAAACCATTGGCTTATATCATTATGGGTTCTCACCCGCATTAAGTTGTCATAATAAAGGGTTCTGTTTCTTTCAAAAAAATCAGACAAATAAAGTATCGGTTTCTTTAAAATACCTTTTCCAACTAAGTATAGTGTTATCATTAAACGTCCTACCCTTCCATTACCATCCAAAAAAGGGTAAATAGTTTCAAACTGATAATGGATTAAAGCCACTTTCAATAAATCAGGCATAGGGTTGTTCTCATCATTGGCAAATTTTTCTAAATCCGACATTAACTCATCAATAATTGTATGCACTGGTGGTATAAAAACAGCATCATTAAGTGTTGTTCCGCCTATCCAGTTTTGGCTATTTCTGTACTCGCCAGGTAGTTTATTCTCTCCTCTTACTCCTTGTAATAATATTTTATGTGTCTGTTTAATTAGGCGTGAAGAGAACGGTAAACGATGCAACATTTCTACCGCCTCATTCATAGCTTCTATATAGTTTTGTACTTCTTCCCAATCATCATGTTTTTCATCAGCAATTTCTTCTTTGCTCAAAAAAGATTCTTCCATATTGGTTTGTGTACCTTCAATTTTAGAAGACTGGGTAGCTTCTTTTGCTATGTGCATACTCTTAAATATATCAATATCTACATATTCAGAGTACATATCTAACCTACCCAAGTGCCTATCTGCCCTGCTTAAAAGGCTTAAAACCTCCATATCTGCCAATTGCCAATACTTATTTATTGCTGCTGGCTGGAAACTTTTGTAGTAACTTTGGTTAATACTTTTACCTGAAACAAAATTTTGCATTTAAGAATTTGTTATTAAAACTTAAACAAAGATAATCCTTATTTAAGATTTATGGGTGAAAACTTAAATAAGAAGAAAGTTATTTAAGGTTTATAGATAAAAACTTAAATAAGAAGAAAGTTATTTAAGGTTTATGAGTGAAAACTTAAATAGCTTGAAAGCATTGCAAAAAGAAAAACCTTGCCATTATAGTTTATGCTATGCCACAGGGAAAGCCTGCATTTGCTTTATCTACCCTTGTTACAAGCACCCCTTAGCCACTTCCAAGCAAATGCTGGGGCAGAAATGGATGCAGGAGCTGGGCAAACAAAAAGGGTTATATACCAACACTTAAAGTAATGAGAGTGCTTGCTACTGCAACAAAAAAGCGCAGCCATGGCTGCGCTTTACTCTATTCTCTTTTTACCAAAATATTCTTATATCTCTCTATCCACGTCCCACTGCTCTAAGTAATCTGCCAAACGGCGCACAAACATACCGCCTAAAGCACCATCAACTACACGGTGGTCATAGCTATGGCTAAGGTACATCATGTGGCGTATTGCAATCACATCGCCATATTCTGTTTCAACAACGGCAGGCTTTTTACGGATAGCCCCCACAGCCATAATTGCCACTTGGGGTTGGTTTATAATGGGAGTACCCATTACATTGCCAAATGTACCCACATTGGTTATTGTGTATGTACCTCCTTGAATTTCATCGGGAGAAAGTTTGTTATTCCTTGCACGGTGGGCAAGGTCGTTTACCTCACGCACCAACCCTAAAAGGTTTTTAGTATCCGCATTTTTAATAACGGGTACTATAAGGTTGCCACTTGGCAAAGCTGCTGCCATACCTATATTAATATTTTTGCGTTTCACCATATTGGTGCCATCCACAGCAATATTAATCATTGGGAAATCTTTAATCGCTTTCACCAATGTTTCAATAATTAATGGGGTAAAGGTTAATTTTTCACCTTCATTTTTTTGGAAAGCCTCTTTCATTTTATTGCGCCAGTTTACCAAGTTGGTAACATCTGCCTCAACAAAAGAAGTAACGTGTGGCGCAACGTGCTTACTCATTACCATATGGTCGGCAATAAGTTTACGCATTCTATCCATTTCTATTATCTCGTCTCCAGCATTTATGCTAACCGCTGGTGCAGTTATATTAGTGCTAACCGCAGTACTTTTTTTGGCAGCAGGTTGTTCTTTTTTCACCACAGGCTGAGGTGTAGAAATAGCAACGGGTGCAGCACCATTTTGCTTATTTTTAACATAGGCTAAAATGTCTTTTTTGGTAACCCGTCCCTCATTTCCGCTTCCAGGTAGGCTTTCTAATTCAGCCATGCCAATATTTTCACTACGGGCAATATTTAACACCAAAGGAGAATAGAAACGTGCGCCACCAGCAACTGGTGCAACCGTTTCTGTTGCTTGCTCTACAATTTTTTGCGCTTCAACTACGGGTTCGGTGGGTTTTTCAGCAGGTGCTGCGGTGGCAGGCTGTGCGCCTTCGCCCTCAATACCAATAATAGCTATGGGTTTGCCCACCTCTACCACATCATCCTCGTTATACAATTTTTTTAGCAGCACACCTTCTTGCGGAGAAGGCACTTCACTATCTACCTTGTCGGTAGCAATTTCTAATACGCTTTCGTCAGCTTCAATAGTATCTCCTTCTTCCTTCACCCATTTAATAATGGTAGCTTCGGATATACTCTCGCCCATTTTGGGCATTATCAGTTCAAATTCGGTCATAACAAATGGCACTCCCAATTATCCCGCAAAGAAACACAACTTTTGCCATTGCTACAAAACCAAATTACAGCAATTTATACCTGCTTTTATTTTTAAAGAATAATTATTAGTCTCTTTTTTATTTTGTCCATTTTCCTACCCTTCTTTAATCCCCCGTTTGAAGGGTGTAAACAGATTCTTATATAAAGTAATAGAGGGGGAAAATAGACGCTTGTTATTAGTTTTGTGGTTATAAACATCTTTTTTATGCTAAAAAAAGAACACGCTATATGTGCGTTGAAATCTTAAATTTGTATGTGGAAATGAATATTGAACAACGACTTGTGCAGGTTTTAACCGATTTTGAAACAGCAGATAAGGATATTCGTAAATTACTTGAAAATAATGCCTCTAAATTATTATGGAAACCCAGTCCCAAAAAATGGAGTGCTGCACAAAGTATAGCCCATATTTTAGTTACAAACCAGTCATATTTTCCTATTTTAGAAAATAAATTAGCCGTACAAGGCAATCCGCTAAACAATCAAAAAAAATATGCCCCTACATTTTGGGGCAAGATGGTATATAAAGCCGTTGACCCTACTTTGATGAAAACTAAAAAAAGCGTAACCTTTAAAATATTTAATCCCAAACCAGTAGTTGAAATAGCTGTTTTAACTACCCATTTTGAGAAAAGTCAAGCTACATTAAAAAAGCTGATTGAAAAGGCTATGAATACTGATGCCTCGCGCAAAATATGCTCACCGTTAACTCCTTTGGTGCGTTTTTCTGTTGTTGATGCAATGGCTATAATTAGTAAGCATGAAATTCGCCATTATTTACAAGCCAAAAATGTATTAGAATTGGAAGGGAAATAATAAAGGTTTTGAACTTTTTTTTTAAATACTGCCTGTTCCTTTTTGAGTTATCCAAATGGAACGATTGGGACGCATAGAATAATTAGGAAGTGATAAAAACTTAGAAATATCAACTCTACATTTGTAAGCACAAAATACCTGATGGATGATACAATACGGACACACAAATATTATTACCGACAATTGGCAGCGTCTTGCACAATTTTATATTACCGTTTTTGAGTGTACACCCTACGGAAAGGAAAGAAACCTTAAAGGCGAGTGGTTGGCTAAGGGTACTGCTGTTAAAAATGCTGCAATTACAGGCATACACCTAAGCCTGCCTGGTTTTGGAAATAATGCCCCAACACTCGAAATTTTTCAATATCCAAAAAATTTAAACCCGTTACCTATTGTTGCCAATCGTAAAGGTTTTGGACATATTGCTTTTAAAGTAGATAATATAGCAGCCTATGCCCAAAAAGTGGTGAACAATGGTGGTAGCATGGTAGGTGAAATAGTAAATGGCACAGTTGAAGGTGAGGGCGACATCAGTTTTGCTTATGTTACCGACCCTGATGGAAATATTATTGAGCTTCAAAAATGGGTGTAATTTATATTTACTAAATCGCTTTAGAAGCACAATGTACTACCCCTCAAGTAATTGTTTTAATGGTTGTAGATAATACTCGTCCCACCCATTATCAATATCCTTAGCACTTTGTTCGGGTATATCTTGGTGTACTAAGTTTAATTCTGTATCCTTTCCCTTAGCCGTAATTGTAAAAGTACATTTTGAGTAATCGCTCCACTCGATTTGCTTCCAATGTTGCACAATTTTGGTGGGATTAACTTCTAAATTTACCCCATGAATACTGCCCTCCCAAAGAGAAAACAAACCGTTATGTTCTATATCCATAGTAGCTGCTGAACCGCTCCATTGCTCAATTATATCTTCATCTATCAAAGCATTGTACACTTCTTTCGGGCTTGCACTTATTATATAGTTTTTAGTAACGGTTGGCATAATTAGTTCATATTTTTTGCTTCACGGTAAGCATCTGTGGCAAAGCAGGTATTAATTAAAAAAGTAGCTGCAAACATCATCCAATACAGGCTACTATCAACTTCTTTTAGTTGTAATTCTATATAGGTATATGCTATTGCTGCAATGGTAAATCCTATACCCAAAAGTACACGTTTTCCAGTATAAATATAACCTGCCCCCATAAAAAAGAAACTGAGTACTGCTGCTATCCAAGGTTTTTTTGTCTTCATAATAGTAGTAATTTTTTGTGCTAAACTATTTTTAAAACAAGTAATAAACAATAGGTTACACACTTGTAACCCTGTAACCACCTTGTTACAATTGCTGATATACAGTTAAATAAATTTTAGGTAACTGCTATCTTTTTTTCTGATTTTCTTGCACTTTGTTCGTTTTCGCCCCAAGAATAGGCTAATAGCAAAATTTCTTTTAACGATTTGCCTTTGTCGGTAATAGTATATTCCACTTTTGGAGGAACTTCGGCAAATATTTCTTTAGTAATCAAGCCGTCTTCTTCCATTTCACGCAACTGTTTTGATAGCATTCTTTTGCTAATACTATTTTTTGCCTCGCCTATTCCTTCTGATACTATATTTATAATCTCGCTAAAACGCAGTGTTTTATACTCAAAAAAATGCCACATGATAACGCCTTTCCACTTCCCCCCAATTATGTTTAAGGTAAATTCTACGGCACATACTATATTATTGCTGTTTCTATACATTACACTTACAAGGTAGCTTTTCTTTTTAGTTTTTGCCAAAAACTACATTTTCTTGTCAGATATGGGCGGCTAACGTAAAGAAGCCATTAGCAAATAGGCATGAATGCCATTCTATAGATAAAATTTTTGTTAAGGTTATGAATTGCGGCAGGTTTCAACCTGCTGCAAGAAAACGCCTGAACGGCAGAGGGCAGTAATCTTTATCAGATGAGGCTATAGAGGCGATAAGGAAAACAGGTATAGCCAACACTATTAAAGTACAAATTGGCTAATAATGTACTATGGGTTAAGTACACCTAAATTATAGAAATTGTCTAATTTTAAATGCTTTTTTTTATTTTCAGCTATATGTGCTGTAATAGAAGGGAGGTTTATAACTTACAAAAAGAAGGGGTAGAAAACTGTATAACCAAAAAAACCCCGTAGTATAAACTACGAGGTTTTAAAATATTCCGGCGACGACATACTTTCCCAGGTGTTACCCAAGTATCATCTGCGCTGGCGGGCTTAACTTCTCTGTTCGGAATGGGAAGAGGTGGACCCCGCCGCAATAGTCACCAAGAAGGTCATTATTGCTCAGTAAATGAACAAAATATCATTGACAAAAATTGGAAGAAAACAAAAAAATCAAGAATAACTTAAGTCTACGAGTAATTAGTACTGCTTGGCTTTGACATTACTGCCTTTACACCTACAGCCTATCAACGTAGTAATCTTCTACGACTCTTAAAGGAAAACTAATCTTGAGGTGAGTTTCGCACTTAGATGCTTTCAGCGCTTATCTCATCCATACGTAGCTACTCTGCACTGCCATTGGCACAACAACAGATACACCAGAGGTATGTCCAACCCGGTCCTCTCGTACTAAGGTTAGGTCCTCTCAATTTTCCAACGCTCACAACAGATAGAGACCGAACTGTCTCACGACGTTCTGAACCCAGCTCGCGTGCCACTTTA
>CAZOZL010000011.1:0-12394 GCA_964584305.1 uncultured Burkholderiales bacterium
CAATTGTACAATATAAAAGAGTGAATTAAAAATACCCATACGATGGTAGTGGTCAGAAATAGTTGGTCGAAGTACAATCAAAAAAGCACACTACCTTTGAGTACATGTGAATAAAGAATTGCAGCATAGAATGCACGAATTTTCTAACCACTTAGGCAATGTATTAGCCACTATAACCGATAGGAAAGTACCCAATGTTTCAGGAACTTCTTTTACTTACTTTAATCCCCAAATAACCACCATTACCGATTATTACCCCTTTGGTATGCAAATAGAAGAACGCAGCTGGGTAGCAAGTAGTAGTAGTTATAGGTTTGGGTTTAATGGTAAAGAGATGGATAATGAGGTAGCAAGGTGAAGGGAATAACTATACGGCAGAGTTTTGGCAGTATGACCCGAGATTAGGGAGAAGGTGGAATGTTGACCCTGTTGTTGTTTATGAAAGTAGATACGCTGTTTTTAGAAACTCACCAACAGGACTAGCTAACCCAAATGGCGATTGTCCAAACTGTCCAACAAATATTAACTTTGGTGTTTCAATTGGAACCCAGGGTCTTAAAATTAATTTTGCCTCACTTATATGATATAAAATCAATAGGAAATTTTCCAGTAACTTCAATGCTATTTTGAACAATCATAATATTATTAGAAGTAAAAATTGAAATAAAAAAGAGTATTATTAATAAACGTTTTTTCATTATTTTTTGGTATATATATATATGCAAAAAAAAGGCTAAATATTTGTAAAAAAAGCCAACTTACAGTTATAAGATAAAAAAACCGCATATAGCGGCTTTCTATATTATATATAAAAGGGGTTTAATTAGCCTCAAACTTACCTATTTTCATTATTTTTTTATAAAAGCCAAGCATTAGTAAGCCATTTTTATTACTTGTTCTAATAGTATAGCGAGGCATAATATATAACTTAACTTCTTTGTGCCGTATAATAGCTTCTTCTGTTAATTCACCTGTGTTACTAATAAACGCTTTTACCAATACAGTTCTTTTATAGCTTGGTAACCTACGTACTTTTTTATCTCCTTCTCTAAAATCTTTATAATGTCCATTATAAAAAATCACTATCCCAATATTTGTTGACAACACACTATATGACACCCCTCCATAGTTAGGGGAAGAAACTGCACTATACTTTTTTAAGTTTGTGGCATACTTCATTTCTCCATTTGCATTAATACCAATTATCATTAAGCTATTAAAGTGGTAAGTATATGTACAAGTCTGATGTCCAGTATTTTGGTTTGTTCTGCAATTTTTCACCATAAATGTATTTTCAGCTATTAATATAGCATCTCCATTAGCATTAAAAATAAGATGTTTCAGGTCAAACCTAGTAGAAATACCCTTGCCTTTACGTATTCTTCGTGAGCTTACATAATTTTTCATAAACTTATCCGTAAACCGTGTGGTTATGGCATTTTCTTCTTCCAAAGTAGCACTATTTAACTTTATATACACAACCCCTGATATGCCGTGGTTTTTTCTATTGGTTTTATCAGAATAGAAACCTGTTATAACAACGGAATTATCTTTTTCATTTTCGAAATAGGCTATATCAACTATTCTTTTTTTATTAAACTCAAGTTTATATTGTTTTAAATTTTCACTGTTCACTTTGTCATCATCATCTACTCCAAGACTATATAATGTAACATCCCTATTAAACCTTGAGAAAAAGTAAACATCACCAGCATTACTTACTTTTTCGCCGAATGAGTATTCTCCATCTTTTTTAGATTTTTTACTAAAAACTACTTCTTTTTTATAAATTCTTATTAATTCGTTATCAAAAACAGAATAAGCATAGCGTTCTTCTAACTCTTTTCGTTTAGTATAAACAGTATGTTTAATAAGTAGTTTAGATTTATCCTTAGACATCTCAACTTCATACTTCCCCTTTTTCCTGCTTTTAGCTGAATAGACATTCTCTAGTTCTTTCCATCCGCTTTTTTCATTTCCATTAAAATCGAAAATTTTGGCATAAATAGAGAATTTGTCTGTTTTTTTATCGTATTTGGTTGCTAGTATTAGTATTACATCTTTCAATACGTATATACCTTTAAGGGAAATACGATAACGTTTCTTTCTAGAGTTTTTCTTTAAACTAAAAGAAAGCTCTTTTGAAAACTCTTTTGTGTACCCCTCGCTGGCATATTTCTCTAAATACTTGCGTGATTTTTTGCCAGTTCTTAATACAAATACTCCATTATCACTGGTTTCTCCCAATAGTTTATACGTATCTCGTTTACCAGAGGCATTATTTTTACCCCACGTAACGGAAACATCTTGAGCTAGTAGTGAATTAGTAGAAAACAGGAATAAGCTAACTGCAAACAGTAGTATATTTTTTTTCATTATTTTTTGGTTCAATATGTGCAAAAAAGCCTAAATATTTGTAAAATAAAAACCAACTTACAGTTATTAGGTAAAAAAGCCGCATATAGCGGCTTTATAGGTGTTTTTAGCGTTAGGCTTATTGTATTTCTATTCGCCCTAGTTTGATAGCTTTTTTATAGTAGCCTAATATAATAATACCCTTATCGGTTACTATAGCATTTCGGGGTAGTATTTCAAGTTTTATTTCACTGTGTCTTATTAATGATTCTGTTTCTTTCTCACCATCTTCGGTAATGGTAGTCATTGCTAAAACTCTTTTTTTATACTTTGGCAAGTGCCTTATTCTTCTATTCCCCTCGGCAAGGTTTTTATAATGATCGTTATAAAAAACCATCAACTTTTTATCAGTAGCAATAATACTATATGATAGCGCACCATCAAGCTCTCTTTTTGATAAAGCTCTCTTTTTTATTAACTGGTTATAGTTTGTTGTACCATCAGGGTTAATATTTAATACCACAATTTCATTATAATGGTAAGTATAATAACATACCTGTATGCCAACGGAAATAATGCCAACATTTGCTCCTGGACCATTTGATGTACAGTGTTCAACAGCGAAATTACTTTCAGCTAATACAATTACACCACCATCCGCTTTAACTACAAAGTTTCGCATATCAAATGTTAATGGCACGCCTTTTTTACCTTTATTAGCTCTTCTTTCTGACATAAAGTTGGTCAAAAATTTCTTATCAAATTCTGTTGTATTAGACACAATAGGCTTAAAAGTTTTAGCATCAAGTTTTATAAAAAATGTACCCGATAAGCCGTAGTTAAATTTTTTACCATCTTTAATATAAAAACCCGCAATTAGTATATTACCATCATTATCGAAATAGAAGGCAGATTCTACAACTTTTTTACCTTTAAACTCAATTTTAAATTCTCTTAAGTCTTTTTCATCTGTATTAACATCAAATGAGTATAGCCCATGGTTGGTAGTATTAATTGACACAAAATATACACGGTTATCCTTCCCTATCTTATGACCTCTTAATTTCGTGTATTTTTCTTTAAAGATTAACTTAATATCGTCTTTAGAGTAAACTTCAATTAAATCAGCATCATACACAGTAAAACTAAATGCTTCTCGTGCTTTTTTCTTTACAGGAAGTGCTTTTTCAACTACAAAAAATTTATTATCCTCGGAACCCTTAATATTAAAATCACCTCTTTTTCTTTTTTTCTCTCCCTGTATTTTTGATATTTTCTCCCATCTACCATTAGGTCTTCCGTCAAAATTATATCTTCTAGCATACAGTTGAAGTTGTCTTAGCTTTTTATTGTACTTAGTACCAAATACTATTATGTTCTCTTTCATTAATAGTAGTTTTTCATATTCTAACTTATCCTTCGATTTTCTACTCTTTCGCTTTGTGCTTAGCTCTATCTCTTTAGAAAAATCGAACGATAAATCATCAAGATTAAATCTATCGATAAAATGGTTTTCTTTTTTATCAACTTTAAGAACAAAAACGCCTCCTTCTCTTTCTCCAAGCATATTGTAACCTGTGCCTCTTTTTGCTGGTTTGTTTAGTTTACCCCACGTAATATTAACCCCTTGTCCATTAATAGAACTAGTAGAAAATAAGAATAAGCTAACTGCAAGCAGTAGTAAATATTTTTTCATTATTTTTTTGGTATATATATGCAAAAAAAGGCTAAACATTTGTAAAATAAAAACAATTTACAGTTATTAGATAAAAAAGCCACATATAGCGGCTTTATAGGTGTTTTTTTGTTGAATTTTAGGATATTTATTTTGCTAAACCCATCATTTCTTTAATTTTTGCTACGGTATAATCTACCTCTTCTTTGGTATTTTGCTTGCCAAACGAGAAACGAACATTAGCGCGTGAAGGGTCTGTATTTAATGCTCTCATTACATGAGAACCAATATCACTACCTGATGAGCAAGCACTGCCTCCACTACAACTTATACCTTCCATATCTATTCTAAACAGCATCATGCCTGATACTTTACTGGGTGGAAATGATACACTGAGTACGGTATAAAGGCTATTCTCGTTAACACAATCGCCATTAAATGATATATCAGCAATTTCTTCCTTTAGGCGTGTAATCATGTAGTTTTTTATGCCTGAAATATGGGCTTTTTTCTTTTCCCTATCTCTACAAGCAATTTCTAATGCTTTGGCTAATCCTACTATGCCATATACATTTTCTGTGCCGCCACGCATATTGCGCTCTTGTGAACCGCCTGTTATAAAAGGTTTAATGGTTAAACTGTTGTTTATGTAAATAAAACCAATGCCTTTTGGTCCATTAAATTTATGTGCCGCCCCTGCTATAAAATGGATATTAGTTTTTTGTAAATCTATGGGATAATGCCCAATGGCTTGTACCGTATCGCAATGGAAATAGCAATTGTATTGCTTGCACAGTTCTGCAACTCTATCAACATTAAGCACATTACCTATTTCGTTATTGCCATACATAAGCGATACAAGGCTTTTGGGGTTTTCTTGCATCAGTTGTTCTAAATGTTCATAGTTAATATGTCCATTAGGCTGCATATCCACAAAATATAATTTTGCCTTTCCGCTTTGTGCTAAATCTTCGGCGGTATGTAGCACCGCATGATGCTCTATTGGAGAGGTGATAATGCTTTTTACGCCCAAATGCTCAACACTGCAACGCAAAGCCATATTATCGGCTTCGGTACCGCCCGATGTGAAAAATATTTCTGATGGGGTAACATTTAAAAGTGTGGCAACCTTCTTTCGTGCTTCCTCTATTAAGGCGCGCACTGTACGTCCGTGTCCGTGAATAGAAGATGGGTTTCCGTATTCATTTTGCAAAACAGGCAGCATTGCCTCTAACACTTCTTTATCAAGAGGTGTGGTTGCAGCGTTATCAAAATATACTCTCAATATGGTAAAATTTATTAATGTCCATTAGTATTTAAATTCAACGATTTTTGGGTGATATACCCCATTAGCTTATAGGCTAATTTTGCCAGTGTGTACTCACTTAATATTGTTCCCTCCATTGGGGCGCACTCTACTATATCAAAACCTACTACATTTTTTTCTTGTATAGTACGGCGAAATAGCTCTACACTTTCACTCCAAAACAGCCCATTTGGTTCGGCTGTGCCTACTGCTGGAATTACAGAAGGGTCAAAACCATCAGCATCAATGGTTATGTATACGTTTTCTGTCATTTTCTCTAATGCCGCATCTATCCAGTGTGTATTTTGCCGAATTTGATGGGCATAGAATGTATGTAGTTTTTTTGAGTGTTTAATTAGTTGCGCTTCTTCAACACACTGCGCTCTTATCCCTACTTGTACAATATTTAAATCCATATCATACACCCGTTTCATCACACTGGCGTGCGAGTATGGATTATCTTGGTAGGCTTCACGCAAATCACTATGCGCATCAAACTGTACTATGCTTAAATTTTTGTACCGGGCAGCGTGTGCTTTTACTAAACCATAGGTAACAGTATGTTCAGCACCTATTGATACTACAAATTTACCATCGTTTAAAAGTTGTGTGGTTTTTTTTTCTATAAGGGCTATCGCCTTTGCATCTACTTTTTTACCAAATTTGGTGGGTTTTAATGTGCAAATTCGCCCTGTTTTGTATGTTTCTGTATCTAATTCTTCGTCGTATAATTCTACAAATTGTGAGGCTTTTATAATAGCATTAGGTCCTTTTGCCGACCCCAAAAGATAGGATGAGGTATATTCATAGGGCAACTGCTGTACAACAAATTTTGCATTGTCATAGCAGAAGTAATCCTCCTTATCAATACCCAAAAAATTATCTTTAGTTCCTACATATTTCATTAACTGTTATAGTAAATGGGTGGCACACAAATATACTTGGTTTATAATTGTGCTTACAGCTTATTATAAGCGGCTACACGCACAAAAAATACAGTGGCAAGAAAGGTAATTTTTTGTGATTTTTTAGTAACTGATAATAACTATTTATCATGGTTTAGAAAATATAAAATACTGAACCAAAAAACTATATCTAACTCCCGTTAAAAAATATCAGCATATATTACCTAAACAAATTCCAAATTTGTTGATTAGGGGTTTTTGCAAATATTTTTAGTGGTTCTTTTTTTACTGGATGATTAAAAGACAACTCACGGGCGTGCAAGCAGATGGATCCATCTTCTAACATCTCTTTATAGCCATATTTCACATCGCCTACTATTGGACCTATGGCGGTGGATAGCTGCACCCGTATTTGGTGCGGACGACCAGTAACTGGGTTTATTTGTAGCTTTTTGTAGCCCGATAGTTCGCCTAAAAGTTTATAACTAAGCTCTGCTTTTTTACTATTTGGTTTTTCACTTAAACTCGCTTTCGATTTATTTTTATCGTGGTCTTTGGTTAGATAGTGTATTAACTTTCCCTCGTCGTTATTCGGTCGTTTTTTTATCAGTGCCCAGTAGGTTTTTTTTATCTCGCGTTCTCTAAACTTCTCGTTCATACGCTCTAAAGCCTTGCTTGTGCGGGCAAATACACACACACCAGAAACGGGTCTGTCTATACGATGGGTAATTCCCAAAAAAACATCACCTGGTTTATTGTATTGTTTTTTTATATAATCTTTTACCAAATCAACAAGGGCAACATCGCCTGTTTTATCACCTTGCACCAATAAGCCTGCTGGTTTATTTATAGCTATTAAATGGTTGTCCTCGTAAAGTATTTGTAATTTCTCTGCTTTCACCTACTCTTTTATTATTTTGCAAAGGTAGGTGGTGTGAAACTGAAAAACGAAAACTACCTAATAGCTTTCTTTATCATTAGGGAAATCTTGCTGTTTAATATCTTCAATATATCGCTCGGTAGCCGTTTTAATATCGTCGTACAAGTTCATATAACGGCGCAAAAAACGAGGGTTAAACTCTTTGGTTATGCCCAATAAGTCGTGGCTCACCAATACTTGCCCGTCAACACCACTGCCTGCACCAATACCTATAACGGGTATTTTTATAGTATCAGCTACTTGTTTTGCCAAGTTTGAGGGTATTTTTTCTAATACAATAGCAAAACAACCTGCCTCTGCTAATAAATTGGCATCACTAATAAGTTTTTCGGCTTCGGCTTCTTCTTTGGCACGTACTTCAAATGTTCCAAATTTGTATATAGACTGTGGGGTTAGCCCTAAATGCCCCATTACAGGCACGCCAGCAGAAAGAATACGTTTTATAGATTCTAATATCTCCTCTCCCCCCTCCATTTTTATTGCGTGCGCTCCTGCTTCTTTCATTATGCGGATAGCACTATTTAATGCCTCTTTGCTATTGCCCTGATACGAGCCAAAAGGCAAATCTACCACCACCAAAGCACGATACACCGCCCTTAGCACTGATGCGGCATGATATATCATTTGGTCGAGTGTGATGGGTAAAGTAGTCATGTGTCCTGCCATCACATTTGATGCAGAGTCGCCCACCAGCAGTACATCAATTTTTGCTTCATCAAAAATTTTTGCCATACTAAAATCGTAAGCGGTAAGCATACTAATTTTTTCGCCACGTTCTTTCATTTCTTGCAAAACATGGGTGGTAACACGGGGAATTTCTTTGTACTTATTGTTTGCCATATTGATGCTTTAAAACAGGCTTTATTCGGTATATTACTTGTGGGTAAGCTGCTAATTTTTTAAGCGTTCCTTTAGCTTTTTTATCTCGTTTTGTAATTTCTCGTTTTCTGATGCTAAGATAGCTACTCTTTCACGTTCTTCTTCAAGGGCTTTGGTAAGGGTTATAATTATATCTCCACTTTCACCATTTTCAATGGTTTCTTTAAAATCTCTTAAATCAGCGTTTTCAGTTACAAGGTAGGCGTTTTCTTTTTTCAAACGCTTTAGTTCTGCCTTTAATCCTCTGTTCTCTTTTCTAAGTTTTTGTACACTCCAGCTACCCTGCTTTTTTCTGTTTTCTTTTTTCAACAATCGTAGTACTTCTTTCAAGCTATCACGTTGTATTCCAAGTTCAATAATTTGCCCTCTTAGTTTTGTTATCACAACTGTTAGTACGGGGTCTTTTTTAACAGTGGCTTCCTTTTTTTGGCTCTCTTTTAATCGTTGCCTCTCTTTGTTGGTAACATATACCCTTACATAATCAAAATTTGCTTTACAATCAGCACCTATATACACCCCTACCTTTCCTTTTTTATAGCTTACCTCACTAAAGCTGGTTATAAACTCATTGTTTATATATAAATCATATTTCTTGTTTTCAGTATGTATAGCAATGGTGTTAAACTCACCTCTACTCTTAATTATTTTATCTTTTTTCCAGCTATCAATGGGTTTAAAGGCAAACCCATTGTATTTATTTATTCTATATTGTCGTTTTCCGTTTATCTCAATCAAAAAAGCTCCTTTACCATCTTCCTGCGCCATTACAATCACACCCGCACTGGCTAACTTTCTATTATCTTCATCCAATTTTAGGCTAAACTCGGCTTTGTGTGCGCTAAATGCTATTTTTTCATCGGGTAAAATCAAGCCATAGCCTTTAGTATTTTTTTTTAATAATACATACTCACCGTTTTGAATTATAAATACCTCCTCAGCATTTGTGGTTTGCCGCCACATATCGGTGTGCTTACCATCAAACTCATCAGCCCAAACCAGTGCATCAAAATTGCTATATACATTTTGTTGTGCTACAAGAGAAAAAGAAAGTATGCTGACTAAAAAAAAAGTGAAAATCCGTACCATTATAGGTTTTTATGTTGCACAAAAGTATTAAAAGTTACGCATATAACTTAAATTGTAATAATTTCGCCTGCTTTTTAAGATGTTTCAGAACCTTTACACTAAAAATTTCGTTATACTATTAAAGTAGCTGTACATAGCTTTACCAATGAATAAATTAACCCTCGTTTTTATTTCAGTTTTCACAATACTATTTGCAAGTAGCTGCAATAATGATATTAATACCAATGCCCCCGACAAAGAGATAATGGTAATATATGGTTTGCTAAATACTAATGACACAGTGCATTATGTTAGAGTAAACAAGGCTTTTTTAACGCAAGGAGAAAGCGCACTTGAAGTAGCTAAAAGAAGCGATATTACTTATTTTGACTCGATAGAGGTAAAGATAGAAGAGTACGATGTAGTATCTAGCACACCTATTTTTAGAACGTCTTATACTTTACAAAAAGACTTATCGATAAAAAAAGATACGGGCATTTTTTCTAATTACCCCAATGTATTATATAGTTTAAAGCAAAAGCTGAACGAAAACTATATGTATAGAATAATAGTTACCAATAAACTTACTAAAAACGTAGCCACCGCCGAAACTATATTAGTACACAATCCCACACTTGGCAACCCCAGTAAAAATACCAATTTATATTTAATAGACCCCAACAGAAACCTATCATTCTTTTGGACGGGGGGCAAAAATGCCAAAACATACGATATGACTGTTCGCTTTTTTTGGGATGAGTATGATAGTGCTACCAACCTAATAGTGGACAGTAATCTTTTTATTGATTGGGGCATTGTGGGAGATAAACAAACATCAACATCAGGGCAAATAAGGAGTAATGTAGCAGGGAAAAATTTTTATAGCTTTTTAGGTTCACGCCTAAAACCTCAAGTTGGAAAATATAGAGTTCCCAAAAAAGTGGATTTTATATATTGGGCTGCTGATGATGACCTTTTTCTTTATCGTAGAGTAAATACCCCCAGTATAGGTATAGTACAGGCAAAACCCGAGTACACTAATATTAGTAATGGTAACTTTGGTATTTTTGCCAGCCGTAATAAGTTTGTACTTTCTAATGTTTCTATCTCTGATAAAACAATAACATTTCTTCGTGTCAACTCAAACACTCGCCACCTAAAATTTAGAGGGCAATAAAATGCATCACACATAGCTAATACGCCATACTGTCAGTTTTTGTCAGTTATTTTCAACCAATACTTTATCTTTTCACCTATTACTTGCCAATTTATCAGCCCTAAACCAGTGGCACTACCATTGCTAACTATAAACTGATTAAAAAAATATAACGAGAATAACATGGGAAAAATAATTGGAATTGACCTTGGAACTACCAATAGTTGCGTTGCCGTAATGGAAGGTAACGAACCTGTGGTAATTGCCAACAGCGAAGGAAAAAGAACAACCCCTTCAATTGTAGCTTTTTTAGATAATGGTGAGCGTAAAATTGGAGACCCTGCAAAAAGGCAGGCAATCACCAACCCACAAAACACTATATCATCTATTAAGCGTTTTATGGGGCAAACTTACGACGATGTAAAAAAAGAAGCCAAGCGCGTACCTTATAAATTAGCAAAAGGAGATAATAATACCCCTCGTGTACAAATAGGCGAACGCTTATACACCCCGCAGGAAATTTCGGCAATGGTGCTTCAAAAAATGAAGAAAACCGCCGAAGATTTTTTAGGACAAGAAGTAAAAGAAGCCGTAATTACCGTACCCGCATACTTTAACGATGCACAACGCCAAGCTACTAAGGAAGCAGGCGAAATAGCAGGGTTGGAGGTAAAACGTATTATAAACGAACCTACAGCCGCCGCACTTGCCTATGGACTGGACAAGCAAGATAGAGAAATGAAAATTATAGTGTTTGACTGTGGTGGTGGAACACATGATGTATCTGTACTTGAACTGGGCGACGGTGTATTTGAAGTAAAATCTACCGATGGCGATACACACCTTGGTGGTGATGATTTTGATAATAAAATTATTGACTGGCTTGCCGCCGAATTTAAAAGCGATGAAGGGGCAGACCTTATTGGCGACCCAATGGCAATGCAACGCCTAAAAGAAGCCGCTGAAAAAGCTAAAATAGAGCTGAGTAGCAGCACATCAACAGAGATTAACCTGCCTTATATTATGCCTGTTGACGGTGTACCCAAACACTTGGTACGCCAACTTACACGCTCAAAATTTGAGCAATTGGTAAGTGATTTGATAGACCGTACTATTGCCCCCTGCAAAAGCGCATTGAAAAATGCAGGACTTAGCACAAGCGATATTGACGAGGTAATATTAGTAGGTGGTAGCACACGCATACCCGCCATACAAGATGCTGTAAAAGCATTTTTTGGCAAAGACCCAGATAAGGGTGTAAACCCTGATGAAGTAGTGGCAATAGGTGCTGCCATACAAGGTGGAGTATTAACAGGCGAAGTAAAAGATGTACTTTTATTAGATGTTACACCACTATCATTAGGAATTGAAACTATGGGCGGAGTGTTTACCAAACTTATAGAAGCAAACACCACTATCCCTACAAAAAAATCGGAAACATTTAGTACCGCCAGTGATAACCAGCCCAGTGTAGAAATACATATACTACAAGGCGAACGCTCAATGGCAAAAGATAACCGCACTTTAGGACGTTTCCACTTAGATAGTATTCCTCCATCGCCACGGGGTACACCTCAAATTGAAGTAGCTTTTGATATTGATGCCAACGGCATACTAAACGTTAGTGCAAAAGATAAAGCCACCAACAAAGAGCAAAAAATACGTATTGAAGCCAGTAGCGGATTAAGTGATGCTGAAATTGAGAAAATGAAAAATGAGGCAGAAGCAAATGCCGAAACCGACCGTATAGCAAAAGAAGAAATAGACAAACTAAACCAAGCAGATAGCCTTGCTTTCCAAACTGAAAAACAGTTGAAAGAATATGGCGAAAAAATACCTGCTGAGAAAAAAGAGCCTATTGAAGCTGGACTAAAAGACCTAAAAATGGCACACGCCAATAAAGATATTGCAGGTATTGATGCTGCAATGGAAAAACTTAACGAAGCGTGGGCTGCCGCCAGCCAAGAAATGTATGATGCACAAAAAGAAGCAGGAGGCACTGCCGAAGCGGGTGCTGATGCAGAAAATGCTAATGCAGGTGCCAATGGCAAAGTAGAAGACGTTGAAGATGTTGACTACGAAGAAGTAAAGTAATTTTACTTTAAAACTATAT
>CAZOZL010000011.1:12494-82091 GCA_964584305.1 uncultured Burkholderiales bacterium
GACGTTGAAGATGTTGACTACGAAGAAGTAAAGTAATTTTACTTTAAAACTATATAAAAATCCCCTCTAAATTTTTGGAGGGGATTTTTTTGCATTAATAATCAAAGACTTAGTATTTTTTTCAATATATAGTAAACTAAAAACCAATTTTTGTCGTTTACTAGTAATGTTGCATGTAATGTTGCATGTAATGTTGCATGTAATGTTGCATGTAATGTTAAAAAACTATTTAATTATGAAAAGTAAAGCATCATTGTCTATTATTGTTATTTCTTTATTATTAATTTTTTCCTGTACAAAAAATGAAAGTGATATTGAAGTTAAAAGTAAATCTACTTTCGGTAAAAAATCAGGAACTTATACTGCGGGGGAAGTACATAATCTCGTCATGGAAGATTTTTTGGCTATTAGACAACAAATAATTGATACTACTGAGTGTGATACATCTCTTCCTTCATCAGTGTGTAAAGATTTTTTTGAATCTAAAGCAAGTGAATTTTTACCCAATTACATTGACCCATACATTAGCCCCAATTTCGCTACTGTATCAGATTTTTATAATTCTGCAGAATGGGCAAATTATAGCTCAATGGATCAAAGTACTCTCATAAATAACTTTAGTACTACTTTTTCTCAGCCTGCTTCAGATATTGTTCAGGATGTTCTTGACTTAATTGAAGCAGATACCAGTTATAGCACGATTTATGCTAATATTAGTGTATTTGAACTAGACGCAGAAAACTTACCATCTAGTGATAATAAGGAAATAGTTTTGGCTATATTAGATATAGCTAAAAACTCGGTTTCACATTGGGAAACCTATAATGGTGGGGTAGGAAGCTGGAGACCCACAAAAAAAGATGATCTTAATTTTGATGGTTCGGACTTAGTTAAAGCTGATATTGAAGGAGCAATCGGGGGAGCGCTTATAGGATTCAATGCTGGAGTTGGGCTTTTGGGTCTTGGAGGACTTGTAGGAGCTCTTAGTGGAGCAATGATAGGAGCCCCAATTAAGTCAGCGTGGGAAGCTTTTTGGTCTGCATTTTAAAATAAACTGTTATGATTAGCCAGATATTATATTTTTTTTATATGCTAATAATTAGTGCTGTAACATCAATATTTCTTCCCCTTTTTTCAATCAATATCCATATTATACCCTACATTTTTATTTCAATACTATTTGCCATTTTTATTAATTCAAGAATTAAATCATTAAGAGAGAAAAATAAAAGAAAAACTCCAGATAGAATTTTTGCTGAAAGCTTGGTTTTTGGAGTTCCAATTTTCTACTTATTGTGCATTAAAATTGATAGTGAAAAATTAGTTTTTGCTCAAGCTATTAATAATAAGGGGAATAAAGTGGAAACAGTATCTCAAATACTTGAAGTAAAACATAAATACTTTAGTTTAAAAAATGAAATATTAGTAAGTGCTAAAGAAAATATTAATAATAAAGTTAGAACCATTTTATTAATTATTGATAAAAATGACTTAGAGAAGTTACATCTTAAACAAACAGATAATGAATAGGTTATAGTTTTTGATTACCTATTTTAACACTTTTGTTAACGAAATAGCGAACTAATACAATCCTGAACTTGTAGAAGGATAAACTATATAAAAATCCCCTCTAAATTTTTGGAGGGGGTTTTTTTATGTTTACTATATCAACGATTTGTTGTTAACTTGTTTATTACAGATGTATAAAATAGAAAAGCAATTGTAAATTTGTTACATAGTATTAGCATATTGTAGAATTGAATAGGTTATGAGTAAACAAGAACAAATAAAGGAGTTGCTTCAGCAAAAAATTTTAGTGTTGGATGGTGCTATGGGTACTATGATACAACGGTACAAGTTGGAGGAAAAGGATTTTAGGGACGAGAGATTAAAAAACCATGCACACCCGCTAAAAGGGAATAATGATTTATTAGCATTAACTCGCCCTGATGTGTTGCAAGAAATACACCGCCAGTATTTAGATGCTGGTGCTGATATTTTAGAAACAAATACTTTTAGCGGGACTACCATTGCCCAAGCCGATTATCATTTAGAGGATTACGTAACGGAAATAAATTATAAATCAGCAAAAATAGCCCGTAAAGTAGCGGATGAAGTTACCGCAGAAACACCTGATAAGCCTCGTTTTGTAGCAGGTTCAATAGGACCTACAAACCGTACAGCTTCTATCTCTCCCGATGTAAACGACCCAGGGTTTCGCGCCATCACCTTTGATAACCTAAAAGCAGCATTTAAGCAGCAAGTAGTTGCTTTAATTGACGGTGGAGTTGACATATTATTAGTAGAAACAGTAATAGATACACTAAATGCCAAAGCCGCGCTTTTTGCTATTGAGGAAGCCTTTGAAGAAAAAGGAGTGCAATTACCTATAATGATGTCGGGGACGATAACCGATGCCAGTGGGCGTACTCTTAGCGGACAAACCACCGAAGCATTTTTAATATCAGTATCGCATATTCCATTGTTAAGCATAGGTTTAAACTGTGCCTTGGGGGCTGCCGCACTTCGCCCCTATTTACAGGTAATGGATAAAAAATCTGAATACCATGTAAGTACGCATCCAAATGCTGGTTTGCCCAACGAATTTGGTGAGTACGATGAAACACCCGAAGAAATGGCGGCACAAATTGAAGAATTTTTAAAAGAAGGCTTAGTAAATATTGTTGGTGGATGCTGCGGTACAACCCCCGACCATATTAAAGCAATTGTTGAAGTAGCTGCTAAGTATAAGCCAAGAGTGGTTGATGGTCAACTGTCAACAGCCGATGGTCTTAATCAGAAAACGCTAGCTTAATACTATTTTATGGCGTTTAAGTTTGAGCAACTTAGAGTTTGGCAAGAGGCAGTAGAATTAACAGGAGCGATTAGTAGCTTCACAAAATCACTTCCTAAAGAAGAGTTATTCGTTCTTAGTAGCCAAATTAAATGGGCTGCTAATTCAATAGCACTTAATATTGCTGAAGGCTCAACTGGTCAAACTACCCCAGAGTTTAAACGTTTTTTAGAAATGGCATTAGGTTCAGCTTTCGAGATAGAAACTCAATTGACAATAATTAAAGAACTAGGATTAATTGAAAATGATATAATTAACAAAGTCTTTGACACTTTGGAAACAGAGCAAAAAATGATTGGCAGTCTTATTTCAAAAATCAAACAAGATAATTTTAAAAACCAATAGCAAAAGCCAAAGGCTAACAGTTAACAGCTAACAACAGATATATGACAAACCAACTCCCTCCCTTAAAACTTTCAGGTCTTGAGCCATTAATAATCACTCCCGAAGCCAATTTTATAAATATAGGCGAGCGCACCAATGTTACAGGCTCACGTAAATTTTTGCGTTTAATAAAAGAAAATGATTATGAACAAGCTGTTGATGTAGCTCGCAATCAGGTAGAAGGGGGCGCACAAATTATTGATATAAACATGGATGAGGGAATGCTGGATGGTGTAGAAGCCATGACCACCTTCCTAAACCTTATTGCTGCCGAGCCTGATATTGCCAGAGTACCTGTGATGATAGACTCCTCGAAATGGGAAATAATAGAAGCAGGACTTAAATGTGTGCAAGGCAAGTCTATTGTAAACTCAATTAGCTTAAAAGGAGGCGAAAAAGAGTTTATCCGTCAGGCTAAAATAGTAAAGCGTTTTGGTGCGGCAATGATAGTAATGGCATTTGATGAGGACGGGCAAGCCGATAACTACCAACGGCGTATAGAAATATGCGAACGCAGTTATAGAGTATTAGTAGATAAAGTAGGGTTTCCTGCTCAAGACATTATTTTCGACCCTAATATTTTCCCAGTAGCAACAGGCATGGAAGAACATCGCCAAAATGCTCTTGATTTTTTTAATGCTACCAAATGGATAAAAGAAAATTTGGCAGGGGCTAAGGTGAGTGGTGGGGTAAGCAATGTTTCTTTTTCGTTTAGAGGGAATGATGTAATACGCGAAGCTATGCACAGTGTATTTTTGTATCACGGCATACAGCACGGTATGGATATGGGGATAGTAAACCCTGCTCAATTGGAGATATACGATGAAATACCCAAAGACTTATTAGCATTAGTAGAGGATGTAATACTTAATAGAAAAGACGATGCTACCGAGAAATTATTGGCATTTGCTGATACGGTAAAGGGCAAAGGAAAGGAAGTTGTAAAAGACAATCAGGAGTGGCGAGAAGGGACAGTTGAAAAACGACTAAGCCATGCTTTGGTAAAAGGAATAACCGAGTTTATAGAAGAGGATACCGAAGAGGCACGCCAAAAATACCCTCGCCCATTACACGTAATAGAAGGTCCATTAATGAGCGGAATGAGTGTAGTTGGAGATTTATTTGGCAGTGGAAAAATGTTTTTACCACAGGTGGTAAAAAGTGCCCGTGTAATGAAAAAAGCGGTAGCTCATCTTCAACCCTTTATGGAAGAAGAAAAACGATTGAGCGGAGACAAAAGTAAAAATGCAGGTAAAATATTAATGGCAACCGTAAAAGGAGATGTACATGATATTGGAAAAAATATAGTGGGCGTGGTAATGTCGTGCAATAACTTTGAGATTATAGATTTGGGGGTTATGGTACCCGCCGAAAAAATATTAGAAGAAGCTAAAAAACAAGGTGTAGATATTATTGGTTTAAGCGGGCTAATCACACCATCGTTAGACGAGATGGTAACAGTAGCCAAAGAAATGGAACGCCAAAATTTTAAAATTCCATTATTAATAGGTGGGGCTACTACCTCAAAAATACACACCGCAGTAAAGGTAGATACTATGTATAGCGGCTCGGTAATACACGTATTAGATGCTTCAAAATCAGTTCCAGTAGCATCAGCACTATTAAGCGAGAGGCAAAAAGATGCCTTCCATACCGATACAAAAAACGAGTACGAACAAATGCGTATTGCACACGCCAATCGCAAAGAAACCAAAGCATATATTAGTATTGAAGATGCCCGCAAAAACAAACAGCAAATAAACTGGGCAGAAACAAAAACTACAAAACCCTCGTTTTTAGGCACTAAAACTTTTATTGACTTTCCCTTAGAAAAACTGGTAGATTATATTGACTGGACACCCTTTTTCCAAACATGGGAGTTAAGGGGAAAATACCCTGCCATTTTTGAGGATGAATACGTAGGCGTAGAAGCTAAGAAATTACATAATGATGCCTTGCAAATGATAGATAAGGTAATTTCCGAAAAATTATTGAAAGCAGCAGCAATAGTAGGTTTTTATCCTGCCAATACCGTAAACAGTGATGATATTGAGGTATATACTAATGATGATAGAAAGGAAGTATTAACCACTTTCCACCATCTGCGCCAGCAAAATAAAAAAGGAAATAATATAGCTAACCATAGCTTGGCAGATTATATAGCACCAAAAGAAACAGGTATTGCAGATTATATAGGCTCATTTGCTGTTACCACAGGCATTGGTATTGAAAAAATTGTTGAGCACTACGAAAAAGACCACGACGATTATAATAGTATATTAATAAAAGCCATTGCCGACCGTTTTGCAGAAGCCTTTGCAGAGTATATGCACGCGCTGGTTCGTAAAGAGTTGTGGGGGTATGCAAAAGATGAGGTTTTAGATAACGAAGCACTAATTCGCGAGAAATACCAAGGCATACGCCCAGCACCAGGGTATCCTGCCTGCCCAGAACATACTGAAAAAGGGGCTATTTGGAAACTAATGAACGTGGAGCAAGAAACAGGTATTAAACTAACAGAAAATTTTGCTATGTACCCTGCGGCGGCAGTATCGGGGCTTTATTTTTCGCACACTGATAGTAAGTACTTTGGCTTGGGTAAAATACAAAAAGACCAAGTAGAAGATTACGCCCGCCGCAAAGGAATGACCTTTGAAGAAGCTGAAAAATGGCTATCGCCAACTTTGGCGTATGGTGTGTAACTAATGATATAATGATTCTATTTTATTATACTTTTACATTATTCAAAATTAAAAAAAATGGTTGCAATTTGTAAATTTTTGAAACTAAACATTTTAACGAAGGTGTTACCAAGTTTAGTTGCACTTGCTTCTGTTGGGGTTGCATATTATAGTCTCAAATCTAATAGTGTAGAGAATCAAATATCTCTTCAACTTCAATCTCAATTTAACAAAAATCTGATTGATGATTATTGGGAAATATATAAAGGAACCAAACAAAAGGTAGCTGAATTAGTTTCCTACAGGAACTCTGATTCAATTGCAAAACAGCTTAACGATATTAATGGTAAATATACTACCTTAATTTACTCTACGAATGACACAAATATTATTAATTGTTATAGTGAAATTAGACATTGGATTAAAATCTACTACGTTCTAAATAGAGTGTATGAAATTAGTTGTGAACTAGGGGTGGATAAACGACCTATAGCTATAATTGAAGAGAATGGAAAACAACGAGATGTAAGAAAAATTACAGCAGATGAAAGACCTATTCTTATAAAAGAACTACACAAATTATCCTCGGTATATAGAAGTGATGCGTATTATCTAAGCCACATTTATGATAGTACATTAAAGAATATGTACGACGCTATTTCAGTAACTATAAATATTCATGAAAATAATATTGATATAAGTAGTGAAGAATTATTAAGAGTAATTTTCTTTTTTCTTAACAGTCAAGAATCAATAAGAAGACAATGCACAAGTTCTATAGAAGATTTAACAACTGTATTTTCAGATGCCTCGCAAAAAATAATCAAAGGCACGTTTGAAAATAATACGAATTAAGATTAACGTCATTCAAAATTTTATTTATATAATAAAGGCAGAATAGCAGGTTTTGGCTATAAATCCTGCACTTGTGTTATTGGTTTAAACAAAAAATGAGGAATAACGTATGAGAGATGACACACTAATAATGATAGGCAGTACAATGCTGAACTTTATTCTTTTGTTCAGTGTATTTAAGTTAAGCAGAAAATATTTTGGCTACTCACTTATTATTTTAGTAGTCTATACTATTTACTTTTACTATGGATATATTTATAAATCGACTGGTGGAGCTGGTTTAGTATGGATGGTATATTTAATTTTTATTAATACCTTGCACAGTGTACTTTCTATAACCATTTTTCTATGGGGAAAGTTTAAAAAAGGTAACAAATAGGTCGTTATATTTACGGTAATTATAATTATGCAAACCTATATAGCAATACTTCGTGGAATAAACGTTAGTGGCAAAAACAAGATAGTAATGAAAGAACTTAAAGCGGCTTTAGATGCAGCAGGTTTTAAAAATGTGGCTACCTATATACAAAGCGGTAATATAGTATTTACCCACGCCCCTACTGATGAAAATACATTAGCAAAAAAAATAGTAGTGTTAATAAAAACTACATTTAATTTAGATGTGCCAGTATTGGTAAGAACGCTGGAATATATTGAGCAAGCAAATGCTGACAACCCATTTTTAAAGCAAAAGGATATTGATGCAGAAAAACTGCATATTACTTTTTTGGCGTATATGCCCAACCAAGAAAATATAGATAAACTTAATACCCATAGCTATCTTCCTGATAAAGTTATTGTTTTAGGTACTGTTGTGTATATTCATTGCCCTGATGGGTATGGAAGAACAAAGTTTCACAATGGTTTTTTAGAGAATAAATTAAAAGTTGCTGCAACTACCCGTAACCTAAAAACAGTGAATAAGCTGATAGAAATAGGCAAAGAAGTTAGTGCTTAGTTTAATGTAAGAAAGACATAAACTTTTGATTTAGCTCATTTTTCCTACCCACTGGCACGGATGGGGATTGTGATATAGGCTGTAAAGTTAATATTTTCATCATGCAACGGTCTTAAATTAAGTATCTTTTTTATATCTAATTCACATTATACCATCGCAACTGATTAAAGTCATTTATTATTGCCCAGTAGTTTTATAAGTTTACCGCTTATTTGGCAAATGAAAAACAAAACAATACAAGAGATTATAGAAGAAAATCCCTCAAGGGCGTTATTGTTAAATAATCATGGTATTGTGTATCAGCAATATTTGGATAAAACATTGAAAGATTTGTGTGCTGAGAAAAATATTGATTGTGAAAAATTAGCCCAACATCTCACTGCATTAGGCAGGCAAGAGTTTAATATAAATTTTAATTTAGTATCTATTCCTTTCCTTATAGAGTATTTGGTAAACACACACCACGAGTATGCCAAAACCAAGCTACCAGCAATACGCCGCATGATTGCACAGCTTTCACGAACGGATGAAAGCTACCGAAAATTAGAAAAGTGTTACCGCAAATTTAGTAACCAAATGCGTAAACACCTTCTATTAGAGGAGGAGTTGGTATTTCCTTTTATTTTACAAATGCAAAAACTATACGAACAGTTTAACAATGCAGAGGCTAAAAAAACATTCTCGAAATACTCGGTAGAGGTATTGTGTCAAAACCACGAACACGACGAGGATGAAATGAAAGAGCTAAAAGTAAAAACCCATAATTTTAGGGTAGAAAAAACACAACCGCTTGATTATAGAATAATAATGCACGAACTATATCAACTGGACAGGGATATGAGCCAACACGCAGCTATTGAGGATAATGTACTCTTTAAAAAAGCTGCACAAATGGAAACTATTTTAAAAAATAAACTCCAACAGGTTGTTTAGAGATACAATCCCAACCACCATTTTATTAAAAGAAAGATGTGCTTATCTAACATGAAGTTCATCATTAACATTAGGTTAAAAAACCAATTATCTTGCTAAAAGTATAGTTAATCGATTTTTTTAATGCACATGAGGTATGTTGTATGTACATTTACCAAAATTTCATCTACATATGCTGAAGATTAATAATGTTACCAAGCAATACGCTGAAAAGCTGGCATTGGATAATGTGAGTTTTGAAGTCCCAGAAAAAAGTATTTTTGGCTTGTTAGGACCAAATGGTGCGGGAAAAACATCACTTATCCGTATAATAACACGTATTACTGCTGCTGATGAAGGCGAGGTGTATATAAATGGTGAGTTGCTAAACTCTAAGCACGTAGAAATAGTAGGCTACTTGCCAGAGGAGCGTGGGCTATATAAAAAAATGTCCATTATAGACCAAGCCATGTATTTTGCTCAATTAAAAGGACTAAGCAAAAAAGAAGCAAAAACAGTTACCGACCATTGGTTTGATAAATTTGATATAAATAGCTGGCGTACTAAAAAAGTAGAGGACTTATCAAAAGGGATGCAGCAAAAAGTGCAGTTTATTTTAACGGTATTGCACAAACCTAAATTAATAATATTAGACGAACCCTTTACAGGTTTCGACCCTATTAATGCCGAGCTTATTCGTAAAGAAATTATTGAGCTACGCAATGGTGGGGCTACGGTTGTACTATCTACACACCGTATGGAATCAGTAGAGAAAATGTGCGACCATATTGCACTAATAAACAATGCTAAAAAAGTGCTGGATGGCAAAGTGAAAGAAATACAGCAAAGCTATAAAGAAAACAAGTTTGAAGCTGTTACCGATAGTTTTGATGCCACCGCCATACAAGGTTTTGAAGTTATTGAAACAGAACCATTGGAAGAGGGTAAACAAAAAACAATTTTTGGTGTGGTGGGAGAAGAAAACAACCCCAACAATTTATTACAGCAACTACTACCCAAAACCAAAGTACACTCGTTTACCGAAGTAATACCGAGTATTAATGATATTTTTATTGGCATTGTAACACCAAAAGAGGAGGCAACAGTATGAGACAAATTTGGTTAGTTACCCGACGTGAATTTTTGAGCAGGGTAAAGAAAAAATCGTTTATTATAATGACACTTTTAGGGCCTGTGTTAATTGCCCTTTTTTATGGTGCTATTTTTTGGGTATCCTATATCCAAAACAAACAAGAGAAAGATAAATTTATAGAAGTAATTGACCAAAGCGGTATAGTTGCTGGGGAGCTAAAAAACTCAAGCCATGTTTTATTTACAAACAGCGATGAGAAATTAGATAGTGCTCGTAAAAACTTAGAATCATCCATATTTTATGGCATTCTTTATTTCCCCCCCTCTTTTACATTAGAGCGACCTGTGGGCGTACAACTGTACACACGTGAGCAAAGTAATATTGCTTTGCAAGAGCGTATAAAGCGGCGAATAGAAAAAGAACTTAAAGCCCAACGAATGCGAAAGGCAGGACTTAGTCAAGACAAAATAGACAGTTTAAAGGTTGAGATAGACCTTAATGTATTAGTAAACAGTAGTAACAAAGCTGAGTCAAATAAATCAGAAACAATGATACTGACAGGGGTAGGTTTTGGTCTTACTTTTCTCATGTATATGTTTGTTTTTATTTATGGTGTACAGGTAATGCGGGGAGTGATGGAAGAAAAAACCAACCGTATTGTTGAGGTAATTATCTCAACGGTAAGACCTTTCCAACTTATGCTGGGCAAAATATTTGGGATTGCAATGGTAGGGCTTACCCAGTTTTTTATATGGATACTTTTAGGCGGCGGCTTAGTGTTTGTAGTATCCATAATTTTAGGTTCAACTATGGATGCAGGTGATATGCAAGGTTTACAATCATCACAAGCCAATAGTCAGGAAATTGCTGAAAATATTGCCGATATTCAAAGCGAAAGCGATTTTTCGTTAAGTATGCTGAGCAATGTTTTGTTAAAAAAATTACCCTTCTTTTTATTCTACTTCATTTTTGGGTATTTAATGTATAGCGCATTATTTGCTGCCGTTGGTTCGGCGGTAGATAATGAAACAGATACACAGCAATTTATGATGCCCATTACTTTGCCCCTAATATTCTCTTTTGTAGTTTCAATATCAGCCATCACAAACGACCCTCATAGCAGCTTAGTATATTGGATGTCTATTTTTCCGCTCACATCACCCGTTACCATGATGGCACGATTACCCTTTATTGATGGACATGAGTGGGATTTGGTAATTTCAATGGTAATGTTGGTATTAGGCTTTTTAGGTGCCACTTGGTTAGCAGGTCGCATATACCGCATAGGCATACTAATGTATGGAAAGAAGCCGAGCTATAAAGAAATTTTTAAATGGATAAGATATAAAGGATAAAAAGAAATTTGGAGTATCTTTTATACTAAATTGCATTATAGAAATATAAAAAGTACTTTTAAATTATGAAGGCAATTATTAAGTACACTACCCTTACTTTAACACTGCTAATTAGCAACTTGCTAATTACTGCGCAAAATGTGATTAAAAGCCCTTTGGCTAATTTTAAAGGTCATACGGGTATTGTTGAGGGGATAGCATACTCGCCTAATGGTAAATTTTTAGCCACCTGCGGTTGGGATAAAACCATTAAAATATGGAGTACAGATAGTAACAAGTTGTTGCATAGTTTTAAAGCGCACGATGGTGCTGTGCGCTGCTTGGCTTATAGCCGTGATGGCAATATGTTAATAAGCGGAGCTAGGGATAACTCTATAAAAATTTGGGACTCTACCTTCACCCCAAAATATAATCTTTTTGGGCATCAAAACATTATTAATGCTGTTTTGATAGACCCTAGTTTGCGGTTTGCCTATTCTGGTGGTGATGATATGATGCTTAAAGTGTGGGATTTGAAAAAGAAAGGACAATCAAAAACACTAAAAAAAATGCCTCGAAAAATTAACGGTATTGCATTGAGTGTTCGCGGTAAAGATATATATGTAGCCACAGAAGGTCCTGATATTTACAATTTAACCGTTTCAGGAAAAGAAAAGAATGTATTTTCTGGTCATACTGATGAGGTAAATACACTGGCATACGCATTTAACAATAGGTACTTAATATCGGGTTCATCTGATAAAACAGCCATTATCTGGAATGTAAAAAATGGTAAGGTAGTGCAAACCCTAACTGGGCATACATGGAAAGTTACCCAAGTAGCTTTTTCAAAAGATTCTCGTTTTGCCATTACAGGCTCGACTGATGGTACTATAAAAATTTGGGAAGTAGAAACAGGAAAACTTTTACACTCTTATGAAAATGGAGTAAATGCAATAACAGCATTGGCTTTTTCACCTGATATTACCCGCATAGCTTCTGCGGCAATGGTAAATAGCTATATAGATGAGGATAAAAAAAATATTGTGTATTTATGGGATAGCAAACAAGAGTTAATAGCTGTAACCAAAGTACGTTTACAACGCCAGCGAATAGACTCTATTGCCAAAGCCAAAAAAGAATTTAGAAGAAAAAAAGACTCTACCATTAGGGCAAAAGATTCACTAAAACGTGCTGAAAACCAACAAAGAATTGAAGAAAAGAAAAAGGCTATTGAAGAGCGTAAAAACCAATTAGAATTGAAGAAAAAAGGAGTACCTAAAAAAGAAACACCCGAAAGTGGTACAGGAAAAGCCACTTTAAAAAAGAAGAAATAAAAGTTTTAGGATAAGCTATAAAAAATTAGTTGAGAAGAGTTATTCATAGTGGTTTGCTGATAGGTATAACTCAGCTTTTTCTACCCTTCCAAGCCCCCCCCTACTCGTTTACCACAAAGGTACTGTGGTTTTTTGATAGTAATTTGCCCATTACCCAAAAAAGTAAAACTTGATTATTAATTCCCAATGAAAATTGTGTGAAATGAAAAAAAAGAGAACTACTTTAGAATCTGTTGTTAAAGAGTGGCAATAAATGCAGGATAAAAAATAAAGCCCATAATACAACCTCAAAGCCGCATTACACCCTACCTAAGCAAAGTAATACTACCTCTATCGGCATGGTTATATATAAAGCCTAATTCATCAAAAGTGGCTTGTATTTGCCATGTATAAACGCCACCAGGTGCGGCGTTGCCATTAGCAAAGTTCCCATTCCACCCTTTTCCTATTTCTTTGGTAGAAAAGATAAGCCCACCCCATCTATCAAATACTTTAAAGTTAATTTTTATTATATCATCCAAATAAGGCAGAAAAACATCGTTTAACCCGTCTCCGTTAGGCGTAAAACCCGTTGGGAAATAATAGTTACAATCGTAATTGCGGTAACTAATGTTTATTGCATCAGTAAGGGTATCGCATATATTATATAGGGTAATTTTATATAGCCCAGGCTGTCTTACCACATAGTTAGGGGTTTTTCTACCATCTTGCCATAAGTAGGTAGAGTTGGGAAAACTGACATCAAAAAATATAGGTTCGCGCTTGCATAAGGTAGTATCAGCTCCTAAACCTAATATAGGTAAGGGGTGTACTACGGTATATTTTGTGGTATCGCTAAAGCAGCCATTTACCTGTACGGTATAGGTTACAGAATCATTACCTAAAATACCCGTTGGCACATAGTTGTTACCCATCACATTACCTCCCACAAATGTTCCACCAGCTACTATTGGCACTAATGCTACCGTAGGATAATCAGTGCAAAAAAGTGCAGCCAAACCTGTAAAATCAGGGTTAGGGTGTCTATATACCTCTATTCCTCCCATAATTGAATCTTTACAATTGAAGTTAGAGGTGAGTAATAGTTTTAGCTGGTAAAAGCCAGTGTTATTATACTTGAAACTTGGTGCTAAAATAGTAGCCGTTTGTCCGTCAGAGAAACTCCAGTTTTGGGCGAGTGTGCCTTCTTTTATGGTTGATGTGTTGGTAAAATCAAATTGCTGGGTTTCAAAGCACTGGTTACTATCATTTACTACATAAGTAGGTGTGGGTTTGCTGTGTACTACCACATATTTGCCTCCTGTATCAATACATCCAAAATTGCTGGTAGCTTTTAGCACCACACGAAAGGTGGAATCATAAAAATACCTGATGGCAGTATCGTTACAATTGCAATTATCTCCGTTGGCAAAATCCCACTCATACGTTAGTGTTCCATATTTAATAGAACTTTGGTTGGTAAAAACAAACAGGTTATTGTTTACACATTGTCCACTATCATTTATTATAAAATCTATTGTAGGTTTAGGTTGTACATAAACATTTTTAGTTATGGTATCTAAACACCCAAAATCTGATTGGGATACTAATTTTACTGTATATATCCCATCGTTGGTATATATGTTTTGCCCATTAGGCAATACAGTATTATTTCCATCATCATAAAACCACTGATAGTTAAGTACGCCACTATCAATAGTAGTGGTGTTGGTAAACATAAAATTATTTATTTCAACACATTGAGTATCATTATTAATAGTAAAATTTGCTGTGGGCTTGGGATATATCAACACCAAACGGGTAATAGTATCGTAACAATTGTCTCCTGTTTTTGTAATTAAGGTAGGACGATATTCGCCGTTAACCATGTAGTTCACTGCTGTATCTTTTGTGGTAGTTTTTATCCCGTTATCAAAATCCCACGTGTAGCTAAGTGGTGTAGTATATTTAATTGTGCTTTGGTTGGTAAATACAAAAATACCAGGGTTAACACACTGGCTACTATCATCAATAGCAAAGCCCGCAATAGGTTTGGGTATAACTGTAATTGGCTTTTGTAATGAGTCTATGCAGTTGAAGTTTGATATAGCTTTAAGCGTAGTTGTATAAACCCCATCAATAGAGTAGCCGTACTTACTATCAGAAGTTGTGAGGCTGTCTCCATTGCCATAAAACCATACATATTGCATGGTGCCATATTTTATTAATGATTTATTAGTAAACGAGAATAAATCTGTATTTACACATTGTGCAGTATCATCAATAGCAAAACTTACTTGGGGTACTGGGTACACTACCACTTGTTTATCAATAGAATCAATACACCCTTGGTTTGAAGTTTCTTTTAGTTTTATGGTATAAGTAGTATCATCACTAAAAGTAAAAATTGGATTTTGAGTGCTTGTATTCCCTTCATTACCCAGTTTCCACTCATGGGTAAAAGTGCCTTGTTTTATTGTGCTTGTATTGGTAAAATTAAACACATTGGTATTTAAACATTGACCGCTATTGTTTATATCAAAATTGGGTTGGGGTACGGAATAAACTATCATGGTACGGCTAATGGTGTCATAGCATCCCTCGCTTGATTTTGGAATTAATGTAACCGTATAGTTGGTGTCTTTTTGGAAAACTATTGTAGTATTTGTTTTTATACTTTGCTTTCCATTATCAAAATCCCATAGGTAGGTAAGGCTTCCCTTTTTTAAAGTAGATGTGTTTGAAAAAACAAAGTTATTGGTATTTAAACACTGGCTACCATCATTTTGGGTAAAGCCTGCCTGCGGTTTTGGAAAAACTACCATTTGGCGAGAAATAGAATCAACACAATTAAAATTTGAAGTCGCTTTTAACCAAACCGTATAAGTTGTATCAATGGAGTACCCCGTACTTGGATTAACATCTGTTGATGTTGTTGTGTTCTCAAAATCCCACTCATACGTTTGCGTGCCTTGTTTTATTGTTGATGTGTTGCTAAAAGTAAAGGTGTTAAAGTTAACACATTGCGAACTGTCGTTTACTGTAAACGAGGGTGCTGGCTTACTTTGCACATCTATATATTTGCCTGCTGTATCCGTACAGCCAAAATTTGTAGTTGCCCTTAACACTACTCTATATATACTATCGTATGTATAGTTTATAGTTGTATCGGTACAGTTGCACGAGTTTCCGTTGGCAAAATCCCATGTATAGCTTAGTGTACCATATTTTACCAATGAACTATTGGTAAAAACAAAGGCGTTATTATTTACACATTGCCCGCTATCATTAACTGTAAATGCGAGAGAAGGTTGTGGGCGCACCACCACTTCTTTTGTTATTGAGTCAATACAGCTAAGGTTGGATGTACTAATTAGTTTTACCAAAAAGGTATCGCTTGCAGAGTAATTTTTCAGTGCGTTTGAGTTTGATAAAGTGCTTCCATCGCCAAATAGCCATTTATGTGTTACTGTTCCATAGGCTATTGCCGATGTGTTGGTATAGCTAAAACTATTTGCTGTTAGGCACTGGCTACTATCGTTTACGGTAAAATTTGGATTGGGTTTAGGAAAAACAAACATCGGTTTTGTTAAAGAGTCTTTACAGCCTTCTGATGATGTTAAAACAAGTTTGGCAAAATATGTGTTATAAGCAGTATAGGTATGGCTTGGCGATTTTAAAACTGAACTATTGGCATCTCCAAAATCCCAGTCAAAAGTTAAACTTCCTTGTTTTATAGTGCTTGAGTTAGAAAAATTAAAATTATTGCCATTTACACATTGGCTGCTATCGTTAATGGTGAATTGTGTAACAGGGTTTGGATGTACTACCACTTCTTTTTTAAGGGAGTCTGTACAGCCATATGTAGAGGTTACAAATAATTTAGAGATATAGTTACCATCATCAACATACTGTAAAGCGGGGTTTTTTAAAATAGAAGAATCACCGTTGCCTAAAAACCATTTATAATTTTGTGTGCCATAGCTAATGGTAGATTGATTAGTAAATGTAAAACTATTTGTATTAAGGCATTGTACAGTATCGTTAATAGTAAAGGCGGCTTTAGGAACAGGGCGTACAATAAGAGACTGCACCATAGAATCACTACACCCTTTTACAGTTACCCCCTTCAACTTTATACTAATAGTATCAATAGTAGCAAATGTATGTTTTGGGCTTGTTTTAGTACTGGTAATGGTATCGCCAAAAGTCCAAAAATAGCTTATACTATCTGGTGTTGAGAAATCAGTAGTATTAGTAAAACTAATACTGTTTTTTTCACATTTTAGCCCCGTAGTAAAGTTAGTTTCTGGTATTTCATCCCATCTCACCCTAACAGTATCCCACCATGTGCACCCAATAGAGTCTGTAACTGTAATCCAATATTTATTTCCTTTTGTAGTGTCTAATTGCAGTGTTGTTAGCGTATCAGTAGGTGCAGTATTCCAAACAAATTTAAAAGGCTCAACACCATCAACAGTATAAGTTGTAATATTAATTAGTTTATTTTCACAAGCAAAAGTATCATTAGTAGTTACGTGTACCTCAACGTGTTCAGGTATTTGCACAGTATCTGCATAAATAGTATTACAGTCTCCTAAAGCATTAAGTTCAAGCGAAACAATCATCAGTCCTTTTGGTATAAGCAGGGTATCGTATTGGCGTGATGAGGTAGAAACTACATTGCCCAGCGAATCTCTAACCGTCCATTTTTGGGTTAAATCATCGTAATTTCTATTGGGTGTAAACCCTACTTTTACATGACCACACCCCAAATTTAAATTACTAGTTACAGCCTGTGGTTTATCATAAACAAAAACTGTAAATGCTCTTATTCCCTGCCCTGGAAACGGACAGGCATCATCTCTGGCAGTTACGGTAAATGTATGGGGTACATTACTTACATCACTAAGTGTAGGTGTCCATTCAAACCTTGCCGAATCTAATTTTCCATTAGAAATGGTGAATTTTCCTTTTGGAATTCCTCTATTCCAAAATAGTCGCACAGAATCACCTGAATTTGCATCAATTGTTCTTATATCTATTATAACAGTTTCACCTGGGCAGGTAGTATCAGATTTACCTATTATAACAGGGTTTTTATTACTACAACTGATAACAATTATTTGTAAATCGCGCCGTGTTTTCCCAATTATTCTCATTACCCCTAAAGTATCTTTTCGCCATTCTGCTACTTCAAGTACCATTACAGAAACTTGGTTTGCAATTGTTGGTCTAAAGTTTAAATCGCCCGTAACAGGGTCTAACCTAAACCCTGCGGGTGGAGTTAAATTAGTATTGGGAAACCCAACAAAAGTAAGAGGTGCGATTGCTGAAAATTGACCTGAATATCCGATAGTGGTGTTTTTTTTCCTTAGTGGGGCAACTAATTTATAAGATAAAGAATCTCCTTGGTCAACGGTATCAATAGCGCCATTGTTAAAAACAAAATCGTTGTTTCGGCAAATAAGAACTGTTGCAGGCGTTGAGAATATAGGCGAGCTATTGCACTTGCTTAAATCGGTTCGTAAAGTGGCTTCGGTATAAAAACGAGCATTAGCTGAGCCAGTAGAAATACTGCCATTACGGCAACACTCTTCCCAGCTTATAGTAAACTCTTTACAATTAATACTTGATAAGTCTATTGTTGTTGTAAAAGTATATTCATATATACCATAAGCAAAACTACCACCAGCGCACTTGCTTTTTGCGGTACATTTAGGGTCTAAACCAGTGATATCTTTTCTGCCAATATAAGTTAAGGCCTTTGTAGAAGACCAAGACGAAGTATTACAATCAACATCTATGTTTTGCACCGTCGATAGTGCTATCCCACTACAATCTCGATATACTTTTAGAGTAACTTTATACTTCCATTTACTTAAACACTCATAGCTAATATCACTCCCCATAACGTGCGTTGCATAAGAAGCACTACTCATCATAAGAAAACACAGGGTAACAATAATTAACCTGCCCCATTTAGAAATTTTATAACCTGAAAATGCCATTTAATAACCTACCTTATTGCCAAAAGTAGTGAAATAAATGCTTCTTTTCACTACTCTCTTCTCATTTATAAACCTAAAACTCCCAGTGCAAATTGTGCGCAAACAAAAAAAGCCTCTCAACGAAAAATAGCTGAAAGGCTTTCTATCATTAGCCGGGGGAACCTACGACCCTCCCGATAGCAAATCGGGATGCGCTGAACTGACTGCGCAATCTCATTGTAATTAAACGATTCGCGCAAACAAAAAAAAGCCCCTCAACGTTAGCTGAAAGGCTTTCTATCATTAGTCGGGGTGACAGGATTCGAACCTACGACCCTCTGCTCCCAAAGCAGATGCGCTACCGGGCTGCGCTACACCCCGAAAATTATTTTTATGAAATTGCGGAGAGAGCGGGATTCGAACCCGCGGTACGGTTGCCCGTACGACAGTTTAGCAAACTGCTCCTTTCGGCCACTCAGGCACCTCTCCTTTCATAAAAGGAGTGCAAAAATACACCTCGTAAATCAATATGCAAACATTATTTTAGGTTTATGCAAATACTTCTGCCAAAATTTTATGTGATTTCAGTTCTTTAAAGTCCTCGCTATGTAGTTTATAGTATAATAATAGCTTATCTAACAGGTCTTTGCGTTGTATAGCGTGGCTTTGCAAGTCTATCACCTTATTTGCGTTACAGGTGTATAGTTGATAGATGAGTTGTGCTTGTGCTTCATCAAAATATAAAGGTTCGTTAATTTTTTTTGAAAATATCCCCTGCTGGGGTAAAAAAACAGCATCGGGCTGCCACGTATCATAAGCTGGGGGGAAACCTAAATATTTTGACAGTTTTATTAACCAAAAGGCAGGATATAACCCCACTAATGACGGGGCTTGCTCTATATAGTTTATACTATCAAAGAGGAATTTAAACAAATCGGTATTTTTTTCTTTCTCTATTATCACCTTGCCCAATACTTCTTGCATAAATATTATTACCGCTGTTTTTACCATATCAGTATAAATGCTTTGCAACATAGGGTAGCAACGTAGTTCTTTTATGCGTTGAAGGTTGGCATTGTTACGCTGGTAAATATCGGCTTCTAAAAGATTAAGAGGCTGTAAATGGGCTGCATTTATGGGTGCTTTTTTACTGCGTATATTATTAATGATAAAAGACTCTAAACCAAACTCTTCTGTATAAAGTTTAGCGATAACACTATTTTCGGAGTATTTTATAGTTCGTAAAAGTATGGCTCGGGTTTTGGCAAGCACAGTTCTCTTATTTACTGCCGTTTATTATCAGTACTTTAGCCACATAGGTGTCGCTTCCGTCATCAGTACCGCTAAAAATAAGATATACGCCTGTTGATGCTTTTCTGCCATCAAAATTTCTGCCGTTCCACGTTGCCATCCCTCCATTTGCCTGTGTTTCATAAATAAGTTTTCCTGCAACATCAGTTATTTTTATATTGGCATCTTGTGCCAAACCTCTTATAGAGATAGGGCCTTCAAAGTTTTCTCTTACAGGGTTGGGAAATACCAAAACATCGCTGTGCGTTTCTTCGCCTTTTGTAGCATCGCCTTTATATGATATTATCCCTCTATCCGTAGCAAAAAATACTTCTCCAGTTTTTTCATTTACTGTTATTTGTGCTACTCGGTTAGAAAACAAAGGACTATTATCAATATTAAAATTCAATAGTATTTCTTGCCCATCAGGCGATACCAACCAAGCACCATTATCCGTACCGAACCATTTGCGGTTTCCGCCATCAATATAAATGCTGTTTATTACCTCCTCGCCTAATAGGTAGCCTATGTCTGTCCCTTCACCAATAATAATTTGCCGTGCATCAGATGGGTTTGCCGAAAATATATTTGATGGGTTAGAAAACACCACAGGTCCTTTAAGTGTGCCTACCCAAATTTCTCCGTCAAGGTCTTTGGCTATGCAGTTTACTTGGTTATCGGGCAGTGCGCCTTGCCCTTCATTAGTACTTAACAGTTTAGGTCCCAAATGTTTATTAGGATTTAGAGGCGAGTTATCATCATCATATACTATTAAACCATAGCTGCTATTTCTTGGGGCAATAATCCATTTTCTATTTCTATCATCTACCACTATTTGACTAAGAAAGTTAACATTGTTTAATAAAAACGATTTCCAAATGCCTTCTTTTGTCCGCACTGCTAATGCAGAATCAGCCCCGTAATTTGACACCCACAAATTACCGTTATTATCTACCGCCAAGCCTGCAATAAAATTTAAACTATTAAGTTTTAAAGTGCTATTGTCATTGTTATACAAGTCCTTCACTTTGCCCTCATTTAGCCTGACTAAGCCTTGCCTATACGCTCCCAACCAAACATCTTTGGTTTTTGGGTCGGCTATAACTGCATAAAAATCTTCTAATGTATCAGTAGTAGGATTGGGATGTTCCAAACTATTAATCCATTTATCATCTTTATAGCGATAGTATCCATTTAGGCTAAAGGTAAAGGTAAAATCACCACCAATTTGCCCACCCGCAACAATAACTTCATCGCCTATACTTGCCATTAAACCCGTGCGTAAATTATACGGTCCATTAGGTGCTGTGAAACGGATGCTGTTATCGGGAAGTAAACGTATTGTACCCGCATTGTCTGTAGTGTACCATATATTTTGTGCACTGCCCAAAACGGCTGTTTTTAGTGTATTTATAAATCGCTTTGAAATGGCTAAAGATGTATTAACGGTAATAAGTGTGTCGCGTTTGCTAATGGCTAAAGTAGTACCATTTGTATATAAACTGTTATAAAAACCCTGTGGCAAAAAAGTAGTCCAAGTACTACCGTTATAATAGTTTATAGTTTGGCTTCTAAGTGCAAATAGTTTGTTATCAAACAACCGTAAACTACGGGTTGCCCCTGTATCAAATTGTGTCCACGTTATAGGGTCGTTAAGGTTTGCACCTATCAAGGGGGCATTATATATACCTATTGATGTGCCGACATAAATTTTGTTTTTCCACAGTATTACATCGTTTATATCGCCAATATTCAAATCTTTGTATGATGCTACAATTATAGGGTCTGTTATTTCCTCTAAGTTCATTACTACCACCCCAAAAGTACTTGCCAAATAAGCACGATTACCATCAAAAACTATATTATTAATAGCTTTAACACCACTAACAAATGCCCGTTGTATGTCAGTAACATTAATAATTGTACCCTTATGTACCATATCTATATTAGCATCTTGATACGCTATAATTAAAACATCGGTCTTCTCATTATATGCCATATAGCTAACGGCAATGTCAGAAAAGCCTTGAATTTTAGATAATCTTTCGGCAGTGTTATTTTCTTTATCATACCTATAAAAGCCAAAGTTAGCCCACGAGTATATATACCGAGGGGTTTCTACAATACCCACAGTATTATTAAAAGGTAAATGTATGCGCCATTGCCCCGTACCAATTTGTTGTGCGCCAACAATGGTAGTAAATAAAATAAATACTATTAAAATCCCTTTCTTTACTCTGAACATAGTTACAATATTAGACAGAAAATACTTTATGCTTGTTGCGTTTTTATGCTAAGTGTTTCTTCTTATTCTTAAACGTTTTTTTGGCTCACTTAGCGTGCAAACCACAAAGCACTGAATTTTAAAGGCTTATATCTAATGCAAAGAGGATAAAAAATTAGTACCTTTGCCGTTTTCGTAAAATGTGGGAGAAAGCCGCCAGTATTATTCTTCGTAACCGTATAGTTCTAATATCGGTTACTATACTTATTACTTTAGTAATGGGCTTTTTTGCTACGAAAATTAAGCTCACCTACGATTTACCCAAAATTGTCCCGCCTGATGATCCTGAGTATGTTAAATATATAGAATTTAAAGAAACTTTTGGGAATGATGGGAACGTAATTTTATTAGGACTACAAAGTGAGAAAATATACCAGAAAGATTTTTTAAACAGCTACTATAAACTAAGTAAAGAACTTGAGGGTATAGACGGGGTGAAAAATGTTATCTCATACCCTACACTGCAAATTCTTACACGAGTAGATTCTGTGGCAGAACTGCGCTTAATCCCCTTAATGCGTGATACCATAAGCACGCAACAAGAAGCCGATAGCTTGTGGAATATAATTATACAACAAAAGTTTTATCAAGGGCTGGCTTTGAAAAAGGAAAGCAACTTTGTGATAACAGGGGTTACACTAAATAAGGATAAGCTAAATGATAAAAGCCGTATAGCGGTAATAAATAACTTTTTAGCCATTACCAAAGCCTTTGAAGCTAATAATAATGTTGAGTTTAAAATATCGGGTTTGCCGTATATACGCACCATATTTTCAGCCAAAATAAGTAATGAGTTAAAACTTTTCACACTACTATCACTGGTAGTTTGTGGCATAATAATGCTGTTGTTTTTCCGCAGTTTCAGCTCTTTACTATACTCATTAGTAATAGTAGCTATAGCACTGGTGTGGTCTTTGGGTTATATTGGTATGCTGGGCTATGAGATTACCGCAGTATTAGGCGTTATCCCTCCACTAATTGTAATAATAGGTATTACCAACTGTATTTATTTACTTAATAAATACCATGCTGAATATAAAAGTCATAACAACAAGCCAAAGGCTTTAGTTAGAGTAGTTTCACGTATAGGTAAAGCTGCTTTTTTAACCAATTTTACCACTGCGGTAGGTTTTGGGGTTTTTTATTTTTCGGGTAGCCCTATTATGAAAGAGTTTGGCTTGGTTGCCTTTCTTAGCATCATGTCGGTATTTGTAGTTTCTATGATTACAGTGCCTGTAATGTTTAGCTTTTTGCCTGCCCCCACATATCGCCAAACCAAACATTTAGATAACAAGTATCTTGAAGGTTTTATTGATAATTTATTTTGGTTTATTCAAAACCGCCGCCGTGTAATATATGCCGTAGCTTTTGTAGTTCTTTTAGGTTCTGTTTATGGAATAACCAAACTTAGAGCCTTAGGGCACGTAATTGATGATTTGCCCAAAAAAGCCAAGATAAGCAAAGATTTAAAGTTTTTTGAGAAAGAAATCAACGGCGTAATGCCGCTTGAGATAGTGATAGATACCAAACGCCCTAATGGAGTGAAAGATACCCGAACACTTCAGAAAATGGAACGTTTGTATAGGGCGTTAAAAAAAATGCCCGAACTATCAAAACCTGTTTCGGCTGCCGAGTTAATAAAATATGCGCACCAAGCCTATGCCTATGGCGATAGCAATTACTACCGCATTCCCAGCGCATTAGACCTAAGCAGTATTACAAGCTATATACCCAACCGTAAAGGCTCTAAAAACTTGCTAAAAGGTTTTGTAGATAGTACTTACCAAAAAGCCCGTATAAGCATACAAATGGCTGATGTAGGCAGTGATAGTATGCCAGGTGTAAAAAACAGGGTACGCGCAGAGATTGACTCTATTTTCCCTGTTGATGAATATACTGTAACGCTCACAGGTACAAGTATTCTATTTATGAAAAACAACCAGTTTTTGGTAGAAAGTTTAATACAAAGTGTACTCATAGCCCTTGGCGTAATTACCCTGCTTTTGGTTACTCTTTTTGGCTCATGGCGAATGATACTTATATCAATAGTGCCTAATATTATTCCTTTATTAGTTACATCGGGTATAATGGGATTTTTCGATATTTTTTTAAGACCTTCCACCGTTATTGTGTTTAGTGTTGCCTTTGGTATATCAGTAGATTTTACTATTCATTTTGTAGCAAAATACCGTATGGAATTAAAACGCCATAATTTTAGAATAAAAGAATCGGTACAGGCTACCTTGCACGAAACAGGTACAAGCATGGTATATACCGCCATTATACTGTTTTTTGGGTTTAGCATTTTCGATTTCTCCACCTTTGGAGGCACAATGTGGTTAGGCATACTAACTACCATTGCGCTTGTAATATCTTTACTCACCAATATTTTAGTATTGCCCAGCCTATTATTATCCATAGAAAAACGCATTATGCAACGTGAAATGAAGGTAAAACCCATTTTAAATATTGCTGATGATGCTGAAAAAGAGGAAGATTAGACAATGTGTTAATTTGAATATTTGGTAATTTGAAAATATGTGGCTGCCATCTTGGGCTTGTTGAAAGGTGCTATTTTCACCCTCGTATAAGGGGATAGAGGAATAAATAAGAGATAGTCAAACTCAAACAAAAAAAAACTGTAAACTAAAAGCGAAGCGTGAGCAAGTATAAAGAATATAAAAAAATTGATTTCCCTGCTTTTGAAAAGGAAATATTAGCCTTTTGGAAAGAGAATAAAATATTTGAAAAAAGTGTAAGCAACCGTAAAGGCAAACCCACCTTTACCTTTTACGAAGGACCGCCTTCGGCAAATGGTATGCCTGGTATTCACCACGTTATTAGCCGTACTATAAAAGATGTTTTTTGCCGATACAAAACCTTACAGGGGTTTCAGGTAAACCGCAAAGGAGGCTGGGATACACACGGTTTACCTATTGAGCTTCAAGTAGAGAAAAAATTAGGCATTACCAAAGACGATATAGGTAAAAAAATAAGCGTAGAAGCCTATAACAAAGCCTGCCGTGAGGATGTACTGAAATTTAAACACGCTTGGGATGATATTACCGAAAAAATAGGCTACTGGGTAGATTTGGACAACCCCTACATAACCTATGAAAATAAATATATAGAAACTTGCTGGAATTTACTGAAACGCCTGTATGATAAAAATTTATTGTATAAAGGTTATACTATACAACCCTATTCTCCCGCAGCAGGAACAGGTTTAAGTAGCCACGAGTTAAACCAACCCGGCACCTACCAAAATGTAAAGGATACAACGGTAGTAGCCCAGTTTAAAGTAAAAAAACAAGAACACTCTACTTTTTTGTTTAAAGGTGCAACAGAAGATGACAATGTATTCTTTTTAGCTTGGACAACCACCCCTTGGACATTGCCAAGCAATACCGCATTGGCAGTTGGCAACAAAATAGAGTATGTGGTTGTAGATACTATTAATACCTATACAGGCATAAAAATAAGAGTAGTATTAGCTAATGCTTTGCTGGGCAAATATTTTAATCCTGAAAATGAAAACGGTGATTTCTCTACCTATAAAAAAGGAGATAAGAACCTTCCCTATAAAATAGTAAACACTATAAAAGGCAGCCAACTTGTAGGCTTGCAGTATGAGCAACTATTGCCCTACGCACAACCTCAAGAAAAGGGCGATACTTTTAGGGTAATTATAGGCGATTTTGTTACCACCCAAGACGGTACAGGTATAGTACACATTGCCCCTACCTTTGGTGCTGATGATATGCGGGTAGCCAAGCAGGCGGGCATTGCCCCTATGCTGGTAAAGGATGACGAGGGCGATTTAGTGCCTTTAGTAAACCTGCAAGGACGTTTTAGACCAGAAATGCACGACCTCGAATTTGGTTTTGCGGGCGAGCCTGTAAAAGCTGAATACCTTAGTGATGAGGAAAAAGAAGCCCAACGCATAAAACAAGGGCGTGATAAATACCTAACGGTGGATGAGCGAATATCCATTAAGCTAAAACAGGAAAACAAAGCCTTTAAAGTTGAGAAATACGAGCATACCTACCCCCATTGTTGGCGTACGGATAAGCCCATATTATACTATCCGCTAAAAAGCTGGTTCATAAAAACTACCGCAGTAAAAGACCGCCTAATAGAGCTAAACAAAACCATTAACTGGAAACCAAAAAGCACAGGAACAGGCAGGTTTGGCGATTGGCTAAACAACCTTGTTGACTGGAATTTATCGCGCAGCCGCTATTGGGGCACTCCCCTGCCTATATGGCGAACCGAAGACGGGACAGAGGAGATTTGCATAGGTTCTTTAGAAGAATTAGTTACTGAAATAGATAAAGCCGTTGTTGCGGGTGTTATGGAACACAATCCATACAAAAACCACCAAGGGAAAGACATAAGTGAGTTTGGCACGGAAGACGGCATTGATTTGCACCGCCCGTTTATAGACCATGTAAAACTGGTTGCACCAAGTGGAAAACCCATGAAACGTGAAACCGATTTAATAGATGTGTGGTTTGACTCGGGAGCTATGCCCTACGCACAATGGCATTTCCCTTTTGAGAATTTAGACGTTTTTAAAAACAATTACCCTGCTGATTTTATAGCCGAAGGTGTTGACCAAACTCGGGGTTGGTTTTTTACATTACACGCTATTTCGGTAATGCTTTTTGATAGTGTAGCCTATAAAAATGTAGTAGCAAACGGGTTGGTTTTAGATAAAAAAGGCAACAAAATGTCAAAACGTTTAGGCAATACCGTTGATCCTTTTACTACCGTTAATACTTATGGTGCTGATGCACTACGCTGGTACTTATTGTCCAACTCATCGCCTTGGGACAATACCAAGTTTGACATAGAAGGCGTGAAGGAAACCCAACGAAAGTTTTTTGGAACTTTATATAATGTGTACGGTTTTTTTGCTTTGTATGCCAATATTGATAGGTTTATCTATGCCGAAAAGGAGATTGAGCTTAAACAACGCCCCGAAATAGACCGCTGGGTATTATCAATGCTAAATACATTGATAAAAGAAGTAGAACTAACCACTGATGATTACGACCCTACCAAACCCACCCGCGCCATCGAAGAATTTGTTACTGAACATTTAAGTAACTGGTATGTACGTTTATGCCGCCGCCGTTTTTGGAAGGGCGAGTATAGCGAGGATAAAATTTCAGCCTACCAAACCTTATACACCTGTATGACCACCGTTTGCAAGCTAATGGCAAGTTTTTCGCCTTTTTATGCAGATATGTTGTACAAAGATTTGAACAGTGTAAGCAAAAAAGAATCACACCAGTCGGTACACCTTAGCAATTTCCCAAAAGCTGATGAAAATATAATTGATAAAACCTTAGAAGAGCAAATGCTTTTAGCACAAGGCATATCATCAATGGTGTTATCGCTACGCAAAAAAACCAATATAAAAGTGCGCCAGCCGCTACAAAAAATATTAGTACCCGTAGTTAATAATGCTTTTGCCGAAAACTTGCAGCACATTAAAAATCTTATCCTTTCAGAGGTTAATGTAAAAGAATTGGAATACTTAACCGAAGAAAAACTTAGACTGGTAAAAAAAGTGAAGCCTAATTTTAAAACCTTAGGAGCAAAATTGGGTAAAAATATGAAGATAGTGGCGGGCAAAGTAGCTCAATTTACACAAGATGATATTCGCCAACTTGAAAGTGATGGAGGAATAGATTTAGAACTTGGCACAGAAAAATTCCGTCTTCAATTAGCCGATGCTGAAATAATATCAGAAGATGTACCAGGGTGGCAGGTTGCCGTTGATGGAAAACTTACCGTAGCACTGGATATTGATATAAGCCCTGAGTTGTTACAAGAGGGCATTGCACGTGAACTTATCAACAGGTTACAAAACCTTAGAAAGGAGATGGAATTTGAGGTTACAGATAAAATAATAGTACAAGTGGAGCGCAATGAACAAATTACAAACGCACTAAACAAACACAAAAACTATATTTGCGCCGAGATACTGGCGCAAGATTTGCAAATAGTTGATACTACCACCAATACCAAAACAATAGAAATAAACGATATAACAATAAACGTTTCTATAAACAAAGTTTAAAAAAAACTTAAAAACTATACAGCTATGGAGAAAGAGAAAACAAGTTACAGCGACTCTGAACTACAAGAATTTAGAGACTTGATTAATAAAAAACTAACCAGTGCCAAAGAAGAACTGGGACTACTGCAAGACGGAATTTCAAACTCTAGTACAAACGGGGTGGATGATACAAACAACGCTTATAAAACTTTAGAGGATGGTTCTGCCACACAATCAAAAGAAAATTTAAGCCAGTTAGCCGCTCGCCAACGTAAATTTATTGATAACTTAGAGGCTGCCATTATCCGTATTGAAAACAAAACCTACGGCATTTGTAAGGTTACAGGTAAACTGATAAAAAAAGAACGTTTGCTTGCCGTACCTCATACCACAATGAGCATGGAAGCCAAAGTAAGCCAATACAAATAAAATCCCTTTAATGGCGCAACAAGAGACAAAACGCAACATACATCCTATTTGGCTGGTAGTAACAGTACTATTAGTACTTATTGCCGACCAAAGTTTTAAATACTGGATAAAAAAAAATTTTGCCTTTGGCGAGGAACGCCATATAGCTGGCGATTGGTTTATACTCCATTTTACTGAAAACAATGGTATGGCTTTCGGGTTAGAGTTTGCTGGAAATTACGGGAAGCTAATACTTACCATGTTTAGGATACTGGCAGTAGGTGGAATTATCTATTATATTGTTTATCAGCTAAAACATGGTGGGCATAAAGGTTTTTTAATTTGTTTAGCCCTAATACTGGCAGGTGCAGTAGGAAACATTATTGATAGTGTTTTTTATGGTGAATTATTTAGTGATATTAACCGCTACCAAGGCAGTTGGTTCTATGGGCAAGTGGTAGATATGCTTTACTTCCCTGTAATAGAAAGCCACTACCCCAGTTGGTTTCCATTTTATGCAGGCGAGCAATTTATATTTTTTCGCCCTGTGTTCAACCTTGCTGATGCTTCAATTAGTTCAGGCGTAATTGTTGTTTTCTTATTTCAAGGAAAATTCTTTAAAAAGAAAGAAGATGAGCTAAACGAAAATACCCCTACCCCACCCGCTAATGACGACGGCGTTGAAACTGTTGAGGAATAATGCTTTATAGCTTAAAGTAAATCAGGCTTATATAATATGAGATAACGATGTACATACGTTAAATCAAGGCGAAAGCCTTACTATTTTCCAAAAGTCATTTCCTTTTTTTACGTATTTCAACCTATCGTGCAATCTACTGGGGCGACCTTGCCAAAACTCGACCTTTTCAGGCATTAGCCTATACCCTCCCCAATGCGGTGGGCGCAATACTTCTTTATTAGCATAGTGAGCAGTAAGTTTTTTTAATTTTTTGCTTAAAACCTCCCCGCTTTCAATTTCGGTACTTTGTTCAGAAACCCAAGCCCCTATTTGGCTTCCTTTGGGTCTGCTGGCAAAATACGCATCTGATTCTTCACTCAATACCTTCTCTACCTTCCCATTAATACATACCTGCCTTTCCAACTCTGCCCAAAAAAAATTTAATGATGCAAAGGGATTTATAGCCAACTGTTGCCCCTTATCACTATGGTAATTTGTAAAAAATACAAACCCTTTTTCATCAAACCCCTTTAGTAATAGTATTCTATTCGAGGGTATTCCCTCTGGTGTTGCAGTTGCCACACTCATTGCGTTAGGTTCTATTACTTCGGCTGCCAATGCTTCACTAAACCACTTGTCAAACTGCTTAAAAGGATTGGCAAGCATATCTTGTTCACCCAAACTGGCAGCTTGATAATCTGTTCGTATTTCTGCAATATTTTTGGTCATCGTTAGTTTTTTACAGCTACTATTTTTTTATTTTCTAAATGGTAAACCTTTCATACTGCGCCCTGCACCTTGTAGCTTGTTCATGGTTTTCATCATTTTACGCATATCCTCAAATTGTTTCATTAGCTGGTTTACCTCCTGTATATCTCGCCCCGCCCCCACTGCAATACGTTTACGGCGAGAACCATTCATAAGCGAAGGGCTTTTGCGTTCGGCAGGTGTCATAGATTGGATAATGGCTTCAATATGTTTAAAAGATTCATCGCTCACATCCACATCTTTCACTGCCTTGCCAATACCGGGTATCATCCCCATCAAATCTTTTAAATTACCCATTTTTTTGATTTGTTGTAACTGGCTATAAAAATCCTCGAAGTTAAACTCGTTACGGCTTATTTTCTTTTGTAGTTTCTCTGCCTCGTCTTGGTCAAAAACATTTTGCGCACGTTCTACCAGCGAAACAATATCGCCCATCCCCAAAATACGCTGCGCCATACGGTCGGGATGGAAAACATCTAAAGCATCCATCTTCTCACCCATACTCATAAACTTAATGGGCTTTTTCACTATTGATTTTATGGATAATGCTGCACCACCACGTGTATCTCCATCCAGTTTAGTAAGTACAACACCATCAAAATCCAATCGCTCATTAAAGGCGGCGGCTGTGTTTACAGCATCTTGCCCCGTCATAGCATCAACAACAAAAAGAATTTCATTAGGATTAACAGCCTTTTTTACATCAGCTATCTCCGTCATCATTTTCTCATCTACACTTAAACGCCCCGCAGTATCTATAATTACAGTATTCAGTGCATTTTGTTTGGCATATTTAATAGCATTTTTAGCTATTTCAACAGGGTTTTTATTATCTTCCTCTTTGTAAACTTCAACACCTACCTGCTCTGCAAGCACGCTCAATTGGTTTATTGCCGCAGGTCTATAAACGTCTCCAGCAACTAATAATACTTGCCTTCCTTTCGCTTTTAAATGATTGGATAACTTACCCGAAAAAGTGGTTTTTCCCGAACCTTGCAAACCCGCTATAAGTATAATGGCTGGATTACCGCTTATATCAATATCTACTTTATCACCGCCTAATAATTGTGCTAACTCATCGTTCACAATTTTAGTCATTTGTTGCCCTGGTGAAACACTTGTGAGTACGTTTGCACCCATCGCTTTTTCTCTTACAGTATCAGTAAAAATTTTTGCAATTTTGTAGTTAACATCGGCATCTATAAGGGCTTTGCGAATTTCTTTAACAGTTTCGGCTACGTTTAGCTCGGTAATTTTCCCTTTACCACTTAGTGATTTAAAGGCTCTCTCAAGTTTGGAACTTAAATTGTCAAACATCTTATATAACGTATTTTTGGGGCGAAGTTATGAATTTGACAGAAGAATATAGCAACCATGGCATAGTGTTATTTGATGGTGTGTGTAATTTGTGTGATAGTAGTGTACAGCTAATTATTAAACACGATAAGAAAGACTTTTTTAGGTTCGCAGCATTACAATCAGAAAACGGTGAAAAAATACTGAAAGAAGCAGGTTTGCCCGCAAATTTTTTAGAGACTTTTGTGTATTACGAAAAGGGCAAATTTTATACTGCATCTACGGCGGCTTTACGCATTAGCAAACATATGAGCGGCGCATGGAAATTATTTTATGCCTTACTGATTATACCTCCACCATTACGAAATACTATTTATCGTGTAGTAGCAAATAACCGCTATAAAATATTTGGCAAACAAAAGGAATGTATGATACCCTCTCCCGAGTTAAGAAAAAAGTTTATCTAAAAAGTAAAAAAGTACCTTGATATGTGTACGCTCTTCCCACTATATCAGTATATTCTATTGTGTATATATATATTCCTCCTTGGGCAGGGTAATCTCTAAAAGAGCCATCCCACTGGTTCTTAATTTGTGTGGTTTCAAACACTTGCTCACCATATCTGTTAAAAACACGCATTACATATCTACGCGCCCATGGTGGTGCAACAGGTCCAAATTTTTCATTTCCCCCTTTGCCATTGGGTGTAAAAGCATTGGGAATATGGAAGAAAAAATCAGAAATTACTCTTAAAAGTGTGTCATTTAAATCAACACAACCTTCAATACTTTTTGCTAAAAGACTAATTTTAATAAAACCAGTATCTCTAAACCCATACCTAAATGTAGGTTGTGTTCCCACACTTATAGTATCAATAATCCACTCTAACGAGTTAAAATTTGAAGACTGGCTGCTAAAATCATAATAAATAAATGCGGTATCTGTATCAAATTTAGAAACCGTAAAGGCTGCGGTTGGCAAATTAAATACATTTATATAATTAACGGCAGTATCGTATTTAACACAACCATATTGCGAGCGAGCTCTTAGTATTACTGTTTTTAATCCCGGTGTGGTATAAGTAAATACAGGGTTTTTAGACGTATCATTCACAAATCCGTTCCCGTCCATATCCCATTGGTATTCTTGCACAAAGCGTGATGAGTCTGTAAAACTCACCTCTAATGGCGTACATCCTTGTAAAGTATCGGCTTTGTACTTTACCGTAGGTAGTTTAAATACCTCTATATCAAAAGGGTATTTTGTTTCAGAGAAACAACCCAGCGGGTCTAACAAGTATAAACTAGGCTTAAATTTACTTATCTCATCGATTGTATTGTCTGTGGTATAAATATGTGTGCCAGGGTTTCCTGTGGTATCAAAAGCACTACCATCACCATAATCAAAATAATACTCACTATATGATATACTATTGTCAACTATATCAATAATTAGCGGTTCACAACCGCTACTAATATTAATTGTATAATCGGGTACAGGTCCATTAATTCTAATATATCCAAACCGTGTAGTAGAGTCTGAACAACCAATTTTGTTAGTAGCTTTAAGTTTCACATTAAAACCAGGGGGAACACTATTGGTAAAATATATATATACAAGAGAATCTAAATTTGTAGTAGTTAAAACTCTGCCATCGCCAAAATCCCAAATTAAATCATCAGCATTAATTGATTGTGATTTAAATGTTACACTAACAGGGGCGCAAAAATTTAGCGTATCACTACTTGTAAATGCAGCAACAGTTTTTGTAACACTTACATTCGTATAAATAGTATCAAAACAAGTATTTCGTTTTGATGCCACTTGAGAAATTAAAAACGTTCCTGAATCAGGAAATGTAATCTGCGGATTATCAACAATTGCTGATGGCGAAAAAATAGCACTCGGGGGTGATGAAAACCACTGATACCTATCGGGTTTATACTTTGATTGCGGTAGAACAGTTACAGTTTCATCAGCACAAATTATGTATTTAGAAAGAGAGAAGCTACTTTCCACACCTGCGAAAATAGGCGTTAACTCATTAATAGTATCTTTGCAACCGCTCCCATTTTCAGCAATCAATCGTACATAATACTCCCCATTTGTATTTATAGATATTTGTGTATTGGCGGTTGTTGAGTTACTAAAAATTGCATTTGCAGGACTAACAGACCAGTTGTACAATATGGTATTGTTGGTGGTATTTTTATAGTTATGGTTTATAAATAGATTTGATGTAGCATTGGTTAAAAGTGGCAAACAGTCGTTATAATTATTAAGTGATATAGATATTACAGGCCCACTCACTCTAATATAATTTGTATTTACAATACTATCTACACAGCCTATCCCCCATTTCACCACCGTTAGTAAATTATATACCCCAGGTGTATCGGGCAAAAGCATAGCAGGTGTACCACTGCCTATAAACTTAATAGAGGTATCTGATGAGTTGGTTAATATCCAATCGTATGTGTACCCTGGTGGGACAATATTTGGAGTCGAGACGGCGTTTAAACTTACTGGTGTTTTAACACAAGGTAACACGTCTGATGCTGAAATATTTGTTATAGGAGTAACAATATCAACTGTTTTATTAAGTGCGACCGTATCACGGCACTTAGAGTTATACACCACAAGCCCCACACTGTATGTACCTGCTGAACTGAAAGTATAGTCTAACTTTGGGAAAATACCCGTGTTTTGTGAGTATAACACAGTTGTACCATCAGTATCATATACCGTCCATTCGTGAATATTTGGCTCTGCCGATGAAAATGCGGGAGCCGTTGAAATAAAACTCACCTCTCCACCAGGGCAAGATGCCTCTGGCTCAATGATAAAATCTGCTCTTCCTGTTCGTCTAAAAATATTATTTCTATACAAACTATCACTACATCCCGTTGATGAGGTAACTATAAGCTGTAAACCATATTGCCCAAATCCGCTGGTCGAAAAATTGGGTATAGAGTCAGTGGATGTACTTAGCAGGCTTCCATTGGGAGCAAATAAATTCCACCTATAAGTATGTGAAGCAGTGGCATCTATTTTAGTTGTATTAAACACAAATACTCTTGCAATAGCATCACACTCAACGGCATTTAATATGGTAAAATTAGCTAAAGGAGGGCGCACATATACATCGCTTAAATAAGTTCTTTCTGATTTGCATCCATTAAAATCTCTAAATACTTTATAAAACTGATATCCAGTATCATTAAACAAAACTATTTGATTTTTGGGTGTAGAGCCTGCTTGTAGCATACCATTCCCCAAATCCCACGAAAAACTACCTTGCAAGGTAGGGTCAGAAATATTTAAGTTAATAATCTCGCTTCTGCAAATACTGGTTTTTGATGGAATGATGCTAAAATTATTTGTATCGCCCATTTGTAAATAGTTAGCCTTATTTACTGTTTGCGTACAGCCATCAACATTAGTAATTGTGAGGTTAGCAGCAAATGCCCCCGATGAATTGTAGGAAATTGACGGAGTAGGCGAGTTTGAAGTAGCGGGAGTACCGCTTGGAAAAGTCCAACTATAATTTGCTATTATATGACCTGCGGTAGTAATAGTAGGAGTAAAATTTATTGTTGCAGGAGCGCAGCCAACAATATTATCGGCTATAAAATCAAAAGTTAGTGAATCATACACCCTTACTGCCGAGTCAGCTTTATAAAACACAGCGGCACAATTTTCTGATTTTAATACTAATAAAATGTTTTTATATCCTGTACTATTAAAGGCATAAACAATACTTTTTGCGGTATCGCCAACTGGCAAACCGTCAATAATCCAATCTCTCCCAATTCCGCCAATACTATTATCAATAATTGTTACCGTATCAGGTCCATTGCACAACACCCTTCTACTTACAACAACCGATGGTGTTGGCGGTGGTATTACATTTATATAATTAGGTTTACTAACTGTGCAAACGGTGATACCATCACTTAAAGTTACTTTTAAAATTATGGTGTGTACACCCGTGGTAGTATATATATTTTGCCCTGTATCTTTCCCCAAAACATCACCAAAACCATAATCCCAAGTTATGGTGCTTCCTGCAGGTACATTTTGCGAATAAAACCGCACTAATTCTGGCGCGCATACAGTGGTTTGCCCAGCAGTAAAATCAATACTGGCACATTGTGCATACACCTGCATTGAACTACCCGCCCAAAGCAGTAAAAAAATTATTTTATGTAGTATATTCTTCTCTCTCAAAGCCTCTAACAAAACTTAAACAAAGTTACTATTTACAAATGAAACTTTACATTTACAATTGTACAAAACTTACTTTTTATTGTACTGTATCGTCCATTTTGTATATTATTTGGTATAATATATGCTTTTTCTTACCTTTATAGGGTGCTTTTTTAACAACATTGTATTAATATGCGTGTACATTAATAAGAAACCAACTATTGAATAGACATTTACAAGTACTTTACGTTGTAATTTTTATTAGCTCATTTGCTTTTGGTCAAAACCAAGCTGCAAATTGGTATTTTGGTTTAAATGCTGGAGTTAATTTTAATACAACCCCCGCCACTGCCTTAACTGATGGAGTTATCTTATCCACCGAAGGTGCTGCTGCAGTCTCTACTGCTGATGGAAGGCTTTTGTTTTATACCAACGGGCGAACTATTTGGAACAAAAACCATAAAGCCATGGCTAATGGTACTGGTTTATTAGGCAACCCAAACACTACACAATCTGCGGTTATTGTTCCCCGTCCAAAATCAAAAAACATATACTACACTTTTACTTTAGATGATTTAGGAGGAGCTGATGGACTTAGCTACTCTGAAGTAGATATGGCTGCTGAAGGAGGTTTAGGAAAAGTTACATCAAACAAAAATACAGCACTTCAATCTTTCCTTACTGAAAAATTAACGGCAATTAGGCATGGAAATGGAGTTGACTATTGGGTGCTGGTGCATGGCAATAATGATAAACAGTTTTTTGCCTTTAAAATAACAGAAAATGGGGTTTCAAAAAATCCAATAACATCAACCATTGGCAGTATTCACCCTAATATATTGGGTACTACTGGATATATGAAATTTTCGCCCAATGGCAAAAAAGTAGCTTGCGCTGTGGGTGGAAATGGAAATTTTGTTGAAATTTTAGATTTTAATGACCGCACGGGAAAACTAAGCAACCCAATGAAGTTAAACTTCACAACATCGCCCTATGGTATTGAGTTTTCGCCCGATAATAAACGCATATATATATCAGCAGGTAATACTATATATCAATACACGCTACCCATAGTTATAAACAGTAGCTTACTTTCGCTTTCTGAAAAAAAGATAAATTCAGATGCTGCTGTATGGGGACTTCAATTAGGGTTAAACAAAAAGATTTATGCCTGCAAACAAGGCAATAAGCTGGCTGTAATCAATGCACCTAATAATACTATTGGTTCCGAAGATTTTAAAGACAATTTTTTCGTATTAAGCAATACCGCCGTGCAAGGTTTGCCCAACCAGCTTCAAAATTACTTTAATGAAAACCTTATAGCTGTTGAAAATGCTTGTGCGGGTCAACCAGCTACGTTTAAAGTTTTACTTAATGAACCTGATTCTATAATTTGGAATTTTGGAGGTACTAATAGCATATCATCGCTAACACCAAAATATACATTTACTAATAGCGGTAGCTATACTATAACAGCTACCGTATATACGGGCACTTACTCTAAAGAAATTACAAGAACTATTATAATAGAAAATCTGCCCTCGTTTACTTTGGGTGCTGATACTGTTTTATGCAAGGGACAGTTTTTAAGCTATAACTTTACTATAAACAATGCCCGCTATTTGTGGAACAATAAACAAACAAAAGGGTATAGAAATATCTCAACACCAGGAATACACTATTTAGATGTAACTACTAAAGGATGCACCGTGCGAGATAGTGTTAATGTAAAATATAACCTTATTACCCCTAATTTCACTATCAATACCAGCGAGCAATGTATTGCAAACAACTCTTTTCAGTTTACATCAACTACTAAAGAAGCACAAAACATAGAGTGGTTTATTGATGATGTTTTTCATGATACTAAAAAAAGTACTCAAACATCGTTTAGTAAAGCGGCAACTCATAAAATTAAACTGCAAGTAACCTCCAGTTTTGGTTGTGTTGACTCTGTGGTAAAAGAAATAAAGATAAACAGAAGCCCCAAAGCATTTTTTACAGTAAAGGCAAACAATACCTGCGGAAAAAATAATAGCTATACCTTTACAAATACCACTCAATACACGGGCAGTATTAGTTCTAAATTTATAATTGAAGGCACTAAAATAGCCAATACCAAAACAGTTAATTTTACTTTCTCTGAAATAGGCGAGCATATAGTTAAACTTATAGTGGTTACTGAACAAGGCTGTGAAAGTATTGTAGAGAAAAAAATTACCGTTTACCCTGCGCCAAATGCAAACTTTACCATTACCAACAACAGCATTTGCCTAAACAATAATAGTTTTACCATTAAGTTTAATGGTAAGTTAAGACCATTTGAAACCTTAACGTGGAAAATTGACGGTACTAAATATACCCCAACAAGCAATAATTTCTCAAAATCTTTTACATCAACGGGTAAACACTCAATAAGTGCTAAAATTATAACCACATCAAGCTGTGTACAAGAAATTATTAGAGAGCTTGAGGTATATGAAAATCCTACTGCCAGTTTTATAACAACGGCAAATACGTTTAGTTGTTTGGGCAAGGCTATTGAATTTAAAAACCTTTCTACGGGTACGCTTCCACTCACACAATACGATTGGGCTTTTGGCGATAATAGTAAGTCATCTGCACAGAATCCTAAAAAAACATACACATCGCAATCTCAATTTTTAGTAACCCTCACCACTACAAATGAGGCGGGTTGTTCTCACACCATATCAAAAAATATTAACACGTACGAGCAGCCAAATATCACATTAAATACAAAAACTATTAGTGCCTGCGAAAACGATAATGCTTTTGAAATAGCATTTACCAATACTAATAATGCCGCAGCAATAGCCAATATTGTATGGGAAACAAGTGATGGCACACCTATTCCACCTCAAAACCCTGCACCAGTTAGCTTTGCAAAACAGGGTATATATGGTATATATATTACTGTTAAAACTGTTTTTGGATGTGAAGATAAAGCAAGTACTACGGTAACAGTTTCTCCGCTACCTAATGGTACATTAGTAGCAAACAAAAAAGCACAATGCCTCACTGATAATAGTTTCACACTATCAGCACCAGCAAGCCACAACGGCATACAAATAGATAAATACAAATGGAATGTAGGCGTTGCAACTAATACTATCACAAATAACACGGCACTACTAAACTATACTGCCATTGGAGATTTTGATATTAGTGTTGAGTTAACAGACAAAAAAGGTTGTAAAGCAACACTATACAGTACGCTTACAGTACATCCCATGCCCCAGTTTGAGATAACAAATGCTGCTGGCTGTGTTGATGTACCCATTTCTATCAATATCAAAAATTTAAGTCCTTTTATAGTGGTTGACACTTGGAACTGGGAATTAGGAAACGGCACAAGTACTACAAATTTAAACACAACTGTATCATACAACGCAACGGGCAAGTACACTATAAAAGCCACTGCCACATCAAACAAAGGATGTTCGCATACCACAGTATTAAATAATGGTGTCGAGGTTTTTTCTAACCCAAAAATTGACTTTGAACACAAAAGAATTATCTGGAATTTTAAAGAAACAGTGCTTGAGTTTGAAGCAAGCACATCGATAAACACGAGTAACTTTGTGTGGGATTTTGGTAATGGACGAACAAGTACTAACATATACCAACGTGTGGACTATACCGATGCTGGATATTACACCGTAAACCTAAAAGCTATTACTGATAAAGGCTGTGAAGGTATGGTATCAAAAAGGATACTCATAGTACCCCCTTTTGATGCTTATGTACCATCAAGTTTTACGCCAAATGGTGATGGTAAAAATGATTCTTTTGGTATGGAAGGCGTTGAATTTATTAGTACTTTCCAAATGAGAATATTTAACCGTTGGGGACAACAAATTTTTCAGTCTAATGCGGTAAACAACCAATGGAATGGAAAATATAATGGTACAGCAATGCCGCCCGATGTATATACATTTATTATAAATATTACTGATGCAGAAGGTCGCCCTTATGAGATAAACGGTACTATACAGCTTATTCGTTAGTATCTTATTTCCCCACTCTAAACAATAAAGGGAAAACCACCCCATTTGCTGCTCCTATAATATACCCCGCTGCCAAGTCGCTTACAAAGTGCTTTCCTGCGGCATACCGCAAATAGCCCGTTACCAATGGTAGCAGAGCTGCCCCTGCCCATACCCATTTTTTATTTTTACTTTCATGAAAATACAAACTATATGTAGTAGCAAAAAAATAACTTGCCGTTGCTGCTATGGCTATATGCCCTGATGGAAATGAAAACCTTGCATCCCGTTCTAATTTTACCGCATCGGGTACATTAGGATTATACACAAAAGGTCTGCTTTTTTTTGTAATAGCTTTTAACAACATTACTTGCCCTAATGTTGAAAGTAGAGCTTGCCCATACACCATATTATAAGGTATAAACTCGCTGCGTACATTTTTATGCAAACTTAAAATATTGGGCAAAGCAGCGGTAGAGAGCAAACTTATATCACTCCACGTGTTAGCCGTTGCACTATAATTGTTGGTCGCTTTTTTATCAAAACTACTTAAATTGTTTATAGTAATAATACTTAACTCACCACGGGTTAATCCCTTTATAGAGTTTACATATAAATATCCTCCTACAAAAGTGCCCAAGCTAAATGTACTGGTATAATATATTTTAGGTTTCTTTAGCCTCAATATACTTTGCCCTGTACAGGCAACACATAGTAAAAAAAGGACAGTAACCACAGCTACTTTTCGTCTGATTTTTTGCATTGTTTATCTAATTACAATCATACAAAAAATAAATTAAACATTTAAATAACTAATAAACAGTACATTACAATTAAAATAAACATAATAAACATTTTTCATGTAAAACGTTTTTTACGTTTATTTTTTATATACCTTTGCTCCCGATTTGCAAACACTAAAAAAAATATTAGAAGGCAGCGAAGCACTTTTTGGGCGTTATGGCATTAAAAGCGTAACAATGGATGATGTTGCTAAAGAATTGGGTATCAGCAAAAAAACCTTATACCAATATGTTAGCGACAAGAACGATTTGGTAGAGAAAGTACTCGATTTTCATTTACAGCATTGTGAACATACTTGCGAGTTATTGGCTGAAGAGCAAACCAACCCCATTGAAGCAATGCTTGCCATTGGCGATTTTTTTTATCAACACACGAAAGATACCAGCCCTTCACTATTATTTGATTTAAGAAAATACCATCCATCAGCACTACAAAAACTAAATGAATATCGTTCAAAAACGGTGGTTGCTCAACTAAAAAGAAATTTAACACAAGGTATAGATGAAAATCTTTATAGAGATGATATTAATATTGATATAATCCCTGGGTTGTATATAGGCATGGTAGATGGGATTTTAGAGAGCAATTTTTTCCCTCGTGATACATTCAAATTCGAGGAGGTGATACACCAAATGTTACGCTACCATATACATGGCATTGCAACATCAAAAGGTATAAAACATTTAAACAAACTTTCAAAAAACAACTAATAAATTTTGTATGAAGTCGAACATTAAAAGGTATGTAGTTTTAGCATTTTCCACGGTGGCTTTCACTGTTTCATTATTTGCTCAACAAGCTACTAAATTCAGTATTAAAGAAGCTGTTGCCTTTGCAAAAAAGAACAACCTAACGCTTCGCAGTACCCGTTTAGAAGAAAACATCGCTAATCAAAAAGTAAAAGAAACATTAGCCTCTGGGTTACCACAAATTAGTGGAAATATTAGCTATACCAACAATATACAAATTGCTACACAGCGTTTGCCCAACTTTATAAACGATGGTTTACCCCCTGGTTCACCAAAAGGTCCCGATTTTATTGATGCACAATTTGGCGTATCCAACACATTAGCAGCAAGCGCACAATTAAATCAATTAATTTTTGATGGCACTTACTTCTTAGGATTAAAAGCAGCGAAAGAGTTTGTAAAAATTAGCGAATATCAAATACGCCAAACAGAGATTGATGTGGAGATAAATACCATAAAAGCATACTATGGTGTACTATTGGCTGAAAAGCGTATTGAATTAATAAATAATAATATAAAGAGTTTAGACTCAACATTATACACTTTAAAAGCACTGGCAAAAGAAGGCTTTGTAGAAACAGTGGATACTTCTCGTGTAGCATTATCACTATCCAACCTAAGTATCCAAAAAGCCGCATTAGAAGACCAACGCAAAATGATGCTTAACTTTTTAAAATTGCAAATGGGTTTTGCAATAAATAAAGAGATAGAACTAACAGAAACAACTGAAAGTTTAACAGCCACATTAAAAGCGGCAAATGTGAGTGGAAAAGGAAGTGTAACAAACCGTAATGAATATAAACAACTTGACCAACAGGTGAAGTTAGGAGTATTAGATAAAAAACGATACAAAATGGGATACATTCCCACGCTTCACGGTTTCTTAAACCACAAACAAAATACCTTTGCCAGCGAAGGTCAGTTAGACCAATTGGGCGACCCTTGGTTTCCAGGCACATCATGGGGCTTATCATTAAATATCCCCATATTTAGTGGGTTTAGGCGTAGAAGCCAGATAAACCAAGCCGATTTGCGCCTGCGCCAATACAAATTTAGGCTGCAAAGCTTTGAACAAGCCTACCAAAACGAAGTATTTACTGCACAAACCAATTACTTGCGTGCAGTAGATAAATACCAATTGCAAAAGAAAAATGTAGATTTAGCGAACGAAATTCGCCGTATAGCAAAAATTAAGCTTCAAGAAGGCTTAGGTACATCATTAGAATATACAACTGCCGTAGCCGAAAGTAATACCGCCCAAGCAAACAACATAATAGCTTTGTACGGACTAATGATGGCAGAATTAGATTACCGCAAAGCCACGGGAGCAAAAATTATAGATTAAAACTTTGAAAACACTTATACAACCGATAACAACCAGTAATATTATGAAAAAAATATTTGCATTAGCACTTATAGCCATTTTTGCAATATCGTGTGGCGCACCCGAAGATAAACAAAAGCAGCTTGAAGAAAAGGAGAAAGAATATGCTATTTTGGGTAAAGAAATAAAAGAACTTAAAAAAGAGTTAGCCAAAAACGATACTACCACTACCATTAATACCACACCAATACGTTTTAAAACTATTGAAATAAAAGAGTTTAAACGTTCGGTAGAAATACAAGGTATTGTAGAAAGTGATAAAAACATAGTTATAAGTAGTGAAGTAGCAGGAAGAATTGTAGCTGTTTTAGTAAAAGAAGGGCAAAAAGTATCGCAAGGGCAAACTATTGCTCGTGTAAATGGAGATATTACAGCAAACTCAATACAAGAGATAGAAAACACCCTGAAACTTGCTGAAATTACCTACACGAAACAAAAAAACCTATACGCACAAAATGTGGGTACTGAAATGCAATTACTGCGAGCAGAAAACCAACGTGATGCTTTAAAAAGGAAATTAACCACCCTGCGCTCACAATATGGCAAGTACAATATTACCTCGCCAGTAAGCGGAACAGTTGATGATTTATCAATAAATGTGGGAGAAAACATTATGCCTGGTATGCCCATTGCCCGTGTGGTAAACAATAAACAGCTAAAAGTTACGGCAAACGTATCAGAAAAATACATTCCGGTAGTGCAACGTGGAAACAATGTGAAAGTGCAGTTTCCAAGTATAGGTACAGAAATGGATGCCAAAATAGGCGCAATAGGGCAAATAATTAACCCTGCCAACCGCACATTTAGCATGGTAATTAACCTAAACAAAACCAGCAAAACGCTAAAACCCAATCTATTGGCAATAGTTACCATATACGATTATATAAACCCCGAAGCCTTGGCAATACCTTCAAATATTATTATAAATGATGGCACTGGTAACTTTATATATATATTAAAGAAAAAAGGGGAAAACCACATAGCCAAGAAAAGAACAATAGAAACTGGCAAAGTATCAGGGGCTTATATTGAAATTACTAAAGGCTTAAAAGCTGGAGAGAAAGTAATAACAGAAAATTATAAAAACCTTATTGATGGTGCTATAGTTAACATTATTAAGTAATAAAAAAAAATCCAAAGCGAATAATATTTATGAGCACCACAGGAGATAAAAATAAAACGTATAAAGAGTTTGGCATATCCTCATTTGCTATAAATAACCGCACAAGTATTTATGTGTTGGTATTTATAGTACTTATAGTAGGGCTGGTAGGATATACCACTATGCCCAAAGAGGCTTATCCCGAAGTTAAACAACCTACTATATATGTGGGTACGGTTTACCCAGGTAACTCTCCCGCAGATATGGAGAACTTGGTAACAAGACCCATAGAAAAAGAAATAAAATCCTTAAAAGGTATTAAAAAGTTCAGCTCCACCTCAATACAAGACTACTCAACCATTGTAGTTGAGTTTGATTTGGACGTAACCCCTGAAAAGGCGTTGAAGGATGTGAAAGATGCGGTAGATAAAATGAAATCTGATTTACCCAATGATTTACCCAACGACCCCAATATTTTCGAGTTAAATTTTTCAGATTTTCCCGTACTAAATGTAAATATATCGGGCAGTTTTAGCTACGATGTATTAAAAGAAAATGCTGAATATTTGCAAGATGAGTTTGAAAAACTCCCCGAAATATCAAAAGCTGAACTGCGTGGATTGCTGGATAAAGAGGTGAAAATATCGGTAGATAAAAACCAAATGGAAGCCCTTGAAATTAGCTTTCAAGATATTGAGAATGCTGTTGCTGGTGAAAATGTAACCATGTCTGGTGGGGAGATTTTAAGTATAGACGGTGAGAACCGAAACCGCAGAAATATAAGAGTAATAGGCGAGTTTAAAGACTATAAAAAAATGGGGAACATCATTGTAAAAGATGAAAACCAAGATATAGTACTGCTTAAAGATATTGCCACAATAGAGTTTGGACCTGAAGAACCAACAAGTTTTGCCCGCTTAGATAATAAGCAAGTGGTATCTATTGATATCATGAAAAAATCGGGCGAAAATTTATTAAACGGAGTTGATGGTGTTAAAAGAATAATTAAAAAGGCAAAAAAATCTAAGCTACCTCCAGGTATGAAGGTTGTTTTTACCAACGATCAATCTACCCAAACCCGTGATAATGTTGACAACCTTGAAAATAGTATAATATCAGGTATTATATTAGTTGTTTTGGTATTACTGTTTTTTATGGGCATACGCAATGCCATGTTTGTAGGTATTGCCATCCCATTATCAATGCTGTTAGGTTTTGCCATACTCTATTTCATGGGTTCATCACTTAATACTATGGTTCTTTTTTCACTAATCATGGCTTTAGGTATGCTGGTGGATAATGGTATTGTGGTAGTAGAAAACGTTTATCGCCTCTATACAGAAGAAGGTTTAGATAAGAAAAATGCATCAAAATACGGTATTGGTGAAGTTGCAGTGCCCATTATAGCCTCAACCCTTACAACCTTAGCAGCTTTCTTACCCCTACTATTTTGGCAAAGTTTGATGGGTGAGTTTATGAAATATCTTCCCATTACGCTTATCATAGTATTATCATCATCACTATTTGTGGGCTTAGTAGTAAACCCTGTTATTACCTCAAAATATATCCAAAAAGCGGGCGATAGTAAACCCTCGCCTATAAGACGTTTTTGGGCAATAAATGCAGTACTAATTGTATTGGGAATACTGTTAACAATAAATGGAGATATTTTATTTGGTAATATTTCACTACTATTAGCCGCACTAAGAATACTTACTCGCTTTGTATTGAAACCTGGTGCAGAGCGTTTTCAGAAAAAAGGCTTGGTAAAATTAGAAGCATTGTATTTAAAAGTAATTCGTTTTGCACTAAAACGCTCAATCGCAATTATTATTGGCACTATACTCTTAATGATTGGGAGTATAAAATTTTTTGGAGCTAGTGATACAAAAGTTGTTTTCTTTCCTGTAAACGAGCCGTTGTACTTCAATGTTTTTATTGAAACACCCATTGGTACTGATATTGAAAAAACCAATGCCATTACCAAAAGAATTGAACATATAATTCAAGAAAAACTAAAACCCGATAGTTCTATTATCGAGGCAGTATTGGCACAAGTGGGCGAGGGAACAGCAGACCCCAGTCAAGGTATTCAGCAAGGTGCATCGCCAAATAAAGCGCGGGTTACTGTCTCTTTTATTAAAACATCTGAAAGAAAAATTAAATTTCCTGATGCCCGCAAAACATCAGAAGTAATGGAAGGTGTGCGTGAAGTATTAAAAAACATACCCGATGCTAATATTACCGTTGAAAAAAACAATGAAGGACCGCCAGTAGGCAAGCCCATTAACTTAGAGGTAACGGGCGAAAACTACGACACACTTATTAAATACAGCAGGCTTATAAAAAAGAAAATGGAGGCGGCAAATGTACCAGGGGTAGACAAACTAAAATCTGACTTAGAAGCCGATAAGCCTGAACTATTAGTAATTATAAACCGTGAAGCGGCTCGCCGCTATGGTGTTTCAACCTTTAGTATTGCCAATACCATCCGTACGGGTAGCTTTGGAAAAGAAATATCAAAATACAAGGAAGGCGAGGATGATTTCCCTATTAACCTGCGGTTAAGAAACAAAGAGCGGTATAATGAGTCTGACTTGATGAATCAACTTATTACCTTTCGCAACCAATCCACTGGAAAAATTGTACAAGTACCTATTTCTGCCGTTGCTGATGTGGAGTATGGAACAACCTTTGGTTCTATAAAACGTAGAGATATGGATAGGGTTATTACTATATATTCTAACCTTAAAGAAGGATATGCGCCCACCACTATAATTCCAGTTTATAAAGCCATGTTAGCAGAGTATGAACTACCCGAAGGATACTCTTTTAAATTTACAGGAGAACAAGAGGAACAAGATAAATCGACGGCATTTTTAGGAAACGCCTTTCTTATTGCATTTATGCTCATTTTCTTAATTCTTGTAGCACAGTTTAATAGTGTAATTAGCCCAGTTATAATTTTGCTTTCAGTAGTTTTTAGTACCATTGGGGTATTTTTAGGCTTTGGTATTTTTGAGATGGATTTCTCTATAATGATGTGTGGAATAGGTATTATATCATTAGCAGGTATTGCCGTAAACAACGCCATTGTATTAATTGACTATACCAACCTTACACGTGAAAGAAAGAAAGAAGAATTAGGATTAGGCGAGGATGATTTGCTTCCATTAGATGAGCTAAAAAACACTATTATCTCTGCTGGAAAAACGCGTTTACGCCCTGTATTATTAACAGCTATAACTACTATACTGGGGCTTATACCATTGGCAGTAGGTATTAATATTAACTTTTTTACTTTACTAAGCGAGTACGATGCTCAATTTTATATTGGCGGCGATAGTACCGTTTTTTGGGCTCCAATGAGTTGGACTATTATTTTTGGATTAATATTTACCACCTTTTTAACCCTTGTTGTTGTACCTGCACTGTTTTATGTAAGTGAGCGAGGACAACGATGGGCAAAAGGCTTAATGAGTAAAAAAGCATAAAATATCCCTTTATCAATTTCGTTATATTTTGATAAGCCCGTTTTGCAAATTGCAAAGCGGGTTTTTTGTTTGTTGAAAATTTTCGCCAAAAAATAAAAATGGCAGTATATTGCAGCAACGTTTAAAAGGTAAAAACGGTCTTAAACCATATTAAATAATAAAATTATGAAAAAAATTTACATACTCTTTGTAGCATTTACATTAGCATTTGCAGTATCATCATGTAGTAAAGACGATGATAATAGTGGTAGCACAACACCCGATACAACTGGTGGTGGTGGTGGAACTTTAGATGTTTGGGCAGCAATTCAGGGTACATACAGCGGCGGTGAAACAACATCTCTTACTGGTACAAAAGATAATGTTGAACTTACTATTACTAAAATTAGTGATACTAAAATCCGTTTAACCCCTGGTGCTAATAGCGACCACTTACAAACATTGGAAATTGATATATTTAAAAACGATACTTCTATTTTTCATCAGCAAGGCATATTTAATGGTTCGTTCTTTATTATAGCCAACTCTAACCCACCACAATTAGTGTTGGATGATAAAACAAATACTGTCAGCTATTTTGGGCTAAAAAAATAAGCACTTACGCTCTTTTTAAAATATAAAAAAAGTCCCGATGCTATAAGCATCGGGACTTTTTTTATTTATCAGCAGTTTTTTTATTTGTTTAAAGCATTGTTTTTGCCTGCTCTTGCATCTTTGTTTAGCTTATCTGCTTTTTTACGAGCTACATCAACAATGCCATCTGCTTTTGCATCTCCTTCGGCAACAACTTTATCTGATTTAGTTTTTGCCTTGCTCTTTAGTTTCTCAGCAATTTTTTTTGCAGCCCGCTTAGCTATTGGGTTATTACCTGCAAGTTTCACCTTGTCATCAGCCTCTTTATTAGCCTTTGCTATTATAGCATCAGCTTGCCTACGGTTTTCGGCTTTTATAGCATCCGCTTGTTTTTGGGCATCTGCAATTAGTTTATCGCCAGTAGCTTTTGCTTGTGCCAAGCGTTTTTCAATTTCATTATCTACTTTTTTAATTACCTTTTTCTTTTCTTGGTTAAATTTCTGCTTTGCAATATCTTTTACATCATCTAAAGCATTTTTAGCAATATCTTTTAAACTCGTTTTAATTATGGGGTTTGTAGTAAAACCACCTATTAAGGCGTTTATATTTAGCATTTCTTTAGGGTTAAGCGCAACTCCCTTTTTACCCACTTCTGATAATAAGTTGTTTAACGCACTATTAGCACCACCAAATAAACTACGGGGAATACCCAACTTCACATTATAATCAAGCGATTGGTCTAAGCCTGATGAGCCCTCAATGGTCATTTTCATTCCATTGGCATTTATATCAAAAGGCTGTAAGGCTATTCGTCCATCTTCGATTTTAAACAGCAGTAAAATTTTATTTAAGTTAAATGATCCCAGTTTAGCCACTTTAAGTGTATTTGCCAACTTGCTCATAGGCGGATAGCCCGATAGTGATGCGTTAGGTATACTTAGACTACCATTACTGGTAAGGCTATTTAGCAGTGGCATCATGTCCTCTCCTAATAATGTATTCATATCAAAATTTGCTGATATTTTACCATTAATATACTTTGCTATGGGCGATAATTGCTGAACAGTATTCATGTATTTAAATGCTTGGCTTGCCTCAATAGCATTTAAAGCAAAGTTTAATTTTGTTTCAGGTTTTGCAGGATTAACAGTACTATACAAACCATTAATTTTCACACTACCTCCAAAAATATCAGTACGCACATTGTTTAGGGTAATGGCTTGGTTGGCTATTTTAGCTTTTCCTCCCATATTGGTTAATTCTAAGTTGTCATACAAAAAGCGTTTAATGTCTAAATTCAAATCGAAATCAATATTTTTAGGCACTTCCACAATCTCTAATGGAATAGTATCAGCGGGTTGTGGGGTTTCAGTACCGTTACTCTCACCCGTTAAGTATTGGTTAGCATCAAACAATTTCGATTTTAGGTTTAAATTTCCTGTAAGTACCCCGTTTCCAAAAAAGTACCCGAAAAAATTACTCAAACTTCCTTTCATGCTCACATCGCTATTGCCCAATACCGCATCAAACACAGGTAGTTCTACAGTTTTAGGATTAAAATTGAGTTGTGCTTTAGTGATTGTGGTTTTGGGCAAGCTATCGGTATCATACACTACATTATTAGCCTTTATACTTCCTGTTGCGTTAAACGCTTCATATTGTTCTTTCTCAATGGTTGATGCCCGCCCTTTAGCTTGCATATCGGCGGTAATTAGTCCGCTTAGTGTTGTCCCTTTTTCTAAAGGCACTAATTTAGAAACTTGCACTAAGTCAATACTACCTTTGGCTTTCATATCAACATAGGGGTCGGTAGTAGGGTTTTTAACATACATTTTTGCATGAAAAGGATTATCTGCCAATACAAAATCAAACTTCTTTAAATCAATTATAGTATGGTCAATTACCCCATCAGGGTTGCTTATATTTAAGTTTACAAAAATGCTTTTAATATCTGCTGGCATATCAGGGTATTTAAATGTGCCATTATCTATAAGCAAGTTCACATTAAAAGTAGGGATGGTGGTTTCATTGTAAATGCCTTTAAGCACCCCATCAAGACCTAATTTACCCGTAGTTTTTATACTCGCAAAGTCTTTGGTAAATACAGCAGGAATTAGCGATAGTATGTTTTTAAATTCAGTTTTCTTAGCCGCAAATTTCAAATCCATTTCAATATCATCAGCAGGCATGGCTACAAAACCATCAAAACCAGCAAACAGCTCATTTAGCTGTAATTCATTCTCTTTAAAAGTAAATTTAAACTGCTTCATATCAACTTCTAAATCAGCTTTAAAGTTTGTTTTTACTTTGTTTAAATACTTTATGCCTTCCATAGCAAAAGTTACGGCTTGTATATCTGTTTGGGTAGTAATAGTAAAAAGGTCTTGGGTAAAATCTCCGCTTAGGGTGTGGTTAAATCCTTCAAGGGAAGTGTACATCCCGCCTTGTTGGTCATCATAAATTATTTGCCCATCAGTAATTTTTAATTTTTTCAATCCCAGTTTAAACGATGCTGAAGTATCGGCGGGATTTTCATCAGTGGCTGTGTCAGCCGATGGTTTCATAATATCCCAATTGGGTACGCCATCTTTTCCCACTTTTGCATAAATGCGGGGTTGGTATAAGCTAATTTCGTTTATCTTAATTTTATCACCCGATATTACCGACATTATATCAAGTGTTGCGCTAAATTCTTTTACAGATACCAGTGTATCCACATCCAAACTATCAGCTATGCTAAAGTTTTTTAACCCGATAGTAAACTGCGGAAAGTTCTTAAATAGGCTTAAACTTACATCATTATCAAAATTAACGGTGGCGGTAAGCTGTTTATTCGCCTCACTTTTTACTAACCCAACAATTTTACTTTTAAAAACAAGTGGCAGCACTATTAACAGCCCTAAAACCACTACTATTACAACTGCGAATATTTTAAAAAACTTCTTCATATCTTTTTGTTATACATTACAAAACTACTAAACATTAGGTAAACTATAATATAGTAGTATTGTTACTCCCCTACTTGCCTATCTAAACTCTGTTTACTGAAAACATACCTTTTAAGGCATTTATTGTGCCTTTAATTATGTGCTGCGCATATTTAATACCACAGCATTAAACAGATATTAAGACCGTTACAAGGGCTAAGTTTAGCTTTTAGCATAGTTTTGTTTGGGCAAGGGGATTTTTACCCTCCCCTTTCTCCCCCTTTCCTTCTCACAGGCTACCACAAGGGTAGAAACAGCGCACAACCCTTTGATAGCTTAATAAAGACACAAATCTATACTAAAAGCCAATAGTTAAAGCTAAAAAGTGAGCCATACCTCATTGCAACGGTCTTGTTAACTATTTTAAAAGAAACAACACCCTTGCTTGTTTACCGCGCGCTAAAATGCCATAAACTAAAAAAATCCCACACATAGATATGAGTAGGATTTTCTTAAATTTCTATTAATCAGGTTATGCTTTTACTAAAGTGCCTACTTTATCGCCTTTTGTAAGATTAACAAAATTACCTTCTTTGTTCATATCAAAAACTATAATGGGTAAATTATTTTCTTTACACAAAGTAATGGCGGTTAAATCCATTACATTTAATTCTTTTGCATATACTTCGTCATAAGTTACTTCATCGTATTTTGTGGCGGTGGGGTCTTTTTCAGGGTCGGCGGTATAAATACCATCTACCCGTGTACCTTTTAGCACTACATCAGCTTCTATTTCAACGGAGCGTAATGCGGCAGCAGTATCAGTAGTAAAATATGGGTTACCAGTACCCGCACCAAAAATAACTACCCTGCCTTTTTCTAAATGGCGCATAGCACGGCGGCGAATAAAAGGTTCGCATATTTGTTCCATTTTTATGGCACTAAGCAAGCGCGTTTTTAATCCTAAACTCTCAATAGCCCCTTGCAATGCCATAGCATTAATTACCGTAGCCAGCATCCCCATATAATCGCCTTGGGCTCTATCTACTAAGCCGCCTTGTACACCTTGTACTCCTCTAAAAATATTCCCCCCCCCAATAACCACGGCAACCTCAACACCTAAATTAACAACGTTTAGTATCTCTTGTGCATATTGCTCCAAAATTTTGGGGTCAATGCCATAATTTTGGTCTCCCATAAGTGCTTCACCACTAAGTTTTAGTAATACTCTTTTATATTTCATTGTTTGGCTCATAGGTGGTTAAATAATGGTCAAAAAAAATCCCGCCGAAGCGGGATTAAATATACTAAAAAAATTTATTTACCAATTTCAACACGCTTAAATGCTGTAACTGTTAATCCTTTTTCAATTCCATCTAACATTTGACGGATGGTTTTGCTTCCATCTTTCACAAAACTTTGGTTTAGTAATGTAGATTCTTTGTAGAACTTATTTACCTTCCCCGTAGCTATTTTCTCAAGCATAGCATCGGGTTTCCCTTCTGTTCGGGCTTGTTCAACGGCTATATTCATTTCGTTTTTTACAATAGCTTCATCAACATCTTCCTTATCCAATGCTATGGGACGCATTGCTGCAATTTGCATGGTAACATCTTTACCCGCTTCTGCAATTACATCAGTTGATGGTTTGTTTAATGCTATTAAAACACCTAATTTATTGTTTGAGTGTATATAACTGGCAATAGTTTCACCGGTTAATTTCTCGTAGTTAGATATTTCTATTTTTTCGCCTATTCTACCTACCATATCAGTAATATGTTCTTTCACTGGGCGGCCGTCAAGTTCTACCTCAAGAAATGCGGCAAGGTTTTCAGGTAGTTTTTCAAGTGCTAAAGCCGCAAATTTATTGGCAGCAGCAATATAATCGTCGTTTTTAGCAACAAAATCTGTTTCACAGTTCAGTGCTATTAAAACTCCAGTTTTGTTATCAGCAGTTAGTGCAGTAGCTACTGCACCTTCGGCAGCATCACGCCCAGCACGGCTGGCTGATACTTTTTGTCCTTTTTTACGTAATAAAGCAACTGCAGCATCAAAATCGCCATTGGCTTCGGTTAATGCTTTTTTACAGTCCATCATTCCTGCACCAGTCATTTGGCGCAGTTTATTTACATCAGCAGCAGTAATTGCCATCTTGTATAAACTTTATTTTTGTGATTAAATTATTTAGAATTTATGCTAATAAATATTGCGGTATTACTACAATATTATTCGGCAGGTGTTTCAGTTTTCACTGAAGTTTCTTCAGCCTTAGGAGTTTCGGTAACTACTTCGGTTACTTTTTCTTCTTTAGCTTTAGGAGTTTCGGTAACTACTTCGGTTACTTTTTCTTCTTTGGCTTTAGGAGTTTCGGTAACTACTTCGGTTACTTTTTCTTCTTTAGCTTTTGCAGCTTCATTTTCTTCTTTGGCTATTGCAGCATCGCTTTCTTCTTTGGCTTTTGCGGCATCACTTTCTTCTTTCTCACGTTTTCTACTCTGCAAGCCTTCGGCTATTGCATCGGTAATTGTTTTTGTGATAATAGAAATTGATTTTGAGGCATCATCATTTGCTGGTATCGGATGATCAATATTTGTAGGGTCAGAGTTGGTATCAACTATACCGAAAATAGGTATGTTAAGTCTCATTGCCTCAGCTACTGCAATATGCTCACGTTTCACATCAACTATAAATAGTGCCGCTGGTAAGCGGTTCATATCCTCTATACCACCTAAAACATTCGACAGTTTTATTTTTTTCCTACCCAGCATCAAACGTTCTTTCTTTGATATGGTGGTGTTAAGTGTCCCATCTTTAGAAAGTTTCTCGATGCTTTGCATTTTTTTGATTGACTTGCGAACGGTAGCAAAGTTGGTCATCATTCCGCCCAACCAACGCTCTACCGTGTAGGGCATATTCACCCTTTCAGCTTCACTTGCTATAATTTCTTTTGCTTGCTTTTTGGTAGCTACAAATAAGATTTTACGACCTGATTTTGCGATATTTCTCATGGCGGCAGATGCTTCATCAAGTTTCGACTTGGTTTTGTTTACATCTATAAGGTGGATACCATTTTGCTCCATGAAAATGAAAGGCTGCATACGTGGGTTCCATTTTTTGGTAAGATGACCAAAATGAACACCAGCATCCAATAATTCTTGTATTGAGGGATTTGACATTGTTTCGTATAATAAAAATTAACGCTTGCTGAATTGAAATTTTTTCCTTGCTTTTTTCTGACCTGGTTTTTTACGTTCTACCATGCGTGAGTCGCGAGTAAGCAAACCATCTTTTTTAAGTTTCGGTCTATGCTCTTCATCAATATCACAAAGGGCACGTGCTATACCTAAACGTACTGCTTCAGCCTGTCCGCTACTTCCACCACCTCTTACAGTTGCTTTTACATCAAACTGACCGATAGTTTCAGTTAGTTCAAATGGTAAATTCACTTGGTAGTGAAGCGTTGAAGCTAAGAAATAATCTTTTATATCTTTCTTGTTAATAGTAACTTGCCCTTTGCCAGCTTCTAAGTAAACGCGGGCAATGGCTGTTTTTCTTCTACCTACTTTATTAATAACACTCATGTATTATAATTTAATTTCTTTTGGTTTTTGTGCACTGTGCGGGTGTTGGTTACCAGCATAAACAAATAAATTACCGCCAATGGCTCTACCCAATCTATTTTTGGGCAACATACGGCGCACTGCTTTTTCAACAACGGCAGTTGGTTTTTTGGCAATTAACTCTTTTGCGGTAATAAATCGCTGACCACCTGGGTAGCCCGAGTAACTTACATACTGCTTGTCATTCCATTTATTACCTGTAAGTTTTACCTTCTCAGCATTGATAACTATAACGTTATCACCACAATCTACATGGGGGGTAAAATCAGGTTTATGTTTACCACGTATGATTTTTGCCACTTCTGAGGCAAAACGCCCCAACACTTTATCTTCCGCATCAACTAATATCCAGCCTTTTTTTACTGTATTACTATTAGCTGAAACTGTTTTATAACTTAACGTATTCACAGTTTATAACTATATTTTTAAAGGACGGCAAAGATAGGCAGATGTTTTTGATTTGCAAAGCCCACTTTTGATATTTTTTTCTTGTATTGAATTGGGTTTTAGGAAGTGCAAAACTGCTATTTTTTAGTTTATTAAAATAGTGAAAATAATACTTGTACCAAACAAGGGTGATTGGGTGCTACTACCGAAGCACTTTCCTGTTTTGCTGCCAGTTACTTTTGCCCTGCTGTGGTGCATCATTATTATCTGTTGTTTGTGCGCCTTTTTTAGCATTGTTATATATATGTGCGGCAATGGCAGCTACGATAGTGGTATCGCCAGTAGTGGTATATAATTTATCAACAGTAAAGTACTTATTTATAAAGTGGGTATCGAAATTACCTTCTATAAAGGCGGGTTGCTGCAAGGCAAATGCGCCAAAAGAAAGGGTGGTTTCTATTCCTGATATATGGTACTCGTTAATGGCTCGTAGTAAACGGTCTATGGCTTCTTTGCGTGTACTACCGTAAGCAATTAATTTTGCCATCATAGGGTCGTAATAAATGGGTATTTCCATCCCTTCTTCAAAAGCATTATCTACACGTATGCCAATACCTTCGGGCAATTGGTAACGTTCTAATTTTCCAATATCGGGCAAAAAATTATTTGCGGGATCTTCGGCACACACTCTCAATTCTATGGCGTGTCCTGTGATGGATAAATCTTTTTGAGCAAAACTTAATTTTTCGCCCATGGCTACTTTTATCTGTTCTTTTACAAGGTCTAAGCCTGTTATTAACTCGGTTACAGGATGCTCTACTTGTAAGCGGGTGTTCATTTCTAAAAAGAAAAAATTTAGCTTATCATCTACTAAAAACTCCACTGTGCCTGCACTGTAGTAGTTACAGGCTTTTGCAACGCTCACGGCAGCTTGTCCCATTTTCTCACGAATTTCGGGGGTAAGGCAACTACTCGGTGCTTCTTCAATAAGTTTTTGATGGCGACGCTGAATACTACATTCCCGCTCGAAAAGGTGTACTATATTACCATGCTGGTCTCCTAATATCTGTATTTCTATATGCTTGGGCGAGCCTACAAATTTTTCTATAAACACGCTCCCATCTCCAAATGATGATACGGCTTCGTTTATAGCCATAGTCATTTGTTGTTCTAATTCTGCCTCGTTTTCAACAACACGCATCCCTTTTCCACCACCACCTGCCGCTGCTTTTATAAGTATTGGATAGCCCACCTCACCAGCAATTTTTTTGGCTTCGGCAACATCTGTAATAGCATAATCAACCCCTGGCACCATAGGTACACCAAACTTTTTTACGGCTTGTTTTGCACTAATTTTGTTCCCCATCACTTCCATTGATTCAGGGGAAGGTCCAATAAATATTAGTCCCGCTTCTTTTACCTTGCGGGTAAAGTCTGCATTTTCAGAAAGGAAACCATAGCCTGGGTGAATGCCATCTGCCCCCAAACGTTTCGCTTCTTCTATTATCTTATCGCCTAAAAGATAAGATTGTGATGAGGGCGGTGGTCCTAATAATACAGCTTCATCAGCATAGCGAACGTGCAGTGCATTTCTATCTGCCTCACTATATACGGCAACTGTTTTTATACCCATTTCGCGTGCGCTTTTCATTACACGTATGGCTATTTCTCCTCTATTGGCTACTACTATTTTTTTCATTGAAGCTAACTATATTTTCGGGGCGGCATTGGTAAAAACTTAAAATAAAAATTTTATTGTGCTTGCGCGGGTTCGTTTAGCATGGGCAGGTTTATCCACGCCTCTTCATGGGCATTAATCGAGTTTATCCCCATAATACCGCCCCATGCACGGGCAATACTATTGGCATATCCTTTCCAGCTATTGTACAAATCGTGAGCGTATTTATTTTTTATTTTTCCCAAAGCAGCATTTAATTTAGCCAGTTCAGCACTAATAAGCGGGTTGCGCTCTTCTGCTGTCTTTGGTAACACATTTAGTATTGAGTTAATATCTTTTTCAATAGTTTTCTCCACCTCGTAGTAGTAGGTCTGTAAATCTTGTTTTTCAGAAAATGTTTTTATTTTAACAAGTTCAACAGCCCTGTTTACCTCTTGTGGGTCTATATCATTATCAGCACCTGCCATTAATACTGCGATAAATGCAGGGGCTTTCAACATTAGTTCTTGGTTTTCTTTGCTTAGTGGTTCAAATTCGTAAATCATACTTTTTTATAATTGGCGGTCAAAATTAAGTAAAATCAATAAGTAAAACCTTGTAATGGGCAAATTGTGTTGCTATATTTTATACTACTTTTGTACACAATGGGTTTGTTATTAGAAGTAAAGCATTTGATAGCTAAAGATATTAGGCAAGAGTGGCGGCAACGCTACGCACTAAATGGCATATTGCTATATGTAGTAGCGGCGGTTTTTGTTACCTACCTATCGGTGAAACTTACCGATAAACCTACATGGAATGCTTTTTTTTGGATAATTATATTGTTTACCTCTGTTAGCAGTACTGCAAAAAGTTTTATACAAGAAAGTAGAGGGCGGTGGCTATATTATTATCAGTTGGCGAGTCCGCAGGCTATAATTGTTTCAAAAATTATATACAATAGCTTGCTAATGATGCTAATGTGTTTGCTGTGCTTTGCCTTTTACAGCTTGCTAATGGGCAATATGGCAAATGATGCAGGAATGTTTTTGCTGGTAGCTATGCTGGGCAGCTTAGGATTTTCGGCGGTATTATCTATGACTTCAGCTATTGCATCAAAGGCAGGAAATAGTAATTTGCTAATGCCTGTACTTAGCATACCTGCTATAATACCGTTATTATTGGTTACTATAAAAGCCTCGAAAGCCGCTATGGATGATTTAGATACTTCTATTATTTTAAAAGATAGTGTGGTGTTATTTGTTTTTTATCTTGCCATTGCTGCCTTGGCTTATATACTGTTTAGCTTTTTATGGAAGGAATAAATTTTGCTTTACGTGAATGCGGTCTTATAACACAAAAACCTTTATCAAAATCACTATCCAAATTACATCCACTGTACTTTTTCTTCAATGGGTCTGCGCTTGCCTTGTGGTAATGGCTCGGCAGGTACTCCCATATAAAAAAAACCCATTAGCATTTGGGTTTCTTCGTTTAGTTCTAACCATCGGTGCATTTTAGGGCTAAATGTTCCGCCGCCAGTACTCCAATACCCACCATAGCCGTAAGCAGTTGTTGCCAGCCATAGGTTTTGTACCGCCATTGCCACACTCGCAATTTCTTCCATTTCTGGCACTATAAAATTACGTTCCATTATTATAGCAATAATATGGCTGGCTTGCGAGGGTATATCATCAAACACTTTCAGTTTAGCCTCTTTTATATCAGCAGGTAGTGTAGTACCTATATATAGCTGCTTTTGAAAAGCGACTAACTTTTCCAACGCCTCGCCAGTAAATACCTTAAAACGCCATGGTTCTGTATATTTATGTGTGGGTGCCCAATTTGCTGTTTCCAACAACTCGTTCACTACCGTGTTTTCTATTTTCTCGCCACTATATTGGCGGGGATGCACGCTTCTACGGTATTTTATTAATTCTATTATATCTACCTTTTCCATTTATACTACCTTTTACTTTTATTATTCGCTTTTAGTCTTTTGCTATCATCTTTTCTCCTTTCAAAGTGCCTCAAGATGGCAGCCACACACTATCAAATTCTCAAATCTTCAAATTAGTACATTATACAGCTATCCTGCTTTTTTGGTTTGGCTATACCCATTGCTTAATAAATAATTTAGTACTTTGTCTCTGTGGTCTCCTTGTACTAATATTTCACCATCTTTTGCGCTTCCACCGCTTCCACACAAGCCTTTTAGCTTTTTTCCTAATGTGCTCAAATTGCTATCGTTCCCTACAAAACCTGTTACCAAGGTAACGGCTTTCCCCTTTCTATTTTTCTTATCCAGCAATACCCTAAGCCGTTGTTGCTGGCTGGGCAGGGTGTCCTCTTCTACGGAGTCATCATCATTATAACTATAATTGTTATTAGTACTATATACAATGCCTGCCCTGTCTTTGTTTTTATTGCTCTTCATTTTCTATTTTACAGTAGTATATGCTTATATCACATTTACTTCAGGTACAAGTTGGATGCCGAAGTGTTGCTTTACCGAGTCTATTACTTTTTGTGCGTGCTGATATATCTCACTACCCTTAGCATTACCATAGTTTACCAACACCAGTGCTTGCTTTTTATGGTTACCTGTTTGCCCCACTACTTTCCCCTTCCAGCCTAACTGTTCTATAAGCCAACCTGCGGGTACTTTTGTTTTAGTACTGTTAACTAAATACCCTGGCATATCAGGGTATTTTTCTTTTAGTGCCTTATATTGTTCTGTTAAAATTTCAGGATTTTTAAAAAAGCTACCAGCATTGCCCAATTCTTTTGGATTGGGTAGTTTACTTTGCCTAATTTCTATTACCGCATCGCTAATAGCTTTTACGCTTAGTTTTTCAACTTTATTGTTTTCTAATGTTTGTAGTATTGCCCCATAGCTTGTATTAAACGTTGGTTTTTTACTTAACCGTATAGTAATAGCAAGAATAAACACCTTGTTTTTTAATTCCCGCTTAAAAATACTTTCACGATAGCCAAAAGCACACTCGCTATTGGTAAAGGTTTTTACAGTATTGGTTTCAAAATCAAAAAAATCAACGGTTTGCAATACATTCTTTATCTCCACCCCATACGCACCTATATTTTGCATGGGTGCTGCCCCCACCGTGCCAGGGATGTATGATAGGTTCTCTATCCCCCCAAAACCTCTATCAACACAGTAGATTACCAAGTTGTGCCAATTTTCTCCCGAAGCAGCTTTAATTAGTACTTCATCTTCATTTTCACTAATTATTTCAATGCCCTTTTGCAGATTAAGCAGGGTTACTCCCTCCCAATTTTTAGTAAACAAAACATTGCTGCCCTCGCCTAAAACAAGCACAGGTAACTTAGATAATGTAGGGTGGGCGGTAAATTCTTGAAGCTGCGGTAAAGAGTGAATACAGACAAGATACCGAGTAGAAGCCTCGATACCGAAGGTATTATAGGGTTTTAGCGTGGCGTTTTCCTGTAAATCCATGTGAGACTACGCAAAGGTAGTAAAATGTTAGCTGCAAACGTTTTTTCATGGTTTTTTTGATGGAAAAATATTTTCACACTGCAAGCCCATATTTAAAACTCATTGCTAAAAATAGCGAAGCAGCTAAAAGATTAACACATAAATCTTAAATTGCGCTTGCTACTATGACACAAGACCAAGCCAAAAACCGTATAGAATACCTTAGCCAAGAATTAAACAAGCACAACTACCTGTATTATGTGCTTTCGCAGCCAAAAATTGGTGATATGGAATTTGATCTTTTGCTAAAGGAATTAGAAAAAATTGAAGCCCAATACCCTAAATTTGTTACCCCTAACTCGCCCACCCAAAAAGTAGGCGGCGGCATTACCAAAAACTTTGAAACGGTGCAACACAAATACCGCATGATGAGTTTGGGCAATACATACAGCAAAGAAGAATTGGCAGATTTTGACAAACGGGTACAAAAATCTATTGGCGATAGTTTTGAGTATGTATGCGAGCTAAAATTTGATGGGCTTGCCATTAGCCTATTATACGAAAAAGGGAAACTGGTGCGTGCCGTTACACGAGGCGATGGGGTAAAAGGCGATGATGTTACCACCAATGTAAAAACTATTAGCAGCATTCCCCACCAGTTAAAAGCAGGCAATTACCCTGAACAATTTGAAATACGGGGCGAAATTTTTATGCACCGCAAAACCTTTGATAAACTAAACCAAAAGGTAGCGGCAGAATTACGTGAAAAAGGACTTACTGAAGATGAGGTAAAAGAAAAACTATATAAAAACCCTCGCAACTTTGCATCGGGTAGTATAAAAATGCAAGATAGTGCCGAGGTAGCAAAACGCCCTTTAGATGCTTTTTTATACGGTATATATACCGCCAATCCCATTGCTGATACCCATTACGAAAGTTTGAAAAAAGCTGCTGCATGGGGTTTTCAAGTAAGCCCCCATTACCAGTTGTGCAAAACCCTTGACGATGTTTTTGCTTTTATAGAAAAACACGAAAGAGAACGTCCCCACCTTAGTTATGAAATTGACGGTATTGTACTAAAGGTAAACGATTACCTGCAACAACAAGATTTAGGTTTTACGGCTAAAATTCCTCGTTGGGCAATATCATACAAATACAAGGCAGAAGCTGCCATCACACAGCTTGAAAAGGTGAGTTACCAAGTGGGGCGCACTGGGGCTATTACACCCGTTGCCAACCTAAAACCAGTGCAGTTGGCAGGCACAACGGTAAAACGTGCCAGCCTATACAATGCCGATGAAATTGAACGCCTTGATTTACATGAAAACGATACTGTTTTTGTAGAAAAAGGAGGCGAAATAATACCTAAAGTTACAGGAGTAGATATAAGCAAACGCCAACCCGATGCCAAAAGAATTGAATATACAAAACACTGCCCTGTTTGCACTACCCAGCTGGTGCGGGGCGATGGAGAGGCAATCCATTACTGCCCCAACGAGGAGGGATGCGCGCCACAGCTAAAAGGAAAAATAGAGCATTTTATTAGCCGCAAGGCTATGGATATAGGCAGTATAGGTAGCGAAACCATTAGTGGCTTGTTTGATAAAGAAGTTATAAAAAATTATGCCGACTTATATAGCCTTACTTATGATAAACTGATAGGTTTGGAGTTTGAGGTGGGCGATGAAACAAGCGGCGAAAAGAAAAAACGATCGCTACAAGAAAAATCAGTACAGAATATATTAAAAGGTGTTAATGCCAGTAAGTCTATCCCTTTTGAGCGGGTATTGTTTGGTTTAGGCATTAGAATGGTGGGCGAAACCGTTGCCAAAAAATTAGCCAAGCATTTTGGTAGTATCGATAAATTGGCTACTGCCACAAGAGAAGAAATTTTTGGCATTCATGATATTGGTGAGAAAATAGCCTACTATGTAGTGCGTTTTTTTGCTGTTGAAGAGAACCGAATCATTATACAGAGAATGAAAGAGGCAGGTTTAAACTTTGAGATACAGGAAGAGGAAGGCGTAGAGCGAACTAATAAACTTGAGGGAAAAAGTTTTTTAGTATCGGGGGTGTTTAGCATTAGCCGTGATGATTTGAAAAAACTAATAGAAAACAATGGAGGTAGGAATGTGAGTAGCATTTCTAAAAAATTAAACTTCCTTATTGCGGGCGATAAAATGGGACCCGAAAAGTTAAAAAAAGCTACCGATAATGACATTGCTATTATAAGCGAGCAAGATTTTATGAATATGATTAATTAACAGTTTTAAAATATTGGGCATAAAACAACAAATACAACAATACGCACTAAAGTTAGACCTCACTAAAAAAAGAGAGAACAAGGCTTTTGTTTCTCTTACTAATGTAAAAACCATAGGCATACTGTACTGTGCTGATAATAGTAAAACAAAAAACTTAGCGCACCAGTTGGTTGAAACTTTACGACAAGAGAAAAAAGACGTGCAAAGTTTTGGTTTTATAAACGCTAAAAAGTTTGAAGAAAACCTACACATAAGATATGGGTACGAGTATTTTAACAAAAGTCATTTAAACTGGGTAGGCTTACCCACCCATGCACACGTTAGCACTTTTACAGATAAAACTTTTGATTACCTTATCCACTTGGATACTGATATTTTGCTACTCAGCCTAATTGCTTCCTACAGTAAGGCAAAATGTAAAATAAGCCCCTCAAACACCAAATTTGCCGAAGTGTACGATTTTATGGTTTCTGCTAAAAAAGATAGCTTTATAAAAGAGTTATTACACTATTTACAAAAAATTGGTTGAATTTTGCAGCCAGATATAAAGTGAGATATGGAAAAATTTAAAGGTACAGGTGTTGCAATAGTTACACCCTTTAAGAGTAACGAAGAAATAGATTTTGCTGGGCTTGAAAAAGTTACAGAACACATTATTAGTAAAGGTTGTGAGTATATTGTAATGTTGGGAACAACAGGAGAAACGGCAACCCAAAGCAGTGAAGAGAAACAGCAAGTTGTTAATACTATTAAACAAGTAAATAATAACCGTGTGCCTTTGGTAATGGGCATTGGTGGTAATAGTACACGCGAGGTTGTGGCAACTATTAAAGCCTTTAATTTTGACGGTATTGATGCCGTATTATCAGTTTGCCCGTATTATAACAAGCCCAACCAACAGGGGATTATAAACCATTATACAGCCATTGCTGATACAAGTCCTCACCCTATAATATTATATAATGTACCAGGGCGCACAGGCATTAATATGACGGCGGCTACCACCCTGCAACTTGCCCAACATACTAATATTATAGGCATGAAAGAAGCAAGTGGAGATATGGAGCAATGTATGGCTATTATAAAAGATAAACCCGCAGATTTTTTAGTAATTAGTGGTGATGATTCATTAACCCTCCCTTTTATGTCTATCGGTATGGATGGGGTAATATCCGTTATAGCACACGCCTACCCTACTGATTTTAGTGCAATGGTACGCCACTGCCTAAAAGGAGATTTTGAAACTGCTCGCAAACTACATTACCGTATTTTTGAGAGCAGCACCAACATTTTTGCTGATGGTAGCCCAAGCGGTATAAAAATAATGTTAGAACAAATGGGTATTTGTGGTAGTGCAGTGCGTATGCCGCTTGCCCCTGTAAATAATACGGTGAAAGCCCAACTAATTGAGCTGGTAAAAAACTATTAGCCTGTAAAATATAAATTATCTAAAACCCATAGCAGGAATATTTTTGCTATGGGTTTTTTCTTTTCATTAGTTTTTGCTCAACCCATTTTATTTAATGGTTCTTTTAGTTTCAAGCGTAGCATCACACAAGTCAATTTCAACGGTTTTACCATCAAATACTTGATGCGATGCCATAAAAGCCAACGCCTTAAAACTAATATCGAGTGATGAGTCTTTTTCTTGATACTGTTCTTGTACTACCAAACGTATTTTATACGTCTCTCCTACCCTATCCACTTGAATACTGGTTTCTTTATCATCGCCCAAATAGCCCATTTCTTCTAAAAATACACCGACCGAGTCTGCTTCGGTTTCAGTTACCTTTTCAGTGTAGTACAACTCCCCTTTTCCAAAGGTTTTTTTTGTTCCATAATCGTTACACGCTGATAAAAACAGGGCAACAATAGCCATAATAATAAATGTTTTCTTCATACTAAATTGGTTTGTTTTAATGTAAGTTAATACATTTTTTTACTAAAAAGTAAATTTGCTTCGAAAAATTAGTGCCTTTTTTATACCAAACTTATATTAAACTACGAATTTTCTAAATGTTGCCAGCCTTGTGCTTTAAGAGCAAATTTATTATCGTTTTTGGTCATTAGGTGGATGCCTTCAGTTTTCTCTGTACAATGCCCTATTATACTAATATTATCCGTACCTTTTAGTTTTTCAAAATCAGCTTGAGGTATGGTAAATAGCAATTCGTAGTCTTCGCCACCATTTAGTGCAGCAGTGGTAGGGTCTATATTAAACTCTTCTGCCATTTGTATCGTTTGGTGATCCATAGGTAGCTTAGTTTCATACACATTCATTCCCACGCCTGAGTGTTGGCATAAATGATGTACTTCCGATGCTAAACCATCAGAAATATCAATCATACTAGTAGGTACAATATTTTGTTTTGCCAGCCATTCTATAAATTCTTTTTGTCCTTCGGGGCGTAATTGGCGACCCACTATATAGTCCCAGCCTCCTAAATCGGGCTGCATTTCAGGGTTGGCTATATACACGTGTTTTTCACGCTCTAAAAGGTTCAAACCCATATACGCCCCTCCTAGATCTCCAGTAACACACAAAAGGTCAGTATCTTTAGCCCCACTACGATAGGTTATTTTTTGTTCATCGGCATAGCCAATGGCAGTAATAGAAATTAGTAACCCCTGTTTTGATGATGAGGTATCACCACCCACTATATCTACACTGTATTTCTCGCAGGCTATATATATACCTTTGTATAATTCTTCTACCGCTTCTAATGAGAAACGATTGGAGATACCAATGGAAACCGTTACTTGCTCGGGCGTTCCATTCATAGCATAAATATCAGACAGGTTGGCTATTACAGCTTTGTAGCCCAAGTGTTTTAGGGGCATATACGATAAATCGAAATGTACGCCCTCAAGCAGCATATCCGTGCTTACCAGCATTTTTTTGTTGCCACAATCTATTACCGCAGCATCATCTCCTACTCCTTTTATACTGCTTTTATTTTTTAGTTGTATATCTTTAGTCAGGTGATTTATCAATCCAAATTCACCCAAATTACCTATTTCAGTACGCCCTGTGTTTTCAAACATTTCCATAAAGTGCAAAGGTACATTAGATTTACATTTTGTTATTCTAAATTGCAGAAGTGAATCTAATTGCCGACTTTATTTCTCTTTTCTACCCTCAAATATGTGCTGCTTGCGATGGCGAGTTGCTAAAAGGCGAGGATTTTATTTGTTTAGACTGCGTGTTAACATTACCCTATACAGGGTTTGTTGATAAAAGCCCGAATGCTATTGAACAAATTTTTTGGGGCAAGGTGGAGTTAGAAGCTGCCACAGCATACCTTTATTTTAAAAAAGGAAATCGCACTCGAAAAATGATGCACCGCATTAAATACAAAGGCGAGAAAGAACTGGCTCAACATATTGGCGAAATAATGGGCGAGGAGTTAAAGCACAGCGATAAGTTTAAATTAGTGGAAGGTATTATACCTATCCCTTTACACAAAAAAAAACAACGTAAACGAGGCTTTAATCAAAGTGAGTGGTTTGCAAAAGGGCTGGCAAAAAAGTTGGGAGTTGACGTAATTACCGATGTATTGCTAAAACCATCAGAAACAAAAAGCCAAACAAAAAAGAACCGTTGGCAACGCTGGCTAAATATGGGCGACCAGTTTGTAGTAAAAAAACCTGAAAGCATTGCCTGCAAACATATTTTATTAGTAGATGATATTGTAACCACTGGCGCAACTATTGAGGCGTGTGCAACTGCACTAAAAAAAGCAACTGATTGCAAAATTAGCGTTGCTACTATGGCAATAGCTGAATGATTTGAAACCGTTGCAAGGATTAAGATTTTAGCTACTATCTATTGGCTTGTAGCATAGAATTGTGTGCATTGCACGAAAAAAACTTTTAACCTGCTAAAAGACCCGCCAGTTTTTCACCTGTACTGCTGCCAAGTGCCACCCCCATGCCATTACAGCCAAAACCTACGGCAATATTTGTAGTAATGTTTTTTATTATAGGTTGTTTGTTGGGCGAAAAGCCCATTATGCCTTGCCAATGGCTATCAATTTCCAGTTCGGTATCAGGTGCAATTACGGTTTTTAAATAGTGTTTTAGCTTGTTTAATATGGTGCTGTTAGGCTCAAAAACAGTAGTTTCTTCATGTTTAGTTGCTAAGTTTCTACCGCCACCAAATAAAATGCGGTTGCCGTAGTTTCTAAAATAATAATAGCCTTCATCAAAATGAAAAGTCCCTTTAAACTTTAGGTTCTCTATGGGTTTTGTAGCTATTACTTGTCCTCTACCTGGTTTTATGCCCAGTTGAGGTAAAAATTGTTGTATATGGGCATTGGTACACAATCCCATTTTTTGGCAGGTAAAGGCTATGTTTTTATTTAATTGTTGATGGTGTACGAATACACTTACTCCGTTTTCGGTTTCGTCAAACTCTATTACTTCAGCCCCATAAATAATTTTTATACCTAAGCCAATGGTATATTGTGCAAGGTTTTTCATCATCAAACCTGTATCTATTTGTCCCTCAAGTGGTGTATAAATTAGGTGTTTAGTATTTCCAAACCCAAAAGCAGGTATCACATCATCTTTCAACTCAAAAACTTGGGTATTAAAATAGGGTAAAAGTTGCTGGTTTAAGGTCTCAATTTGCGATGGGTCAAAGATTTTATCATCATCAAAAATAAGTTCGTACCCACCGTTTTGCTGGTATCCTATTTTGCTATCGCCTAATCGGTGGCGTAGTTTTTCTAATCCACTTTGGCGTTCTATGGCAAGTTTTATTACTGTGTCAACATCAGTAAGTTGCATATCTGCCATCATTTCGCAAGCCTTTGCAAAGCAGGCAAAACCAGCATTTTTTGTGCTTGCACCAGTAGGAAAAATGCCCCGCTCAAGAATTAACACCTCTTTATCAGGATATTGCTCTTTAATAGAGCAAGCAGTAGATAACCCTGTAATACCCGCCCCAACAATAATAACGGTATAGTTTGTAAACGAGTTTTGTTCCCAAAAGCTAATCATGCACAATGTTACTATAAAGCACAAAACTAACATGAGTTTGATGTGATTTTTTGTAGCAACTAAATCAACTATCAAAAACTGATAAAATTGTAGCTTGCGTGGGTGAATATCCAACTACACGATAAAATTTTTGAACCCTTTATTAGCGAAGCAGAAATACACAACGCAGTGGTTTCAATGGCTATCAAAATTAGCAATGCTTATAGCCACAGCCAGCCTATACTATTGCCCGTTTTAGATGGTGCATTTGTATTTGCGGCAGCATTAGCAAATAAATTAGAAATGAAAGCCGAGTTTTCATTTATTAAGTACAAATCGTACTACAATACCCAAAGTACAGGCAAAATAAACCAGTTATTAGGCTTAGATATTGATATAAAAGGCAAAGACATTCTTATAATAGAGGATATTATAGATACGGGGTTAACTATGGGCTACTTGCTAAAAGAGCTTGAAAAACAGCAGCCAAAAAGCATCAAAATAGCTACATTACTCTTAAAACCAGAAGCTATAAAAGTCTCTTTAAAAATAGATTATAAAGGGATTGAAATACCCAATCGTTTCATTGTGGGTTATGGAATGGATTACAACGGTTTAGGTAGGAACTTAAACCAAATTTATGTTGTAAAAAAGTAGTTGCTAATGCTTGCGGGATACTTACTTTATTCCAATATTTCATACTTAAAACAAATATCCAATGTTTAATGTTAATGCCAAAGGCTTACCTTCGCATTTTTAACTAAAAAAATCAAGTTTCATGTTAAACATAGTTCTTTTTGGACCTCCAGGTTCAGGTAAAGGTACACAATCAGCAAAGCTGGTAGAAAAATATGGTTTAATTCAGCTTTCGACGGGTGATTTATTGCGAGGCGAAATAGCCGAAGGCACAACATTAGGTTTAAAAGCAAAAAGTTTGATGGATGCAGGACAATTAGTACCTGATGAAGTAGTGATAGGCATGATACGCAGCAAGTTAGAAGCTAATTCACAAGCCAAAGGCTTTATATTTGATGGCTTCCCTCGCACAGTTGCACAAGCAAAAGCGTTGGATAATTTGCTGGCAGAAAGTAACGAAAGCATCACCAAAATGTTAGCCTTAGAAGTTGAAAATACAGAACTAATTGCCCGCTTATTATTGCGAGGTAAAGATAGTGGACGTGCCGATGACCAAAACAAAGAAGTAATAAAAGACCGTATTAACGTGTATAATAGTAAAACCCTACCCGTAGCCAACCACTACAAAAAGCAAGAGAAATATATTGCTATTGATGGAATGGGAGATGTAGATGAAATTTTTGCATCACTATGCGTACAAATTAATGTAGTTTTGGCAAACTAATATATTTTCAAAATGAGAATTGTATTTGTTATTTCTTTATTTTTTTTAAGCCTAAATCTTTCGGCTCAAGACAGTGCTAATTCTGCTCAAAATATTACCGAACTCCGTTTTTATTTAGGAGATAGCACACCATTACCTGCCCTTGAGTACAAGGAAGGCACATCACTATTTTTAGGAGTAGGACTAATAATAGTACAAACATTTTTAACAACAACTGAAGAACGACCCACTAATGCGAGTTTTGTAATAGGCTTAGGGATAATGTTATAATATTTTGGCAGAAAGTAATTTTATAGACTACGTAAAAATTTGCTGCCGCAGCGGCAAAGGTGGAGCAGGAAGCAGACACTTGCACCGCGATAAAATCACATCGAAGGGTGGACCTGATGGTGGTGATGGAGGTAGAGGGGGACACGTAATAGTGAGAGGAAGTAGCCAACTATGGACATTGCTGCACCTAAAATACCGTAAACATATTTTTGCCGCTGATGGTGAGGGAGGTGGAAGTGGAAGAAAATCAGGGTCTATGGGGAAAGATGAAATTATAGAAGTTCCCTTAGGCACAGTTGCCAGAGATGCTGAAACAAAAGAAATAATTTTTGAAATTACCGAACACGGGCAAGAAGAAAACCTAATTTTGGGTGGACGAGGAGGCTTGGGAAATCACAACTTTAAATCATCTACCAATCAAACACCCCGCTACGCCCAACCAGGTGAAGAAGGCGAAGAACGCTGGCGAATATTAGAACTAAAAGTACTGGCAGATGTGGGCTTGGTGGGCTTTCCCAATGCTGGTAAATCAACTCTACTATCAGTAGTAACAGCAGCAAAACCCGAAATTGCCGATTATCCCTTTACCACACTTGTACCCAACTTGGGCATAGTGAAATACCGTGACTATAGAAGTTTTGTAATAGCTGATATACCAGGAATTATTGAAGGCGCACACAAGGGAAAAGGCTTAGGGCATCGTTTTTTAAGGCATATTGAGCGAAATGCCATTTTACTGTTAATGGTACCCGCTGATAGCAATGATATTAAAAAAGAATATGAAGTGTTGATGAACGAGTTAAAAGAATTTAACGAGGAATTGCTACACAAAAAACACCTATTAGCCATTACCAAAAGCGATATGCTTGACGATGAATTGGTAGAGGAAATAAAACAAGAATTGCCTAAAAATGTACCCCATATTTTTATATCATCAGTAACAGGCAATAATATGCAGCAACTAAAAGACTTGCTGTGGAAAGAGCTAAATATGAAATAGCCTCGCAAAACTAAACAGCATACCCATCATTTGCACTCTGTTACTGTTTTACCAGTTGCAAATACGACTATAACTATCTGACTACCTACATATTAGAAAATCATTTTTTTATTAATTAAACACTTGTGTTGCCTAATACATGATGTTTTTGGCTTTCAAAATAAAGCCCTTCACACCA
>CAZOZL010000012.1:0-67232 GCA_964584305.1 uncultured Burkholderiales bacterium
CTATATATATTCTTAACTTACTATGTAGATGATTATAGAGTATAATTTCTTAGCCCGCCTATTAGGCGGGCTTTTTTTATGTGCAAGACAGTTCAGTCAAGGTTTATCCTATTTACAATCCTTAAAATGTATCCTGTCTCCTCATAAAACTTCTGCATCCTAACGTTTTGGGTACTTCGAAATTGTGGACTTTTACTATTAGCTATATATGCTTTCTTTTTTTCAAATTGAGAGGACTTTTCTGTTTTCTCAAAGCACCCAATAGTAGTTCTTAGTTGTGCTTCACCCTCTCTTATCCAAGCACTTTTACTACCTTTTCGTTTTTTTAACTCTACAAAAATAATTGTCTCCTCATAAAACAGAAGTCCATCACAACGGCTATCCATTTTCCCATCATTCTTTTTGATATTAATGCAATTATCAACCGCCACAAAAGAAACCTCGTATGTATGTTCATTCTTAACAACGGCTATCCATTTCTTTCCATCCGTCTCATCAATATATGCAGGATTTTGAGGTCTATCATCACACAAACCAAAAAGTTTTTTATCCGTCTTGCTAAGACATTTCTCCTCAAAAAAGTTTACACTCATAATCCTTGCTCAATCTCTAATAATTGAGAGAATAAATCATTACCTTTTTCAAGCCACTCATTCAATTTATTTTCATCTGATGGCAATCCTTTATAAACTTCAAGTTGTTTAATTTCTCCATCTATTTCACCCAATTCATAAATAACAATATCTTCTGCTTTTACAAGTGATTTTAGAGGTACAATATCATTTCTTTTTTCTCTATCCCTCTCTGTTTTCACTTTTCCTAAAAGTGCACCTCCTTTAATAGCAATAGTTAAATAATTAACTAAATAAGGGCTATGAGTTGTAAGTATTAACTTGTTTCCTGCATTTTCATTGTTAAACTCTAATAAACTATTTATCATGCTTCTTTGTGAACTTGGGAAAAGATTTTGCTCAGGTTCTTCAACTATATTTATAAAGGCTGTTTTATTAAATTTTGAGGATAAAACTGAAATAGCAGCTCTACGTTGCTCGCTAGTAAGGTCTTTATTTGATATTATTTCACCGAACCCCAACCTAAAACGCATCAACTCTTCACTACTCATCGGTGTATCATCGTTATCGCCTGCACTTTGATGCTTAATAGAGTTTGATAAATACTTGGATACTAAGTATAATGGAACTAATGATTGAAAACCACTTGAGCTGTCAGTTAGCCCAATTTTATACCCATCGCCTTTAACATTTATTACATCATTCAGTTTATCGTACTCAATATTTACATTATTAATTGGTAAACTTAAACTTCCTTTAATATTATTTTTTGCATTATCAAATTCTGTTAAGAACTCTTGAAGCGAAGCAGATGAAAGTTTTAACTTATTGGGTGTTTTAACATATGAGATAAAATTTCTTTCAGCAGGGACATACATTATTTGTGGAAGTGGGTAACTACTGTGCTTCTTTTCTTTTATATCAAGTATGCCTTCAGCATACTTGATAGTGTAGGCATCTCCTCTATATTCAATTATTGTATTTGTAGTACTATTACTGTTCTCATTTAAATACTTCTCTAATCTGTGGTATTTTAAAAATTGATTCTTTAATTTGTTTTTCCTTGAAAGTCCTTTTATATCATAATCGCCTCTTACAAGAGCTTTCTCCATCCATGTGAATGTAGATATTAATTTTGCAACAGTACTTTTACCACTACCTTGTTGCCCAATAAAAACTGTAATTTTTTTAATATCAATCCACCCATCATTACTTTGATTTCCTTTTTTAATAGGACCAAAATTCTTCACTTTAATTTTACTCATAACTAGTTAAATCACAAACTTACAATTTCCTATGTAAAGTTTTACAAGTAATACTTTGATATAATACGGAATCCTCTATTTCTCATTGTAAAACCTTAAATTTGCACAAATTTTTGAAGTATGGCTCTTGAGATAAAAATACCCACAGTTGGCGAATCGATAACAGAAGTAACCCTTTCTACTTGGCTAAAACAAGATGGCGACTATGTAGAAATGGATGAAGTGATATGTGAATTGGAGAGCGATAAGGCAACACTTGAGCTTACTGCCGAAGCCGCAGGAGAGTTAAAAACAATGGCTAATGAAGGGGATACTATTGAAATTGGTGCTGTTGTAGCATCTATAAATACGGATGCAAAAGCCCCAGAAGGTGTTGCTCCTAAAAAAGAGGAAAAGAAAACCGATGCGCCAAAGAAAGAGGAGAAAGTAGTTTCGCAAAATGTAGCTACTTCTAACAGTACTAAAACATACGCATCGGGGACTCCTTCTCCAGCGGCAAATAAAATATTGAGCGAGAAAGGCATTTCTCCTGCTGATGTTGAAGGCACAGGCAGGGAGGGTAGAATAACAAAAGCTGATGCTTTGGCAGCAGAATTAGGGGTTACTGCCAATACAGAAAAATCAAGAGAACAAAGAACAGAAAAAATGACCAACCTGCGTAAAGCAGTTGCAAGGCGTTTAGTATCTGTTAAAAACGAAACGGCAATGCTTACCACTTTTAATGAGGTAAACATGAAGCCAATAATGGATATTAGAGCGAAGTATAAAATAAAATTTAAAGAAACACACGGTGTAGGCTTAGGTTTTATGTCGTTTTTTATAAAAGCGGTTAGTAATGTGCTAAAAGAATTTCCCGCAGTAAATGCAATGCTTGATGGCGATACTATTGTGTACAACAATTACGCTGATATTTCCATAGCAGTTTCTGCGCCCAAAGGTTTGGTAGTACCTGTAATTCGCAATGCCGAATCACTGACTTTTGCAGAAATTGAAGCTGAAGTAGTACGTTTAGCAACTAAAGCAAAGGATAATAAACTATCTATTGAAGAAATGACTGGTGGAACATTTACTATTACCAATGGTGGGGTATTTGGGTCGTTATTATCAACGCCTATTATAAACCCACCTCAATCGGCAATTTTAGGAATGCACAATATTGTTGAACGCCCTATTGTAATTGATGGGCAAATTGTAGCCCGCCCTATGATGTACGTAGCCGTTTCTTACGACCATAGAATTATTGACGGGCGTGAGTCTGTAAGTTTTTTAGTAAAACTAAAACAACAGCTTGAAAACCCCGTGCAATTACTCACAGGTGGTAAAAACCCTGATGAGTTTATGTTAGGGTTATAGATAAATAAGATTTAGAATGTTGCATGGGTTATATTTCTTTTAAAGTGCTAAAAGCCCTATAACTAACATAGAAACAGGTTGAAACCTGCCGCAATTCATAATCGTTATCACAACCTTTATGTATAGAGCGGGCAGTCATGCCTATTCCGTCTCTTTTAGTAGGGTAATAATGCAAAAAATACCTCACACTCGTAGTGAGTTATTCCATTGTTTCAATAAATTCTTTTATTACCATGGGGAAATGCTTTTGTTCTAAGTCGTGTATTTTGTTGGCAAGGGTGTGGGCGGTATCGTTTGTAGTAATTTTTGTTTTAGCCTGAAATAGCTTTTTTCCTTTGTCGTATTGTTGGGTTACAATATGTATGGTAATACCGCTTACTCTTTTGGTAGAGCGTATCACAGCTTCGTGTACGTACATACCGTACATTCCTTTTCCGCCAAAATCGGGCAATAGTGAAGGGTGTATATTAATAATCCGTTTGGGATATGCGGTTATTAAATTTTCGGGAATTAGCCATAAAAAACCTGCCAATACTATTATATCAGCTTCAAATGCTTGTATAAGTTCTACTATTCTTTGGCTGGTATAAAAATCAGATTTATTAAATATAATACAGGGGATACTCAGTTTTTCGCATCGCTTAATTACGTGGGCATTGGGGTTATTACAAAATACGGCGGCTACCTTACCCGAACTGTCTTTACCAAAAAACTCGGCAATATTTTGAACGTTTGTTCCTGAGCCTGACGCAAAAAGTACAATGTTTTTCACTGTTGCTAATATACAAGCTAAAATTTAAGTTCGGTATTTACCGCCTCATTTAAAAAGGCATTGAAATTATTTGCATTATTAAATAGGTGTAGCGGTACAACACTTATTATAAAATTGGTGGTGTTATCACTTTTACGAACACGTTTTGATACTAAAGTAGAAACACCCGTCCAGCGACTAATAACACTGCTTTTTTCTCGGGTTATTATACCATTATACAAGGGCGAAAAACTAAAATCAACATTAGAAAGGGGCAACTCATAAGGGCGAACGCCTGTTAAAAAGTTGGGAGTTGTAAGTATAGGCCATCCTATGTTTAGGGGTACAAGCGAGTCGTTTTGTTGCATTAAAAAAGCATCAGCATTGCTTACAGGTAAAAACTTGCCTACGGGCGTAAAATCTATGTATGTAGGAGTTTCGGGAATATTATCGTTGGCGGCTGAAATCATTAACATTCGTCCATCATTATTAAAAAATAAACCCGACGATTTTTGTAATAAACTCATGCTAAATTCAGTATCATCACTAAACCAAAAAATATGGTCGAAAAACTTAAATATTTGTGATTGTGTAAACGGGTCGGGCGATAACTCGCTATAATTATTGGCTACTAATTCGGTCGCCATCATTATATCGTATGGGTTGTTGTTTACGGCATTAAAAGCGGTGGTGTAAAAATTTTGTATGCTTGCCCGTTGAAATTGTGATGATACGGCATTTACCAATAGTATTTTGCCTTTGGGTTTGCGCACCCATATTTTGTTTGATGCTGAAAAGGGAGAAGTTGCTCCTACTTTATCAATGGCTCGTATAAATAGTGTGTTACTATCATCAAGCAATAGCCCGCTAAGTGGGCTACCCGATGGGTTTTTACTGTTGCCCAAATATACATCGCAACTGGTAGTTGTGCCGCTAAGGTCTTTTCCTACAATCAAAAAATCTCTAAAAGCTGGTGGAACTTTAATTTTAGAACCTGTGGTATCATTCAGGCAAATTTCAAATGAGTCTAACGAGGCTATACCATCCAAGTCTTCGGCACGCCAAAAAAAACGTAGTGCAGGGAAACTGCGGGTGGGGTTGCGCGAAGGCACTGCCGTTGGCGAATAAAAACCTACCGTAGGCGATGTATTTTTTACGGGATAAAACAAACGGGCAGGACTGGGGTCGGCTTCGCCTTTATTATCAATAGCACGCACTTCAAATTTAAAATCAAAAGTATCTCTGTTGTTGGGTATAATGAGCAAAAAGGTAGAGTCTTGGCGGCGGGTAAACTTCCAAGCACTATCGTTTATGCGGTATTCAAAGCCTGCTACATAGCCATCGTCATCCGTACCCCACCATTGTATTTTTACTTGCGATGCGAAACGGTTATTACCCGCTCTGCTAATGGTATCGGCAATTACTGAGGTTTCAGGCGCAATATTGGTTTTTTCAGCCCCCTCAAACCCTTTTTTACAAGCCGTTAATGCTGCAATAGCAGCTATATAATACAAGTATTTTATGCCCTTATACATGGTGCGAATTTACTTATTTTATCGGTATGTAAATAGTAAATAAGGCATTGGGTTTTACACAAGAAATAATATTGAGGTGATAAATAAAATCCTTTTGTCCTAATATTGCCAGCATGAATGCTACACAATGGATAGTACTTAGTGGCACAACATCATCGGGAAAAACTACCATAAGTCAATTTTTTGAACGTTTGGGTTTTCCTACTGTGCCTGATTTAACTCGTGTGTATATTGATACCCTTTTTAGTGAGGGCTATACTATTGGGGAAATACGAAATGATAAAAATCTGTTTTTTCATAAAGTACACGAGTTTAGATTGTGGTGGGAGGAGAAATTGAGCCAATTTAGCAATGTACCGATAGTCTTCGATCGTGCTGCACCTGAAATTATTGCTTATGCCCGTGTAGATGGTTTTGATGAAAACAGTTTTTGGGGAACTGTGAAAAAATACCGCTACCAAACGGTGTTTATACCCCAACCTTTGGCTTTTGAGTCTGATGGTATGCGAAATAATGACCCTCAACGCCGTCTGCGTGTTTTTGAGGAGTTAAAAGATGTGTATACTAATTTAGGTTATGGTATTATTGAGATACCTGTTTTGTCTGCTGAAAAGAGAGAAGTATTTTTACAACAGCATTTAAAAGTAATGGAAATTAAACCACCAAAAAATGCTGACGAGGTTAAAGTTTATATAAACGAAGTAATGGGGGAGTATATTGAGAGGATAACGAATTTAGAGCGAAGCTAGTTTAAAGTTTGTTTCTACACATAGCTATAGTTTAATGCCAGTTCTTTAATTATTATGTATCCATACATTAATCATCCAATAAAATAACGCCCAATATTTCGTCTTCCATAAAACGCCCACCGGGGTAGTTTTCTGTATAGTCAAGGTTTAGCCAAATATTACCGCTTTCGTCAATATGGTAGTGTAGTGAGTTGCCTTTGGTTTCTTCTACAAATAGTTTTTCTCTTATCAGGTAGTTTATTTCTTCTAAATCTTGCTTATTGCCTATATATATTTCGGGGTACAGGTGTCCTGTGGTGTGTATCATGCGGGGGCGTGCGCCAATGGCTTTTAGGCAGGCACTCATAAATATGGTATGGTCATCACAATCGCCAGCAAAAAGGTCGACGGTTTCGCTGGCTTTGGCATAATACTCGCTACTTTCAGGGTCGCTCACATAATTCCAACGGTTGTTTATTTCCTTAAAAATAGAAAAACTTTGTATGGTAACTCTGTGCTTGCTATATACACCCTCATTAAATTTTGTAAAGTTTTTCGAGGCTAATTTTACCGCTAAATTCCGTACCACGTCCGATTTATAATCTACCGCTGCTTTTACTTGAGATTTCATCGGAAATGCTATTACCTCATTTATAACAATATGCTCAGGATTAGGGCTATTTGCCATATTATATAGCAGTACTTTATAATCAGTATAAAAATTTAGAAAGCCGTATTTGTTCCAAATACTGCCATAAGCCAGCCAGCACATTGCCAATACAAAACCGATGAGTATAATGGGCTTAAAAACATTTAATAATATACGAATTAGGAAATAAATAGCGGTGGCTAAAAGTATGCGGTCTATATAAAGTGGCCAATTAGGGTTGGGCAATACTTTGTGCAGTATGATAAAAATGGGCAATACAAAAAAGTAGGAAAGAAAAGTTATAATACCATCAGCAATGGAGTTTTTTTCTTTCTCGTTTTCCTTTGTGTTAATTGCCTCTTCCATCTCATTTTATATAAACGATAATAGCACTGCAAAGGTACGATAGTTACGCTTGTGTGCCATTATTTATTTTAAAAATACTTGTATAATGTGGTGTATAAAAATCGCTACTTTTGCCTGCTATGACCACAGACCAATATAAAGATTTAAGAGGTAGAGTTGAAGCCTTGAGGAGGTACCTTTGACGTTGATGCCAAGCTGAAAAGAATTGAAGAGGCTGAAGCCATTACGCTTGAGCCTAATTTTTGGGATAACCCGAAAAATGCCGAAAAACATCTAAAAAGTATTAAAAAAGAAAAAGTTTGGACACAAGCCTTTAATAAAGTGCAAACCAAACTTGATGACCTTAGTGTTTTACACGAGTTTGCCGAAATGGGTGAAGAGGTGGGGAGCGAGTTAGAAACTCAATACAACGCTACGATAAAAGCGGTGGACGAGTTGGAGTTTAAAAATATGTTGAGTGGCGAGGAAGACCAATTGGGGGCTATTGTGAATATAAATGCAGGAGCAGGCGGAACTGAAAGCCAAGACTGGGCAGAGATGCTAATGCGTATGTATATAATGTGGGGTGAGAAAAACGGCTTTAAAGTTTCCGAGTTAGACTATCAAGCGGGAGAAGGGGCGGGTATAAAATCGTGCAGTTTGCAGATTGATGGTGAGTTTGCCTATGGCTACCTAAAGGGTGAAAACGGCGTACATCGTTTAGTACGTATCTCTCCTTTTGATAGTAATGCTCGCAGGCATACCTCCTTCACATCGGTATATGTGTATCCTGCGGTAGATGATAGTATAGATATAGAAATTAATCCTTCTGATTTGGAGGTTACTACTGCTCGCTCTGGTGGTGCAGGGGGGCAAAATGTGAACAAGGTGGAGACAAAGGTACACATGAAACATTTGCCTACGGGTATTGTAGTGGTGTGCCAAGCCGACCGTAGCCAATTAGGCAATCGTGAAAAAGCATTGCAAATGCTAAAATCACAATTGTATGAGCTGGAAATGCGAAAACGAAACGAAGCCAAAGCAGAGGTAGAAGCAGGTAAGAAAAAAATAGAGTGGGGTTCACAAATACGTAGTTATGTATTGCATCCTTATAAAATGGTAAAAGATACCCGTACTAACTATGAAACCAGTAATGCACAGGGTGTATTAGACGGTGAGTTGGATGGTTTTATTAAAGCCTTTTTAATGGAGTTTGGTAGTAAGAAGTAAAAAATTGTTAAGGGGTGCACTTGTTTTTAATAAGTCAATTTTTAGGGGTGCACTTCTACTCTTTAGGCCAAGTAAAGTAAAAAGTTGCGCCTTTTCCTTTTGCTGATTCTACCCATACTTCGCCGCCTTTTTCGTCTATTATTTTTTTCACTATGGCAAGCCCTACGCCGGTACTTTCTACCTTGTCTCGTGCTTCAAGAGTTTGGAAAATGACAAATATTTTCTCGTGGTATTCTTCTTCAATACCATCTCCATTATCAGTAATTCCAAATTTATAAAACTTGCCTATTTCTTTACAGGTTATTTTCAGGGTAGGTTTAGGGTTTTTATTGTACTTAATAACATTGCTAATAAAATTAGCGAATATCTGTTCTAAGGCTATTTTTTCGGTAGTAAGCGTGGGTAGTTTTGCGGGAATACTTATTTTAAGCTCTTTGGGTGGAGCTAACATATCTATTATTCCATCAATTAATGAGCGAATATTTACCGTACTTGGGTTAACGGTAATACGTCCTGCCCGTGAGTAGTTCAGTATTCCATTAATAAGGTCTTCAAGTCTGCCTACTCTGCCTCTAAGTAGGTTAAATTGGTATTTTGTATCGCCTTTCAATTGCCCTTCAAGGTCTTCTTCAATCCACATACTAAGGTTGTTTATAGCTCGCAGTGGTGCTTTTAAATCGTGTGATACTATGTAGGCAAATTGGTCAAGTTCTTTATTAATACTTTCAAGTTCGTTGGTATATTCTTTTAGTTGGCGTTCTGCCTCTTTTTGCTGGGTTATATCCTGAAAAATGCCTCGCACATAAGGGACTCTACCCGCTTCAATTACGGGTATTCCTTTTGTTCTCACATCTAATATTTTATCCGTTTTTGTTATTATTTGCGATTGTATATCAAAAGGTTTTTTGTTATGTATTGCATTTTTAAGTGCCTCTACTATTGCAGGGCGGGTTTCTTTGGTATAAAAGGTATGTACATTATCAAGCGTGGGGGTAAAATCTTTTTTTACTGCTTGTATGGTGTACATTTCTTCACTCCAAGTAACGGTATGGGTGCGCATATCAATTTCCCAGTTGCCCACGCGTGCTATGTGTTGCGCTTCTTGCAACTCGTTTTGCGATTTTAGTATTCTTTGTTCGGCAAGGGTGCTTTCTGTTACATCAAAGTTTACGCCAATCATGCGTAATGGTTTTTCTGTTTTTTCTTCTTTAAATAGTTTTGATATTGCTGTTATATAGCGTACTTCATTGTTTTTGGTGAGTATTCTAAAAGTATCTTTAAAATCGCCTTGTTTACCCTCGGTAGTGGCTTGTATGCTGTCGTATATGCGTTGTTTATCATCAGGGTGAAGTGTTTTATCAAAAGCATCGTAATCGCTCTTATAATCGTTGGGGTTTATATCAAACAAGGGGTACATTTCTTTATCCCATAGCAGGTTGTCTGTTACCAAGTTCCAATCCCAAATACCAAGCCGTGCGGCTTGGGTAGCAAGGGTTAAACGTTCTTGGCTATCTTGTAGTTTTTTTTCGGCGGCTTTTCTTTCAGTAATATCTAAGCCAAAGCCAATCACATTAGTTAACTCTCCCTCATTGTTTAGCAGGGGAAACATACGGCGCAGTGCCCATGTAGTGCCATTTGGCGTTTCTAAGGGTTCTTCAAATTCTATTTGCTCTTTGGTATAAGCCACTTTGTTAAATATAGCACGGCGGTTATGGGCTATGGTTTTGTCTCTTCCATATTTTTCGCAATAGTCATAGTCGTCTTTACCTATAATAAACGCCCTTTTTTCAGGGTCTATAAATGCCATCTCATTGGCAAACATATATCTATGTTTACTATCAAAAACGGCTATTTCGGTGGGTATTTTGTTGAGTATAGTTTCGTAAAATGCTTGCAATTTTTTGCTTTCTTGCTCGGCCTCTTTACGGTCGGTAATATCGCGTGAGTTTAGCACTATGCCTTCAATACCTTGTACGTGAAGCAAATTGTTGGCTATACTTTCTACATATAGCCAGCTTCCGTTTTTGTGTTTGAAACGAAACTCTATAGGGTCTGATATTCCACCTCTATCCAATCCACTAAAAAATCTGCGGGTGGTTATTTTAATGTCATCAGGATGGATGAAATCGAAGAAGCTTTTGCCTACTACTTCTTTTTCTTCGTAGCCAAAATTTCTGTAAAATGAGGGGCTTTCATACACTGTATCTCCCTTGTGGCTTAGTATGGTAGTAATATCTGTACTATTTTGTACTAATAAGCGAAAGCGGTTTTCGCTTTCTTTTAGTTTTTCTTCTGCTTCTATTTGCTCGGTAATATCTGTTAGCACACCTTGAAAGTAGGCGGCACTGTTTTCGTCTCCGTTTCTTACTATTTGTATGTCAGAGTCTATCCAATGGTAATTATCTTGACTATCTTTAAGTCTAAATCGCAGTTGTAGTTGTTCTGTCTTGTCTCTAAAACTTTGTAATACTTTGCGTGTTACTGGTTTCACATCATCAGGATGAACAAAATGTATAAAAGCAATATTTTGGCTTACCCATTCTTGGGCATCATAGCCATAAGCGGCAATGTTTTCTGATATATACTCAATATTAAGTTTAAAGTTGGGTGTCCAGCGGATGAGTAATGTGGTACTACTTTTTATAATTAATTCTGATACTTGCGCTTTTTCCTGCGCTTCTTTTAACGGTGTAATATCTGTATGTGTACCTATAAATCTACGGTTTAATGTTCCGTTTTCCTCTTCACTTTCAATAATTTTCCCTCTGTCTAATATATATTTATATGTACCATCAGCACAAAGTAGCCTATACTCGTTTTGGTAATTATTGCTTTTTCCTTCTACATGAGTTTCAAAAACTTTTCTAGCTTGGTTTCTATCTTCGGGATGAACAAACTCCCAAACTTGGGGAAACTGTGGCTGCATTGTAGGGTCTGTATAGCCAAACATTTCCTTCCACGTGTTTGATACAAACAGTGTGTTATTTTCAATGTCCCAATCCCAAACCCCATCTTGCCCACCACTAAGGGCGTATTTCCAGCGTTCTTCGCTTACTCTAAGCTCCTTTTCAAATTCTTTTTTCTCGGTTATATCGGCTTCTATACCTATAAATCCTGTAAGGTCATTACTATCATTTTTAATAGGCGTAAGGTTTATGGCTAACCAAAATTTTTTCCCACTTTTACTGTAATAGTGCATTTCGCCATTAAAAGGTTCGCCATTTTTTATGGCTAAGCGCATTGCTTTTAGGGTATTTTTCGAAGTATTTTCGCCTTGCAGCAAATCGCTAGGTTTTTTGCCCATCAACTCGTTTAAGGTATAGCCAGTAACACGTACAAAAGCCTCGTTTGCCCAAGTAACAGACCCCCTTATATCAAAAATTATAACAGAGTTTAGCGTTTTTTGGGCGACTATACTTAATTTTTTTATTTCCTCATCGGTTATTTTTTTTGGTGTAATATCAGTTTTTATTGCCATGTACTGATATACTTCTCCTTGCGCGTTATGGAAGGGTATTATATTGGTAGCCTCCCAGTATTCTTTTCCTTTTTTTGTTCGATTTTTTACCTCACCGCTCCATATTTCGCCTTTGCTGATGGTTGCCCAAAGGGTTTTCCAAAAATTTTCGGTATGATAGCCTGATGTTATTACTTTATGTGGCTTGCCCACAAGCTCTTTTTTACTGTAGCCGCTGGTTTCGCAAAACCTGTTGTTTACATCGGTTATAATACCCTCAGTATTGGTATAACTCACTGAAAAACTGGCATCCACTGCCTTGCCAAACTCATTTAGCTTTTTGTATGATTCTGTTAGTGCTTCTTTTATCTCGTCTTTCTCATTATTTAAAAGGTTTTTGCTTTTAAATAACTCTTGTGAGTTTAACTCTAATTCCTGTGCAAGATGTTTATAGTCATCGTCAAAATTTTGGTAGGAATTGTTAATATCCTCAAGCAGTTGTTTTATTTCTGCTGGAGTTTTATCACTATTAAGATGTTTCTTTAGTTGCTTTTTTAATAGCTTATGCATTAATTTTTTATTTTTTTGCTAAGTAAGAATAAATAGTTAGTGTTTGCTTATGTAGTTTACTTTTTAGTTGCCCAATATTTTTGTTTGTGAAATAATGTTGTACTATTTCATAGTAAGGTGTCGATAAATTCCAATTGCAATGTATTAAATTTTGATAAGAAAATGCTAACTTTTTAAAATATAGGATGTTTATTTGCGATGGTGAATAATTTTTATAAATTTTTTTCAATTTATAATATAGCTTTGTATCTCTTTCATGGAAAAATTATACGACTTATCTGAATTTGAGGCATTAGCCATGGGCGATGAGGGCTTTATTAAAGAGCTTTTAGCCGCTAATATTGAAAGTATTGAAGAAGGCATTGTCGATATTGATAGTAGTATAAATACAGGTGATTTAGATGCTGCTGGGCAAGCGGCACATAAAATTAAGCCATTATTGGCTATGCTAAAGGCAGGTGATATATATCAAAGTATTGTTGACTTGGAACGTTTTGCACATAAAGAACCCAACCCAGAGATGGCGCAAGCAGCTTATAAGATATTTCAAGCTAAAGCTCCTATTCTTATAGAGCAACTTAAAGCATTACTTTAGTTTTATTCGCACACAGTTTATAGGTTTTGGACTATTGTAGCGTGTTATTCCTACGAAAGCAGGAATTCTTTAGTTTAAGATGGTTAAAAACTTTGCTGTAGTTTTAGTTTTATGCCTGCTATAGGCGGTCAAATTTCTATTACAAAATAATATACCTGTTTTACTCCGACTCACATTACACGTAAAGTAACTGCTTAATCTTGCGCTCTGTCTAAAAACCGTTGGTCTATTTCTTTTGTTGTTTTAGCTCCCAACTCTTTCAGTTTATTTGTTTGCTTTACTAAATTATTTTGCCCTGAAACCAACTTTTTCATTGCATCTTCATAAATTGATTTGGATTTATCCATATGCTCACCCACTTTTTTAAGGTCTTCTGTAAACCCAACAAACTTATCGTGTAGTGTCCCTCCTATTCGTGCTATTTCCTGCACGTTTCTATTTTGGTATTCTTGCTTCCAAATGCTTGATATGGTTCTTAAAGTAGCTAATAGTGTACTGGTTGATACTATAATAATATTCCTATCAAAGGCATCATTAAAAATAGTATTATCGTTTTGCACTGCAAGTGTAAAAGCAGGTTCTATGGGGATAAATAATAGCACAAAATCGGGCGATGTTACTTCGTATAACTCGTGGTAACGCTTATCACTTAGCTGTTTCACGTGTTCTTTTATAGATTTTATATGTGCTTTTAGCCATACTGCCTGCTCATCTTCATCGGTAGTTGCGGTAATGCGCTCGTAGGCTGTTAATGATACTTTTGAATCGACTATAATATTCTTATTATCAGGTAGTTTTATAATCACATCGGGCTGTTGGCGTTTGCCTTCCTCATTCACAAAACTTTCTTGCACAGTATATTCCTGCCCTTTAGTTAAGCCACTTTTTTCTAAAACACGCTCTAATATTATTTCACCCCAATTTCCTTGTGTTTTATTGTCTCCTTTTAGGGCTTTGGTAAGCCTAATTGCGTCTTCACGCATCCCTTGATTAAGCTCCGTAAGATTCCGTATTTGCTCTTGTAATCGGCTTTGTTCTTTGCTGCTTTCTAAATGGGTTGACTCTACTTTTTGCTTAAACTCCTCCATTTTTTCTTTCAAAGGTGTTAAAACCATGTCTAAGCTAATACGGTTTTGGCGAACAAATTTTTCGCTTTTTTCTTCAAATATTCTATTGGCAAGGTTTTCAAATTCTTTAGCCAAACGCTGTTGCAATGTTTCTATTTCTTGTTTTTGTGTGTTTAGTTTTTCTTCAAGGTTTTTTAGCTGGTTGGCTAATTTGCTGTTTTCAGCAGTAAGCTCAAGGCTTTGCTCTTGGGCATTTGCTACCACAGTTTTGGTTTCGTTTATGGTAACCTGCAAATTTTGCGCTTTTTCATTTAATGCCGATTTTTCTGCGGTTATTTTTGCCACCTCATTGGCACACATATCATACTCTTTTTTTGGTATCATTTGGGCTGTTTTATTCTTGCCCAATAGCCACCCAATAAAAATGCCTGCACCAATACCTATAATTAAGACTACTATTTCCATATTTTTGCCCTTTTGCTATAATATACTAACCCGCTAAACCAAAAAGCAATAATCGTACTAAATTGGGACTTTTTAACATCAAAACACTCACAAAGCCTACCCGTGCCATCACCTTTAAGGGGCGAGTATTAGCTGGTGTATTGTGGATAATTTTTGGGGTGTTCCATTTATTAAAACGAAAAAAATGGCAATACCCGCCACAAGGCTTTCGCGATGATCCCTTACATTTTAAGCTAAAAGACATTCTTTTTTTTGGATACAAATACTATTTTAAAACGATTGAAAAGGCTGAAAAAAACTCGGGTATAGAAGAGTATTTCCTCTCACAGAATTTTGTTTTTCCTGAAAAACCTTTAACTGCTAAAACCATTACCCTAAGTGCTGGTGGAGATTTGATGCCTTATGAGTGGGTATGCCCCGCATCTACCGTACATTTATGGGATGAGGTGGGCGACTTCTTTTTTAATAGTGATATTGTATTTGCCAATCTTGAAACGCCTATTTGCAAAACAGAACCCGAAAGTGCCACCCCAGAAATTATGCTAAATGATATGTATTTTAATGGGTCTGAAAAATTGCTTGCTATTTATAGTGGAAATGGAAAATACAAGGGCTACAATATAGTAAGCACGGCTAACAACCATATGTTGGATATGGGAGAACAGGGCTTGAAAGATACGTTGGCTTTTTTAGCTAAGAAAGGCGTACAGGCTGTGGGTTCGGCAAGAGATGAGGAAGAGCAAAATAATTTCCCCATTATAGAGCGTGATGGGATTAAGGTAGCTTTTATAGCCTACACTTATAGTCTTAATAAATTAGAGCCTATTAAGGGCAAAGAATATTTGACTAACTACCTGCCGCTAAACCAAGAAGGCTGCGATATTAGCTTAATAAAACGGCATACAGAATGGGCAAGAGAACGAGGTGCTGATATGGTAATATGCTCACTACATTGTGGCTGTGCGTACCAAGCATATCCTGCAAACCATACCGTAGATTTGTACCACCGCATTTTTGATGAAGCAGGTGTGGATGTGATTTTGGGACACCATCCACACAACCCACAACCTATGGAGCAATACCTGTTTTCTGACCCGATAACGGGTGTGCAAAAAATTGGGTTTGCAGTATATTCTTTGGGTGATTTTGTAGCCTACGATTTAAATATTTTTTGTAGGATGCCTTTACTGCTAAAACTTCAAATAAGCAAAACGCTTGAACATACCTATATATCAGGTATAGAAATATTGCCCGCTTATATAGCAGGGAAAAAAACGGGTAAAAACCTTGATTTGCGATTGCTGAACCTTAATAATTTAGCGGAAAATGATTTTAATCACCCATTTATAGATGCAGCATTAAAAAAAGAAGCCAAAACATTAAACAACTTTTTACAAAACCATATTTTACCTTTTCAACATAAAAAATGCGTGGTGAAGTAGTGTGAGGTTAGTATAACTCTCCAAACTTATACATAGGCTTATCTATCCAAATGGAGTAGGGAGGCACTTCACTGGTTTACTTAGTGTTGCACCACCATAGTTTTAGTTTGCTGGCTATTGCCATTGTGTATTTGGTAGTAATAATTGCCTGCTGGCAAATCAGCCACATTAAGGGTTATAATATGCTTACCCTGTTCGTAAGTTCCTTCATTTACTATGCCTACTTCACGCCCAGTATTATCAAATAGTTTTATTTGGGTATATCCACCCTCTGTAAAAAACTCAATTAACGTTGAGGTAGAGGCAGGGTTGGGGTAGTTTTGCATTAATTTTAACCCGCTCATAGCTTTAGCGGTTTCTGTTACAGATACATTAGTACCCGATTTTTTGAAAATGGGTAGTGTAGCAAAATTTTGTAGCATAGTAGCACTAATCTCGCTTTCAGAAATCTCAAACCAATCTGCCAATACCGAAGTATATACACTACGAAAATCGTGTTGCATAGGCACATTACTTTGTACCGAAGCATTGTCGGGAATTGTAGGGTTGTTTCCAATTATCCCTGGGTTAACGCCTTTTCCAAACACCATTAATGGTGCTGCTGCACCATGGTCTGTGCCTAATCCAGCATTAGATTTTATACGGCGACCAAACTCACTAAAAGTCATTCCTGCCACTTTATCATCCACTCCTAAAAGTTTCAAATCATCTTGAAAAGCAGCAATAGCTTCAGATACTCTTTGCATTAAAGTTGCGTGCGCTCCTGTATCCGTTCCTGCGTTGGTAACTTGTGCTGCATGAGTATCAAACCCGCCCAAATTTACCATATACACGGGTGTTTTCAATCCACCAGCCACTAAGCGTGCTACGATTTTAAGCTGTTCGGCAAGGCTATTGCCACTTGTTGGGTATTTGGTGGACATGGTATTGGCTTTAGCTGCCGCTGCCTTTATTGTAATAGAGTATTCTTGTGTTTGCTGTGCTACAAGGCGAATATACTCTAACTCATGCCCTGCTGGGGTATTGGGTAAAGGGTCTGTTGTTCCTGCAATTAATTGGTAAAAATTATCAGGATCGGTAATTGCCATACCTGTACCTGCTGTTGGTCCTTGCAGGGCTGGCGAAAGTACCGAGCCAATTTGCAATGCCAATGGGTCTGGCATATCAGTATTAGGGTATCCTGTTGGGAAATTTGGGTATTGCCCATCTAAAAACCTACCCAGCCAGCCACTATTCAAATATTGTTTACTATCAGATGCTGTGAGCCAAATATCAGTAGCCCTAAAATGAGAGAAGTTAGGGTTGGGGTAGCCCACATCTTGTACTATGCTTACCAAACCATCGTTATACATATCTCGCAACCCTGTTAGTGAAGGGTGCAACCCTGTTTTTATAGTCCCATCCAATTGTAGAATTTTGTTTTTTTCTATTATTACATTTTGGCGTGCTTTAAACAAGTTATCGTATTGATCTATGGGGATAACGGTATTTAACCCATCGTTACCACCGTTCAGCTGTATTAAAACTAAAACCTTACCGTTTTCTATGCTTTTTTGTGCTAATAAGCCAAGCAATGGCGAAGCTCCAAATGCTTTCATAGAAAGTCCGTTTACGAAAAACGGGGTAAGCCCTAATGGTGCTGATGCTTTTATAAAGTCCCTTCTTTTCATGGTAATTTCTTTTTTAGGTGGTTAAATTTATGATAATTGATACTCGGCAAGGTTCATCAAATATTTGTGCATAGCTTTTAGTCTATCGTCAACCATTTTCTTTTTATTGGCATCATTAGGGTCGCTTTTATAGTCGTTCCATATATCTGTCCAATAGTAATCTTGTGCTTGCCCAGAAAGAAGTATTCCTTTTATAAAATTTTTCCGAGCTTGATTTACATCAATAGCATATAATACTTCAAGTGTGCGCTCTATTAGCTTATTAGGGTCGGCGGCATCTGTTCCAAATTGGCTTGCAAAAGCGATGGAGTCTATTATCATAGACTGCCCCCTGCGCGTGTACCCCACATACACCAATAAATCTGTAAGTTGGCTGCGTTTGGGAAGTGTATCGCTGTTAATCCAAAGTTCGTAATATTGCGGGTCTTGGTAATATGCTGGCCATCCTGCTACGTTGGGCGGGTCTAACAAGGATTGTTGTTGTATTGCCCCTGCCGCCCATATAAAATTCCAAAATAGGTATTGGGTAGCAATATCAGGCGCAGGAATCTCTATTTTAAACTGGCGTATTAAGCCAATGCCTAAATCTGTTGGTCCTTTTATTACACAGCCCATGCTTAGGTCGTCAAAAAAGTGTTGGCTTTTCAATAACGCTGCTAATACGGGTTTAATATCCCAATTATTATTTATAAACTCATCTGCCAAAGGCTTAATTATGGTATTCTCGGTATCCGTATCAATTATATAGTAAACAAAAAATTTGTACAGTTTGCGAACCATGAACCTTGCTACCTCTGTTTGGGCAAATATCATGTCAATCAGTTCGTCGGTTTCTTTTGCTCCGTCAGCACCCGATTGTCCTTTTATTACTTTATTATTAAAAAACGATGAGAATTGTTTATCGCCTATATCATGCCTTGTAGGGTCAAAAAACGAGGCTACGCTGGCACGCCTATCTCTCCAGCCAGTAAGCACACGTGCTGCTGCTTTCACATCATCTTCGGTATATTTGCTGCCTGCTCCTTTTCCTAATGTAAATAGTTCTTGCAACTCGCGGGCATAGTTTTCATCAGGGGCAGTTTTGGTGTTTACATTACCATTTAGGTAGCGCAACATAGCAGGGTCTTTGGTAGCGTCTTTTACTAATTGTTTAAAATTGCCCAAAGCACCCGTTCGTAACATTGCCAAGTATTTGTAGCCATAATGTGCTTCGCTATAAATGCCTATTTCAGCAGCAAAATGGTTGTGCCAAAACAAAGTCATTTTCTCGAGAATGGTATTATCAGCTATCATTTGGCTAATCCACCAACTACGTAGCGATTGAGTACGTTTGAAATTGATACCTCCATTAGGTGGGGCTGTAACCCAAGTTTGTCCCAAAGGCACATCAGGGTCGGGCGATTGCGCTGTGCCATAATTATTTAGCGGAGGTGTGGGCGGGGTGTTAGCCGTATTTAGCAGCATATCTACTGCCGCACTCATACCCATAGCTACTACACTATCAAGCAGTTGTTTATCAAAACCAAAACAAACACGGCGTAGTAAATGTGCTGCTTCCTTAGCTGTCCACTGCCCTGTATAGTCGCTTAACCCTGCTGATGCAAGTTGCAAATTGGTGGGTAAAGTTTGGTTTTGGTATATTTCTTCTGGGCGTTTGCCTGCGGGTAACTCGCCCCCATCGGTTAAGGGTGCAAGTGCTGATTTTGCTATGTGTTTGGTTAAGAAATCTCTTCTGTTCATAGGCTTTAAGTTTATGTGCGCTTTATTATGTAGAGAGCGATTTTTTTGTTTTTGACTGTAAAAATCTGAAAAGGTTGACAAGCAAGTTAAAAAAAATTTATGAATTTTGTATAATGAGTTCTACCCTCCCGCAATTACTTACTGATAATTTGTCTCGCTATATAGACTTAACCGATAGTGAATGAGCCTATTTTATTCTCTTTTAAAGGAAAAAGCATATTGCAAAAAAGGAGCTACTACTACAAGCTGATGAAATTTGCTGCTTCGAGACTTTTATAGTGAGTAGTTGCCTGCGCAGTTATTATATAGATAATGATGGAAACGAGCACACTACTTTATTTGCTATTAAAAAAATCGGTGTGGTATTTTTATATAGTTACCTTAAATAGAAGATAACCTTACCAGTAATGTATCAACGCAGGTAATAAACAAAAAAATGAGCAACAACGGGATTATACATAAAAGACGCAAGCGGCACTATAATGGCAATTTATAGAAGCAGTAGCTTCCCAGTTTAATTTAAAGTGATTTTTAAGGAGTAGTTGCCGCAAAAAACGTAATCTGTTTTTGGAATAATGCGATATTCTGTTATCCCCTCAAAATTATTTAGCAAAACACCGTGCTATATCCACCTCTTGATGAATTTTACCTCCATTTATAATATTACCCACCAACTGATGGGCAAAATAAGGGGCAAGCATAACACCTTTAGCACCCAAACCATTCAATATGCCTACTTGTGGATAGTTAGGGTGTAGCCCTACAAAGGGTCTTCTATCCCTTGCTGATGGGCGAATAGCCGCCTTGTGTCCTACTATTTCATAAGGTACTTTTAGTATCTCTTTTATCTTGCCTTCTAATATTGTTCTACCCATTTTTGTAGGTGTATAATCTATATCGCTCCAATTATAGGTTGAACCTACATTGTATAAATTTTCACCTATGGGAACTATAAATATACCCTTATTAATTATTGCTTCTTTTTCAGGCAAGTCGGCTTTTATAGTAAGTAGTTCACCTTTTACGGGATAAAACGTGGCAACCTCTTTCCAATAAGGGTTTTGTAGTGTTTGCAGTCCTTCACAAAAAATAATTTTTTTAGCAGTAAACTGCTTGTAAACTATCCCATCACTGGTAAGTTCTAAATCTTTAAATATAAAACTATCAGGCAAAAAACTGTTTTTCTGGCTAAGGTAGTTGGCAGTAGCGTGAATGTATTTTTTAATGTCTAAAAAACCACAATGGTTTATAACCGCCGCACCCCTACCCGCATTATAATACTCTTTGTTTAAACCGTTGTATATGCTGGGGTTTAAAAAATCTTTCACTTCACTATTTTCAAGTTTGCCTTGCCAGTGTTGCACATCATCTTCGGAAGGGAATATCCTATAATACGGGCGTGGATGGTAAAATTTTGCACTCACTACCGCCTCTACACGGGGGAAAAAGACCGCATTATATTGTAGTAGTGTTTTCGCCAAAAAACTTTGTGTATAACGTTTAAAAACAACAGGATTCCACATTCCCGCAGCCACTTTTGATGAGGTTATTTCTTTTTGCTCATCAATTACCAAAACACTTTGCCCTTGCTGCAAAAAAATGTGGGCAAGGGTTGTACCCGCCAGCCCCTGCCCTATTATTATATAGTCGTACTTATCTTTCAAAAAAAAAATGCTTATTTAAAAACGGGTAGCGTAATGGTAAACTTACTACCCTGCCCCAACTTACTTATTACTGTTATAGTTCCATTGTTTTTTTCTACAAAATCTTTGCAAATAACCAAGCCAAGCCCTGTTCCTGTTTCTCCATCAGTACCTTTCAACGATTTATTTTTTCCCGCATCAAAAATAGTCTCTATTTTATCCTCGCTAATCCCCAAACCACTATCGCTAATCCAAAGGGAAACTGTGTCTTTTTTCTCGTCTATACTTCCTCCTAATACTATTTCCCCTCCAACTATTGTAAATTTTAAAGCATTAGATATTAAATTACGTATCACCGTATTTATCATATCTGTATCAGCATTGGCATATATTTTTTGGGGTATATTATTTATAATGCTTATCTCTTTTGCTTTTGCTTTTAGTCCGTACAGCTGTATAGTATCATCTGCTAAGTCATAAAAACTAACTTTTGATAGATTATACTCTGCATCACCAAATTGTGCTTTTGCCCAATGCAATAAACTATCTAACAAATCAAACGAGCGTTTTGAGGCATCTTTTAATAACTCTATTGTTTCTTTATTGCGTAGCTTCTCATCTTCGCTCATCATATTAGCAAGCTGGCTTACATTGCTCAAAGGACCTCTTAAATCATGTGCTATTACTGATAGTATTTTATCTTTGGTGGTGTTTAAGTCCTCTAACTCTTCTTTTTGCTGCCCTAATATTTGGGTTTGTTCTTCCATCTCTCTACTTCTTTCTTCTACTTTTCTACTTAGCAGTGCATTTTTTTGACGGACAAAATCTTCACTTTCGGCAATTCTCTTATATTTTTCTTTTTTAGTTTTTTCGGTCTCGTGTTTCCTAATATTCATTCTATCTCCCAAAGCAAATGAAAGTAGTACAGCACCTATCATAGCCCCTATTTGTGATGCCTGCACAAAGAAGTACGTATAAGGTAATGCTCCCATTTTTTGCAACATAGTAATACTAAGCCCTACTAAAAATACAGCCCATGCTAATAAAAAAAAGCGGGCGGGTTTAAACCCGCTTCTATAAGAGATTATCCCCCCCACCAACATACTTATGCCAGCTACAAAATCAATAAATTGCACCATTTTGCTTGCTATGGCATGATACCCTAACCAATCTACGGGGAATACTAACATATTAACCAGCAAAACTGCCCATAACCAACGGTGTAATGCTTTAAACTTAGTGCCTGTCTCTAAAAAAACGATGGCAAATAGTATTGAGAAAAAAACCATTCCTAATATTGAGGGTTCGTAATGGTTAATCCAACTATTATTAGCCCATAACAGCAAATAGGCATAGCCTAAAAAATACATTGCCTTAATTACCATAGCAAAAATATACAGGGCATAAAATGCGTACACTTTATCTCTAAAAGCAATCCAAAGAAAAAGAGCGTACAGCACAATAAGGATAGTAAGCCCTAAATACATACCATGAAAAATTTTTTCGTGCAAACCCTCTTTATAGGCTGTTTTATACGATACCAGCTTTATAGGAAGCCGAAGTGTATAGGTTGATTTTGCTCTTATATAATAAGTATATAGCCCTTTTTTTAGTAAAAATTTAATGTTGTTTTCCTGCAAGTTTCTTTCACCAATTGGTATAGCCGACCCAATAGCCTTGTGGTGTATCACCTGCCCTTTAGCACCTACAACAAATAACTCTACAGAGTCCATCATAGGGTAACATATTTCTAAATAGATAGGCTCATCTTTCTCCACCCTTATATTGGCTTTTAGCCATATAGCCGAAGGGGTTAAAAAATACTGTGGAACAGCCTGTATATTAGGGATAAAACCATTTTTCAACTCCGCTATATCGCTATAAGTAGCAAAACTTGTTTCATCCTCATAAATATACATTTGCCCAGCAATCAACTCCCCCTCAATACTATTATTAAAAAGTATTGTTGGTTGTGCTTGTACACCCACACCAATAAGAAAAAGAGTAGCTATTATGTAAATCTGTTTTATCACAAAAAAATGAGCGAAAAAATTTTAAAAATAAGACTTTTTTAATGTGTTAAAGCTAACACGTTTTTACCTATAACAATACTGTATTCTCTGTATTCTCTATGTTCCCGTTTACCTTAAATGGAAATAGAAATACATATACAAATATATATAACTAAAATACTGAACCAAAAGTAATAGGTTTGTGTAACATAATGAGTATGCCTTCTAAAATATATATAAAACACCTATTAGTAGTTACTATTGCGTTGCTATTTAGTTCATTTTCGTTTAGTCAATCTTTTAGTTTTAAAATGCTTTCCTCATCAAAACCTACTAACCTAAGAGGACTAAGCGCAGTAGATAGTCTCACCATTTGGACTTGTGGAAACAATGGACATATTGGCAAAAGTATTGATGGCGGAACTACTTGGAATTGGGTAAACCCAATAGCCTATGAAAAAAGTGATTTTAGAGATGTACACGCATTTAGTGCTGATACTGCAATAATTATGGCAGCAGGTACGCCCGCATTAATACTTCGCACCACCAATGGAGGCATTACATGGGTGGAAGCATTTAGAAGTGATAACGAACGAGTGTTTTTAGACGCACTTGATTTTTGGGGCGATAAAAAGGGTATTTGCATTGGCGATTGGGTAGATAACAAACCTTACAACCTTAGCACCTTTGACAAAGGAAAAACGTGGCAATTACAAAAATTTGAAACTGATTATAAAAATAAAGATGGTGCTTACTTTGCCGCAAGCGGTACTTGCCTAAGAGCATTTACTTTTGAGAGCGATACTGGCTTTATTGCCACCATATCAATAAATATTGACTCAAGCAATAAGCACGGGTTTATGGTTTTTGAAAAACTGAAACACAATGAGTATGATATAGATTTGTATGATGCTCCATACACTACCACCGAGCCTTCGCAAGGGTTATTTTCTCTTTGCATTGATATTGATAATGAAATTATTTGGGTAGTAGGAGGCGACTATGCCAAACCGAATAATGGTTTTAGTGCTTTTTTTGATATTGATGACGATGAGTTTAAAATACCCCAAAGCCAAGTAAACGGCTACCGCAGTTGTGTTGAACTTTTTAGCTACAACAATACCACTATGGTAATAGCTTGTGGTCCAAATGGTGCTGATATTAGCATATCAAACATTGAAAAAATTGCTTGGAAACCTATAAGCCAGTTACCATTTAATACAGCAAAAAAATCAAGAATAGGAAACACTGTTTTTTTGTGTGGTAAGCAAGGTACTATATACAAGCTGATAGTGAAGTAGCTTAGTGTTTTCTTGAGTTAATAAATTTCAAATAATTTTCTATCACTTTTAAATCGGCAATTGCCCAGTTAAGTGTGTATAATTCTTGCGGGGCAAGCCATATCATAGCTTTATGCTCCAATAATTCAATCTCATTTCCGTTTCTCACACTGCATATAAAAGGAATTAACCGTATGGTTTGTACTTCACTTTGGACATCGCTAAAGGGTAGCTCCTCCCAAATATCAATTTCAATGTTTAGCTCTTCTTTTATTTCACGCAAAAGGCATTTACGCTGGGTTTCATTAGACTCTACTTTTCCACCAGCAAACTCCCATTTGTTTGCCATAACTCCGCTATTCCCTTTTTGCACAGCAAGCACCTTGCCTGCCTGTTCTATAATTGCACAGGTAACTTCTATTAGCATAATCAACGGCAGTTATATCTGTTTTTTATATTTAAAAAATTAAGTAGCCCTGATGTAGAACCAAAAAAATCATATTGAGGCTTAGGCTAATCGGGTTTATTTCCAATGTGGTAAATCTACCGTTGCGCTAAAATAAATCATCCGCCCTACGCGTGGTCCTCCATATACTTGTATTACTTTATTGTTTAGCAAATTGCTTGCCCCCAATTTAAAAGTAGTGTATATGCGGGTTACTTTATAGTTTACTTGAGCATCTACCATAGCGTAAGTGGGTACTAAGCCTGTAAATTGTGGCGAGCCCTCAAAAATAAATCCTTCCACCCAGCGGTAGTTTATATTATATCCCCAATTGCGTATTCGCAACTTCCCTATTTTTGATGTTATTTCTCTTCCGTTAATACCAATATTAAATTTATGTGCGGGCGTATTAAATGCGGGTATAATAGGGTCAATACTGCCTTGCCTGTCAAGCACATTCCAGCTATAATTTCCTGCAAAGTTAAACCATGCCTTAATATAGTAGTTTAAACCTATGGAAAACCCTGTGGTAGTAACTAAATCTGTTGAGTTGGCTGTAACCCTAAATACATCAGTTTTGCTGGGTAGGTTGGTATTAGGGTCAATTTCTAAGTCCATACCAATTTTAAATCCTAAGAAATCTCGGTAAACACTATAATAGTAGCTGGCATCAATAAAAAGTTTTTTACCTATTGTAGTTCTATACCCTATTTCGGCAGTGCGTACCCGTTCAGGTTTTACAGGGGCTACATCAAAAAAGTTTAAATCGTTTTGGTTTTGCGAGTTTAAATAAGTTACAAAAGACCCTACCGTTACTAAATCTTGATATCCTTCAAGGTTTCCTAAAAGTGTAGCTCTACCCACATTTAAAAAGAAATATTGATCGGTGAGTGTGGGGTTACGTATGGCTGATGCAAAAGAGAACCTGAAAATATTTTTTTTCTTTACATAAACAGCGGTGAATGCAGGCGAAAACAGATGGTCGAAATTTTGATTTTTGTCCATCCGTAATGTGGCACTAAGTTTTAGTTTTTCTTTTAAAAATTTCTTTTCTATGCCTGTATAAACACCGTATTCAAAATTGCTTATTCTAGCTCCTGCGGTGTCTATAAATAGTGTTCCCTGTGAGTAGGGACGGTATAAACGAGCACTTGCACCTACACGTATATCAGCAAATTTTGGGTTAAAAATATATTCGCCTTGTGCATGATATAGGGCAGACTTATCAAAAAATCGTGAGCCGCCTTCTGTTGATTTTGCAGAGGTGATGGCATTAAAAGCAGAATCAAATGCTTTTGTACCAGGGGCGAAGCGTTCGGCTATACTTATATTTTCGTTGTTGGCAAAGTTGCGGGTTTCTGCGTGCCATTTCACAAAAGAGTCGTAAAAATTGTTTTCTAAAAAATCTCGTCGTCGTCGTGATAATGTAGTATCACCTGTTTGAAACTGAGGAAACCCTGGTAATGAGCGTACTTTATTATCAATATTAGCGTTCCAATAATTAGCATAGTCTAAACTCCATTGCACATCTGTTTTAGCATTGTCTTGTAATAGTAGTGCCGTACGAAAGGCATCGTATGAGTTTCCTGCATCCTCGTGTGTGGTATAAATTCTAAAAAAATATTTCTTATTTTTTCTTATCTCAAGCCTGTTTTGATAAAAACGAATATTGCGTAAGCTAAAACGGTTATCTCCCTGATATACTGTTGTTCCTGCACCAAAGTTAAAAGCATAAATCAGCTCAACATCTTTTTTTATTTTGTAGTGTGCGGCAAGGCTACTTTTAAAGTTTCGGGTATCGTAGTCAACAATATCAATCTCTTTATAGCCAGAACGATAGTATGTGCCTAAGGCAGGTACAGCAAGCTGCCCATCACGGTCGTTGCGCTGTTGGTATTCATCACCATAGATGTTTACTGCATCCCAGCCCCCAGGGTTACCAAATGGCGAGCGAGATTGTGGTGTAGGCTCATAGTTTTCGGCTTCCCAATCATCTGCTCGTAGTGTAAATAAATTTACTTTATAGGCAAACTTTTCTTCGCCTTTTTTGTTTTTAAATACTTGTGCAAAACGTACTGCCATTTCACTCAAGCGGCGTTCGCCTACCTTTACTTGGGCTGAAAATCCTTGATAATCAAAAGGGTTTTTGCTGGTCATATTTATAACCCCATTAAAGGCATTCGGTCCATAGTATGCACCACTTGCACCCACTATTAAATCTACCCTTAAAATATCTAATTCTGATGCCCCTAAAAAATTACCTAACGAAAAATTTAAACCTGGTGCTTGGTTATCCACTCCATCAATTAATTGTAGCGAGCGCACGGGCGAAGTACTATTAAACCCTCGTGTATTTATTACTTTAAAGCCAATACTAGCTGCTGTTATATCCACTCCTTTAAGGTGCGCTAACCCTTCATAAAAATTGGCAGCAGGAGTTTCTTTTATAGAAATTAGGTCTAATGACTCTATGGTTAATGGGGCTTGCTTTTGCTTTTCCGAAATTCGCATTTCAGTAACCTCTATCTCACCTACACTAATCACATTAGGTTGAAGCCTTATGGTAAGGCTCTTTTTTGTATTTTTTATTTCAATTTCTTGAGTAAGATAGCCCGTATAGCTAATAACAATGGTTAGCGGAAGTGTATCCACCCTTAGTTTAAAATTACCGCTAAGGTCTGTAGTTACTCCTTTTGAAGTGTTTTTTATCAAAATAGATGCACCTATTAATCCTTCATTAGTTTCAGCATCTTTTACCTTGCCTTTAAGGTACTGTTGCGCTGAAAGCGAACTGGTGAAAAATAGAAAAAGTAAAACAGTATAAATATTTCTCATTAGTTTCACATAAAAAACGTTGTAAATATATAGTAAACAAGCAAATTTGAACTATTTTGTTTTAAGTTTCCTTTTTATACGCAGTGAAAAGTCGGGCGTGATTGGTATAGCACCAAGCAAGGGGAAACATTATTGAAGTTGCAGGCATTAAGATATACTGTTTTTTGGAATTGCGCTTACTTTTTCAGATATTTACAAATCTATTTTAATTATGAAAAAACTACTTTCAATAAGTGTACTGTTTATTTGCAGCATTGCTGTTTTTAGTCAGGAAAAGACAACGCCATCAGTGTACAACCATCAAGTAGGCATAAATGCGACAGCATTTATAAAACAGTTTCTTACCTTTAATAATAATATAACTGTTACAAATTCGCCTTATTTGCTTACCTATAAACATATAACTGAAGGCGGAGGGCTACGGACAGGATTAGGGTTAAGTTATAGTGATATTATAGAAAGCCCTGCTAGCGGAGGAGTACGGAGGGCAAAAACTAACGCGGCAAGTATTGATTTTAGACTTGGGTTTGAGGCTCAAAAACAACTTAACAAACGCTGGTTGTTCTACTACGGGCTAGATGCTTTATACAGTTACCGTTTACTCAGAGTGCAAAGTTCCGTTTTGACACCGTCTCCATTTCAGCCTAATTCGGAAATTATTACAGATAGAGAAACATTTGGTTTTGGGGCAGGTCCTGTTTTGGGTGTTGAGTTTAAAATAGGCAAACGCCTTAGTTTAAATACAGAAACTACTGCCTACTTTGTATATTCAGAGGAAAGAAGAAGAATGAGTAACTCTAATTTTAGTAATTTTAATACCAATGAGTTTTCAGTAGCTAGTGGGTTAAGTATTATTATACCTACATCATTATTTTTAGTGCTTCATTTTTAAAAAAATATCAAAACTATGAAACGTATTATTTTTAAGACCTTTGCCCTATCAATTACCTTTATTTTTATTAGTTCATGTAAAAAAAATTCGCCTACTGGTGGTTTAGCTTATGAAGAACCTAAATTACCGCAATCGTCATTTGCGTATAAAGATGCCGCTAAAAAACTTCCTAAAAATACAATAGACGTTACCGATGATAGGGCTACACTAGGTAGAGTGCTATTTTATGAAAAGGCATTATCGGTAAATAACCTTATTTCTTGCGGAAGCTGCCATATACAGAATATGGGGTTTGCTGATGGAAGACAATTTAGCATTGGCTTTGAAACATTAGCTACTCCCCGTAACTCGCCAGCAATTATTAATGCAGGGGCAATGCAAAGTTTTTTTTGGGATGCTAGGGCAAGATTTGGCTTACAGAATATGGTGTTAATGCCAGTACAAAACCATTTGGAGATGGGAATTGACAATTTAGACTACGCTGTTGCCAAAATAAATGCTAGACCATATTACAAACCACTACTTGAAAAAGCGTATGGCATTAAAGAGATTACCAAACCTATCTTAGCAGGAGCATTAGCTAATTTTTTAGCAAGTATGACTGTAACAAATACAAAATATGATATAGGTGAGGCAAATAATTTCACCAATTTTTCTATCCAAGAAAAAGAAGGACTTGAATTGTTTACCACTTTAGAGTGTACTAGCTGCCATAATATAGAATTACAAACAGGAGGAAACTGGATTGGACAAAGTTTTGCAAATGTGGGATTGAGTGAGGTTTATGAAGATAAAGGAATGTTGGACCAAGAACCATTTAAGAATAATGACTGGTTTAAGGGGGTGTTTAAAGTCCCATCACTTAGAAATATAGCTTTAACAGCACCCTATATGCACGATGGGCGTTTTGCAACTTTAGAGCAAGTGATTGAACACTATAATAGTGGAGTGAGGAAACATCCGAGCCTATCTTTTCATTTGAGAAATCAAGCATTAATAGCTATTAATGATAAACAACCTTTTACTAAGCAGCGAGTAATTATGGGCAATGGTGATGACCCTTGGCAGTTAAATTTAACCCAAAATGAAAAAGATGCTTTGGTAGCGTTTTTGAAAACATTAACCGATGACGATTTTATCAGCCACCCCATGTACTCAAACCCTTTTTAACAGTAAGGAGTTAACCCAATAAATTTTTTAATTCAGCCATCCCGTCGGTGGCTGTCTTGTTTATAAGAGTTAGGTTTTCTACTCCCTGCACAGGTTCGCCTTTTGGGTCTATAAAATATTTGGGTATTTCAGTAGGGGCGTAGTGCAATAAACCTGCCGCAGGATATACCTGCAACGATGTGCCTACGATAACTAAAACATCAGCTTGGGCGGTAATCATAGTGGCAACTTCCATCATGGGTACTTCCTCGCCAAACCACACTATATGCGGACGTAGTTGGCTTCCATCTTCTGCCAAATCTCCCCACTTTACCTCCCAGCCCTCAAGCTCGTATGTTTTAAAAGCATTTTTAATGCTACGTACTTTTTTTAGTTCGCCGTGTAAATGTATAATATGGTTTGAGCCTGCACGCTCGTGCAAGTCATCTACATTTTGAGTGATAATATGTACCTCATACTCTTTTTCTAATTCAGCCAAGGCAATATGTCCCGCATTGGGTTTCACCTCAAAAAGCTGTTTGCGACGTTGGTTATAAAACTCTAATACCAACTGTGGGTTTCTATTCCACCCATCAATACTGGCAACGTCCATCACATCGTGGTTTTCCCACAAGCCATCGCTATCTCTGAAGGTTTTTATACCGCTTTCGGCACTCATACCTGCACCTGTAAGTACTACTAACTTTTGTTTCATAAAACCACCATTACATCCTTTGGGGGGCAGTAATACCTAAAAGGGTGAGCCCTTGCTTTAATATTTTTCCTGTGGTTTCTGTGAGCAATACACGGAAGGATTTTAAACCCTCATCCGTTTCTTTATTCACGGGCATATCTCTATAAAAACGATTGTATAGCTTTGCCAAATCGTAAATATAGGCGGCAATGGTGGCGGGGTTATAATTTTGCCCTGCTTCTTCTACTGCTTTAGGAAACTTTGATAAGCCTATTATCAAATCATGTTCTGTTTTGCTAATGGTTGTTGGGTGGTGGTTTGAAGGTGTAAAACCACTATCGGTTATGTTTTTTAATAGCGAGCATATACGGGCGTGTACATATTGTATAAAAGTACCTGTATTTCCTTGAAAATCTATACTCTCTTTGGGGTTAAATAAAATGCGTTTGGCAGGTTCTACACGTAATAAAAAATATTTTAAAGCACCCATGCCTATGGTTTCAAAAAGCAGGGTTTGTTCTTTTTCACTTAGTCCATCAACTTTGCCCAGTTCTTTACTAAGTTCTTTGGCGGTAGCGTGCATTTCATCCATCAGCTCGTCAGCATCTACTACTGTACCTTCCCTAGATTTCATTTTGCCTTCGGGCAAATCTACCATCCCATAGCTAAGGTGGTATAAACCACTGGCATAGCCTTTTCCAAGTTTTTTTAGAATGGTAAATAATACTTTAAAGTGATAATCTTGCTCATTGCCTACCACATATACCGATTTTTCGCACGCATACTCTTCAAATTTTTTATCAGCAGTGCCAATATCCTGTGTCATATATACAGAAGTACCGTCTCTACGAAGCAGTAGTTTTTCGTCTAATTTTTCAGCAGTTAAGTCAATCCAAACACTGTTGTCTTCTTTTTTAAAAAATACGCCTTTTTCTAAACCCTCGTTTACAGTACTTTTTCCTAATAGGTAGGTATTGCTTTCGTAATAATATTGGTTGAAGTTTACGCCTAAACGCTTGTAGGTGGTAGCAAAACCATCGTACACCCATTTGTTCATAGTTTGCCAAAGGGTAATCACCTCTTTGTTTCCTGCTTCCCATTGGCGCAGCATTTCTTGCGCTTCTACTAATAGGGGAGCGATCTTTTTGGCTTCCTCCTCACTTTTTCCTTCGGCTATTAGTTGTTTTATCTCTTTTTTATACTGCTGGTCAAATTTCACATAGTATTTTCCTACAAGGTGGTCGCCTTTTAGTCCGCTACTTTCTGGCGTTTCTCCATTACCAAATTTTTGCCATGCTAACATACTTTTGCAAATATGAATGCCACGGTCGTTTACAAGGTTTACTTTCACTACCTCGTAACTGTTATAGGCTAATATTTGGCTAACAGAAAAGCCCAATAGGTTGTTTCGTACGTGCCCTAAGTGCAAAGGCTTATTAGTATTTGGCGATGAGTACTCTACCATTACTTTTTGCCTTTTGCCTATTTGGGTTTTTCCAAAATTTTCAGAAGGTTGAATATCGCTAAAGAAAAAATTTAACCAGTATTTAGTAGCAATTTCAAGGTTTAAAAAACCCTTTATTACGTTGTAATTTTCTACCTCATCGCAATTTTCTTTTAAATACCTACCAATATCAGTTGCTGTTTCTTCTGGTTTCTTTTTGCTGTTTCTAAGAAAGGGAAATACTACAAAAGTATAATCGCCCACAAAATCGGGCTTTGTGGTTTCCATTTTCAAAGTGTTTGTTTCTACATTGGCACTATACAGGTGTTGTAGTGCTTTTGCAATATGCTGTTGTAAAATAGCCTCAATACTCATTATGCTACAAAGATATTTTGTGCGGCGAGATGTTGGGGATTTTTTTTACTTAAAAAGGAGAGTCTTTTTCTTTAGCTACGCTATTATATACCATACCATCCATAAAAGAGGGGAAAAAGCGATTAAGCCATACTGTTAATTTGCCCAATCCTGTGAGTATTATATACTTTTTGCGTTTTGTAGTTGCTTTAATAATATGGTGGGCTACTTCTTTGGCACTCATTAGTTTTTTCTCTTCTAAAGGGCTTTCGCCTTGTGCTTTACCTTCTTTGTTTAAACCCGCATTGCGAATGTTTGATGTTGTATAACCAGGGCAGGCAACCAGTACGTGCAAGCCTGTTTTGTGGTTTTCTATACGCAGTGATTCTAAAAAACCTTGCATAGCAAACTTTGAGGCAGAATAACCCGTGCGCCCAGGTAAGCCTTTAAAACCCGCTATTGATGATATACCTACCACACTGCCTTTGCTTTTTAAAAGATGGGGAAGCGCATATTTAGTACAAAACACTGTGCCCCAAAAGTTTATATCCATTAGCCGTTTTATAACCTCCAAATCAGCATCGTTAAACAAGGCACGCATGGTTATACCTGCATTGTTTACCAAAACATCAATAGTGTTAAATGTTTTTAGGGTTTCAGTTATTATATTTTTGCAATGGCTTTCTATACTCACATCAGCTTGCACTACAAGGTGCTGGTTGTTTAGTTTTGCCGCTACACCATTTAGTTTTTCAACATTGCGGGCTGCCAAAACTACTTTTGCACCTTGTTTATCAAAGGCGTAGGCAAGTGCTTCACCAATGCCCGACGATGCTCCTGTAATTATAACTACTTTGTTTGTGAAACTCAAAATTATGCGTTATCGTTTTTAACATAATCAGGCGTTTGCCCTTTTTTCCAAATAATGGGCTCGCCAGCCGTAACAGGGATTTCGGGGAAATCAACCTCAATACCGTCTAAACAATACTCAATAGCATCTTCTAAATATACTTGAGTAACCAGTTCATCATTCTCCCAATTATCATCAATAGCACCTTTGTATACTAATTCTCTTTTAGAGCTAAAAAGGAAAACTTCGGGATTATATCTTGCGCCAAATGCCTTAGCCACTTCTTGACTCTCATCATGCAGAAACAAAAAATTACGCTCTTCTAACTTATAGTGCTTTGCCGCTTTTTTCATCATCTCAAAACTATCAGCAGGAGATTGCTCTACATCATTACTATTAATACCAATTATGGCGAAGTTATCATCTTCGTATTTATCAAATAGTTCTATCAAACGCCTGCTATATGCCTGCGAGTACTCGTTGTTATTACTAGTAAAAACAATAGCTAATGCGTATTTATCCGCAAAATCATCGTAGTTATTTCTTATCTGACCAAAAACGCCTTGTAGTTTAAAATCAGGCATTTTATCACCTATATTTAGCATAGTAGTATTGTTTAATAATATTTAGACCTTTGCAAATATCTTGATTTTATAACGTAATTAATGACCTTCTCAGTTAAAAAAAGAATGCGAATAGTTGAAACAACAAATGCTGCAACAAAAAAACAGTTTCTACAAGCAGGTAAAACGCTATACAAAAACGACCAAAATTGGGTATGCCCACTGGATAATGACATTGAACGTGTTTTTGACCTTAAAGCCAATCAATATTTTGATGGTGGTGAAGCTATGCGTTGGGTTTTGCTTGATGATAGTAATATACCAATAGGAAGAGTTGCCGCATTTTATACCAAAGAAATGATAGAACATGAGGAGAAAATAGGCGGTATGGGCTTTTTTGAATGTTGTGAAGATGAAGCAGCAGCAAAAATGTTGATGGATACTGCAAAAAAATGGCTGTTAGAAAAGGGATTTAAAGGCATGGAGGGTCCTATAAATTTTGGTGAGCGTGATAAATATTGGGGCTTAATGGTTGAAGGATTTAAAAACCCAAGCTACCAAGAAAATTATAACCCAAAATATTACAAAGCCTTTTTTGAAAACTACGGGTTTAAAAAAACCATAGAGCAAAGCACTAGCGAGTTGATGAAGGGAGAATTTAATTTTGAGCGGTTTAATAGGCTGGGAAACAGAGTATTAAAAAATTCAAAATACACTTTTAAGCATTTTGAAAAGAGCAAGTACAAACAGTTTGCAGTTGATTTTACACATATATACAACTTAGCTTGGGTACACCATGATGGATTTACCCCCCTTGCTGTGAAACGGGTAGAGAAACTAATGGAAGAGTTTTTACCTATTGTAATGGAAGACATTATTTGGTTTGCCTATTCTGGTGGTGAGCCAATAGCATTTTATATAAACTTGATAGATGTGAATCAGATTTTTAAACGACTAAATGGGAAGTTTGGGCTATGGGAAAAGTTAAAGTTTTATTATCACTTGAAAACTAAACCTGTAAACCGTGTTAGAGGCATAGCCTATGGTATAATACCCAAGTACCACAATTTGGGCTTGGATACAGCTTTAATTATGAAGCTTTATGATGCGTTAAAAAACCATCCCGAAGTAAGCTATGTTGAAATGGCATGGATTGGCGATTTTAACCCCAAAATGCACGGTTTAGTACATTCTTCAGGAGCTAAAAGAACAAAGGTTCACTACACTTATAGGTACGGTTTTTAAATTATTTAGAAAAAGTTAATTCAGGCGTTGTATTTTTTTTTCAAAAGGCTATATTTGCAGTCCTTTAAAAAAAGGGACACGACTCCGTAGCTCAGTTGGCTAGAGCACCTCACTTTTAATGAGGGGGTCCTGGGTTCGAGCCCCAGCGGGGTTACTTAAAAAGCCACTCAAAATTTTTGGGTGGTTTTTTTTTAACAAAAAAGGCAGGCTAAATCCCTTCTGCCTGCCTTTTAGCAATTATTCATCACATATTAATAACCCAAACAATAGTACTTGTAGGTGTTTAGGTTACAATTTCATCAATATACCAGCAAGCAGCATTATCACTTTTGGTAGCTGCCGCCAAAAACTCGCTTTGGGTAATGGGCAACATCTTTTCAGTTATTTCTAAGGGTGCTGGCAAGCACGATATTACATATCGTATAGGCTCACTGCTATTCATTATAATAAATGTACTAAACTTATTGTTTAGCACATAGTATGTGTATATTTTATCTCCGCTTTCTGTGTGTTCTGTTTTTTTATAAAACTGCAATTCCATAGCTATTTTAAATTAGTTGGGGTTAGTTAGTTATCTTAAAAAAAATTATACAATTGCATAGAGAATTTGTATGCCAACAATTTCCCTATTAGGTATATATTTGCTTGTACCTGCATTCAAAAATGGAAATAATTTTCTGATTTAAGAAATTTATTTTAAAAAATATTAAAAAATGAGTACTTACGGAACACGATTAGGTATTATAAAACAAGTTTTGGGGCTTGGTTATAAAAATTTAGTGGAGCGTTTAGATAACATCACCACTGATAGATCTTTACGCAACTATATTGATAATAAAACACAAATACCAGGCAATATTATTGCTATGGTTTCTGATGTTTTTCCCGAAGTTAATGTTACATGGTGGCATACAGGCGATGGACAAGTATTGAAAGGAGGCAAGGTAAGCTACAAGCACAAAAACTTAGAAAATATAGTAAATGAACCCGCCGCACTTTACAATGCTGCCAAAAAAGGAGAGACTGTTACTATACCCGCCAGCGAGTTGTTTACTGCCTTGTTTAAAGATATGACAGAAGTGAACAAGCTACTACAAAGTCGTTTAGAGTATTACGAGGTATTTATTAAAAATATTGATAAGTATAAAATATAGCGAAGGGCTATTTTTTTTGATGGCACACCACATTACAACGTTTTTAAAAATGTATATATAAACAGGCAAGTGTTGATACTATTACTTAAACCCGTGGTGCAGTAATAATATAATTTTGAATATTAGCCAGCAAATGCTGTGTAAATAATTTAATACCAGTGTTTTTTAGCTATTGTCTTTTAGCCTACTACAACGGTCTTAAACTACAAAAAATATTTTGGTAGGCTGATAGCATTAAAATATTTGCGTTTAGCACGCTGCTTGTTTCAATTCCTTTTTTAAATTTCTTTACTTTGCAACTTAGTTAGAAAAACAACTCCTATGGGAAGAGCTTTTGAATTTAGAAAAGGTAGAAAAATGAAACGTTGGGCGCAAATGTCTAAAGCGTTTACAAAGTTTGGTAAAGAAATTTCGATGGCAGTAAAGGCAGGCAGTCCTGACCCTGAAAATAATTCTCGCTTGCGGGCAATTATACAAAATGCCAAGGGGGTTAATATGCCCAAAGACCGTATAGAGGGAGCAATAAAACGAGCCAGCGACAAAAGTGAAAAAGATTTTGAAGAAACTATATACGAAGGCTACGCACCCAAAGGGGTGGGTATTTTGATAGAATGCGCTACCGATAATCCTACACGTACTGTTGCTAATATTAGAACATACTTTAATAAAGGAGGGGGAGAATTGGGCAAAACTGGCTCGTTAGACTTTATGTTTGACAGGGTTGGGATATTTACCATAGCAGCAGAAAATAGAGATATTGAAGAGCTTGAATTGGAACTAATAGACGTTGGTTTAGAAGAAATAGAAGCCGATGAAAACGAGTTTATTATCACTACCTCGTTTGCCGATTTTGGGAAAATGCAAAGCGAGTTAGAAAATCGGGAAATAAATGTACTAAACGCATCACTACAACGCTTGCCTACCAGCTATGCTAAAGTGAGTGAAGAAGAACGCGAGAAAATTGAAGCTATGATTGAAAAAATGGAAGATGATGACGATGTGCAAAATGTTTTCCATAATATGGGCAATGGGTAAACTCTTTCTTTTATCAGGACTGTCTTTTTAGGTAAGTCAGTAATCTTCTATTATTTTTTACTAAATCAGTTACTTTTGCCCTATGCCAATGCAATGGGATATTCTTTTATCGACTCGAAGGCTTCATGTTGATAATGTTTCAGCTACTGAAGACCAAAGCTATGCCCGTAGTGAATTTCAACGAGATTTTGACCGTATCATCTTCTCATCGCCGTTTAGGCGGCTGCAAAATAAAACACAGGTATTTCCACTCCCCGGTAGCGTGTTTGTACACAACAGGCTCACACATAGCCTTGAGGTAGCAAGTGTGGGGCGTTCTTTGGGCAATCAATTATCCAATAGTCTTATTAAAGAAGGTGAAGCCAGCGGAGAGAAGGTGCAAGGCATTGGAAGCATTATTTCAGCCGCTTGTTTGGCGCATGATATGGGTAACCCATCGTTTGGGCATTCGGGCGAAAAAGCAATATCCTATTATTTTACTGATGGAGACGGACAGCAGTACAAAAATGAAATGAGTGTTTCGCAATGGCTTGACCTTACGAATTTTGAAGGAAATGCTAATGCTTTCCGCGTACTCACTCATAGGTTTAAGGGGAAGGGTGCAAGTGGTTTTGCACTTACCTATTCTACTTTAGCTTCAACTATTAAATATCCTTTTAACAGTATATATGGTAAATCTAAATCTAATGACGACTATATAAAATATGGTTTCTTTCAAAGTGAAGTCAAAACTTATAAAAAGATAGCCTTAGAACTAGGTATTCTAAAACAAGACAATATAAGTAATGATTCTATATACAGTAGATACCCTCTTGTATTTTTAGTAGAGGCTGCTGATGATATTTGTTATAATATTATTGACTTAGAGGATGCTCATCGTTTAAGAATTCTATCAACTGAAAAGGTAATTGAATTGTATATGGCATTTTTTGAAAAGGATAAGAAAAAAGGCATTCTTACTGATTTGGCTGAAATTGAGGATGAAAATGACCAAGTAGCCTATTTACGGGGAAAAAGTATTCACCAGCTTATTATGGCTTGCTCAAAAGTGTTTTGGGAAAATAGAAAAGCCATTTTAGGCGGAACGTATAATAATAGCTTAACCGATGATATGCCCGCACCTTATTTAGCGGCACTGCAAGCCATACAAGATATTTCAAAGCGAAAAATATACAATAACCAAACTGTTGCAGAGCTTGAAATAGTTGGCTATCAAGTATTAGGGGGGTTATTGAAGGAATTTGTTCCAGCGGTACTTTCGGAAAAAAAACCCCACTATCATAAAAAACTATTAGTATTAATGCCGCGCCAGTTCCATACAGATAAAGCAACAAAGTATGATAAGATACGATCGGTAGTAGATTTTATTTCAGGAATGACAGATTTGTATGCCATAGAAATGTACCGTAAAATTAAAGGGATAGCTATACCCACTATTAAGTAGTTTATTGTTAAATTTTATTTTTTAGTACCAGATAAATTTACTTTCCGTTAACTTAGTAGTATTTATAAGCATTTAACAAGTTTTTTAGTGATAATTAAACAAGTCATAAAATACATCAGTTTTGTATTCACATTAGTGATTGTGCTGCCTGCTACTGGGCAAGACTTAAAGTTTGATTATAACCTATTAGACAATCCTACCACTGATAAACGCCGTTTCGAGAGTTATTTTAAAACCATAAAAACCAAACGAGTTAAACCTAGAAGACAAAAGGCTGCCGCATTGCAAAATGGCTATGCCAAATATGAGATTAAAAACCCAAAAGTATGGACTAAGCTGAAAGATAAAAATAAGGCTACCCAAATAGAGGTGGTATATACCTTGTACCCCAAAGATTTGGGATTTTGGCTTACCCCATACCACCAGCTACTTGCTAATAGATTGAAAGCATTGTTTGAGATTGACCCCAACCTAAACAATGTGAATATTAAATATATAATGGTTTTGCAAACCGATTGTAATAGCGATAAAGAAGCCCGAAAAATGTGGCACGGCATTTTAATACGCTATCGCCCCATGACCAAAAAAGAGTTGAAAGAAAGGGAGGCTGAAAATGGTGAAAATGAAAAAGAACTTGTACCTGGTATGCCCAGTGGCTACTCCACCGTGAAGCGTTTTTTGAAAAGCGTAGGCGGAATGTACGATTCTGTTATTTATAAAGTGCTGAACCGAAATAGACAATGGAAAAACACAATATTGGTGAGTGACTGGACGGGAAGCAACTACCAATACGCAGCACAAGGTATAGTGTGGCATATGGAACACTTTAGCGAAAGCAATATTAAATACTTCTCGTTTTTTAATGATGGAAATGCCCTATCAGAGTTTGATAAAAAAGTAGGGGAAACAGGCGGTTTATACTTTGCCCCAGCATATAAAACCAGAAAGGTAGTTACTGCCTTTAAAACCAGTATGCGAAAGGGCTTAGGCGGCGAAATACCCGAAAACGATGTGGAAGCAGTTTTAAAATCGCTTGAAAAATACCCCGATGCTGAACACGCTATATTAGTGGCTGATAATAGCCCTTTTAGAGATTTTGAATTAGTAGATAAGATAAAAGCACCTGTCCATGTGATATTGCAAGGGGCAGAATGGGGAATAAACCCCCAATACATCAATTTAGCATATTTAACAGGCGGCTCGTTACATACCTTAAAAAAAGATTATGATGCTGATTTTTTTGCCAAAGGTGATACCTTAATTAATATAGATGGGTACGAGTTTTCATTAAATAAAATCCATAATTTATACCAGTGTAATAACCGCCGTATTTGCGAGGATTTAGAGGCTACCATTAACCGAAAAGAAGCAGAAATATTGGCTGAACTAAAAACCAAATCAGGGTATAGAGGAATGCACAAAGATAAAAAAACAAAAGGCTTTAATAAATTTATACATTGGCTTTTTGGTGGTTAGTAGTAATGTAATATGGGTTTTTGTTCGTTTTATTTTTTTATTTGGGCTATTTTCACCAATTTTGAAAAAAAAGCTAACCATCATTTTTTATTAAACTATAAAATAATTTAACTATGAAAAAGACCTTAGTCTCACTATCTACTATATTAGCACTATTAACAATACTCTTTGTTACTTCTTGTAATAAAGTGGAGGATGAAGTGCAAAATACAACCACCACTGCCGAAGATATAACACGTACCGAAGCCTATTTAGCTTCTATTTTTAATATTACCGAAGATGTAGCATCATCAGATGGGCGATTGAGCAAAACAGGTAGCTCTTTACTACCTGCGGGTGCAAAAATGGAATTTACAGACTCACTGTTTACTGATGGTGATGGTGTTGAATATTCTTTAGATTTTGGACCATTGCCGGGCTTGTTATCTTTGGATGGGGTAACACGTGCAGGCAAAATTGATGTTAAACAATCAGCACGATATAGTGATATAGGCGCAGTAGTTGAAGTGAATATACCCGAAAGCAACCAATTTTATGTAAGCACTACTGGCGGTATGACAATGATATCTGGTAAGGCTACTATAACAAGAGTTTCAAAAGAACAATTAAACTTTAAAATAGAAAACGGTAAAGCAGAAAATGCCACAGACGGTGCTATGACTTTTAACTCAAACAAGGTTATTGTGCAAGAAGAACTGGGCGCAGCAGGTATTGCCGATGATGTTTTTAAAGCGGTAGGTAGTGGTGATGGTGTAAATACAAAAGGCAAAAACTATACTTGGAACATTTCTGATACAGTAGTTAAGGTAGAAAAACCAAATTGCTCATTCCCTATACAAGGTATTATTGAATTAACCACTGAAGGAAGTACATATAAAATTGATTTTTCACCTGATGCAAGTGCTTGTGATAAAAAAGTAGTAATTACTTTACCCAACGGCACAAAAATCCCTAAAACATTTAATTAAATAATAGTATAATCACTATTTTTAATACGGCGTTTGCTTTAGCAAACGCCGTATTTTTATTTTAAGCCATTTAGTGCAACTTTGCAGCTTGGTGAAAACAGTAGCACAACTAAGAAAATTTTTACTTCCATTCTCGTGGCTATATGCAGGGTTTATGTGTGTACGCAACTGGGGGTTTGATAAAAAACTAACCCGCTCCTTTACCTTTAATTTTCCTGTAATAGGGGTAGGCAATCTTAGTACTGGCGGTACGGGCAAAACACCTCATATCGAGTTTATTATCTCACTATTAAAACATAAATACAAAATAGGTGTAGTAAGCAGAGGCTATGGGCGCAGTACCAAAGGCTTTTTTATGGTAAATGAAAACAGCGAAGCAAAAGCCGTAGGCGATGAACCACTGCAAATAAAACTAAACCACCCTGAAACATTTGTAGCCGTGGGCGAGCAACGCATAGTAGCCATTCCATCACTATTGCACGAAGCCCCCGAAACACAAGTAGTACTGCTTGATGATGCCTACCAGCACCGCTATGTACAAGCAGGTTTGTATATATTGCTTAGTGATTATAGTGCTATGTTTTATGATGATAATGTGCTGCCTGCGGGTAACTTGCGTGAAGCAAAAGCTGGCTATAAGCGTGCACAAATTATTGTGGTTACAAAATGCCCGCCCGATATTACTGCTGCTGAAAAGGAGACTATCATAAAAAAAATAAACCCTTTGCCCCATCAACATATAGTATTTAGCTACTTGCAATATGGCAAACCTTATCACTTTAATGATAGCAGCAAAACACTAAATAAAGTAGAGGATAAAAATGTATTATTTTTTGCTGGAATAGCGAATACCGTTTCGGTAGAAAAATATTTAGCCAGAGAAACGAAAAAATATAAGGCTATTAAACTGGCAGATCATTATAAATACAACAAACACAACCTTAAAGATTTGGATAAGCGTCTTAGTAATTGGGAAGCAGAAAACAAAGTAATGCTAACCACCCAAAAAGATGCTGTGAAACTAAATAGCGAGCAGCTTAAAGAAATTACCAAAAATTGGGATTTATACGTGTTGCCAATAGAAATAGGAATGAGCGACAGCGATAAACAAGTATTTGAAACAAGTATTGAAACTTATATACAAAAAGAACTGTCTAACAATTAAAGAACGAGAACAATAAATGAAACTAAGCCGTATTCTGTTTTTTTTAGTGATAAGCCTAATAAGCCTATCAAGTGAAGCACAAAAACCACTAAAGCATAATGAGTTTAATATGTTTCATCTATCACGGTGGGATGATGATAGCTTGGCAAGCAATGGCATACAAACCTTTAACTCTTGCTGGGGCTGGTACGATAGTACAAACAAGCGTGAGTACGCTATATTAGGCTCAATAGATAGTACATACTTTTTTGATGTTACAGACCCTTTCAACCCTGTAAAATGTGATGTAGAGGCAGGTAGAGGCAGGTTTTCTACGTGGCGTGATTATGATACTTATGGAAAGTATTGCTACGCCGTGCAAGATGCCAGTATAGGGTCGTTACAAATTTTTGATATGAGTTATTTGCCCGATTCTGTACATAAAGTATATGATAGCGACTCGTTACTATACCGCGCCCATACTATTTTTGTAGAGGGAGACAGGCTGTATTGCAATTCTGTTACTACCAACTTTGGTACACGCAGGGCAATGCAAATATTATCGCTCAAAAACCCCGAACGTCCAAAACTGATAGGGGTACTTACACCACCCATATTTGGCGGCGCACCTGCTTTTAATTTTTGTCATGATGTTCATGTAAGAAATGATACGGCATATTGCTCTGGTGAAACCTCTGGCGTATATATTTACGATGTTAGTAACCCCTCTAATGCTAAACTTTTAGCTACCATAACTGATTATCCTGAAAAGGGCTATAACCATAGCTCGTGGTTAAGCGATGACGGAAATACACTAATATTTGTTGATGAAAATTTTGGCTTAGGCATAAAATCCTACGATATTAGCGATTTTAATAATATCGAATTGCAATCAGTATTCCGCTCAAATGTTGGGGCGGTGGTACACAATCCTTATATTAAAGGAGATTTTTTATACGTTTCGTATTATGAAGATGGGGTGTATATTTTTGATATTTCAAACCCAAAAAAGCCTAAACTAACTGCTTTTTTTGACACCTATCCGCAAAATAATGAGGGAGAATATAATGGTTTTTATGGGTGCTGGTCGGTATATCCTTTTTTGCCATCGGGTATTATTTTGGCTTCAGACCAAAGGAACGGCTTGTTTGTATTAAAATCTGATGTGCTAAACTCTACCAAAGAAGTAGGCATTCAAGATTTTAAAATATATCCCAACCCACTAAGTAGTGATAAGCTACACATCAATATTTTTAACCAAAACGAGAAAAAAGTTACCATTTTAGTAACTAATACTTTGGGGGCAAAGGTGTATGCTAAACAACATATTATTGAAAACGGAATAAACAATATAGAGATAAAGATGCCATCACATTTAAAGCAAGGCATATATTTTGTTACAATTACGGGTAGAATTAGCAATATTTGCAAGAAAATTCTAAAACCGTAAGCGTTATTGAATGTCTCAGCCCCTGCCCCGTATTTATAAGAGCCTACTTTTTTCACTCCTTATATTTTGGAGTGTAGTTACCCAAGCACAGCTAACAGAGCGGTACAAGAAAATAAACTTGTTGCCTAAAAGCAGCTTGTTGTTGGCTATTGATAGTCTTTCACATCCTGATACTATTCCTAATAGGTTTCAGCAATACCACCCACTATATAGAAATGAGATTGCCTTTTTAGATCAAGGCAATATAGTATCGGCATATAAACCTTTATTGTTTAATGCTGAACGGAAAAGTGGATTTGATATGGGAATTCACCAAGCGTTTGGGCAATACCTTTTTACGCCTGATAAAATGCGGCTGTATAAAGTACGCCGTGCCTATACCGCTTTGTTTTATGCGCAAGGCGGCGAGGAGTTTCTTACCTTAAAAGCACTGCACACCCAAAATATTAAACCCAACTGGAATATTGGGATAGATTATAGGCGAATAAAAAGTAATGGTTTCCAGCAAAGACAATTAACGGGCGTGTACAATACCCGCTTATATAGCTGGTATCACAGTCCTGATGAGAAATACCACTTAATAGTTAATGCTACATGGAATAGAATACGCAACGAAGAAAATGGCGGTATAGCCAGCGATTCTGCATTTGAAGCCAATTCTGGCATTAGCCAAGTAGATGTGCGACTGGGAGATGAGGTAGATGAAGTGAAAAACTACATTAAAACCAATGATTACCGCATTACCAATATGTGGCGATTGGGCAAGAAAAGGCAACTAAAATATTTTTTACCAGAAACAGGTACTTGGGCATTTGACACTTCACAAACACTTGTGCCTAACTATGTAGTAACGCACGAATTTGCATATACAGGGAATAGATACTTATTTACCGATTTAAGTTTTGATACAGGTACTTATTACCCTTTTGCATTATTTAATAATGAGCAAACCTTCGATTCTATTCAGCACAATGTAATTAGCAACTCCATCACTATTGCTACCGCCCCATTTATGAGCTACTTACGAGATAGTTTACCCGTAAAAAAAGCATTGCTTGTAAATGCCACAGCAGGCTATGATTACCATACCATTGCATGGCAAAAGCAAAGCAGGGCTGCATATAACAATACCTACGTAGGCGGAAGCATAAGTACTAACCCATATTTACAGTTTCCCATAACTTTTAAAGCCGAAGGGAAATTTTGGCTAACGGGTTATAACCAAGCTGATTATAAAGTAAAAGGGCAACTAAGTATAAATATAGGGAATATAGCTATTGATGGAGGGGCTTTGTTTCAAGCCTATGAACCACAAATAACACAATTTTTCTTTTTGGGAAATCATAATTTTTGGGAATATGGTTTTGATAAAACATTTGTCAATACTATTTCGGCAGGGCTACGCACCAAACGGCTGAAAAACAATTATTACCTCACAGTGAAACAACAGCTTGTAAATAACTATATCTATTTTGATACCTCACTAATTGCACAACAAGAAGCAAAAGCCATTAGCATAACCAGTTTAAATTTTAGGAAAAAATTTAACATTGGAAAATTTTATCTTGATAATAATATAACTGCCCAAGTAACTACCAATACTGAAGTGATGCGAATACCTACAATAACCACGCGGAACACATTGTATTTTCAGGGGCATTTATTTAAAAAGGCAATGTATGCACAAATTGGGGTGGAGTTTTTTTACTACTCACAAATTGCTGCGGATACCTACGACCCCGAAACCCGACAGTTTTACTTGCAAAATAGGGTGAATATTGGCAACTACCCATTGTTTAATGCTTTTATAAACGGACATATCCGCAATTTTTCTCTTTTCTTGAAAATGGAACACGTAAGCGAAGGTTTGTTTGGAAACCGATATTATGCCTCACCTCATAACCCATTAGATGGGCGGGTATTTCGCTTAGGTATTTCTTGGAAATTTTTTGATTAATAGGATTATGTTGAGACTACCTTATGAAGTGGGACTTAATCCCCGCTTTAGACTATAATTTTAAAAGAAACTAAGACCAGCAAGGGTTATATTTTTTTTAAAAGTACGTTAAAAGCCTTATAATTCTCTATAAGCGATAGGTTGAAACCTACCGCTTATGAGAATTACAGTGCAAGATTTTACTCCTATTTTTATAGGCAAATCTTATAGGTAACACTATACGTATCGGCATAAACAAACCCGCCCGTGCCATTTTATACTCTATGCAGTGGCATTAAGCTCTGCGAAAAAATCAATAATTTTAGTAGCTAATTCACTCCCTATTTTCACTTGCGCTTCATTGGTAGATGCGCCTACGTGTGCGCTCACAGATACTTTAGGGTGTTTTAATAGTGTATCATCTACTGGTGGCTCTTTTTCAAATACATCCAAACCTGCAAAAGCTATTTTTCCACTTTCAAGTGCGGCTAATAATGCGCTTTCGCTTACAGCACCACCACGTGCGCAGTTTACTATGCCAGCACCATTTTTCATTATATCTATTTCAGCTTCACCAATTACAGGTGTATCACCTTGGTTAAAAGGGACGTGCAACGATACAAAGTCAGCATTTTTTAATAGTTCTTCTTTGCTAACGGTAGTTATAGGTACTTTAACCTTGTGGTTATTGCCTAAGTATAGTGTAAGTTCAGTTTTTTCTACATATGGGTCAAAAGCTAATACATTCATACCCAAGCCTATTGTTATTTTTGCTACCTCTTGCCCAATGCGCCCAAAACCTATAATACCCATAGTTTTGCCTTGCAGTTCAATACCTTTTGATGCTTTTTTAATGGCTCCAAATTTTTCTTTTCCTTCGGTGGGCATCTGGCGGTTGCTTTGTACTAAATTACGGGTAATGGCAAACAAATGCCCAAATACCAACTCGGCTACCGATACTGATGATGCGGCAGGCGTATTTACTACACGAATGCCTTTTCTGCGAGCATATTCTACATCAATATTATCCATGCCTACACCACCCCGCCCAATTAGCTTAATATTAGGGCAAGCATCAATCAAATCTTTTCTAATTTTTGTGGCACTACGCACAGTAACTCCATCAAAATTTTTTAACTCGTTAACAAGGTTTTCTTGGGCAACATTTTCTGTTACCACTTCAAAGCCTGCATCTTCAAGCATCTTTTTTCCTATTGGGTCTATTCCGTCGTTGGCTAATATTTTAGGCATTTTTTATTAATTTTTATGTTTACTTTTTTGGGTTCAGGTCTTAAAATAAATGGCAATTAGGCAGAAACCCCATTTTTCATTTGTTCAAATTGTTTCATGGTATCTATTAGTACATTTATACTCTCAATAGGCAGTGCATTATAGGTTGATGCTCTAAAACCACCCACACTTCTATGCCCTTTAAGTCCACTTAAATTATTGGTTTTGCATAAGTCAAGAAACTCATCCTGCAGGCTATTATCTTTAAGCACAAAAGTTACATTCATTTTACTACGGTCTTCAACGGCAGTAGTTCCTTCAAACAAAGGGTTACGGTCTATTTCACCATAAATGGCGTTTGCTTTTTCTGTATTGCGTTTTTCCATTGCTGTAACACCGCCCATTTCTTTTACCCATTTAAGCGTTTGTAGTAAAACATATATTGGAAATACAGGGGGGGTATTGTACATTGACCCGCCTTTTATATGTGTTTGGTAGTTGAGCATAGTAGGTATTGTGCGGTTTACTTTACCCAAAACATCATTACGAACAATAACTAAAGTAGCTCCCGCAGGTCCCATATTTTTTTGTGCGCCTGCATATATTAAAGCAAATTTTGATACATCAACAGGGCGGCTAAATATATCGCTCGACATATCACAAACAACATCTATTGGAGAATCGGGAAATTCCTGCATTTGTGTACCAAAAATGGTATTGTTTGATGTAATGTGCAAGTATTTTGCATCCGTTGGGATGGTGTACCCTTTGGGGATGTATGAGAAGTTTTTATCTTCAGAACTGGCTATGGTATTCACATTACCATACAGTTTAGCTTCTTTAGCAGCTTTACCTGCCCAAGAGCCTGTATTAACATACGTAGCCGTTTCATTATCGCCCAATAGGTTAGCGGCTATCATAGTAAACTGTGTACTAGCCCCACCTTGAAGAAATAATATTGAATACCCATCAGGAACACTAAAAAGCTCTTTTACATTTGCAGTTGCTTCATCCATAACAGCTACAAACTCTTTACTTCTGTGTGAAACCTCGATTAATGATAAACCTGTACCTGCAAAGTTACGGAGTGCTTCTATGGAATTATCAATGGCTGATTGCGGGAGAATTGCTGGGCCTGCGCTAAAATTATGGACTTTTGTCATGATTTGGTTTGGATTTTACTGCGAATTTAGCGCATTTATGTTACTTTAATAAAAAGCTAAAGACTAAATTTGAACTCTATGAAAACAATGAAGCGGATAGGTATTGTGATTATCTTATTATTTGCGATAAACAATAGCTTAATAGCACAAGCCAAACAAGGTGGTTTTAACTGGGATAAAGTAGTGTATGGGGGAAGTATTTTACCTCAATTTTCTAATTTTGGAACTACAATAACAGCCAACCCATTTGTAGGCTATAAAGTTACAGACAAACTTGTACCAGGGATAATGCTAAGTTATAACTACTCACGATTAAGAAACTGGCCAAATATTGGGCGAACCACCACTTTTAATTCTTTAGGGGTATCGCCATTTGTGAGATATTCTATTTTAGATAATTTTTTTGCCCAAGCCGAGTATGAGCTTTTAAATGGCAACTTTAAGGTAACATCGCCCTCGCAAGAAGCATCATTTGCTGAAAATAATTTATTTATAGGCGGTGGGTATATTAATAGGTTGGGCGGTAATAATGCTATTTTTGCACAAGTGATGTATAATGTTACTTGGCAGGGTGCAGCAGGCAATTCTGTTTATGCCTCACCGTTTATATATAGAGTAGGGTTTTCTATTTTCTAAAATCCAATTGCATTTTTAATTTGGTCTATAAAATCTAAACCCCATTGTGGTCTTAGCATTAAGGTAAAAACAAAACCAAATACCGCTCCATAAAAATGAGCATCGTGGTTTATATAATCACCACCTCGCTTGCCCATATATGATGAGTACACCAAATACAATACGCCAAACAGCACGGCTGGTATATATATTGGGATAAAAAGCATCCCAATACCACCTAAAGGATTTAGTAATATTGAGGCGTATATCACAGCACTAGTAGCCCCCGAAGCTCCCAAGGAATTATAGGTAGGATTGTCCTTAAACTTTAAAAATGTACTTAGCGATGCAATAACAATAGCACTTATGTACATAAGTATAAAAGCAATAGTCCCCATAGCGTTTAGGTAAATGCTATATACTGCCTCTACATTTTTACCAAAAATAAACAGCACCCACATATTTACTGCCAAGTGCGTATAATCAGCATGGATAAAACCATGAGTAACAAATCTATACCACTCTTTTCTACCATTAATCACATAAGGGTTAAAAATTAGCTTATCCATTATTTCCCGTCTCTGGAAAGAGTAAATGCTTAGACCAACAGTAATAATTATAATAATTAGGGTAATGCTCATTACCTACAAAACAAAGCAATTTTAATGACTTTATAAAGGTATCTATCGTGGTTTTAAGGTCTGAAAAAAAATAGTATTGGGTTAATCGTGTTAGCAGCTTTTGCCACAGCTACTTTTAATATTCTTTTGTGATAGGGAACGGTAAAATGAGTATTAGCTTAATGAAAGCAAGGCAGGGATGCCTTGCTTTTTTGTATATTGAGTTTTTATTAGAGAGGATTATGTATGAAAGCGGAAAACAAACCACAATTTGGTAGCAATGAAATTAAAACTAAAATTGAAGTTGAAATAGCTAAAACCAAAGCTATTATTATAGAGTATAAAGGTATGAGCCAACCTATTAGCCCTGAAAATGCAATTGGGCGTATATCGCGTATGGATGCTATAAACAACAAAAGCGTTACAGAGGCTGCATTGCGCCAAGCAGAAAATAAACTTAAAAAATTAGAATTTGCTTTAACAAAAGTTGGAAGCAAAGATTTTGGTAAATGTATTAAATGCAAACAACTAATACCCATGGGCAGGATATTGCTTATGCCCCAAAGCACGCACTGTGTAGCTTGTGCAAGGTAGCAGCTATTGTTCCACAGTCATGTTAATCTTTAAGTCTTGCTCATCTACCTTAATCCCATCTTTATAAAAAATTAGCTTGTACTTGTGCGTAAAAGTAGTAGCTACTTGGCAATTAAACTCAATATGCAATTCTTCACTAGTACTTTGAGTATCTGCACTTAGTGTTGTAGATTGCCGCCCATTGATAAACTGAGCATCTAAGCCCATATGTGGATTAGTAATAACAACCGAATCGGCAGTGCAAGAATCGTTAGTTCTACCACAAAATACTGTAATATTTGCTATATCTTGTGGACAAGGGCTTATGCCTATGGCATGTGTGGCAGAAACATCGGATGTAAACAAATAACTATTTGGTTCGGGAGCGGGTACGAATGGGGGAACTATATTATCCACCGTTTCTGGCTTACAACTACTAACAGCAAAAACAAATACTAATACTATTAGCGAGAGTATAGATAAATTAAGTGTAGCCTTACGAGTATATTTCATACATCAAATATATCAAATATATCAAATTTTAAATGAAAAATTTTTACTTAGTAAAATCTGCTACCCTGATGAAGGTTAAACAAATTATTAACCAAGCAATGAAATTATAATAATGAAAGAAGACCCCACTTTGCTTTACATTTAGTGATTAATTTAGCAAAGAATTAGAAAGTATTTTAAACCTGTCCAGCAAGTAAATACATAACTGCCATACGTATAGCAACGCCATTTTCTACTTGTTGTAGTATAATACTGTGGTGTTTGCTATCAGCAACCTCGCTGCTTATTTCTACCCCTCTGTTTATTGGACCTGGGTGCATTACTGTAATTTCTTTGTTTAGCGAGTTAAGAATATCCAACGTTAAACCATATTGCAAGGTGTATTCTCGCAGGGTGGGAAAATACTTAATATCTTGTCGTTCCATTTGAATACGCAGCATATTGGCTACATCGCACCACTCAAGGGCCTTGCGCAGGTTTGTTTCTACTTTTACCCCTAATGCGTTTATATGTTTGGGAATAAGCGTGGTAGGTCCACAAACCATTACTTCTGCACCCAGTTTTTGCAGGCAAAGTATATTGCTTAATGCCACACGGCTGTGTAGTATATCGCCCACAATTACTACCTTTTTTCCTACTAAGCTATTCCCGTGGCGTTCTCTAATACTGTACGCATCAAGCAGGGCTTGGGTGGGGTGTTCGTGTGTGCCATCGCCTGCGTTAATTATTTGGGCTTTTATATGTTTGCTTAAAAATACACACGCCCCTGGTTTGGGGTGGCGCAATACTACCATGTCAACCTTCATGGCAAGTATATTGTTTACCGTATCTATTAAGGTTTCCCCTTTTGATACAGATGATAATACTGCGGAGAAATTCACCACATCGGCACTTAAACGTTTTTGTGCCAACTCAAACGATATGCGAGTGCGGGTGCTGTTTTCAAAAAATATATTGGCTATGGTAACATCGCGCAGACTGGGAACTTTTTTAATAGGTCGGTTAATTACTTCTTTAAAAGTATCAGCGGTTTCAAATATCAGCTGTATATCATCAGCGGTGATATTTTTAATCCCCAAAAGGTGGTCTGAACTTAGTCTGCTATTCATTGTCTGTTATTAGCAATACTTGGTTGTTTTGGTGTAAAGGGTCAAAATTTACTTTCACTTTATCGTTTGCACGGGTATCTACTTGGCTGCCCACAAAATCAGGCTCAATGGGCAACTCACGGCTATACCTTCTATCTACTAAAATCATTAGTTCTACTCTGCTAGGTCTGCCAAAGGCAGTTAGTGCATCCATTGCGGCACGCACGCTTCGCCCTGTGTATAATACATCATCAATTAAGACAACGCTTTTGTCTTCAATCAAAAAATCGAGTTTGGTAGATTTGGGTATCAGCGGTTCACCTCTTCTAAAATCATCTCTATGAAAAGTAGTATCTAATTCTCCAAACGGAATATTTGCATTGCCTGATATTTTACTTACTTTTTCCCATATCATTCGGGCAAAGTTTACTCCACGAGGTTGCAAGCCTATTATTACTGTATCATTAAAATTGCCGTGTTTTTCATACAATTGGAAAGCAAGCCTTTGCAGGATAATGTTTAGTTTTTGGCTGCTTAGTAATATGTTATCTTTCAAAGGGCAAGTGTTTTTGCACTTCAAAAATAGTATTTTATAAAGAAACTAACGAACCTGTTTTAAAACGGTGCTTTTTTCTTTTAAAATTTCTGCTGTTTAATAGTAAGGTATTACTCTTTTTAGTACAGTACTTACCCGCAGTGCATTAATACTGCAAGTTGTGTAAATAACTGGATACCAGTGTCTTTATTAGCTGTTAGCTATTGGTTTTTAGCCTTTAGTGCGGTGGCAGTCATGCTACACTTGATTTAGTATCTATGCGGCTACCCTATTAAAAAAAGACAGAATAGGCACAAATGCCCATTCTATACATAAAGGTTTTGTTAAGGGTATGAATTGCGGCAGGTTTCAACCTGCTGCTAAGAAAGCTAATGCTTTCCCTTGCAAAAATATCCGTCTTTTAAAGACTAAATTTTGACAGAAAATCGTTTACTAATCATAATTACAGCGTATTTATTGAAAACTGGAACAGATATTGAATTATTTATAATAGAACCAATAAACAAATTATGAAAAAGGTAATCGCATTTTTGGGCTTAATAGCCGTTTTAGGAACTTTACCCGCATTTATTGATAAAGATGCACAGGAACTTAATACTGATAGTAAGGTGAAACTTAGAAGTATAGAAAACAACGCCTTCACTTATGGCGAGCATTTAAAATATAGAGTACACTATGGTTTTATAAATGCTGGCTATATAGACCTAAAGGTGAAAGAAAAGCCCGTAATTATTAAAGGCAGAGGCGTATATCATATTGATGGGTATGGTCGCTCTCGCTCTGGTTTTGATTGGATGTTTAAAGTACGTGATCATTTTCAATCGTATTTGGATACACAAGCCCTTGTGCCTTTGCAGTTTATCAAAAGCCAAAAAGAGGGAGGATATGAAGATTCCGACTTTGTAATTTTTAACTACAAACTAAAAAAATACTTTAGCAAAAAAGGAGTTAAAGAAATTCCGCTTGATATTCAGGATGTTGTATCAGTAGCCTACTACGCCCGTACGCTAAAAGTGAGTGACGTGCCTATTGGCACTTCATATATACTAAATGTATATTTAGATAATGAGATTTTTCCTTTGAAATTTATAATTGATGGACGTGAGACTATTAAAACTGATATTGGTGAAATAAAAGCCATAAGAGTAGTGCCTCAAGCTATTAATGGGCGTGTTTTTAAAGATAAAAATGCTTTAAAAGTTTGGATATCTGATGATGAAAACAAACTTCCATTACGCATAAAAGCAAATATTATGGTAGGTTCTATAAAAGCTGATATTACTCATCACTCGGGTTTAAAACACCCATTAAACTATAAATAATATTTTTAACAAATTACCTTTTACCCCAACCTTAATTGTATAAGGTTGGGGTTTTTTATTTCCTTTGCCCCTGTTTGAATTTTTTTAGTACCGAAAATATAGCCCTTACTCTTTGGGAGTATGATATGAGTTACTCCGAGTTAATTGGAACGGTTTTGGGCATTGGTGCTACCGTACTTTCGGCAATGCGTATTACCTATACTTGGTTGGTAAATTTAGTAGCTGTTATATTTTTTGCAATAGTATTTTATCAGTTGCAACTATATGCCGATTTAATACTGCAAGCCTATTATTTTGCTATGGGCATATTGGGGTGGTTGTGGTGGAATAAAAAAGCTAAAAAATCCCATGTACCCGTAAGCTATTGGAAACCTAAAACAAGCATTTATTTGCTCACCATTATTGGGATACTAATAGCCTCGCTATTTATGGGCTATGTGGTAAGCAATTTCACTATTTGGATGCCGCAGTGGTTTCCTGCCGCTGCTGTTATGCCCTATCCCAATGCTTTTATTTTAGTACTAAGTGTTGTAGGCACTTTTTTAATGAGTAAACGCAAAATAGAATGCTGGTGGATTTGGGCAATAAACAATCCCTTGGCAGCTTATATATATTGGCAACAAGGCAGCATATTATTTACCATTGTATTTATAATTTTTTGGATCATTGGGCTAAGCGGTTGGTATGCTTGGATTAAAGAGTATAAAAAAGCAAAATTTTAATAACAAGTAGCACTTTCATTGTATCAATTATAGTGTTCCTTTCTAAAATTGTTTAAAGCTATAAGAGAAGCAAGACCGCTGCACGGGCTATGTTTAGCCTTTAACATAGCTTTGTGTGGCTGCCTCCCTTCCGTTATTTAAGGGGTGGTATAAAAGCTGAGCGTTGCCATTCAGGTGGGCTTCACCAACTAAGAAGATTTTTTCGCAATGATATACGCACCACACCGTCATTGCGGCTATAAGTCAACAGCAATAACTAATAAAAACACTAATATTCAGCTATAATAAACAAAGCCCCGCTAATTTAGCGAGGCTTTGTAAAAAGTATAATTAAGTTTTCTTATTCATTAGCGTTGGCAGAGTCGTGGTATTTATGCCCATCGTGTTCTGTATGCAATTCTGTACTGTCGCCATCTTTGTGGTGGTCGCACTCATCAGTACATACGTGTTTGTCTCCGTGTTTTTTATCGTGTTTACAGTCGGCAGTACATTTGTGGGCTTCACCGTGTCCTTTTTTGTGGCAGCCTTCATCGCATTTTTCTTTGCATTCAGCATCATTAGTACAGTTGTGTTCACACGTTTTTTCACAACCTGCATGGTGTTCTCCATCTACTACATAGCAAATTTCTGTTTTAGCACCCTCATCACAACAAGCTGCACCTACCGCACCATGCCCGCCACCATTTACGGCAATATGTGGGGCAATTATTAATGATACTATCGACATTAGCTTAATCAAAATATTCATTGATGGACCTGAAGTATCTTTAAAAGGGTCTCCAACCGTATCACCAGTTACAGATGCTTTGTGTGGTTCAGATTTTTTGTAATACATTTCACCGTCAATCTCAACCCCTTTTTCAAACGATTTTTTAGCATTGTCCCAAGCACCACCAGCATTACTTTGAAATATACCCATTAACACACCGCTAACAGTAACACCCGCTAATAGACCACCTAATATTTCGGCAGAGCTCACATTATCAAACACTCCTTTAAATCCAAAACCAACTAAAACAGGAACAAATAGTGCAATAGCCCCAGGTGCCAACATCTCGCGGAGAGAGGCTTTAGTACTAATTTCTACACATTTATCATATTCAGGCTTGGCTTTGTACTCCATTATCCCTGGTATTTCACGGAACTGGCGGCGTACTTCATTTACCATATCCATAGCTGCCCGCCCAACGGCTGCAATTGCTAATGATGAGAATATATAAGGTATCATACCACCTACAAATAAAGCCGCTAATACAGGAGCTTTAAAAATATCTATTGAGCTGATGCCTGCAACACCCATAAAGGCTGCAAACAAAGCTAATGATGTAAGTGCTGCCGATGCAATGGCAAAACCTTTACCACTTGCCGCAGTGGTGTTACCCACAGCATCTAATATATCTGTACGCTCACGCACTTCTTCGGGTAGTTGGCTCATTTCGGCAATACCACCAGCATTATCAGCAATAGGTCCAAAAGCATCAATGGCTAACTGCATAGCAGTAGTTGCCATCATACCTGCTGCTGCAATAGCAACACCATATATACCTGCAAAAGAGTATGCCCCAATAATACCACCTGCTAAAATTAATATAGGCAAAACAGTACTTTCCATACCTACGGCTAAACCACCTATTATATTAGTAGCGTGCCCAGTAGCCGATTGTTTTATAATTGAGTTTACAGGGCGTTTACCCATGGCAGTATAATACTCGGTAACAATACTCATTAGTGTACCTACAACTAATCCAACAATTATTGCCCAAAACACTTCCATTTTGGTAAATGCAATGGTTTCGTCTGCCCAATATAGAGTTTCAGGAAGTACCCAATCTACAATAAAGTACGATGCAATAGCCGTAAGCACTATTGATGACCAGTTACCCATATTAAGGGCTTTTTGCACATTACCGTCTTCCCCTTTAATTTTTACAAATAGCATCCCTATTATAGAAAACACTATTCCCAAACCTGCAAGCAGCATAGGTAGTAGTATTGGAGCCATTCCGCCAAAGTTATCAGCAGAAATAATTTCACGACCTAATACCATTGTTGCTAATATAGTAGCTACATACGAGCCAAAAAGGTCAGCTCCCATACCTGCTACATCTCCCACATTATCACCTACATTATCAGCAATAGTGGCAGGGTTACGCACATCATCTTCGGGAATACCCGCTTCTACCTTACCCACAAGGTCAGCACCTACGTCAGCAGCTTTAGTATATATACCACCACCCACACGGGCAAAAAGTGCAATACTTTCAGCACCCAGTGAGAAACCAGCTAATACCTCAAGGGCTTTTGCCATATCATGGCTGTTTACATCACCGCCTTCACCCACAAACATGTAATAAAATAATATAAACAATGAACCCATGCCTAATACCGCCAAACCTGCAACACCTAAGCCCATAACAGAACCCCCTGTGAAAGACACTTTTAAGGCTTTTACAAGGCTGGTACGTGCGGCTTGCGTGGTACGAACATTTGCTTTTGTAGCCACTTTCATACCTATATAACCCGCTAATGCCGATAATACTGCCCCTATTAAAAAAGCAATAGCTATAACAGGGCTTGAGTTAGCTTCAGGCATTGTTCCGCTCCATACTAATAATACTGTTGCTATAACAGCAAAGTAAGAAAGTACTTTCCATTCGGCTTTTAAGAAAGCCATCGCTCCTTTGGCAATATATCCTGCCAATTCATTCATTGTTTCGTTGCCTGTTTCTTGCTTGTTTACCCAAGCCGATTTAATTGCCATAAAAAGCAATCCAACTAAGCCAAGTGCGGGAATTAAGTAAATAAGGTTATTCATACTTTTTGATTATACGTTTTTTACAAGTCGGCAAAAATAAGGTTTTGCACTTATAAAGCGAAAAATAGTTACGATGTTACGTATCTAAATTTCAGCCGAATTTTGGGCAAGATAAATAAGTAGAATGTTATTAGGTACAATTTTTGTAATTATGTGAAACGAAATCAGTGAAAAAAATCGTTGTATATACCCTTTTTATACTGCTTAATTCTTTTATTAGCAAAGGTTTAACGGCGCAAGAAAACACAAATTCTGATAGCATTATAACAAATGATAGTTTGGTATTTGTTGAGTGTACACTACAAGATTCTATTATAGACTATGCCAATAATTTTTTAGGCGTACGCTACAAATACGGAGGAAAAACCAAAAAAGGGCTTGACTGTACAGGTTTTGTGCAAACAGTTTACAAGCAGTTTGGTTATTTAACTCCCAGTTCATCATCAGCCATAAAAACAGTAGGAAAGGAGGTTGCCCGAAAAAATGCCCAAATGGGAGATATAATTTACTTTACAGGTAGAAACTCAAAAATAAGGCGACCAAGACACGTAGGTATAATTACTGAAATTAAAGGCGGTGTAATTTATTTCATCCATGCTTCTGTAAACTATGGTATATCTTACTCGCATACCAGTACCCGTTATTATAAACGCAGGTATCTTGGCATTCGTAGGGTTATTGAGGAATAAAAACCGTTGCAAGTATGAAAACCTTTATTGAATAGAATTAGGCATTTATGCCTATTTGTTTGTATCCGATGATAATAGATTACTAAAGCCAATAGCTAAAAAAAGAGAGCAATACCCCATTTTTTAATGAGTGAAACGTAGTATTTTAACGATAACATTCGGTGCAACCCATTAGGCAAAATAAAAATCATTTAATTTGCAGTCTTCGTAATCATAAGACATGAAAAAATTACTTCCTATACTTTTAATTTTTATCTCTTTTCAGCTTGTTGCACAGCAAAAACAACTCACCGTTGAAGATTGTATATTAAAACGCACCAGTACTTTAGCACCTAAAAATCTTATAAACTTATCGTGGCTGCCCAATACCCATTTAGTTTCTTGGAGAAAATACGGGGGCAAAAACGAAAAACACCTTGTTGTGTTTGATTTTAAGTCGAAAAGTGAGACAATAATCACCCGTCAAGAAATTAATCTTGCTATGGCAAATTTTAATTTCATTTTCCCAAGTAGTAAAAACGATAAGCTAAAGGAAATACCCCGTGTGAACTGGCAAAGCAGTACCGCGTTTTTATTTTTGTACAACCATAGCTACTATAAGTATAACTATATAAAAAAGGTAATTACTGCAAAAAACACAATTTCAAAAGAAGCTGCCAACATAGAACGGCATAAAGGTTCAGGCAATATAGCGTACACTATTGGGAATAATGTATATATAAAACCAGCCACTGGCAATGCTTTTCAGGTATCAAAAGATACTATTGCTGGTATAGTAAATGGGCAAGCAGTACACCGCTATGAGTTTGGGATAAGCAAAGGTTTATTTTGGAACAATGCGGGTAATAAATTGGCGTACTACCATAAAGATGAGACTATGATTACCCAATCATCGTATTATAATTACGGCAAACAACCTGGTGGAAATACCTACTTCCGTTATCCAATGGCGGGGCAAAAAAGCCATCATGTGAAACTGGCAGTGCATGATGCTGTTAGAGGTACAACTATTTATTTAGAAACAGGCGAACCATTAGAGCAGTACTTAACCAATATAACTTGGAGTCCTGATGATAAATATATTTATGTAGCAGTGGTAATGCGCAATCAATCCCAAATGCTTTTGAAACGGTACAATGCCCAAACAGGAAAGCTGGAGAAAATACTATTTGAAGAGAATAACGAACGGTATGTTGAACCAGAAAACCCACCAATGTTTTGCCCTGATGATAAAAACAAATTTATATGGCAAAGCGAGCGAGATGGCTACAACCACTTATACCTTTACAATACCAATGGGAAATTACTGCGCCAGCTTACTAAAGGAAACTGGGTAGTAACTAACCTTTTAGGTATTGATGCTAAAGGAAAATATGCCTATTTCACAGCTACTAAACGCAGCCCACTGGACAATACCGTTTATAAAGTGAAATTAGCCAACGGAAAAATATCAGAACTGGCTACTGAAGTGGGCTTGCACAGACCCTTTTTTACTACCGATTATAGCCATTTTATAGATAAACTAAACAGTTTTAAAACTCCAAGAAACATTAGTATTAAAGAAACCGAGAAAGGGGAAAAGGTACATGAGTTATTAAATGCGAATAATCCATTAGAGAACTACCAAATGGGCGAAACCACTGTATTTACCCTAAAAAGTACCGACAATACTACCGATTTGTATGCACGCATGATAAAACCCACTAATTTCGACCCTAATAAAAAATATCCTGTAATAGTATATGTGTATGGTGGGCCGCATTTGCAGTTGATAAATAATGGACATTTGAACCGTGCCGACCTTTGGATGAACTATATGGCGCAACAAGGGTTTGTAGTGTTTAGTTTAGATAATAGAGGGAGTGCAAATAGAGGCTTTGAGTTTGAAAGTGCAGTACATAGAAGGTTGGGAACACTTGAAATGGAAGACCAATTAGCAGGGGTAAATTTCTTAAAACAACAACATTTTGTGGATAGCACACGCATGGCTGTTTTTGGGTGGAGTTTTGGCGGTTTTATGGCTACACGTTTAATGCTAAAAGCACCTGGCACTTTTAAAGTAGGTATAGCAGGTGGACCCGTAATAGATTGGAAAATGTATGAAATAATGTACACAGAGCGTTATATGGATACACCACAAGAAAACCCAACAGGTTTTGAGAATAGTAATTTATTAAACTATGTGCAAAACCTTGAAGGGAAGCTACTGATGATACACGGTACAAGCGACCCAACAGTGGTATGGCAGCATAGTTTGGAGTTTGTGAAAAAAGCAGTAACACTGGGCAAACAAATGGATTATTTTGTATACCCTGCACATGGGCATAATGTGCGTGGCAAAGAGAGGGTGCACCTGTACCAAAAGGTTACCCACTATATTATGGATAATATTGACAGGTAGTTTTAAGTATCAAGGTATTTTAATTATTGGTAGTAAGAATAGGAACTTGAGAGGGTTATAGTTTTGTCTAATCAATAGCAAATCCTTATTTTCGCTTCAAAAATTGATTAAATAATGGCGAATACATCAGATATATCAGTAGGGACTTTTTTGCGCCACAACGGCGAAATTGTGCAAGTATTAGAATACCTGCACCGCACACCAGGGAATTTACGTGCTTTTTACCAAGCCAAAATGCGGAATATTCGCACGGGTAAACTGGCAGAATATCGTTTTCGTAGTGGAGAAAGCGTAGAGTTGGTGAGGGTAGAAGTAAAGGAACTACAATATCTATATAAAGACGGCAACAGTTTAGTGTGTATGCACCCTACCACTTTCGACCAAATATATATACAAGACCAACTATTTGGCGATAGTTTAAAATTTATGAAAGAAGAAATGATGGTAACCATTTCTTTTGAAGATGAAACCGCCTTACAAGCCGAAGCACCCAACTTTGTGGAACTAGAGATAACCTATACAGAACCTGGTGTAAGAGGCGATACTGCTACCAATACTTTAAAACCTGCCACACTTGAAACTGGAGCAAAAATAAATGTACCCTTGTTTGTTGATATTGGCGAAATCATTAAAATAGATACACGAACAGGTGCATACTTGGAACGTATAAAGAAATAGATATTTTTTGTAGAGGATTTGCGATAATATAGTTCTAATTAGCTCAAGTCAGTTTCTTTTAAAATTACCTCACAAAGTAATCGTACCAAAATAAGATTGAAAGATAAATGAATAAATAGTGCATTATTCTGTAATTCGTATCTTTATCATCATTCGTGTGAGATTGCCTGCCCTAATGCACAGGCGGGCTTCATTAAAAATTTTGAAAGACAGAATAAGCAGGTTTTGACCTGCTGTAAGAAAACGCCTGAACAGTAGTGAATGGCAGTTTTACACCGCCCTTTCTCCCCTCTTGCCTTCTCACAGGCTAAGGTTAAACTACTGCAAACGTCATTGCTGTACTAATTCGCTATTTCATTGACAAAAAGGCTAAAAGCCAATAACAATAACCTAATTCAAAATTATATTATAAAGCACTACGGGTTAAACAAGTACATTTTTATATCAAACTCACATTATTGTTAGTGCAATTAGCAATACAAGTAGGCAAATTAAATACACTGCTTTTTTTGTTTTTAGGTAAAGAAATAGAGAAAGGATGCTACCATAAATAGCTATACCCCCACCCATGCTAATGTATAATTTTGAAGCATAAGCAAAGGGCAAACTCTCTATTGTTTGGGCTATATAATTATTAGCAGAGACTACTAAATGTAACGCTTTGCCTACCCAAACTGCTATAAAAGGCAGTGGAGAAACAAGCAATAACAACAAACCTAAATACACCGATAATATGCCCAGCGGGACTATAAACAAGTTGGAAAATAGGAAGTAATTAGGAAACTGATGGAAATAATAAATGGCTAAAGGAAAAGTAGCTACTTGCGCCGCAAATGAAACACAAAGCAGTTGCCATATTTTGGTAAATAGCCAAGTTTTTGGAGTTAATAACTGCATTAATGGGGCATAAAATAGCCCAATACCTGCAACTGCTAAATACGATAATTGAAAACCCACTTGAAATACTGTGTTTGCATTAATTGCAAGTGTAAATAATGCTGCGGCTGCCAATGTATTAAATAAATTGGTTTTGCGCCCCATAGCATTGCCCATTGCAATAAAACTAAACATAGTACTTGCCCGCACTACCGATGGAGAAAGTCCTGTGAGTAAAGCATACAACCACAAACCGCCAAGCAGTAGCAACGCCTTTATAAAACTTGCCCATTTACGTTTGCTTGCCCCACCCAGCAATAGCAATAACACTATATAAATAATACCTACGTGCAAGCCCGATACTGCTAAAATATGTATTGTACCTGTGCGGGCATAGGCATTGTTTAAATCATCAGTAATATGGTTGCGGATGCCTAAAATAATGGCACTTGCCACGCTATAAGTACTGCTATCAGGCAGGTGCTTGTATAGTACTTTATCAAAATGGTTTCTTGCGGTATAACTAAACTGAAATAGCGGGTTACTACTGTGCTTATCTGTTTTTATATACTCACCTGCTTTTAAAAAAACTTGGTGGTAAATATTTTGATACGATAACCACTTGGCATAGTTAAAACTATCAGCTCCAATGGCTGTTGGGGGTGGTTTTAGCTTATTATTAATGATTAAATAATCACCGTAGGTAAGCGTACTATCAAACCCTTTTTTGCTAATGTACAGCACTATTTTCCCAGTAACATTTTGTTGAGTAGTATTGCTGTATATATGCACTGCATTGGCAATAACCTTATAGGTTTTAGTCTTTTTTTGAGGGGGAGTTAATACCCTTACCAATAATTTTTGATACGTTTTTTGACGTGTTAAGTGCTTTGCATTATTAAGTGCATTACTTTGATAGCTTGCAAAACAACCCGCAAAAAATACTGCCGTATAAACTATAATGCCTACCCAGCCTGAAAGCGAAAGGGTACTTTGTTTTTTATTTGTTAAAAATAAAAAAGATAATAAGAAGAGGAATGAAAAACCAAATCCTATTAAAATTACGGAATACGAAATGGGTATAAAGTGACTAATTAATATCCCAATCAAAAATGGAACTAATAGTCTTGTTAGAGGTATGCGGTGCAATTCCACACGGGCAATATAGGGATAAAACTACATAAACCTTCTGTTTACCAAATCGGCAAATTCTATAAAACGTTTATTCTCTTCGTCCCAATTGTTTTCTTTTTTTAGGTGGTTAAAAAAAGTCATGGCATCATCTTTATTTTTTAAGCCATTTAGGTGGTGAATAGATTTTGTATAGCCCTCGTGGTCGCCACCAAACAATTGGCTAATAAACTCAAATTTTTTATTAATGCTAATTGCCTTTTTTAAATCATGCACGGGTGTTTGCCCAAGTTTAGAAGCTAAATCTTCTGATTCAGGTTTTTGTAGGCTGGTATTAAGCGAGTTGTCGGTTTCCTCTTTCTTTTCTTTGGCAATAGGCTTTATTTCTGTTGGTACGGTTGGTACGATTACTTCGTTGGAGCGAGGTTCTTCTATTGGCGTTGGTATTTCAGTGGGGGGCGGCGGTATGGTTTTTTCTTCTACTATCGGTTCAGGTGCAACATTTTTTCTTGACTCTTCTTTCACCACAGGATTAATAATAGTGGGTACAGGCGTGGGTATATTTGGTTGTACAGTAATTCCCTTCTCAGGTTTTAGCAAAAGTAGCTCGTCATATAAATCAACAGTGTATTTTCGTAACAGTTCAATATCAACTGATGTAAGTTGCGCTGCATTAGCAAAATTATTATTAAGCTCTATTAACTTAGCAGTAATTTGTTGAATTTTGTCGTGGTGTTCAGTCCTATTGCTCATTTTCGATTAATTTGCCAGTTCAAATATAGTTTAGCAAGGTTAAGACTGGGTATAATTGTGGTGTAAGTATTGCACCACACAATGTGCATAATTAATAAAGATAACAAAAATAAAGAGGTATGTTTATAGAGCCTATAGGCAATAGAGGGCGACAAAAAGGCTGGATAGAGGTAATTTGCGGATGTATGTTTAGCGGTAAAACCGAAGAATTAATTCGTAGGTTGAAACGTGCCCAATTTGCACATCAACGAATAGAGATTTTTAAACCCATTGTTGATGTGCGTTATCACGATGAAAATATTGTATCGCACAATGCTAATGAAATACGGTCTACACCTGTTGATGCTTCGCTAAATATTTTGCTAATGGCAAACGATGCTGAAGTGATAGGTGTGGATGAGGCACAATTTTTTGATAAAGAACTGCCCCACGTGTGCGCCGAACTTGCAAAACGTGGAGTGAGAGTGATTGTTGCAGGTTTGGATATGGACTACCGCGCACAACCCTTTGGACCTATGCCCAATTTATTAGCACAAGCCGAGTATGTAACAAAAGTACACGCCGTTTGCATGAAATGTGGAGACTCTGCCACCCACTCATACCGAATAGCAAACGAGAGTAGCCAAGTGCTTTTGGGCGAAAAGGATAACTACGAACCTCGCTGCCGCAGTTGCTTTAACATGGGATTTAAAGAATATAGTGTAATGTGAGCTTATTCCCCGTAGTGCATTATTCAGGAATTTGTATTTTACTATTGCTGTAACGCCTGTTTCCTTAGCACTCTATAACTCCACCCACTAAATATTTCCTACCTGTGCCATTCAGGCGGGCTTCACTCAATATTTTTAACTGCTAAACCATTTACATATATCCGTTTGCAATAACGGTGTGTGTTGAAATCAGTAAATCAAAAAAAATACTGCTTCTTTGTACTCCCGTTTTGAAACATTTTAAGCCATATTACCTACTACTGCTGCCCGTACTTGTATGGGCTTGCAAGTCCACTGGTTATAACATCAGTAATACAAAAACCAATAACATACAAATTACCAGTACCAATAGCGTTTATACCGCAGATAGTAGCATAATAAAACTAATAGCACCTTATAAAAGCCGCCTCGATTCGCAAATGAATGTGGTGGTGGGACATACGAAGGTAGATTTAATTAGAAACCGCCCCAATGGTAATTTAAACAATTTTATAGCCGATATTATTCGTACTGAAACCTCTAAAAAAACAGGTATTGATATAGACTTTGCTTTTACCAATATATCGGGCTTGCGTATTCCATTTATAGCCAAAGGAGATATTGCAACTGGTAAACTGTTTGAATTATTACCTTTTGATAATATGATTGTTGCTGCAAAAATTAAAGGTGCAACCTTAAAGCAAGTAATAGAAAAAATTGCCTCGAAAGGAGGAGAAGCTATTTCTGGGTTTAAAATAGTTATCTCTGCCGATAAAAAATTGATAAGTGCTAACTATAAAAATATTCCTATTGATTTTAGCAGAGATTATACCATAGCCACCAACGATTTTTTATTTAATGGTGGTGATGACTATACCATATTTGGCAAAAACGTGCTAAAAGTATATCCCGTAGCTATACCCATACGAGATATGGTGATAAACCATATAAAAAAACTAACAGCCACTAATGTACCTATAAACCCAAAAGCCGATGAGCGAGTTACAGTACAATAGAAAAGAATTTTTAAAAAACACCTTTGGCGCAAGTATGGCATTAGCATTAAGCCAGTTTCCACTATCTGCCATAGCACAAGCCGAAGGAGTAGAAACCTTTACCCTGTTACATACTAATGACTGGCATAGCCGCATTGAACCCTTTGCAAACGATGGCGGAAAATATGCAGGTTTAGGCGGTGCAGCCTATCGTGCGCAGCTTATTAAAAAAATACGTAGCGAGGTGAGCAATGTGATTTTGGTGGATAGTGGCGATATGTTTCAGGGTACGCCCTACTTTAATTTTTATGGTGGCGAGTTAGAATTTAAACTAATGAGTGAAATGGGATACGATTGTGCTACTTTAGGTAATCATGATTTTGACGGAGGGTTAAATGGACTAAAAAAACAGCTTCCCCATGCCAAATTCGACATTTTAAACGCCAATTACGATTTCACTAAAACAGAATTGAACGACACTTTCCCACATTATAAAATTATAAAAAGGGGAAAACTTAAAATTGGAATCACGGCAGTGGGAATTGATTTACAAGGACTTGTTCCCTCTGATTTATGGAAAGGGTTGAAGTACACAGACCCTATTGCAGCAGCTAATAAAAATGCTCGATTTTTAAAGTACGAAAAAGGATGCGATGTTGTAATATTGCTCTCCCATTTGGGTTACAAGTATGGTACTAAAAAAGTATCGGATATAGTGCTTGCCCAAAGGTCAGAAAATATTGATATAGTGTTAGGTGGTCATACTCATACTTTTATGGAAAAACCGCTAAAAATCAATAATTTAAGTGCGAAAAGTGTAATAATAAATCAAGTTGGATGGGGAGGTATGATGCTGGGGAGAATTGATTTTACTATGGTTTCAGGCAGGGTCGTCGCAAACCCGCAAAGCACTATGTTAAAAATTTCCACAAAGTCAACTTAAATAAATTTTTTTGTTAACTTTTTTTAAGACAATTTTACCACCCCTTACCCTAAAATAGAAGATGGAGAAAGAGCCAATGACTGAAAAAACTGCCGAATCTGTATGGAATAGTTGCCTTAAAATCATTAAGGACAACGTTCCCCCGCAAAGTTACAAGACATGGTTTGTCCCCATTAAGCCCATTAAATTAGACAATAAGGTTTTAACAATACAGGTACCCAGTCAGTTTTTTTATGAATGGTTAGAAGAGCATTATGTTACATTGTTACGCAAAACACTAAAACAAGAATTAGGGGCAGGTTCACGACTTGAGTATAATATTATAGTAGAGAATACGGGCAATAGCCCTTATACTATAAATGTGCCCACCAGTAATGCTGCTAAAATAGAACCTAACGAGGTAGGAATGCCTTTAAATTTAAGTACAAACATTAAAAATCCATTCGTTATTCCAGGGTTAAGAAAAGTAAATATAGACTCGCAGCTAAACCCTAACTATACTTTCGAGAATTTTATAGAAGGTGATTGTAATCGTTTGGCACGTAGTGCTGGCTTTGCAGTAGCCAATAAACCTGGCGGAACGGCTTTTAATCCGCTTATGTTGTTTGGGGGAGTTGGTTTAGGCAAAACCCACTTGCTACACGCCATAGGAAATCATATTAAACAAATGAACAAGAATAAGTTTGTACTATATGTATCCACTGAAAAGTTCATTAATCAGTTTATCGATTCTGTAAAAAACAACAACAACAGCGATTTTATCCATTTCTATCAATACCTTGATGTATTAATTTTGGATGATGTGCAGTTTTTTGCTCGTAAAGAGAAAACACAAGAAATTTTCTTCCAAATATTTAATCACCTGCACCAAAGTGGTAAACAAATAATACTAAGCTCTGACCGTCCTCCGAAAGATTTGAAAGATATGGACGAGCGTTTGCTTTCTCGTTTTAAATGGGGTTTGAGTGCTGATTTACAAATACCTGATTTTGAAACTCGTATAGCAATATTAGAGCATAAAATGTATGGCGACGGTATAACACTAAGCAATGACGTGGTAGAATATGTTGCGCATAATATTGACAGTAATATTAGAGAACTTGAAGGTGCATTAGTATCATTATTAGCACAAGCATCACTAAACCGTAAAGAGGTTGATATAGAGTTGGCTAAGCAAATGATGAAGAATTTTGTGAAAAATGTATCTCGTGAAATCTCTATTGATTATATACAAAAACTGGTGTGTGATTTTTACAGCATATCAGTAGAGCAAGTAAAATCAAAAACCCGTAAGCGTGAGATAGTACAAGCCCGCCAAATTTCTATGTTTTTTGCTAAAGACCTTACCAAATCATCGTTAAAAAATATAGGAATGCACTTTGGTGGTAGAGACCACAGTACGGTAATACACGC
>CAZOZL010000013.1:0-37080 GCA_964584305.1 uncultured Burkholderiales bacterium
CCGCTATTGCGGGCTTTTTTTATGAACGCTGGTGTGCTTAATCAGTTGGTAGTAGGTGCAGTCTTTTTTTTATTCTTAATCAAATCATATACAATATATGTGGAAGCAGCACAAATAAGCCCACCCGCTATATATGGAACATGAAAATTAAAATCGTACAAAATACCCCCAAAGGCAGGACCAAGAACACGACCCAACGACCCCGCCGACTGGTTTAAACCTAACATTTTGCCTTGTTCATTAGCACTTACAGTGTTGGATAATAAGCCTAAAATACTGGGAGTAATACACCCGTTTGCCAGTGTAATAAAAGTAAGCGAAATGAGTTGTATCCAAAACATAGTGGCAGGCACAAAAGGCATTATACCTAAACCAATGGCTCCAAATACCAAGCCTGCATACAGTAGTTTTTGCTCGCCAAAGCGTTTGTTCATTTTACCCACCAACAAACCCTGTATTATAGCTGATGTTATACCCATGAAAGAAAACATATAACCTCGCTCTAAGCCATTTAACCCATATTGGTCTTCCCATAGCACGGCGGCGGTAATATACATCATGCTAAAAGCCAATGTGAAAACAAAGTTTAAACTAAGTAGTTGCTTCACCACATTTATTTTAAACGCGGCTACTAATTGTGTAACTGGTTTCAACTCAAATTTAACTTTGCTTTGCTTTTCTTTGATTGATTCAGGCAAAAGGAAGTACGCCATTATAAAGTTGAGTACTGATAACCCTCCCGAAAAAATGCCTATACCCATCAATCCAAAATTGTGGTGTACTATTCCCCCAAAAAAAGGACCAAAAACGAAGCCTAAACCGAAAGCTGCGCCTATCAACCCCATGTTTTTTGTGCGGTTTTCTGGAGTAGAAATATCTGCTATATAGGCATTTGCAGCAGAAATATTAGCCGAACCTATTCCACTTAATGCTCTTTGTACTATCAATATCCAAAAAGCAGTGATAAAGCCAAACAAGAGGTTTGAGCTTGCCATTAATAAAATAGAAACGAGTATTATTGGTCGCCGCCCATACTTATCGCTTAAACTTCCCCAAAGGGGGGCAAAAATAAAATTGAACAAGGCGTACACTCCTGCTACAGCCATTGATGCTTTCATTCCTGTGAGCTCTACCGATAGGTTGGGCAATATTGGAATGATTATTCCAAAACCCATTAAATCAATAAAAATGGTAAGAAAAAGTACTGTTAGAGGAGACTTTGGTCGTTTCAAAAAAATATGAGCTTAAAAAAAGCAAATATAATAGGGGAGAGGAGAAATGCTTATAAATCCCAAACGGAAGAGCGTTTTTTATGGATATAACGGTGCAAGTTTACCCAAAAAGCCAATACCAAATATATTATTAATGGCGAACCCAATGTGATAAAAGAAGTATAAACAAAGTACAAGCGAATACGCCCTGAACTAATTCCTATTTTTTCGCCGAGGTAAGTGCAAACACCAAAAGCCTTTTTCTCAAAAAAATATTTTATAGCGTCTATCATAGTTAATACTAAAGTATTGCAAATGTAACCATATTTTGTTTATACCCCTTGCACCCTTTATTTGCTTAATACTGAATGCCCAATTCTACACTCCAAACATCGTTTTGGTTTGCACCAGTGTTTATTTAATTGTAATAAACCTTGACTATTTGCAGCGGTTTTAGTTTTCATGCCCATAGCGGCATAACTTCTTATAATACGGTTATCTTCGGCAGGTAGGGCTTCAAGCAAGTTAATAGCCCTATATTTATATTCTTCCTCGTTTTTAGTAATGCCATAGGCAAAAAAGAAAGGCGCAATAGTATTAATAAGCAGGTTGTTTACCGCATCCTCACCCAGCATATTTTTGCCTGCTTTTGTTTCTACATTTAGCCTAAAATGTGTGTCCCAATAGTTTGATGCTTTTATGGTAAGTAATTTCCGTAGGGGCTGCGGTCTTGCTGCCGATAATATTTTTGAAAACAAATGGGTTGAGGTATGCACCAAAGCGGCGAATTGTACTATACGCATAGTAGGAAAATTTGCAGGGCGAGTTTTGCTAAACTTCCATACCGAAACATCTAAAGGGGTTAAGCTATACTTTTTAGCCAAAAAAGCATATTCATTTATTAAACCTTGCGTGTACTTGTCGGCTTCTTCAATAGCATTTAAAAAACCTGCCTGCCCCAGTAGCAAGGCTTCAAGTTGTTGCAGGTTGTTTTTGTGTTTTGCCAAGATTTTTAGAGGTAGGTTTTTAGCCAAAATACCAAAGGGAACAGCATTATTATTAAACCCAAAATTGTGTGCTAAGGCATAATAAAAACTTTCCTCCCAGTTGTTTTTATTATTTTTTAGTGATGTTAAAATAGGTGCAATTTTTTGTTCTAATCGCTCCGCTAATAAGCGCAACACCCAGCTTTGCATAGTAAACTCATCTACTTTTTTTATAAAATTTTGGCAGGGGATAAAACTTTCCTCCTCCATTAATGTATTGTATTTATTTAATAGTGAGTGGTTTACTCTTTCTTTTAGTTCGATAATAGGAATAGCGATAGGTTTTTTTGCAGTATGATTTAAACAAACCAAAAGCAGGGTATTGTTATGAGAAGGGTCTGTACTGTGTCCATGTTTTTCCCAATTGGCCGAATCTATTTCAATTTCAACATTGCCAGCCCATAGCATATTATCAATTTTCAATCGGGCATTATTAAAATCTGCGCCGCTATCACGGTTTTGTAACCCTGTTTTTAACACTTCAACTGGCTCACCATTAAGCGTAGTCATGTTTTTTGCATCAAACAGGCGGTACTTCCATATAAATTGCAGCAACTGCTCATTCATAGCGTATGTTTTTGTAGTAAGTTAGGTTTTTTTAGTTTAAAACTAAATTATAGCCTTTCATAAATAACAGCACTACCTTGCCCAACGCCTATACACATGGTGGCTAAACCATATTTGGCACGAGTTTGTTTTTTCATTTCGTGTAATAAAGTAGTGCTAATTCGTGCGCCACTACAACCTAATGGATGCCCAATAGCTATTGAGCCCCCATTTACATTTATTTTGGCAGCGTCCATTTCCAACTCTTGCATACAAGCAATAGATTGTGATGCAAAAGCCTCGTTTAGTTCAATAACATCTAAATCATTAACGGTTAAACCAGCCCGCTTTAGTGCTTTACGAGTAGCAGGTATAGGCCCTATTCCCATTACCGAAGGTTCAACCCCTGCAACAGCGTAGGATACTACACGGGCAATAGGGGTAAGATTATATTCTTTTAGTGCTTTTTCACTTACTACTAATAGTGCTGCCGCACCATCATTTACGCCTGATGAGTTGCCAGCAGTTACAGACCCACCCTCTTTAAATGCAGGGCGTAAACCCGCCAGCACATCAACACTGCTTAAACGTGGGTGTTCATCTTTATTAAATAGTATAGGATCTTTTTTACGTTGGGGGATAGGATAGGCAACCAATTCATTAGCAAATTTTCCTGCCTCGTGTGCTTTTTGATATTTCACTTGTGTGTTATGTGCAAACTCATCTTGTGCATCACGGCTAATTTTCCATTGCTCCGCTACATTCTCGGCGGTTTCTCCCATCGCAAATGGGTAGTATAGCTTTGACAGGGCAGGGTTGGTAAAACGCCAGCCTATGGTAGTATCGTAAACTTCGGGCTTTCTATCAAAAGCACTATATGCCTTTGCCATCACAAATGGGGCGCGGCTCATACTTTCTACTCCACCCGCTATATATATATCCCCTATTCCCGCAGCTATGCTTCGTGCGGCTTGTTGTATAGCCTCTAATCCACTGGCGCACAATCTATTTACAGTAACACCAGGTACTGTGGTGGGCAAGCCTGCCAATAAGCTCGCCATTCGGGCAACATTGCGGTTATCTTCGCCTGCTTGGTTGGCGGCTCCCAAAATCACATCTTCAATTTGTTCCACATCAATTTGTGGATTGCGCTCAATCAGTTTTTTTATCACAAAAGCAGCCATATCATCAGGGCGAATGGTAGATAATGTTCCTCCGTATTTGCCTACGGGTGTTCTAAGCGCATCAACTATATATACAGGATTCATAAAAGTATCGAATTTTTTTAAAAAACAAAAGGCAAAGATAGGTATTCATACTTCACCTTTTAAAGCTAACGGCTTTATGCCTTTAGTGCGTGTGTTGTCATCTTGAGTGGAGGCGAAAGGCGTGTAAGCAAGCGCGGTGAGCTGTCATGCTGAACTTGATTTATACAGAATAGGCAGAAATGCCCTTAACAGTGCGAATGGCATTTACTTTCTCCCCTCCCTTGCCTCCTCACAGGCTAAAGTTAAACTACTGCAAACCCCTACCCATGTATTGCATTTTTTACCTGTACCACAATTTGGCTTCCCCTTAAGGGGAAGGGTACTTACTTGGTTGTGCTAATAGTTAATTTGGAAGGGGTTGTTATACTTGTAAAACAGGCATATCAACAATATCAACAATATCAAAATACAAATTACAGAATAATGCACTATGGGTTAACTTAAATAGAAGACTACTTAAGGTTTACTTGCTGGAATGCACTGTTTTTAGTATACTTGTATGTGCTAAACATCGTGTTAGTACTGCTTTTTAGGAAAAACCCCCGTTCACATAAAAAAACTGCTATTGGTAAAAAAAATGTACAGTAACCCATAAGGTTATCATACATTTGTCTTGCTATTTAGGAATAAAAACTGAAGAATCATGAAAAGAATACAACTTTCATGGGTTATAATTATACTTATACCCATGCTGTTTACAGCTTGTAAAAGAGATCGTAACTTTGGAGAGAACACCAATAAAAGCGATGTAAATATCACTAATCCCAAAGATTTAGTCGTTCCCGCATCATTTAACTTTTCCACCACAAAAAATTTATGGGTTAGAGTTAAGGTAATTAACCAAACGTATAAAAACGAGCGAGTGCGCATTAATATTTATATTGATGAGCCGAGTACGGGCAAAATTACTGTTTCTGGGATGACCAATGAACAGGGGCAATTTTCTACACCTGTAAGGGTTGCCGCAGATTTAGAATACATTTACATTGAAAAAATGGATGTTTTCGGGAACAAAGTTCACGAAAGGGTAAAAGCCAACCAGTTTGTTACTACCCTGTTTGATGAAGGATCAAAACCCGATGCCTATAAATTTAGGAAAACAGGTTCAGGCATAGACTGTACTACGGGTTGCACCAACACCTATAATAACTTTACAGGAAATATAACTGTGAGCAGCGGGCAAGTTGCCTGTGTTACGGGTACATATAGTGGTAAAATATATGTGAATGGTTCAGGAGTACTTAAGTTTTGCGGCACTGGTTTAATAGATAGTTTAATCTTAAATAATACCAGCCGCACATTTATTCTTGATGATGCCGTAGTAACCATTGGGACGATAAAAAGTAATAGTTCTACTACTGAATTTACTAACTGGAGCGATAGCTTAATTTCTAATTACTGTGTTACGGCAAATAGTTTGAGCGAAAATCATGGTAGTTTTTATATACAATGTAATCTTGATATTGGCGAAACAGGAACCTTTATTAACTTTGGTGAGTTGCTTATTACAGGTAATATTACTACAAGTGGTGTTTTAACCAACTACGATTATATTGTTGCCAACGATTTTATTACTATAAACAGTGTAGGTACTATAAACAACTACTGTAATTTAACAGCCAAGTCCAATTTAAATATAAACGGCACACTGCTTACCAATACCTATGTAAAAGGGCAAAATACAATTACCATTGGTAGTTCGGGATTGCTTACTATGCAAAACGGTGCATATGTAAGTACCAACTTTTTCACAAACAATGGTACAGTAAATGGCACTGGAGCAGCAAGCAGTATCATTAAATCTGCAGGGATAACGGTACTAAATACAGGCAGCGAGATAAAAGGAAACATGAACTATTGTGATAATAATGGTATTGAAGTAAATAATGGCACATTTACATCACCTGCAGTACAATCGTGTAGCGGGTTTATACCTGCGGGTAACTGTAACCCTGAAGGGTTTGGCGTTTTTATTGTGCCTGATGCTGATGGTGATGGAATTGCTGATATATTAGATGAGTATCCTAATGATGCCAATCGTGCCTTTAATCAGTATTTCCCATGTGCTACTACCTGCTCAAACTTTGCATTTGAAGATTTATGGCCCGCACAAGGAGACTTTGACTTTAACGACCAAGTAGTAGCCTATAACCTTCAAAAAGTGTTTAGCCCTACTTATGAAATTGTAGATTTTAAAGTAAAAGTGAAACCCCGTGCAGTAGGTGCAGGTTTTGATAATGGTTTTGCCTTTAGTTTAGATTATGTTTTGCCCAGCGACGTAGGTTTTGTGGCAGGCTCTATACTAACACGTGGTATAATTACTACCAATGCAAATGGGACAGAAGCAGGACAATCTAACGCTGTTATTATTGTATATGATTCTCCCGAACCTTTACTACAACGTGCTGGGGGCTCAATGTTTAATACCGTACAAGCCAACCCAAGAGGAAACTCTGATACGGCTTATATAAGTTTAACATTCTTCTCCCATGTGTCTGATAGTTTAATTCCTTTCGCCGATTTTAATCCATTTATCTTTACTAACAGGCGTAGAGAGTACGAGATTCATTTACCTAATAAAAAACCAACAGATTTGGCAAATACAGCCCTGTTTGGTACAGGGGCTGATGCATCAATACCATCATCAGGTATATACTATAAAAACGCAGAAGGGTTACCATGGGCAATTGAAGTGCCTGAAAACTTTAATTATCCTCAAGAGAAAAAAAGTGTATTAGATACGTATAACTTTTTTGATGATTGGGCATTGTCTGGCGGAGTATCATACCCCAACTGGTATAGAAACTTTGGTTCATATACCAACCCTGATAACCTATTTGTTTTTTAATAAAAATATTTAATTGAAGTGAAAAGAGCCTTTAAGTAGTGCTTTATAGCATAACAATTAATCTTCAGTTTATAGCCCAGCGCAGGGATGCGTTGGGCTTATAATTATTATTGACCGCCTGTATTTATTGTAAGGTACGAGCAGTTGGCATAGTGTAGCCTTCACCAAAGTAGATTTCCTATGCACTCACTATACTTGTTTTAGCAATGGATAATTGGAGCTAAAAATCATCAAATTTTATATTTCATTTTTCTCCTTTTTAAAAACAAACAACAAATCCCTACGTTTGTATTATTTTTGAATTCAAATTACAAAATTAGGAAAGCATAATAATGGCTGAAGTAATAAGAATGCCCAAAATGAGCGACACCATGGAAGAAGGTGTGATTGTTGAATGGCTGAAAAAAGTAGGCGATACCGTTAAATCGGGCGATATACTGGCAGAAGTAGAAACCGATAAGGCTACTATGGAGTTGGAGAACTATGTAAAAGGCACACTTTTGCATATTGGTATAGAAAAAGGCGAGGCTGTTCCCGTTGATGGAATTATAGCCGTAGTAGGAAAAGAAGGGGAAGATATTACCGCAATACTAAAAGAAGCGGCAAGCCAAAACCAACTTAAAGAAGCAAAACAGGAAGAGAAAGAAGCGGTAAGCGAACCCGCTGTTACAGCTCAGCCAGTGGCGGCAAGTAGCAATACCGTAGTGATACCTGCTACCAATGATGATAATAGGCTAAAAGCATCTCCATTAGCCAAAAAAATGGCGACGGAAAAAGGGATTGATATTGCCAAAGTGAACGGAACGGGAGAGAATGGAAGAATAATAAAGCGTGATATTGAGGAGTACAAAGAAAGTGCCGCACCAGCAGGTGCAGTTTATACGGTCAAAGAAAGTTTTGAAGAGGAACGAGTGAGCCAAATGCGTAAAGCTATTGCTCGCCGGTTGGGCGAAAGCAAGTATAGTGCGCCACACTTTTACCTTACCATGGAGATAAACATGGATAAAACTATTGAAGCACGCAAAGCCCTAAACGAGTACTCGCCAGTTAAACTATCGTACAACGATTTGGTAATTAAAGCGGCAGCCATAGCACTGCGCCAGCATCCACAAGTAAACTCGGCATGGTTGGGCGATAAAATACGCCACAATCACCATATACACATGGGGGTTGCCGTTGCTGTTGACGAAGGGCTTTTAGTACCCGTAGTGCGCTTTGCTGATAACAAACCCCTCTCGCAAATTAGTAGCGAGGTGAAAGAATTAGCACAAAAAGCAAAAGAGAAAAAACTACAACCCTCTGAAATGGAGGGCAATACTTTTACCATTAGCAATTTGGGAATGTTTGGCATTGAAGAGTTTACCGCCATCATTAATCCGCCCGATGCTTGCATTTTAGCCGTTGGGGCAATGAAAGAAACCGTGATAGTAAAAAACGGTGAGATGAAAGTAGGCAACGTAATGAAAGTAACCCTGAGCTGCGACCACAGAGTGGTAGATGGTGTTACAGGCTCAAAATTTTTACAAACCTTTAAAAACTTGCTGGAAGAACCTGTGAGAATATTGGTGTAAAGCGATTACTTACACTCTAAAGGCATAATTGTAAATGTACATATAAGTTTTTATGTGAAATAAGTCATAATTTTCATTATAAATGGCATTTAGTTAAAAAACTACTTGCACAATACATTGCAAGCCTGTATAATTGCACTGAGGATATATCTATCCTTAACGGCGTGTATCAATTTTTATAAGCCAAACCTTTGCAAATATTTTATTGAAAAACGAATTGAACAAAGAAAGTTCAAATATTTTGTAACCATACCACATGTACGACATCCTTACACTGAATGACTTACTCTTATCAGAACTAAGAGAAATTGCCTCGAAATTTGAAATTAAAGGGCACGAGAAACTTAAAAAACAAGATTTAATCTATAAGGTTTTAGAAGTACAAGCCGTAAAAACGCCCGCAGTAGAGGACGAAAAACCTCGTAGAGGACGAAAAACACCGCCTAAAAAAGAAGTTAGAACGACAGAAGAGCGAACAGATACCGTAAGCAAAAGACCCGTTCCTGCAAAACGTGGACGTAAGAAAAAAGAAGAAGGAGAAGAAGAAGAGGGAAGTGAAAATACTGAGAGCAGCGTAGTTAATCAGAAAAAAGAAACCCCTAAAAAGGAAAAACCTGTACACAACAAACCCGAAGCAGATAAAAAGGAGACTGCGCTTGATGATATTTTAAGCGACCCTGATTTAACCTCGGCAGATGATAACGCCTCAACCCAAGAGAAAGAACGAAATAATAATCCAAAACACCGCAACCAGCGCAATAACGACGATAGAAATAACAGAAACAGCGGCGGGAAACATAGCCCTGCGGTTGAAAATTTTATTAATTATACCGAAGTTGAAGGTGTAGTGAGCTCGCAAGGAGTATTAGAAACCGTGCAAGATGGTGGCTATGGCTTTCTTCGCTCAAGCGATTATAATTATATGCCATCTCCTGATGATGTATATGTTTCTCCATCTCAAATAAAAGCATTAGGACTAAAAACAGGCGATACCATTAAAGGTACTGTACGCCCCCCTAAAGAAGGTGAAAAATATTTTGCCCTTATAAAAATTGAAAAAATTAACGGTAAAGAACCTGCTGACGTTCGCGACCGTGTTAGCTTTGAACACCTCACCCCACTATTTCCTGATGAAAAATTAGATTTATCGTACAATCCAAACAATTACTCTACAAGGATTATCGATTTGCTTTCGCCCATAGGCAAGGGGCAGCGTGGGCTAATTGTGGCGCAACCAAAAACAGGAAAAACCATTTTACTAAAAGATATTGCCAATGCTATTGCCGCCAACCACCCCGAAGTATATTTAATTATACTTTTGGTAGATGAACGCCCTGAAGAGGTTACGGATATGGCACGTAGCGTGCGTGGCGAGGTAATTAGTAGCACTTTTGACGAGCCTGCTGAAAAACACGTGAAACTTGCCAATATGGTATTAGAGAAATCTAAACGGATGGTAGAGTGTGGACACGATGTAGTGATACTGCTTGATTCTATAACCCGCTTGGCACGTGCTTATAATACGGTACAGCCAGCATCGGGCAAAATATTATCGGGAGGTGTGGATGCTAATGCGCTACACAAACCCAAACGCTTTTTTGGCGCAGCCCGTAAAATAGAAAATGGAGGCTCGCTAACCATTATTGCCACTGCACTTATAGAAACGGGTAGCAAAATGGATGAGGTGATTTTTGAAGAATTTAAAGGTACAGGTAATATGGAGTTACAGCTTGACCGTAAGCTGGCAAACAAACGCATTTATCCTGCTATTGATATAATGGCAAGTAGCACCCGCCGTGAAGATCTTTTGCTTGACAAAGCGGTGTTACAAAAACTTTGGGTATTGCGCAATCACTTAGCTGATATGAACCCCGAAGAAGCCATGAATACCTTGTTAAGATACATGGAAGGAACTAAAACACAAGAAGAGTTCTTAATTTCTATGAACGGATAACTACTTTTTTCAATGGGCAGCCTTAGCACAAATGCCAAGGCTGCCAATTGTTATACTATTTCAGTAGTAAAACTTCTTTTAAAAACCTGGCTGGGTGCAAGGCTGTTAATGCCTTCTTTGTCTTTAAATTCACCAGTAAAGGTGCTACTATCTGCCAATCCGCACCAAGGCTCGAGGCATATAAATTTTTCGCAATTGGGTTTTGTCCAAATACCAAAATAGGGGAAACCATCAAAACTCATTTTTATAGCAAAATGGTCTTTTCTACTTTTTAGTGATAAATATTTCGACTGTATATTTTTAAACACAATAGCGTCTTTATCAAACAAAGCGGTGCTTAGTGATAGCTGGTTTGTATTGTTTAGCAATTGTTCTGTTTCGCCACAAAAAATATTGTTTTTTAGCAAGTATCGGTCTAATATTTCCGCCTGCTCAAACTCAATATAATAATCTTCTATATTTTCGCTGGGCAGGTTAAAGGCAGGATGCGCCCCCACAGAAAAATATATGTCTTTTTCGTCGGTATTTTTAATGGTGAATGTAGTTGTTAATTGTTTTTCTTTTAGCTCATATTTCACAGTAAAAAGAAATTTGTAGGGGTATTTTTCAAGCGTTTCTTCATTGCTTTTTAGGCAGTACTCCACTTCGGTTTCATTTATTGTTTCAATCTCAAGTCTTAAATCACGTACAAAGCCGTGCCTGCCCATCTGAAACTTTTGTCCATTACTGTTTATAGTGTTGTTTACCACCGTGCCTACTATTGGGAAAAGAATAGGGGCGCTTCTGTTCCAAAACAGTGGGTTGGCTTGCCAAATATATTCAGTGCCTGTGGCTTTATCTTTAAGGCTTTTTAGCTCTGCTCCTTGTGGGCATATTTCAGCAACAAGGTATTTGTTCTCTATTGAAACGTTTGCCATATACTTTTATTTATTGAGTGTTCTACTTTTTAGGGTGTTTTGCCATTCTGCTCGCACTACTATATACATTAGTTATAGGTTTTATAATTAGGGCAAAATAACATTTAAGGCTTTAGTATGCTTCACAATTTTAAACTGTTTACTATAAAACAGCTCTCCGTCTATGTGCCCTGCCACTTGGTGCGGTGTGTGTATGGTAAGTGTATCGGTATTAAAATAATTTACATACGAGAGGTGCAAATGCTTTCCATTTTCTACACTTTTTAGGTAGCGAGGGCGCAGCCAAACGGGTACTTTGCTGATGGCGCAAACATCAAGCATTCCATCGTTTATTTTTGCTTTTGGGGTAATTTTAAATCCGCCGCCAAAAGTATGGCTGTTGCCCACCGTTATCATAAAGCAAGCAAAAACAGTCTCTTTAGTATTTGCGGTGAGTATAAATTCTTTTTCTTTATAGCTTAATAAAAGGCGTAATACGTGATAATAATAAGCTAAGAAGCCTTTAAAAAGCGTTTTGCGTTTCAGCATACTTTCTACCACTTGCCCATCAAAGCCAATGCCTAAACCATGTATAAACAGTGTATCATTACATTGCCAAATATCAACAGGTTTGGGGCGGCTATTAAGGGCTATTTGCAACCCTGCTTCAATACTTACTGTGGGCATATAGTTTTTTACAAAATCATTGCCTGTGCCTGTGGGCAATACTGCAATAGGCAGATGCCAAAACTCGTGCGGAAGGCAGTTTACCAACTGATGTAGTGTGCCATCGCCTCCGCTTATCCAAATTTCGGAGTGGTTGCCATTAAGTTTTTTTGCTAATTTTTTTTGGGTAGCAGTAAACTCTTTTTCGGTTTCTAAAATATCATAATCAATAGCCTCTTGTTTAATATAAGCTATTATTTGCTCCAACCCTTTTTGGCTTTTTCCTTTTCCTGCAGCGGGATTATGTACTATAATTATGTTGCGTTGTTGGGTTGTGTTTTTTAACATTTTGTACAACTAAAGTATATAAAACCTGTGTGCATTTATTAATAGGCACACAAAAAGTTACCCATACTATATTGAAAAGAATTATAATATATTATTTATCAAGTAGTTAAATACGGAAATAGCTTAATGGAAGGCTAAATAAATTAATATGCATTTGATTTTTTTCGCTTTATGTCAGAAGTATTACCCGTAGCATATTACTCGGTAATTTGTATTTTAATGTTGTTGCCATGCCTGTTTTGATATAACCTCACCCATAATTTTATGGAGAAAGTTCTCTTGCATTGTATTAGTTCACTATTTCGGTGATATAATTATAGATGACGGTGCTTATATTTACTGGCACAAAACGAGGGGAGGCTGAGGTTATTCCTCTTGCAACGGTCTTTTTTGTGATAAAGATATTAATGGTGAATCCTAATATCCTTTCTTAGTTCTAATTTTTACAAAAGTAGCCAACAGAATCATCACTGCCAGCCAAGCAGCTAATTTGCCAATATAATCACCTGTTTTGGCGTACCATGTTAGTCCACGTTTTAATGATGTGGTTTTATTTAGCTGTGCTTCTACCCACCACTCAGTTTCCATTTCTATTTCACCTTTATAGTTTATAAAAGCAGAAATACCTGTATTGGCACTTCGGGCTATGTTTCTTCGCATTTCTATTGCTCTAAGTCTCGCATATTGTAGGTGTTGACGGTAACCAGGGGTGTTGCGCCACCAACCGTCGTTGGTAATAATACACAGCAAGCCTGCCCCTTGCCGCACATAGCTTCCCACCCAGTCGCCATAAACAGACTCGTAACAAATTATAGGGGCAATCGTAATACTATCGTGCGTGGTAAATACCTCTGTATCATCCTGAATGCCTAAACTACCCGATGTCCCTCCTAAACTAAATACCTTCTCTACCGAGCGAAATAAGCTGGGATAAGGCAGTTTTTCTACTCCTGGCACCAATTTGCTTTTATGGTATATCTGTATGCTATCCGTAGTATCTATAAGCAGTGCGGTATTATACGCATCGTAATATATGCCTTCTTTATACATTCGGGCGGTGGGGGAGGGTTTCTCGTTAGGTTTAAAAAAATAATACGTATCAGCACCTGTAAGTATGCTTACTTTATATGTTTTACAAAATGCCTTTAGCTGTACTATTGCTGGCGCAGTATTTAATTCAGTTTCATCAATTTGTTGTGTTAGCGATGTTTCAGGAAATATCACCAAGCGAGTTTTTGGGGTAATGCTTTCCTTTGCCAAGCGTAGCAATATATCCAACTGCTCTTGCGGTGTTTTACCGTCAAATTTATCGGTATAAGGGTCTATATTAGGCTGTATCACCGATATGTTTACCCTATCCGTTTCACGCATACTATCTTGCTGACTTAAACGGTATAAAATGGTGTACGAGACTATAATAGGCAGCAGCACCACTACCGATAGTTTAATGGTATTTATTCTATTATAATTAATAATGAGTTTATATACTAAAATATTAACTGCCAATACCCAAAGGCTACCTCCCATAAAACCAGTGTATTCATACCACTGCACCATGTTTGGGGTAGATGCAAACACGTTTCCTAAGGTAAGCCAAGGCCATGAAACTTGCCAGTTAAGGTGCAAATACTCAAACCCTAACCAGTAGAAAACCAAAGCAGGAATAGCTAATTTGTTGCCAAAATTTTTACGGGTAATATGATAAAATAACCAAGGTAACGACATTAACAATGCGTTTAGCCCTATTGCCATTACCGCCCCAACATCTGATGCCAGCCACACCCAATAGGTGGTAAGTATATTCCAAATAAGTAAACCTATATAGGTATGAAACCAATATACCCTATTGGTAGTGCCATTTTGCTGGGCTTTGTGCTGCAACCAAAACAAAGGTAAAAAGCCTATAAATATTAGGGGGGCTGTGGGCAATGGTGGCCATGCCAGCCAAAGCAACAAGCCTGCGCTTATACTTAAAAACCAATAGTTATTTATTAGTTTATTCATTATTTTTATTCGCTATATAGTTTTTTCCTGCTACTACAATAACAAACTCACCTTTGGGGGCTTTTGTTGTGAAGTGGGCATGAATTTCCTGTAAAGTACCGTTTAGGGTTTCTTCGTATATTTTGGTAATCTCTCGTGATACCGATGCTTGCCTTGTTGCACCGAAAACAGTAATAAAATCGTTTAAGGTTTTTAATATGCGGTAGGGCGATTCATAAAACACCATAGTGCGTTCTTCATCAACTAAGGTTTTTAAGGCGGTTTGTCTTCCTTTTTTTTGTGGGATAAACCCCTCAAAGGTAAAGCGATTACTGGGCAGCCCGCTTTTTACCAATGCAGGAATAAATGCCGTTGCCCCAGGTAGGCTTTCCACCTCAATACTGTTTCGTAAACACTCGCGCACGAGAAGAAACCCAGGGTCGCTAATGGCGGGTGTGCCTGCATCGCTCACCAGTGCCATAGTCTCGCCTGCTTTCATACGTTGCACCAAGTGCGCTACCGTTTTATGCTCGTTGTGCTGGTGGTATGCTTGTAATTTAGCACTAATATTATAGTGTTTCAGCAACTGTCCGCTGGTACGTGTATCCTCTGCCAAAACTATATCAACGGTTTTCAGAGTGTCTAATGCACGCAGCGTAATATCCTGCAAGTTGCCAATGGGTGTAGGCACAAGGTATAGTTGGGTGGTGGGCATGGCGGCTACGAAGGTAAGGTTTTGCTATTAAGCAAAAGGCTTACTCCTGCTGCCCTTCTACTACTGAAAAACCGTGTTTTAGCCCAAACTTTTTTTGTGCTACAATAGCCCTTTGGTAATACACAGAGTCTTTATAGTCTATACTATCACGGTATATATCTATTTGTAGGTAGGCATTTGCTATGGCATCAATATCAGGCTCGCCCGTTGCTTGGTCAATTTGGTCTATAATAGCGTTGGCTTTTATTATTTTTTTATACTCTACTTTAGCAAGTTGTTTTTGTACCTGTACATAGTTTACAAGGGCATTTAGTAGTTGTTTATCGTTTTTATAGCCTCCCATTTTTTGCATTTCAGCTATTACACTATCACACACTACTATTAGGTGTATGCGTTTTTTTTCGGCATTGGCATAGTCATCATTTTGCATAAGTGCATGAAAAGTATTTACACCATCCACCACTCTATCGTTTTGCAGCGATAGCTGGCTATTATAGTCTAATACACTTTGCTGCTCTCCGCACCCTATTATAAACAGGGCATACAGCAGTATAACGAAGATTTTTTTCATTTCAATTTTGCATTATCCCATAGGGATTTAAAAAACATATATTTGGGTTGTTAACTATAGTGCTATTGCTACACAGGTCATGTTTACTTTTTACGAATAATCATTAATCCATCACGTACTGGCAGTAATACATTTTCTACTCTATCATCAGTATGTATTTTTTTATTAAAGGCATTTAAGGCTTTTGTCTCAACATCTTTTTCTAATTCTTTATCATCAAGCACCTTTCCGCTCCACAATACATTATCAGCTATTATGATACCGCCTTTACGTAGTTTATCAAAAACCAAATCGTAATACGTACTGTAATTTTCTTTATCAGCATCAATAAATACTAGGTCAAAAGTTTCATTAAGCGCAGGTACTATTTTTAGTGCATTGCCAATATGGAATTTTATTTTATTTTCCATGCCTGCTTCGCCAATGTATTTGCGCACCATAGTTTCCAACTCTTCGTTAATATCAATAGTATGCAAAACACCATCATCGGTTAAACCTTCAGCCATGCAAAGGGCAGCATAGCCTGTATAAGTACCAATTTCTAATATACGACGAGGACGCAACATATTACTAAACATACTTAATACCCTGCCTTGCAAATGTCCACTAAGCATACGGGGCATTAATATATTGGCATAAGTTTCACGATTTAGCTCTTGCAGCGCATTGTTTTCTAAAGTGCTGTGTGCTTCGGCGTAGTCTTCAATTTTTGGGTCTAAAAAATCCATAGGCAAGTTTACGATTTTCTCTTTTAAGGATTGGGTGGTACGGCAATTTTTTTGCTATATACCTAATAAAGACTGTTGCAAGTTTCTTTTAAAGTGCTAAAAGCTATGTAACGGTAACAGAATAAGGTTTTAACCCTACTCTTATAGTCCACAAGCTATTTAGTACATTTGTATTCTTTCTAAATTAAGATAGTTCAAGTTTATGAAGCATATTAGCGAGAGGTTGTTTGTGCCAGAAACAGTTGCCAAAATGGGCAATGCGTTTAAAACCAATCTACCTTATCCCCATATAATAATTGATGACTTTTTGAGCTCTGAAACGGCTTCGGCAGCTTATGATAAGTTTCCGCCATACAAGTTGTTTGGCAAAAAGTATAAAGGACTAAACGAGAAAAAGGCAGAGGGCAGTAATATTCGTGATTTTGACCCGCTATATACTGATATTATTAAAGAACTATCATCGCCTCAAATGTATAAATGGATACAACAGGTATGCAATATAAACGAGGATGTGGTGATGACTGATGATGCCGAAGGACGGGGCTTACACCAAGGGGGTAACGGCAGTTTTTTAGACATACATATAGATTTTAATATTCACCGCAAACTTAACCTGCACCGCAGGCTTAATATTTTAATTTACCTAAACAAAGATTGGAAACCAGAGTATGGGGGCGGGCTTGAAATGTGGGATGTGGGCGTTACCAAAAAAGAAAAGGTAGCCGAACCTAAATTTAACCGTTGCCTGATTTTTGAAACCAGTGAAATAAGCTACCACGGTTATGGGCGCATAAATGTGCCTGAAAACGAAAGCCGAAAAAGCCTATACGGATACTACTATACCAAAACCCGTGAGGGGGCTGTTCCCTACCACGACACTGTTTTTAAAGCCCGCCCCGAAGAAGGAAAGCTAAAACAAATAAAAACAGACCTTAAAGAAAAAGCTAAAAACACTATAAAAGGAGCATTGAAAAAAGTGGGTATTACGTTTAAATAAGTGCCTGTTTATAGCACCTCTTTTTTACATAACAATAACTTAACCTTTCCTTAACGATACACTAACTGCATTGTTTTTTTGTGAGAATACTTTTGCCATACGCAAACAGTATTTTTAATGAAGAAAATAATATTTGGTTCGTTTTTTTTAGTTTTTGGCTTGCTTAGCGGGTTTGCACAAACAGGTGTAATCTCGGGCAAGGTGATAGATAGCTTAACAGGAGAAGAACTTTTGGGCGCATCTATTAAAATAAAAGACTCTGAACCTTTAATAGGCACATCGTCTGATTTTTCTGGCAACTATAAGCTACGGAATATTAAGCCAGGCACCTATACGCTGGTTTTCTCTTATATTTCTTATCTCACACAAGAAATTACGGGCGTAATTGTAAGCGCAGGTAATATTACTTCCTTAAACGTAACCATGAAGGAAAAAATTACAGAAGTGGATAATGTAGTCGTATCAGCTAAGATTAAGCAAAACACCGCTAACTATCTTTTAATAAAGCAAAAAAATTCTATTTCTATCGGAGATGGTATTTCTGCCGAGGTAATACGCCAATCGCCCGCCAGTAACTCTAGCGATGTAATAAAAAAGGTTAGCGGCGCAAGTATCCAAGGGGGCAAATTTGCTGTCATTCGTGGGCTTAATGACCGTTATAATACCGCATACCTTAATGGTGCACCTTTACCCAGCACTGAACCTGACCGCCGTGCGTTTTCATTTGATATTATTCCCGCTAGTATGATAGACCAAATGATTATTAGCAAAACCGCAACACCTGATATGCCGGGTGATTTTTCGGGCGGTATTATCCAAATAACAACAAAAGACTTTCCCGAGCTTAATTTTTATAACCTGTCCATTGGTTCTGGCTTCAATACCATTACTACCTCCCAAGATTTTGCCAGCTATGAAGGCGGAAAATTAGATTTTTTAGGTATTGATGACGGTACTCGTAAACTACCTAATAATTTAAGCTATAACCCCGTAAACAACAACATTATTGCCAGTGCTGAGAATACCAACAAGTTTAATAATAACTATGGCTCTACTGTAAACGCTGCAATGCCCAATGCAAGCCTACAATACTCTATGGGTATTGTGAAAAGAGATAGCACAAAAACGGATAGAATGTTTTCTGCTGTGCTTGGGTTTACGTATAGCCGCTCATTAAGGTTTTCGGAAGTAGAGCGTCATTTTAGGCTGCCAGTATCTACTAACAACCTGCTTTTAGACTCGCTACAAGATAAAATATATGAAACCACGGTGCTTTGGGGCGCAATTGCCAATTTGTCTTATAAAATCAATAAAAACCACCGCATATCGCTAAAAAACCTATACAACGTAAGCACAGAAGACCAAACCTCACTTCGCCAAAGGGTTGACATACAAAATGGGAGTGATTTCAGGTTAGAGTCTTACCGCTATACTCAAAACAATATTCTGTCAAGCCAGCTATCGGGCAGTCATTTTTTGCCCAAAACAAAACTTAAAATAGAATGGGTGGGGGGCGTAAACAATATTAAACGCTCTGTACCCGATTACCGCATAATGCAGTACCAAAAAAATACAGGAACGCCTGATGCTAACTACATTGTTTCTATTGGGCCAACACCAACGGTTAATTTTGGCGGGCGGTTTTTCTCTGATTTAAACGAGAACCTTTATAGCGGTCGCTTAGATATTTCTCGTCCTTTGATTGATAACAAAAAAGCAAAAATATTTAAGAAAATGGATGTTAAACTGGGCGGTGCTTTGCAATTAAGAAATAGAACTTTCGAGGCTCGTTTCGTAGGCTGGGTAACACAATTACTATTTTCTGACCCTCTTGTTAATCTGCCTTTAAACCAAATATTTGCCCCGCAAAATACACAATCAGCTACTAATGGTTTTCTTTTGGTAGACCAAACCAACCCAACGGATAGGTACAACGCAAACTCAAGCCTAAGAGCAGGCTATATAATGTTTGATAACATGATAGGCCGCCGTTTTAGGGTGGTATGGGGCGCACGTTACGAAGCGTTTAACCAACAGCTAAACGCGAAAGACCGAAGCAACAACGATGTGGTAGTAAATAATGATTTCAACAACATCCTTCCCTCTGCAAACTTGGTATATGAATTAAGCAGCCTTTCCAATTTAAGAGCCAGCGTTTCACGAACCGTCTCTCGCCCAGAGTTTAGAGAACTTGCCCCCTTTCAGTTTTTTAATTTCAATACCTTTACCTCACTATCGGGCAACCCTGACCTTAAAAATGCAACCATAATGAACTACGATCTTCGGTATGAAATTTATCCCCGTGCTGGTGAGTTAATTTCTGTTTCTGCATTTTATAAAGACTTTACCAACCCTATTGAGGGGATAATACTATTAAGTGGCGCAGGCTCGTTCAGCTCGTCGTTTCAAAACGTACCCAAAGCAACCAACTTGGGGGCGGAGTTTGAAGTGCGTAAAAAATTAGCATTCATTAAACGGCGTAGTGCTTTACTGCAAAACTCTACCGTGTTTGCCAACTTTGCTTATATAATTTCAGAGGTTGATTTAACAAAGGTTGCAACAGCAACATCAAAAACACGCCCCTTGCAAGGGCAATCCAACTATGTTTTTAATGCAGGCGTATTGCTAAAAGACACCGCCCACAACCTACACTATTCTTTTAGTGTAAACCGTGTGGGCAAGCGTATTGCCATTGTAGGTACGGGTAGTGGTGGGCTTTTCCCTGATGTTTGGGAGCAGCCTCGTACGGTTATCAATTTACAAGTATCTAAAACGTGGGGTAAGTTCTCTGCAAAAATTAGCATAAACGATTTACTGGCACAACCCCTCATTTATTATATGGATAGAAGCCAAATTGTTGATGAAAACAACAGCACAGCCTCACCCGACCTTACAGGTACAAACACCAAGGGTGTTTTTGATGGGCGGTCTCAAGATGTCTTAATCTCACGAACTACCTTTGGTAGAATAATTTCAGTAGGCTTGAGTTATAAGTTTTAATTAGCAGATAGCACAAGTAGTTATTCGTTTCTTTAGAACCTTCTTGATTCCCTTGGAAAAGGGCAATGGTTAATGAAATTAAACCCGTCATTGTTAAAATAATATCATTAACACTTTTTTAACCTACAATTAACAATCATACAAAACGCAGCCTCTAATCTTGCACAAAATAAAAACCATTTACACAACATGAAAAAACTAATTTTTATCTTCTTTTCTTTTTTTGCTGCAAGTATGGGCTTTGCACAAAATGTAATTGTTAATGCTGACATTACCACAAACACTATGTGGACAGCCAACAAGGTGTATGAATTACAAAACATTGTGTATGTAACCAACAACGCTACACTAACTATTGAGGCGGGTACGGTAATATTAGGTGATGCCGTTACTAAAGGCACTTTAATTATTACCCGTGGTGCTAAAATAATAGCTGTGGGTTCAAAAACAGAGCCTATTGTATTTAGCTCAAACCAAGCGGCGGGTGCTCGTACTCGTGGTTCGTGGGGCGGTTTGGTTTTGTTGGGCAACGCCACTATTAACGCCGCTGGCGGCACTGCCGTTATTGAGGGGGGGGTAGATGCCGTGAAAGGTCTTTATGGTGGAAATAACGATGCCGACAACTCTGGCAAACTAAGCTATGTACGCATAGAGTATGCGGGTATTCCTTTTCAGCCCAATCAAGAAATTAACTCGCTAACCCTTGGCGGCGTGGGTAACGGCACACAAATAGACCATATTATGGTTACTGAAGGTAATGATGACTCGTACGAGTGGTTTGGCGGCACTGTAAATGCTAAATATCTTATAGCCAACCGTGGTTGGGACGATGATTTTGATTGTGATTTCGGTTTTAGGGGTAAAATTCAGTTTGGCATTGTGGTTCGCGACCCAAATTTTGCTGACCCTGGTTCTGGTTCATCTTCCGCTTTCGAGCAGGATAATGACGGTGCTGGCTCTACCGCTACTCCGCAAACAGCCCCTGTATTCTCAAACATTACTGTAATTGGACCTTCTGCCACTGTTAGTACTTTAATTAACCCAAACTATAAAAGAGCCGCGCAACTGCGCCGTAATTCTGCTACCTCTATTTTTAACTCGGCAATAGTAGGCTACCCTAGAGGGATATTTATAGATGGTGTTGCCTCTGGCAATAATGCCACAAACGGTATCATGGCTTTAAAAAACAATATTATTGGCGGTATGTCTGCGGGTAACTATCAAAGCAACTCTAGTTTTGATATTAATACTTGGGCAGCAACAACGGCGTTTAATAACAGCACAGTAACCAACCCCGCCGACCTAAACTTGGTGGATGCATATAATACCAATGCTGCTATTCGCAATTTTTCGCCAAAACCTACCTCCCCACTAATAAGTGGTGCTAATTTTACCGATGCAAAATTAGGCGGTGGCTTTTTTACTACAACTACTTACCGTGGTGCTATTGACCCTGCAAATAACTGGACAGACTGCTGGTGCAAGTGGAATCCACAAAACGAAGACTATACAAAAGCCATAAAATATTTTAGTGCTACTGCACAGGTTGCCCCACCACTAATTGGCGGCGGGCTGGTGGCTTTTAAAAACGCATCAACAAATGCAGAGTCTTATTTTTGGGATTTTGGTGATGGTGCTACCAGTACTGATAAAGACCCAGTACATATTTATTTAACAAGCGGAGACTATACCGTAAAACTAATTGCTATTTCTGGCTGTGGTAATGATACCTTGGTTATGCCGCTTAATAACATTGTGTCGAGCATTTCTGATGCCGTGGGTAGAGTGGAAACTAAAGTATATCCAAATCCTGCACAAAATAGTATAACTGTTGAGTTTGACTTGCCCACTACTGAAAATGTGAAAATAACTATTAGTGATATCACAGGTAAAACTGTTATGAATGCCTACCAAGCAGATAACGCTTTTGGCACTCAAAAAGTGCAAATTAATACTGCCTATTTAAGCTCGGGCATTTATTTTGTAAACATTGTTACCCCAACATTAATGGGAAAAAACAAGCTGGTTATTATAAAATAAACGGGAGACAGAATAGGCATGAATGCCCATTCTATACATAAAGTTTTTGCTAAGGTTATGAATTGCGGCAGGTTGAAACCACCTGCACGAAAATGCACTGAACAGTGCGAATGGGAGTTACACTCCCCTTGCTCCCCCCTTGCCTTCTCACAGGCTACCACAAGGGGGGAAACCGCCGCACAGGCAGTATAGAGACAGAATAAGCATGAACTCATGCTATACATAAAGTTTTTATTAAGTATGAATTGCGGCAGGTTTCAACTATTGCTAATTTTGGTAATTGCTTCTACCAGTTTATCCAAATGTTTTTCGGTGGTATATAAATGTGGGGTTACACGCACGCCAAATACAGGTTCTTTTTCAATAGCAACAGTAAAAATAGTATGCTCTTTGTATAGCTTTTCTGCTAATAGTGAAGGTTTTATCCCTTTAATAGTAATATTGGCAATGGCTGCCGTACGTTTATCTTCAACGGGAGTATTAAACGATACGCCTTTTAAATCCTTCACTTTTTGTACCCAATAGTTTTTTAGGTAAAGCAATCTATCCTGCTTGCGTTTACTGCCTATGGTATTATGAAACTTAATGGCTTCGGGTATGCACAATTGTACTGCGCAGGGGTGCGTACCCTGATGCTCAAATTTTCGTATGTCGGTTCGTTTTTGGTGTATATCGCCAAACAGCGACCATAGTTTCTCTATCTTCTCTTTTTTCACCCAAAGCATTCCTGCACCCAAAGGCGCACAAAGCCATTTGTGTAGGCTAGCGGCATAATAATCGCAGTCCAAATCACTAATTTTAAAATCAATATGGGCAAAAGTATGTGCGCCATCTACCATCACTTCAATGCCACTGGCGTGTGCCATTGCACATATTTTTTTTACGGGTAGCAGTTGCCCTGTGGTATTAATAAAGTGGGTTACTAATAGTACCTTAGTTTTTGGGGTTATAGCGGCTTGGTAGGCGTGTACTATCTCTTCATCGGTTTTTGGGTGCAGGGGTAGTGCTATGGTTTTTATAACTATACCATCTCTATTGGCACGTTGCCCAAAGGCTTCTATCATACTACCATAGTCTTGGTGTGTTACTATGGCTTCGTCGCCTTTTTTTAGGGGCAATCCCTGTATTATTATGTTTAAACTTTCGGTAGTGTTGCGGGTAAGGGCAAGTTCTTCGGCATCCACATTAGCAAAATGGGCAAGGGCTTGCCGCACTTTTTCTTTATCATCAAACTGTTGCGTACGCATATAGTATGATGGTGAGGCATTAATCATCTTGCTATATTCTATAAATGCACTTAATACGGGCAAAGGCTGCGGACTAAAATATCCATTTTCTAAGTTAATAAACTTTTTGCTTTGCACGTAACTCATCTGTACGCTTTCCCAAAATTTTTTGTCGTTGCTTGTTGCAAAGTGTTCCAATTCGGTAAGCGTATAAGGTATTTCAAAATCAAAATTATCTAAACCAAACAAGGTGGTAGGGAAAACAAAGCCCATTGCTGCCATGTGTTTTATAAAGCCTCTACGGTTTTCTGCCATACGGCAAGATAAGAAAAAAGGATTATTTGGCGGGCATATCTGCGAAACAGTGGTTTGCTTTTATAAAATCTTCTACCTCTTGCAGAACTAAAAAACTGATGGGTGATTTTTGCTGAATCAAATCACGCACGTAGGTAGCCGAAATGTTTAGTACTGGCACATCATCATACAGCACTACGTTAGGGTGTTTTTCTAAATTCTCGTTTCTATACCCAAGGCGATAATATACCAGTAGTTGGTGGTGTTCCAATATCTCTTCATAAGATTTCCATTTCTCGAAAGTGGCTAAATTATCGCTGCCCATAATAATTTTAAAATTATCGTTGGGGTAGGTTTTTCGTAAATAGCGTAATGTATTTGCCGTGTATGATGGTGTGGGAAGTGAAAACTCAACATTGCTGGCTTCAATAGCGGGTTTGTTTTTTATGGCAAGTTCCACCATTTTTAGCCTTTGCTGTTGCGGTAATAATTCTAAACCACTTTTAAACGGGTTTTGGGGCGATATAACAAACCAAACTTTAGTAAGCCCACCAAAATGCTGCATATAGTTGGCAATAATTAAATGCCCTACGTGTACAGGATTAAACGAGCCGAAAAACAGACCTATATTCAAAATATTTATGGGTTTATAAACTCGCTCACTATTTGTAATGCGCGTTGTTTTGCGGTGTTTAAATCATCGTTCAAAACAATATTATCGGCATATTGCTCATATTTCATTTCTAAACGAGCCTTGCTAAGGCGTATATTTAGTTCCTCATCATCTTCGGTACTGCGGGTACGCAGCCTATTTTCAAGAGTTTCAAAATTGGGCAGGCTAATAAACAGTAGCATTGCTTTATCGCCATACATTTCTTTTAGATTTTTGCTGCCCACTACATCCACATCAAACACTACATGGTTGCCTTTTGCCCAAATGCGCTCTATTTCACTTTTTAGCGTACCATAAAATATATTGGGGTAAACCTCTTCATGCTCTACAAACTCATTATTGGCTATGCGGTTTTTAAACTCATCCACCGTGTTAAAATAATAATCTTTGCCGTACTCTTCATTGGGGCGTTTTTGCCGTGTAGTGGCAGATATAGAAAACTCAAGCGAGGCGAGTTGCCCAAGTAAGTACTTGGCAATGGTGGTTTTTCCTGAGCCCGATGGGGCGGTAATTATTATTAATTTTCCTTGCAAAATATTGTGTTGCAGAAATGGACGACAAAGAACGGGATTTTTTTAGTGAGATGAGGAAAATAGAAATAAATAATAAAGTATCTGATTTAAGAAACCACTTTTTCCTTAGTTTCTTTATTAAAATGGTTGTGGGTATGTACTAACCCAAGTTCAGAGCAAAAAAAGATAATTAAATAGGATTTCGATACTGCTTTAGATGTAATAGTAAACCTACCGTTGCTTAATAAAATTTAATTTTTCTTGCAGCAAAGGCAACCATTTTTAGTAGGATTAAGCCGTGAGAAAAGCGAGAAATATTGGTGCTGCCATAAGTACGCTCACGGTAGCGGATGGGTATTTCAACAATTTTTAGATTGAGTTTATATGCGCCAAAAATTAAATCAAAATCACCAAAGGGGTCAAAATCGCCAAAAAACTTGCGATTGGTGCAAAGGCGGTCATAGTCTTCTCTAAAAATCACTTTAGTGCCGCACAAGGTGTCTTTAAACGGGCGTTCGAGCAACCAAGTAAACATTATGCTAAAAAATTTATTACCATATACATTTAAAAACTGCATGGCATTTGCTTCCATTTTATATACCAAGCGTGAGCCATTTATAAAATCGCCCTTGCCGCTTGATATGGCTTCGTAAAATTTGGGTAAATCTTCGGGGGGTACGGTAAGGTCTGCATCCAAAATCATTAAAATATCGCAAGTAGCCATAGCAAAACCTTTTTTCACCGCATCGTTTTTGCCTTTACCTTCTTGCTGCCCTATTTTAATATCGTGAGTGGTAGCATATTTTTTTTGTACTGCTTGTATCGCTTCCCAAGTATCGTCGGTACTGTTTCCCTCAATAAAAATTATTTCAGTGTGCTTGCCCAGTTTTGGTAGGCGTTTAATGGCGTTTTCAATATTACCACTCTCATTTCGAGCAGGGATAACCACACTAACACTATAATCGGTAGTAAAGTCTTTTAGCGCAGTAGGCTCTGGTCTAGCAAAGGCATATTTGCTAATACACAATTGATTAAATAAGGGTAGCCGAGCTATTGTTTTATTAAAAAACCATGAAATAATAGGGATATTAATAGGTATTATTTGGCGGTGTGCCATGCGGTAGGTATCAAAACCAGCCAAATACAATAGGTTTTTTATATCTGCATCACTTAGCCAGTTTTGGTTAGGGGTTTTCATTTTCAAGCCCATACTTTCAGCCAGTTTTAGCCAAGGCTCCCATAAATAGCTGTAGTAGGTTACAATAACTTTGGTATTGCGATGGCACAGCTTTTTTAGCTGCTCAAAAACTTCCTGTATATCATCTAAATAGCCTATTACGTTTGATATTATTATTACATCAAATTTTTCATTCAAGGTAATATCATTAGCATCCATCAAGTAAAAGTCAACGTTAGGGTGGTTGTTTTTGGCATTTTGTATCATAGCTGGGCTAAAATCTATCCCTGCTTTTTTGTTGCCTTTTAGCTGTGCAATCATCTCGCCATTGCCACAACCTATTTCAATCACGCTATAATCATCGTGAATAAAATAATCACAATAGCGGGTTATATCATTCCAGTAATACCTGTTCCGTTTTCGTGTTTTCAGCCGTTTATTGGCTATTTTATCAAAATATTCTCTCAATGGACTCATTGCCTTGTAATTTCTATGGTAACAAACATAGACAGTTGCTTGCTAATGGATAGCAACAGGTTTTCTAAACCTTTTACCACGCCATAGCTAAAATTGGGTGCTAACTGTCTTTTTGATACGCCCCCACTAAGCAAATAGCGCAAAGGGGTATGGTAGCGTATGCTTTCTATTTTTAATGACGGGAACTGCTGTTCAAACTGTTGGCGGTCTCGCTCAAAAATAATCCAAGGGAGCGCACCATTTGCTCCACTAAGTGGACCTGTTGCGGGTATCTCCCAAGTACCCGTTGGTTCAAATGGCTCGTGGTGAAAATTACGGTATATAAACCTCCCCCAAGTACTGTTGGCAGGCTCGGTCATCATAATTTTGCCTCCTTTTGCTATCACACGCTCCGCTTCTTTTAAAAACAAAGCAGGCTGGGGAATATGGTGTAGCACATCTATCATAAATATACCTGCCATACTACCGTCTTGAAAAGGCATATTTTCACCTGGGAAAATATAATCTAAATTGGGCAACTCCATCACATCGCTGGTAAGCATTTGTGGGATAACCTCTTTTACAAAACCAGCCCCACTGCCCAGTTCTACTAGCGGCCCTTGTGGTAAGCTGTCTATTTTTTGCTTAAAATGGCTGTACCACTCCACATACAGTTGGTGCAGAAATTTTTTATTGCGGATAACCTCCCCGTGCGTAACCGTACGGCGTGGATCGTCTAAGTTGTATTGTTCTACTTCTTTTAGATTAAGGAGCCCCATTTTTTTAACAAAACCGCAAATGTAAGGGTTTTTTGGGTTGCTTTAAGCCTCAATATTACTTTCAATCCCTTAAATCTATTATACTTGCACAATGCCTTTTTTCGAGCAACATTTTAAAACCCTGCTTTGGATATTTTGTGGCGTATTTGTGGTGCAAATGTGGCTGTGTAGCGGTACGCTTGCTCCCTATGCCGCAACACTACACAACCCGCACCTAATAAACGACCAAGGCGACTATATAGATATAAAAGGAGATACAAACTATAATAGGCTGGGCTGTTACTACATTGCCAATTACGACCATAAACACTATATAGCCAACTTTAGGCTTATTGATAATAAACCCAAAGAACAATGGAACTGGGCGTATTTGCTGCGCCGTCCATTGCTGTACATGGTGGCTTACCCTTTTATGAAAATGTTTGGTTTTTTGGGGGGTGGGTTTATAATGGCGTTGCTTATAAATATTGCCGTGCTGGTGTGGTTTGCTCGCTGGGTGAAACAAAAGTGGGGGGCAACGGCAGCAATAGTTGGCATAGCCTCACTAAGCGCATATCCCGCTACCATGTATTGGAGTGGAACGCCCTACCCACATATACTAATCACCTCTTGTACATTACTGCTAACTATATTGCTGTATAAAATATATGAAACTAATAATTTAAAAACCATAGCATGGTGTTCTTTGGCGGCAGGCATTAGTTTTTTAGCATACGATACCTATATTTTCTTTTTCCCTGCTTTTGGTTTGTTGCTATTAGCGCAACGCAAATGGAAGGCTATACCCATATCAGCTATTCTTATGGCATTGCCCATTGTGCTGTGGATGTGGTTTTTGAGCGATAAACTACTACCCAATGCAAGCGGCAATACCGATATTTATAGCACTATAATTAATGCTTATTTAAATGCGTCAGTACACCAACTATGGATAAATTTAAAAGACCTTCCAGCGGTTTTATATCATAATTTTTTTAATGCTGTTTATTTTTATTTAGCATTGTTTTTTGTAGCTGTTGTAATAGCGGGTAAAGCTACCAAAAGCCTCACATTAGGCTTGCCTTTTTGGGCAATAGCCGTTGCTATGCTTACGGTATTTGTGTTTAATAATATGGCACCCCCCTACGAGGGTTGGCAAATGCGTGGCAACTGGATAGCCCGTATATATCAACCCGCAATTATTTTGTGTTTATTGCCCATTTTTAAAGTAATAAAAAACTGGGAAGAAAAGGGTAAAAAACTATATATACAGTTATTACTATTTGCCACTATTGTGGTTTTTGGGTTTAATACCCGAATTAATATTAGCCCCGCTTTGGGCTATTATAGCCAAACCCATCACCATTACAATTTTTATTTTCACTCGATGCCTGAAACTATGGGTGAAAATTTAGAAAAACATGGCAGAAGACCCCTTTGGGTATGCCCCTAAAAATAGCATTTTCACTAATACTAATACTAATACGTCCCCGCCGAAAATTTAATGGTTTTTCTAAAACCACCACCAAAAGCATAGGCAATATAAATACCAGGCGGAAAAGATGAGGTATTAATGTCTAATTGTATAGGGAATTCATTGCCACTACTAATAAATTGCTGGCGCATTATTTTTCCGTAAATATCTACTATCATAAAAGTAAGGTTACCGCCGCCTTTTTTAAATTGAAAAAACATACGCACCAGTCTATCATTAGCATCTTGCCCTAAAAACATAGCAGCATCACCACAAACACCTGTGTTATAGTTTGTGCCATTTTGTACAATACCACCATGGTTAATTGCATCACATTCATTAAAATAAGTATTACCATCACAAGCGCAAACAGGATTGAAAGGAAAAGGACAGTGGAAGGTAGGGTTTTGTGCAAACTCATCTACACAGCCATCGTTTTGTGCAGTTACTGCTAATGTAAAAAAGAAAAATAATAATAGCGGAAATAGCTTGCGGCTTTTTACAAGTGCTTTTGTTGTGCTTCGCCTATGCCCAGCACTACAAAAGTTGTTTTCGGCTATTTTAAAATTTTTCAATAGTATTTAGCTTATGGTTTCAAAACCTAAGTAGGGGTGTAGCACTTCGGGCATTTTAATGCCTTGGGGTGTTTGGTTGTTTTCTAACAGTGCTGCCACAATACGGGGTAACGCTAATGCACTACCATTTAGTGTATGGGCTATCGTATTTTTGCCTTCACTGTTTTTATAGCGTAGTTTTAAACGGTTGGCTTGAAAACTCTCGAAATTAGAAACAGAACTCACTTCTAACCAGCGTTTTTGTGCGGCACTATATACCTCCATATCATAGGTTTGTGCGCTGGTAAAACTCATATCGCCGCCACAAAGATTAAGCACACGATAATGCAAGCCTAATTTTTGCAATAATCCTTGTATATACTCACTCATTTCTTCGAGCGCGGCATACGATTTTTTGGGAGTAGTAATTTGCACTATCTCTACTTTATCAAACTGATGCAAGCGGTTTAGCCCACGTACATCCTTGCCATAACTACCAGCCTCACGCCGGAAACATGGGGTATAGCCTACATTTTTTATAGGGAAATCATTCTCTTTCCAAATAGTATCACGGTATATATTGGTAATGGGTACTTCGGCAGTGGGTATTACATACAAGTTATCTATTTGCATATGGTACATCTGTCCTTCTTTATCGGGCAATTGCCCTGTACTGTACGCACTCTCTTCGTTTACAAAAATGGGTGGTTGTATCTCGAAAAAACCTGCTTTGGTAGCTTCATCTAAAAAAAAGTTTATTAAGGCACGCTGCAATCTTGCGCCCCTGCCCCGATATACAGGGAAACCTGCCCCCGTTATTTTAGCCCCTGTTTCAAAATCAATAAGGTCATATTGTTCTGTCAACTCCCAATGCGGTTTTGCGCCATCGTACAGTTGGGTAGCCTTGCCCCAAGTTTTTACTACTATATTATCGTTTGCCGTTTTTCCTTTGGGTACATTGTTACTGGCAATATTGGGCAATATTACTAATGCTTCGTGCAATTCGCTTTCAATATCGCTTAAGTTACTGTCTAATTCTTTGCTTTTTTCTTTGTTGCTTGCTGTTTGTTGTTTCAACACTTCAGCCTCGTTGCGCTTGCCACTTTTAAATAAGTCGCCAATTTCTTTTGCTAATTTATTGGATGATGCTAATAAATCGTCTAACTCTTTTTGAGTTGCACGGCGTTTATCGTCAATAGCTAATACGGTTTCAACTCCTTCTTTAGCATTTGCCATTTTTTTACTCAATCGCTCAATAGCTTCGTCTTTTTTCTCTCTTAAATAAGTTAGTTGTAGCATTTTTTAAAATTCGTTGTGCAAAAATATTCTTTATAAATTGAAATTTAGCTATTGGCTTTTAACTCACGTTAAATACCATGAACTGGGAGACAAGTTATTTAAAATAGCGCTAACTAATTCAAGTCAGTTTCTTTTAAAATTACGGCAATTGGGTGTTAACCTTTTAAAGTTTATCAAAAGAATACGTGTTACGCACTTCATTCATGCTTATGCTAATTACTGTGGGTAGCGTATAGCATTTCTATATCTCGGGCATATTTATCTTCAATCACCTTTCGTTTTGGCTTTTGGGTGGGGGTCATCTCACCGTCTTCAATAGTAAATGGGGTGCGTTTTACAATAAAACCTTTTATGCGCTCGTATTTTGCTAACTCGCCTGAAAGGTTACGAATATCATCGTCAATCCATTTTTTTATCTGGTCGTCTTGTATAAAGGCTTCTCCCGTTTCAAAAAAACTGTCGGCTATTTTAAATTGTTCTATTAGTTCTTCTTTTGAGGGGATAATAATAGCGGTAAGGTGTTCACGCTTATCTCCTATTAAAAATATTTGTTCTATTTTGTTGCTACGCAAATATATATTCTCAACTGGGGAGGGATATATGTTTTTGCCATAGGCATTAACTATCATATTTTTAATACGGTCGGTAATTTTTAAACACCCTTTACTAAACCGCCCAATATCGCCTGTATGAAACCAGCCGTCGCCGTCAATAACTTTTGCAGTTTCTTCAGGTTTATTCCAATAGCCCAACATCACATTAGGTCCTTTCACGCATATTTCTCCCTCTTCACTTTCAAAGCTATCATTTTTACTTTCGTATGTTTGTTCAGCTATTATCTCTCCCGTCTCCACATTTTTAAGACAAACGGTGTTTCCAGGTCCCACACGCCCCACAGTACCAAATACTTGCTTGTCATATTCGTTTACACTCATAAAAGGGGAGGTTTCCGTTAGTCCATACCCTTCCATTACTATAATGCCTAAGTTGCCAAAAAATTCTCCTACGTGTTGTGGCAACGGTCCACCGCCAGAGATTATCATTCGTATTTCACCTCCTAAATTGGCTTTTATTTTGCTATACACCAGCTTTTCAGCAATGGCGTGTTGTATAGAAAGCCCAAGTCCTTTGCCTTTTCCCTCGTCAGCACGGTGGCGTGTTTTTTCACCTACTTTTAATGCCCAATTAAATATTTTAGCACTAATGCCTCCTTTTGCCGTTGCTTTTTTACGCACCTTTTCTTCAATACGTTCTAATAAACGTGGCACAGTGGCTAATAGTGATGGCGTTGTTTCTTTTATATTGGTAGCAATGGTATCTATACTAATAGCAAATGCTATTTCTATACCTACGTGCGTGCTTAAATAATAGGTAAGCATACGCTCGTACACGTGGCTAAGAGGAAGGAAAGACAAGAAACGGTCTGATGGCACTATGACTTTACAGATTATTAAAGCCATTTCTATATTGCTCATAAAATTACCATGAGATAGCATTACGCCTTTAGGCACTCCCGTAGTTCCTGATGTGTAGATTAATGCGGCTAAATCATCAGCCGTTGTTTTTTCAAGTTCTACTTCAATAGCATTTTTGTGTTTGCTATATAGTTCTTTGCCCGTTTTGTATATTTCGGTAAGCGATATTATGTCCTCATCTTCTTTATGTTTCTCATCATTAAAGGCAATAATTATTTTTTTAAGGTGGGTGCATCGGCTGCGTACTTTTAACACTTTTTTTAGTAAAAATGGCGTTCCTACCAATATTACCTGCGAGCCAGAATCGTTCATTATATACTCTATCTCTCCTTCGGATAAAGTGGGGTATATTGAGGCATTTGCAACGCCTAATTGCTGCAAGGCTTGGTCAAAATAAATATACTCTGGGCAGTTGTCTAATAGCAACGCACCTCTATCGCCTTTGCGCAAGCCCAACTCATATAGGTATGCTGCTATTGCGTTTAGTTTCTCAAAGGTTTCTTTATAGGTTATAGGCTGGTAAGTATCACCCCCCTTTTTTGAGAATAAAAAATTATCGTCAAGGGTTTTTATGTTGTTGGCAGAGTTGCGCAACATATGGTGCAGCGACTGGTATGGTAATTCAATCTTCATTTTTTCTTAGTTTTCTAATACTACAAATTTTGCTTGTTTTTGGTAAATATCCCTATGATTATTTACTATTCCCACTTTTTTTATTTGCAATTATTGCAAATAGATTTATCGCTAAGGTACTATGAAATGTTTATTTTACTGCTTGATAGTGGTATTTTTTATTTATTTGCAAGCACACTTAATAGGGCTTGTTTTTTCTCTCGTGAAACGGGAAGTATTGTACCGTCTAATAATTCTAACTTGCCGCCCCGTCCTCGTATATAGCGCACTACAAAGTTTAAATTTATTAAATGGGATTGATATACTCTAAAAAAATCGCCTCCTGCTAATTGTTTCTCATACTCTTTTAGGGTTTTAGCCGTAAGCAACGGTTTATTGCCTAATGAGTGAATAATGGTGTAGTTTCTGTCGCCTTCTAAGCGCACTATCTTCTTTTTTTCTAATACTTCTACGCCTTTATCAGTGGCTATTAAAAGCCGTTGAAGGCTTTTGCCATCAAGGTATTCTTTTAGTATTTCTAAGCGTGGTTTTTGAGTATTATTCCCGCTACTTAGTGTTTCTTTTGCTCTGTTTAGCGAGGCCTGTAATTCTGATGGGCTAATGGGTTTTAGCAAATAATCGAAAGCGGCGTAGCGAATAGCTTTTATAGCATACTGGTTGTAGGCGGTGGTAAATATTACTATATATTTTTCTGCATCAATGGCGTCTAATAAATCAAACCCCGACTGGTATGATAACTCTATATCTAAAAAAATAATATCAGGTTCGTGTTTGTTTATTAGTGCTACCGCTTCTTCTATCGTGCCTGCATCGCCACAAATGTTAATACTGCTGTCAACTGATTTTATGGTGTTTTCTAACACTTGCCTTGCGCTTAGTTCATCATCTATCAAAATAGCTTTTATCATTTTTCTAAGGGTATTATCAGTGTTACTTTAGCTCCTCCACTTGGTTTATCAATGGCAGAGTAGCTTACCGTTGTTTTCCTATTTAGGTTTATCGCTTCAAGTCTTTCTTTTATAAGTTTTGTGCCTTTTGATACGTGGTTTCTTTTTCGGTTCAACTCGGCTGATTTGGAAAAACCTACCCCATTATCATCAACTGTAATTTTAAGGTTTCCGCTTTCAAGAGTAAAATGCACCACTATTTTGCCCTGCTGGTTTTGTAGGTAGTTAATACCGTGCCAAATAGCGTTTTCTATTATAGGCTGCAAAAGCATGGTGGGTATTTCTGTATTGTGCGGGTCTATTTTTTCATTAATAGTAACGGTAAAAATAAAGGGTACTTGCAGGCGTATATTTTCTAAATCGGTATAGTTTTTTAAAGTGGCTACCTCGTCTTCAATGCTCACAAACTCCTTGTCAGAATTGTCTAAAATATCACGAATTAGCTTGCTAAACTTACTGGTATATTCTTGCCCTTCGGTATTTCTTTTATTTAAGAAAAAACTTTGAATGGAAATAAGCGAGTTAAACAAAAAGTGAGGGTTCATTTGCGCCCTCAGTGCCTTTTGTTTTGATTCTGAAATAGCTTGACTAATATATGCCCGTTTTCGTATTCTGTTTATTCTATATCTTATTATGAGCAGTGTGCTTGCCACTATTGCCAGTAATAGCAAAGCATAGAACCACCATGTTTTATAAAACGGTGGAATTATAGTAAAGGTAATTTGTTTAGTCTCGCTGTAAATGGTGCCGTTTTTTATGGCTTGCAGCGTTAAAACATATTTCCCAGGGTTTAAATCTACCAAGTTTATAGAGCGAGTAGAGATATATTGCCACTCTTTGCCTTTGGGGGCTAAAACATACCTGTAATTTATGTTTTTTGTTGAGTAACTAATTCCTGTAAAGTTTATATGTATGTTATTTTGTTCGTGGCTAAAAGTATAATTATCAGAAATTTTTTGATTTTTTCCTTCCACTAAAATCGCGATAATAACTAAAGGTGGGGTGATGGTGTCTTTTTTAAGCCTATTTTCTTTAAAATAATACAAGCCGGCTGTTGTTGCCACCAAAATAGTATCATCCTTTATTGCAATATTATTTACCTGCTCTCTGCCCAAAATATTACTTAGTATAAAGTTTTCAATATTTAGCTTGTTGTTTTTATACTTTGCCTTTACAATACCAAAAGGACTGGTGAGCCAAATATTTTGCCGCCCATCAATAACCAGTTTGTTAATATTGTTTGAGTGTAGCCCTTCTTTTTCAGTAAACTGCCTAAACTTTTCATTTTTGTAGAGGTAAAGCCCGTTTACATCAGAGCTGCACCAAATATTGCCGCTACTATCTTTTTTTATTTGATTTATACGGGTGTTTAGTATTAATTTTTTCTTGCCCGTTAGGGTATTTACCTTATACAAGCCGTTATTACTTCCCATTAATAAAATATGCTCTTTAAGGGCTAAAATAGCAGTGCTTCTTCCTGTTATTATTTTTTTAGGTATTTGTGGTATTTTTTTATTTATACTTAGCTCAACAGTTTTTGAAGATATTGCTGCCATTAGCTTTTTATTATAAGGGTTTAGCGAAAAGTTTTTTACTCCAAAGTCATTGGTAATTAATTTAATAGTATTGTTTTTATAATACGCAAACACCATCTCAGAGCCTATAATAAGGCTTTCTTTATCTATAAAGTAAAAGGCTGTGATTTTTTCATCGTACCCCAGTGTTTTTGATATTGAAAAAATAGTTTTTCCTTTATCTGTTATTTTATATAATTTTTGCGGGCTGCCCGCCCATATATTATTGTTGTATGGGTTTATGGCTAACCCGCTTATGTTTCCAGTAATATTTCTGTATTTTTTTAAATTTATTTTAGGCTGTAAAAACACTCCTTTTTGTAGTGTGGTAATCCACATATTGCCTTCAAAATCAAAAATAACACTGCTTATATGTGCTGTTGTGTAGCCTTTACTTATTAGCGTTTTTTTGTCGGTATCTATGGTATATAGCCCATTATTAGTACCTAAATAAATACTGCCATTAATATTTTTTGAAAATAATAGCGTGGTATTTTTTGGAATATTTATTATTGTTTTATTAAATGTATATTTATTTTTTGGACGGCTATAAATTATCCAACCACCTTCTCTTTTTTTATTTATAACTACATTATATACAGAGTCGTTTTTTGCCCAGTTATTAAACAAAAAATACTTTTCGTATGTTGTATCAAGGTTTTGCCAGTGTCCTTTTTTATCTATTTTGCATAGTATTGATGTATCAGTACTATTTGCGCTAAAATATATTTCACCGTGGTATGTATAGGGTAAAAAAAATGCTTTATTCTTTAAACAATGTGTAAACGTGCTGTCTCTTAGCAAATACATCCCGTTGTTTGATGTGATAAATACTAATGTTCCCCATTTATCTTCATAGGCACGGCTAAACATTCCTTGTGAGTTTGCTTGCCTTAAAAATGGGGTATTGCTTGGGTTATAAAATTTGCCTTCTTTAAAATAACTTAGCTTTCCGTTGTAGGTCATAAACCAAATGCGCATTTTCGAGTCTTGAAACATATAAAACACCTCATTATCGGTTAGCCCATCTCTGGTGGTAAAGTTTTTAAACGCATACCCATCATATCGGCTCACGCCTTTATCAGTGCTAAACCAAAGAAAACCTTGTGCATCAATTATGCTAAAATATACCCTATTTGATGGTAACCCATTGACAATAGTGAAGTTTTGGCTTACTGCACTTTGCCCATTGAGTGATACCGCCCAAATAATAAATGAAATGCCATAAAAAAAACTTCGCATCCTGCTTGCAAGTTAATATACTTCATAATATTGCGGCGAAGTATTGCGCCATAATATTGCTAAATAACGCCTTGCAAAACACCATTTTCGCCTATCTGATAAGCAATTTAACCAAAAATGGAATAATATAAATGCTTATAAGACCTTTACCGCTATAATTAATCTAAAACATCAAACGGCAGTAACAGATATACTACAAAGTTTGTAAAAAAAAATTAAGGCTATTAAAAATAGCTGGGCTTGCACGGTAGTCAAGCCCAGCTATCAATTAGGTTTCATGTATATTAGTTTTTAAGGGGCTTCACTTTGAAGCCCTCTTTTTTTAATAGCTTTATTAGCCCATTATCCCCGCCCAAATGCCCTGCCCCAAAAGCAAACAAAGTGGGTTTCTCTTTTGC
>CAZOZL010000013.1:37180-48922 GCA_964584305.1 uncultured Burkholderiales bacterium
TTTTGCTAATCCATGCTTTGTTACGATGGTCTAAAAAAACATCTTTATACTCTACCATACTTCCCATATTGGCACGTATAAACGCCTGTGATTTTGAAAATTGCTGCTGCTTGTATATCTCAACCAAAGCCTTGAGAGTGGCTTTTTCTTTATTCCACTCTCGTACCGTACGCAGTAGTTCTTTTGCTTGAATTTCGTAGGGAATGGTATCAAAAAAATGTAGCTGCTGTGCCAGCGTTTCCACTTCCTTTACCTGCTTGCCTTGTTTACGCACAATTGCCGTTAATTCCGTTTCAAACGATTTTGGTTGTACACATCCCAGCATTTTAGGCAAAATGCTTATCATAGCCAGCATAGGCATAAAGCTATTAAACATAACTATCGAAACGCCTATACTATCTGTAAAAAACGCATCTATTTCTTTATACTCATCATCTGTGTATAAACTTTTTAGCGTTTTTCCTTTCATTGCCATGCTCTGCATCACAAGCGGAGCATTGGCAGGATTATCAGCATCAACCACTTCTAATACCAATTGCTGGGTTTCCGTTATCATTTCTTTTAGCTTATCGCTAATACTAAAATCAGAGGGACAAAGAATATGTATTGTCCCAAATAAGTACGATGGTTTGTCTAATCCATTACCGCTTATTTCCCATAACCATGTTTCGTTTTTCTTTTTTTGGGCGAAGGTGGGTGCTGCCAAAGCAATAAGAAGGAGGCTAAAAATTATTTTATTAATATATTTCATAAATGGGCAGTATTTCTTTTTTTCAAATGTAAAAATCAATAGCGTAACCATACTACACAAATCATCCACAATTTTGTTGCTGATTAAAATATTTTTAATCTTTTTCTTCGTTTCAGTTTTGTGCAAAAAGTAACACTTAAAAAGTAGTGTATTTATAGGTTGTTCACTATTTTACGGGTTACTTGCTTGGCAAGTTCAATAGCCCAATAGTTTTATCTCATTGCTTGCGTAACCCTATTTTGTAATGTGGGTAATACAGTGTTGCCAAACCATTGGTTTTTTTTCTGCCAAATATTATTGCGGGGTGATGGGTGCGGCAAAGGAAGATAGTGGGGTAAATACTCGGCGTAGGTTCTAACCGTTTCAGTAAGGGTTTTCTTCGCTTTTTCTTTTAGGTAATAGTTTTGTGCGTATTTCCCTATCAACAATACCAACTTAATATTAGGCATCATAGCCAACAAAGCATTGTGCCATTGTGGGGCGCACTCTTGGCGAGGGGGTAAATCGCCACTTTTCCCTTTGCCAGGGTAGCAAAACCCCATGGGGACTATGGCAAAAATATCAGCATTGTAAAACGTTTCTTTATCTACTTGTAGCCATTGGCGCAAGTTGTCGCCGCTTTTATCATCCCAAGGGATACTACTTTCATGCACTTTTATACCTGGTGCTTGCCCTATCACCAATATTTTGCTTTTTGGCGATCCTGCTACCACAGGGTTTGCCCCCATAGGCAAGTGGGCTTTGCAAATGGCGCAATTTTTTATGTCGGTTAATAGTTGTTGCATGGCTAAAAAATATTTGTAAAGTAATTTACAGCACTTCTATGTCTTGAATATTCCACCTGAAATTGTGAATAAAAGGCTAAAGTTAGATGAAAATCATAACAACAAGCAGTAAGGATGTTTTATACTCTGTTTTTCTTTTTTCTCTCCTTCACTATGCTTACTAAAGCTATTATACACCATACGGCATTCACCAATATAAACGGTCCTGAATGGGTATAAAAAGCATTAATTAATAATAAAAAAGAACTACAAAAATTAAATACGTGATATGCCCACAGTTTCCTCTCAAACTTGCCCAGCGAAAACATGAAATAACCCGCCAATAATAGCAAAGCACCCGCCCAGCCTATAACTTCAAAAATGATATGGTTCATTAAAAACAAAAGTAGGAGTTTGTTTATTGATAAAAGACAGCAGTAATACTTAATGTGAGTAGAATATACGTTTTTTACTTCCTCATCCCACTTTGGGAGTGGTAAACAGCTTATTATATCGCCTCAAATCACATTAAATAGGGCTGAAACCCCCACTCTGTTGCAAGTACAGTCAAAAAAAACTGACTTTAGTCAGTTGGAACTGCCATCAGTATATATAAGCGGTAGTTTACACCTTAAAGATGTTGACTGCATTTTGTGTAGTTATAGCCGCCACTTCTTCTAAAGTAATGCCTTTTACTTCGGCTAATTTTTGTGCTATATTTTGTATATATGCGCTCTCGTTGCGTTTACCACGATATGGCATTGGGGCAAGGTAAGGCGAGTCGGTCTCAAAAACAATATGCCTCAAGTTAATAGGGGCTAAAACCTCTCGCAAGGTGGTATTTTTAAAAGTAAGCACACCGCCAATGCCTAAATGGAAACCTAAATCTATTATTTTTTGGGCTTGTTCTGCCGTTCCCGTAAAGCAATGGAAAACTCCACGGGCTTTTTTTAATGCAGTGCTTAATAGTATTTCAATAGCTTCATCAGTAGCCTCACGGGTGTGTATGGATACGGGCAAATCCAGCATTATAGCCCACTCTATTTGTTGTACAAAGGCTTGTTTTTGCTGCTCATAAAAAGTCTTATCCCAATATAAGTCCAAGCCTATCTCGCCCACACCATAGTATTTGTTGCTGCCAAATAGTTCTTTTTTTACTAAAGCTAATTCTTTTTCAAAATCCTTTTTTATACTACTTGGGTGAACGCCCATCATAGGGAAACAGTTTTTTGGGTAGGCTGTACAAAGGTTTTGCATAGCTGCAAGGCTGCTACTATCAATATTGGGCAATAGTAACTTCGTTACTCCACCGCTAATAGCCCTTTGTAACACAGCATCACGGTCAGCATCAAATTCACTGGTAAACAGGTGGGTATGGGTATCTATTAACTGCATTACCACGTTATTTTTTCTTTGTTCAAAAACGCTTGTATTCCTTTTTTACAATCGGGGGTGGCACGGGCTTTTGCATTTATTTCAGCCGCATATTTCAACCCCTCGTCAACACTGTGGTGTTGCACTTCTGCTATCATCTCTTTTATAAGTGATATGGATTGCCCCGATGTTTCATTGCAAAGTTTTGTAGCAAATTGTACTACTTCATTATCAATGGCGGCGGCATCACTTACATAGTTTATTAAGCCGTAGTTTTTGGCTTCTTCTGCTTTAAATATTTTGCCTGTAAGTAATAATTCACGGGCTTTGCCTTCTCCTATTTTACGGATAAGAAATACCTTAACTATGGCAGGCACAAAGCCAATTTTCACTTCGGTGTATCCAAATTTTGCTTCGGGTATGCTAAAACTTATATCGCAAACGGTTGCCAAGCCACAGCCGCCAGCAAGGGCATGTCCTTGTATTTTTCCTATTATGGCTTTTTTATGAGTATATATTTGCTTAAATAGTTCCATTAGGTGGCTACTATCTTGCAAGTTTTCAGCATAGGTATTGTTTTGCAATTGTTGTAGGTAGCCCAAGTCTGCCCCTGCACAAAATGCCTCGCCATTGGCTTGTAATACTATTACTTTACAAGTGTTGTCGTTTTCTGCTTGGGTAAAGGCATTTTTTAGTGCCGTTACCATTTCAGCATTAAGGGCATTGCGTTTTTCAGGGCGGTTAAGGGTGATATACCCTATTCTATTTTTTACCGAGTAGTTTACTAAGCTCATTGGGTACAAAGCTATAAACTCTTTGTTTAAATAAGATAGTTACTTATTTAAAATTATAGGCGATGCCTAACAGTGTTCTAAGATTCCCACCCGTAAACTCTTGGTTCACATAGGGCGATATTTCAAAAAGTAATTGAATGTTTTTATTTTTTTGAAGGGGCTTTATCCTTGCCCCAAAGTCAATAACATAACCGTTAATAAAGGGAAGGTTTTGAGAACTGTTTACAGGGTTAAAGTTTATGCCTATACCTGTATAGTAGTTTACCCAATTTGTACGTTTAAAATTCCACATGGGCGAAACCTCTATGTTTAAATTACTGAAAAAAGTATTGGTCTCCACCCTTATATCAGCCCACAATATGTTTTCAGTATTACTACTTACTGATAATACAGACTGAAATGGATAATAGCTAACAGCCACTTGGGCTTTTACTATATTTATCGAAATAAAGAAGACCGTTAGTATTAATAATTTTCTCATAAAACAGCTTTCAATTGGCAGTACATAGGTTTAGCGGTATAGTTATCATCATACAATAAAGGGTAATCCTCTCTGTTATAAAAACTTCGTATCCAAGTATTAGCATCACTTATCCCCCAAAAAGTAATACCATATTGCAAGTGTTTGGGCAATTGTTTGTAATGCAATACAATCTCTCCCAATTTATGCGCCTGTTGCTCAAAATTTTTTTCTTTAGAGCCAATATCTTTATTGTTGGGGTTTATAGAGATATCCATTTCAGAGATATGCACTTTATAATTATTTGCAGCAATATCTTGCAGCGCATCAGCAATTTGGCTGCTTGCAGGGTATTGTATGCTAATATGGGTTTGCAGCCCTATACCATCTATTTTCACTCCCCTTTTTCTCAAATTATTAAATAACCTAATGGTAGCTTTGCGTTTATTAGGGTTATACTCCAAACCATAATCATTATAAAACAGTAGCGCATCAGGGTCTGCCTCGTGGGCATATCTAAATGCTTTTTCTATATAGCTATCGCCCAACTTTTGCCTCCAAATGCTATTGCGCAGTGTACCATCTTCATTAAAAGCCTCATTTACCACATCCCAGCTTTTCACCTTTCCTTTAAAATGGGTTACTATTGTTTTTATGTGCTTTTCAAGCACATTTTCCCAATCAGTATAATCACCTTGATAGTTCAAAATCCATTGTGGCAATTGGCTATGCCAAACCAAAGTATGCCCATGAATACGTTTGTTATTTTCTTCACAAAATTTTACCAGTGTATCAGCAAAAACCCAGTTAAACGTATTTTCTTGTGGGTGTAGCCTATCAGCTTTAAAAGCATTTTCAGGCGTAACACTATTAAATTGTTTTTGAGCAATATTCCTATATTGGGGGTTGCTCAGTAGCTCGTTTACCTGTATTGCAACACCAATAGCAAACGGAGCATTTTGGTATAGCCCTGTTATATCCGTACAGTTTTCAACTGCTGCTGGTTTGGTACAAGCAGTAAGCTGAAATAAAAAACAAATAATAAAAACAAGTTTCATCTTTTGGGCAAGTAAAACTAACTAAAAAGTTACAGAAAGAGTAAATAACCCTTAGTGTATTATACTATAATTTTTAAATATATAGAACAAAAAGTATGCAAATAACTGAATATCAGTATTTTTATTAGCTGTTGGCTTTTAGCCTTTAGTGCAAAACAGTTTAATCGCTTAATTTTTGCACTTCTGCCAATGGGCTAACCATGTAGTAGCGTTTCAAATTTACTTCATAGCATTTATAACGCTTGCGGGCTTTTGCCCCTTTGCGCATCACCATGCCATTATCTAATGCAAACAGTGCGTCGTCATCCAACTCTTCTAAGTGGTAATAGCTTTTATGAGTATCGTGTTTTTTAAGGGTACGCAATAGGTTCTCATCACTACAACTTGATGCGGCAGGGTTTTGCATATAGGTTATTAAAGCAGTGTATATATCTTGCGGAAATACGTTCGTTTTCACTACTTGGCGCATTAGTATTTTGTATTCATTTTTCCATTCTATACCGTGTGGCGCAACCCTGTTTTGGTGTTTATTCCAAGTAGTTAAGTGTGATAACTCATGCACTAAAGTGATAAGAAAAGAATAGGGGTTAAGGTTATGGTTAATGGTAATACGATGCCCATCGTTGCCAAACGGATGGCGGTAATCTCCCAGTTTAGAGTTGCGGGCTTTGGTAATTCGCAAATGCGCATTAAAACTAATTATCCACCCAGTAAGCAAGGGTACTACCGCTAATGGGATGTACTTTGTTAAACCTTTCTCTATTTGCTCACGCAGCATTAAAATTCTTGTATTGTTTTAATTATATTTTCAGTATCGTAGCCACAAATTTTGTGTAGTTCTTTTTGAGTGCCTTGCTCTATAAACTCATCAGGAATACCTAAACGCTTCACTTTTGCTTGGTAATTGTTTTGTGCCATAAATTCTAAAATAGCACTACCAAAACCACCCGTTAAACAGCCGTCTTCAATGGTAATAATTTTATTATATTTTGCAAATACTTGGTGTAGCATTTTTTCATCAAGTGGTTTTACAAAACGCATATCATAATGTGCTACCTCTTTATTACCGATAACCTTTATAGCCTTTTGAGCAAAATTACCTACTGTACCTACTGATAAAATAGCTATTTTGTTCCCCTCCGTCAGCTTTCTGCCTTTGCCTATTTCCAGTTTGGTAAAAGGGGTTTGCCAAGCTGCCGTTTCACCTGTACCACGTGGGTAGCGGATAGTAAACGGATTTTTGGATGAGAGTTGGGCGGTGTACATCAGGTTACGCAACTCTTCCTCATTCATAGGCGCAGCAATTACCATATTGGGCAAACAACGTAAAAAAGCTAAATCAAATGCGCCATGGTGGGTAGCCCCGTCAGCACCAGCAATGCCCGCTCTGTCCAAACAAAAAATAACCCGCAAGTTTTGCACGCAAACATCGTGTATCACTTGGTCGTATGCCCTTTGCATAAAAGTAGAATATATATTACAAAACGGTACTAAACCCTGTGTAGCCAACCCCGCACTAAAGGTAACGGCGTGTTGCTCGGCTATGCCCACATCAAAAGTGCGGTGGGGTAGTGCCTCCAGCATAATATCCATACTACTGCCACTTGGCATAGCTGGGGTAACACCTACTATATTTGGGTTTGTTTGTGCTAGTTCTAACAAGGTATGCCCAAAAACATCTTGGTATTTTGGTGCTTGCGGAGATAGCGTTGGTTTTTTCTCAATCTTGCCCGAAATTTTATCAAAAAGCCCTGGTGCGTGCCATTTGGTTTTTTCTTTTTCGGCAGGCAAAAATCCTTTTCCTTTAACGGTTTTGCAATGCAATACCTTTGCCCCTTTACTGTTTTTTAGTGATGATAAAGTATTTACTAAAGCTGTTATATCGTGCCCGTCTATTGTGCCAAAGTATTCAAATTTTAAAGCCTTAAAATAGCTTTTATAATCTTTTATAGCAACCGAGTTAGCATCAATACTTATAGAGTTATCATTTAATATTACTAAAATATTAGCCTGCTCACTTCCCGCATGGTTCAAGCCCTCAAAAGCTAAACCCGCCGTAAGCGCACCATCGCCAATTATGGCTATGTGGTGGTTCGTATTTCCTGCTAATTTATCGGCAACCGCCATACCCAATATAGCTGATACTGACGTGCTGCTATGTCCCGTGCCAAAGGCATCGTATTGGCTTTCTGCCATTTTTGGGAAACCACTAATGCCGTTTAATCTACGGTTAGTATGAAAACTATCCCTGCGTCCCGTTAGTATTTTGTGTGCATAGGCTTGGTGTCCAACATCCCAAACTAGTTTATCATTAGGGGTATTAAACACATAGTGCAAAGCTACGGTAAGCTCTACCACGCCTAAGTTTGCGGCAAAATGCCCACCATATACCGAGAGGACATCAATAAGGTATTGGCGCAACTCACCAGCAAGAGTTTTTAGCTGGCGTTTCTCCAACTTTTTTAAATCAGTAGGCGAGTGTATGTTTTTAAGAAGATTTCCTGCGGTAATGGGCATAGCTTTCTATGGCTCAAAAATAAGGAAAGGCTTTAGAAAACCTTAAATTAACTTAGGTATAAAAAAGACATTTATTTGCAGTGAAAATTTTACTTGAAGGCAACGGTCAGGTTGTCTGTTCATTCGGGTGGAGGAATTAAGCAAAATCAAACAGTTACTTTAAACTCGGTTAAACTATTTGTTTATTTCCATTCAAAAATGCTTTCATAATTAATACGAAAACCACTATCAATAAGCCACTGATAAGATTAAGCTATAAAAAAACCGTAAGTTCTACAATTGCAAAAAACACACTATAAATATTAGCAAACCTTATGCCGCTTCAATATCAAAAAACTTAAATATTTTTTCAAACTGTGCAATATTTATAGGCTTAATAATATACTGCGCAACATCCGACATTAATTTTGCTTTCTCAATATCAGCGGGGTTAGGTGATGAGCTTACTATATATATAGTAACATTTTTGCTTAATGAGGGTTTCAACTTTGCAAATCCCTCTAAAAATTCCCAGCCATTCATTACAGGCATATTAATATCTAAAAATAGCACATCAGGTATTTTTTCGGCAACATTAGCCACACTTTTAAAGTGTTTTAAAGCAGTACGGGCATCATTAAAAATAATATGGTTTTTAAAAATAGGGCTTTCCTCCAGTATTTTTTTTACACTAAAAGTATAAATACTGTCATCATCCACCAAACACACTAAATCTATTTTATAGTTAGTCGCTTCCATACTCTATAGTTAGTTTTACCGATATTGCACTCTTATAATTTAGGGGTGCTACAATTACTTAGTACTTATCAAGTTAGCGTGTAATATACAAAAAATTTAATTCCTACCCAATATTTTCTTGTAGCACATGGCACTTTCTTTTAAATTTTAATTTTAAGTAAGCTGTTTTATGTACAAAAACCTATTTAAGTTATTCAAAATTTGGTGAGCCCTATTTTTTAACTAAAAAGCAAAAAAACTCTACTTTTTACATATTAAAAACCCTTAGAGTTGCATCAATCTTATCTTGATGAGCGGGATAAATCTCTTCATTATTGAAATAATAAAACTGTTTTTTTACTTTTTTACCCTTGCCCGCATCATATATCCAAGCAACCACAGTTATTAGTTGCTTTATATGGTATTTTTTTATGTGATTCCATCAAGAAATTTAGTGCGGATTGCGGTGCGAATTTTCGTCTTTCAAAAAAAGAAGCCCGCTGAACCGCAGTATCAGCGGGCTTCTTCGTGCGGATGATAGGAATCGAACCTACACGCCTCGCGGCACCAGATCCTAAGTCTGGCGCGTCTACCAATTTCGCCACATCCGCAAAAGGGCTGCAAAGATAATGTTCAAATTTCATATAATCAAAAAGCAAATTTCAAATTTTTATTGTTACTTACAGGGGTCGCCTACACAATAGGTACTAACTTTGATACCCTTACATAAAAAATGACAGATATTGACGTTGAAGCAGAAAAACAGGGGATACTAAAACGCTATCGCCAATTATTACGCTCGTGCCGCCATACCCTTAAAAAAGGAGATAAAAAGCTAATTCGCAAAGCCTTTGATATGGCGTTGGAAGCACACAAAGATACGAGGCGAAAAAGCGGCGAACCCTATATATACCACCCATTGGCAGTAGCACAAATAGCCGCCGAAGAAATAGGCTTGGGCACTACCAGTATTGTGTGCGCACTATTGCACGATGTGGTAGAGGATACTGATATTACCCTTAATATAATAGAGCATAATTTTAGCACAAAAGTAACCCGAATTATAGATGGACTTACTAAAATTGCAGGCGTTTTTGACCAAACCAATAGCCTACAAGCCGAGAATTTTCGCAAAATGCTACTCACCCTTAGCGAGGATGTACGTGTAATTTTGATAAAACTTGCCGACCGTTTGCACAATATGCGAACACTGGAAAGTATGAGTAGAAAAAGCCAGCTTAAAATAGCTTCAGAAACATCGTACCTATATGCTCCACTGGCACATCGCTTAGGCTTGTATGCCATAAAAACTGAACTCGAAGACTTATCACTAAAATATTCAGAACCTGAAAAATATGCGGATATTGCACTTAAACTTCAGGAAACAAAATCGCAACGCAATAAGTATATAAAACAATTTATTGCACCAGTAGAGAAAAGGCTAAAAAAAGAAGGATATACTTTTGAAGTAAAAGGGCGACCAAAATCTATTTATTCAATACTTAATAAAATTCAGAAACAAGGCGTTTCATTTGAAGAAGTGTATGACCTATTTGCCATCCGCATTATTTTAGATGTACCTATTGAAGACGAAAAACCTGCTTGTTGGAATGTATATTCAATAATAACAGACTCATATCACCCTAATCCTGATAGGTTACGAGACTGGATTTCGTCGCCAAAATCAAACGGGTATGAAAGTTTACATACAACAGTGATGGGCCCCAGTGGCAAATGGGTAGAAATACAAATACGCGCCAGGCGAATGGATGAAATTGCCGAAAAAGGATATGCCGCCCACTGGAAATATAAAGATGCAAAAGAAAACACAGGAGAGAATAGCTTAGAGGGTTGGTTAACAAAAGTAAGAGACATACTTGAAAACCCTGATACTAATGCAATAGATTTTTTAGATGATTTTAAACTCAACCTTTTTGCCGAAGAAGTATTTGTGTTTACACCACAGGGTGAGTTACGAAAACTGCCAGCAAACTCTACCGCACTTGATTTTGCCTTTGATATTCACTCAGATATTGGGTATAGGTGCATAGGCGCAAAAGTAAATAATAAGCTGGTGCCTATTTATCATAAATTAACCAATGGAGACCAAGTTGAAATTATAACCGCCAGTAAACAAAAACCAAGTGAAGATTGGATTAACCATGTAGTTACTGCAAAAGCAAAAGCACGTATAAAACACATTTTACGAGAAGAAAAACGGAGAGTAGCCGATGAAGGAAAAGAAATATTAGAACGGAAGTTTAGACATAATAAAGTGCCCTTCACTAATGATAATATTAACTACTTGGCATCGTATTATAAGTTTTTAAGCTCATTAGATTTATTTTATGCTGTTGCCACAGAAAAGCTGGATAAAGATAAATTAGACTTAAAATTTGTATTCGACCCAAAAAACAAAATTCAAAAAAAGGATGGGAGACCATCATCTCACGATGGGGACTCAAATAAAAGAGCCAAGAAAAACTTAAAAAATAATGAAGTTATTTTAGGAGATGACTTTGATGATTTACCCTACGATTTTGCCAAATGTTGCTCACCCATACCTGGTGATGAGATTTTTGGGTTTATAACCATTGGCGAGGGGGTTAAAATACACCGCACCAGTTGCCCCAATGCAATACGGTTAATGAGCAATTATGGTTATCGAATAATTAAAGCACAATGGGCACATTCACCCATAAAAAGTGATAAGGGGTTTCTTGTGGGAGTGAGTATTTCGGGTATAGATAGTGTTGGCGTTATTAGCAAGATAACAGAGGTAGTTTCTACTAATTTAGCTGTAAACATGAAATCAATAACGGTTGATACTCATGAAGATGGTACTTTTGCAGGCAAATTGATGCTATTTATTAGCAATACTCAACATTTAGATACATTAATGACTAAAATTAAGGCTGCTCTGCCAACTATATTAGTTAGCAGGATAGACGTTAATTAGTTATCGTCCCGTAGCCTCAAATTCTCATCTCTAAGGAGCTGTGTTTTAGTCTTTAGTTCAGCATTTTCTCTAATAATCTCTAAAAGTAAACGGTTTTGCTCATCAATTCTACCTTCAAGGTGCTTGATTCTGTCCCAAAGCTCATCACGAACTTTTTCGTCAAATTCCTTCACCTCTTTTTTAGGTAGAAAGTATATTTCGATTAATTTAGTAAGAAAGGCTCCCCCTATTCCAGAACCAAGAATTGTCGTGATTAAACCCCAGTCAAAGTGCATTAAACTTGCCTCCCCAAGGTTGTTTGAAATGTTTGAACTATATTGTATAACGTTAATGCCTCAGCACCTGTTA
>CAZOZL010000014.1:0-26932 GCA_964584305.1 uncultured Burkholderiales bacterium
CACACCATACAGAATTGCCTGCCCGAGTGCAATCGCTTACACGCCTTTCGCACTCCGCTCAAGATGACAAACACGCACTAAAGGTTAAAAGCTAATAAAAAACTAAGCTATTTGTTTTTTTCTATTTAAATAGTATTGAATAGCAATAGCAAAAACCACTACCAGTACACAGCCTATAAGGTTGAGCCATAAAAAAGCAGTAAGCTCTATAATTGCAGAAAATACAATAAATATTTCCCCTACAATAGCGGCATAAAAAACAGCCGTGCCACTCACTTTTTTTACAAAAAAGGCAACTATAAATATGCCTAAAATAACGCCATAAAAAAGCGAGCCTAATATATTTACGGCTTCTATTAAATTGCCTAATTTACCAGCATACAGGGCTACTATTATACAAAAGAAACCCCATGCTACGGTTGCCCAACGTGAGGCGTTTAGATAGCTTTTTTCGCTTCCGTTTTTATTGGTAAAACGTTTGTAAAAATCTACTATATAGGTAGAGGCTAAAGAGTTTAACCCACTGGCGGTAGAACCCATTGCTGCCAAAAATATTATGGCTATTAGCAAGCCCACCAAACCATGTGGCAGGTATTTGGTTACAAACGAGAGGAAGATATAATTAGAGTCGTCTTTATCTGCCAATATATTGTTTGCTTCTATTAAATTTACAACAGAGTCTCGTACTACTTGTTCCTGCTTTTTTGAGTGTTGTAGAGCCGAGCGCATTTCATCTACTTTAGCCTCATCATCAGCATCTAAAGCATCTACTAAGCCTACTACATATTGCTTACGCTCTGCATGGACGGCTTCAAAACGTTTTTCTTGCTCATTAAAGGCTTCTGCATATTGGCTTTCTTTTATTTGGCTTACTTCAACACTATTAAAAAATACTGGAGGCGTATTAAACTGATAAAAAACGAATACCAAAATGCCTATCAGCAAAATAAAAAACTGCATGGGTATTTTTACCAAACCGTTCATTACCAAGCCCAACCGACTTTGTGTAACCGATTTACCTGTGAGGTAACGCCCTACCTGCGATTGGTCTGTCCCGAAATAGGATAATTGTAAAAAGAAACCTCCAATTATCCCCGACCATATATTGTATTTATTACTTAAATCAAATTTTGTATCAATGGCATTTAATTTGCCCATTTTGCCCGCTATATGAAGCGCATCGCCCAAGCCTACATTTGTAGGCAACATATCTACCACCATATACGCCGCCATAAACAAGCCCGAAAATATAATGCCCATTTGCAGCATTTGGGTGTAGGATACTGCTTTTGTCCCTCCATATACGGTATAAAGAATAACTATACCGCCCATTATAAAAGTGGTATAAACAATATCTATATTTAGTATGGTAGAGAGAATGATAGAGGGTGCATAAATGGTAATACCCGTGGATAAACCTCGTTGCAATAGAAATAAAAACGCTGTAAGTGAACGTGTTTTAGAGTCGAAACGCCCCTCAAGATACTCGTAGGCGGTAAACACATTCATTTTTTTGAACATGGGAATAAACACTACACAAATAACCACCATAGCCAGTGGCAGCCCAAAATAGAACTGTACAAAGCGCATTCCATCAGTGTAGGCTAACCCTGGGGCTGAAAGAAAGGTGATTGCACTTGCCTGCGTAGCCATTACCGATAAGCCTACATGATACCAAGGCAGTTTTTTATCGGCAAGCAAATAGCCTTCAATATTTTTCATGCCACGGCTTTTCCACATCCCGTATAGGGCTATAAAAAGCAGTGTAACAACTAATACTACCCAATCTATAGTATTCATTTAAAATATTGAGTAAATAGGTACAACAAAAGCATTACTGCAAGCAAAACACCTATTAGCAGTGCATAAACGTTTCGCCAAGAGCCTAATATGGGAGGCTTTTCTTCCTTCTCTTTTTCGTTACTCATTTTTAGGAAGACTGATAATGTTTACAAAAAGGCGGTATGCACCAGAAACTCCCGCAGGTAATTCTCTAAAAAAAGATAAGCCTGTATATACAAAATTACCTTTGCCATACTTTGCTATTATCAAACTTCCTTTGTGGGCATCTTCATTAGGGTCGGCTATGGAAAAAATGGGTTGCATATTGTCTCCGTATTTTTCTGCAAAGTATATTCCCCGTTCTTGCACCCAGTTTTCAAAATCGGTATTGCTTATCTTATTAGGTTGGTTTAGTACTGGGTGGGTAGTTTTTATAAAATTTACCTTAGCATACTCATTGGTTACTCTATTGCGGGTAATTTTGAACGGGTAAGGTCCCATTTTAGCATTTAAAGGACCAAAAAAACTATTGGTATTGTATTGCACTATATAGTTGCCCCCTTGCCTAATGTATGCCATCAATTTACCGTAATACATGGGCATACGCTGGTTTATATTATATACCCTAATGCCAGCAATAATTGCACCGTATTGGCTCAAATCGCTGTTCAGTAGCATATCATCAGTAAGTGTTACTACATTATACCCTATTAGTTTCAAACTATTGGCAACATCATCGCCCGCCCCGTTAATATACCCAATGGTAATATTGGTTTTCTTTAAAGGGATGTTTACCAACTTTGCAGCGGCTTCTTTTAGCCAAAACTGATACGGGAAATGGTCGTACTCTACTCGGTAAATGCTTTTGGTATAGGTTTCACCTTCTATTTTTATTGATGCGGATATATTTCCATTATCGCTATTGGTGCTGGCAGTTAAGATAGCCTCAATAATTTTTTCATCGCCTTTGGTTTTTAAATCAAACGCCGTATTTTTAATGGTGATAGCCCACCCTGCGGGTATTTGTATTTGCAAAGTGCCTTTTATATTGTTTTTATTTGCCTTGATAGTAAATTTAATGGTTTGTGGCTGGGTATTGCTAAAAATAAATGCCTCTTCGGCAATGTTTACTGTTGCTGGGGGTAAAATTTCTAATGGGCGGTATATTTCCCCTTTTACAGGGTTGCGGTATCTGTATGCCACAGCACGCTCAATAGCAAAATGCTGCTTGTTTATAGTAATATGAAAAGTAACTTTTGCCTGTGGGTCGTTCTCGGGTTTGCCTATCAGTAGTTGATTACTAACTGTATATAAGCCTATTTCGTGCGGTTTGTTTAACCAATACGGGCTTGAATATGAAAACCTATCAGGAAGAGGAAACTTATACTTATAAGTATGCAGTTTTCCAGTATTTGCACCGTTTTGCCCCATATTTAGATTAACCACAGAATCGTAATGCCCTAAATAGTTTATACCCAAAAGTGTTGTTTTAGTATCTGTATTACAAATTATTTGGCTTGATATAGAAATACTATCTCCTGCTACCGCTACATACTCACCAGCGTATGCTTCTGCCCATATACCTGCACAGGCTATAATAATTGCTTGTGTTTCTTTTAGCTTTTGCGCTTTCCAGTAACGGGTATAAGCATCTTTATCATCTAATTTTTCTATTTCTTTATAAATACGTATTAAATCGTTTACAGCATTTTGAGGGTGTAGGGGTAGGTAATTTTTAATTAATTTATTTAATACACTTTGTATTTTAGTAGTTCCAGCAATCCTACTCCACTGGGTATTTATATGTTTAAAAATATCATCGGTGGGGGCAAGCGAGTCGCCTTTAATTATTTTAAAATATTCTATTATTTCACCTCTGCGTTTTATAGAGCCAAACCCTTGACTTTTGTGCATCGAACGGCTTTCGGCGGCTATTTCCCCGTAGCCTTTGCCCAATAATGGATTATGAACACCTACATTAATTTGTTGCTGGGTAGGCGATGTGGTATTTCGCCTACCAAAGCGGTAGGTATTCCAAAACATTCGTTTGGCTTGCCATACTTGGGTATATTTTAATTGTTCAGGATAGCGGTTTGGATTGGCGGCGGCTTCAAAGGCTTCTTCTGCTAATATTGCCGATGCTGAATGATGTCCATGTCCTCCACGCCTATCGGTTGGGAAACGACAGATAATAACATCGGGTTTAAAATTACGGATTACCCAAACCACATCAGCCAATATGCTATCTTTCTCCCAAATACTAAAGGTTTCATTAGCATTTTTACTGTATCCAAAATCGTTGGCACGGGTAAAAAACTGTTCTGCACCATCGGTGCGGCGGGCAGCTAATAGTTCTTGTGTTCGCACTAAGCCCAACAGTTCACCCCGCTCTTTCCCTACAAGGTTTTGCCCCCCATCACCACGAGTGAGTGCCAAATATCCTGTTTTGTATTTTCGCTCGTTAGCTAAATACGCTAATAAACGGGTGTTCTCATCATCGGGGTGTGCTGCTATATACAATACCGAACCAACGGTATTTAGCTTTTGTATTTTATGCAGTATTGCTGCCGAGTTGTATTGAAGGGAAGTTTGTGCTACTGCCTGTGAGGCAATAAAAACTATACTGATTAGAGAAAAAAATATACGTTTCATTGTTGCAACAGCAAATGTATTGAATTTAAGGTATTCACTAATCTAATATTTATAGATAACTGGTGTTTTATACCAAAAAAACAAAATATTTCGTGTGTTGCAAAGGGAGAATTTTAGCCGCACAGCCCCCTGTACCGCCATACGGTCGGGGGATTAAAGAAAGGTCGAAAAGAAGCCTCACCCGATTTATAAATAAGGCACAATTACCAAAAGGCCCCTCTCCAAAAGAGAGGGACACCGTATTGACGTGGGTGTGAGTGCCATTTTGGAGTGAAGCAATTATGGGTTTTGCTTCAGCATGATAACCCCTTCCAAATCAACTATTAGCACTACCAAATAAGACCGTTGCAAGGAAAAACCACAATACATTGGTAGGGGTTAACCATAAGAATACCTTAGTAATAGCCCAGTTTATTTAGCTTTAAAACAGCATCTTTTGCCCCAGCAACTCCATTCTTTGCTGCTTTTTTATACCAGTACACTGCACTTTCATAATTTTTTGTTACCCCATTGCCCATAAAATAACAACGCCCTAAACGATATTGAGCATAAGCATCACCCTTATTTGCTGCTTTTTTAGTTATTTCAAACTCTTTCTCATCCTCTGTGCTTTTCTGAGCTTCCAGCGAAATTGCAGAAAGAAGAATGAAAGCAAAAAATATAAATACGGTTTTTAATACTCTTTTTTCCATGTACTGTATAGTTATTATAATAAGGTTCTCAAACTTACCAAAAAAAAACAAGGTATTTTGTGTTGTATAATTATAGCAGTAGCGTTACAAAAAACTTTAGTAATAGCCCAGTTTATTTAGTTCTAAAATCGCTTCTTTTGCGTCAACATCCCCTTGCTTTGCTACTTTTTTAAACCAAAACTGCATTAAGGTATAATACTATTAACTTATTTGAGAAAAAAATTAAAGCCGTTAATCGGTTACTTAACACCATTCGTCATCAGTACCCACCCGTTCGTTGATTAAATAAGTTTCTCTTACATCTCCATGCTAAAAAATGCCGTTTGTAGTAGTTACATAAACAAATAATAATTATGAAATATTTTACTGTATTGATATTAAACTTAATTTTTTATTCAACCTCGATTTGTCAACCGAAACTTGACAGTGTTGCACTACCAGAAGGTGTTAAAATATCTTTCTCATTTGGGCAAGGAGCAAATCCTGGAGCCTCAGGTGAGAACGTTACTTGGGATTTTAGTGCGCACCCGTTAAATAATGCAGGTGTATTTGAGCGTGTAGACCCGACTACAACTCCCTATTACGATTCTTTTCCCAACAGTAATTATGTATTTAAAATTTCAACACCAACATTAACATTCTACAACTACTATAATTTAAATAGTACTACTTTTGATTGGGTAGGTGTACGTTTAGGTTTAAATAATACATATATAAACTTAAAACCCGATCTTTTTACATTTGTTACATTCCCTTTTAATTATCAAGACTCAATTATAGATACTTATAAAAGTACTGATAGCTCAATTAACGAAGTCGAGACTAGAGTATATGATGGTTACGGTACTTTAATAACTCCATTTGCTACTTATAAAAATGCTGTGCGAATTAAGACCACTACTTCCCAAAATGATATTATTTATGATTGGTTTGTAGCTGATTCAAACTTCTTTACTTTTTCTATTTTCAAAATAGATGTAACAAACAACTCAAGTAGAGTATTTAATTATAATATTAGTACAGGTATTAATGAAACAAGTACGAGGAGTGCTGTGAAGTTATACCCTAACCCTGCAAACAAAACAATAACAATTGATTGTGTACACAAAAACTGTACACTTACTATTTACGACTTAAGCGGTAGAAAAATAAAAGAGCAAGCTATTACACCCACTCAAAAAACTGTTGATGTTAGTGCTTTAGCAACAGGGCTTTATACCTATCAAATTTACAAAAAGGGTAGTGTATTAAAAAATGGGAGAGTTATAATAACTGACTAAGATAGTTTAGTAGGTTTAAAATCTACACACTCAATTTTTTTGGTACACAAGGAGTTTTATTATCTTTGGGCATATAAGCAATAACACGCTCAATTTAATACCCCTGAACCTTGTCAATAATCAGAAGAAAACGCCTCACTTTAAAAGAATATTATGACGGTATCTTAAATGCTGATAGAGCTGTATTAGGAAAATCTATCACCTTGACTGAAAGTCGTTTACCTGCTGATAAAATCCTTGCACAACAGTTAATAGAGAAATGTTTACCCCATAGTGGTAACTCAATACGGGTGGGTATAACCGGTGTGCCTGGGGTAGGTAAAAGTACTTTTATTGAAGCATTTGGTATTCAGTTGGTAGAGCAAGGTAAAAAATTATGTGTGTTGGCTATCGACCCTACTTCACAGCTTACTGGCGGTAGCATTTTGGGCGATAAAACCCGAATGCAAAACCTTTCTATCCACCCTAATGCTTTTATACGCCCTTCGCCTTCGGGAGGTTCGTTGGGTGGTGTTACTCGCAGTACTCGTGAAACAGTAATATTATGTGAAGCCGCTGGTTTTGATACTATATTAATAGAAACAGTGGGAGTGGGGCAAAGCGAAACTGCCGTACATGGCATGGTCGATTTTTTTTTACTACTAATGCTGGCAGGGGCAGGCGATGAACTGCAAGGCATTAAGCGGGGAATTATGGAAATGTGTGATGCCCTTATTATTACAAAAGCCGATGGCGAAAATAAAACCACCGCCAAACGTGCTGTAAATGAGTATAAAAATGCGCTACACCTATACCCGCCTGCTCCATCGGGCTGGCAGCCCAAAGTGGGAGTTTGCTCTGCGCTTACGGGCGAAGGGATAGAAAAAATTTGGGATATAGTGAACCACTATATACAACACACAAAGCAAAACGGCTATTTTGAAAACTACCGTGCCGAGCAAGAAATACAACGCCTGCACGAAACTATTGAGCAACTACTAAAAGACCGTTTCTATAATAACACTGATATTGCACAACAATTAAAAGACTTAGAACAACAAGTAGCCCAAAAGAAAATAAGTGCGTATAACGCTGCTGAACTATTAATAGAACTAAAAAAATGAGAATTATATTTCTGCTGATTATAGTATTTTTTTCATGCCCACAAATTGTGGCACAAGATATTGAACCAACTGAAGAAGATATAAAGAAATATGGTTTTATTCTTGCTGAACTTAGCCCTACAAAACCTCCTACACCCTCTACTCTAAAAAGACTAGATAGCCTCTATCAAAATGATACTAACTCGTTTTTATTGAAAGGAATACTTAGCGAAAAACACTATTATGTTTCTACTTCACAAATTTGACTATTGAAGTAGGACTGTTAATTGACAAACTAATATAGTATATCCCTTTTGATAATGTACTAATATCAAATGTTGCTGTATTGCCCGATTGGTAATACTTAGCCTCAAAACTTTGTCCCAAAATGTTATGTATAGTAGCATTTCGTATTTTTTCATCTAATTCTATTACAACAACCTCGGAGGCTGGGTTGGGGTAAGCTTTAATATTTTTTACAGACTGTTCTTTGATAAATACCGGAGGCGAGGGTCTATTATAAGTTAAAATTTTAACTCCTGCCCAATTAGATGAGAATGGGATTACCGAACAGATATATGCCAAGAAAATACGGTCTTTATGCAGCCCTATTCCCCAAGTGCCAATATTGTTATTTACCCCGCCAAAAAAAGAACACGAATCAGGCGCGGAAGGGTTAGCCACATCTACCACCATTAAATCTCCTTTTCCCGTACTCATAAATAATAAGTTGTTATCTCTATCCATACGTATCTCATTAGTATGTCCAGGGCTACTAAACCATTTAAAGGGACTGGTTTCACACTCCCAAGGATTCCACCAGCTCACCTGTTTTATATCAGCAGGGTTAGCTATATTTAAAATCTCTAAACCACAATAATCAACTGTTATATATACCTTATCATCAGCTAATACTATATTGTTGTATGCTCTTGGCTTGCCATTTAATATAGGATTACTGTATTTACCAGTTTCAGTAGGGTTTTGTTTATCAGCGGTATTGATAATGCGTACCCCCCCCGCATCATAGCACAAAAATACCGTACCATTTTTCACTTCCATACCCCGTGCGTTGTATAAATCAGAGTTAGGGTTGGGTGTTGGGTAATTAATATCGGGCACAAAACGAGATACAAATTTTATATCGCTTTTGTTACTTATGTCTAATATTATCAAACCGTACTGCATTGCTCCCATATAGGCATAGTTCCCTTCGGCAATTACAATTCCACAACCTCCCTCATCAAAAGCAGTTTCATATACATCAGTTACAGTAGCATTTTCAGGGTTAGTAACATCCACTATTGCCATTCCTGGTTTTTCGCCACCTACAAAGTGGCTGCCTAATGCTAAATACAAATAGTTGCCCTGTTGGCTCACATTCATCACCTCAATATTTGCCAAACTGCTAAGGGGTATATTCTTTTTCAGTGCAGGCTTTTTAATATCGGTAATATCATATATATCCAAACCTCCTTCTTTTTTAGCCACATATAAATAAGGACGATCTTGCTCATCCTGCATCATAGTTATAGTTAGTTGGTTGCAAGTAGTTGGTATATCAGCCTGATGTTGAATATTAAGGTTAACACATTTTTGACTGTGCAGATTAAATACGCTAAATAAAAGTATGAAGGTAAAGAGTAACTGTTTTTTCATAGTTAAAAATAAATGTTTAAAGGTAATAAAAAACACACACCACAGGTTATTATTATTTGCCTCTTTAGTTTTAGTTACTACATTCTCACGCGAGCTTTGGCTTCCATTACTTGAGGGTATTATAAATAAACAAAATTATGAGGCATTGAACAATATATTTATTGTACTAAGAATTATTGCTATATTTTTCATGCTATTTTCATCAATTATAGTAGGGCTTTCTAAAAGTGCTTTAAGGCGAAATAACTATATAGACCAAGTAGAAGAATTGCTTGATGAATATAAAGAGGTTTCTTCTGACCAATATAATACTAATCCTAATAATTATCAGTCAAATAGCTAAATATTTTTTTAAGTTTGTAAATGCTTTTAACAAAAAAAACGCTGTTCTCATTATTATTGGTTCTATTAGCCTTTAGCTTTACTGGCTGTTTAGATATTTACGAAGAGGTACATTTTAATAGAGATGGTAGCGGCAAAGCGGTTTATCGCTACAAAATTGAAACAGGTATGCTTGACGGTATTTTGGGCGATGATTTTTTAGGAGTAATGGGGGAGAAAGACTCATTAGCGTTAAGTAAATTAAGTCGTAATGGTATTAGCCATATTAAAGTAATACAAGATGGTTCAGGCTTTGGTATCTCGTTTAATTTTAAAGACTTAGAGGCTTTAAATCAAGGCTTGGCAAGTATTATAGGAACGAATAAAAAAGGGGGCTTTATGGACAATGAAATGAAGCAAATAGGAGGTAGCAAAACCAAAATAGAACGTATCCCCGGCTTTTTAGGAACAGATAGCCTGAAAAAAATATTAGACCAGCAAGGTGAAGCCGCAGGTATGGGGGGCATGGGTAGTATGCTTACCAATAGTATCACCTACCACCAAATATATACGTTTGATAGGAAAATAAAGAGCGTGAGCAACGCTAAAGCCGTAATATCCGACAATAAAAAGAAAATGACTTTAGACATCCCCTTTGTAGAAATGCTATCAGGCGAGAACACAGTGAAAAATACTATTAAGCTAAAAAAAGGCTTTTTATGGTGGTAATATTATTTTTTATTTAACAGTTAGCATTTATCATTCCCAGCCATACCCCTCAGTAGGTTTTGGCACTACTTTACCAGTTTTGTGGTTATAGTACACTACCTGTTGCTCGGGTTTTCTGTTTATAGATTCTACCAGCTTATCTCCATTCCAAGTATGGTAGGTGGTTGTAATAATTCTTTTCAGCGTATTATGTGGAGCGTTATAATCAAAACTTTCATCTATTGTATAGTCTATTATCTTTATAAAATTAGGGTCGCCATTAGTATTTGAAGGAAAAATTATAGTTTGCCCACTACTAAACTCTCCATCAGCGGTTACATAAACAGATGCTGCTTTAGCTAATTTTCTTCCGTCCCAAAAAAAGTAAACGTTTCCTCCACTACAACCGCAACCCCCTTCACAAGGGTCATTAAATACCAATATATCATCAATATTTTTCACCCCTCTTTTCCCTAAATGGTTTACAGCTATATACCCACGTGATTTAAAAATTTTACTCGTAGCTTGGCTAATTTCTTTCCCCTCTTTTAAAACCCTTACCTGTATATAGGGGTAGTAGTGGTATTTTGTATGTCCGCTATTTTTAGTCTTCCTTTCAATATGGTCATACCCTATCAAAAATTTCACCTTGGGGTTTTCATTACTGCCGATCACTTCTTGTGCTATAAATCCTCCCCACACCCAACCTATATCAGTAGCTGTTTTTATTTTATACCAATTGCTATATAAACCTTTTATAACAAGGGTATCTTTTCTCCACCTTTCTAATATTTCTAATTGTGTACCCACAGGTAAAGCCTTTATATACTTTCCTGTAGTTGAGGGTTGTGCTCTTAGTGATACAGAGTCGGCTATTAAATATTTGTAATACTTTTCATACCCAAGATAACTATCGTTGATAGTATGTTGTACAAACACCTTTTTGTGAATTTGTGCTGAGACAACATTTGTAAATAGAACAACAGTAAGTAAAAAAAAGTGTCTCATTGGTAACTTTAAAATTAATCAATATATAGGATAAACAGGCTTATACTATTCTCCCCTCTGTTTCACAAATTTCACTATAGATGCAGCACGTTACCATTAAAAGAGGCATTATTTGCCTCTTTTAATGTTTTATTTCGGGTGGCTACTTAGCAATATTCTTTATACACCTCATTAAGGTGTTCAGAAATCATTTCGGCGGTTCTGCCTTCAATGTGGTGGCGTTCTACAAAGTGTACCAACTCGCCCGCTTTAAACAAAGCTATTGCAGGTGATGATGGTGGGTAAGGAGTGAAAAACTCACGGGCTTTGTTTACCGCTTCCGCTTCCATACCTGCAAATACAGTGTATAAATGAGCAGGCTTTTTATCGCCATTTAGCGATTGTAAAACCCCTGGGCGAGCAGTACCTGCTGCACAACCACATACAGAGTTTACTACCACCAAAGCAGTAGTGTCAGTATTTTCTATTGCGCCAGTAACATCATCAGGTGTTAAAAGCTCGGTGAAACCGTTATCTGTTAGTTCTTTACGCATTGGCGCGACTAACATTTCTGGATATGAAGCCATAATTTTACTATTTAAACTTTAATTTCTTTTGCAAATTTACCAAAAACGATACAAAACTATGCCAAAGGATTTACATTGCTTTTTTAAGTCAAAAAACCCGCCTATATGGCATAAACAATTCTATGCTTGTAAGCGTTTTTTTACATCAAATTGTTGTAATTTTGCACTTTCATAAAAAATTAATAAACTTTAAATGACAGTAAAAACCACCCGCCTTCCTTATAAGGTAAAAGACATTTCGCTGGCCGAGTGGGGCCGTAAAGAGATTAATTTAGCAGAGGCAGAAATGCCTGGATTAATGGCACTAAGAAAAGAATATGGTGCGCAAAAACCACTTAAAGGCACTCGGATAGCGGGTTGCCTACACATGACTATACAAACGGCGGTACTTATTGAAACTTTGGTTGAACTGGGTGCTGATGTTACATGGTCATCATGCAACATTTTTTCTACTCAAGACCAAGCCGCTGCTGCAATAGCTGCTGCTGGTATCCCTGTATATGCTTGGAAAGGGATGACAGAAGAAGAGTACGAATGGTGTATTAACCAAACATTGTATTTTGGTGAAGACCAAAAGCCTTTGAACATGATTTTGGATGATGGTGGAGACCTTACCAATTTGGTGTTAGATAAAAACCCACATTTAGCCGCTGGTATTAAAGGTATTAGTGAGGAAACTACAACGGGTGTATTGCGCCTAAACGACCGTGTGCGTGAAGGTACATTACCCATGTCTGCTATTAATGTAAACGACTCTGTTACCAAATCTAAATTTGATAACAAATATGGATGTAAAGAAAGTTTGGTAGATGCTATACGCCGTGCTACTGATATAATGATGGCAGGTAAAGTTGCCGTTGTTGCTGGATATGGTGATGTTGGAAAAGGCTCGGCAGCTTCGTTGCGTGGCGCAGGTGCTCGTGTTATTGTAACTGAAATTGACCCTATTTGTGCTTTACAAGCGGCTATGGATGGTTTTGAAGTGAAACCTATGGACGAGGCTGTTAAAGAATCGAACATTATAGTAACTGCAACGGGTAACTACAATATTATCAGAGACCGCCATTTTAAAGCTATGAAAGATAAAACCATAGTGTGTAATATTGGTCATTTTGATAATGAAATAGACATGGCTTGGCTTATTGACAACTACGGTGATACTAAATATACTGTGAAACCACAGGTTGACGTGTATAATGTAGATGGTAACGAGCTGATAGTTTTAGCCGAAGGACGTTTGGTAAACTTAGGTTGTGCTACGGGACACCCTTCATTTGTTATGAGTAACTCTTTTACTAATCAAACATTAGCGCAAATTGAGTTATGGACTAATAACGACAAATATGGTAAAGATGTGTATGTGCTTCCTCGCCATTTGGATGAGAAAGTTGCGGCTCTTCATCTTGCACACGTAGGAGCTAAATTAGAAAAACTTGACCAAGAACAAGCGGACTACATAGGTGTGCCTGTTAATGGACCATTTAAAAATGAGACATACAGATACTAAAAGTATTTTTTAACTTACTAATACTAATACTAATACTAATACTAATACTATGAAAGCCACCCCAACGGGGTGGCTTTTTTATGTTAGCAGCCTATACATCTCATCTAATAGTGTTTGGGGTTGTAGTGGTTTGCGCATTACCCCATCAAGAAATTGCCTGTGCGGGTGTTGTTCTACCTCGCCCTCATCAGCAGCGGTAATTGCCAAAATAGGTGTTTGGCTATTAATGCCTCCCGATGTTTTAATACGCTGTGCTGTTTCATACCCTGTTATTTTGGGCAGGTGTAAATCCATCAATATAATATCGTATTTATTACTATTGGCAAGCTCAATAGCTGTAAACCCATTGTTGGCAACATCGCATTGTATTTCCCAATTTGCTAATACTTTGGTAAGCACTAAAACATTGGTTTCATTATCTTCAACTACCAATACTTTTTTATGGGTCAGTTTTTCTCCTCCGCTGGGGTTTATTATATCACCATTGCTAATAATAGGGGTTTCATAGGCGGGTAAATTTAAGGTAAAGAAAAAGGTACTGCCCTTTTTAGGCTCGCTTTCTATTTCAAGCGTGCTACCCATTGCATCTAATAGTAGTTGCACAATTGCCAAGCCCAAGCCTGTACCCCCATATTTGCGGGTAGTATGCGCTTCGGCTTGAGAGAATGGCTCAACAATGGTTTTTAATTTCTCTTTTGATATTCCAATACCATTATCTACTACCGCAAACCTAACAGTATGAATATTGTTTTTACTTTCTACCAAATTACACTCTACTTTTACCTGCCCGCCTCTGGTAAATTTTATAGCATTGTTTATAAGGTTGGTCAGTATTTGGCTTATTCTATACCCGTCTCCTTGCAGGCTATTGGGTATGTTTTTATCAATGATTGAGCTTAATTCAACCCCTTTTAGCAGGGCACTTGCTTTAAACAAGGTTACTTGGGTATTAACATATTTTGGTATATTAATATTTCTTTTTTCAAGTTCAATTTTTCCCACCTCAAGCCTGCTCAAGTCTAAAATATTATTAAGCAGTAGCAATAAATTATCTGCTGATAGTTTCAAGGCTTCTATATATTCTTTTTGCTCGGGCAGCATATTCATAGCCTGCAACAAATCTACCAAGCCCGTAATACCGTTTAGCGGTGTGCGTATCTCGTGGCTCATAAACGAGAGAAAACGCGAGCGGGCAGCAAAGGCTGTTTCTACTTCTTTTTTTTGTGCAAGTACCTGTTTGTTTTTATATTCTAACTCTTGGTTTTTATGTTCCAATTGTTTTTGATAATTAAGTAGTATAGTGGTATTTCTCTTTTTTTGGCGATATACCACCCAAAGCGAACCTAATAAAATAAAAAGAATTAGGGATATACCACCATATAGTATTGCCAGTTGTTTTGTTTTGCGGGCATTACTTTCGGCTTCAGAAGTAATGCGCTGGGCTTTTTCTACTTCGTAAATTTTTTCGAGATGGCTAATTTCAGCCATTTTTTTACCATTATTAAGTTCGTTTTCAAGTTTTTCTGCTTTAACATAATACTCTAACGCCCCACTATAGTTTTGCCTTTTTTTTTCTAATCTATACAATAAAGCATATATATTTCTTTTAGTGTTTAATAATCCTAATTTAGTGCTTTTTTCTAAGGATTTTCTTAAATAATCTTCTGCTTTCTTATAGTTTTTTGTGGCAATGTATACATCGCCCAAGTTCATCCATGTATTTGCCAAAGCACGCTGGTTGCCTAATTCTTGTTTTAGCTTTTCCGATTTTTTGAAATAGTATATTGCTGTATCGTACTTTTTTAGTTGTAGGTAGGTTTCGCCAATATTGTTATACGAGTATGAAATGTGTGATTTGTTGCCCGATTTTAAATCGCCTTTAAGCACCTGCTGATGAAAAAAAAGGGCTGAATTATATTCTTCTAATCCTATAAAAACACTGCCCAAACTGTTCATTGCATTCAATTCAGCTTCGCCTAATTTATGCTCTTTTGCAATGTTTAGTGCCTTGTAGTGGTATTCTCTTGCCTCAACATATTTCTTTTGGTTTTGATATACCAAGCCCATATTATTTAGTGCATTAGATATTCCTTTTGCATCATTTAATTGTTCAAAAATTTCAAGTGCTTTTAAATAGTATTTAACTGCTTTTACATAGCTGGCTTTAAAATCATAGTCAATACCTATGTCATTATATACTCGTGCTTTGCCTTTTTTGTCTTCAATTTCAATAAAAATAGCTAAACTTTTAAAAGCTAATTCTATCGCCAAATCGTAATTGCCCAATTGTTGTTGGGCAGCACTTTTTAAAAACCAAGCACTGGCTATCCCCTTTTTGTAGCCCTTTTTTTCTGATTTGGCATATATAATTTGGGCTATACTATCACAGGCACGGGCATTGTTGTATTGTGCTGCAAATGCCACATCACCAAGCGAGTCTATTTCTTGTACAAAGGCTTGCTTACTTTGCTTACTTTTTTTGCCTGTGCAAGCCGCCCAAGTGAACGCTATACTAAATAGGATGATTAAAAATTTGCGCACGTTTAGAATATCCTTTTAAAAGTAAACATTTTAATGCTGTATTTCTTTATATATAGCATTCTGTAAGCGTTATTTGCAACCTGCTAATTATACCTTGTATTTTTTTAAAAGTACTAATAATAAATGACTAAACTAAGTATAAACATAAATAAGTTTGCCACCCTGCGAAATGCAAGAGGCGGCAACAACCCTGATATTTTGCAAGCCGCTATTGATTGTGAAAAATTTGGGGCTGATGGGATTACCGTTCACCCCCGCCCTGATGAGAGGCATATCCGCTATGCTGATGTGTTTGCATTGAGTAAGGTGAAGGTAGTGAATACCGAATTTAATATTGAGGGGAATCCACGCACGCAAAAATTTGTTGATTTAGTACTTAAAACAAAACCTACTCAAGTAACCCTTGTGCCTGATGCCGAAAATACACTTACCAGCAACCAAGGCTGGGATACTATTGCCCATAAAAAATATTTAATAGATATAATTGCACTATTTAAAAATGCAGGTATTCGCACTTCAATTTTTATACACCCCGACTTAAAAATGATTGAAGGCGCAAAGGCTACGGGTACTGATAGAATTGAACTATATACGGAAAGCTATGCCACCCAATATGTAGAGAATAAAGAGGCTGCCATTAAACCCTATGTAGAGGCTGCCAAAGTAGCAAATAGCTTAGGCTTGGGCATTAACGCAGGGCATGATTTAGATTTAAAGAATTTAAATTTTTTTTACAAAAGTATTCCGCAATTGTTAGAAGTATCCATTGGGCACGCACTAATTTGCGATGCTATATACTTAGGGCTAAACAATGCCGTACAAATGTATAAACGCTGCTTACATTAATTATTTACTTTGCCTGTAACAAAGTTATAGTCTTTTACCACCTGCATTAAAAAATCTCTATCGCTATCCTCAACGCTGTTTACTTCTAATTTTTGTTTAATAGCCTCACGGGTTGTATTCATTAATTTAGCGGTGGAGGTGGAGTAACTTTTCTCAAAAGCAGCAACTACTGTTTTTATAGTTTCTATATCTCTATCATCAAGTTTGCCCACAGTATCATATTTTACAATATAGTTTTCTTCAACATCTTCAAACAATGTATCTTCAAGGCTAACTCTTTTTTTCTGTTTGGCAACGGTAGTGCCTGCAAGCATATCGCCCAAGCGTTGCCCCTCCCCACTAAATAATATAACTACCACAGCAATTACGCCCCCTTCAAACAGGTTTAGAAGCCATCGTATAAAATAATTGCCAAAATTAGGTTCAGTACCATCTATACGAACCACTTTAGTTTTTAGCACCATTTTACCTATAGACTGGCCATTATTAAACTGCTCAAACAAAAGGGGGTAAAAAACTACGGGTAGCATATAAAATATTACAAAGCCCAGCCCTGTGGGCAATATATCTTCGATAGCTAAATAAAGAATTAAAAAAGCATAGCCAGCAGATACCACTACATCTATTACTCCTGCTGCAATTCTATCGCCCAAAGAGGCTAACTCAAAACTAATTTTAACATTTTGTGTTGTATCTATTCTTATTTCGTCCGGCATCTGTTTACTATTATAAAACTCCCACAAAGTACATCAATCTATTTAAAACAGAAAAAAGCGATGCTTAATTTTTAATGTAAACTTGATGTGCTTTTTTAAGCAGAGCATTAGATTTTTGCCCAAACAAGAGGTAAGAAATAAAAAACTAACCCAGATGGTTTTGCATTATCACCCACCGCACTAAAGGCTAAAAGCAATAACTAAAATTAAAAGTTGTATTAATAATGCGTTATAGTTTTTTTATATTTATTTTACATATCGCCTGCGGCGGATAAAACCATTTATGAGCCCAAACAGTATAATTGCTGCCACAGGGGCAACCATGTTTAGGGTTTTCCAATAGGTTTCTTCGGCTTTTACTTTCACCTTGTTTAGCGGGCGAATTTCAAACTCTTTGGTGCGTACTTCTATTAGCCCGCTTTCATCCAGCATATAGTCTAAGCAGTTTACAAAAAATTTCTTATTATCAAACATTCGCTTGGTATGCCTGTCAAAACCCAATGGAAAAACCTCTCCTCTACTGCTAATAGTATTGCGTATCACATCTCCATCGCCAATAACAATCATACTGGTTTGAGGGCTTTTTTCTTTAAAACTTATTGCTTGCTCTTTATTGCGTCTTCGGTTTTTAAATACCGATGTGAAACGCCCTTCAAGTAACACTGCCAAAGGCTGCTCGGGTTTGTTAAGCAATGCTGGTGCAGGCGGGCGAGCCACAATATTAAACGATATTTCCACAGGGTTGTTTACAGGGCGTGAATATAACGACGATGTGAGCAGTACCTTTTTCCTAATCCCTCCTTTGCCCACAGTATCAAGGCTACTAACAAAACGCATTAAAATAGGGTTTAGATTTTTAACTATGGCGTGCTGGCTTTTGGCTACCACTTTAAGGTCGTATATCCACGGATATACCTTGCCCGAGCCGTCTAAGCGCAAGCCATTACACTCTGCATCTTGTATCAGGTTTGGGTTAACACGCACGCCGTATTCAAACAGCATATCGTTAAGGTTCAAATCATAATCAGCGGTAACAATAGTGCGGTATTTTGCAATACTGTCTAGGCTAGCAATTAGCGGGTCTATAAGCCAAATTATTTTGCCGCCGTTCATTACATATTGATCAATATAAAACTTCTCTTGCTCGCTAAATCTATCACGAGGGCGGGCAATAACCACCGCATCAAAACTGTTTAGTTTTTTAGTAAGTGTATCAATTAGCCATTTGCCTGCATCTTTTAACATTATAGAGTCTAAACCGCCTGCAAACTGTTTAATAAACTCAAGGTTGGCATTATCCATCCGCATATTAAACCGTTCTAATCTATATGTATTGGTTAGTTCTTTGGCAAGGTCTTCTGTTTCTTCTTCTGTTAGTTCTCCATGTCCTGTAAAAAAAGCTATTTTTTTGCGCCCACCATCCACCACTTTCCTAATAGTAGATGCTATTTTATACTCCAATGCTTCAATAGACTTGTTTAGCACCACTTGGGCGGGTTGCCCAAACTGAGGTTTTAAAAGATTAAGCGAATATTGTTGCGATGTTTTATAGTAAAAATGCGCCCCAGGCACTATAACGTGGCGGGTATTTTTATCATCCGTATCATCAAAAATTTCTGTGGGCGATAAGCCTTGTTGTAGCAGTTGTTGTATTATTTCTCCTTTCTCTTTTTTAGTTTTTCCTTCCAAAGGGTCTATAAACTCATACTCAATCATACCGTCAGATGCTATCCTAAACTCGTCTAACATCTCTTTGGTTGAGCGGCGCAGCCTATCAAAGTCGGGGTTTAACTCCCCCGCTAAATATACCCTCACAAAAAGAATATCATCCAACTTTTGCGATAGTTCTTTGCTGGCATCGCTAAGGCTATACCGCTTCTCTTTTGTAAAATCTATACGGGTAAATACTTTTGAGGCTATACTGTTTAATACTACCAAAAGCGCAAGGGCAATAACCAACTCTATTATGGCTAAGTGCTTTTGATTTCGTTTTTTGTTCACCGTTTCTTTTTTCCCCATTGCTTAATTTTTTTTTAAACTACTTACCACTTGCGGCTCCCAAAAACGACTTTAGTTAGTAAAAGAAAAACTGTAATTGCGCTTATAAAATAGGCGGCATCACGGGTATCTAAAACACCACGGCTAATGCTTTCGTAATGCTTGTTTATACCCACCCACTGTATCCAATAGCTCACACTTTGCAGTGCGCTTAGTTGTGCCAAATAATCAAAAGCGATATAAAACACAAAACATAAAAACATTGAAATAATAAACGATACTATTTGATTGTCGGTAATTACCGATGCAAAAATGCCAATAGCCACAAACACACTGCCCAGCATTAGCAAGCCTAAATAAGAACCCCACATTGCCCCTGTATCTATATTCCCCTCGGGGTAGCCCAACTGATGTATCGTATAATAGTATAGCAGGGTGGGAATGAGCGAAAACAATACCAAAACCACCCCTGCAAAATATTTCCCCAGTATGATAGACATATCACTAATGGGCGCAGTGGTTAGGGTTTCAATAGTTCCCGCTTTTTTCTCTTCTGAAAAACTACGCATGGTAATTGCTGATATTAAAAAAATAAATACCCAAGGACCCATATAAAACAAGGTATCAATATTGGCATACCCTCCATCAAGCACATTGGTATCTTTAAACACCCACATAAACAAGCCAATGGCAAGCAAAAACACCCCAATAGCTATATAGGCTATGAGCGAGCTAAGAAAGCTACGTATTTCTTTTACAAAAATAGTTAACATATTATACCTGCGAATTTATCAATTATCAGTTAGTATGTAACGATAGTTTTAGGCGAGTGGGCTATATTTTTTTTGATATTTTGATTTTCAGGGTTAAATGCGTAGCCACTCCAGCCCAAAATGTACTGGGATTTTAGTGGTTTGGTGATGGCTTTTTGTCAACGAAATAGTGAACATATACCTCCGCCAACTCATATTAAATAAGATTTTCCTCCTAAATCCAATGTGGTTAGGTAAAAACCACCATCAATACAGGCAGTTCCATATAGTTTTAGTTTTCGCATCTGCTAAAATTTAATACCCAGCTTTTCGCCCAGTTCTTCTAAATCGTTTACTATATCGTGGGTTAGGGGAATGCCATTTTGTATTCGTATAGCTTGTTTGATAGTTTCAGGTTCACCTGGTATTAAAACATTTTTTCCATCAATAGCGGGAGAGGATTTGAAACGGGCTACCCATTGCTCAATATTTTTAGTATAGTCTTCTATCGGGCGGAAACCATCCACTCGCATAGCCCCCACAAAATGCCCCAAACCTTCACCAGGCATATCATTAGCCAAAGGCAAAAAACTAACAAATGGCGGCACCCAAGGTCCATAATTAGCCCCTGATAATACCCCCGAAAATATATCTACAACAGAGGCTAAGGCATAGCCTTTATGCCCTGCTTCTTCCATGCTGCCCAAAGGTAGTAATGCCCCGCCTTTTTTCAGTTCAGCAGGGTTTGTGCTGCTGTTCCCTTTTTTATCTTGCACCCATCCTTCGGGGATATTTTTCCCCAAACGCTGCGCTATTTCCAGCTTACCGTTTGCTGCGGCACTGGTTGCCATATCAGCAACAATAGGCGAGTATTTTCCTGCGGGTAGGGCGTAGCACATTGGGTTAGTACCCAGCAAACGCTCTTTGCTATTGGTAGGGGCAACCAACGGGCTGGCATTGGTCATGCTAATGCCTACCATGTTTTGTTGTACTGCCAATAGTGAGTGATGAGCTGCAATACCAAAGTGGTTAGAGTTTTTTATGGCTACCCATCCGCTACCTACTTTGTGAGCTTTTTGCAGGGCTATTTGCATCGCTTTTTGGGCAATTACTAAGCCTAATCCCGCATCGCCATCAATAGTAGCAGTTGAGGGTGTTTCATGTATAATTTTTATTTTTGCAGCAGTATTTATTCGCCCAGCTTCCCACAGGCGCACATACCCTGAAAGGCGTGCCACACCATGCGAGTCTATACCGCGTAAATCAGCGTGTACTAATACATCGGTAGCCAATTTTGCATCAGCAGTGCTGCACCCCATTTTAGTAAAAACAGCAGTACAAAAATTTTCTAATTGTTCTTTATTAAAAGTGTTCATTTAATTTGCTGTTTGGCATCAACCTTTCACTATTTACAAACATATTAAAAGCGAATAGTCAAAAATTATCCGATAGCTTCTGCCAGCAAATCTACAATATGCACGGGTTTTAGGGCAATATTTTTCTTATTTATGTATGCTTCAAGTTGTAATAAACAACCTGGGTCGTTACTCACAATATAGTCAGCATTTGTTTGCAAGGCATCGTTCACTTTCTTTTCTACCAATGCAATGGAAATAGGCTCGTAATTGGTAGCAAATGAGCCGCCAAAGCCGCAGCATTCTTCAGGGCTTTTCATCTCTATTAGTTCTATTCCTTTTATATTTTGCAATAAGATACGGGGGGCATTTTTTATTCCACATTTTAGGGCTTGGCAACTATCGTGGTAGCAAACTGTTGCGTTTAAGTGCAAGCCTAAATCTTCTTTTTTCAGTACATCAACAATAAATTCGCATACTTCAAACAAGTTTTTTTGCAAGCGTTTGCACTTGTTGTGGGTCATAGTATTGTTGTACAAATTGGTGTACCAATCACGCACCATATAAGTACACGCCCCTGAAAGTGATACTACGGGACGGTCATACTCAAACTCGCCTATAAATTTTTCGCCTATTAGTTTTGCATCATCAAAATAGCCGTCGGTATAGGCAGGCAATCCGCAGCAGGTTTGCTCTGGATTGTAATTTACCTTGCAATCCAGAAACTCTAATACCTTCACCAAATTAAAGCCCGTTTGGGGTTTAATTTGGTCGGTAAGGCAGGGTATATGAATATCTACCGTAGTTTTATGCGTGCGTACCTGAACCATTAGCTACAAACCTACATTTTTTGTTGTGGCTATAATAGCCCAAACTATAAGACTTTTTAACATTGAGTGAACAGTATAAAACGGGCAGTGTATTACGTTATATTTCTAAATATGGAATATGTATTTTTGCCCTTCGTATGAAAAAGACAATTCTAATTATTACGCTGCTTTTTGCGGCACAAGCGGTTATAGCACAAGGGTATATACCACGTATCCATACCAATATATATACGGATAAGGGAAAACTATATATAAAAGACTCTACCACTAAGTATTACTTGCAACAGGCAAGCACAAAATACACGCTTGGGCAAGTAATGGGTAACCCAAAAGGAGACAGTAGAGGCATCGCTTTTTATTTTGGTAAAGATTTTAAAGGCTGGCTATACTATGGTTTTATCCCCTATGGTGATAGCAAGCACCCCATGCCCGTGTATTTTAAAAAAGCGGCAAATATTGTTAATGGTGCGGCACTAATAAATATAACGGATAACCTAAGCGGCAAGTACGATATGGTAGGCTGGCAAAAAATCGGCAAGGGTACTTTGGGCTACCGTGTGGTGAATGACGAAGGCGATATTTTGTATGATGGCAAAGTGAGTTTTACGGGCAAAGGGCCTTTTAAAGTAGCTAATACCATCACACAAGGTCCATTTATAAATTTAGTAACAGATGCGGGAGCAACTATTTCTTTTACTACCAACACCACTACTAAAGCAAGTATTAAAATAGGGGCGAAACTATATAGCGATAAAAGAGTTACCCAACACCATGAGATTAAAGTAAGCGGCTTGCAAGCGGCTACTACATACAATTATACTGTTAGTAGTGGGGGCAATACACAAAGCTACTCATTTAGTACCGCCCCTAAAAAAGGGACACGAAGTGCATTTGTGTTTTCTTATGCCAGCGATTCGCGCAACGGAAACGGTGGCGGCGAACGTAGTATATATGGTGCAAATACGTATATAATTAAGAAAATGATGGCAGTGAATAGCCACAAAAAAATTGCCTTTGCACAGTTTTCGGGAGATTTGATAGACGGATATTTGACTGACAAAAGCGAGATGAACTTACAGTATGCCAACTGGAAAAGAGCCGTTGAACCCTTTGCACACTATTTCCCCGTGTATGTAAGCATGGGTAATCACGAAAGCGTATTATCAGTATTTAAGGCAGAGGGAGAAGAGGAAACTATTAGGGTAGATAAATTTCCCTATGCAACAGAGAGTGCCGAAGTTATTTTTGCCAAAAACTTTGTAAACCCCACCAATGGACCATATAGCGAGGACACAATAGGCAAAAAGGAGTTTCCAAGGTATACCGAAAACGTATTTTACTATACCTATGATAATGTGGCTATGGTAGTGCTAAATAGCAACTATTGGTACTCGCCAACAAAAAATAAAGTAGCAGTGAGTAGTGGAAATATACACGCCTATATAATGGATAAGCAACTGGCATGGCTGCAACAAACCATACAAATACTGGAGGAAGATAAAGCAATAGACCATGTATTTATCACCCTACATACCCCGTTTTTTCCCAATGGTGGACACATTGGCGATGATATGTGGTACAGTGGAAATAATGCCCCCCGACCTGTGGTAAAGGGCAAACCCGTAAAAAAAGGCATTATTGAACGCCGAGACCAATTATTAGACATTATTGTAAACAAAAGCAGCAAAACAGTAGCTATACTTACTGGCGATGAACACAACTACTGCAAAACCGAAATAAACGAGCAAATGCAACGCTACCCAAAAGGCTGGACACTACCCCGATTGAAGCTAAACAGGAATATATACCAAATAAATAATGGTGCGGCAGGTGCGCCCTACTACGCCCAACAAAAAGCCCCATGGAGTAGTTTCACATCAGGGTTTACCACACAAAATGCAATAGTTTATTTTCATGTTGAAGGCAGTAGTGTAGAGGTAGAAGTAGTGAACCCTGATACATTAGAAGAAATTGAGAGTTTTGTATTGAAATAAAAACTCGCTGGGCAACATCACAAAAAATTATTGAATACCTATTGCGCTTTGGCGTGGTAGGTATTTTTGCTTCGCAATGACGGGACTTATAACAACCCCATCCAAATTAGCTATTAGCATTAGCAACTAAGCACCCTTCTCCTTAAGGGGAAGCCAAATTGCGGTACAGGTAAAACCTGCAATACATTGGTAGGGGTTTTAATTTAACTCGCCAGTATTGTACATATAAAACCCCATCCAAATTAGCTATTAGCAGAACCAAATAAGCACTCTTCCCCTTTAGGGGAAGCTAAATTGCGGTACAGGTAAAAACTACAATACATTGGTAGGGGGTTTAATTTAACTCGCCAGTATTGTACAGGTATAAACCCCATCCAAATTAACTATTAGCATTAGCAACTAAGCACCCTTCTCCTTAAGGGGAAGCCAAATTGCGGTACAGGTAAAACCTGCAATACATTGGTAGGGGTTGATAATAGAACAGTAGGCTCTGTGCGGCGGTTTCCCCCCTTGTGGTAGGCTGTGAGAAGGCAAGGGGGGGGGAAGGGGAGTGTAAAACTGCCATTCGGGCGGGGGACTTAGGGGTGACAGATACGAAGCGCCAATAGCGAACAGCCAAATTAGCCTTTTCTACCATGTTTGCGAAACGCAGCAATAAGCTGATAAATACCATAACCCATAACTATGCGTGCAAAAAAGTCCCACAGATTACTCCAAAAATTCGAGTGAATACAAAAACCTGCATCAGCCATAAAGTTAATACTATGGGTGGGATTAATAAAAGTGAAAATTTGCCCTACCAATTTCCAATCCCACTGGGTTTGGGCGGAATTTAAGCTAATAGCACCCCCTGCCAATAAGTAAAAAGTGAAAATAAAACCACTAGAAACAGCAATAAAACCTAAACTTCTGCCCCACGATGCCCTATGCTTGTTTGACACTTGATTGAGACGGTATATTAATATTTCAAAAGTTTCTTCGCCAACTAGCAATTTCCATTGCTTGTATTTGCTTTTTTTCGCTTCTTCTTTCCGTAGGTGTTTTAGCAATTTTAATTGATGGTGTGATGCTTGAGCATGAAACTTAGACTCGTAATATACATTGCCCAAGCGGCTAAATATTTGTTTTAGCTGGGTATATACAGCTACTTTTTGCTGCTGAAAGTTTTTTGATGGGCTGTTTTCCTTCTCTTTATAAATTATAATATCTTTTTCAGGCAAAGTACCGCCGCTTATAAAAACGTGATTAATATTAGAGTTATTATACTCAAACCTAAAACCGCCCAAATCACACTCGGTAAACTCTGTTGTACCCAATGATGATTGCACTACCCGAAACGTAGGCTCATGTATATTTAGCCGTTTTTGCCAGTTTGAAAGCTCACTTTCATACTCTTTTTTTTGGCTTTCAAGCAGTGTTTTTTTGCTTTCATACTGCCGTTTTAGGTGTTCAGTATCAGGTTGTTTGTCCAAGTATTTTTCAATATCAAAAAAAGAAAAAGGGCTATCTGCTTTTTTAATTTTCCTGAAATACAGGTTTCCCAAGGCAGAAAACTCATTCATATTACAGGCATATAAATCAATATTAGAGAAGGACAGGATAGTGCTTATTCCCAAACTTAGCCGCTCAAAATTTATAAGGTTTATAGCACCATCACTAATATACAACTCCATAGCACAACCGTTTTTTATGCTAAGGCTACTAATATTACAGTGGGTAAGCAGACATTGCCCAATGGTGGCTTTACTAAAACTAAAACGAGCTGTTACCCCTTCAATTTCCCAAAAGGGCGATGTTGAATTACTGATACTGAAATCCCCTGTGGTGCTATTGTCCGAAATCCAGAACTTCCCTGTCTTGCTATTCTCAATACTGAAATACCCAGTGGTGCTATTGTCCGAAATCCTGAACTTCCTAATGGTGCTATCTACTATATAAAAATGGGTGCTCTTTAGTTGCCCTTCCTCCTCCTTATTGCTTAAAGTACTATTACTTATTTCTATACCGTTTACTTTACTTTTTTGTAAAATAATATGGGGCAATTGTGCTTTTATATTACTAATAGTTAGGGTTTCATCATCTATTATTTCAGTATCAAACAATAGCGTATGGGGGGCAATACCATAAAGATAATAGTTTTTTAATTCAGGTATAGTAGCATTCAACTTGGCAGGTGTACCCCTATATATTCCACCAGCATTAAATTTTTTGGTTTGTGCAGCAGTCCAGTTTATAGTAGTAATGGCTTCAATAGCAATAGCAGCAGTAACTTGGTGTTTGTAGGCACGCTTTTCAGGCATATAAATAGCTTTAATTTGCAATATATAAAATATTAGGTAGTCCGTATGGTAGTTCCCCTCCTTGCGGTGCTGAAAATGAGGCTTGCCCCGTATGGTTGGGGGTTGGTTAAAAAAGAACCCTCACCCAAATTATCATTTAGGTACAATTACCACAAAATCCCTCTCCCAAGGAGAGGGACGCAGTATGATGAAGGCTATTGTAGCAAGTGGCTTGTGCCGCTGTTCCCCTCCTTGCCGTGCTTGCAGGGTTGTAAAGGAGGGTAGGGGTGGTCAAAACGCTTGCCCGTGCCGTATGGTTGGGGGTTGGTTAAAAAGAAACCTCACCCAAAAATTATAACAAAGG
>CAZOZL010000014.1:27032-36967 GCA_964584305.1 uncultured Burkholderiales bacterium
CCGTATGGTTGGGGGTTGGTTAAAAAGAAACCTCACCCAAAAATTATAACAAAGGAAAATTTACCATACCCCCCACTATAGAGGGACGCAGAATTAGTGAGGTATGAGTAGATTAGTTCAAACTTTTAAAAGTTTGAACTAATCTTTTAGCGACTTACAGGTGGCTGCGGATGATTAAACGTGCCGTTCGGGTAGAAATAAACATAAATATTTTTGTTTCTGTTTGGTTTCTAAGGCGCACACCGCTTTTCGACGAAAAATATCTTGTTTTTGTTGCCCAAAATGTGTTTAATCCTATGCAAATAGGTGCTTTACGAATAATAAATTTTTTCTACCTGATTATCAACGTATAAGCAATTTTTTAAAAAACATAATCAAAAATGTTTCTATTAGTAATCAAAAATATATACTTTTGTCATGTCGATTGAAACAAAACTATTAATGGATAAAACTGTTACAATGCAATTAAAAGTGATTACTGATGAACTGTATGAGATGATGTGGGAACTACAACCGCAACAAAATTCTCTTTCTACCATAAAAACAAAGCTAAACACTTTGGTAGATACAGCTTGGGAGGAATATAACCAGCAATTGCACTGTAAAGTAAACACTAAAACAACACCCACTGAATATGAAGCAACTATTTAAACCCAAAGGGGCATGGCAAGTAAGCCCCATCGAAATTGCCCTACTCACTTTTGGCTTCGGCTTACTACTTATAAATATTGTAAGAGCGATGCTATAACAATTAAAAAAAACTATTTAAAACTATTTAAAAAACAATATAAAAACAATGAATACTACAATTAAAAAACTTACAACAGGAGAGGTACACGAAGGTAAAAATTTTTGCATTGCTTGTATCGAAAATGGACAACTCGCAGAAATTGAAGGTCGCTGGACAAAGGGGCAGTTTACCGTGAGCCTATTGCACCAACCAGGGTATATAGACACCTACCAGCAATATGGCATTGAAGGCACATCAGTAGAGTGGCGCATGGCATTAGCACTACTATACAACCAAGTGGCTTGCTTGGCAGTAGATAGCACCCACGTACCCAGCCATGTTTTGCCCACCCAGCAAGAAGCCAAAGCATGAACAAGTTACCCGCCTTTTTGCTTTATGCCACCGATTTTATTGTGGGTACGGCAGAAATGGGCTTGGCAGAAACAGGGGCTTATATAAAACTGCTTTGCCACCAGTGGGACAAAGGGACACTGCCCAATGATACCGAAAAACTATACCGCTTAGTAGGGGCAACCCAACCTGCCGAGAAAGAAACAGTAAACAATATATTAAACAAGTTTGAGGTAAGGGGCGAAACATTAGTTAACCCAAAATTAGAAGCAGTAAAAAATATACAGCAAGAGTTTCGTAACAAAAGAGTACAGTCTGCTAAAAAAGCAGCACAAGCAAGGTGGAGTAAAGAGAGGCAAGCCCCAAAAAATCAGTTGCCACTGGTGCAGCAACTTCCACCGCAGTTGCACACTTTATACACTGAAATTATAGCCTTTTTTAATGTGAAAGCCGCCGCTTATACTGATAAACAAAACGAGGTAAAGCAATTTCTTATCGCCATAAAAGAAAAAGAGCTACTGCCCCACCTGTTGGCACAGTGGCAGGGTTATGTAAACTACAAGCAAAGCAACGGAGGTCCAATACACGGCTTTGCAAAGTTTTTGGGACAACGGCAAAACCACTATCTAAACGGGGCTTGGAATGCCGAAAATTGGCAGGCAAAACTTAAACAACATGGAAACACTAAAAGCATTGCACGGAAAACTATCGCAAACGCCTCTTCGAAACGAAGAAAGCAATATACACAAGGCAGCAGCCCTATCATTAGCACAAGCAAAACGCCTGTTTTATAGCCAAGCTATAAAACAGGTACAGCAAACAGGACGCAAAAACTATGTTGTTGATTATGAAAACCAAAACGTAATAGAGGAGCTAATTCACTATTTTTCGCAAACGGGGCAAGGCAGTCTTGCCCCCCGCAAAGGGATAGTACTGGCAGGCAATGTGGGCAGCGGAAAAACCCTGCTAATGGAAATTTTTAACACATTGGTACGGTACACACAGCCCTTTTATAAAACTACGGCAAGGCAAGTAGCCAAAGACTACGCCGCCGATGGACTTACCACACTGGTAAGGTATTTAAAACAATTTAGAAAAAATCCTCAAGGCTTAGTACCCGTCGATTTTTTGTTTGATGATTTAGGAGCAGAAAACAACAAAAAACACTATGGAAACGAAGCTAATGTAATGACAGAAATAATATACGACCGTTACGAGCTATATACCCGATACAGAACACGCACCCACTTCACTACCAACCTAACCACCAACGAGTTGGAAGAAAAATACGGCACACGAGCATATAGCCGCCTATGTCAAATGTGCAACTTTATGGTACTTGGAAATGGTGAAAACAGCGTGGACAGAAGAATGGAATAAAAGTAAGAGCTGATAATGACTTATGCGACAAGGAAAGTTATTCCGAAATAAATTCTGAATCTGCCCCAAACACGTAATATCGAAACGGAGAGATTAAAAAAAACTACGGAACTGAAGGTTGCCGCAACTATCAAACAAAAAAACCCTCAAACATATATACCCACAACTGTACACCAAAAAAACGGTAGCCAAAAGCCACCGCACAGGCAAGGTATAGCCCAACAGATTGCACAAACCAAACAGATTTAAAACAAAAAGTTATGGAATTTAATAAAATAATAGAAAAAATATATAACGACCCTCAATTGCACTCACTTAGCCAAACAGTGGCAAAACAAAACGCACAAGACCTTTTGCACGAAGTAGTTTGCCAGCTATACGATAAAGAAGAAAAAATAAAAGAAGTACACGCCAAAGGCTATTTGAAACTATATGTAGCACGCATGATAATTTGGCAAAACAACGACAAATACAGCAAATACAACAAAAAATACAAACAGCCCTTCTCGCCATTTAACGATGAAATATTTGATGTATCAGAAGAAGAAATAGACCACGAAGAAATTAATAGATTAGAAGTAAAAGCACTGACTAAAATAAAACAAGATAGTTTAGAGCCGCCCCCAAATTTTTACCCCGCTCGTTTGGTATTAGAAGTATCAGAGTGTAAATCGTTTCGTGAGTGTAGCCGCAGAACAGGCATTCCCGTAAAATCAGTAATCTACACCTATCGTAAATATATAAAGGAGGTGCGCGAGTATGCAGAGCAAAATTAAACTGCTATTGGTGGTTAATTTTAGTGATAGAAATGACCCCTTTAAGGTAGGCGGTGTAGAGTACCACCGCCTGCTAATACCCTATATTAATTTAGCAAAAAAACACCCTATCGAAATTCATCAAACCAATGAAATAATAGAAAATATTGACTTAAATACATTTAATGTAGTAGTTTTTAGTCGGGTATTAAGCAATTATAACCGTGATGAGGAAGTACTAAAAGCACTACAAAAAGCAGGTATTCCTTTTATTGTTGATGTAGATGACTATTGGCGACTGCCCACAAACCACTTGCTATACAAGCAGTGGCAGCAACATAAAATGGCATGGCGTATAGAATTAGCCCTAAAAAATGCAACAGCCGTAATCACCACCACGCCACATTTAGCATCACAAATAAAACAATTTAATAAAAATGTTGCCATAGCACCCAATGCAATAGACCCCGAGCAACCACAGTTTGTACCCCGACCAACAAATAGTGAAACTACCCGTATAGGCTGGGTAGGCGGGCTGTGTCATACCACCGATATTCCCTTGTTACAAAAAGGATTTGAAAAACTGTATAACCAAAAAGAATTGCAATGGAAGTACACCATAAACCTTTGCGGCTATAGCCCGCAAAACTTTGATATTTGGGGATATTACGAGCATGTTTTTACCGCAGGCAAACCACAACCCAACTACCGCCGAGTACCTGGACGAGATATTCGTAACTATGCCCACCTATACAACGGCTTGGATGTATGCCTTGTGCCGTTGGCGAACACCTCTTTTAATAAATGCAAAAGCCCCTTGAAACTAATAGAAGCAGGGTGGTTTAAAAAAGCCTGCATAGTCTCAAAAGTATATCCCTATACACTAATGGGAAAACACTATAAAAACCTATTATTTGTAGAAAACAATAAAATAGATTGGCATAAAAACATGAAAAAACTAATACAAAACCCTTCCCTTCGTAACGATTTGGGCGAAGCCCTACACGAAACCGTAAAAGAAAACTATTTAATTGATAAAGTGAATAAAGTGAGGGGGGAGTTGGTATTGAATGTTGTAAATTAAATGTAGAACGACCATTAAACAAAAATTGTTAGATTTACGCTAACATACCCACCCCGCTTCCCATAAGAACAGCGCGCTTAGGGTAGATTTTTTATTTTATGACGATTAAGAAAAGCTACTCAAAACCAGCCTTAACAGTTGATGAACAAATTAAGTTGCTTCAGAGCAGAAACCTGCATATAGAGTCTATTGAGAAGGCAAGGCATATATTATCTCAAATAAGTTATTATAGATTATCGGGTTATTTTTATCCCCTTTTAGAAGATAAAGAAAAGCACAAATTCAAAAGCGGCGCATCATTTAATACGGCATTCTCACTCTATTGTTTTGATAGAGAACTGAGATCATTAGTGATTAACGAATTAGAAAAAATAGAAGTAAGTTTTAGAACAACTTAATCTCTTTAGATGTAAGGCGAATCAAGACTTTCTTATTATCGCTTTGTACTGTTTTCAGCACATTTTTAGATTCTTTAAACGATATCAAATTAACTACAATTGTGTATGCTCCGCTTTTCAAGCCCGTAATCTCAAAATTACCATCAAAATCAGTATAAACTAATTTTTCCAAGCCCTTAATTTTTACTTCCACACCAGCCAGCGTATTCCCGCTTGTATCCACAACTTGCCCTTTTAGTTTTTGGGTAGCATTAGGGTCATTATTATTAGCAATACTGCTAATGGCCGTGCTAACAAAAAGTAAAATTAGTAGTATGTTCTTCATTCTGGCAGCAAAAGTATTGTTGCACTGTTATGCAAACGTTTCGGTTATGCTAATCTTATTAACAAAAAAGGAATTTGCTGTTTTCAAAACTATCCAAGCCTTAAAAAAATAAAACTATGTTTTTATGCAACCTAACATTAACTAACTTTGTCTTCACTATATAAGATAAGAATCAGCATCCTCAATATTGAAAACAACTTCAAAATATTGTCTCCTATTACTATTTAGTTGGCTATCGCTATATACTGCAATAGGGCAAGATAGGTTTGCTACCGTGGGCAAAGCAAAAGCCATAAATGCCGATTGTTTTTTACTTACTGAAGATGTAAATAACGATTATGGTGCTGTTTGGTATCAAAACCGAGTATCACTTAACCAACCCTTCGAAATATCTTTCAAAGCATTTTTCGGATGCAGATACAATGGGGCTGATGGCATTACTTTCACATTACAACAAGAAAGTGCTAATGTAGGAGGTAGTGGCGGCGGAATAGGTGTAGCAGGTGTAACACCCAGTTTTATAGTTGAATTTGATACCTATTACAACTCAATTTATAAGGATATTATTGAAGACCATATTGCAATAGTTATAAATGGCAATGTAAACCACAACCTAAGCAGCACAATAGTAGCCCCCATTAAGGCAAATGCAAGTGGAAACATTGAAGACTGTATAGACCATCATATCCGCATAAAATGGGAACCCGCTATCCCCAGCTTTAAAGTATATTTTGATTGTGAACTGAAAATAGACCTTAACTACAATATTTTAAATAATGTATTTGCAGGCAACCCCAATGTGTATTGGGGCTTTACCTCAGCCACTGGTGGACGCTCTGCCGAACATAAGATTTGTATTACCTACACCAATATTATTAAATACTTGCCCGATAGAGAAATATGCAAGGGCGAAGCAATACAATTAAGTGCCGGTTTAGGTACAAACGTTATTTGGACACCTGCTTATGGATTAAGCGATTCTGCTATAAGAAACCCTGTTGCTTCGCCTGAACACACCACTACCTATGTAGTAAAAAAAGAAGACAATTGTAATTTGAAGCACTACGATACACTTACCGTAAAGGTAAATTACATAAGCGGATTTTTAGATGCTTTTAAAGACACCGTATTTTGCAAAGGCGATAAAATAAAACTTTTCTCACAAAAAAATTACGCTGAATATCTTTGGAATACAGGCGAAACCTACCCCGAAATTATAATAGACTCATTAGGTGTATTTTGGCTCGATATAACAGACTCTATCGGTTGTAAAGGTACTGACACTATACAGGTTAAAAGTTTTGTACCCTTGCCCACCAGTGGTTTACCCAAAAATATTATCTATTGGAGTACGGATTGTAACGACTCGCTAATTTTATTAAATGCCAAAGCAGGCAATAGCTATTTGTGGAATACCCAAGAAACCACCCTCACAATACTTGCCCAAAAAGAAGGCTTGTATTGGGTAGAAGTTGATAATAATGTGTGTAGTGTGGTGGATACAATTACAATACAAAAACGCTGCCCCCCACGCATATATGTACCCAATGCCTTTACCCCTAACGGCGATGGCAAAAACGATATTTGGAATGTAGTATGCGAAAAATGTACCACCTTAGAAGTAAAAATATATAATCGCTGGGGCGAGTTAATGTTTACCTCCAACTCTCCCTATTTTTCTTGGAATGGAGAATACAAAAGTTACCCTTGTGCCGAAGGAATTTATACCTACACACTCACCTACTCGGGTTTGCGAAATAATACTATGTATAAAAACATTAACACAAAAGGTACTATTACTTTACTTAGGTAAAAAATAATTTATGTGAGTTGGATGCAACAGCCCTTTTCACCTTAGAGTTACTGTGCCTTGTGTCATTCCAAACGGAGTGAGAAATCTTTGCTCAACAGTTCCGCCCGTATCACTTGAGACAATTATACCCTCTTACACGCAGGCATTTTAATTAATAATTTTTACAAATATTAGTTCCATTTTTGGGGACGCATTGCTATAAACTTATTGGGTAGCTCAACCTCATCAGGAAGCATATTTTTCTTAAAAATACTTTCATATCGTTCTAATTTAATATATTGACACATTGTGGAAATATTAAACGAGAACCTTTCGGGGGGGAAATATGCAAATATTTTATGAATAGGTTTATACGATTTTATAAACCCTAAAGGCGGTATTAAATCACTATCGGCAGAAACCAATATAGAAATATCACATTCATCATTTACAACATCAGCTATAAGCTGAACTGCAACTCATACATCAGTTTCTTTCTCTTCGTATGTACGAATAAAAGTCCCCTTTCCTGTGGGAACTTTCTTTTTAACATATTTACCTAATATTAATTTAAACTTTGGATTAAGTTTATTTACCGAAAAAAATAATTGCCCATTTGCGCCATAAGCATAAAAGGCGAACAAAAAACTAAAATAAAAAGTAATAGTTTTCTCATTTGAGTGCAAAATAACTATTTATATTCCTTTTTTGCCATAAGTTTCGACTAACAGGAAGTTTAAGAAACAAAAACTACCCATCACCAATTAATGGGTAATGGAAACTATTGCACTATTTATAAAACTATTAATTATTGCTTTGGCTGCACTCACCATAGTGCATTATAGCGGCATCATTAGTAAACTAAAAATTTGGCTACACCATCGTTTAGAAATTCCGTATGAGAAACTACGCCTACGCCCGTTAGATTGTCATATCTGCTTGGCATTTTGGTTGGCTATTATCTATTTTTTTGTTGAATATACAGAAACCTATACCCTTACCCCCACAAGTATGGGGCATATATTTCTTTTCGGTTTAGCTACCTCTGCCATCAGCCATTTGCTATACAAATTGTTTAAGTAACAGAAGGGCTTTCCCCATTTAGCATACAGGTAAGGTATATGCCAAAACCGTAATTTCAATTCGTAAAAATAACTATTAATAATGATATTTAATAAGCAACAACTATCAACACTACAAACCCTTGAAGAAAAATGGACTGTATGGAACAAAACCCAAGTAAGCCTATTTACCCATAGCGATAAATTGAAATTGGATGAAGTGCGTGCAACAATGGGCTTGCAACCCTGTGATATTGCTTGTTACAGTTGCTTTATTGATGATATTTCTGCCGTAATGAATATATACGACCAACAAAAACAAAGCGATGAAACGCCGAGGCAAGGCGAAGCCAAAGGAAGCACCACCCGAAGAAAAAGGAAACCCAAGTTAATAACTAAGCGGTAAAAGCACGAGCAAGGCAATTAAAATATTATTAATTGGAAGCAGAACTAAAAATATCAGTACGCAAGCTAAAAACAGAGTTCACTACCTATATTCACCTTTGCAGAGAGTACAGCATAGAAACAAGCGATAAAAGTGGAAATCTTATTAGCAAAAAACAGCCCAAAATACCCACTATAAAAGGATTTTGGTGTGTTTACCTTGGCAAAGCGTGGGCAGACTGGCATACCGCTCTCCAACAAAAAACTATTGCAAAAACTTGTGAAAACATTCGCGATACACTGGAGGGGATAGTTTTGGATGCACTTATTAATGGTGAAGGGAATAGCACAGGATTAATATTTGACTTAAAAGCCAACTATGGCTATACCGATAAGCAACTATCTGGAGATGGGATGGAGATTAAAAAAATAGAAATAAGTGTTAAGCAGAATACTACAACTTGAAGTTACCCCTGTTTTCGAGCGTACTTTCAATAGCAAAAAACGAATAGTTATAAACAGAGGCGGAACACGCAGTTCTAAAACCTACTCGCTGGCACAACTATTTGTGGTAGAGCTATTTAGTGGCGAGAATAAAACACTATCAGTAGTGCGAAAATCGTTTCCTGCCTTGCGGGCAACCGCCATGCGAGATGTGGTAGAAATATTGCACAAAAACAACCTGTACCAACTGATAAGACACAACAAAACAGAAAATATTATTTTTTATAATTCTAATTGTATAGAGTTTTTCTCGCTGGATAATGAACAAAAAGTACGGGGACGAAAACGCACCCATTTATGGCTAAACGAAGCAAACGAGTGTGATTTTGAAGAATGGCAACAGCTAATTTTTCGTACCTCATACAAAGCCTACCTCGATTTTAATCCCGATGATATTAATTGCTGGATAAATACAGAACTGGAGCAAAAACGTGCGCATAGTAAAGGCGATGTTGAAGTAATAATAAGCAGTTATAAAGACAATACTTTTTTAGAACCCACCACCATAAAAGAAATTGAGTTTTTACAACATAGCGACCCCGAATATTGGAAAATATTTGGCATGGGAGAATATGGACATATTAGCGGCTTGGTTTTCGAGGGGTTTACCGTAATTTCACACATTCCACAAGAGGCAAAACGCTTGGGCTACGGCTTAGACTTTGGCTTTAGTAATGACCCTACTGCACTGGTAGAGGTGTTTCAGAGCGATGGGAAACTGTTTATTAATGAATTGCTGTATCAAAACAAACTTACCAATAACGATATTGCCGATAGTTTTTTGGCAATGGGCTTACAACGCTACGATACCATTGTTGCTGATGCTGCCGAACCAAAATCAATAGAAGAAATATATAGAGCTGGTTTTAATATAAAAGGAGCAAAAAAAGGGGCAGACAGTATTAATTTATCCATAGATATTTTAAGGCGTTATCCCCTTTGCATCACCGCATCATCTACCCACCTGCTAAAAGAATTGCGTAGTTATAAATGGCAAACTGATAAAAATGGATTTACCATTAACAAACCTGTTGATTATAACAACCATGCCATTGATGCCTTGCGCTATGTAGCCCTTAACCTGCTACGAAGACCACGAGTGGGCAAGTATGCTATTTTGTAAAAAGATAAGTGCAAATTCAGGCATTGTATTTCATGTTTAACAAACTTT
>CAZOZL010000014.1:37067-47658 GCA_964584305.1 uncultured Burkholderiales bacterium
TCCAATACATCACCAATAGATTTACCTCTATAACGTACCTCCAACGTTTCACGGTTATACCGCCTGCCGTTGCACTCTTCGCACTGCACATACACATCGGGCAAAAAATTCATTTCTATCAAGCGCATACCGCCGCCTTTACAGGTTTCACAGCGTCCGCCCTTTACATTAAAACTAAAACGCCCTGGTTTGTATCCCCGTATTTTTGCTTCGGGCAATTGGGTATATAAATTGCGAATATCCTGAAACACGCCCACATAAGTAGCAGGGTTACTGCGGGGTGTGCGCCCAATGGGGCTTTGGTCTATCTCTATCACCTTATCCAAATGCTCTAAGCCTTTTATGCTTTTGTATGCCAATGGTTTTTGGTGCGAATTATACACATGGTGTTTTAATATGGGATATAAAGTTTCGGTTATTAAACTTGATTTTCCACCGCCAGAAACTCCAGTAACACAAATAAATTTACCTAAAGGAAAATCAACATTTATATTTTTTAAATTATTACCCTCCGCCCCTTTTAGGCTTAGTTTTTTGCCACTTCCCTTGCGGCGGGTTTTAGGTACTTCTATTTCTTTTTCGCCACTAATATACTGGGCGGTAAGGCTATTTTGCTTTTTAAAATCGGTGTAGGTACCCGCAGCAACTATTTTGCCGCCGTGTGCGCCCGCACCTGGTCCTACATCAATAACATAATCGGCATTAACAATCATGTCTTTATCATGCTCTACCACTATTACGCTATTGCCAATATCTCGCAGGTTTTTAAGTGAGTTTATTAGTTTTACATTATCACGCTGGTGTAGCCCTATACTTGGCTCATCTAAAATATATAGTACGCCTGTAAGCTGCGAACCTATTTGTGTAGCCAAGCGAATGCGCTGTGCCTCGCCACCGCTTAGTATTTTACTTGGGCTGTTTAGGGTAAGATAGTCTAAGCCCACATCCAACAGAAAATTTATGCGGCTGCGAATTTCTTTTAATATTTCGGTAGCTATAATATTCTGACGGTCGTTTAGGCGGGTTTCTAAACCAACAAACCATTCTTTTAGCTCACCAATATTCATTCTGCCTAAATCAGAGATGTTTTTCCCATCAATAATAAAATGCAGTGATTCTTTACGTAGCCTTGCGCCTTCGCAGGTAGGGCAAGTACTTTCCGTCATATACTCCTCTGCCCAGCGATAAATGGCATCGTATGATTTTTCTTGGTAGTGCCTGCTTAACATGGGGATTATCCCCTCAAAAGCGGTGCTATATGTTTGTTTGCGCCCTGTGCTATACTCGTAGGGAACATCAAAGGTTTCATCGCTACCATTTAGTATTAAGTGTAATGCGGCTTCGGGTATTTTTTTAATAGGGTCGGCAAGGCTAAATTTATATTTTTTAGCTATGGCTCGCAGTTGCTGGAACGTCCAGTTTTCACGTACATCACCCAGTGGAGCAAGCCCTCCACGGTTAATGCTTACACTATCATCAGGAATGATAAAGCTACTATCTACTTCGGTAATAGCACCCAATCCCTCGCAGGTGGGGCAATATCCATACGGACTATTAAACGAGAAGCTATTAGGCTGTGGTTCATCGTACGAGATACCCGTTGCAGGATCCATTAAAAATTTGCTGAAATGGTGGTAGGTTTCCGCTTCCACATCAAACACCATTACCAAACCTTTGCCTGCCTTCATACCCGTTTGCAGGCTTTGCGATAAACGAAACGCCGATTTTTCGTCAGGCTCCATACGGTCTATCACCACCTCAATATCGTGTATTTTGTAGCGGTCGGTTTGCATTTTTGGCTCTATCTGTACCATTTCACCATCTACCCGCACTTTGCTATATCCTTGCTTGCGCAACTGCTCAAACAATTCACGGTAATGCCCTTTGCGCCCCTTTACTATGGGGGCAAGCAGCAGTATTTTTTTACCTTTAAATTGGGTGATAATACGTTCACGAATTTGGTCTTCGCTAAAGCGCATCATTTTTTCGCCCGTTTCATAGCTGTATGCCTCGCCTACACGGGCGTATAGCAAACGCAGGAAATCGTATATCTCGGTAATAGTACCCACAGTACTGCGAGGGTTGCGGCTCACGGTTTTTTGCTCAATAGAAATAACGGGGCTAAGTCCGTTTATCTTGTCCACATCAGGGCGTTCCATATCGCCAATAAATTGGCGAGCATAGGCACTAAAACTCTCCATATAGCGACGCTGCCCTTCGGCATATATAGTATCAAACGCCAATGATGATTTACCACTACCACTAAGCCCAGTAATCACTACCAGTTGATTGCGGGGCAGGGTTACATCAATATTTTTAAGATTATGCTCACGTGCGCCAATTACCTCTAACACACCTTCTTCCACTACGGGATTATCAGTACTCATTTTTTAACAAAACCGCAAAGGTAGTGAAAGTGTTTTGGGTTTGGTTTGTTGAATTTAAACTAATTATATTTGAAAAGTTAATTAACTGTTATTTTGAATAAGAAAAAGATATCATTAAATCTTATAGAGCATTTAGTTATTGTACAAAGTTAGAATCCCTACTTTGTTCTACTTTAAAAGCTATTAAGCCTATCATGTTTTTTGCACGGGTTTTAGCTTCTTCGGCTTTAGTACCCTCAAAAAGGGCATCAATAGTTTCGGTAAATAGTTTTACCCACCGCTTGTAATGTGCGGGCTGTAAGGTTTCTTTTTTGTCTAATTCTATATGCGCTTGCATGGGGTTACTTTTATAGGTGTTGCTGCCCAGCAAAATTGTATCCCAAAAATTATACATGGTGGGCATATGAGTTTCCCATGAAAGTTTAACTACATCATTAAAAATATACCCTATCACATCATCTTTTTTCACCAAAGTGTAAAAGCTATCTACCAGCAACTCTATATCTTTTCTTGTAGTAATATCAGTCTTCATCAATGTTTTCTTTAACGGTTATTTGTACAACGGAAAATCTTTCATCCATGTGTTAATGCGCCTGCGTACATCGGTTATCACGGTTTCGTTTTCGTGGTTCATTAGCACCTCATCAATAAGGGCAACAATTTTCACCATATCCTCTTCTTTCATGCCACGTGAGGTAACGGCTGGCGAGCCTATGCGCATACCACTGGTTACAAAGGGCGATTTATCATCAAAAGGCACCATGTTTTTATTAATGGTAATATCAGCCTTTACCAGTGTATTTTCGGCTATTTTACCGTTCAGTCCTTTGCTACGCAAGTCTATCAGCATCATGTGGTTATCCGTTCCCCCTGATATTACTTTGTAACCTTTGGTTACAAAAGCGGCTGCCATAGCACGGGCATTTTTTATTACCTGCTCGCAATAGTTTTTATAATCATTGGTTAGTGCTTCGCCAAAGGCAACTGCTTTTGATGCTATAACGTGTTCTAACGGTCCACCTTGCGTACCAGGAAATACCGCCCCATCTAATATAGCACTCATTTTTTTGATTGCTCCCTTTGGCGTTTTTAAGCCCCAAGGGTTGTCAAAATCTTGTCCCATCATTATTACCCCTCCACGAGGGCCTCGCAATGTTTTATGGGTGGTAGTGGTTACTATATGGCAATGTGGTAAGGGATTATTTAAAAACCCTTTTGCTATTAAGCCACTTGGGTGGGATATATCTGCCAATAATAATGCGCCTACTTTATCAGCTATTTGGCGCAAACGGGCATAATCCCAATCTCGGCTGTATGATGACGCTCCACAAATAATTAATTTGGGCTGCTCTTTATCGGCTATTGCCTCAATTTTATCAAAGTTTATTAAGCCTGTTTCTTCTTCTACTCCGTAAAATGAGGGATTATACAACTTGCCCGAAAAATTTACTGGCGAACCGTGAGTTAAATGCCCCCCGTGTGAAAGGTCGAAACCTAAAATTTTATCACCTGCTTTCAAAATGCCTAACATAACAGCGGCATTAGCCTGCGCACCGCTATGTGGCTGTACATTTGCCCAAGCCGCACCAAACAGTTGTTTTATACGGCTAATGGCTAAATTCTCAATCTTGTCCACCACTTCGCAACCACCATAATAGCGTTTGGCGGGTAAGCCCTCGGCATACTTGTTAGTAAGCACGCTGCCCATAGCTTCCATTACTTGCTTGCTCACAAAGTTTTCTGATGCTATTAGTTCTATCCCGTTTTCTTGTCGGGCTCCTTCTTCGGTAATCAGGTCGAAGATTACGGTATCTCTGTTCATTGCTTGTGCTGCCATACGGGCTGCAAGATACAGCTAATTTGAAGATTTGAAATACCTCCATAAAAATCATACTTATAAAAACTGAAGTAATTACTTTTGAATTGTTATGAAAATTATCTCATTATCAAAAGAAAATATAGAACAAGAGCATATCTGCTGTGCTATATCTGACAAGAAAAACCAAAGTGGAGTGGAGCTAAAAAAGAGTTGGCTTACTCATAGGTTTGAGGAGGGCTTGCAGTTTAAAAAAATGGATATACGTGGCAAGGTATTTATAGAATACATACCTGCTGAATATGCTTGGCGACCAGTACAGGCTGCTGGTTATATGTTTATCCATTGTTTGTGGGTATCAGGGCAACATCAAAAACACGGTTATGCCAAACAACTATTGGCTGAATGTGAAAAGGATAGTGAGAACATGAATGGTGTTTGTGTTATCACCAGCAAAAAGCCTTTTTTAGCGGATAAAAAATTCTTTTTAAAGCAAGGTTTTGAAGTTTGTGATACTGCTGAACCCTGCTTTGAACTTTTAGTAAAAAAGTATAAAAAAGATGCTGCTACCCCTAAATTTCACAATACTGCAAAGAAATTAAAAGACAGCAATAAAAAAGGGATAACTATGTATTACAGCGACCAATGCCCCTTTTTAAATTTGTATGTAAAAGAAATGAGCGAAGCAGCTAAAGAATTGGGTATTGAAACCACCGTTAAAAAATTAGAAACGGCTAAAGACGCACAAGCTATGAGTACCCCTTATGGCACATTTAACGTGTTTTATAAAGGCGAGTTTCTAACCCATATGCCTTATAGCAAAAAAGGATTTACTAAATTTTTACAAGAAAAACAGATTTACTAAATCACAACAAATTTACTCGCAAACCGTGAGTTAAATGCCCGCCATGTGAAAAGTCGAAATCTAAAATTTTATCATTGGGTTTTAGTACTCCTAACATCACGACGGTAAGGATATAATCCTTCACCCTTGTATCAGCAGCAAACAAACAGCATCTTTTTTGGCTTCAACGGCGTGCAATACTCCAACGGGGATACCTGTTTGGTTAAATTTTTTAAGGATAGTTTCCGCTTCGCCTACTTTATATAGTACTTCACCATCAACCACTATTAGCGTTGCTGCTATGTTTGTTCAGCCATACTACGGTATTCCGTTTCGTTGATACTGAAATGGTAGAGTAGTTTCATATCTAATAACCGGCATCGTCCCAAAGAGAGGAGTTTGAATAAATTATTCGTTGTTATTCTCTTTAGGGTTGTAGTTTAATGCTGTTTTGAGGCTTTTATTGAAGTTGGATAAATCCTCTTTTTCAGATTTTTTCGGAATTTCTCCTGTGTTTCGTACTATTTCAGCAACTTTATCAAAGTCAGAAATATACTCTCTGTCTTGTATTACTCTAAATTTTTTATACTCTTTCTCTGCTAATGATTTAGCAACTTTCGTGCTTACTTTACCCGCATCTTTCAAAATATCATATTCATTAAACTGCAAAAAGGCATCAAGTCTTTTTACCCAGCCCGCCATAGTCATTTTTTTGTGTCTTGCCGCCATGTTTTCAGCGAAATCAAGATACATTGTAACAATTCTATTTAGCTCATTTATTTCCTTTTCAGTTAGATAATTCTTAGCTACCGAAACATCTCCTTTCAAAATTTTACCTTGGTTTTTTTCATCTCTCCATGAAGTCAACCCCATATTTGGTTTTTTTGAGTTAGCTCTTAATTTAATTATCTCGGGGGCTGTATGATTAGTAATGGCAAACTCAAGTTTGTTTTGAACCATAGCAAAAAAATCTTGCGTTACTTTAGATTTTTTATCATAATCAATACTACACGAAGCATATATATCTGTTATTTTTTGATAAAACCTTCGTTCAGAGGCTCTTATCTCTCGTATGCGTTCTAATAACTCATCAAAGTAATCTTTTCCAAATAGATTAGCACCTTGTTTAAGCCTATCGTCATTCATAGCAAAGCCTTTAATAAGGTAGTCTTTTAAAATGCCAGAAGCCCAAATTCTAAAACGAGTTGCTTCCTGTGAATTAACCCTATACCCAGTAGATATTATTACATCAAGATTATAGAAGTTTGTTAAATAATTTTTGCCATCTTTGGCTGTATGTCGGATTTTCCGACATACTCTATCTTCCTGTAATTCACCACTTTTAAATATATTTTGCAGATGTTCAGTTATTGTTACACGAGACACATTAAATATCTCTGCCAAACTTTTTTGAGTTAGCCACACTGTTTCACTTTGTGGGTCAACAATTACTTGAATCTTTACATTCCCATCTCTACCGCTGTAAAAAAGAAAATCGGTGCTATTAGTCATATTATCCATTAATCAACTCTTTATAGGTTAAACGGTTTTCTTTTTTTGCTAAAAGCGAATTAAACCTTCGCAACATAAACCAAGCGGTTTTTTGTGTAACATCAATATCACGGTGCAATTGTGTAGAAGAGATGCCCTTTTTATGAGAGGTTACTAACCATACAGCTAAGAACCATTTTTGCAACGGCACTTTAGTGTTATCAAATAATGTACTGGTGCGTACATTAAAGTATTTTCCTGTATTTTTACATTTATACTTATTGCCCTTGCAGTCATAAACTTTAGAAGAAATATCAAAAGGCGAAACGGGATTGCTATTCCACCTAATTTTTTCTAAATGGTCTATGCAAGTTTGTTCATCAGGAAAGGATTTAAGTAAGTCGATGATTGAATTGAAGTCTTTGTTTATCATTGGGTTGAGAATTAATGACAAAACAAAGATAGAAGTTGGCTACACTAAAACAAGTTTTACATGGTGTAAAATTATATATATATCTGCCTGCAATATTTTAATAATCACCCACTACAATAAAGTAAATTGTATCAATGCCTTATGCTTTGCTACCCTTGTATCAACAAACAAACACTATCTTCTTTGGCTTCAACGGCGTGCAATACTCCAACGGGGATGCCTGTTTGGTTAAATTTTTTAAGGATAGTTTCCGCTTTGCCTACTTTATATAGTACTTCACCATCAACCACTATTAGCGTTGCTGCTATGTTTGTTTTGTGTTCTTTTAATACCATTCCTTTTTTAAACACAATAGCTAAGGTTTTGCAATTACCACCATTATGAATAACTTTTGCAATGGGGTGGTTTGCATTTTCAAGTTCAGTAAGTGCTGCTTTAATAACCATAATTCTTTTTAAGGATTTTATCTCACAAAAATAACTTGAGCAATCATAACAAACTATGACAACTCTCATAAAAAAGGAGAAAAAAGAAAAAGCCCCCCGATAAATATCGAGAGGCTTAGTATATGCAAGGGAAATGGAAGAAAGTAAAACCCTTGCAAGCAGGTTATGGAAGTAGTTTTATGCTGCGGGTGCAGTAAGCGTATCTAAAAGTGATGCTGTTACCTCTTTTGATAATTCAGGTTCTTCGCCCATAAAAGTGAGTTCAAAACCGCTCATATCGCCATAGGCAGTACCAGTAGTTCCTTTTCCTCCGTTTAATAATGCTCCACGAGTTTGTCCCATAAGCCAATATTTGCCATTATTATCTTTAATAATCACAAAAAGGTTGTTTTGTGCCAATAGCAATATTTCATTGCGTTTGGTGGTTTCAAGTTTGTCTAATTTAACGCTAAGGGTTTGCTCATAAAAAACTGTTCCGTTTTCGTTGTTTACTTGTATATTTTGCTCGAAAATGCTGGTTTTTTTACGTAAATCATATTTAAAAAACTGCTTACCCGTATTTAGTGTAAAGGCTTCAATTACTGTACCTGTTGCTGTTAGGGTATTTTGGTTTTCCAGTTCTGTAAAATATACGGCTTCTATCCCCCCATTGCTATTTCGGCAATCAAGTGTAAAGCCAGTGGTTAATGCACATGCCATTGTTTTTATTATTTAGTTATTTTAAAGTTATTCAATTGTTTTTTTGTTGTGGGTATTACGCATTGGTATATTGTACCAACTCATTAGGAAATGCAATTTGTACTCCTGCTTTCCAGCGGGCTTTCATACGCACTTCGTCATTATCACGGCTATACCAAATATTAAAATTTTCGTAATCGTTTAGTAAATCAGTACCGATAAAGAAATTACTTGCACGTCCTGCAAAAATTCTATTGGTATCATTTAGCCCATGCAATGCTACCACACGTATATTTGTACCTGGCAATAATAGTTCGCCCGCCAAATGTTTATCAGCAGTAGTGGCATCATAGTGAAAGTTGTTTTCGTTTTTCAAGCCCAATATTAGCTTGCGAAAAGTATCCCATCCTTCTACAATTACCACATCCTCTTTGTCCAATAATTCGGCAGGAAGCGAGGTAAGTATATTATCGTGAATAGTTACCGCATTGGCAATGCTTATTGCTGTTTGTGTGGCAGTGTTTCCTACAATGGCAGTACCCGCAGCATCAATTAGTTTAATAAAACCATCAAACTTATTAAGGTTGGGGTTTCCGCTCACGGTATCGCCTTTCCAGTAGGCTTTTTCCATTTCTTGCCCAATGGTTGCTGTCATAAAATCAGCAAGGGCTTCTTCAGGTACTAAAGTTTCGTAATAGCTGCCTGCATTTAGCAAAAATTGAGTCCATTTTGCTTCTAACTCATCAGGACACCATTTTTTGTTTACTTTAATTTTGCCAACGGTAATGGTGCGTTGCGTAAAAGTAGTATCGCCACTGGCAGTAAAGCCACAGCCTGTACCACTTTGGAAAAATATCTGGTCGTCCATTAGGTTAATTACTTCTGCCGATTTAATACCCGTTTGTACAGGAAATAATTCGGCGGTGCGGCTACCAAATAACGATTTGGTAACTAATGGAACTACGTTTTGCTCGGTATAGTTATCAAGCGAGCTTACACTATATGCAAATGAATGCTTTAGTAAACCAGGAATTGTGTTGTGTTTCATTTTTAAATATTTTTATTCTTTTTAATTTGAAGTAAGATTAGTCCACAGGCTTAAAGCCATTGGCTACTCACTGTTTTTTAGTTTTTTAGTAATGCCGCAATACGGTCAGCTTTCGAGAATGTATTGCCATTGCGGCTAAACTGGCGATTGCTCACCGTTTCGCTGGGTGTATTCTCTACCAATACTTCTAATACACGGCTAATTTTTGATAATGTGTTACGCAAAGCCCTATTATCAGCCTGTATAGCACTGAATTGCTTTTTTATAGCCGTTAACTCCTTTGTGTTTTTTGAGTGTTGGCGGCGCATTGCCTCAATTTTTTGCTTTAAATCAGCAGGATTTTTAGAGGCATCTCCGCCCTCGCCTTCAGGGGCTTCTTCGGCAGGGGTAAAGGTTTCTATCAAGCCTTTTTTGGCAGTAAAAACGCTGCCGTCTTCCATTTCATACTCGCCATCAGGTATAGGCACTTCGCCCTCGGGGCTAATAACCATTACAGGTGTGCCTTCGGCTAATTCACCCATATAGCTTATGATTGTTCCATCAGCCAAGGTAGCTTCAGTGGCTTCACTTGCTGTGTTTTCACCAAAAGCCAGTGATTTAATTTTACCCCAAGCATCGTTTCCAATCGCTTTTAGGATTTTTTCTTTAGTCATTTTCATTTTTAATAATTTCAATTAATTGTTGGATAATAATTTCCGATGCGTCAGTAACGTGCATTTGTCCAAACATTCCCTCAACGCTAAAACCTTGTAGTTTGCCTGTTTTCACATAATTATTCCATACCTGCTCATTATCTACCTTAAAGCAGGCAAACCAACTACCATCAGGCAATTCAGGGTAATAATTAGGGGCGTTTATTCCATTTTGTTTATCAATTAAATAGCTTTGCACCATATACACACCGCTTACTTTTTGTTGCGGATTGTGCATTACATTTACGTTGGTAGTGAAACGATTGCGAAAGTATTTATAACTAACGCTTTTTATGGTGGGTGCATCAAAAACTACATAATATTCACGGTCGCCCTCTTTTCTGTATATAGGTAGGTTGGCAACCATGAGGGCACCGCAAATAATACGTTGTTCTGTATTTTGAGTTTTAAATGTAAAAGGTTTGTTTTTGTTAAAAGCTACCCAATTAAACTCGGTAGCAGGTATATCCACCAAAGCCACATAATCGACTCCAGATATAGAGTCCTCATCGGTAATTTTTAATTTGTAAACGGGAAGTTGCTTTTGTTGCATTGCCCTGTAATTGGCAGCCTATTAAAAGTGTGCAACTTTAGCTGCATTTTTTTTATTGATTTAGTATTAAATTTTAAGTTAGGCTGGTTCAAACCAGCCTCTATTTATAACCACTAACATGAGTTGGATATAAAAAAGATAAAACGGATATACGAATTATAGATGTTTTAGTGAATGATTATAAGGCTACAGCCTTATAATAG
>CAZOZL010000015.1:0-43559 GCA_964584305.1 uncultured Burkholderiales bacterium
TACGATATTGCAGGTAAAAATATAGCCAACCCTTTATCTATGCGGTCTGCTATATATATGGCAATAGATTTACTTAGGTGCAAAGCAAACGAAGAGGAGATAAGAAAAAATCCCCTCAAGTTTATGCCACTTAAAAAAGAGCGTTTTAGAATGGAATTTTAAACATAAAAGGCAAATAAACAGAACGATAAGATAATCAATGTTTCACGTTGATTATTTAATACATTTACTGTATTTTTGCCGACTATTTTGTGAAGTGTAATGACTGCGGGAGAGAAATATAGAATTGATTTATTGAAGATTGGAGAATCTGAGGTTTATAATTTCTCTATTACGCCTCTTTTTTTTGAACGCTTTGAAAAAAGCAATATTAAAGAAGGGGATATTAAAGCGAGTATAACTATTAAACCCAGTTCTACCGCTTACGCTACCACTATACAAAACCAAGGCACTGTAAAGGTGGAGTGCGACCGTTGTTTGAATTTGATTGATTTTCCTGTGGAGAGTGAGATGGCATTTGTGATAAAACTAACCGAGCAGGAAAAAGAAGATGAGGATGATATTGTATATGTATCAGCAAGGGAAGCCGTATTTACCGCTTCGCAACATATATACGATAGTATATACCTTTCACTTCCTATTCGCAAAACCTGTGATGCAGCAAACATAGCGGGCGGTTGTGATAAAATGGTGATAAAAAAATTAGAACGTGAGGACGATGATATAGAAACCATTGACCCCCGTTGGAACAAGTTAAAAGATTTATTAGAATAATATAAAAACGCAATAAAATGGCACATCCAAAGAGAAAAATATCCAAATCGCGCAGAGATAAAAGAAGAACGCACCACAAATTGGATAGCAGACCCATATTTGTTGACCCATCTACTGGAGAAGCCGCATTGTACCACCGTGTAAACGTAGAAACAGGGATGTACAAAGGCATAAAGGTGATGAAGGGTAAAAACGACGAATAAAACTATAAGCCTCAATGCGAATAGGGATTGATATTATGGGTGGTGATTACTCCCCCATAGAAGCTATTAAAGGCTGTTCTTTAGCCGCCAATGCGCTTACCAATGTTGAGTTGGTACTTATTGGAAACATCGAAACATCAAAACAATATTTTGATGAATCAGGTGCTGATATAAGCAAGTTTCAGTTGGTTAATGCCACTGAAAGTATTGAAATGTCAGAATCGCCAGTGCGTGCCTTCACGCAAAAAAAAGACTCCAGTATTTCAATAGGCTTTAGCTTGCTTAAAAAAGGGCAAATAGATGCCTTTGTTAGTGCTGGTAATACTGGTGCTATGATGGTGGGAGCGATGTACACCGTTAAAGCTATTGAAGGTGTTATACGCCCAGCTATTGGCACTATTTTACCTAAAGTAACGGGTGAGTTGGGCTATATGTTGGATATGGGTGCAAATGCAGATTGCAAGCCCGATGTGCTTTTTCAGTTTGGTTTATTAGGCTCACTATACTCAAAATATGTATATGGAGTGGATAACCCAAGAGTAGCACTGCTTAATATTGGTGAAGAAAAAGAAAAAGGAAACCTTACTACTCAAGCCGCTTATGGCTTAATGGAAGATAACTCCTTTTATAATTTTATTGGCAATGCTGAAGGTAGAGATATTTTTTTAGATAAATCTGACGTGGTAGTATGCGATGGTTTCACAGGGAATGCCATTTTAAAAGCCTGTGAGTCTATGTGCTATATATTAATGAAACAAGGCGTTAAAAATGATTTTCTAAATCTTTTTAACCCTGAAAACCACGGCGGAACTGCTATTTTGGGTATAAATGCACCCGTAATAATTGGGCATGGAAACTCAAATGCAAAATCTTTTTTAAATATGATTAAATTGGGCATAAACGTAGCCGAGTCTAAACTTTCTGATAAAATAAGAAATTCATTTTCTGTTTAAACCAATCTTTTAATGGAGAAAATAACAGCAGCCGTTACAGCCGTTGGCGGGTACGTTCCAGAGGATAAATTAACTAATTTTGATTTAGAAAAATTAGTAGATACATCTGATGAATGGATACGCACCCGAACGGGAATTAAAGAAAGACGTGTTTTGAAAGGAGATAGAGCTACCAGTGATATGGCTGTTGAAGCCATTAAAATATTGCTTGAAAAACGAGGGATTGCTGCTGATGAGATTGATATGATAATATGTAGCACCGTAACAGGAGACTATGTTTTTCCTGCCACGGCAAACATTATCAGCGATAAAATAGGAGCTAAAAATGCTTGGAGTTTTGACCTTGGTGCAGCTTGCTCAGGTTTTTTGTATGGCTTGGAAGTAGGTAGCAAAATGGTTGAAAGCGGAAAATACAAGAAGGTGATAGTAGTGGGAGGCGATAAAATGTCATCAATAGTTGACTATACCGACCGTAATACCTGCATTATATTTGGAGATGGAGCAGGCGCAGTGTTATTAGAACCAAATACTGAAGGCTACGGAATTAAAGACTCTGTTCTCTATTCTGATGGGTCGGGGAAGGAGTTTCTCCATCAAAAAGCAGGTGGCTCTCAAAACCCTCCAACCCATGAAACAATTGATGCCCGTGAGCATTATGTGTATCAAGATGGTAAAGTGGTATTCAAATTTGCCGTTACCAATATGGCAGACGTTACCGAAGAGGTAATTAATAGAAACAATTTAAGTTCTGAAGACATCGCTTGGTTAGTTCCTCATCAAGCCAATATGCGTATTTTAGATGCAACCGCTAAACGAATAAAATTAGATAACAATAAAGTAATGAAAAACATTGAAAAGTATGGAAATACCACCAATGGAACATTGCCTCTTTTGCTATGGGATTACGAGAAAAAGCTAAAAAAAGGTGATAATCTTATATTGAGTACTTTTGGTGGTGGTTTTACTTGGGGTTCATTATACCTTAAATGGGCGTATGACGCATAATTTTTCTTTACTTGTTTAAGTGGTAAAACTTTTCCATTTTTGATTTTAAAATTTAAACTACCCTACCCATAGACATTATATATATATTTAATATGGAATTAAAAGAAATACAGTCGCTCATAAAATTTGTATCAGAGTCAGGCGTTGATGAAGTAGATTTAGAAAGAAAAGACTTTAAACTATCTATTAAAAAATTGCCACCTACTGTACAGGCTGCTCCGCAAGTGGTTCATGCCACAGTTCCAGCAGCACCCGTTGCCCCTGCACCGCAGGTAGTAGCCCCCGTTGCCGAAAGCAAAGAGGAAGCCACTCTCGCAGCAAGCAACTTTGTTGAGATTAAGTCTCCTATGATTGGTACTTTCTACCGTGCTGCCTCTGCTGATAAGCCGCCATTTGTTAATGTAGGTGATACTATTGGCATAGGCGATACTATTTGTATTGTAGAAGCCATGAAATTGTTTAACGAGATAGAAGCGGAAATATCGGGCAAAATAGTAAAAGTATTAATAGAGAACGCTCAACCTGTTGAGTATGACCAGCCTCTGTTTTTAGTAGAGCCCGCTTAATTCTGAATCTCGAATTCTGGATTTCTTAATTCTAACTTATGTTTAAAAAAATATTAATAGCCAACCGTGGCGAGATTGCCCTGCGTATTATTCGTACGTGTAAAGAAATGGGAATAAAAACGGTAGCTGTATATTCTACTGCTGATAAAGATAGTTTGCACGTTCGCTTTGCTGATGAAGCTGTTTGTATTGGACCTCCACCCAGTCCAAAAAGCTATTTAAGTATGCCAAATATTATTGCAGCGGCAGAAATTACAAATGCTGATGCTATACACCCAGGGTATGGTTTCCTTTCTGAAAACGCTAAGTTTTCAAGTATATGCCGAGACCATGGGATAAAATTTATAGGAGCATCGCCTGAAATGATTAACGGCATGGGCGATAAAGCCAATGCCAAAGATACCATGAAAAAGGCGGGAGTACCAGTTATACCTGGTAGTGATGGCTTGCTAAAGGATGCAAAAGAAGGTAAAAAAATAGCCAAAAAAATAGAATACCCCGTTATACTAAAAGCAACAGCTGGAGGGGGCGGACGTGGGATGCGTATTCTTTGGAAAGAAGAAGAATTTGATGATGCGTGGAGCAGTGCCCGCCAAGAGTCTGCCGCAGCCTTTGGAAACGATGGTATGTACCTTGAAAAATACATAGAAGAACCTCGCCATATAGAAATACAATTAGCAGGAGACCAGTATGGCAAAGTATGCCATTTAAGTGAGCGTGATTGCTCTGTACAACGTCGCCACCAAAAACTGGTGGAAGAAGCACCATCGCCATTTGTTACCCCCGAGCTTCGAGAAAAAATGGGTGCTGCCGCCATAGCCGCAGGCGAGTCAATAAAATATGAAGGAGTGGGTACGGTAGAGTTTTTGGTAGATAAAAACCGCAACTTCTACTTTATGGAGATGAATACACGTATTCAAGTGGAACATCCTGTAACCGAGGAGGTAATTAACTTTGATTTAGTAAAAGAGCAAATACTTATTGCTGCGGGTGTTCCCATTAGTGGTAAAAACTATTTTCCTCAAAAACACTCGATGGAGTGCCGCATAAATGCAGAAGACCCTTTCAACAACTTTCGCCCATCGCCAGGTAAAATAGAAACATTGCACAAACCTGGTGGGCATGGTATCCGTATTGATAGCCATATTTATGCAGGCTACACCATCCCCCCAAATTATGATAGCATGATAGCCAAACTAATAGTTTCAGCACAAACCCGTGAAGAAACTATTTTGAAAATGGAACGCGCCCTTAGCGAGTTTGTCATTGAAGGGATAAAAACAACTATACCCTTGCAACTACAAATTATGAGAAACCCTGATTTTAGGGCAGGCAATTTTACTACCGCTTTTATGGATAATTTTGTGATTGAGGAATAGTTTTTAGTATATTTAATACTCAAAGCCGCCCTAAAAGGGCGGCTTTTTTTTGCTTATTCTCTGTTGATATTTAAATAGTGGTATAGTGCTACTTCACAGTAATTTTGATGCCTTATAATAATGCAACCAGATATAGATTTTATAAACGATTTAAACCCATCGCAAAGGCAAGCCGTTGAAAACACTAATGGACCTGTGATGATAATAGCAGGTGCAGGCTCAGGAAAAACTCGTGTATTAACCTACCGCATAGCCTACTTAATGCGCAAAGGGCATGACCCCTTTAATATTCTTTCTCTCACGTTTACAAACAAAGCGGCTCGTGAAATGAAAGAACGGATAGCCAATATTGTTGGGAATGAAGCACGCAACCTTTGGATGGGTACTTTCCACTCTATATTTGCTAGAATATTACGGGTTGAGGGCGAGAAATTGGGCTACCCATCAAACTTTACTATTTATGATACTGCCGATAGCAAAAGCCTTATAAAAAGCATTTTAAAAGAAATGAACTTGGATGATAAAATATATAAGCCCAACACTGTGCTTAATCGTATTTCATCAGCCAAAAATAATTTAATAACTGCCCAACAATACTTTAATACAGCCAATTTAGTTGATTACGACCACAATACGGGCAAACCTAAAATAGCTGAAATTTATATGAAATATAGCCAACGGTGTTTTAGGTCGGGGGCTATGGATTTTGATGATATACTACTAAAAACGCACGAACTTTTAGCCAAATTCCCCGATGTGGTAAACAAATACCAGCATAAGTTTAAATATGTAATGGTGGATGAGTTTCAAGATACTAACCATGTACAATATGCAATAGTTAAAAAACTATCGGCAATGTATGAAAACATTTGTGTGGTAGGCGATGATGCACAAAGTATTTACGCTTTTAGGGGGGCTACTATAAAAAATATTCTAAATTTTGAGAAAGACTACCCTGACTTAAAAGTATATAAACTTGAGCAAAATTATCGCAGCACGAAAAACATTGTAAACGCTGCGGGAGTTGTAATAGCTAACAACAAAGAGCAACTAAAAAAAGAAGTTTGGACAGATAACCAAGAGGGCGATAAAATAAAAGTACTACGTGCGAGTACTGATAACGAGGAAGGAAAAATGGTAGCGGAAGGCATTTTTGAGGAGAAAATGCGTAACCACCGCCATAATAATGAGTTTGCCATACTTTACAGAACCAATGCACAATCACGCTCGCTTGAAGAAGCATTAAGAAAACTAAATATTCCGTATAGAATATATGGCGGTTTATCTTTCTATCAGCGTAAAGAAATAAAAGATATTTTGGGCTATTTACGCATGACTATTAACCCGCAGGATGAGGAAGCCCTGAAACGAATTATTAACTATCCTACCAGAGGTATAGGCAAAACTACTATTGATAAATTGGTGGTTTTGGCAGACCAAAACCAATGTAGTTTGTGGGACATAGTACAAAATGCACACAATTTTGCTGAACTTAAAGGAGCTATAAACAACCTTAGCAACTTTAAAAACATGATACTTAGCTTTACGGTAATAGCCAAAAAGCAAAATGCTTATGATGTAGCCACCTATATAGCCAAGCAAACAGGGCTGCTAAAAACACTATACGAGGATAAATCTGTTGAGGGGGTAGTGCATTACGAGAATTTGGTGGAGTTACTAAACGGTATAAAAGAGTTTACAGAAGACGATACCAGTGAGGTAGAAAAAACCATTGATGTGTATATGCAAGATATTGCCTTGCTAACGGATGCTGATAATGAAAACAAAGACGATAATAATAAGGTGAAACTAATGACTATCCATGCAGCAAAAGGGTTAGAGTTTCCCATAGTGTATATAGTAGGCTTAGAAGAAAACCTTTTCCCATCGCAACTGTCATTAAATAGCCGTGCTGAATTGGAAGAGGAACGTCGCTTGTTTTATGTAGCCATTACCCGTGCAGAGCAAAAACTACATTTAACTTTTGCCACCTCTCGTTTCCGTTTTGGGAATATTACATACTCGGAACCCAGTCGTTTTATTACGGAGATAGACTCAAAATATTTAACCTTAGACCCACGTATGATGCAAAATACATCTTTGCAATCAAAACAAGGTGGTTTTAATTATAGCAATTCGTATGGACAAACGCCACAAAAAACGGGAAGCAAACCCGTTGTATCTAAAAGTTTTACCTCATCAATAAAACCTAAATCGATTACAGTATCAAACTTTAAACCCAGCTCCAGCTTTACCCCACAAGATACGAGCGGCTTAGTAGAAGGTATGAGCATTATACACCAACGTTTTGGACATGGCGAAGTACTAAAGATAGAGGGTGCTGGCGATAGCCGGAAAGCGACTATAAATTTTAAAGAGATAGGCGAAAAACAGCTCATCCTAAAATTTGCCAAACTACAAATACTACACTAAACAGGTAGGCTGCCTAATGAGCGTTTTTTATCCCCGTGTTTTCACCCCCAAAATTTGGGTGTTTACCCCATAGTATCTATTAGCTAATAGAAGTTCCTTTGTGTGATGTGTGTATTTTATCTTTATTGATAAAATATTTTGAGTTTTAATTTAAGCAAAATTTTAACTCTCATAAAAAACCCGCGCTGGGATGGTTGCGGGTTTTGTGTTATTAAAAAAGCCATATACATAATACCTGAATAAACCCCTAAAACAAGAAAGACCACGACAGTCCCGTCGCGGTCTTCCAATGAAAGCCTATGAAAAAGTATTTTGCTTAACCTTTTATAGCAGCATCAATTTCTTTCTTCAACTCATCAGTAGTGGCAGTAACTTTAAGTTGTTTTATCACTTCTTTGGTTTCAGCATTTATCAATATTATTAAACCTGTTGATTTTATTTTTTCCATTGATTTGTAAACTCCTTTTTTCTCTAAAGCTTCTTTGCTTGTTTCTTTAGTTTCCTTATTACTGAGGTTGTTTACCATAAAAGCAATATTTTCATTGCCTTTGTATGAAGCTACTATATCTGTTTCAACTCTTTTGCCGTTTGCTTGGCACGCAGGACACCAGCTGGCAGTATTTATTATTGCTACCACTTTAGTAGCCTTGCTGGCACTTGCTCCGTTTATTGCTGCTTTTATATCCTCAGTAGATTTTTTAACAGACACTCTCTCTATCACTTTCTTTGTGGCTGCATCTACTAAAATTATTTGCCCAGTACCTTTAATAGTACTAACAGCAGCATACACACCTTTGCTTTCTAAAGCAGTTTTTGATGTTGCTTTTGTGGCATCATCAGTTAAGTTATTTACTAAAAAAGCCACATCGCTATTTCCTTTGTATGATGCTACTATCTCCTTCTCTACACGTCCGCTATTTGCTTGACACGCAGGACACCAGCTGGCAGTATTTATAACAGCATACACTTTGGGTTGGTTTTGTGCAAATGATGCTAAACCAATTAGCATCATAACAAAAAATAATTGAAATTTTTTCATATCGTATTAATTTTAAAATTCACTAAAAAACGATACAAAAATAGTTTAGAGAGGTGGCAGCCATGTAGGACTTTTTTGGATAGCCCTTGCACACATTTTTGTATTAGCGTATATGCTGCCTGTATTCTTCGGGGGTTATTTGTGCCCACTTCTTAAAAAAACGATTAAAGTAAGCAGGGTCATCAAAACCTAAGCCATAGGCAATCTCTTTCACGCTATTTTGGGTAAGGTATAGCCTACGCTTAGCCTCCACCATTACACGCTCTTTTATTATTTGCCCAGGGCTTTTACCATAAAATCGCTTAGTAAGTTTTGATAGTGTATTGGGCTGTATAAATAATTTTTCGGCATAGTGTGATACCCCATGTTGTTTTTGAAAATCGCTTTCTACTAATTCTTGAAAACTTAGTAATGTGCTATTGTCTGGGTGTTTTGCCGCATTTTTCACCTCATCATCAATGCCTTCAATTTTTTTGCGACTCGCCTTTATCAAGAAAATTTTTAAGTATGAAAACAACATTTCTTCTTGGCTCAAGCCTTCTCCTTTGGCAAACTCATCGTATATGTTTTCTTCTACAATTTCTAATTCTGTAGCCAAACTGTTGGTGGCTTCTAAAAATGGAGGACCATATACGCTATTAAATAATACGCCATTGCACGATACTTCATGCTTATGTTTTTCAATACAAAAAAAATCTGACGAAAATTCAATCAAAGTGCATTTTAGTTTTTTACCTTCCTCAATCACAAAGGGCTGAAACGGTAACAAGAACATTAATGTACCCGCACCTAAATGGTATCTGCCAAAATCAATTTTTACATCGGCACTGCCTTCTTTCACCCATAAAACAGAGTAATACTTAAAAAGGGCAGGTTTAGCGTCTTTTGCCATAGCAACCTCCGTTTGTGAGATGCGAAATGCCAACTCTCCACCATCTTTTGTAATAGCGCAAGTTTTGTGTGTGTTTTGTATTAACATAAGGGCTTCAAATATAACATATACAAGACGACTGTGTGGGTAAGCACGTTTGCAAGAGACTTTTCCACATTGGCTATACTATCCCAACAAAAACTATATTGCAATAGTCATAACAAAAAAGTTATATTTTTGCCAGACTTAAAGAAAGTAGAGAATTGATGGAATTAAAAGATGTAGTATCAGTAGCAGGCATTGGTGGCTTGCACAAAATTGTAGGTCAACGCCCATCAGGCTTGATATTAGAAACTATTGACGACCAAAAACGACGGTTCCCCACCTCGTTAACACAAAAAGTATCAATATTAGAAGATATTGCCATATTTACAGTTACTGATGAGGTACGATTAGGTGAAATTTTATTGCTTATAAAAGAAAAAGAAGAAAATGGATTAACTGTACCTGAACGTAAAGCCGACGAAAATACTTTAAGAGGTTTTATGACAGAAGTATTGCCCGACTATGATAAAGAAAGGGTGTATGCCAGCGACATAAAAAAACTGGTAGGCTGGTATAATATACTGAAAGATATTTTAGACTTTGCAGCACTAAAAAATAGTGATGATAGTGAAAGCGAAGAAACAACCGACGATAAGCCAAAAGCTGAAACTAAAATAAAAAAAGAAACAAAACACAAAGTAGTTAAAAAACCTATTGCAAAAGTAAATACTAGAAATGCAGGGGCTAAGCAAACGGCTATGCCACGTAAAACAGGCGGAGGTTGATATAATATATACCTATACTATAATAAAAAAACCGAGCAGTATATATTGTTCGGTTTTTTTGGTTGAAGATATAATCAACACAACCGTTTATTCTGCAATAAATTCCCCAAATTCGCTGCTTAATTCAAAATGAAACAATGAGCAACTTTATATCAAAAAACTATACCATCACCACTTGGGAAAACCTTGCGCCCTATTTTACTCAACTTTTAGAGCGAGAGATAAACAACACCGCCGATTTAACCCAATGGCTAAAAGACCTTAGCGATGTTGAAAGTGTAGTAAGTGAAGATTTAGCTTGGCGGTATATTAAAATGACTTGTGATACTACCGATAAGGAAAAAGAAAAAACCTATTTACACTTTGTAAGTGAAATACAGCCTAAAATATCTCCTATCGAGAATGATTTAAACAAAAAACTGGCAGCATCTCCTTATATCCAAAAACTTACTGATGGGGGCTATACAATACACTTGCGCAATACGCTCACCGCTTTAGAGTTGTTTAGAGAAGAAAATATTTCGCTTGAAGTAGAGCTACAAACCGAAAGCCAAAAATACGGTAGCATTAGCGGTGCTATGACTATTGAGATGGAAGGTAAAGAACTTACACTGCAACAAGGGGCGGTTTACCTTAAAAAGCAAGATAGGGCTGTGCGTAAAGAAGCATTTGATAAGATTACCAACCGTAGGTTACAAGATAAGGATACCTTAGATACTCTTTTAAACAAGCTGGTTAAATTACGCCACACAGTAGCCCAAAATGCAGGTTTTGATAATTACAGAGATTATAAGCACAAAGCATTGTGTCGTTTTGACTATACGGTAGAAGATTGCACCAAATTTCATAATGCGGTGGCTATCGAGGTAGTACCCTTAGCTAAAAAATTAGCAGAAAACCGAAAAGAAAAATTAGGCTATGATACCCTTCGCCCTTGGGATGGTGATGTTGACCCTGATGGTTTGCCGCCCCTTCACCCCTTTAATAACGGCGAGGAATTGGCAGAGAAAACCATCGCTGCTTTTAATCGCCTCGACCCATTTTTTGGTGAGGTAATTAGCACCATGCGTGCTAAAGGGCATTTGGACTTGGATAGCCGTAAAGGGAAAGCGCCAGGGGGATACAACTACCCATTGGCGGTAAGCAACTACCCTTTTATATTTATGAACTCGGCGGGTACTTTGCGTGATTTAGAAACCATGGTACACGAAGGTGGACACGCCATACACAGTGTATTAACCAAAGATTTAGAGCTGAATTCTTTTAAAGACTGCCCCAGCGAGGTTGCTGAATTAGCCAGCATGAGCATGGAACTTATAAGCATGGATGTGTGGGACGAGTTTATGACTGACCCCGAAGAACTACGCCGCGCAAAAATGGGGCAATTGGAAGGTGTAATAAAAACCTTGCCTTGGATAGCCACGGTAGATAAATTTCAACATTGGTTATATATCCACCCAAACCATACCAACCAAGAACGTACCACTGCGTGGGAAAAAATTTCTAATGAATTTGGAACTGGAATAACCAATTGGGAGGGCTATGAAGAGGCTCATAAATATACTTGGCAACGCCAACTACATATATACGAAGTGCCTTTTTACTATATAGAATATGGCTTTGCACAATTAGGCGCAATAGGCGTTTGGAAAAACTATGTAGAAAACAACGAGCGAGGGTTGAAACTTTATAAAACCGCCCTTAGCTTAGGCAATACTGCTACCATACCTGAAATTTATGCCGCCGCAGGTGTGAAATTTGATTTTAGCCCGCAATACATAAAACAACTTTTCGATTTTGTTTGGGCAGAGTATGAAAAACTTAAAAAGTAATACTATTGTAAAAGCGTTGCAATAGCTATATAAATTGAAATACTTACTACTATATAAAATAAGAACATAACTATTGATAATATACAGACTTTTTTAAAACTGAAACACTACCAAAAAAAGCATAACAATTTAATATCCTAATATATTCAGCATACTTTCAGCACTTTGTTGTGGGGCAAATAGGGTATAGGTTAGTTTGCCGTTTACCTTGTCAATTAATATATGCTTAGGCGCAGGAATAAGGCAATGCTGTATGCCACCGTAGCCGCCAATGCTTTCTTGGTATGCACCCGTATGAAAAAAGCCCATATATAGTTTTTCTCCCTTTTGTATTGCGGGCATAAACACTTGGTTGGTTTGGCTATCAGTAGTGTAATAGTCTTGACTATCGCAGGTAACACCACCAAGATTAATGCGTTTGAAAGGTTTATCCCAATGGTTTAGTGCTAATAAAATAAACTTTTGCCCTATGCCCCAAGTATCGGGCAGGGTGGTGATAAAAGAACTATCTATCATATACCATAGTTCTTTATCGTTTTGCTCTTTTTGTTCAATAATAGAGTATAATACTCCGCCACTTTCGCCCACAGTGTATTGCCCAAACTCACTAAAAATATTAGGCTCGTTCACACCTCTATCTATGCAAATTGTTTTTATATACATTACAATTTGGTCTATCATATACTCATAGTCATGTTCAATACCCAAAGAGTTGTATATGGGCATTCCGCCGCCAATATCTAAACTTTCAAGCTCGGTAACATATTGTTTTACATCACAATACACATTTACCAGCCGTGCCAGTTCACTCCAAAAATAGGTAGTATCATTAATGCCTGTATTCACAAAAAAGTGAAGCATTTTTAGTTTGTATTTTGGGTTATCCTTTATTTTAGAGTGATAAAGATTTTTTATTTTTTTTGAACTCATGCCCAATCGCGAGGTATAAAAAAACGTATTAGGCTCTTCTTCGGTAGCAATTCTTATCCCTAAGTTTAGTGGGGTGTTGTACTGGTCGTATTTGTCAATTTCGTTCACATTATCAATAATGGTGGTAAGGTTTTCAAAGCCATTCTCTACCAGTTTTATGATTTTTTCAGCATATTCGTCTGTTTTATATCCGTTGCACACAATAGCTTTAGTTTTAGGAAATAAGCCTTTTTCATTTAAGCGATTAATAATATCTAAATCGTAGGTGGATGAGGTTTCTAAACCAATATCGTTTTTCAAAGCTCGCTCTATAACAAAACTAAAGTGCGAACTTTTTGTACAATAGCAATAGGTATAATTTCCTTTGTAGTTATTTTTGTTTATGGCTTTGGCAAACAATTGCTTTGCTTGCTGTATTTGCATATCAATTTTGGGCAAATAGGTAAACTTTAAGGGTGAGCCATATTGCTCTATCAATTCCACTAAGGGTATATCATGAAAATTAAGTGCATTATCCGTTAAGTCAAAACCATGGCGGGGAAAGTAAAAGGTTTGCTCAATTAAATCTACATATTTGTTCTTAATCATGTAAAAGGCTTTTGCTTATTATTGTTGTGTTTTTTGCTCTCACGTATCTGTTTCTTGCCCTCCAGTGCAGGAGGATAAGAGTTGTCGTGATTCTTGCTGTTAAAATGATGTCTTTCCTGAATTATTGAAAAGTCCAATTAATCGGATACCTCATCAACCATTCTATCCAAACAGGATTTAACTTGCCATTCTCCTGTTCCTGAATCACACCATCGAGGTATGAATAGCGCTTTTACTTAGGATATCATTTTTTTTCTTCAAATGTAAAAAAAAGAATCAATTATGACATTTTTTGCACCATCCAGTAGCCTGAATTTCTAATTGATCAATTTTATATTCAGGTAGTTTTATTGTAGGAAATCTATCCACTTCAACACAAAAGATTATTCCACATTGTTTACACTTGAAATGAATGTGCTGATGATGATGTGCTATTGTATCACATTCTTCTCGGCAAATAGCAAAATTTGATTCAGCTCCGTTTATGGTGATTTCGTGGATAATTCCTTTTTTTAGGAAAATTTTGATTGTCCTATATAACGTAATTCGATTGTATTCTGTTAGTTCTTCCTCAATTTTTGATAAAGGGATAGCGTTATTGTGTTTAGCAAATATGGCTAACACCCCTTTCCTAAAAGGGGTTTGACTTAATTTTTTATTCTTTAATAAACTCTCCATCGATACTATATTTGCAACAATATTGCATTAATCTATTTCTTTTCTATATTTGCAACATTGTTACAAACATAATATTGAAAATGATAAAAACCATAAGTACCAGCCTATTTTTATTGATTTCGATAACTGTATTGGGGCAAAATTTCACAGGTAAAGTTTTAGACAAAGAAGAAAAAAAGCCAATTGCTTACGCACAAGTGTATTTTTTGGACTTAAAAACTGGAACGACAACAGACGAAAATGGAATTTTTAAATTTGAACACTTCAATCAGAAAAGCATTCATATTCAAATATCATATGTAGGCTACAAAACCCTTGATGCTATCATAATTATTGATAGTACGAAAGAAAAAATTTTTTACCTTGAACAAGGGCATTTTAAGTTAGATGAAGTTATAGTTTCTATTCCTGCAGGAAAACTTCAGGGTGAAAACATTGTGAATATAGTGCATAAAAAAATCACCGAATTACAGCAGACTTCCCCATTAACATTAGCAGAAGCTATTAGCAATATTCCAGGAGTAGAACAAGCAACAACAGGAGCAGGAATAGGAAAACCAGTGATAAGAGGCTTGTCGGGAAACAGAATTATTACTTATGCACAAGGGATTAGAATTGAAAATCAGCAATGGGGCGATGAACATGGGTTGGGAGTGGGCAGTGTGGGAATTGAGGGTGTTGAAGTAATTAAAGGACCAGCATCATTACTTTACGGTTCAGATGCTTTGGGAGGTGTTTTATATTTTATTGACGAAAGATACGCTAGTCAGAATACGATTGAAGGATTTGCACAGACAAAATTTTTATCAAATACTTTAGGCACAATAAATAATATGGGTTTTAAAATTCATAAAGGGAAATTAAAGTTTAACCTTTTTGGCACGTATTCTTCACATGCAGATTATCAAACACCAAGTTTTGACCGAGTATTTAACACTCGTTTTAACGAAAAAAACATAAAGAGTTCTTTTGGTTTTAGTATAAAAAATTGGATTTCAGATGTTAGGTATAGTTTCCTTCAAAATAATTATGGAATAGTGGAAGATGCTATTTACACTCGTGCAGCGCAAAGGGAATTTATACTGCCATTCCAAACAATTGACAATCATAATTTAAGTTTTGAAAATAAAATATTTATGGGTAATTCAAAATTATACTTGACTTTAGGATATACCAATAACTACCGAAAAGAATTTGAAGATGATGCTAATAATCAAGCATTAGGATTAAAATTGGGCACGTATACTTACAATATAAAATGGTATTCTCCTATTTACAAAAACCGATTTGATTTTATCATAGGTTCGCAAGGAATGGCTCAAGAAAATAAGAATAATGGTGAGGAAATTTTAATTCCAAATGCAACAACAACTGACATAGGTGCTTTTGTTTTAGGAAATTTGAAGTTTGAGAAACTTCAATTGCAAGGAGGAATAAGGGCAGACTATCGAGGCATTGATACAAAACAGATGCTAACGGATGAAGGTAATTTCCCTGCACTTAAAAACTCTTATAACGGACTTACGTTTTCAGGTGGAGCAGTGTATAAAATGAAAAAATCAAAACTTAGAGCGAATATTTCAAGTGGTTTTAGAGCACCAAACACAACAGAATTACTCTCTGATGGCGTGCATCACGGAACTAATCGCTACATAAAAGGAGATGTTAATCTTAAAAATGAAAACGCTACTCAAATTGATTTCACTTACGACTATCAATATGAGCATTTTAGTTTTTCTATAAATCCTTTTTACAATGCCATTCAAAATTATATTTTTCTATCACCAACGGACACGGTAATTGATAATAGCCCTGTATTTGAATATGTACAAACGAGTGCTTTTTTATATGGTGGTGAATTAGGCTTTCATTATCATCCTCATAAAATTCATTGGTTGCATTTAGAAAGTAATCTTTCAACTGTATTTGCTGAAGATAGAAACAGAAGCTCTCTTCCTTTGATTCCTCAAACAAAACTTAATTCTACAATAAAAGCAGAATTTACTCAGAAAGGAAAGGTGCAGTTAAAGAATGTGTTTGTGCAACATATTTACAAGTTTAAACAGAACCGAACGGGACTTTTTGAGACGGCAACACATGATTATAGTCTTATAAATATTGGGCTAAACCTTGAAATCCCTACTAAAAGCAACTCAATAGAAATTACTACTGGAATTAAAAACCTTCTAAACACAAAATACATTGACCACCTTTCTCGATTTAAAACAATAGATATTCCCAATCAAGGGGTAAACTTTTATATCGGAATAAAACTAAAACTGAACAAAGAATTGAAAGCAAAAAAATAGGGCTTTATTCAGGGTAAGTCCAATTAATCGGATACCCCATCAACCATTATACCCAAACAGGATTTAATTTTCCGTTTTCCTGTTCTTGAATTACACCATCGAGGTATCTGCGTTTTGCTAAAGAAGAGGGCACCTTGTCGGCTCGTTTACCATCGCTTTCTTGTGGGGTAAGAAACACTTTTACGGTGTCGGGCAAGTTTAAACTGTGCGTAATTCCATTCTTACTGATCCTTCTGAATTTATCATTCAGAATAATGTTATTAAATCTACATACTTGTTCTTAATCATCTAAAAAGGCTTTTGCTTATTATTGTTGTGTATTCTTAGGGTAGCTAATAAAATAACTATTATGCTTAGGCAAAGTAAAATGTAAACAAGCATATTTTTGAAAATATTTTTTTTGTATGGGTGATAGAAAAGTAAAAGTGATTGAAGTTCCATCAGAGTTGGGGGCGGGTACTCGTGGTGCCAGCTTGGGGGTTGATGCGGTATATTATGCCGAGTTGAATAGCGGAAATAATTGGCTAAGTGCTTTTAAATCTTCAAAAGTAAGTACCATGAATGCCGTACTTAGAACGGGCGATACATTTGCATACGCAAAAAATATTGACTCCATTGCACAAGTAACCAATGCCATTGCTAATGAGGTAGCAACCACTTTAAGTGAGGGAGATTTTCCCGTTGTTATTTCGGGAGACCATAGTAATGCTGCTGGAACTATTGCAGGGATAAAAAATTATTATTCGGATAAGCGGCTTGGCGTTGTATGGATTGATGCCCATGCAGATATTCATACGCCCTATACTACACCATCGGGCAATGTGCATGGTATGCCAGTGGCAGCATCGCTGGGTATTGATAATAAGAGTAGAACCATAAATACGGTTAATGAAAATGCAAAAAACCACTGGGAAGCCATTAAACAAGCAGGAAGTAAAAAAATTACCCCAAAAATAAACCCTGAAGACTTAGTATATATTGATGTACGTGATTTGGAAAGCCAAGAGTGGGAAATAGTGAAAGAATTAGGCATTAAATATTTTGAGCCTATCAATAGGAAAGAATTAGGAATAGAAAATATAGCAAAACAAACCTTGCAGCACCTTAGTAGCTGCGATATTATATATATATCGTTTGATGTGGATAGTATGGATCCCAGTGTTTCAGTAGGCACGGGTACATCAGTTAGCGATGGATTAAGCCTTAATGAGGCAAAAACATTATTAAGCTATTTAATGGATGAGCCTAAAACCACAGTGTTAGAAATTACCGAAATAAACCCCTTGCTTGATAGTGAAAATAAAATGGCAAAAGCAGCATTAGATATACTTAAACATTTGCTGTAAGCGGTATAGTTAGTTTAAGGTGAGTTGGGTATTTTTTTTGGTTTTGCTCATTTCCTTACCGCATAATCCCGCCATTCCGTTCGGGCAAGCCGCCTATTTTTTTGGGTAAAATTTGACATATATCGTTTAATGGGGGGAGTTTGTTTTCACAAGTCAAATAAAATATTTAGATTTGCCTAAAAATAAATTAAGGCAATATGAAATCTAATTTTATTATTCTTTTCCTTATTACAATTTCTGTATTCTTTATAGTTTCATGCGGGAGAACAATGCTTATCGCCCCTGAAGAAAATGAGCTTTTAGATGGGCCAATTAGTGGACTTACTACTGAGCAGCAAATTCAGTTTCTTAAAGGCGATAAATTTTTTAATGATGAGGTTTTTACTGTGGCAAAGGGATTGGGTCCTATTTTTGTAGCCAATAGCTGTGGAAGCTGCCACGCAGGCGATGGAAAGGGGCATCCATTTATCGCATTTACCCGATTTGGTCAATCTGATACTTCAGGAAATAAATTTTTAGGTCAAGGCGGCCCTCAATTACAGCACAAAGCAATACCAGGGTATCAACCCGAGCAACTACCGCTGGGTGCTCCATTTACAAAGTTACTTGCCCCCGCTATAACTGGGCTTGGCTTTTTAGATGCCATAAGCGATGCCGATATTATTGCCCTGTCCGACCCTAATGATGCTAACGGAGACGGAATAAGTGGCAGACCACATTGGAACAAAATACCCGATTATGTTCAATTAAGACCTAATACCATTTCGCAAAATAGCCGGTATATTACTCGATTTGGAAAAAAAGGAGGGGCTTATGATTTATTACACCAAACCTCTGGAGCATACAACCAAGATATGGGAATTACCTCTCTTTTTGAGCCTATTGACCCGTATAGCGGGCTGGAATTTGACCCTGAAGTTACCGCACAAACCATTCACGATGTGGTATTTTACCTAAAAACGCTAAAAGCACCCTTGCGTAGGGATGAGAACAACCCCGATGTTTTTGCAGGCGAACAACTATTTACCCAAATTAACTGTGTAGGCTGCCATACGCCTACTTTAAAAACTGGTTTTTCTCCAATTAGTGCCTTATCAAATAAAGAATTTTACCCCTATACCGATTTACTATTACACGATATGGGAGCAGCGTTAAACGATGGCTATACAGAAGGCTATGCACTTACCAGCGAGTGGAAAACGCCAGCACTTTGGGGGCTTGGCTTATCAAAAAACTCACAAGGGGGAAGTTATTTTTTACTGCACGATGGGCGTGCCAAAAGTATTGATGAAGCTATTGTATTACACGGAGGTGAAGCCCAACAATCTAAAACAGACTATACACAGCTTTCTGAAACTGAAAAGCAACAATTAGTTAAATTTTTAGAATCACTTTAAAAATGGAGCGTAGAAAATTTATAAAAACGTGCTGTTTTACCGTTGTTGGCATTCCTTTGGTTACAACGCTACAATCGTGTGGGGCTATCTACTATGCCACAGTAACAAAGGATACAAATAGGCTATTAGTTAAAAAAACAGAGTTTTGGTATATCAAAAAAGATAAAAAAATTAACCGTGATTTTGTTTTGGTAAAAACAGAAAATATGGAGTTTCCTATTTGCTTGTATAAAAAAAACGACGACGTATATAGTGCATCACTATTGCGCTGCACACACAGAAGTTGCGAGCTTAATGTAGGCGGTGGAATATATAGCTGCCCCTGCCATGGAAGCGAATTTTCAGTAACAGGGAAAGTATTGGAAGGCCCAGCCGATAGGGATTTAAAAACATTTAAAACTGAAACAGACAATGAGAATATTTACATATTACAAGCATAAAATACTATTAATTAGCACACTATTATTAGCCACATTTAGCTTGAGTGCCCAAAGTTTAGACTCGCTTGTTACACGTGTTCCTGTGGATACAAGCAAGATGCAAATGAATATGGATGCCGTTTATAATCGTCCTTTTTTAACAGTAGGCAAAATGCCCGTTGCGCTGGGAGGTTATTTAGAAGCCAATTCATTATATACTTCAACAGATGGAGTTTCTGAGGGGCTGTCGTTTCAAGCAAGATTGCTCACTATTTTCATGTCGGCATCTATTACAAAACGGATTAAATTTTTAGCGGAACTTGAGTTTGAAGATGGTACAAAAGATATAGCGATAGAATTTGCAGCAATAGATGTTGCTTTTCATCCTGTATTAAATTTTAGAGGGGGAATAATAATGAACCCTATCGGGGGATTTAATCAAAACCACGATGGCCCGAAATGGGAATTTGTAGAGCGTCCTAATATGGCAAATCAATTATTGCCTGCCACGTGGTCTAATGCGGGTTTTGGAGTGTACGGGAAAACATATAAAAGAAACTGGATTTTAGGATATGAGGCGTACGTAACCAATGGGTTTGATAATAGCATTATTGATAATGAAGGCGGCAGAACTTTTTTACCTGCCACAAAAAATAATCCAGATAGGTTTGTTGCCAATAATAGTGGAAGTCCACTTATTTCAGGGAAAATTGCTATTAAAAACAGAAAAATAGGTGAAGTAGGTGTATCGTATATGGGGGGTGTTTACAACAAGTTTGAAGATGGGGGCGTAACACTTGACCAGCGAAGGCGAGTAGATGTTTTTGCAATAGATTTTAATACTACAATTAAAAAAATAGGAATGTACATTGTAGGGGAGTATGCTTTTATTTCAGTTAATGTTCCTGAAACATATACGCAACAATATGGCAACCAACAGCAAGGTTTTTTTGTTGATGTTGTGCAACCCATTATCAAACGTAAAATATTTGATTGGGAGAAAGCAAGTTTAAATTTCGCTGCCAGATTGGATTATGTGGATTGGAATGTAGGCACATTTAATGAAACCAGTACCAATATTGGCGATGAGTTATGGGCAATTACACCTGCCATTAGTTTCAGACCATCAGCGCAAACAGTGTTTCGGTTAAACTATCGTTATCAATGGCAAAAAGACGTAGTAAACAATCCTGCTTCACTCACTGCTTCATGGTTGTTTGGTTTTAGCACTTATTTTTAAGCATTTAAGACCGTAGCAAGATGAGAACCTTAGCTTTCCTTGCCAGTGCCTACGTATAGGTGCTGTGTTTCCTATAAGAATAAGATGTTTTATTAAACGTAAAGTACAGATTTAACCGCTTCTAAACTACGCTGTACATTGGGCATAGTAGCATTTACCAATGTGCCTGCATAGCTTACAGGTACATCACGGTTGGTTATTCTAATTACGGGAGCGTCTAAATAGTCAAAAGCTCTACGTTGTACAGTATATGCTAATTCTGATGAGATAGAAGCTAATGGCCATGCCTCTTCAATAACCACCATGCGGTTGGTTTTCTTCACAGATTCTATTAGTGTATCATAGTCAATGGGGCGCACTGAACGGAGGTCAATCACTTCGGCACTAATACCGTCTTTTGTTAGTTCAGTAGCTGTTTCATGTGCTACCTTCATCATTTTACCAAACGATACTATGGTAACATCATTCCCTTCTTTGGCTATATGGGCTTTGCCAAGTGGTAATAAATATTCCTCTTCGGGTACTTCGCCTTTATCTCCATACATCAACTCGCTTTCCATAAAAATTACGGGATTATTATCACGTATCGAAGTTTTTAGTAAGCCTTTTGCTTCGTATGGATTACTGGGTACAACCACCTTTAAACCTGGGCAGTTGGCATACCAGTTTTCAAAATTTTGTGAATGTTGTGATGCTAACTGACCCGCATTCCCCGTAGGCCCTCTAAAAACCATAGGTATTCCGAATTGCCCACCGCTCATATTTAGCATTTTTGCAGCACTATTTATTACTTGGTCAATAGCAACTAATGAGAAGTTAAACGTCATAAACTCAATTATAGGGCGTAAACCATTCATAGCAGCACCCACACCAATACCCGAAAATCCAAGTTCAGAAATAGGCGTATCAATTACTCGTTTACTGCCAAACTCGTCCAACATACCTTGGCTTACTTTGTAAGCCCCATTATACTCGGCAACCTCTTCACCCATTAAAAATACATCCTTATCACGGCGCATTTCTTCATTCATTGCCTCACGTAGTGCCTCACGAAATTGAATTTCTCTCATTATTAAATTCTTTATCAGAAAGTACAAAAATAAAATAAATCACTCACTTTTATAGGGATAAAAAATGGGGAACAGAAATAGCGTATAAATCCCTGTTATTTAGCGGTTTGCTTCCAGCGTTCTAATTTAGGAATTCCCATAGTAAATAAGGATGCCAAAAAACTGGGCAGTTTCTTTTCTGTTTTGAGGTAGTTTTTCACAAAACTCCGCATTTGGTTTACCTCCCAATCAGGTTGGGTAAACGCTCCCGCTTCATAGCAGTAGGCGCAGTACATTGTGCTTATGCTTCCATCGGTTTCAGTTCCACCGCCATTAGGGCTTTGTATCATAGGCATACTGCAACTTTGGCAATTTTTATATTTAGTTTTCATACGTTTACTTTTTTTACAAATGTCTGATGTTTAAGTGTCAACCCTATGTCAGTAGAAAACGCTATTTTTTATTTTTTATAAAAAAAAGTACACTCCATTAATACCCGTAAGTGTGCACAACCTTTCCCCTTTTTTGGCAGTGTAGCGCAATTTTAGGTAGGATTTACACGTTATACTATTAAAGAAAACGATATGAAAAAATAAACTCTACAAGCAACTTTTTAACAACTTATGGCGTTTATATATATGAAGAAGGGAAGTTTGGCACTGCTTTTGGTTTTACTTTACCAAACAAGTGTTAAAGGTAGCAATACCAAAGCCGTAAAGGTAAATTTTTACGGACACACAGTTAAGATAGATTACGATAACAAATTAAATAATATACGATATGAAAGTGATGTTGAACAATTTATTAAGAGCTTTGATGAAAAGAGCGTTAGCTCGGACTATGTATCTTTAGTTAACCAATTTCGTCAAGCGGCTCAAAATTTTGGCTTGGATGATGTGGGCAAGGTTTTACTTGTTAATGCCTTTACCAAAAAGGTATTTGCCCACCGCCCCCAAAATTTCAAAACTCTTATTACATGGTACATTCTGTACCGAGACAGCATGGATGTAATGCTGTGTTATACCAAACGGAAATTTTTTTTATACGGAAGGCTTAATATTACCCCTTATGGCGTGGGCTATATAACCAAAGGTGGGAAAATATATACCGATCTTAGTTTTACTTTAGCACAAGCAACAAAAGCTAAAGTAGCTGAGTACACCCCTAAAAACTACAATAGCCACCCCAAACGCTTAATAAAGCTAAACAAAAGGGCATACCCAAAAATAAATGCGCTTAAAAAAAGCAAGGCATTTTCTTTTATCTATAAAGAGAAGCAATACCACTATAATGCTACCATAAACCAATCGCTAATACTGTATTTAAGAGATTTACCCGTAGTAGAATTGGGTAATATGTATGTGAATTATGGCTTTTCGCAAGCCTTGCACCAAACTCTTATTAAAGGCTTAAAAACTACTATAAGCGGTATGGAAAAGCGTGAAGCAATGAGTTTTTTGCTGAAATTTGTACAAAGCATTCCTTACAAAACTGATGATGAGCAGTGGGGTTTTGAACGGTATTCTTTTGGTGAGGAAACCTTGTTTAATGACTATGCTGATTGTGAAGACAAGGTGATTTTGTATGCCACCCTTGCAAAAGAATTACTGAATATAGAAAGTATTGCACTGGTATATGAAAAGGATGAACACGTAGCTATTGCTTTAAGATTGCCCAATAATGTGGCTAATTTCACTTTTACTTATAAAGGCGATAAATATATTAGTGCAGAACCTACTGGCAAGGGTTTTGAACTTGGAAACTTAGGCTTTGATATTAAGCGGGTAGATAAGGTTGTGCCTTTGTATTAGTTTTTTAGCAATTTTTCAAAAGCCTTGAAATTTTCTACCCACTTTTTAGGTTCTTTTTTTAATAAAGACTCGTGGTGTGCTGTTTCATATACTACCTTTAGTTTTTCAGTAGGTATATTTTCAAAAATAGCATCAATTTCTTTTAGCGATACTCTATTGTCTAATTTACCTGCTTGTAGCAAAACAGGGCAGTTTATTTTTTTTGCGTATATTTTTGGTTTCAAGTCAAAAGCATAAAAACCATTTTCAATGCCACCCCAAAAAGTAAGCATAACACCGAGTGGCTCGGCAGGTAATTGCATCATTTCCACACGTCTTTCAACGGCTTCTAAAAGGCTACCATAAGGCAATTCTAAAATTACACCATCAGGTTTAATATAGCCATTACTAAAAGCACTGGTAATGGCTGCCGCCCCCATTGATATACCCCAAAGTATTACTTTTTTGTTTGTTTTTGTTTTTAAAAACTCATAGGCTAATTGCACTTCTTCACTTTCTTTATACCCTATGGTGGTATAGTTGCCACCGCTATTGCCATGCCCCCTAAAATCTATCAACAACACCGAGTAGCCCATTTTATAAAACTCTTCTGCCTCTGATATAATAGCTGATTTTGATGTTACATGACCGTGAAATAGCGCAATACTTCCTTTCTCACGCCAATGTTTTGCATACCAACCCTCAATAGAAATAGCCCCTTTTTTTGTATAAAGAAATATTGTTTCGTGTTTTATAGAGAGGCTGTCAACGGTTTTAGACTTGGGTACTTTCACACCAAAGGCTATTGCCGTTATTTTTTCAGTGGTAGATAGATTTTCAGGTGCTTTTGTTCTTTCCGCTTCGCCATAAAAGTGCGTTAATTTCCAAGCGTGGAAAGCAGCAACAGTATTAATAAGAATAAATACTGCTAATAGCGAACGAAGTAAAATTTTTCTCAAAGTTTTGTTATTTTATTTCTTCAAAATACCCTGATTCTCTGTTTTTGCGTACGTTATCCCAATTAAAATGCCGTCCATTCATAGCCACATAAATACCGTGCGGTAGCGATTGGGCGTAGGCTAATGCACTGCCAATATTAAACAAGCCATCACTACTGCCAAACACAATGGGTATCATAGCACCCGTTAGCACTATGGTTTTATCTTTTATTTTACTTGCCAGTAGTTTAGCAGTTTTAACCATTGTATCCGTACCATGGTTAATTACAATTTGTGTTTCGGGGCAGCTTTCGCAGCTTTCTAAAATTATATTTCTCTCTGTGTCTGTCATCTCCAAGCTATCTACCATCATTAGGGTACGGATGCTCACATCTACTTTGTTGCGACCCATTTTTAATAGGTCGGGCATTTTACTATCTTTAAAATGGAGTTGCCCCGTTAGCTCGTTATATTCTTTATCAAAAGTGCCGCCTGTAACAAATATTAGTATAGACATTTTTTATATTTTCAAATTTGGAATTTAGTATTTTCTAAATTATTTTTTTGGTCCTTTGGGTTGCAGTGGGCGTATTTCGTAATTTACGGTGTGGTAATTATCGGGTGTTTCTAATATTTGCAGTATTGCTGTTGCTACATCTTGTGGCATTAGCATATAATCGTGCGGTTGTATGCCCTCACTATTTCTAAAGAAATCTGTTTTTACAGAGCCAGGGTACACACAGGTTGCTTTTATTCTAAAATCACGCACTTCTTTGTATAAACTTTCTGTTAAACCTCGTACGGCAAACTTGGTACTGCAATATGCACTCACTTGTGGGTAGCCCTCAAGCCCAGCCACCGAAGCTATATTTATAATATGTCCGTATTCTTGCTTTTTCATTTGGGGCAATACAAGTTTACAACCATAAAAAGTACCGCTTACATTAGTATCGTACATTTGTTGCCACTGCTCCAAGGTAGTGTCTTCAAGGTAGGCAAAATAGCCTAAGCCTGCATTATTTATCAGTATATGTATCTCTGTACCAAAGTGTTGTTGCACTTGCTTTACCGATGCTTCAAAATTTTGAAAATTACGCACATCCGTTTTTATAAAAACAAAATTAGCGTGGGTATAATCGGGCTGGGTTTGTCCTAAACCTGCTACACGGCAACCTTTATCTAAAAGCTGAAGTACCGTAGCTTTGCCTATGCCTTTGCTTACCCCTGTAACTATTGCTGTTTTATTTTGCAAGTTCATTATTTGCAATATTACAGTGAAATGTTGTAGAAATGAAATTAAGCTATTGTAGCACTAACCATACGATATTTCCCCTGCATATCTTTATAAATTTCGATAGTATTAAAATTTTTACTTGCAAGCAGGTTTTTTGTTTCTTCGGCAAAGGCTTCGTTTATTTCAAAATATAAAATACCGTTAGGGGTAAGGCTTTTCTTAGCAAAATCAGCTATTGTATTATAGTAAATTAGCGGTTTTTCATTACTCACAAACAATGCTTCTTTTGGCTCGTGTGCTAATACATTAGTGTGCATTTTGCTTTTTTCGTTTTCGGTAACATAAGGCGGGTTTGATACTATAATATCAAATTTACCAAAGTTTGACCACCAGCTGGTATCAAAAATGTCTCTTACAAAGAACGTATTTTCTTTATCAATAGTTAAGTTGTTTTTGGCATTTAGCTGTGCCATTTGTACAGCATTTTCCCATTTATCAATGGCATACACTTCTGCCTTTGGTATATTTTTTTGTAATGATATAGCAATACAGCCGCTACCCGTACCAACGTCTAAAATTTTTGGTGCATCAATTTTATTTTCTTTAATAATAAGGTGAACTAACTCTTCGGTTTCGCGGCGTGGAATAAGTACCGCTTGATTGACACTAAACTTTAAACCATAAAAATGCGCCATTCCTAAAACATATTGGAGAGGTTCTTTATTGTAAAGTCTTTTTAAAACCCCGTCGATTTTTTTTAATAAATCATCATTTAAAAGTTCATCTTTTTTTGCTTTAAGCTCTATGTTAGTGTAGTCTAAAAGTTCTTCAAACACAATTTTTGTAATGCTTTCAGCTTCGTTTTTGGGATATATTTTTTGCACTAACAGCGCAAACTGTTCTTGTTTTTGGTACAACGTCATTTTTTGGGAATAAACTGAAAACTGTGTTTAATATTTAGTGATTACAGCGTTAAATATATATATTTTGCGAAGTAATTGAGCTGGAAATAATAAATTTATACTTTTTGTGTGATGTTTAAATACGGCAAAGGTGAGTGAGTTAACAAAAAATAGTGATGAGTGGTATATGCAACGCTGTTTGCAACTGGCAAGCAATGGCTTGGGAAATGTGAGTACCAACCCACTGGTGGGCTGTGTAATAGTGCATAATAATACAATTGTTGGCGCAGGATACCACCAGCAGTTTGGCAAAAACCATGCAGAAGTAAATGCTATAAATAGTGTAAGCAATAAAAATGTATTGCCAAAAAGTACCCTGTATGTTAACCTTGAACCTTGTGCGCACTATGGCAATACACCGCCCTGTGCAGATTTAATTGCTAAGTACAAAATACAAAGAGTGGTTATTGGCACTGTGGATACATATGGTAAAGTAGCGGGTAGGGGAATAGAGAAGCTAAAAAGCTGCGGTATTAATGTTTGTGTAGGCGTGCTTGAAAATGAATGTAGAAACCAGAACAGAAGATTTTTTTGCTTTACTGAGAAAAAACGCCCTTTTATAATTTTAAAATGGGTGCAAACGGCTGATGGATTTATGGGGAGAGAGCATGGGGACTTAGAGAACAGTAAGCGAATTAGCAATACTTATACAGATATAAAAGTACATAAATGGCGAACAGAGGAAGATGCAATTTTAGTAGGAACAAACACTGCTTTGGTAGATAACCCTACACTTACTGCCCGCTACTGGAAAGGGCAAAACCCCGTGCGGGTTTTAATTGATTTTGATTTGAAAGTACCCGCACTACACAATATATATAATAGCCAAGCCAAAACTATTGTAATAAATACTAAAAAGGCAGGGCAGGAGGGGACTGTTTTTTTTGAAAAAGTAAATAATAAAGATTTGAAAATAGTGGTAAATGTACTGTTTCAACACAAAATACAATCGGTGATAATTGAAGGAGGGGCTAAACTGTTACAAAGTTTTATTGATGAGAATTTGTGGGATGAGGCAAGGATGATACAGTGTATGAAACAGTGGGGGAGGGGGATTAAAGCACCCGCCCTTAATGGTGATTGTGTGGATACTGAAATTATTGAAAGTGATACTATTTCAATGTTTTTACCGTTTGGCAGGTAAGTAATTATATGAATATTTTATATAAGTTTGTGAAGCGATTTTTTTAACATTGCATTAATGCCACAATTCATTACAGAGTATTACGATTTGAATATGCTTTATGAGCAAGTAGGGAAGGACGATACCTCTTTACAACGATTTATAGAGATATTTTTGAGTGCAGTTCCTGCTGATATGGAAGAATTAGGCATTGCTATTGCTGCTAATGATATTGAAAAGGCACGCTCTTGGTCTCATAAAATGAAATCATCATATATGCTGATGGGGGCAGAGTGGGCAAAAGAGTTATGCCTTAGTGTTGAAACAGTAGCGAGGACTGGCAAGGGAAAAGAAAAGCTCCCCGAAATATTCAAGGAGCTTTCTGATAAGTTTTCTATAATGGTTCAGTTGCTAAAAAGCTAATATAGCCTTATTCAGCCGCTGCTGCTTCGGCTGTTTCTTCTGCTTCAGCACTACCACTTTCCTTAGCGGTCTCATCATCGGCAGATTTACTTGCTCTTGTAACTACAACACTTAGTACTGCATTAGCAGGCGCATCTAATAATTCTAAATTAGCAACTGTTATGTCTCCCACTTTTATTGATTTTCCCATATCAACGGCATCAATATTCACTTCAATATCATCGGGCATATTAGCTATAAGCCCTTTTACTTTAAGTTTCTTAATTTTTACCATTAGTTTACCCCCTTCACGCACCCCTGGTGAGTTTCCTGTAATTCTCACAGGTATCCCAATTGATACGGGTTTATCGTCGGCAATTTCTAAAAAATCAACATGGTTAATTAAGTCGTTCACTGGGTGAAATTGAATTTCTTTTAATACAGATTTGTATTTTTTGTCTCCAATTTCAACTTGTACCAAATAGGTGTTGGGAGTGTACACTAAGTTTTTAAAATCATCACGGTAAACAGAAAAGCTCACGTGGTCTTCGCCTCCGTATATTACGCAGGGTACTTTACCGTCTTTTCTTAGCTGACGGCTTGCCGATGTTCCTAAATCTGTTCTAGGTTCACCAATTAGTCTAATGGTTTTCATTTTAAATGTAATTAATTACTGTCGAAAAAGCTGCACAACGCCTTAAGCGCAAGCTCTCTCTATCATATTAATCAACTAGGCGTTAATTTTTTTTTGAGGCTACAAATGTAGTGAAGGCTGAATAGAATTACTAAATTTAAATAATGAGCTTATTGAACCGTGTTCATTAATATTACGAATTGCCTCTGCAAACAATGGTGCTGCCGAAAGTACTTTTATTTTAGGGCTGTCGTATCTTAACGGAATAGTGTCGCAAACTACTAGCTCATCCAATACTGAGTTATTAATATTATCGTACGCATTACCCGAAAGCACGGGGTGAGTACAAAATGCACGTACACTGTTTGCGCCCTTCTCTTTCATCATTTTGGCAGCTTTGCAAAGGGTATTTCCTGTATCTACTAAATCATCCACTATTACAACGTCAGCACCTTCTACATCGCCAATTACCGTCATGCCTGCTACTTCATTGGCACGTTTACGTTCTTTATCACACACTACAATATCGCAACTTAAAATTTTGGCAAAATATCTGGCTCTTGCTGTACCGCCCATATCTGGTGCGGCAATGGTTAGTTTAGGTAATTTAAGGCTATGTATAAAAGGTATAAATATTACCGAGGCATCTAAATGATCAACAGGTATATTAAAAAAACCTTGAATTTGCGGTGCGTGTAAATCCATAGTCATTACACGGCTAACGCCTACTGCTTCTAAAATATCAGCTACCATTTTAGAACCTATGGCAACACGGGGTTTGTCTTTTCTATCTTGCCTTGCCAAACCAAAATATGGAATTACCGCTATGATATAATGGGCTGACGCGCGTTTAGCGGCATCAATCATTAATAATAGTTCCATTAGGTTTTCGCTGGGGGCAAAGGTAGATTGTATTAAAAATACATCACAGCCTCGCACAGATTCATTAAAATTGGGTTGCATTTCCCCATCGCTAAAACGCTGGATAGTTATATCTCCCAACGGTTGTCCTATATGGTCAGAAATTTTTTGCGCAAAATAATGCGATGTAGTACCTGAAAATAGCTTAACAGGGTTACGGTTGTTGGCAGCGGCATTCATGTTTTACAAAAGTAAGCAAACCCATTTTGCTATGCGCTCTGTGTTAATAAAATATTGAAAAATGTTATGCGTTTAGGGGTATTTTTTTTGCTTATCCCGATAAGTTTTAGGCTATTGGCTTTTAGCCTTTAGCTGTTTACCTTAGTGTGGAGGGCAAAGACGGAATAGGCATGAATGCCCATTCTATCCATAAAATTTTTGTTAAGGATATGAATTGCGGCAGGTTGAAACCTGCTGCAAGAAAATGTTTGAACGGCACGGGCATGGTGTCATACATTCCCTCCTTGTTATATAACTCCTCCCATGTATTATACACCTGTACCACAATTTGGCTTCCCCATAAGGGGGAGGGTACTTATATGGTAGTGCCAATAAGTTAATTTGGAAGGGGTTGTCATATTTGTAAAATAGGGTAAGGTGATGGAAACAGGCATTGCAACAACATTAAAATACGAATTACCGAATAATGAACTACGGGTTAATAATTTAGCCTTACTAAATATAGTTTCTTTGCAATGTTGGTTAATAGTATCATTTTTGTAGTATGGCTGCCATAGCATATTATATAGCTTTACCTTTTATCTACTTCATATCCCTTCTTCCTTTTAGGGTATTGTACCTACTTTCCGATTTTCTTTACTTCATACTTTTCACTCTCGTAGGCTATCGCAAAAAAGTAGTGTATGATAATCTTAGAAATTCTTTTCCTAATAAAAGTGAGGCTGAAATAGATAAAATAGCCCGTAAATTTTATGTGTTTTTTTGTGATTTAATACTTGAAACACTTAAAACACTCACTATTAGTAAACGTGCCATTAAAAAACACGTACGGTTTGACGATTTAAGCATTTTTGAAAAATACAAAGCCCAAAACCAAAGTATAATTATAGTAATGGGGCATTTGGGCAACTGGGAGTTTGGAGGCGCAAGAGTAGCCGTGGAAGACCACCACAAGCTATATGTAATATATCACCCGCTTAATAGTAAGTATTTTAATCGCCTTATTGTGCGTATGCGTACTCGCTTAGGTAATAGATTATACGCTATGAACGAGGTATTGCGAGGTATGGTGCGAGACAGAAAAGAATTAACTGCCACTGCTTTTATAGCAGACCAAACTCCACAACCTAACGGAGCTTACTGGACTACCTTTTTACACCAAGACACTCCTGTATTTACGGGTACTGAAAAAATTGCCCAAAAGTTTAAGTACCCTGTTATTTATATATCAGTAAAGCGACCCAAAAGGGGGCTTTATATAATGGAGTGTGAACTTTTGGTAGCACATCCTGAAAAAACTTCCGAGAATGAAATATCAGAATTACACACTAAACGCCTTGAACGTGATATAGTTGAGAACCCAGAAATTTGGTTGTGGACACATCGCCGATGGAAACATAAGCATAGTAATTAATTTAACGGTATATTTGCGCCAAAATTTAACAGTATGGAGATAGGTAACGAACTAATACTTGCTACCAAAAAATATGCTAAAGAAGACCGTAAACAAAGTTGGTTGCACACCATATCCACCTTTGCGTTACTCACTGGGTCTTATATTGGGGGTATTTATCCCTCGCATTGGGCAATACAGTTATTTTTCGCGGTATTATCGGGTTTGTTGTTAGCTCGGGCATTTATTATTTATCACGATTATTTGCACAATACCATATTGTTCAACTCGCCATTGGCAAAAGTAATTTTTACGCTATTTGGCTTTCATATGCTTGCGCCTGTAAGTGTGTGGCGTAGGTCTCACGATTATCACCATCAACACAATTCAAAACTATACTCAACAAGTATAGGCTCGTTTCCCATAGTTACCAAAGAGCGTTTTTTAAAAGCCTCGAAAAGAGATAGATGGGTGTACCTGTTCACACGCCATCCACTTACATTATTAACAGGTTATATTTTTACATTTTCGTATGGTATGTGCATTCGTACGTTGTTGCGTAGCCCTGCAAAACATTGGGATGCAATAATTGCAATACTATACCACTATGGTATATTTTTGGGAGTACTTTACTTTTTTGGTTGGGAGAGTGCTGTTTTCGGATTTTTATTGCCCAGCTTGATAGCTGGTGCAATGGGTTCTTACTTATTTTATGCACAGCACAATTTTCCTGATGTTACCTTTAAGGATGCAAAAAACTGGTCGTATATTGATGCGGCTATTAACTCATCAAGTTTTATGAACCTTAGCCCGATAATGCACTGGTTTACAGGTAATATTGGCTACCATCATATACACCACACCAATCCCCGTATCCCATTCTATAAATTACCGAAGGTGTATAATGAGATAAACGAGTTTCGGAAAAGAGCTAAAGTAACTTCCCTATCTCCCAAAGACATTATTAAATGCCTTCGCTTAAAAGTATGGGATCCTGAAGTGGGTCGTATGATTGGTTTGCGAGAAATTTATGGCAAAGCATAAATAGCTATTTCAACTTTTAGCAATGTTTACTCATCTTTGCAGCGATGAAATTTATTTGTATAGGGCGAAACTATGCCAGCCACGCGAAGGAGCTTAAAAATGATGTACCTACCGAGCCTGTTATATTTTTAAAACCAGATACTGCCCATTTACGCAATAATCTACCTTTTTATATTCCAGCATTTAGTAATAATGTACACCACGAGCTTGAATTAGTAGTGCGTATAGACAAGCACGGCAAAAAGATTGAAGAACGTTTTGCGCACAAATATTATAGCGAAATTACCGTAGGTGTTGATTTTACTGCTCGTGATAAACAAAGCGAACTAAAAAGCAAAGGTTTGCCTTGGGAATTGGCAAAAGCCTTTGATACATCGGCAGTGGTAGGTAAACTGGTAGGCAAAAGTAAATTTGCTGATTTACAAAACCTCAATATCCATCTGCTAAAAAACGATGAAAAAGTACAAGAGGGCACTACTGCTGATATGCTTTTTGGTATTGATAAAATTATCAGTTTTGTATCGCAATATATCACACTAAAAAAAGGCGACTTTATTTTTACTGGCACACCTGCAGGTGTGGGTAAAGTAGAAATTGGAGATCATTTGCAAGGTTTTTTAGAAAACGAAAAACTATTTGACTTTTGGGTAAAATAATTCACTCAATGTGTACAACTCCATTAGCATAACAGGTGGTAGATAATGTACTTTGTATATTATGAGTTGGTTAGTGAGTTTTTCCTTTTTTCTTACATTTTCATCGTTTTCGCAGGTGGCATATTACCCAAAGGGTGATTTTATCTCGCCATTGGATACCTCACTATATTTATCTGCCAATTTTGGAGCTGTAAGAGGCAATCACTTTCATTCGGGTTTAGATATTCGTACTTTTGGACATGAAGGCTTAAAAGTACAAACCATTGCCGATGGTTATGTATCAAGAATTAAAATTTCTCCATGGGGTTACGGCAGGGCATTATATATTACCCACCCCAATGGATATACCAGTGTTTACGGGCATTTGCAAACCTTTAGTGATGCGATAAACCAATATGTTAAAAAACAACAATATAGCCGCAAAAGTTTTGCTATTGATGTATTTCCTAATCGGAATGCCCTTAAAGTTTCACAAGGCGATTTAGTAGCTATTTCAGGCAATAGTGGTGGGTCAACAGGACCGCACTTGCATTTTGAAATTCGGGATACAAAAACAGAAGAAACCATTAATCCCCAGTTGTTCAATATTCCAGTTACTGATAAATACGCCCCACGATTTAGGAACAGGATTTTGGTGTACGAAAAAAATAATGAGTTTAAGCACTTAAAAGGCTATTATCCACATAAAGAAATAAGAACAGTAAAGCTGAAGGATACCTTAAAGTTAAAACCAAATACATACTCTTTTGCTGCTTGGGCTGATGATTATACCCACTCTAAGTACAACAAGGTGGGGATAAATTTTATGCAGCTTATTGCCAATGGTAAAATAGTATTTAATATGAATATTGAGCGGTTTGCCTTTTACGAATCACGAAAGATAAATGCACATATTGATTACCACGATTATAAAACCAAAAGCAAAAAATGGCACAAATGCTTTGCTGATGATGGGAATACTCTCCCTTTCTACAACAATAAAAAACATCATTTTATCACTATAAAAGAGGGAGAAAAAATTAATATTACTATAAAAGCCTTTGATTTGGCAGGACACGCGGATAGTATTGTGTTTGTGGTATTGGGCGATAAACAGCAAGCGGCAATTGCAAAACCCACTACTATAAAAAAAGACAGCAAGTTTGTTTACCCATCAAAAAATAATACGTTTAGTGAAAACGATTATAGTTTTACCATACCCAAATGGGCAGTGTATGACACTATTGTGATAAGTAGCCAAACCAGAACCAGTAGTAGAAAAGATTTATATGCAAGTGCCGTAAAAATTATGCAAACAGATATTCCATTGCATAAAAATTTTACTATATCGTTTAAGCCCAAAGTACCCGAAGGGAAAGATACCGAAAAATTGATTGTAGTAAGACTTAGCGGCAAAGGTTTAAGGTATAGAAGAAGCATTGGCGGGAACTACAAAAATGGCTGGATAAGAGCTACTACAAAAAAATTTGGAACGTATAGCGTAGCCTTTGATAATACCCCACCCACAATAAGCGGGTATAAGAAGTACGGCAAAACTATTCGGGTAAAAATTACCGATAACCTATCGGGTGTAAATACCTACAATGCCTATATTGATGGGAAATGGTGGCTAATGGAAATGGATGGAAAAACAAGTCGACTAAAAGGCATTTTGCCCGATGATTTAGCAAAAGGAAAACACAAATTTAAGATTATGGTTACTGATGAAAGAAACAATACCAAAACATTTACAAGAAATTTTATAAAATAATGAAGCTGAACGAAGGAGATAAAGCCCCCGATTTTAAAGTAAACAATCAAAAAGGTGAGCCTATAGCATTGGCTGATTGTAAAGGAAAAAGAGTAGTACTGTACTTTTACCCTAAAGACGATACACCAGGGTGTACAAAAGAGGCCTGTAACTTGCGTGATAACTATGATGCGCTATTAAAACAAGACTATATTATTTTGGGTGTAAGCCCTGATAATGAAGCAAGACATCGAAAATTTATTGCTAAGTACAATTTACCTTTTGACCTACTGGCAGATACAGAAAAAGAAATTGCCCAAGCCTACGATGTATGGGTAGAAAAAAATATGTATGGACGTAAATATATGGGGATAGCTCGTACTACTTTTATTATTGATGAGAAAGGAATAATTAGCGAAATTATTAAAAAAGTAGATACCAAAGCCCATGCTAAACAGATAGTGAAATAAGAAATATTAGAGTGAGGTGAGGGTTCTATTTGACAAATTTTAGAAGTTTGTCAATCCTCTGCCTTAATTAATACAGTATCCCTCTCCCCTTGTAGGGGCTTCTTTCATAGTTTCGTTGTTTAGGGAAAATTATTGGCTTGCATATCTCCATCCACTACTAAATGGGGATGTTGGGTATGTAATATTTTAACTTACTTTTTTCTTTATTGTTTCTTTATAGAAAAACTCTTTAACTCCATTTTTTCTTTTCTTCTTATATCTAAAATAGACAGGATTTCGGTTCTCTAAATCTAAATCGGTTGTCAAACTACTCTCGCTAAAGAACAAAATTTCTTTTCCTACTCTAGAATTAAATGCAGAATGGTTAAAAGAATACTCTTTTTTCGGACATTCAAGGTACAAATCTCTTATTTCCTTAACGTTATCATAGGAAACAATCCACTTAAAATCTCTTATAGCTTTAATTCTATCACTTACTTCTTTATGGTCATCAAATCTATAATGGTTCATGTACAAAGAACTAGCTTTTAAATAATAAGGAGGGTCAAAATATAAAATCGTATTTTCACGATCATAGTACATCTCTACATTGTCCAATAATGATAGAGCATCCTCATTAAACAAATCTATGTCTCCTTTTCTTTTAGCTATATTTTCTATTCTACGGATTATTTCAGGTCTATTAAACCTACAATCAATTTTATATTCTCCTTTTTGTTCAACACCACCTATCATACCTCCGCTAATAATTCCAGAACGATTAGTCCTATTCAAAAACAATGTAGAAAAGCCTAATTCTAAAATATTAACATTCTCTTTATTCTTTTGCACCGCTTTTTGCAAATGCCAATTCTTAGCAGTTATTTCAGTATTCTCAATAAGAGAAATTAACTCATTTGTTTTATTTAGAACACAGTACCAAAAAGAATATAAAGAACGGTCTTTATCGTTGATAGTTATTTTTTGGACAAATCCTTCAAGTAATAAAAACATAGCAACAGAAGCCCCTCCTGCATATGGTTCAACGTATCTACCATTAATATTCTGTTCCACACATATCTTGGCAAGAAATGAGGCAAGTTTATTCTTACCACCTGGGTATCTTAGTGGCGACCTAAACATCTTTTCTTATATCCAATAAAAAGTTAAACAAAGGAAATAAAAAATCCCAAAATCTGTTCAAATGATCAGGAGACGTAAAAGCATTATTACTACTATGTATAAAACCATTCAACACATCTAAACTATACGGAGAGTCCACGTGTAGCAGTTTCTCTGCAATTTTCTTTCTATTAGTATCCAAGCAATGAGTTTTTAAATATTCTAACCGTTTCTTTAACATTATTTCCTTTAAAGAGTTTCTACTGTAATGTCCCATAATTGCTTGTTCAAGTCCCTCTCTTTCAATGTAATTTAAAATTGCAAGATCAAGAAACACTCTCAAAGATACAGCTACAGTATTAGGATATTTAGAAAGTGGCATTTTTTTGAACTCACTAAATAATCCGCTTAATCTTGTACTATCAGTATGCAGATGAAATTCATCCCAAATCAATCTTTTTCGTTTCGGATCATCTAAAGTTCTTACACCCGCTACACTCTTTACTTCTTCATTTAATTCCGTGGTGTTTTCTTCAATACTTGGTATCTCAGTAACTTTCGAATTATTCTCGACATCCTCATTCGGTTCGAAACTAACAGAAGGTAAACTTTTTAGTATTTCCCCTAAATGCGAAGTAATAGTACGAGTATCAATCTTTAGGTTTTCATTCTCATTATTAACAATTCGTTTAATTAGTTCCGCAAAAGCATTATAAAAACTAACTTGGTTTGATAGAATATTAACATCAGTGTCATCTAATTTAATTCCCCATTTTTTTCTTACATCAGTAGAAGCAAAAAACCTTTCCAAAATAGTAATTGGAAATTTATAAGAATTTGCCTTTTCATATTCTTCTTCAGTCAATTTATCCTTCACTAAATTAACATTTAAAAAATCTCTAATTTTTAGTATTCTAATAAAATCATTTAATTCAGAATTACTTAATCTAGTTTTAGATCGTAACAGGTTGATATTACCGTTATATTTCTCATATAAACTTGCTATCCACCGTTGTTGTTGAACTCTAGACCATCTCCTTTGCGAAGAAGAAGTGCTATTTCTTTGGTTTATGTACCACTCTGAATCCTCGAAAGTAGGAGCAATGTACACAGGTATTTTTTCAATTTCCTTTTTATCAATGCCCTCAGAAATTCGCCTTACTGTCGCTCTGATACTTTTAGGTGCTTTTTCTGGACTCCTTAATATTTTTAAAGCAACTACTCGTCTATTACCTTCTGCTACATAATATTTACTATTCTCTTTGCTCTTCCATACAATTACTGGATCAATAGGAACAAACCCAGACTCTGCAATTGATTTAAGAAGTTCAAAAAAATCATCTTTACTCTCTGCTACCATATCTTCGGCATGATCCGAAATAGTAGTGTGTGTTTCCTCAGGGTTAAGTCTAGGATTATCAGCCCAGAGACGCAAATTATCGACTGTTAATTTTCTTTTCTTTTCAAGCCATTCATATTTTGCCATAGCATAGTGTAATAGTAATTAATGTTACAAAATTAACATTTTGGATAGATTTATCATCACCACAAAATACAAGATTATAAAACAGGGGTCATATATAGAGAGAGGTTAGTCTTATGCTAAAAGACTATTCTGACGGATTGTTAAAACTCAATTAGAGGAAAAGAAATAATAACCACAGTCATCTACATCAATTTAATCCCTCATAAATTAAAGACTATATTATTTTGGGTGTAAGCCCTGATAATGAAGCAAGACATCGAAAATTTATTGCTAAGTACAATTTACCTTTTGACCTACTGGCAGATACAGAAAAAGAAATTGCCCAAGCCTACGATGTATGGGTAGAAAAAAATATGTATGGACGTAAATATATGGGGATAGCTCGTACTACTTTTATTATTGATGAGAAAGGAATAATTAGCGAAATTATTAAAAAAGTAGATACCAAAGCCCATGCCGAGCAAATATTGAAGTAGGTAGCGCACAATTATTGTTATGCCATTTTTTTATTACGCTATTTGTCGCAATTCTTCTTTAAAAGTGGTGGGGTAGTTGCCTGTTTTAGTTTTAAAGAAACGGCTAAATTTTGAGGCATCATCAAAGCCCAACTCATAAGCTATCTCTTTGGTATTTTTATCTGTATAGCGCAATAAACGTTTAGCTTCTAATGCTATACGGTCGTGTATAAACTGTAATGGTGTTTTTTGGCGTAGCTGCTTAAAAGTATTTGATAAGGTTTTAGGAGATTTATTTAATATATTGGCATAGTCTGCCACTTTATGTTTCTTTCTAAAATAAAGTTCTACTTGGGTATTAAACAGCCGCATTATATCCAGTTCATTATCAGTATATAATAACTCTTTATACAATTGTTTTTTGGCTATTCGGGTAAAAATTATTATTACCTGTTTTAGCAATATCCGCAGCATCTCGCCCTGTACATTATCTTGGTTTTCAAACTCTTCAAAAAATACGGGCAGCAGTGCCGTCATCTTTTTTATCTCACTCTCTGTTGGGCTTAAAAATACCGAGCCTTTTACACCTAAAAATAATACGCCCGTGCAAGAAACCTCTTTATCATGGTCTATTATGCAATAAAAAGTGCTGTTAAACTGGAATATTACAGAGTTTTCATCAGGTGTAAATGCAAGGTACTGTGTGGGGCTAATAGCCAAAAAGGTATTTGCTTTTAATGTATAAGGTATATTATCTATCACCAATTCTATTGATGTTTTGGGCTGCCATACCATGGTGAATAAGCCAATAGGGCGGTCTTTATGCAGTTCTACTTTTTCATTGCCTGATAAGCAACGGAAAAGGGCATTGGTTTGTAATTCGGTGTATTCGTATTTCACAGTTACTTCTTTTAGACGGAGATGGAATAGTAAATGTGCTATATAGCGTTAACCAAGTTTTATAACTTTATAAGTTTGGTTACTATTTGGTATAGCGGATACTTGTTTTCTTGTTTTTTAGAGGTGAAAACCATTTTAACAGCTTAAAATCTCTATTAAATTGTGTGTAAGAATAATGATAAATTGCTTTTACTTTGCTATTGATTATGCAGGACTTAGAATTTAACAAAAATGAAGATGCAATGCGCCTTTTGGTGGATAAGCTAAAGCATGAAAAAAGTAAAATTTTTAAAGGAGGGGGCGAAAAATCAGCGGCGAAGCAAAAAGCGAGAGGAAAAATGCTGGCACGTGAGCGTATAGACTACCTACGTGATAAAAATACGGATTTTATGGAAATAGGCACTTTTGCTGCCTATGGTATGTACGAAGAATATGGAGGCTGCCCAAGTGCCGGTGTAGTTGCAGGTGTTGGGTATGTGAGTGGCAGGCAGTGCGTAATAGTTGCTAACGATGCTACGGTAAAGGCTGGAGCGTGGTTTCCTATGGCGGGTAAAAAGAATTTGCGGGTACAAGAAATTGCAATGGAAAACCGCTTACCTATTATATATTTAGTAGATAGTGCAGGCGTATTTTTGCCCTTGCAAGACGAGATATTTCCTGATAAAGAACATTTTGGGCGCATTTTTCGTAACAATGCGATAATGAGCAGCATGGGCATTACCCAAATTGCCGCTGTTATGGGCAGTTGTGTTGCGGGTGGGGCATATTTACCCATTATGAGTGATGAGGCAATGATTGTTGACAAAACAGGCTCTATTTTTTTAGCAGGTTCATATTTAGTAAAAGCGGCAATTGGTGAGGATGTGGATAATGAAACTTTAGGGGGTGCAACCATGCAGTCAGAAATTTCAGGAGTTATTGATTATAAATTCCCTGATGATAAAAGTTGCCTCGACCGTATTAAAAGTATAGTAGATAAAATTGGGCATTTTGAAACCGCAGGTTTTAACAGGGCAAAACCACAACCGCCAAAAAAAGACCCGAAAGAGATGATAGGCATTATGCCTGCCAGCAGAGCAAAAACCTATGAAACACTTGAGTTAATAGAACGATTGGTTGATAATAGTGAGTTTGACCAGTATAAAGAATTGTATGGGCAAACTATACTGTGCGGCTATGCCCGTATTGACGGATGGGCAGTGGGCATAGTAGCCAACAATAGGCAGCTGGTAAAAAGTAAAAAAGGAGAAATGCAATTTGGCGGTGTAATATACTCTGACAGTGCTGATAAAGCTACCCGTTTTATTCTTAACTGCAACCAAAAGAAAATACCTTTGGTGTTTTTGCAAGATGTTACAGGGTTTATGGTGGGTTCACGTAGTGAGCAAGGAGGGATAATTAAAGACGGTGCAAAAATGGTGAATGCTGTTGCCAATAGTGTAGTGCCAAAAATCACTATTATTACGGGTAATTCATACGGTGCGGGCAACTATGCCATGTGCGGAAAAGCCTACGACCCTCGTTTTATATTTGCTTGGCCAACGGCAAAAATAGCAGTAATGGGTGGCGCGCAAGCAGCAAAAACCTTGTTACAAATTCAAAAATCTACCTTAAAATCAAAAGGCGAAGAAATAACCCCCAAAGCCGAAAAAGAATTATTAGATAGAATAACTAAACGGTACGAAAACCAAACTACCCCATATTATGCCGCTTCACGGTTGTGGGTGGATGATATTATACACCCAATGGATACCCGCAAGCATATTTCTATGAGTATTGAGGCTGCAAATAATAGCCCGATAGAAAAACAGTTTAACCCTGGTGTGATACAAACCTGATGGAGACTCGCTATCCATATTTAGTAATTGAAGGAAATATAGGCTCGGGCAAAAGCACACTTGCCAAAATGCTGGTGCAGGATGTGGAAAGCAGTCTTATATTAGAGCAGTTTGAGGATAATTCTTTTTTACCTAAATTTTATTCGGACATAAGGCGATATGCTTTTCCGTTAGAATTAAGTTTTATGGCATCTCGTTTCAACCAGCTAAAAGAGATAGTAAATACCCATGTAGATATATTTAATACAAAACAACTAATAGCCGATTATAGTTTTTTGAAAAACTTGGTATTTGCCCGTGTTACTTTGGATGAGGATGAATATAAGCTGTTTTATAAACTGTATGAGATACTATTGCCACAACTGCCTCGCCCTAATTTGATAGTGTATTTACACCAACCCACAACACGCCTTATTACTAATATAAGCAAGCGGGGAAGAGATTATGAAAAGGATATTAAACCATCGTACCTGAAAAAAATTGAAGAAGGCTATTTTGACTATTTTAAGCAAATGCCAAAACAAAAAACAGTAATTATTGATGTGCAGGAGTTAGATTTTGTAGAGAGTAAAAACGATTTTGAATGGATAAAAGATAAAATTTTTAATAGCGATTATCCTGAAGGAATAACACGCCCTATACTATAATAAATTATGAGTACTGCAACTCCACTAATAGAGATGCACTACCTGCCGTGCATAGCCTATATACACCAAGTTAGCCAATACCCTAACATAATTATTGAAGCGCATGAGCATTTTATAAAACAAACCTACCGCAATAGGTGTAGCATTTATGGGGCAAACGGTAGGCAAAATTTGATTATTCCAGTACTAAAAAAATCGTCTAAAACTCCTATGAAGGAGGTGCAAATTTCTTATGAGATGAATTGGCAACACACCCATTTTATGGCAATACATTCAGCCTATAAATCATCGCCTTATTACGATTTTTATGAAGAGGAGATAAGGGCTTTGTATAGCTTGAAAGAAAAATACCTTTTAGACTATACTGTTAGGTTTTTTGAGTGGATTATGAAGGTATTAAAACTGGATATTTCTATCTCTTTCACAAAAGAGTTTGCAGTTGCAAATACCCATAGTATAGATATAAAAAATAAAATTAGCCCTAAAAAAGCGATGTTAATCCAACACCCACAGTATCCACAGGTGTTTGAAGCAAAACATGGTTTTATACCTCACCTAAGCGTATTAGACTGGATTTTTAATGATTTGCAAGGGGCAAGAAGTTATTATGCTTCCTCGTAAACTCCCATATTAGAAAATTTTTCTATACGCAGGTCAATTAAATCTTCTGTGGCGTGTGCGTTAAGTTCTTTTAGTAAACGTTTCAGTTCTGTTTTCATGGTTTTATACATTGCAGCAGTATTGTTGTGTGCACCGCCCATAGGTTCTTTTATAATACCATCAATAAGGTTTTGGGCAAGCATATCCGTTGCAGTTAGTTTTAAAGCCTCGGCAGCTTTTTCTTTATGGTCCCAACTGCGCCACAATATTGATGAGCATGATTCAGGCGAAATAACAGAATACCATGTATATTCTAACATCATCACCTTATCGCCAACGCCTATGCCTATTGCTCCACCCGAAGCCCCCTCACCAATAACTACACAAATAATGGGTACTTTAAGCGTACTCATTTCTAAGAGGTTGCGGGCTATGGCTTCGCCCTGTCCTCTTTCTTCAGCCTCCAACCCTGGTGATGCCCCTGGTGTATCAATAAAAGTGATAACGGGTTTATTAAATTTTTCAGCCAGTTTCATCAGTCGCAATGCCTTGCGATACCCTTCAGGATTTGCCATACCAAAATTACGCATTTGGCGTTGCTTGGTATTGCGCCCTTTTTGTTGCCCAATAATCATCACCGTTTTACCATCAATAGAAGCAAAACCGCCAATCATTGCTTTGTCGTCTTTTACGGTACGGTCGCCGTGTAGTTCAACAAAGTTGTCAAAAATATTTTCTATATAGTCTTTAGTATAAGGACGTTGAGGGTGGCGAGAAATTTGTACTTTTTGCCAACCTGTAAGGTTTCTATACAAGTTTTTTCGGGTATCTTGTATTTCTTTCTCAAGTGCTTCTATGCTTGCCATAGTGCTACTTTTTTTACCCTTAGAAAGCCCTACTTTCAGTTTTTCTAACTGCTCTTCAAGTTCTGCTATGGGTTTCTCAAAATCCAACAATTGCGACATAATTTCTCACTAATGTTTTGAACCTACAAAGTAAACCATTTTTTATTTGTGGTGTGCTAAATAGCCCTTTTTATATGCGTAGCGGTAAAGTATTAGCAGGCGGTTCGTTTATTTTTAAAAAAATTGTTGCACCCATATAGCATATTACTATATTTGCACTCCCGAAAAATACAAGGTCTGGTAGTTCAGCTGGTTAGAATACATGCCTGTCACGCATGGGGTCGCGGGTTCGAGTCCCGTCCAGACCGCT
>CAZOZL010000016.1:0-8607 GCA_964584305.1 uncultured Burkholderiales bacterium
AGCCTTTCAGAATTTCTGAAAGGCTTTTTCCTTTGTACCCAGAACCGGGATCGAATTTGTAACCCTCAATTTTTCGTTAGGATATATCATTGAATATCGAGCGTTTAGGCTTTAAATGTTAGTGTGTATTTCTTATTTTAGAAGTGTCGCAAGTGTGTCGCTAATTACTGTAAACTCATTATTAATTGCTTAAAGTGTTGTTGGGTTTCATCAAGAGCCGTTACTTGACTACCCATTGACTTATAATATGCCATTAAAATATCTCTTGCAGTTTTGTTGTTTTGGTTTTCAAGTTCAGGCAAACTGACCTTTAACTCGTACATCGCTCCAGTACCTTCCAAAAACCACTCTCTACGTACTTCAGGAAACGCTTTAAGTATAGCTTCAATGTTTTCTGATTGGGGTTTCACCCCTCCCTCCCACTTGATTATAGCCTGCCTTCCTACCTGCAATTTATCGGCAAAGGCTTGCTGAGTTAATTCCCGATTTTTTCGCAGTTGACTTATTCTATCTTTTAATAATGAGTACATATTAACACACTTATGTTGATAAAAATGTACGTAAAAACACCTTTTGCGTACATTTTTAGACTAAAATTGTTTCTTCAAAGACAAATATACAAAATGGGAGACAATAAGAAAGAGCAAAACCATCCTTTTAAAAATAAGGTTCTTGAGATTTCAGGGCATTTAGGTCTTGAAAGAGTTGATGTTTTAAAACTCATCGCTAAAAAGGCGGGGTTTACTTATCTAAAGGTAAAGCGAGTTTATTATGGCTATCAAGAAAATTTTAAATCCTCTGATTTACAGAAAATTGCAGATATAATAACCATAGAAAGCGGCTCTCCATGTGATATAAATGATATTCTAAAAACAAAAGCATCAGGAAGAAAAGAATTAATGCTAAAACACAATTTGGTTAACTAAATGCACTTCTTCAATATATACATACCTGAATACTACCCTACTCACATGCAGTTAGTGATAGAGTGGCAAGGTGTTTCAAAACCTCACCAAAAAACGGTGTGTGTTCAAAATGAAGAGCAACTTATAATCGAAATCCTAAAAATAGAAACCGATACTATAAAAAGTATCGTAAAACGATTTACCAATCAACGCCAAAAGGCTTTGGGAGTGAATCATATAGATATATCTGAATTGAAGCTGGTACATAGTTTAGGCGATATATGCCTTTTTGTTAGAAAAAACAAAAACTATCTATTGAAACTATTGCCCAGTGAAAATAGCAAACAAGCCGCATGGCTAAAAGTGCTACCCAATTTATTAGAATTCTGCGAAGGGTACACGCCAGGCGATGGTAGAAAAAACATACTTAATAAACATTTAACTACTAATTAATATGCAAAAAGCACTGGCAGAACTTATACAGCAATACCCTATTACGGCTTTATTCTTAGCCTTTTTAGCGGGAATTTGTGTAGCTATAATAGTAGGGTTGTCCCTCCTTTCTATTTTTAAAGAAGAGCAAAACCCTTCTTACAAAGAGCCTACTAATAGGCTCAAAAATCTTAAAAATTTTCTAAAACTTAATAAATAAAACAATGCAACATTATATAATAAAAAACCACGCAGCTGTTAACGATGAATATTATTTCGGGCAATACGGAATTGCCCCTTTCACCCGTGAGCATCCCAAAGATGCCTATTGGTTTAAATCGAAAAAAGTAGCCTTAGAAGTATGTTCTCTACTTAACACTAATAATAGCGCAGCTAAATGGCTGGTAGAAGATTTAATTAAGGAGTAAATGAGCCACTATTTATTCCACCCCAAATATGGGCGCATTTTAAGTTTTGACGCATGGACTCAAAACTGTGCAAGAACGCATTGTAGCTATTGCGGGGCTGAGCTTGAAAAAGAACTCTACGTAACCTCCTATGGAATGTGCCAAGAGCATAAAACCATATTTGAAAACCAACGCCATATACTTGATGAAATTATGAAATACAGGCTTAATGCCTATAAGGAGGGTTTTAAAAAATGACTAAAACTGATTTAAAGTATTAAGAGTATGCAAATTATAAATTCAGATATAGAGCTTAACGGAACACCCGAAGGGGTGTATGTAGAAATTGATTATAGGTGTTTTTTTGCCCCTCACATCGCTTTTGCCCCTATGACAATAGGTACAACCTTACATGAAGGCGAGACTTTAGCACAAGCAATTTTAAGGGGGAAACAATCCTACCTAAGTGATTATAAAGAGGTTGAATTGATTGAAGTAAGAGTTGATGAAAGAAGCTAAACAAATATTTGTACGTGGGTTTATTTACGTGTTCCTACAAGCGGTAGTTACTTGGCTTATAGCTAATAAATATCCTATTGGGATATTCATAGCCGCATACGTGTTAAACTACTTATGGGTGGGCAATGTGAAAAAAGCAAGTGTAGGTAACCAACAACAACGGCATATATACAGTGCTGGTGCCGCCATTGGCGGCATTACAGGCTATTTTTTAATGGAAGCAATTAAAACGGTTTTTTAAATCAATAATAATTATGAAAACAGGATACAAAGGCAATTTATGTACGCTTAGACAATTAAAAGCGGCAAATATTGATAGGCAAAAATATTTTCCAAATAATTGTGAAGTTTGGGATAACACAAAATGGGCTTTAGCTATGACGGGTGAGGTGGGTGAACTTCTAAATAAAATTAAAAAACTCAACAGGGGTGATGTTGTAGAATTAGACGATTTAAGGGGCGAAGCAGCTGATATTATTATTTATTTAGAAATTCTTTGCAGAAAGTTAGGCTTTGACCTTCGCCCAGCCATTGAGTATAAATTTAACAAGGATTCTGATGAGTTAGGAGTTCACATTAAAATTGATAATTACTAACCCAATGATAAAACTACCAAACGGAGCTTCACTTCGCCCAATGCTTTTTAATTCAGAAATGGCATTGAAAAATGTTGCTGGAGCAAAAACTGAAACAAGGCGAATAGTAAAATTTGAAAGTTCCTGTTACGATGCCTTACCTAAAGGCAAAAAAAATCTATATGACATTAGATTTATAGAAAAAGAACAGGAATTTTATACAGGACTTTGGGTTAAAAAACCACACCAAAATGAATCAGAAAGGGAGTTTCGACCATTCGAGGTTTTTAAATGTCCATATGGCAAAGCAGGCGATTGGATTTGGCAAAGGGAATCTTTTGCCAAAGATTATTTCAAGTATAGTATTCATGGTTATAAATCAGACTGGACAATAACCGCCGCCGAGTATTCTAATGAGCCAAAATGGAAACCATCAATACATATGCCTTTTGAAGTGTGTAGGCATTTTCTACAAATAGAAAGTATAACCATCCAACGTTTGTTGGATATTAGTGAGGAAGAATCTATTAATGAAGGTGTAGATAAAAATCACGGGGGCTATAATCTATACGGTCTATCACTAAGCGATTTTGTGAGACTGGGGCGTATTTATGCCTTAACGGCAAAAGAGAGCTTCGTTAGCCTTTGGGAAAGCATAAATGGTAAAGGTAGCTGGGATACCAACCCCTTTGTATGGGTAATAAAATACAAAAACCACACCCTCGCCGAGTTTGAAAAAGAGACAGACATTTAAACGGGGACAGCGTACTGAACAATTTAAAATTATGAAACGCACAAAATCCGATACAATAGAAGTTAATAAGGTTAGCGGAAACAGCCTTCATTTAGCTGGTGATACGGGTGATTATGACTGTAAACACGGGATTATCTTTATAATTTTACTCAAAGACGGCTTAATTCTTTGGTTTATTCATAATGAATTGCGCTATGTTAAAAACATTTATACAGAAAAACGATTAAGCGATAGAAGTGTAGCAATACTGTGTAATAAACTGATAAAAGAGACTGTAAACCAAAAAAAAATATAAAATTATGTGTAACTGTATCAAAGAAATTGAAGAAAAAACAGTAGGTGGCAAGATTGGCGACTCTGTAGTTCAGGAAGCGACTCTTCTTCAAACTGGGTTCGCCCTTATGTTTTCAAATGGGTCTTATCAGCCTGGTCCTAAAAAAACTCATACCGAATGTGAAATGAAGGTAGAAGGGAGGCGAAAATGTGTAATAATGAATATTTCCCATTACTACTGCCCTTTTTGTGGCGTTAAAATTCAATAATATAACTATGACAATAAAATTGTTTTCAGCCATATTACTACTGCTATACATTATTTGGATACTATTTAATAATAGAGGCAGCAACAAAGGTTTAAGCCAATAAAGCACCGCCTACACCTAATTTTAAAACACAAATATAAGAACCTGTCCCCCCTTAAATGAGCTACAAAATCACGCCTCAAGAAATATACGATGCCACCAATGGCGGGTTAAACGTAATATTGGCTTACTACCCACAAGCTGCTGATGCAGCTACTAAAAAAGGTGCAAAATTTAAGCTACGAGAAGGCGAAAAAACGGCAAGTGCCACTCTAAAAGAAATAGATGGCGTTTGGGTAGTTACTGATTTTGGCGGCGATGCAAAATCCCGAAACTGTATAGAGACAGTTAGGCTCGAAGAAAAATTAACCTTTTACGAAGCTCTAAACCACATAGCCGCACAGTTTAATGTAGTGCCAATAGAAAGAGCTAAAGAAATATTTAAACCCGAATTTTCAGAACGCCCAGCCACAAGCCATGAAAAAGATGGCGTTTGGTATTTCAGTACAAAAAAAGAAGAAGACATCACTGATATTGAATTAGAAGTCATTTTTTCTGAAAAAATAATATCCCACGTAAAAAGAGAAAAATTAATAAGCACCTTCAAAAAATATAATTTTCATTGCCTGCTTAGTTACACTATAATAAAAAGCGGAAAAGCCCTTACTTTCAAAGCAACGCCTATATACCCGATATTTATGTTTGATGAAGGCGATTGGAAAAAACTATACCAGCCTAAACATTTTGAAAAAGGCAGGCGGTTCATGAGTTATGGCGAAAAACCCCGCGATTATATCTTTGGATTATCACAGCTAAAAACAGCTAAAACAGCATACGCTAAAACCGAAGCCTTAAAGGGGCTTGACTATGACGAACTTAGTGATGAGGAAAAAACAAAATCACGGGAAGAAGTAAAACTAAAAGAGGCAATGATAGCCACTGGTGGTAGCGACGGATTAAACCTTGCCGCATTGGGCTATTCAGTTTTGTGGCTAAATAGCGAAACGGCTAAACTACAACCCTATCAATATGCTGAAATAATGAAAAACGTCATATCGCTATACAATATACCTGATATGGACAGTACAGGCATACGACAGGCTCACGAGTTGGCCTTAATGTATTTAGATATTAAAAACGTTAGGCTGCCACTAACCCTTAAAGACCGCAAAGACTGGCGAGGCAACCCCTGTAAAGACATTAAAGACTATTTTCGGTTCTACACCCCCAAGTCGTTTTCAAAAATATTAGACAGTGCATTGCCTTATAAATTTTGGAAAGAAATAAAAGAGGTAGATAAACACGGAACCTATAAAAAAACCAACTACCAGCCTCGCAACAAACGCCTATACCAATTTTTGGCAGGCTCTGGATTTTACCAAATGAAGGTAAACAATGGCGAAAACGACATTTATGTACAGATAAAAGGAAATCTTGTAACAGAGATAAGCTCTAAAGAAATACGCAAATACATTAATGATTTTTTGGATGCACGCCAACAGCCCGAAGACCTTTGCGACGTTTTTCTACGCACCACTCAGCTGAACGCTACAAGCTTTGAAAATTTACCTTTTATAGAAATTGATTTTACCGATAATGATAAAAACACCCAATACCTATTTTTCGCCAATAAAACATGGAAAATAACTAAAGAGGGGGTAAATGAGTTTAGGCTGGGTGATATTTCTAAATTTGTTTGGGACGATGATGTAGTGAAACATAGGGTTACTAAATTGGATAGCTTTTTTACAGTAAACCACACCCCCGATAGTGATGACTACGAAATAGAAGTCCTACGCAATGACTGCCCCTTCTTCAATTTTCTTATTCAAACCGCCCGCATACACTGGCGGGTAGAAGATTTAGGCATAAAATCATTCGATGAAAAAGGGAAAGAATACATTAGAAAAACCCTTACCAAACAAGAAAAAGACGAACAAGACCGCCACTTGGTGAACCGATTATACACCATTGGCTATTTATTGCATAAATATAAAGACCCTTCACGCCCATGGGCTGTGTGGGCAATGGAAAGCAAACTCACCGAAGAAGGCGAAAGCAACGGGGGAAGCGGAAAATCTATAATGATGAGTTTCCCTAAATATTTTCACCAAACGGTCTATTTACCTGGTAAGAGTAATAAACTAACGGAGAACAAACACATTTTTGAGAATGTTTCAGAAACCACCCCGTATGTATTAATAGATGATGCTCACGAATATTTCAACTTTCCTTTTTTTTACCCAATGCTTACTGGGCCTTGGACAATAGATGCTAAAAACACAAGGAGTTTTACATTAGGCTATTCCCAAACCCCCAAAATAGGAGTATCATCAAACTTTGCCCCGAAAGACAACGACCCCAGTACTGAGCGTAGGATACTATTTACCGTACTTGGCGATTATTATCACGGCGTTAATGACGAGTTTTCCGCCCCCCAAACGCCCAGTGATGATATAGGCAAAAACCTGTTTGATGACTTCACAGAAGAAGAGTGGAACACTGCGCTTAACCTTGGCGCACAGTGCATACAGTTTTATTTAAGCCATAACAAAATAAGTCCCCCCATGCAAAATGTAGCCAAAAGGCAACTTATGGGACAAATGGGTGATGCTTTTATGGCGTGGGCTGATGTGTATTTTAGTGAAGAAGGCGGACGGCTTGACGAAAGTGTACGGCGTGATGAAGCCCAAGTGGACTTTAAAACCTCGCACGGAGTGCGAGACTGGAGCAGCAGGAAATTTGGGAAAGCATTAAGAGCATGGTGCAAATTTAACAACCACGAGTACAACCCCAAACCATTACAAAACACCAATAAACGAATAATCGCCACAATAGATGGGCACACCTACGAAATGGTACATATAAGAACCAAAACCAACACCTCTCTTTCAAAAACACACCCAGCACAAACAGGTATTCCCTCCCAAAATAACCAACCCACTGGAGTTGATGACGATTTACCATTTTAAAAATGGACTATAAAGCCCTCATATTTACTACATGGTTGCGCCCACGGGCAAGGCAACTCTTTATTATCACTGATTTTGAACAAGAAGTAATAGAAGAAACCACCGAATCAGGGTGTTTGTGTGGGATAACGCTGGTTAAAAAAATATGGCTAACGCCCGTAGGGGCAAAAACCCGATATGAGAGTATAATTATAGATGTTACTGATTTTGAAAATGCTATACGAAAAAACCAAATGGTGCAAATTATAGCCCCGCAAAATATAGATGAACTGTCTGCCCAAATATTAAGGCAGCCTAATTTAAAACCGATATAATAAAAACTAATGAAAAATTACTACATAGAAAATAGCAATGTCATAGCTAAAGGTAGTAAGTAAATAAATGATAATTGTTTCTAATAATATATCATATCACCACTGGTTGTTCAATCTTTTTTTCTAAGTTTGTCAAATGGAAAATACAGAAGATCCATTATTATATGCTGGATTTGTGACTAGGGGACAAGCTATCTTCGATGTGTTTTGGAGGCAATTTACAAAACGCGTACTTGTTTGGCCACGGGGTAAATATGTGAATGATGAAATGGACCTTGAAGATACTGGAATCTTAGCTACCAGCACTATAGATGCTATAGAAAAATTAAAGAAGTGGAAGAATCATTACCAATGAGTAACACAGATATATTAAAACTCTATAAGCAGCTTGAAAGCATGGAACAAACCAAAGAAGTTGTATAATTGCGTGAAGGAATAAGGAAAACACTATACCAAAACTTTGCGATTGTTTCAAACCTGAGTGCATACTCTGTTACCCTGCAAAGGCTAATAATATACCCGTTTATAAAAAACCACCACCGCCCTCCCCCTATACCGATGACTTAATACTGCCAACAGGGTGGTATTTGGTTTCGTTAAATACTGGCTATGGTAAAATGTGGGGCGTGTTTCACTTTGATGCTTTAGCAACAAATAATTTTGATGTTATGATTAAAGACAGTAGAGAATTTACCATTGAAACGGTTGTTCTACTACCACACTTGTAATCACCCAACACTTTTTTAAAACCAATATAATATTATGAAAATAAAAGTAAATTGCCAGTTGAAATGAAAAAAACCACAACTAAATACGTTAAAGCCTTTGCGAAAAGTGAGTTAACCGCAAAAGAGGCTGGTGAGTTAGCAAAAAGACTTCGCCAAAAACTGAAACTATAAAACCGATACCTGCATACCCTCAAACCCACTTCACCCCCCCCGAAGTGGGTTTTTTATGCCTTATAGCCCCACTGAGGGACATTGATGTCCCTCAGTGGGGCTATAACCCTACGCTTCAATGGGTTTCCTTCGCCACCGTGTGCCAAAGCACACGCATAAATAAGGCTGCGCCAGCAGCACCATATACTGCCCCGGGGGGTGGTTAATTACACCCCCACACACCCGCAAAAATAAGCCCCGGCGGCCGGG
>CAZOZL010000016.1:8617-39806 GCA_964584305.1 uncultured Burkholderiales bacterium
AAAGCCCCGCCTTCCTTCCATATTTTGCCCCCAAACCCCCCAATATTTTTTATAACATAATTGTGTAATTGTGTAATTTTTCAAAAAACCATTTAAAAAGCCCCGATTTCACTGTATTTATTCATTACAAACTCTTTGTAATTAAATAAGAAGATTACAAAAGAAATGTAATTAAGAAAGAGCCTTACAAAACATTACAAAGCACAGCACCTAAATTACAAACCCACAGTTAGATGTAAATAATTGTTAATCAACGCTTTATTACACAATTACAAAATAACAGAACTTTAGTGTGATTTCAGCCCCTCATAGTTTTGCCAACACATATTAAAGTACGCCCACCATTATTTTATTAGCAGCACTTCAGTTTATAATATTTAACGTTCGCAACAGTAAACAGGAGCATTTATATATTGTAAATGCCTTTCACTCATAATTAACTACCGAAAACCTTAAAGCCATGCGGTTTAGTTTGTTCTCGGTACGCCGCAAATGCAACCACAGTATGATATTGCTTTTTCCCCCATTTTTAAAACCTATGTTCATACCATTTTTTAGAATTTATTAGCAAAGTTGTGCCTACCCATTTTTGTACAACAAGTGTTTTCTCGGCATAAGTCGCTACGCTTTTATTCCAATTTACCACTGGCAGTACTGCCACCCATTAGAGTTGTTGCTATAAATTTTAAAAAATAATAATATGAACACAGCTCTTTATTTAAAAACAGAAGAAAAAATTGTAGAACTATTTAGCCGCATTTTCGAACTACGTAGTAAGAACACCAAAAACGAAAATCTATTTGATAGGTTTTTCGGAGAGGACAAATTGGTTGAGCAAATTGCCAAACAATACAAAAAGTATGAACCAGTAGCTGCCTTGCAAGATGCCGATTTAATATTTAGCCTCCGAGTGATGTATGAATACTTAGCCCCACTGGGTTTATCAAAGTTTATTACCAACGAAGTCTTTGACAATAACCCTCAGATGCACCTTATAAAGTTAGCCTTAGCCTCTCGCAAGCCCAAAGCGTAAGTATAAACAATACTTATAATCGCCCGCAAGTAACCCTTGCGGTTTTTTCTGTACAATCTATATTAAAGAAAGGTGAAATATGACATTGCCTTATTATATTTGTATATGGAATACAAGCTAAAAACTATACAGGTAAAACCTTACGTCAGGGCTTACTTTGACAGAGTTGGCTTTGATAAAGAAGCACGAAAAGTACTTACAGTTTTCCTCCAGTCAACCAACAGCAGGTTTGATGCAACTGCCAATAACCTCGCCGCTAATTTAGTAGCGTGGAGACCTAATATATCAGAATGTTTTTTTGCTGAATTTGGTAATGAACTCACCGCTACTAATTCAAGAGACTTTGCAGCCTATCTTGAAGCGAGAATCATAAAGGAGTTTGAATATGCGATAGTTGCTCAATTGTCTTTTTGCAAAACCCACAACGTTAAATTTAAGCTGATTCCTCTTTTGCGTGAAGTAATAAATGTGCGTTTACAAATTGATGAAGAAGATTTAAGCCTCCAAACTATTAAAAAGAGAATGCAACGATTTTGTGAAAAAAATAAAATCGAATATTCTCATTTGAAAAAACTGGGAAGGAATGTCCCTAAAAACTCTGCCAAGACTGCCATAATTCCACAAGGTTTAATGCTGTTAAAAAATTGGCTTACACTTGTGGGTATTTCTGAAAGAACATTTTACCGTTCCTATAAAAATGAGCTTCCCTATAAAATTATAAAAGGCAAACTGTATATAAAAACCCTTGATATAGCCGTATAACCTGTATTTTTTTAGGGACTTCTATACACTCATTTTTGTGAAATGAGTTTTGGAAACTTCCCCTACGAAAACGGTATGCGAAATATGAGCGGTTTTAATCGCTTTTATTTTCTTCCCAAAGATGAGGTTATTAATATACCCAAAGCTCTTAATAACACCATTAGTGATGCTATTATCACCGCAAACGATTGGTACGAAGGCTATTTTTCATTTGAAACAGAAGACTTTAAGTACAGTGAAAAGGATACACAAAACGGAAAGGTGTACTCGCTTTCCCTAAAAGGAAAATTACCAAAACTTAGCCCTGCTGCAGAAAATCTGTTTTTCGATAAAAGAAATAGAGAGTTTGTTCTATTAGTTTTTGATAATAATAATCAAGGAAGGCTTTGCGGCAATACTAGTAAGGCAATGCGCTTTACTTTTAGCACTAACAATGCTAACGATGGCTACACCTTTGAATATTTTGGCACATTTGGTGCAACACAACCGTTTTATACAGGCGCATATAATAGCTATGTTCCGCCCAGCCCTTATGCTGACTTACCTATTAAGTATCACTACTACCAACCTAGTGGTTATACTACCATCGTTAACAATACAGATTATGCTTGGCAAGAAGCTAATATATTTAAGCCAGCGAGACTAATCCAACCTATACAAGCCATACCGCCTGTTTTAGATGATTTTTTTACACTACACTCAAGTACGCCTAATGTTTTTGGTAATACCAGCAGATTTACAGATGCGTTAGGCAATCCATTGCCCGCAACAAATCCAGTAGGTACTTATGTCGTGGATAATTATACGGGTTTAGGTTGGGTGGCACTCGCCGATACCTCAGAGCTTCGTTTCCCCGATTACGAAGCCGTCGCTACCGCAAGTAATTCAAATGGATATTCCGATTGGTTAATACCGTCTATACCAACCTCAGAAACAATAATAAACTATGCGGATGGAACAATAAACCATTTAGGCTACACCTATATAAACTTTATTATGAGTACTTATTTTCCTTTATACTCCTTATACTTCGCCACTAGCTCCACTTTTGTTAGAGGTTTTGAAAGCGGTAATACTGGTTTTGTAGTCATGTTTCGCAAACACTTTTAATATATTTAGTATGTTTAAATTACATAAAGACATTACAATACAATTAGGCGTAAGGCAAACCAAAATACTTGTGAAACCACAAGCTGATATTGTTTTTGTTAATTGGAATAAAGACACTGATATTCTTACAGTGGCAATAAAACTAACTGATGATAACTATACTAATAGCTATCAAGAACTATATAGTTGGAAAGTGGATGTTGCTGAACTGTCTATTGATAATATTACTCAAAAACTTTTTGAACAACCCGATTTTGAGGGGGCAACGCTAATATAGCTGTCCTTTTTAAAAAATCTTTATTTTAAAACCTTTGCTTACGAATAAAAAGTATGGCAAAGGAAATATTAATTTATGGATATATCGGTCGAACCTATTGGTGGGATGATGATGAAGGCATAACAGCCAAATCCATTAAAAAACAAGTTGATGAAGCCATAGCCAACGATGAAGACATATTGGTGAGGATAAATTCAGGTGGAGGTGAGGTGTTTGAAGGCATCGCTATATATAATATCCTTGCTGCTCACTCCGATAGAGTAACCGTACTTATTGAAGGCATAGCTTACAGTATGGCTGCCATTATAGCCTTATCTGGCTCAACTATCAAAATGGCAAATAACGCAACTAAAATGTTGCACAATGTAAGCGGTGGTTTTTGGGGCAATGCTCAAGACTTGAGAGGTGGATTAGAAATGATAGAAGCCCTTGATACGGCTTTATCTATTACTATCGCTGAAAAAACAGGGCTTAGCGTTGGTGAAGTGAAAACCAAATGGTTTAATTTTCAAGACCATACTTTCACCGCGCAAGAAGCCTTAGACGCTAAACTTATTGATGAAGTGGTTTCAATGAAGGCTTTACCTACTCCCCAAAATATTAACAATCTATCACCACAACAAGTGGCTGCTTGGTACGCTAGCTCCAAAAAAGAAACTCAATCCATTGGCGCAACAATTATAGATGCTATTAAGAATGGCTTTGAAAAAGTTGCTGTCAAAAAACCACAAAATACTAAAGTAAAAACAGACGAACCCATGAAAATAAAAATCACTGACAAAATAGTAAATTTTACCGCTTTATTAGGTATTACCCTCATTGAGGGTGAAACCAGAGAGGAGCATACATTGACCGAAGAAAATGTTACTGCCCTTTTTGGAAAGTTAAACGAGCTTACTGTTACCGCAACAAATGCGGCGACATCACTAAGCTCTGAAAAAGAGGCACACGCCAAAACCACCAATGAATTAGCCGAAGCTAATAAAAAACTGGACGAAACAGTACCGCCTACATCACCATCAAATAAAGATGATGGGGAAAAAGAGGAAGGATATAATTTCATGAATGATGCGAATAGTGCATCAGGAAAATTAACTAAATCATTAAATAATTAATAATGTTACCTAATATAACTTTAGACGACATAATTGGCGAATTTGGCAAGTATTATGTCAACGGCGGGCAGAACGAAAGAAATCTTGGTCGCTTACTTTTACAAAGAAGCAAAACGCCTAGTATCTGTACCCCCATAACCACTGATAATACTGAGTATAGGCACGCCCTTGCTTCTATTGGTTCAGTGGTACAAGCTTTTCAAAAACACTTTACTCCTAAAGGTTCTTTGGAGTTTAGCCCAAGAACAATTAAACTTAATAACATTAAAATTGATGCGGAACTTTACCCTGATGATATAAAATATACATGGCTAGGGTTTTGGGAGAATCTTGATGAGAACGATCGTTCTAAATGGCCCATTGTTCGTTGGTTTTTGGAATATTTGATTATTCCAAAAAAGGAACATGAACTAGAGGTACTCAACTACTACAAAGGTGAGTATAAAGAGCCTACGGCTAACACGGCTGGTGCCTCAAAAAATGCTATGAACGGGTTAAGACTGCAAATAAAAAGCGGTTTAGCCTCTGGGCGGATGAAATCTTTATCATCTGTATTATCAGGTGTAAATGCTGACAATATTTTTGACGGGGTTGAAAACGCTGCTGAATATGTTGAAAAAGAGTACCCCGAATTGATTGAAGAAACTAACCTTCAGTTTTGTATGCCGAATAATTGGATGAAAGCCTTTTTGCGAGACAAACGTAACACTCACGGTACCGATGTTAATTATGACCCTAATAAAGTTACAGTAGATTTTTACGATAACTTAAAACTAGTAGGTCTTCCTAGCATGGTGGGTACAAATGACTTTTTCATCACTCCACAATCAAACCTTCTTTACCTAAAACGCACTAGCGGAATGAAGCGTTTTGAAATTCAAAAACAAGACCGCTTGGTTAAGTTTTTAACCGATTGGTACGAAGGTATAGGCTTTGCCTATGACGAGTTCGCCTTCGCTCACATAGATGGAGGTAGCGGTTCAGGTTCATAATTACTGATTTTTAAAGTGTAATAGCCCCCGTTTGGGGGCTTTAATTAACAAACAATGGAGTTACAAGATTTAAACAAAGAATACCCCCGTAATATTGGCGGACTAGCCTGTAATAGCATTTATATTGGCTCTTACGAAGATGTAGATGTGTGGCCTACTGAGCCATCAGAAAACGCTGCAATGGATGCTTTGGGCAAAGTAACAGGAAAGCTGGTAATGAAAGCTGGCAAACGTTTATTCGAGTTTCGCAGCACTGAAGATACAGCCGAACTGAAATATGACGACCAAGGTGAAATAGATGGCTTGAGCCAAGGGCAAACCTTAGATGTTTTTCATCCACAGATGAAAGAAGCCCTTATTGGTTTTGTGGAACGCACCAACAACAGTCGCCTTGTTATTATAGCTGTAAACCGTGAAGGCGTACAGTATATAATGGGTTCAAAATACATCCCTGTTACCCGCATAGCAGGTAGCGGCACAACAGGCAAAGCCTTTTCTGATAGAAAGGGCTATAATCTTTTATTTGGGTGTAAAGGTCCTGGCCCTTGCAGAATTTATGAAGAGGTTATCCCTTTAAGTGATGATAGTTCAGGCTCGTAATTAAACTACTACAAAATGAGTTGGAAAAACAAGTATAGAGTTGTTGGCATGAAGCCTGCTACCATAGTTTGGCAGGGCATGAAACTGAATTTACGATCAAGCCGAACCTCTACAGGTCGAATTAAAAAAGCATATGAATTGGGCTGCCCATTTTTAGAACTTATTAATAACCCAGCGAAAGTAAAACCAATCCATATTTCTCAAGTAGTAGTGCCTGAAAGCCCTACTCCAAATCCCTCTTTAAACGTTTCAAAAACGGCGCAGGAGAGAATGCTTGCAAAAGCCATAGAATTAGATGTTGTTTCCAAAATAGGCCCTTTTATATACTACGATGGCAAACGTTATGGGTGTAAGAAAATTTTAGATAATGTTGAAATATTGCTGGCCATAGAAAACGAAATGAATAATGATAGTATAAGTGGAAGTGGTAGTTAATTGTTTTTTTAATTAGTTAAAAGCCCCCGTAAATCGGGGGCTTTTTTGTGTCCTTTTTATAAGTATGGGACAAAATGATATTTGAATATGAAAAAAGTCTTAATTTTACTTTTTGCATTTGGACTACTATTAGTCTCTTATGTGAACGTGGGTGCTGCCCCCCTCGATAATATAGAGGTAGCTGATGATGTAGGTATATACCATTATACTGATGTAGAAAAAAACACTTTTGATGTTTCACCGATTGTTGAAGTATATAAAAGCGAAATCCACAAAAGACAGCCCATACCCATACTGCAGAACAGCAATTACTTAAAACGAAGTATTAAGCATAATGGTAAAAAAGGGTTTTTAAAAAGTAAATCGCCGCCTCATAATAGTAACATAAAGCTGTATTTAAAAAACTATCAACGACAGACAGCAAATAAATTTAAGTAGTTAAAAGCCCTGGTAAATCGGGGCTTTTTTGTGTCCTTTTTGGATACGGACAAAACGGACAATTTTGCATTGATGTTATATTTCTTAACCCCTTACAGCCTTGATGGCAACTTAGGCAAAGCCTATAATAAATGTATGGAACTATTGCCCAATGATGATGATTGGGCGTGCTTAACGGATGGTGATATTCTGTTTTTAGATAACACCTACGGACAACATATTCAAGAATGTATAACCCGCTACCCTGATACGCAACTATTTACCTGCGTAACAAATAGAGTAGGGAAAAAAAAGCAATTGCATCAAGGTCATTTTAGTGATGTATCGGATATTAAAGTTCACCGTAGGTTGGCTATAAGCCTAAAAAAAGAACTATCAACAGATAGTGCGATAATAAAAGCCCCGCTTAGTGGATACTTGCTTGTTATTCAAAAAAAGACATGGAAAAAACTCCGCTTCACTGAAACCAAAAAACAATTGGGTGTGGATGATGATTTTACAAAACGATTGCAAGCCAATGGAGGTAAAATGAGGATAATGATGGGCTTGTACGTATTTCATTATTACAGATTGTTAGAAGGTAAAAATCATAAACAACATTTGAAATAATGGAAGCCCATATCACAATATTAATACGCACCAGCAACCGACCAAAAAGTTTTAGCCGTTGCATAAAAAGCATTTTATACCAGCAGTACCAGCATATAAGCCTATTGGTGAGTGTGGATAATGAAGCTACTGAAAAATACGTGGAAGAACACAACATTACTTCCATTAAAATAAAAAAAGATACATCGGTTGAAGCCCCGTACAATTTGTATTTGAATGATTTGGTAGCCCATGTTGAGCAAGGTTGGATATTGATTTTAGATGATGATGATATGTTGGCTCCAGATGCTATACGAATGCTATTAGCAGCCAACGCTTTTACCAATCCCCACGCTTTAATACTTAGTACTATGATGTGGCCCAATGGGCGCATTGTACCTGAAGCTGAATATTTAGGAAAACATCCTGTAAGAAGCCACATCGGTATGCCCTGCTTTATGGTTCACCACACCCATAAACACCTTTTAAATTTTGATGGAAACAAAGCTGGAGATTTTAGAATAGTTAAGGAATTATACAAACAGTTCACTACTCGTACAGTAGTGGCTAAACCTATTGTACATACTGGTAATATGGGCAACAAAGGCAAACCAATAGATATATAATTATGCAACCCATTGATATAGTTTACCCCTACCTGCACAGCAAGGCTAAATTTGAAGAACTGAAATACAGTATAAGAAGTATTGAACAATACTTTGTAGGCAAGTACCGTGTAGTCATTATAGGTGATGTATTGCCCAACTGGTTAGATGAAAGCAAAGTATTGTTTATAGAACATCAACGCAATGAAATGGCTGATTTTACCGTAGCCACTGATGCTAATACCAAAATGGATATTATTATAAATCACCCCGATATAAGTGATGAATTTGTAGTAATGTACGATGATATATACCTGCTTAATGGTATTGATAAGGAGTTAATGCGCCGCCTATCATACAGCATATATATAGCGCAAATAATTCAAGGTGAGCCTTATTTTCACCCTCAAAGCACTAGTAGTGCCAACTATAAGCATACACAAACCTATACCTACGATGCGCTTTTTGCTGCAGGCTTTGCCGATGTATATAATTTTGAAACCCATATCCCACGTGTAGTTTCAAAAAAGATAATGAAAGAGGTTTTTGCCCTTTATAAACCTATCGAAAACCACCTGCAACGCTTTACCTTGTACTATAACTACTTGGTTAGTGAAACTGCTTTAAAAGCTATGCCTAAATTTATTTATACAAAAGAAATAGGTATAAAAGCAGGATTTTACGGCGTTGATACGCCACATTCTTTTGCTAATGATAAAGAAACTATTGAAACTGCCTGTAAGCTAAACTATTACCTTAATCACAATGATTTGGGGCTTAGCGATGGATTACGGAAATATATAGAACAACGCTTTACTATACCTTCAAATTATGAAAAAGGATCTGATTAAAAATATTCAGCTTTGGTTGATTAATTCTAACGACTATCAGGCAGGACTTTCATTATTTATAAAAACGGGGAGCTTGCCCAAGTTAGCTTCATTATTAAGTAAAAAACCAAAACCCAGTAAGCTAAAGTACGAACTTGAAAAATTAGTAAAAAACCAAAAACCACTAACCGCTAAAGAAAAACAACCCCCCCTTAAAACAGTCTCCTTTGTTCCTGAAAAAGCACAGGCAAAGATTAATGTTAAGGTAAAAGAAAACAAGCCTGTATTAGTAAAATACAACGCTGAATTTAAAACCCTATTAGATGAGCGCAGAGCCTTATTTGCCAATGGATTAATAGAGAGTAAACCCCAAGAAGAAGTACATAAAGTAGCTATACGGATTGAAGAAATAGGCGACCTGTTAGATGGTTTAAATACCCGCAAAGCATATTTTGTAAAGCACGGGCATGAGCGTAAAAACAAGGTAGTGGAAACGAAAAAATACTCTTCCACTGAAGAAATTTTGAAACGGATTGAAAACCTAAAACGGTATGTGCGCAGAGATAAAGGTAATCAACAGAAATTAGACCAATGGAATGCAGAGTTGGTGCAACTAAAAAACAAATTAGATGCTTGACATTAAAATTAATAAAGAGAGTGCGGATAAAAAGCAAGAGGCAGCAAGTTACAGAACCAAACTAACAGAAAAATATAGCCTTGCTGATGCTTTGGCAAGTATTAAAGAAATGGTAGGAAAGCCTGTGCTTGGTACTCAACTGCACTTTTGGACATTGGGACGGTGGAGTACTCACCAACTTTTAGTTTATTTATTAAAGTACACGGGTCCTACCCACCTACTTTTTAGCACCTATACTATTAGCGAGAATGCACTTCGTATTTTACACGACCATAAAGAAGCTGGTCATATAAAAAGTATTTGCGCTTTAGTTGATAAACGGTTTACTATAAGAAGCCCCAAAGCAAGGCAGTTTGCCGAAAAGGTTTTTAATAAATACGTGCTTTTTGATTGCCATGCTAAGGTAACTATTTTGGATAATGAAGTGCTGCCCTTAGTGATTATCGGCAGTGCTAATTGGAGCGAGAACAAGCGATATGAATGTGGAGTGATATGCTACGATGCCAAAGTAGTAAGGTTTTGGAAAACAAAAATTAATGAAGCAATGAATGATGCGAAAGCTAAGTGCTAAAGAATTAACCCAGCTTAAAGAAATGGGCAGCTTGTTTATGAATATAGGAATGTGTGCGCTGGTACTTGAGATAAGCCTTGAACAATTGGTGAAAGAAGTAAACAAACTTAATAGTGAATGTTACAAAGCCTATTATACTGGGTATTATACTTCCGAGTTAGAAGTTAGGAAAAGTGTTATAGGATTAGCAAAAGCAGGTTCATCCCCTGCACAATCGTTAGCAGCAACATATTTAAAGAATTGTGAATTAGATAATAACCACTATGGGATTACTACACTTGATTAGTGATAAAAATATTAAAGCCATTGAGGACTATTTTTTAAACGGAGGCACAACAGTACTTACTGATACTCAAGTCAAAATGATGGAGCGATGCACTTTTGCCCATAACAGGCTTTTGAAAATGGAAAATGAAGCTACTGTTGTAAAGCAGGTCGTTACAAGATTTGCCGTATCCACAGTTACGGGCTATAAGGTACTGGCAGTAACCAAGCATATATTCAGCTTTATAAATCCATTGGATCCAAAATATTATTGGCAGCTAATTATATCATGGACTATAGACGCTATTAAAAGAGCGAGGATAGTCAAAGACTTGAAAGCTGAGGCAATGTTTCAAAAAAACATGATAGAGTGCCTAAAAAACGTTGAAATAAATGATATGGACCTTACGCAAATTTATAACCAGTATAATGTTATGATTGTTAGTCGTCCTGAGGATGTTGGCTTAAAATCAGTATCTGATGAGGTTATTGAAACCCTTAAACTTGAGTTTGCTAAAAAAGAAACTATCTAATGGAATTGCAAGAGGATTTCACCACAAGGAAAATTTTTTTTACTAAAAATCAAGCTATGGCAGCTTTGATGGATACGAATATATTTTACGGCGTTTACCCTCGTGGCGATGGAAAAACCTCACGAATACTTACAAGGCGATACCAAAAAAATATGCGGGAAATGCCGGGTAGTTCAGGCTTTTTGGTAGGCCCTTCTTACAAGGCTTTATTAACTCGAATATTACCCTCGTTTGTTAATGGTCTTGCGGCTTTAGGTTGGACACGTGGGCAGCACTATGAAATAGGAAAGCCACTAAGAGGTGCTAAGATGCCAAATGAAGCACCCTTATCGTTTGAGCACTACTTCCACTGTTATAATGGTAGTGGCTTTCATTTGGTTTCACAGGATAAGATGGGTAGTAGCAATGGCTTAAACACCCATTGGGGCGGCGGCGATGAAGCAAAGCTATTGAATTATGATAAAATGGTAGAGGAAACCTTCCCTACCATGCGCGCTGAAAAGGATAAATTCAGCCATCACCACCTGTACAGGTCGCTTATGTTCCTTACGGATATGCCTACCAATGCTGACAGTCAGTGGATACTAAAAAAAGAATTTGAGGTTGATTGGGCAGTCATAAAGAAAATAGAGCAGCTTGCCAGCAAGATTCAAGAGTTGGTTATTGAAAGGCTGAAGTATAAAGCAACGAGTAGTAACTACACTCGTTTATCTTCTGAAATTAATACCCTTAATAAGATTGCTAACTGGCATCGCTTAGGAGGTGATAGAGAGGATATAAAGTTTAATCCTACCACTTTTTACGCAGAGCCTAAGAACTTAGCTAACGTTCAGAATTTAGGTACAGACTTCGTACTGCAGCAGCGTAAGATATTGCCCGATTTTGTATTCCGTACCTCTATACTCAACTTACGCCCTACTAAGGTGGAAGAAGGTTTTTACCCTAAATTGAGTATTGAACGGCACACCTATGTACCTATTTACGACAATGCTTTGTTAGAAAGTTTTGGCTATAATTTAAACAAGGCAAGCGAGGCAGGTAGTTTGGTAGACACTGATGTGCTAAAGAATGAGCCGATTATAATAACTATTGATTGGGGGGTGAGCATCAGCACGCTTACTGTGGCGCAAAACCTACCACGTGAATATAGAATAGTAAGAGACTTCTTTGTTAAACACCCGGCACTCATTAAAGAGTTAGCTGAAGAGTTTCACAATCACTTTAGTTTACACTATAACAAGCGGATTACGTTTTATTACTATTCTGGTGAGAACCCACGTACCATGAACAGTAAGAATGTGTACGCTACCGACTTTGCCCACGAGTTAATCGCCAAAGGCTGGAGTGTTCAAACGGTCAACTTAGTATCTCCCGCTAATCCCGAAGAACGATTTAAAGAATGGTATAAAATATTTAGTGCTGATTATGCAGGAAAACCTTTTAGACTTAATAGAGTACACGCCAAGAATAGTATCAACTCAATGCTCTTAGCCCCTGCCAAGCAATCACCACGGACAGGTCAAATTCAAAAGGATAAAAGGTCTGAGAGCAATAAATCTATTGACCAAGTGGAGGCTACACACTTCTCCGATGCTATTGATACTCATATGCACGCAGCCTACCTATCAAACCACACGCTTACCAACGAGTACCTACCCATTTTAATACAATAAATGGCTGCCCGTCTAAGGACGGACATTACTATAAGGACGCTTTTGCCGTTTCATATATCCTTGTTTTTCTTTATTTGTCCTGACAGTTTTAGGTCAGTGCGGGTCGGGGTCTTCTGACAGAAAAAGAAATTTTTAATTTCTTAATAGGGAGGTAATAAGCAGTAAATCAAATAGTTACTTTTTAAAACGCTTAAAATCAGAGTTCAATTTGTAACTACCTGATAATCAGATTAATAGTTTATGTGTTTTTGCTATATACTAGGGTTAATACTTTGAAAATCAAAGGTTTATACCTATATTTACATAGTCAAATAACAATAAATAATACAATTATGGAAACAAAAACAAAAGAACCAGCCAAAGCTGGTGCAACAAAAATCGCAGGAAAAGGAACACAGCCACGCCCCACAATTCCAATTGATGAAAAGAATGCAGAGGAAAAAAAACGTGTAACGGCAGCCATACAGGCAGCCAAGCCCCCAACCATTGAGGAAGCTATTGTAAAACAACAAAAACTTGCTAAACTCATAAAGTCAAGTAATGTTCTTAAAGAACATCTTGAAAAAGTAAAGCATATTAAAAATAGGATTTTCACAGAAGAAGTAGTAGTATTTAATATACAGACTGATAGCTTAGAGTACCCTATTGTAAACCAATCTTTGGTGGAGGAAATCACTGATTTTTTAACTATTAAAATGCAGCAAAAATTAGTAGAAACACAGGCAGAAATATTGAAAGCCTACTAAAAACAAACAAGCCCCTTTGTACTATTAATACTTAGGGGCTTTAATTATTCCGCTACGTCAAATAACAAAAATAATTCAATGGAAGCAAAAGTACAAAAAACTTCAATACAAGAGAAACGGGAACGTCTTAAAACCCTAAGTGAAAAAGTAAAGTCATTAGTTAAGGCTGGTGATTATGAAAACATCAACCAAGCTATTATTAAAACAATTTATAGCCCTAATAATTCTCAAGAATTTAAAACCTTTAATCAATGGAAGGAAGCGGGTAGAACTGTGAAAAAAGGGGAAAAAGCCTTTGTAGTTTGGGGCAAACCACGCAAAAACAAAGAGAAAGAAGAATTAATTGAAGGGGAGGAGCAATATAAATTATACCCTCTCTGCTTTCTATTTAGCGAAGCACAAACCGAAGAAATGAAGGAGGTAGAAAATGAAAACTGATTATAACGAGAGAAAACAGGCACGTATAGAAAGAGCCGAAAGACTTGCCGAGAAAAACAAAGAAAATTCAAACCAACACTATAACACATCCGCAAAAATAGGCAGTTATATACCCTTTGGGCAACCCATATTAATAGGGCATCACAGCGAAGCAAAGCACAGGAAGGCAGTTAAAGAAATAAACAACAATATGCGAAAATCAATTCAAGCAGAAGAAAAAGCCGCGTACTATGCAGACAAAGCCCACACAATAGAAAACAATACAGCCATAAGTAGTGATGACCCCGAAGCCTTAAATAAATTAAAGCAAAAACTTGATAGGCTTACCAAAAAGCAAGAGCTTATGAAAGCTGCCAATAAAGTATTAAAGAGCAAAGCAACATCCATAATAAAAGTAGAAGCAGTACAACAATTAGGAGTAAGCGAGAAATCAGCAATAACATTTATAGATACGAATGAAGGCTTTGAGACTTGGAAAATATCCAATAACAGTGCAGAAATACGCAGAATAAAAAAGCGTATTGAAAAACTTGAAGCTATTGCAAAACTTACAACACAAGAAATAACAATAAATAAGGTTTTATTAGTTCAAAATATTGAAGATAACAGAATACAAATATTTTTCCCTGCAAAGCCAAACCAAGAAACAAGAGAAAAATTAAAATCGTTCGGCTTTAAGTGGAGCCCGAAAGTAGGCGCATGGATGCGTTTTGTTTCAAAAATTGCAGTAATACAAGCAAAAAATATAGCCCATCAATATTCAGAATAAAAAAGCGAACTTAAATAAAATTCTTTTAAAACTTCTTTGAGTGTAAGCCCCTGCATTGTGCAGGGGCTTTTTTTTGCTGCATACAAAGGCAAACCCTTATCACTTAAAAATAGTGAAATAAGAAAGGGTTTATCCCTAAATAATTTCTCACGCCGTTTTTGCTTAAAGAAATATCCACCACCTCAAGCTACATTTCAAATACCCTGTCCTTTTTAAAAATATCCCTTCATAGCATTTTTGTTGTATGGAATTTATCCCATTACGAGAGGTACTGATTGAGATGCGAGGCGGCTTACCCTTCACTATAAAGTATGTAACCCTCGACAAAAAGAGAAAAACAGGGGGAGAGTTCAAAAGAATTGAAGCCTCAATGCTAAAAAGCGAAAGTATAACAGCTTTAAAAGGGTTGGATACAAACCGTCAAAAAAAAGCAGGCGCAAAATCAGAAAACAAACCTTTTCCTAAGTTAATTTCAGTGTGGGTAGCCGCCAAAAGGAGGTACACCGATATACACGTGCGTTTAATCAAAGAATTTAACGGAAAAATAATTACGTATTAAATGCCTAAAGAAATAGATATTGTTAACGGTCATGCTTATTTACCTCACGTAAGTGCAGTTGTCGCACTGGGCGATGCAAGTACACCCCAAAAGAGACCAACAACACCAGTTAAAGAGGATAAAAATAGTAGTTCTAATGTTTCTTTTTGGGGTAGGGATAACTTGTTTCCTCAAAAGGCTTATGCTGATGTCAAAAAATCTACTTTGGCATCGCCTATCATTGATTTTCAAATCAAAGTATTATATGGCGGTGGTGTTGAAATAGTACTGGTAGATTTTGATGATGACGGGAACGAAAAAATAATAAAAGACGATACAGCCTTAGATGCCGCCAAACAATTTGCTAAAAGAGCCAATGTAAACCGATACCTGCAACAGTCAATTACTGACTTCTACTATTTCTATAATATTTTTCCTGAATTGCTTATGAGCAGGCGGGGGGAGATAGTTAATATAAATGCCATTAAAGCCCCAAAATGTAGGTGGGAAGTAAGAAAAAGTGGTATGGTTTCAGATAATTTATTTGTTCATGCTGATTGGGAAAATGGTAATGAAGATACTGCCCTCAAAATCCCTACAATTGACCCCTTCAATTTTGCCGTTGAAAACCTGAAAGCAAAACCAAAACCAAAATTTATATACCCACTCTCATACCCAGACCCCCTAAACGATTATTACGCATTAGCCCCTTGGGACTGTTTCAGACAGTCCAAATGGTTCGACTATATTCAGTCCATCCCTGAGTTTAAAGCCTCGTTGATGCAAAACCAAATGAGCATTAAATACCATGTTGAGATTAGTACAGATTTTTGGAACTGGAGGTATGGTGACTTGTGGCCGCAAGGAGACACGCAGCCTGAAAAGAAAAAACAACTAATGCAAGATTACTTACAAGAATTAAGTGATTTAATGGCGGGACCCGAAAATGCAGGCAAGTTTTTGCTCACTCATAGCATATATGATAGCGCACGAAATGTAAACCGTGAGTTGGTGAAAATAACCTTGTTGGAAGATAAGTACCCCGATGGAATATTAACTACTGATAGTACAGAAGGCAGTTCACATGGTTTATTTTCTTTTGGCGTACACCCTACATTGTTAGGTCATGCCCCAGGTAGCGCAAAAAGTAGCTTAGGCGCAGGAAGTGGAAGCGACCAAAGGGTTGCTTGGAACAACTATTTGCAGTTAGTGCAGCTTCACAAAGACCTTATTTTTGAACCACTACACTTTATAAGTGATTTTAATGGCTGGGATGAGAGAATACGGTTCAGATTTAAAAACAACATCCAAAATGTACAGGACACGCATAAAGAAAACCAGCAAATGGCAAGCTAATGGCACTATTTAAAACCGTAGAAGAGTTTAAAGCATTTTTGGGAATAAGTCTGACCAAAGATTTTCCCCGAATTTTACCAGATATAGAGTGGGCGGAAAAGAAGTACATAATACCCTACCTTGGTAATAGTCAGTATGAGCAATTACTAAACGCTTATCAAAACGACACGCTTACACCCGATGAAGAAAATTTATTGGACAAGGTACGTATGCCTTTGGCACATTTTACTTTTAGTAAGTATATTATCTTAAATCAAGTTATTGTTGATAACAGCGGGATATCAATAGTAAGTGATAGCCATCGTAAAACGGCGTTTCAGTGGCAGGTAAATGACCTTAAAGGGAGTTACTTCCTCACAAAAGCATACGACGGATTAGATTTTTTACTTCAATTTTTAGAAGAAAATAAAGTTAAATACCCCGACTGGGTAAGCGGTGAAGGCTATACATTAACCAATCAATTTTTTATAAACTCAACAGCACAATTCAACACACATGTTAATATTGATAATAGTCGCCTTTCGTTTGTTGCTTTATGGCAAGAAATAAGGCGTACAGAAACGTTTTTAATTGCACCAATTTTGGGCGACATATTTTTCTCTGAATTAAAAACAAAATTGGTTGACAATACTTTGTCTGCAAAAGAATTAGAACTTATTAGTTTTATCCAACCTTGCCTTGCTTACTATACCGTTGCCAATGGTATAATTACATTGCCATTAGGCTCAAGAGGTAGCGGTTTCACTGTCGAAAACCTTCTGTCAGAAGGTTCAAACATAAAAGAAGAGAGGGTGTTTAATGTGGATGAAGTCTCTCGAATGAGCAAGCAGTACCTTCAATACGCAAATGAATATGCTGGCAAGTTAAAAAAATACCTAAATGCTACTGCATCGGCTGCCGTGTTTAAAACATATTTTGATAGTGCAATTTATCAATCACCCTCAAGTTCGGGTTCAAGTTCACCCAATAAAAAAGAGTACAAGGGCTTTATAATGTAATTATGAACACCATAACCTCCATATTTGAATACCTCCAAAAACACCCAGTAATAGGCTTCGTTAGCCCTTTGCTTTCTGCCGTGCTTATTGATATTCACCAACTTGAAGCTACGTTTAGGTTTGCTGGTGTTTTGATAGGTTTTTTAGTGGGTGTTATCACCCTCATTTTAAAAGTCATGGAGTATCGCCAAAAAACAAAAAGTAAACAAAAACAATAATGGAAAATTTAACCACAATCAACCTCGTTTGGGGGCTTATAGGCATAGTGTTTTTTACACTACTACGCCTCAAAAACCCCCTCCTTAAAAAACAAAAACTATCTATTGGCTATTGGCTACTGGACAACTGGGTAGATATGATACTGTCCGCTATCCTGTTTTTCGTTTTCATACAATATCAACAAGAAGTAGTAGGTTTATTTGGCTTGCAAATAGCCAATACGGAGGATATATCGACTGGCTTACGAAGCTTTATTTTAGGCACAGCTGCTTACCCTGCGGTAAGCTATGTAAGCCAGTTTATCAAAGACTACCAAAAACTAAAAAAATGAGTAACTACTTAATAATATTGGATAGAGCGCACGGCAAAGACACGGCGGGTAAACGCTCACTACCATTGCCTGATAATGTAGTATATCGAGAGTGGGCAATGAGCGACGATGTGGTTTGTAACTTGATGCAGCTTTGCAAAAAACACGGAATAGAGGCGGTGGATTTAGTGCCTGAAGACATTGATATACATTTGCGTGAAAGAGTAAATCGTGCCAATAAAATAGCCTCTAAAAGTGATAAAACCTGTCTATTGTTTAGCATTCATAGCAACGCCGCACGTGGTGATACATGGTCAACCGCTCACGGGTGGGAGGCTTATACTTCAAAGGGTGAAACTAATAGTGATAAAGTAGCCGAAATACTGTACGAAGAAGCAGCTAAAATGTGGGGCAAAAAAGCTATGCGTTCAGATTTTACAGATGGCGATAGCGATAAAGAAGCACAGTTTTATATGCTTCGCAAAACGTCTATGCCTGCCATTTTAAGTGAAAATTTCTTTCATACAAATTTGGAAGAAACCAAAAAACTGCTTACTGATGCCTTTCGGCGAAAAATAGCTATGGTGCATTTCAACTGTATTTTACAGCTTGAAGAAACAAAGCCTTTTTAAGGATTTGCCTGTCCTTTTTCTGCCTTCAGGCAAGTTGCAATTTTGATATATGAAAAGAGATGTACTATATATCGCTATAATTATTTTACTCGTTGTTTTCATTTTTGGGCAAGACATCAGTAACAGGTTCACCCTGCCACGAACCAATACAACGCTTATCACGCAAGTAAAAATAGACACCGTGCATGGCGACAGCTTTCCCGTTTTAGTTTACAACAGCGTGCCACAACCTTCTGATACCGTCTTTATCACCAGTACAATACTCACCCCCATTGACACAGCTGCTCTACTTCACGATTATTTGCTCACCCGCACCTATATAGATACTATCCGTAATGATAGCAGCTATTTAATAGTTATAAACGACACCATTAATCGCAATAGACTCAGAGGTAGGCAGGTGTTTTTTCAAAACCTACGCCCCACAGCTATAAACACCTTTACCACCATTAATAAGCCACTACCCAAACATAGATTCTACGCTGGGGCGTATGTGGGTATCACGCAAGCACGCCGCCCTGTACTTGCGCCTTCGCTGGTTTGGATAAGTAAAAAAAATAGAATGCTATCCATAAGTTATGATATTGTAAACAGTCAAACCTTCGTAGGAATTCACTATAAAATCAATAAATAATGTTACAAATAAAGCATTACGAGCAAAAGAAAAATATACCTCAAAGTTTTGATGAGATGGATAAACGTATGCTTCATGCGTGGTTTGATGGGGTGTATTCTCAATTCTCCTTTATTTTTGATAGCGATGGTAAAGTAAATAAAGGCAAAGAAAAACAAGCGGAAGAGCTATACCATATATGCATGGTTATCGTTTGTGATTTCGATATACAATTTGTGGATAGTTTGGCATTGGTTGATCCTGTCGATGGCCTCCCTATCTATGATGATAACGGTGAGCTAGTAGTATATTGTATGTTAGACTATCTGTTGTACGAGAAAAAAGTATTAGGCTTTATGTTTGGTGAGTTTTCACTTACCACAGACCCTTTGCCCGAAAAAGACGGTTTAATTAACTATGGTGAGAACTTTCAGAACCTGCGTATAGATGAGTACTACTTTGCTGATGCCAAATTTACTGACTATTTAAAAACCAAAAATTCAACAGAGCTTGATTTAATGCTTGCTTGCTTCTATCGTCCAAAACAAGAAAACTTTAGCGCAACATCACCAAACACAGACGGCGACCCCAGAGAAATATTTAATGAGCTTATAGTAGAGCAGAGATTACCAATTATTGAAAAATGGAGTGAGCAAGAAAAAATCACATCACTACTTTACTATATTTCTTGCAGAAATAACCTGCAAAAACAATTTCCATACCTATTTCAAAAAAGTGCTTCAAGCGGAGCTCCACTTTCACTTGCCGAGAGTTTAATAACTCTTTGCGGCGGCCCGTTTGAGTACGATAAGAATAGAGGTATAAAAGTGATACAACTATTTGCTGGCTTGTCAGCAAATGCAAAACAAGCCCCCAATGAATAATATAACTAACTACTTCGAGTTTTTCAAAGGCATAGCCGATAATAATAAAGATATAAAGTACTTCACCCGAATAAGCATGAACGTTGAACCGGGTGAAAGTGTTTATTATTTGCAAGAATTTTTAAACTCACTATCTGAAATGCAGACACCTATGTTGGTGTCAGAGGCTTACGTCTCAAAAATAGAAGACAATTATAGCGATAATAAACTCTTTGATGATAGAGGTGCTTTTTTCATTTTAGTAAAGGGTGAACGCAGCGATTTTGATAAAAACCTAATCGCATACCAGCAAGCCGAAGACATAGCCATACAAGTGATGGCTTACCTAAAAGAATACTTTAAAAAACCTAACAACATTATTGATTACGATTACCAGTTTAGAGACATAACAATAGATAGAATAGGCCCTATTGGCGATAGCCTATTTGGCGCAAGAGTAGATTTTAAATATTACAACAACGCACAACTAAAATTAAAAGTTGATCCTTCAAAATGGCAGACCTTGCCTTAATTTAGCTGTCCTTTTTACAGAACCCTCGTAGCTGCAATTTTGTATTGTGAGTATATCAGTAATATCAGCACCGTCAGGTATTTTACCTGTAAAAAACAATCAAAAGTTTACTTTTTTAACCAACTCAATGGTTACCACTGTTGGGGTAGCGGCTTTTTACAATAGACCGCTTGCTGTAATCCCCGCAGATGGTGAAACCTATATACTAAATTGGGGTACGAACACTATTACATTTACTTTTAAAAATATACCTGTTGTTGCTACTGATGTATTGATTGGTGCAACCACTACCGATACGGTTATTGCGTTGGTAAACACTGCCAAAAATCAATTCCAATTATTCAATGATTTCTATATTGTTCAAATAACAACTAACTTTAGAATACAGGCTCGAAATACAGGCACAACATATTCAGTTACTGATGGCGGTACTGCTTTAGGTCATTTTTTATCAGGTTTTGTAACACCCGGTGTAGATGAGGTTAAAAGACAAAATTTTAGGCTATATGTTGATTTTTTTGTTGAGAATAGCTTTGGCAGTGGCAGTTTTGATTTGGTATTAGCTTCGTCTTTAACACCTGGCAATGACCAGCAAGTAGTTTACGATCCAAACGACTTAGCGTGGGGGACGTTAGACTATTCAGTGCCTTTTTATAATTCAGCAGCCCCCCAATTAGCGGTTAATGTTTTAAAAAGGTTCTTAATTAAAATCAGTGAGTACTACGATGATATACCTCATATTTATGAGAGTGTTTGGAGTGATTTATGCATTTTGGCAGCTTTAAAAGAGGCTGATATACCCGTTATAGATTTTAATGCTGAATATTTTACTACATCAATAAATCGCAAGTTTTTAACCACTATTCCACGCAATAGTATAAATGTTACCAAGACCCAGCAGTACTATTTAAACTACTACCAAAAACCCGCATTTAATGAGGCTTACTTGTATGTTAAGCTATTGTACAATGATGGTACATACACCCATCACGATAAAATTTTCACCCTTTCACAACCTGGACAGGTTATGTGCCTGCCTGTGGGATATGCTGGTTTAGATATAGACACCCTTAAAACAATGGGTAAAACAGTGAGCCACTACCAAGTAATGGTGTGGCAAGACGGAACAACATATTTAGATGCGAGCGAAAAAACCGAAACAATAAATATTTCAATAAATACCAACTACTACGAAAACAATAAATATTTTCTGTTTAACAACAGTTTGAGTGGTTTTGACAGTATCAGGTGTACGGGTCATATTGAACACGCTATAACCGCTGAAAATCGCACGTTTCGCAAGTACAAAAACGCAGATACTGCTACTATAATTAACGGTGAAGAAGAGCAAAATACCACCAATTTACGGGAGAGTATAAAAGTAAACACAGGGGTTTGGGAAATAGAGCAGGTAAATCATTTAAGAGAACTATTGGCTGCTGAAATAGTGTTTGAAGACATTAACGGGCAGTTTGTAGCAATAGTAATAAACCGCGAAAGTATTGAAGAACTATATACTAGTGAAGACTTTGTATATGGCTTGCAGTTTCAATATACCTACGCTCAATTTAATAATGCCTAATGATAGCGATAAGATTTAGTGCTGGTGAAGAGATAGGTCTTTCAAAAATTAATTTGGAAATACCACTCTCTTTATTCGAAAGAACAACGATACTTGGGAAAAGAAGCACAGCTATTAAACTCCCTAATTCACGTGAAATTAGAAAACTACTATTATACCCAACTAGTTTAAATAATAGAACATTTACAAAAACAATAAAAGATGTTGAATTAATTGTGAGTAATTCAATTGTGCTAAAAGGAGATTTAAAAATAATTGGTGCAAATAAAAACAAAATTGACTGTGTTTTTGTTGACGGCCTGGGAGCAATTAAGGACGCTTTGGATAGAAGTTTAAATAGCTTTAGTTATGGTGGCGTAAGAGATATTCCAAAAGCTGGTGCTGTAATAACAGTAAACGAAATTAAAGCATTCTTATCAAGTACTGTAAATGGAACACCTGATGATTATGATTTTGTATTTGCACCTTTTGCAATTGGACCGTTTGATATTACAAATTTCTACAATCCACAAACAGCAAGTTTCGATGAAACCAACTACGCATATATAAATCCCTTTCCATACTTACATTTTGTTGTACGCAGTATTTTTGACGAGTTAGGATATAGTATAAGTGGTAATTTTTTTAATAAGGAGGAGATAAAATTTTTAACCATTTATAACCTCTATGCTCGCAACTATACTGAAGTCATGGCAGACCCCACTATTGACATTTCAAAAGCGTTACCAAATATTAAAGTGAAGGATTTGCTAATTGAATTATCAAAACTTTTTAATCTTGATATTAGATTTTCACCCTTAAAAAAAGAAGTAATAATTAACGAGGTTGATGAATTATTGGAAAACAATAGTTATGTAGATTGGACAAATAAAGTAGATACTAATTTCTCTTATGCCTTTGAAAATCAGATTACAGGTTTAAACCTTATACAAGAACAAAATATTACAGACATTTTTGGCAGCCCAGCCAACATTGAATTTTTTCAAGGGGAACCCGAATATAAAGAAGTATCCACTTCTATAATTTATCCTTCAATGGTTCAAGGAGTTGTCCCAGCTTACGCTTTTTCAATGCTTTTTCCTCAAGTTAATCCAGATAATAGAAATACAAATTGGATTAATGATTATGAGTACCCTTTAAGATTGTCTTTTTATAGAGGGTTTCAACCTGCTAGCACAGGAACTTACCCCTTACTTACCCCTTTAGATAAAAGCTATAACGGTATTAATATTCCAAATATTGATTACAGTTTAGAATGGGAAGGTGATAAAGGTCTCTTTAAGAAATGTTACGAAAAATGGTTTGGCTTGTATGAGAAATATAGCGGTGTTAAAACTTCAGTATTCTTATCGCTACAAGAGGTATTAAGAGAGGATTACTTAAAAGACATACTAGTAAACGACACATTTTTTAGGGTTGAAAATATAAATATTGAATTCGTCAACTCAAACAAATATAAATGTCAAATTAGCATGGTTAGAAAGCTCTAATGAACACCCCCACCAACATATCCAACCTTCACGGACGCATAAATTATAAAGGCACGGTAGAGGCTTGGGTGCGCTATACTGTGAACGATTGGAAGAAAGAAATAGTGAAGAAGAAAATAGGGCGCAGCGGGCAACTTGTTCAGTCCTTTCGTACACAAATTTTTTTTGGAAAAGATGCTGAATTAATTGAGGCAACATTTCGCTTCAAGTTTTACGGTCGCTTTGTAGATATGGGCGTGGGCAAGGGTACTAAAATAGGTGATGTGGCAGAAAACAAAATAACACGCTCATTACAAGGCAGAAAAGCTGCGCCAAGACGGGCTAAAAAGTGGTACTCCAGTAAATTATTTTACAACGTAAACAGATTGCAAGAATTAATGACAGAAAAATTTGCCTTGGCAGGCAAAGACCTTGTTATATCTGAAACTCTAAATTTAAATAGCTAATGGGAAGTAATAAAACCGAGACCGCAGAGGCAAAAGTAAGGGTGGATAGCAGCCAAGCCGTTAAGTCAATAAAAGATTTAAGGAGAAATGTTCGTAAACTAAAAAGCGATTGGAACAAAGCCGAGATAGGCTCTAAAGAGTATATAAAGGCTACCCGAAAACTAAGAACCGCCAATGCTGCATTAGCAAAACACAATGCCAGCTTGCGCCAAACAAGCCGTACTTGGGATACTATTAAGGCAAGCATGGTAGGCACACTAAGCGGTAACCTTGCGGCTGCAGGTGTGTCAACTATTGTGGGATATGCCCGTGAAGCGGTTAATTTCATGGGCACACTAAGCGATGCACAAAGCGATGTGGTAAAAACCACTGGTCTTACCGAGGTGCAAATGGGAAAACTGAACAAAGAATTAAGCAAAATTGATACAAGAACGGGGCGGATGCAACTACTTGCACTGGCAAAAGAAGCGGGTAGGTTGGGTAAAAGTAGCGTGGCTGATATTGCAAAATTTGTTAAAGAAAGTGATAAAATAAAGGTTGCATTAGGTGAGGATTTGGGAGACAATGCAGTTACCCAAATTAATAAAATTAGCGGAGTTTTTGGCGTTGGTGCTTTAAATATTGGTAGTGCTATTAATGAAATTGGGCAAAGCGGTGCTGCATTTGAAGGCTACCAAGCAGAGTTTTTAGCACGTACAGCGGCAAGTGCAAAGGCAACAGGTTTTTTTGCCGATGAAGTACTTGGATTTAGTGCTGTGCTAGACGAAAACGCTGTTAAATTAGAAATGAGTGCCACAGCATTAGGGGGCTTTTTTGTAAGGTTTGAGAAAGATTTAGACAAATTTGGTAAAGTGGCAGGGTATGCCAAAGGAGAGCTAAGGGCTATAAAAGATGAAATGGGTAACAATGAGGCTTTTATACAGTTTCTTACCACTTTAAAAGAAACCTCCGCAACCCAAGAAGATTTTTTAAAGAAATTAGAAGCCATTGGGGTAACGGGCGATAGAAAAACCGCAGTATTCTTAACATTAGCCCAAAACATTGACAAGATTAGAGAAAAACAAGCCCTTGCAAATAAAGCCATGCAAGAAGGTACTAGTATTACTGATGAGTTTAATAAAAAGAATAATAACCTTGCCGCTAATTTAGAAAAAGCAGGAAAAAAACTTAGAAAAGCGTTTATTAATAGCCCTGTATTTGAAGGCTTACAGAAAATGGTTTCTGCAACTGCAGATTTTATTGTAAGTATAAAAGGGGTAAGTGCTGAACTGGAAGAAAACACCAACAAGTTGCTTGAGAATAAAGCCCAAGTTGATAACTTAGAAAAAGAAATACTGCCCCTACTTACCCGCTATGATGAGTTAAAGGATAAAGCCAAATTAAATAAGGAGGAGCAAATAGAATTAAACGATATTATTAAGTCTCTAAAGCAGTCGCTGCCCCTTACCGCTATGGAGTTTGATAAGTTTGGAACTGTCATTGGAGTTAATACTAAAAAGTCCAAAGAGTATATAAAACAACTTAATGAAATAAATAAGCTACAAACTAAGGGTCAAAGACAAGAATTGGCTCAACAAGCCTATGGAAATTTGATAAACTTAAAACACTCTCAGAGAGTTTTAAAAATCCTTTCTAATCGAAAAACCCCAAAGGGGGCAAGGCAACGCCAATTATTTGCAGCAGGGTTAAAAGAGGCTGTTGATAATGTAAAAAGACTTAAAACTGAAACACAAGGGTATTTATTACAAATTGAACAATTGGGGGGGAGTATTGATGAAACCTTTGAAGTAAAACAATTTTTTGATGGCTTAGGTATTTTACCTAAAGTAAAAGCGGATCTAAATGCTATTGCAAAAGAAGTTGATTTTGTTAACTCAAAAATTAATGAGATACCAGATAAAGGTGAAGTAAAAACATCTGATAAAAATGAAGACAATACAGGGGGCGGTAGCATATTTCAAACAGATGCAGAAAAAGCTGAAATAGAAAAACAGCGCAAGAAAAATGAAAAACGTTTGCAACTCCAAAAAGATTTTTATCAATTACTTACTGCCGAACAAAAAAAACTATACAATAGCACTCTTAGCCAATACGAGCAAGAGATAATTGCCATACAAGATAAGTACGAAAAGCACCGCAAAGTAGCTATTGAAACCTTTACTGATATTAATCAGCAAAAAGAGGCATTGGCACTAATCGGTGAATTGGAAACCACCGAATTATTTGTAAAAAATGAAGAGCATAGGGCTAAAATAGCCACCGATTTTTTTGATAAAAACTTTGCCAAAGCCAAAGAAGATGCTGAAAAACGAGAGGAACTGCAAAAACAAATTACTCAAGCTATTGATGAAGCTACAAAAACAAGTAGTGAGATAGAAATAGAAGAAACAGAAGCACGGTTTGTTAAACTATTAACCCTTGCCACTGAGTATGGTATTGATGTAGTTGATTTAGAAAAAGCTAAACTATTAGCCCTTAAAAAACTACGTGATGCAGCAGCCGATGAAGAAGCCGACAAGGCAGACGATGCCGCTTTAAAACGTGCAAAGCAATTTCAAAAAGATATTGAACTGTTGACGGGCTACGCCAGCCAAGTAGTTGATATTGGAAACTCTATTGCCAATATTAATGCAGCGAACGAACAGAACGAGCTGCAAAACTTTAGAAAAAGCATTGATACTAAAATTGCAAAACTTGATGAACAACGAGAGCAGGGCATAATCACTCAAAAACAATACGAGAGCCAAAAAGAAAGACTACAACAAGATTTTGCAAAACGTGAAGCTGATATGAAGCGAGAGCAGTTTTTGCGCCAACAACAAGCAGATATTGCTCAATCTATTATAAATACAGCCTTAACAGTTTCAAGGGCGTTAGCAACACCTCCATCACCAAATATTTTTGCTGCAGGAATTGCTTTAGCTTTAGGTGCGGTTCAAACGACAGCAATTGCCAGTCAGCCAGTACCTAAATTTTTTAAAGGAGGTAATATACCTGCTTTTAGTGGGGATACCCCAGGCGGTAAATATCAAGGTAAAATAGTTGAAGTGCATGGCGGCGAATATGTAGTGGACAATGCCAGTATGCAAAACCCAGCAGTATTTAATTTTACCCGTGCTATTGAAGCAATGAAAGCGGGCAATAGCTTTTTTAACGGTGGTTATATAAGCACTGCTGCAGGTGCAAATGCAAACCCCGCAACTAACATAAACACTACTGCCACAAGTTCCGACCCCTTACTTATAAGCACTTTACAAGAGCAAAACAAGCTACTAAAACAACTATTATCAGACGGGATAAAAGCTACTGCAGTATATGATGATGATGATGTAGTGAAAATTCGAGATAAAATTGATACTTTTGACAAAATAGACCAACTATCCGAAATTAAATGAGCATAAAAACAATTATTGTTTTAATTATATTTTTCCTTTGTAGTTGCACTAAAAAAGAAGAGTGTAAATCCTGTATTTATTACGGACTTTCATTTCATGAAAATGGAGGCTCTTTTGCCAAAGACAGTGCATGGCTTATAGAGTATGACACTATACAGGGAGAAAGATGTGCTAACAATGCCGTAAAAAACAAGTATGAGACCTATGTTGAAGAGCGTTGGGTGAAGTTTAAAACAGACACTACTGATTTTGATACTCTATATCGATTTGTGCATGATGGTACTTGGTTCTGTGAGTGAACTTGAGGTTAATCCTCAGCACTATATTTTTCACTTCAAATGCCCAACAAAACACTGATAACACAACATTACATCTATCAATATCAGATAATGGGATTGGAATAAAACTTACTCTTTAAAATTTATTGTATTATGAAAAAATTAGTCTTTGCATTACTTTTTATTTTTATAGGTTTAAATGCTTCAGGGCAAGTAGATTCTATTTTTCTAATAGATACATCAGTAATAACGTGTACTGTTAAGGGTTATAATGATACATCTGTTTCTTTTTCACGCAGTTTTGGAGACAATAAAAAAATTAGAACAACCCTTGTCCAGAGGGTTGTTTTGGAGAACGGCCTTGAAATTATATATAAAAACGGTATAGTTATCTCATCACGCTTTATTAGCGTTGAAAAAATGTTTTTAGGCTATAATGAGAAAACGGAGGAAAGGATATACTTGGCAGGTTATCATTTAAAAGCATCAAGCAACTATTTTATTGGGGCTGGAGTAGCAGCGGGCATAACGCTATTAGGTTTTTCATACGCCATACTCTCAAGACCAGACACCGCAGGCTTGTTGCAAAACAACAAACTACCAGAATACCTTACCGCTATTGATACTTGGGAGGGAAACAAACGAGATGTAGTTGCATTTGCTACTGGAGTAGGCCTTCTTTCAACCGTGCTTTTTTTAGTAGGCAGCAACCATTTATCCAAAGCATCAGCTTACTTAACCAATGAGTTAGCCCTGCCCATTTCTATACGTATAGAGCCTAATAAACTAGCGTTGGTTTACAGGTTTTAATCCAACCCCCCTCCTTGCATTTCTCCTTATTTTTCTATTACCTTTGTTTCGCACAATTACATATTACAAATGTTCCATTTATCTACTAAATTAATTTTAAACTCATTCCCGTACGGGCTGCACTTATTAGGTGCGGCGTTTTCTTTTTATGGCAACATAATATGTGAATTGTGCAGCGTGCGGGGGTATTTTTTCAAAACAAATGCACAATTCACAAACCAACACCGCCAAGCCAAACGCACCCTTAACTGGGCGTAGTAAGCGTAGGCTAACCCATTACATTTTTTACTGGCAAGGGTTCACCCCTGCCATTCGCAACGCATTTAGCCAAATTTCACCCTTAGAAATTCGTTTTGGGCTTTCAGCAGGCTACAAAAAAGGCAGCCTAAACCAAGAAGTATTTATCATTGCTCAAAAAGGGAGGCTTTATGTCAAATAATATAACAGATGTCCAGCGAGCCAGTGCCTTATACGAGTTTTTAGTCGCTCAATTACCACGCACACAGCTAAAACAACAGCAAACCATACTCAGCGAAACCGCCATCTGTTCAGGCTATCATAACAAGATAAACCACGCCCTGCTGTTTCGCAACACACCTGATGAGATTATAGCCAATACCGTAGAGGTTCGTGCGCTTTTAGAACAAATAGAGGTAATACTATATGATGACCCCGCACTTATAATAGGAGGCGATAATGGCTAATGAAAAAACACCAAAAGAACTTTCTACCCTTGAAGTCTTAATTCAAAAACTAAACGATGAGTATGCCCCCTGCGCAAGAGGCGAGAGCGATGAATATATTACCTCAAATGATTTATTTGACCAGCTTCAAGCGTTTTACCCCTCTGAAAGCTATACAGTTGAAATTATTGTTGATACCCTAATTTTAACAGGCTGGCAGTCTTATTACGACAGTGATGCGCAAGCCTATTATTGGCAGGTGAAAAAAAGAGAAATAACTTAATTAAGTTGATTTACCGCTCAAAAAGGAAACCTACCTATTACACCAATAGGTAGGTTTGTTTTTTTAACAAAAAAATGTTTGATATATAGGCAAAATTATATATGTTTAGCGGGCTATACTGTCAAAAATTTAGACATTTAAGGAATATTTATGAGTTGTACTGAAAAATTTAAAGCCCAGCTAATCGCTAATTTTACTGATGTTGATGAGTTACAAAAAATGGAACTATCACTACAAGAGATGATATTGTATTGTACTGGTAATAAGCCTGAAAGTGGGCTTAGTGATTTTGAACGAGAGGAATTAATCGAGAACCTATGTGTAAGCACAAGGCTTTTAAAAAAAATTAGAAGGGTATTGTTATAACTTTTACAAATTTATAATTGAGGGTACTTTACTGTCATAGTTGGTTTCTGCATATATCCCTAAACTTTTTAGGTAGGTATTATAACTCTTAATATCACGCCACCCGCCTTGAAGTAGTATATCACCATCTGTTACTCCAGCCATTTTTGCAGCAACTACACCCGTGTGTTTCCAACTGTATAACGAGTGTGTGGAGACCTCATAATTTAAAGGTCTAAGCACATTATGGCTATACCTGTCGCCTAATCTACTGCTACCATACACCACTGATGAAGGTGCTAACCCTTTGCCCCATACATAGTAGTCTAATGGGTGGTGCTCTAATTCCAGTGCGTTAATAACGCTTCTTAAATCAGGTCCTATCTTTATCCAACGTTCATAGAGGTTTTTGCTCTTATCCTTGGGCAAGTATATATACCCTTCCCTTATACGGTCTATTTCCTTTATTTGTAGCTGTGCAATTTCATTAGTTCGCATTAGCGTATAGTACATAAACATACTAAGTAGCCTAAATTTTTCCTTATCCTTACTTTTACAATACTGCAATATTTCGCTCTGTTGTTTGGGGGTAAAAGCTATATTTTTTCCCATACCTGCATCAAGTTTTACAATTTTAGTAAACGGGTTTTTTTCTTCCTCTTTATAATACCCCCTGCTTTGCATTTCATACCAAATAGTAGTCAGATAGCTTTTAAAGTTATTGATACTCCTTCTTGCAAACCCTTCTTTTGATAAATAGCTAAAAAAATTTATAACCACTTCATGGTCTAATTCAGGACAAATAATAGCTTTAAGTTTTTCTTTTTCTAACCAGCGTATAAATTTTCCTACATGGTATTGATAGTTTTTAAAAGTTTTAATTCTGTACTTAGATTTAGATTCGATAGCTTCATTTAAAGCAGGTATTAATTTAGATATTAACTTTAGTTTATTGCTTTCAGTCTTTTTGTTTTTTGCGAATTCTAACTTGTTAAGATGTGTACCAATTTCGAGAAAGTAAATAAGGTCTTCTATCCTGTCCGCTACAAATTGTTTCCTTTTTGCTTCAGAAATTTTATTTACGTGATAGTCCTTGAGCCTAACAAACTTATTTTTGAAACTATCCCATATATAAAATTGAATGTACTTACGTTGGTCTTTAGAATTTGGGGCAGGAGTTTTTAACTCTGGTCTTAGTGCGTGTATGGGTGTACCGTTATTTGCTTTTCTATAAACCATCACTTCATCCCTCTTAAATAAATCACCAACTGTCGCAATTACTGTCGCATAAATGATAAACAAGGGTTTTTGTTTTTTAAAACCCTTGTTATCACTTGCCTTGCCATTTGTACCCAGAACCGGGATCGAACCGGTACGAGTGTAACCTCACTGGTGTTTGA
>CAZOZL010000017.1:0-39216 GCA_964584305.1 uncultured Burkholderiales bacterium
GAGGATTTGGTGTACCTTAACATTAGTGCCCGCCTGAAGCACGGAAAGGCTTGTTTACCAATGTTGCCGTGCCGTGCAAAATAGCTTCGTATTGGTGTAGTGCCTTCATTGCTGCTGCAATAGTATTATCTCCTCTATTCATAGCCATATAGTACCCTTCCCTGCCAAATAGTTGGCGGGCAACAAAAGCCTTTGCTTGTATCTTGATGGTAGGCATTAAACTGGCTAAGTCATCATTATTATATTTAATTTGGCTTTTGCTAAGGATAGTAGCTAATTGAAGTTTCAATTGACCGTCAAATTCAAAATTATTCACCAAACTTTTACTGGTTTTGTATTTTTTAGAAAGTTTTTTTCTGTTTAAAGCAGCATACTTATAGGCTATCCTGCTAATGAAGCCATTGCGGTAAATTGTATTTAATAGTTTAGAATGCAAAATGCTATCTAATGAAACAAAAATATCGGGATATACTCCTCCGCCGCCATATACTTTTCTTCCCGATGGTGTTTTAAACTCCAAGTCTTTATTTTTTTTCACGCTATCAGGATGGTCAAACTCGCCCGTTTCAAAGCGGTTATTTATTTCAGACTCATAAGTATCATAGCCTTCGTTATACGGTTTTTGTATGCTTCTGCCCGTGGGGGTGTAATAGCGGGCAATGGTTAAACGTATAGCAGAACCATCTACCAAAGAAAAAGACTCTTGTACCAACCCCTTACCATACGACCGTCTGCCAACAATTATCCCTCTATCCCAGTCTTGCACCGCCCCTGAAACTATCTCGCTTGCTGATGCTGAACCTTCATCAATAAGTATAATTAGTTTGCCTTGCGTGAAACTACCCTTGCTTTCCGTTTTGTATTCCGTTTTCCCTTTTTTTCTTCCTTCGGTATATACCATTAGTTTATCACTTCCCAAAAATTCAGAAGCAACACCAGTGGCTGCGTGCAAATATCCGCCGGGGTTTCCTCGTAGGTCAAGCACAAGTTCTTGCATCCCTTTGTCTTGCAATTCATCAATAGCATTGCTTAGTTCTTCATCCGTATCTCGCGAAAAACTTACCAGCTTTATATACCCCGTACTCGCATTTATCATATAAGTAGCTTCAACACTATACAAGGGTATTCTATCACGTACTATTGTAAAATTAAGTAACTCATCTTCTCCCAAACGTTTTATGGTTACTTTTACCTCTGTTCCTTTTTCTCCTTTCAGGCGTTTTGCCACTCCTGCATTGTCAATACCAATACCTGCTACGGTTTCATCTTCCACAGTAATAATTCTATCGCCTGCCAAAAGCCCTACTTTTTCTGCTGGTCCATCGTGTAGCACAGTAGCCACAAAAATGGTATCGTCCATTAGGTTAAATTCAACCCCAATACCCTCAAAATTACCTTCCAATTGCTCATTTACGGCTTTTAAATTTTGTGCAGGTATATAGCTTGAGTGTGGGTCTAAATTGTGCAACATTTCAACAATAGCTGCCTCTGTTAGTTCATTCCCATCAACAGTATCTACGTATGCTGAATTAATTAAACCAATTACTTGGTCTAACTTTTTATTACTGCTTATACTAAAGCCATTCGTATCATTGCGTAAAAAATATCCCCCAGCAATACCTACTGCTAATAGTAGCGCATATACTAAAGGTTGCCAACTGCGTTGTTTGTTTGTATTCAAAATGCTTTCTTCGGTGTATATTAAATCAACCTAAAATTAAGGGTTAAAAAAATCAGTTTCAATATTACGCTTATTACTTGCTAATAGTTGCTTAAAAACTATAAAGGTTGAGCAATTATCATTCCCTAAAAAATGGCATCTTTGCCTTTCAGAAATGGAATTAAGAAATACCGAAAAACCATCGCCCCATGATAACCTTGAAAAAAAGGGCATTAATGTGCTTTTGAAAGGTATAAACCAAGAGGATAAAACTATTGCTATTGCTGTTGAGAAGGCTTTGCCACAAATTGAGAAATTAGTAACGGCTATTGTTACTAATATGCAAATGGGCGGGCGTTTGTTTTATATGGGTGCAGGCAGTAGCGGACGCTTAGGTATTTTAGATGCCAGTGAATGCCCCCCTACTTTTGGTGTTGAACATGGCTTGGTAATAGGTATTATAGCAGGTGGCGATGGCGCAATACGCAAAGCCGTTGAGCGTGCCGAAGACGATGAGGCACAAGGATGGAAAGACTTGCAGGCACATCAGATAAATGCCCAAGATGTGGTTATAGGCATTACCGCAAGTGGTACTACATCTTATGTTTTAGGAGCAATGGCACAATGCAATAGCCATGCTATTATTACTGCTGGTATAACCTGCAACCCCAATAGCCCTTTAAGCAAAATAGTAAAATACCCTATTGAAATAAATACGGGAGCCGAGTTTGTTACTGGTAGTACAAGAATGAAAGCAGGTACAGCCCAAAAAATGGTGTTAAACATGATTACCACCGCCACCATGATAAAACTGGGACGGGTAAAGGGTAATAGAATGGTGGATATGCACCTGAGCAACGATAAATTGGTTGAGCGAGGTACACTAATGATTATGGAAAGTAAAAAGCTGGATTATGAAACAGCTAAAAAGCTATTGCTTGAAAAAGGGAGCGTGCGAAAGGCTTTAGAAGATTAATCCTCTTCTTTTTCTTCTTGATTTTCAGGCTCAGTGGTTGGTGGTGGAGCATTTTCGGCTTCTTTTCTTTTTCCCTCATCTTCGGGAGATAAAAAATGTAGCAGTCCTGATTTCACTTCCTCATCATTAAAATAGAGCTTATAAATGTAGGTTTTGCTCATTATATTTTCTCTATGCAAAGTATTTTTTGGTTTGTCTAAATTGGAGAAAATAGCCACCACTTGCCTACTTAAATCATATACCATTAGTGTTTTTTTTCCCTTACGGTTTGCCATACTGGGAGGAAATATGACGCTAAAACTATAAAGTATTTTTCTATTTTCAGGGATAAAACCTACTTGTTCATTCCACTCATCTAAAAGGCGGGGCGGTACTTTGTTTTTTGCCCCATAAATAACCTCTTCGAGCTTTAGCGATAGCTGGGTTTTTACTTTGGGGTTGCCACCGCTTAATTTATAGTTTACATAAGGAATAACAAATATTTTAAGATGTACTAAATCTTGACTACTGGTTTCAATAATTATATTTTTTTTGCCTGCACCTATTGTATCTATGTTTATGTGTAAAGGCTTGGCTTTTGCATTTATATCATCATTATCTATACTATAAAAATACCCTCCAGTATCTATTAACAATGCACTTCCATCTGCTTCAAACAAAGTAAAAAAGCGCATTTCACTATGTTCATATTCAGAAGCAATTGCTTCATCCTCTGTTAATTTTTTGCCTGCCTTATTTATTAATGGGGTACTATCGGCATATAAATTAGTATTAAAAAGCAGCACCTGCTTGCTGGTAAAAGCGGTAGCAACATCATAAATTATGGTTCTTTGTGCATTTATTGCAACACAGTGTATTAGGCTAATTACTATTAGCGGTATATAATAAATATATTTATGCTTTACCCTCAACTATGCCTGTTTACTATTTTTTAAGAATTATTGTTCCTTTTTTTATGGGTGTACCGTCGTACACTTCTATTTTATACGTGTATTTCCCTTTTCGTAAATCGTTTATGTACAAAACATTTTCAGCAGCCTTCATGTTTATAAACTCTTTTACCAACTTTCCTCGTTTATCGTATAACCTGAAATTAACAGATACTAATTTTTTAAGATGCTCACGAGGCAGCCTTATTAACAGTGCCTTTTTATCATCTACTAAGCTAATTTTAGTTGCCACCTTTTCTATAAATGATGGGGGTTGTGTTCCCGTAGCATCAGCATAGGTAGTTTCTATATTTATTTGTGAAATAGCGGTATTACAATTGCCCTCTTTAAGCTCGTAAACGGTATTTTTTACAAATATTTCTACTCTATTTTTATCTTTACTATTTAGTTTCGCATATACTACTGCGCCTTTTTCCCAGCATTTAGCATCACTTAAATATGTTTTTAAAAATATCTCTCTAATCCCATTTTTTGCTTTAAAGTATAAGGCATTACTACGGTCTGTTTCGATAGTAAAACCCTCGCCAGTGTACAGTATTGCCCGCTCGCCATAGTTGTTTATAATAGGTTTAATTTTTGCCACATCCACTTGCTCATCAAATTTTAGTATTGCAGCAAAACTGCTATCGGGTTTATAAAACAAATAGTTACAGCCTTTTGCATTAGGCATTGGGGCTAAATAGTAGTGTGCCATTTGGGCTGAAAGCGTGTTAAGGCATCCCACCATGGCTATTATAAATAGGTTTTTTATCAACTTCATTTATTCAAAGGTATTATTACAAAAACAAAAAAGCTGCCAGTGTTTTATGCACAAGCAGCTTTTTAATGTGCATTATGTAGTAAATAAGCTATGAAATCTCAGAGTTATCTAATAAGGTTATACTGGTAGGCAGGTGTTTAAGGTATTTAAAAACCTTGTTTTTGTAGAACAAAACGCTCCATAAACAAATTTAAGAATTTTGGCGGACATCCTATCACTAAACCCGTAGTGCAGTATAATATGATTTTGAATATTGGCGTTTTTATTAGCTGTTGGCTTTTGGTATTTAGTACAATCCCCGTCATTGTGAGGCTTTGCGTAGCAATCTGTTTGTTCACTATTTCCTTGAGTATTAAAATCTTTCGAGGTCTTATTATCGAATAAAATGCGTGGCACGTAAATCTTTGACAAACTTTTAAAGTTTGCTCAAAGAAGGTGTACTCATTCATATATGTAACCATCTTAACAATGGCTAAGGGAGTACACCAATTAAAGGATTTGAAATAGGAAATTGTGATAAGGATATAGAAAACCTCTCACTACCTCATGGGTATTGCGCTCCTCTCCATTATCCCTTTTTTATGGATAAGAGGGGCTGCTTTACAAAAAATAGTTCTAAAATTCTAAATATCAACTTCGTACAAGTGGTAGTAGCTGTGCTGCATACCCAAGTTTTTATAGGTTGCTTGGGCAATGGTATTCTCTTTTTCAACATATAGCCGTATTATTTTTACGCCTTCTATTTTTGCCCTCTCTTTCACCCTTTCATACAGGGCTTTATACAATCCTTTTCGGCGATGCGGGGCAGACACATATACGCTTTGTATCCACCAAATATTACAGTTGCGCCAATCGCTCCATTCATAAGTTACCATTAGGCTGGCAGCTACTTCCCTATCAATTTCTGCTACCAGATAAAATCCTTTTTCAGGGGTATCAAAAACTGCCTTTACAGCCTTAGTTACTACAAGCATATCCAATTCTTTGCCTTCGGTTTCTTGTGCCATTAAATTGTTATTAGTGGCTAATATGTTTATATCGCTTGGTGTTGCTAAACGTAGTTTCATTTTTTTATCTGTTTTAAAATAAAAAAGGGGCTAAAATTTAGCCCCTTTTGGTTTCTATTTTTTTGTTTTAATTATGGCTAATACTCAACTTTTAATGTACCCCAATCTTGTCTTTCCTCATCACTCCACAAGGTAGGAAAGAAAATACGTAATTGTATTTTTGGGGCTAAATATTTTTGCCAGTTAGTACCACCCGTTGCGGCTATTTCGCCTTCGGGTTTTTGTAAATAGCGGGCGGCAGAACGCATATGTATCATAGGCCATTTTACATTTATATTCAAGTCTAAGTGGCGCATCTCTTTTTTCAGTTCCTCATCTTTTTCAGGCAATTGTTTGTATTTTTCTAACAAATTTTTGTGGCGATAATCCATTGCCAAGTCTTTTAACGTAGAGGTATATTTTTGTTCAAACTGTGTGAGAGTGAGCGTTTTTTTGCCCGTAGCTAATTCTGTTGCTCCCGATTTCCAATATACATACTCAAACATGGTGGCAATATCTTCATCGCCTGTAAAGCGTTCACGGTAGCCTTTGCCTACCAAGTTATAAAAATTGGTGCAACAAATTTCTATCATGCGGTATTGTGCTGATTGGAAACCGCTTGCAGGCAATAACGACATACGAAATTTTAAGAACTGCTCAGGCTCCATTCCGTCAATCATTATTCTAAAAGATTCTATTAGCACATCAAAATACGCATTTATACGTTTTAGCCTTGTTAAGAAAAAGTGTTTATCCAAGTTTCTTTTATCGCTTATTTGCCCAATTTCATGTAGCGTTAGCTTAAAATATAGTTCTGTTATTTGGTGGTACATTATAAATACCATCTCATCAGGAAAACTAGTTTTTGGGCTTTGTAATGCTAAAAGTGCATCAGTATGTATATAATCCCAATAGGTAGTATAATCGGCATGAAGCAAGCCCTCCATATACGATTCCATATTCTGCCCCATAGCATCATATTTTTGCTCTAACTTGGTTAGTAACTCGTGTATGCGGGGGGTTATCTCTATTGTATCCTCTTCTTTCATAGTTTCGCAATATATTGCTTAAAATGGTGATTTGAAATCTATAAAGTTTGGTAATACTTTATCTTTATCAGAAACTATGGGATTTTCGACATTCCAATCTATTGCCAATGCGGCATCATTCCACAAAACCCCACCTTCTGATGCTTTATCATATAAATGGGTACATTTATAGGCAAAAACGGTATTGTCTTTTAAAGTAGAAAAACCATGTGCAAACCCTGCTGGAATCCAAAACATGGTAAAATTCTCTTCACTCAATTCTATACCGTAGTGTTTGCCATATGTGGGTGAGTTTTTTCGTATATCAACAATTACATCATACACAGCCCCCCTTATTACCCTCACCAACTTCCCCTGCTCAAAAGGCGGTGCCTGAAAGTGTAGCCCTCGTACCGCTCCTTTTTGAGACAGTGATTGATTGTCTTGCACAAAGGTTACATCTATCCCTGCTTTCGCATAGGTTTCGTTGTTATAACTTTCATAAAAATACCCTCTTTCGTCATAAAAAACGCGGGGCTGGATAATTAATGGCCCGTCAATTAAAATTTTCTTTACTTCCAAATCGTTAACTTTTAAAGAATGGCAAATTAAATATCTATTTTTGCACAAAACGAATTAAATATTAATGGAAAACTCAAAAGGTAGGGCTATCTACATTATTATTATCATTTTGCTATTAATTGGCAATGGTGTTTGGGGGTATTTATACTTTAACAAGGATAAAGAGATTGTAAAAGTTAAAAAGGAGTTGGTGAATACTGACAATGTGAGGCAGCAGCTTGAAGACTTATTGAACGATACCGAAGATGAGTTGGACTTGTATAAAGGAAAAAGCGATCAGTTAGACTCTGTAATACAAGAAAAAAATGCCGAAATACAGGCAAAAGCAGATAAAATAAAAGCATTGCTACGCAACAAACAAATTTCTGCATCAGAACTATTAAAAGTAAGAGACGAGTTGGATGTACTGCGCTACTACACCCAAAAATACTCTCGGCAGGTGGACTCTGTTGCAAGAGAGAACGAAATATTAGTAGTGAATCTTCAAAAAACTAAAAAAACGCTTAACAAGGCGAAAGAAAAAATTGAAGACCTTACTATGGAGGGCATCAAAAAGGATAATAAACTAAATATAGCCTCACGCTTGCGTGCTGATAACCTTATAGTAGTGGGCATACAAAATAGGAGTAGCGGCAGACAAAGAGAAACTACCCGTGCCAAGCGGGTGGATCAAATAAAAGTACAGTTTGTTGTTGAGGATAACCCAACAGCAAAAACTGGAGATAAAAACATTTATATGCGTTTGTTATCTCCTGAAGGGGTTACTATATCTACTGAAACATCAGGCGGCGGGAAGTTTGAGTATATGGGCGGCGAAGCTCTTTATACCCAACGCCAAAAAATAAAATTTAAGAATGAGCAACCTACGGTTACCTTTTATTATGCCAGAGGAACTACCGAATGGGAAAAAGGAGTGTACAAAATTTTACTATATAGTGATGGTTTTTTAATTGGCTCAAAAAAGTTTGAGTTGAGGTAGTAATCTACTTCTTATACTAAAACAAGAAAGCCAGATACATTGTGTATCTGGCTTTCTTGTTTTAAGTTTATAGTAAACTACAAAAAATTACATCTTAGCAATTTTTTGAGTGATATTTAGCGTTCCTGCACTTAGTCTTACAATATAGATGCCTTTTGCCAAGCCATCGGTATTAAAACTAATTGATGGTGTACTTAGTTTTTGTTCAGCTACTTTTTTACCAGCAATGGTATAGATACTTACAGTAGCATTTTCAAAAGTTTGGCTACCCATATCTAAAGTAATAGAGCCTGTAAAAGGCACAGGATAAACTGATATACCTGCACTTGCAAAATCTTTTACACTTGCAGTGGTAGATTCATTTGCTTGTACTGATGCTTTATATACATTATCACCAGAATTTGAACCATTACCATTTGCGGCTAACATGGCAGAGTTAAATGTTACAGTACCTGTACCCACAGAAGGGGCTATCCACCTAAAAGACCATACTTTTTTATTGGTTGCAGTAGTGGAAGCCGACCTATGCGTAATAAAAGTTCCGCCCCCTACTAATTGTGTAAAAGCATTTGCTACTAAAGTTCCAGCAGAAGCTCTAGCTTGAAAACCAAAACGAATTTTTCCTGTTTCTTCAGTAGTAATGGTAATGTCGTACGTTTTCCCTGGTTCGTATCCCGCCATAGGGATATCAGTTGTTATTCCGTTGGGGGCATTGGTGGCTGTACCTCCATGGCAGCCTGCATCGGCACAGCTACCTTCGCCCATAGCTGCTGTTTTACCAACTGGTGCACCTGTGGAAAATGAATGCCCTTTTTGTGGGTTGATAGTAATAATGACAAAACTAACTATTGCCATTGAAATAAGGGTGTAAATGTATTTCATACGTGTTAAATATAAATTGGGTTGTTTAAAAATAAATAAAAATCCTTGTCAAGGATAATAATATGACAAGGATTTGACAAATAAAGTTGTACAATGCTGCTACTTTATTTATGCGTTGAAAGGTATTTAGCTACACCTTCAGCAGTAGCCGCCATACCGTCTTGTCCTTTTTCCCAGTTTGCAGGGCATACTTCGCCTTTTTCTTCAAAAAACTGTAAAGCGTCAATCATTCGTAAGGTTTCTTCTACATTACGTCCTAATGGCATATCGTTTACTACTTGGTGGCGCACCATCCCTTCTTTATCAATTAAGAAAAGCCCACGATAAGCCACCGCTTCATCTCCTTTATCACTCACAAAAACCATCTCGCCCTCCTCGTTATAATCGTAATGCCCTGCTAATACGCCGTAGTTCATAGCAATGGTTTTCTCTAAATCGGCTACCAAAGGGTATTCTACACCTTCAATACCACCATTATTTTGTGGCGTGTTTAACCATGCAAAGTGAGAAAACTTAGAATCAACAGAACAGCCTACTACCACTGTATCACGCTCTTCAAAATCTTTCATCCGTTTTTGAAATGCAATAATTTCAGTAGGACAAACAAAGGTAAAATCTAGAGGGTAGAAGTAAAAAACTACATTCTTTTTACCTATGTATCGCTCTAAAGAGAATCCTTCAACAAATTCACCGTTTACTACGGCATCGGCACTAAATACAGGTGCTTTTTTTCCAACTAATACTGACATTTTGTTTTATTTTTATAGTTTAACAGATTATACTGAAATTTGGTTCACAAAAGTACGATTTTTGTATAAAAAAAGGAGGAAACCTTTTATTAAACCCGTATGAAAAACATATTAAGGTCTAAAATATATTTGTTGTCTTTCCTTATTATAGCTACCCTAACAGTTGGCACAACAGGGTATATGTTTTTTGAGGGGTACGGCTTTTTAGATGCTTTGTACATGACTGTGATTACCATCTCTACCACAGGGTTTAAAGAGGTAGCACCTTTAAGCACAAGCGGTAGGGTATTTACTATATTTTTAATTATCGCTGCTTTAGCAGTTTTTGCATACTCATTAGGCTCTATATCATCTTACCTGCTGGATGGTGATTTTTTGGTGCTATTACGAAAAAGACGTGTACGAAAAAAAGTTAAACGAATGGAAAACCATGTTATAATATGCGGCTATGGGCGCAACGGACGAAAAGCAGCAGAACTATTTTTGCTGCACAAAATACCCTTTGTGGTAATTGAGCTAAAGCATGAACTATGTGCTGAAATGCGTGAAAAAAATACACCTGTATTTGAAGAGGATGCCTTGGATGATGAGGTACTAATTGCCGCAGGAATAAAAAAGGCAAAGGCTTTAATATGTGCTTTACACGGTGATACTGACAATTTGTATGTAGTACTCTCTGCCCGTGAGATAAATAAAAACATACGCATTATTAGCAGAGCAAGTACTGATAATGTAGAAAAGAAACTAATAATTGCAGGTGCTTCTAATATTATTAAGCCCGACTCTTTAGGAGGTATGCACATGGCGTACTTGGTAATACACCCCAATGTTAAAGAGTTTATGGACCTTATTACTTGTGATGCCGAAGCCTTGTTTCATGAGTTGGATATGGAACTATATGCTAAATTGTGGGATAAAAAATTAATTGAACTACGCAAACACCCCGATTTTGATATAAGCATTGTAGGGCTAAAAAATAATGAAGGTAAGTACATCGTTAACCCATCAGGCAATGTAGTGCTTGAGCGTAGCCATAAGCTAATAATACTTGCAGCAACCCCACAACTTGATAATTTTAATAACACTTTTGCATAGATGTTACAGCAGCTTAAAGATAATTTTGAAGTACACAGCCAGCGCAATGCTTTTTATATAAAAGAACAGTTTTATACCTATCGGCAATTATCACAAAAGGCATTTTCAATAGCACACTGGTTACAAAAAAACAACACACAGAAAAATCCCGTAGGCATTATTGCCGATGATGATTTTGATGCCTATGCAGCCATATTAGGCATACTATTTAGCGGTGCTGCTTATGTTCCTATTTTACCTGCCTATCCAAAAAATAGAAGCCAAAGTATAATAGACCAAGCAGGTTTAACAATACTACTAAGCTCAATAAAAAAAGAGGCGTTAAACAATACACTCAACTCAACAAAAAATGTGGTGGTGGTGGATAGCATTCCTGTTTCAGAACAAGATTTTATTATCCCCCAAATTAAGCAAAGCGATTTTGCTTATATCCTTTTCACATCAGGCAGCACGGGGAAGCCAAAAGGCGTACCCCTTAGCCATAAAAATCTGTGGGGGTTTATGGATTCTTTTTTTGCTTTAGGATATAACTTAACACCTGATGACCGCTTTTTGCAAATGTTTGATTTAACATTTGATTTATCTGTAATGTCGTACTTGGCACCGCTTTTAGTGGGTGGCTGCGTATATACTGTGGGTTTAGATACTATTAAATATATGGCTATTTATAGCCTGCTTGAAGACCATGAAATAACATTTACCCTTATGGTACCTTCAATGCTTGGCTACCTCCGCCCTTATTTTTATGATATTGAATTGCCCAAACTTCGCTACTCTCTATTTTGTGGTGAGGCTTTATACGCTGAAATAGCTCAAGAATGGAAACAATGCCTTCCTAATGGGGTAGTGCAAAATGTGTATGGACCTACCGAAGCTACTATATTCTGCCTCGCTTATGATTGTACTGCCGAGATTAAACAATACAATGAAATGGTGTGCATAGGCAAACCCATGAAAAATGTGAAAGCCCTTGTAGTAAACACAAATAACCAACCCGTTAAAAAAGGTGAAAAGGGAGAACTATGTGTAACGGGCGCACAAATAACCGCTGGATACCTTAACAATCCTGAAAAAAATGCAGAAGCTTTTTTTGATATAAAGGGTACTTGTTTTTACCGTACGGGCGATATAGTTTTTAAAGATGAAGAGGATGACTATATGTACTGCGGGCGTGTGGATTATCAGGTAAAAGTAAAGGGCGGTTTTAGGGTGGAGTTAAACGAAATTGAGGCACACACTCGCCACCACACACACCTTAGTAATATAGCAGCAATAGCCAACGCTAACAGTATAGGCATTGCACAAATATTTTTATTTATAGAAAATTACAATGGAAGTATAGATGAACTGACTGCCTACCTAAAAACCCAAATGCCCCATTATATGCTGCCCGAAAAAATAATAAACATCCCCGCTTTCCCGCTAAACAATAATGGCAAGGTGGATAGGAAACAATTGGCAGCTACTTTATCATCAGCATCACAATAAAACAATTATGGATTTTATTAAGGCAACCGAAGCTGATTTAAGTTTTATTACCCATGCAGTTTTTGAAGCCGTAAAAAGTGGAACTGATATACTAAGCTATGCTACCCTTTTTGAAAAAAGCGAGGAAGAATTAAAGCCTCTTTTTAAAGCCATGCTTGAAGAAGATATTGAAGGACAAGAACTTTGGCTATCGGGCTTTTTGGTTGCAAAAAACAAGGAAGGAACACCCGTTGCCACCTGCTGTGCTTGGATAGAAGGAGAAGCAGGAACATCAAATATGCTAACAGCTCAAGTACTTTTATTTGGCTTGGGACAAGAAATTTATAAAAAAGCGGTAGAGAAAAAAGAGTTAATAGAACTATTAAGGGTAGATAGAGAAAACGGGGCATTACAGTTTGAACACGTTTATATTTCGCCCCAATTTCGGGGGCAAGGCTTGGCTACGCAAATAATGCAACAACAAATAGAGTATTATAAAACCCGAAATCCTACACTTAGCAAAGCCCAAATTATTCTGTTCAAAACCAACAAAAATGCTTTTAAAGCCTATACAAAAATAGGCTTTACAACTGTTTTTGAACAACATAGCCAGCACCCCGAAGTTTTAAATTACTTCCCTGCCAATACACGGGTGATGATGGAAAAGAGGATTTAGGTCGGTATGGGGGCTTAAAAACTTATAGGCGCAGGGCGCGCGCAGTACCCGTTACGAAATTGTACTAAAAAAAAGCTAAGACTTTATAACCAACAGATATTAACTTGTTTCAGAATGGAATATGGTATAAGAAGTACTGTTTACGCACTCCAAGTACTGTGTATTTCACAACCGCTATTGCGTAATAATTCTAAAACAGGACAGCGAGCATCAACTTTAGCACCCAATGTTTGTGCTTGCTCATTAGTTACGCTTCCATTTACTTTAGCACTTAAACGTACTTGTTTGTAGCTTCCTCGTGAGTGGTCTGTTACTCCCATAAAGCCTGAAAGGTCTAAATCAATTTCTAAGTCAATATCAATAGAATTAATTTCTAATGAAAGCTCTTCGGCTACTACCTGTGCCTGCTCGTTTTGGCAACTGGCTAATGATGCCGCAAAATATTGCATTGGGTTAGGCCCACTATTAGTACCGCCATCATCAACTGGCTCATCTACTTGTATAGTCCATTCTGTACCTGTAATATTAACTTTTGTTGCCCAACCTGTGCCTTGTGCTTTTGCTTTAAATGTTTCTGTATTTCCAGTTTCTTGTGTCATAGTAAAGTGTTTGTTGTTTATACAAATGTACTTTAATAGAGTAGTATTACAACTCTATTAAAGCAATGCGTTTAAGTAATGTAATTCGCAAATACCTCCGTTCGCCGAAAAGGGTGTTTTCACCCTTTTTTGGTATTTATAAAATTATTATGTTTGTCTTAACTATTATCCTGTCACTCAATTAATTTAATTATAAAAATAAAACTCAACCACTTACCATTGCTTCTTTTCCTACTTGTGGGCTTGGGTATGGCAGTGGGTTTAAACTCTTGCAAAAGAGACAAAGACTGTACCGACCCTACCAACCCCGATTGTGAAAACTATAACCCTTGCCATAACAGTAAAAAATTAACGGCAGATTTCGATATATACAAAATCAGAAACTATAGGTCAAACTGGATACCTTATGATACAGATAGTATTTTTGCTATTGATGCAAGATTTGTGGCTAAAGAAACAGGAATGCAATATGAGTGGACAATAGGTACAGAAACCATAAATACTCAAGCAGTAACTCGTAAAAATTTTCCTATCGGGGTGGGGATTCCCATTACTTTGAGAGTGAAACGGAAAGACGGTTTTGAATGCCACCCCAACGATATTTTTGCTGTGAAAACAAGGATAATGAGGGTTGTTAATTTTAATGACCTCCGTATCGAAGGCTGTTATCAAGGGGCGAACTCTGATAACCCTAATGATACTTTTACGGTCTGTATAGATATTCTTGACTCTATCACATTTCCAAACTGGATTGGTAAAACGACTATCAGTGGGTTGATTAATGTATCTTCTTGCCCAAAGAAAACATTTATAATAACCAGTATTGAAGATTTAGGCTATCAGCAATATATATTTCATTCATCTGACGGAAAGTGTTTTTCTCCCAGAGGAAGGGTTAGGGTTGATTCAGCATACACCAATAGCATTCACATTGATTACTCTTATTTTAAAAGTTTACAAGACTTACATCCTAGCATTCACAAAAGTTTTATCGGTACACGAATTAATTAAAAATACAAAAACTAAATATTTCCTGTTTTATTAGCCCCCTACTTGCTCAACTGGTATTTAATAGCAAAAGAAAATAGGTTATTATACAATCCAATAATAGCGGGCGAAAAAGCATTGTCGGTAAAAACGGTTCGGGTATCGTTTTTTGCTAATGAAAATATAGAATATTGGTAGCGTAACTGTGCTGCCAATTTTTTATTAATTGGATAAGACACGCCAAAAAGTAAGTTTAAATCAAAAGGTTTTAATTGGCTGGTAAAATCTTGTTTGCCAGTAAAATCTTCCACTTTTGCACTTAGTAATATCCCGCTTGCAACACCCGCATTAAAAGTAAATTTTTTGTAGGTGAAGCCTGCATATAAAGGCACTTCAATATAATTTAATCGGTAACGGTCGAAAGTGCGGGTAGAGGCAATATTGTCTTCGTTAATACTACGTATTGCCCCTTTTTGGGTGAAAAGAAATTCCAAGCCCCCGCTCCATTTATCATTAAAAGGATAACGTACCCAAAAACCACCATTTAGTCCTAATTTGTTGTAGCCCGATAGTAAATCACCATCCAACTGACTAAAGTTTAACCCGCCCGCAAGCCCGCCCTCAAACTTTTGGGCATAACTACCCAAAAAGCAGAAAAAGAACAATAATAGCAGGCTTATTTTTCTCATTTTTGTATAAATTTAATACTGGCATCTATATATTGGTGCATATAGGTATCTTGCTTAATAAACGGTACAACGGCACGGTACTTTTCTCTAAGTTTTTCTATCGTACTGCTTGATTTTGCGCCTTCTCGAAAATCTAACGCCTGCATAGCTGTAAATAATTCAATGGCTAAAATACGCTCTAAATTTTCAACTACTTTGTAGGCTTTTGTAGCGGCGTTTGCGCCCATACTCACATGGTCTTCTTGCCCGTTTGATGAGGTTATACTATCTATTGATGCAGGTGTACAATACTGTTTGTTTTGACTTACAATACTGGCAGCAGTGTATTGCGGTATCATAAACCCAGAGTTTAACCCTGGTTCTGCTACTAAAAATTCAGGTAGTTCACGCTTACCGCTAATTAGCAAGTAAGTTCTGCGTTCAGAGATACTCCCCAATTCAGCCATTGCTATTGCCAAATAATCTAAAGGTAAGGCAATGGGTTGCCCATGAAAGTTACCCCCCGATAGTATATCACCATTGTTAGCAAAAATTAAAGGATTATCCGTTACGCTATTAATCTCGGTGTGTACCGTTTGTTTTATGTAGGCTAAAGCATCTTTGGTTGCGCCATGTACTTGCGGTATGCAACGAAAAGAGTAAGGGTCTTGCACTGCTTTGCCTTCCTGTTTCACTATTTCACTACCCAGCAATAACTCTGTTAAATAGGTGGAGGTGTGCATATGTCCTTCATGCGGGCGGATACTCGCAATTCGCTTATCAAAGGCATTGATATTGCCATTAAATGCTTCAAAAGAAACTGCCGCAATAGTATCAGCCCAAAGGGTAAGTTGCTGTGCCTTTAGTACGCAATGGCAGGCGTAGGCACTCATAAATTGTGTACCGTTTATTAGCCCTATGCCTTCTTTGGCTTGTAATTCAATATTGGGTTTCCCTATTATTTTATTGGCTTGGCTGCCGTGTAGTTTTTTCCCTTTATGGTAAATTTCTCCCTCGCCCAAAAGCGGTAAACTCATGTGTGCTAAGGGTGCTAAATCTCCCGAAGCACCCAAACTGCCCTGCTGATACACTACAGGCGTAATATCATTATTAAAATAGTCTATTAATCGCTGTACGGTTTCAAGTTGCACGCCTGAGTAGCCATAGCTTAACGATTGTGCTTTTAGCACCAACATTAGTTTTACTATCGCTTGAGGAACTTCATCGCCCGTTCCGCAGGCATGAGAAACCAGCAAGTTGTATTGCAGTTGGTTTAGCGCATCATTATCTATTTGTTTATCGTACAGTGAGCCAAAACCTGTATTAATGCCATAAATGGGTTTATCATTGGTTTTTAGTTTGTTTTCTAAAAACTCACGGCTTTTTTTTATCTGCCCCACTACTGTTTCTGATAGTTCTACCTGCGCCCCTTCTTGTTGTAGTGCGTATATGTTTTCTAAGGTTAAAAATCTATCTATTTTATGCTTAATCACTTTTTTTGGATATTAGTTATTGGTACTTAATTTTTTGTTTACAGTTTGGTATTGTAAGTTCTTTTATGCTTTTATCCCTTCTACTGCGCTCTATTTTTAATTATTAATTCTATCACTTGGCTAATAGAGTATTTGGCTTGCTCGCCACTATTTAGGTTTTTCAAAGTAAGTTGCCCCGTTTCCATTTCAGTATCACCAATAATTACAACAAAGGGAATTTGGTTTTTATTGGCAAAATCAAGTTGCTTTTTCAGCTTGGTATCCGTAGGATAAATTTCGGTATTAATGCCTGCTTGCCTTGTTTTTGCAGCTAATGGCATTGCGTAGGTTAATCCCTCACTTGTTATACAACAAAAAAGCAATTGGGTAAAGTTATTTTGCTGTTTAGGAAAAAGGTTTAGCTCTTCCATAACATCATAAATTCTATCTGCCCCAAAAGAAATTCCCACGCCCGAAACACCTTTTAGTCCAAAAATACCAGTCAGGTCATCATATCTTCCACCCCCCCCAACGCTACCCATTTTAACATTGTTTGCAGTAACTTCAAAAATTGCCCCTGTATAGTAGTTTAGCCCACGGGCAAGGGTAAGGTCTATTTTTAGCTTACTAAAATCAAAGCCTGCCGCTTCAAGATAGCTTAACATTGTTTCCAGTTCTTCAATTCCTTTTTTGCCATCAATGCTACCAGCTAAAACCGTTTTTAAATAGGTTATAGTAGAGGCATTATCCCCCTCAAAACCAATTATTTCAGTGGCTTTAGCAGCTTGGTGTTGGGTAAGCCCGTTGTTTAGTAACTCTTTTTCTACCCCATCAATACCTATTTTATCCAGCTTATCAATGGCTATGGTAAAGGCGGTGAGTTTATCTTCAACACCCAATGTTTGTGCTATACCCATTAGCACTTTACGGTTATTTATTTTTATGGTAACGTTAATGCCCAATTGTTCAAAAGCCTCGGCATATATCATAGCCAAGTCTGCTTCATTCAGTAGCGAGTTAGAGCCAATAATATCGGCATCGCATTGGTAAAATTCACGGTAACGCCCTCTTTGCGGTCTATCAGCACGCCACACAGGTTGCATTTGGTAGCGGCGAAAGGGGAAAGTAATATCGTTTTGGTGCATTACCACATAGCGTGCAAACGGCACTGTAAGGTCATAACGTAACCCCTTCTCGCTTACTTGCGCAACAAGTTTGGCACTATTGCGCTCGTCCCAATCAGTAGCATTGGCTTTTTTGGCAAAATCGCCCGAGTTAAGTACTTTAAACAAAAGAGTATCTCCCTCATCGCCATATTTGCCTGTAAGCGTGCTCAAGTTTTCCATACTTGGGGTTTCAATAGGCTTGAAACCGTAGCGCATAAAAACTTGCTCTATGGTGCTAAAAATATACCTTCTTCGCACTACTTCAAGTGGCGAAAAATCCCTTGTTCCTTTGGGTACTGATGGTTTTTGCATGAATAGAGGCAAAGGTAATTAAATTTGACGTTAGCTTTAAAAGCGTTTAAGTAGAGAATAATAAAATACTGAAAAAACTACTCAGCATATTCGCAATAGTGCTGATACTTTCAGTTTGTAAAAAACGTTTTATCAAGAATTAAAATAAGAGAATATGCAACTGAAAATTGTATGATTTTTCAACAAAAAAGGGAGGGCTAAAGCCCTCCTAAATCTTACTATCCTTTTTCTGAAACTTACTTTGTTTGCTCAATAATATGCTTGTAGTATATGTGCGCCCGCTCTTCTGAAAAATGATCAATAACAAATATTGCAAGCATTACTAAAATTAAGCCTATTCCTATTGCCCTGCCTATGGGTGTTGCCCAAAGTACGAAGCACAACATACCAATTACGCCTAATATAGCAGCCACATATCTAATTTTGGGATACCAGCCTATAAAATTTTCGGTACGTTCTTTTTCTGCTTTTACAAATGCTTTAGGATTCTCTTTATACATAACGGGGAAATTAGAAATGCGTTTGGAAGAACTAATGAACATTGTAACACTTACACTTAAAAACATAATTCCTACTACCAATAAAGGAAAAAACATTGCTTTCGCATTTGCAGTTGTACCCACCTTGTAAAAAAGAATGGCTAAAATAGTGGTTGATAAACCAAAAATAAGAATTAAACGACCTTCAAATATTTCGCCTTTAATCCACACGATACTGTAATTTATAAGCTCCATAGTTGTATTATTTAACTTGACTCATTATCACTTTATCAAACATTTTATCACTAACCAACCAACGCATAAACATCAATGGTTTTGCAAGTTTTCCTGCTACATACCTTGTTTTTGGTTTACGTGCTTTTACTGCTTTCGCAATCACATTAGCAATAACTGATGGGGATGAACTTGCGCTTTCCTTATCATAATTTTCTTTAGTTGCCTTAGCTACTGAGTATGCCATTTTTGAGTAGGCTGTGTTGCCTGAACGGTCTAATAAAGGCTGGCTCATCACGTCTCCAAATTCTGTTACTATTAATCCAGGTTCTATTATCACCACATCAATACCAAAAGGGTTTAACTCTAAGCGTAATGAATCGCTCCACCCTTCTAAAGCGTGCTTGGTGGCATAGTACCATGCCCCAAGCGGGGTATATATTTTACCCCCTATGGATGAAATATTAATAATAATTCCCGTTTTTTTCTCCCGCATATATGGCAGTACTTTTTGGGTTAGGCTTGCCAAACCAAAAATATTTACTTCAAACTGGCGGCGAGCATCTTCAATAGTTGTATCCTCTACTGCACCATAAATAGCGTAACCCGCATTGTTTACCAATACATCTACCCCATTATAATTTTTCTTAATCTCATTCATCACCGCTACAATATCCTCTTCTTTGGTAATGTCCATTTTCAGAATTACTGCTCCTTTTGCCTCAAGGTCTCTCATGTTTTCTACCCTGCGGGCGGCTACATAAACAGTTAAGCCATCGGCTAATAATTTTAACGCAGTTGCTTTACCAATTCCTGATGATGCCCCTGTTACTAATGCTACTTTCTGTATTGCCATGATTTATATTATTTATTTTTTTTATAGTGAGTACTCACTTACTATTGTGAGAAATTTTTTTTATACTTTGTATTTAGATTTTAATAAATTAACCGTTGCTTTAATATTAGTGCTGTTATGCAGTAATAGATGAGTTGCCATTCCATCAAAATATTGTAATAACAAATCAGCCTCTGCATCAGGAAAATCATACCCCAACTTCTGAAAAGCATTTACCAATGCCACCTTCAAAGGTTCAAGTTTGCCTGCATCATACCCCCCTTTTTGCCATTTTAGTGAATATATTAACCGCCAGTAGGTATATTCATTAGGGTTTATAGCCGCAGGTAATTCAATAAATTTTCTTAGTATTTCTTTAGGATTACTCTCAAAAACTATGCTTCCAAAATATTTATTGGCTTTCTCATTCCCCTTTTCTAATATAGCATTTAGTAAGCCTTCTTTATTTGTGAAATGACGAAAAATTAACCCCTCTGACACGCCTGCCTTTTTTGCAATCATGTTGGTTGATACAGAATTTACCCCCTCATTAGCAAAAAGTTCTAAAGCTGCCTTCAAAATATTCTCTTGTTTTTCAGTCATAAAAAAGTGAGTAATCACTTACAAATATATTATTCTTTTTTATTCTTCAAAAAAAACTTCAACAAAGTTAGCTGAACTAAATCACCCAGAAATTGAACTAATCTGAAAAACTATTCCCTCAATTCTCCTACACCTTTGCATCACAAAAAAACAAATACAATGAATAGAATATTTTTAACACTTGTGATGGCATTATTTACCATTACAACAGTAACGGCACAAAACCTTAACACAACCAATGGTGGCTATGCTAAGAAAAGAAAAATAGAAGGCAAAAAATTCAAGGTTAAATACTATGAGTATGAAGTAAAAAATACTACAATTGATGAAGTGTGGGCAGAATTAGCGGGCAACTATGTTAATGTAGGTCAAATTCATAAGGCAATAGACTCATCAAGCTGCGAAAGTGGTGATACTACTGAAGGGGTTGGAGCATCACGTTATTGCAGTATTCAATTTGCAGGGCAAGAATTGGAAATTAAAGAACGCATTATCAATATTAAGGAAGAGAAAAACCGTAAAGAATATACCTATGATGTATATGAGAGTACTAACTTTCCTGCAAAAGTGTATAACACTTGGATAGTTAGGAAAAGTGATGATGGAAAAATATATATCGGTAATGTTTTTATTATGAGAGGCAAACCGTCAATAATGTCTGGGATGATGATGCGAAAACTTACGAAACTAAAAGCACAAAGAAACTCTGTATTGGCTTATGTGCATTTTTTTGAAACAGGAGAGAAAAAGGTTGACCCAGCTATTTTTGATAAGCTATACCCCGAGATTAATTAATACTAAATTAAGAAAAATGAATTCTAAAACACAAAAAGTAGCTTTAGTAACAGGTGCAAACTCAGGTATCGGGTTGGAAACCGTGAAACAGTTAAGCAAACAGTTTTATGATAAAATAATATTGGCTTGCCGTACTTTAGAAAAGGGTGAAATTACTCGCCTCCAACTAATTAAAGAAGGTTTTAAAGATGTGTACACTCCTTTAGCTATTGATGTAGCCGAAGCACAGCCAGCATATAAAGCTGTTGAGGTATTACAAAAAGCCGGAGAACAAATAGATTTATTAGTTTTAAATGCCTGTGTTAGCCCAGGCAAATTAACTAAAAACACGAAGGGTATGGAGCTAACATTTGCTTCTGCCTTATTTGGACATCATATATTAGCTAAAGGATTATTAGATGCCAATTTACTTTCAGAAAATGCTAGGATAGTAACAGCAGGTTCAGAAGCTGCAAGAGGGGATGTACCTGGAATGGGCTTACCTGATATTGACTCACTGGTAAAGCACAACTACAAAGGTGATACGGAGGGGGCTTTAAAATCCTTCTTGTTTCCAGCACCATCACACCAATATACCTCTATGAAAACATACGCGATGGTGAAACTATATGTTAGTTTATGGACAAGTGCATTGGCTAGAAAATTACCAAATGGAATGGTTGCCAACAGTATTTCGCCTGGAAGTACACCTAATACCAATTTTATTAGGCATCAATCATTTGCCATGAAACATATTATGATACCTCTAATGAAAACTATCGGTCCATATATAGGAATGGCTGGGTCTATTGAGGATGCTGCACTTAGATATTTAAAAGTAGTAGATATGAATGCAGAAACTAATGGTAAATTTTGGGCTTCTAAAAAAGGTAAAATGACAGGATCTTTAGCCATTTTCTCCTCTAAATATATTGATAACAAAAGCTATCAAGATAGTATTTGGGATATAATTGATGGTTTAGCCATAAAAAGTAAAGCCAATAAAGAAATAGAGAGTAATTAAATTACTCTCTATTTCTTTTTAATCAGTTTTACACTTTCCTCTAACTCGGCAAAGCTTATTTCAGTTTTCACTTCCATAAAGTTTATAGGCCAACTTTGGATAATGGTTTCCACATCTAAACCATATTTCTTAATGGCATCATACATTCCTTTTTGCCTTTCCCCTGCGGGTTTAGTATCGCCTGCTTTCTTTATCCAAACCAAATCATCTTCAAAAAGTAATTTATATTTTGGGAAATAATACACCAGATAATCATCTGTATGTTTCGACATTTCTCCTATATGAATAATCTGCATTTCAAAATTACTATCAGCAATCACCTTTTTTCCATCTACAATATCAAATAGTAAAGGTCGGCTTTCTTTTTGCAAAGCATCAGGTTGTAGCGTATGTTTAAATGTGGCAACCTGACGAACATAAGCAGTATCTGAAGCGTGAGACAGTATTGTAGCACCATTATGAATAAAAGGACGAATACCCCCTAAATAATGTGGGTGATGATGCCCGAAAACAAAATATTTAATAGGCTTATTTGGAGCAATTTTTTTTGCTTCCTCAATTATTAGCTTTCCATTCTTACTTTCTAAAGGTGCTTCGGCTACTACTAAGAAACTATCCATTTCAACCACCAATATTCTATCGTCAGTATGCTTAAAGTTTAAAAAATGAATATGTGGTTTGTATTTAACATATTCAATATCAATACTTGGCTCTTTCGCTAATTCTCCTAATTGATAATCAGCAGGAATTTTAGCTAAAACGTTGTTATGTATGGTATTTGCATCAGTTTCACTTATTAAGAGTGTACTTTGGTTTACTCCCAGTTCATCCATTATAATTTTTGAAGGATAGGCTACTCCATCTTCGGTGGTTTTATAGTTATAATAGCCAATGGTTTTTGTAACATCACCATACATTTCATGGTGATACAAAATGCTTATTTTACTAACAGTATTAGTTTTTGTATTAAAGCTAATGGTAACAATTTGCCCACCAACACTATATATTAATGTACCGCTGCTTTCACTAAAATGTACCAATGTTTTGTTAGATTGATTTTGCAAAAAATATTGCAAAACAAAAATTGGTGTGTAAAGGCTTAAATGACTTAGGGGGTATTTACTCTTCTCCTGATACGTTATAGAACGGGGTTCGCCTCTCCCATAAGAATAAACGACAAGTGTAGTATCACAAAAATATTTTATGCCCCTTAGCATTTTTCCATTATACTCTAAACTATCTAATAAAAAATAATTTTCAGCATTTTTAGTAATAATAAACTGCCCGTTAATATTATATATGTTTGTTTTCCAAGGATATTGCGAATGCCCGAAAAGAGAATCGACTCGTGTAAAACTAAAAAAGGTGGTTTGCTTTGGTGTAACTTTTAATGCTGCTTGCTTTATATAGTTTTTAGCATTGCTATCACTTTTTAAACTTTGAGATAATACCGGTGTACACCACACCCCTATTACCCACAAGGCGAGTATATGTTTTTTCATAGGCTATAATAGAAAAGGACTTAGTTTTTCTACAACCCATTGATAGTCAATAACTATTCCAATTTTGTATCCCCGTTTACTATATCAAGCAATTTTTTTTGTATAAAACGGTTCGCCTAACAAAAAACACTTTTCAGGCTAAAAACAAACATTAGTATTTACCCACTGAATATATTTGTACTACGAGTTCCATAAATCAGTAGCTTAAATAAAACAAATGCTAATTGACAAAGGTGGTATCCAAAATTTTACTATTAAAATTTGTTCACCACCTCAAGGTGGAAATTATCGGGCTTCAAGTTTAATCTCAATGAAACATCTAAAATACTTTAACACTCTATATCTTAAATGCTTAAATAACTAATATATGAAAATACATACCAAAATAGTAACCGCCGTACTTGCTCTTTTACTTATTTCCTCATGCAAAAATCAAACAACAGAGAAATCTACACATTTGCCTGATGTTAGCAGTGAGCTACGCCTAAATAATGGCAAGAAATGGGTTGCCAACGCTGAAACACATACGGGCATGAAAAATTTAGAGGCTCTTCTTAATAACGTTTCAGATACCACAAATTATACTGCACTTGGCACTGTTATGCAAAATGAAACTACCTTTATTATTAATAATTGTACTATGGAAGGTGATGACCACAAACAGCTTCATTTAGTATTAGTTCCCATTTTAGACGGTATTGATACCGTGAAAAAGTCTAAAAGTAAAGAGGTGCAGAAAAAAAATATAGCCAAAATTAAGAATAATCTTAATGCTTATTTTAAGCATTTCGAAACGAGTATAATAGCTCAGTAAATTATCAAAATTTAAACAATAAAATCATAAAATTACTTGGTAATAAGCATATTACAGTTTTTATTTTATAAAACGCTTAACTCGGTTTGTTGTGGTAAATACGGCAGTAATTGCACCCATGCCCCACTTGATAAAACACTGGGGATATATAGTTAAGAAAAAGAGATGATAAGTTCGCTGCTACTATGGTTTAAAATCATTAATAATGCTATTTTGTATAGCAAATAGTATCAAGCCTACCGTTTTTACATCGGTTTTTTGCGAAAAAATCACGTGTTTTAGAGGATACAGGGTTTTTTGCATGAATGATTAGCAAAAATAATTTAATGTTGCTGTTAACATTAAAGGTTTTAAAAGCGTCTATAAGTAGAAGAAGAAAATTTATACCTAACGAATAATGAAAAAAATATTACTAAGCGTATTCGCAATAATGCTGATATTTTCAGCTTGTAAAAAAACTGAGGACACAACTACACCTGCAGGTGTTGACCCTGACAACAGCGGTGGAAACGAACCTCAAGAAATTACTGTACCAAAGGTTAATATGTCTATGGTAAATAAAATGACTGGTTCTCTTTGCCCACCCTGTGGTACATGGGGCTGGAATGCCTTTGAAACACTAATTAATGACAATAAAAACGATGCTTTTTTTATAGGTGCTTATAGCGATAACTACGTTGCCCGACTTTTTATTACTGATGCTGCTGAAGATATGGAGCGCGCTTGGAGTGTTACAGGTTTTCCAACATTTGCTGCAAATGGTATAAAACAGCTTGACCGCGCAGGTGGCGGCGTAAACGTGAACGGTGAAATTGCTAAAACCACTGCCGTAATTTCCGCACACAAAGCTGATGAGGTTTATATAAACAGTGGTTTCCGTACTGCTATTAGTGGAAATATGATGACTATTGAAACCAAAACTAAGTTTTTTAAAGAAGTGGGGGGCGATATATTTGTTGCTGTTTACTTAATGGAGGATAAAGTTGTTGGTGCGCAAAGTGGGCATCCTGATGGTGCTAATGCAAAACACCACTATGTATTGCGAGGTGCAGCCAAACTTGATGGTGCTGCAAAAGCTGAAACTTGGGGCTACCCAATTGGTGTTGCTGGGTCGGCTGTTACTGCTGAAGGTACTGAAGTGGATAGTAAATTTGCTATTGATATTACTGGATATAATAAAGACAACCTTTCTGTGGCTGTAGTAGTTTGGAGAAAAACGGGAGTGCGTTACCAGTTTTTAAATGCATATAGCAACCAAAAATAAGATTTTAAGTAAAAAATAATAAAATACAAACCTCACTGCAAAGTGGGGTTTTTGTGTGTAGGTGTGTATGCAATACCTATCTTTGTATGCTAAAAATCAAGGTTTCTGTTTTGAATAAAGTCGTAAAATTCCTGCCTTTTATAGTTTTACTTATCCTATATATTATCTCTCTTTTTATAGATGTGATGGATGTTGACTCTTCTCAATATGCTGCTATGGCTATGGAGATGATACAAAACAATAGTTTTCTTGAAATTACCGACCAAGGCAGAAACTATCTTGACAAACCACCGCTACTTTTTTGGTCATCGGCATTTTCATATCAAATTTTTGGGATGGGTAATGTTGCCTTCAAACTGCCCTCTATGCTCTTCGCCTTGCTGGGTATATTTGCCACCTATCGGTTGGCAAAACTGTACTATGGTGAAAAGATAGGCTACTGGGCAGCACTTATAGTAGGTAGCACGCAAGCCTTTTTTTTAATGGTAAACGATGTACGAACCGACCTTATACTTACTGGCGCAGTAATTTTTTCCGTATGGCAAATAGCCGAATATATTGAAAAAAAGAAAGGATTAAACTTTATATTAGGCTTTGTGGGCGTTGGCTTGGCTATGCTTGCCAAAGGACCAATAGGCTTGGTATTGCCTGTCATAGCCATAGGCATACACCTATTACTATTACGGGATTGGAGTACCATTTTTAAATGGCAGTGGCTGTTAGGCTTGGGTATAATAGGTATTGTATTACTACCCATGATGGTAGGCTTATACACCCAATACGATAGCAACCCTACGGTAGATGTGAATGGGAAAATTGGAGAATCTGGCTTAAAATTTTATTTCTGGACACAAAGTTTTGGAAGAATTACTGGCGAAAATGTTTGGGATAATAATGCAGGCCCTTTCTTTTTAACACAATCAACCCTTTGGGCTTTTTTACCTTGGACTATCTTGCTTTTTGCCGCTTGGATTAGCGGAGGTATTAAAATTATTAAAGCAAAATTTAAAATAGAAAAAGGGCAAGAAGCCATTACCCTTGGTGCTTTTACCTTTACTTTGTTTGCACTAAGTAAAAGCAGCTACCAATTGCCGCATTATATTTTTGTTGCCTACCCTTTTGCCGCAATTTTTGCAGCAAAATGGGTGATACATATTTTTGAGGAAGGAAAAACTTGGGCAAAAAACACGCTAAAAATCACTCAATTAATAATATCTATACTTATATGGGTAGCCGCAGCAGCCTTGTTTTATCCGTTTGCCCCAAATACAATAGTACTACCTGTAATATTGGTTGTTGGGCTAATAATGGTATTGTATTATATTGTTAAAAACTATCAAAAAACTACGTCAGTACTTCAAATTAGCTTCATTAGTATTTGTTTTTTTAACCTTACCATGAGTACACATTTCTACCCTAAACTACTGCAATACCAAGCCTATAGTATTGGCGGGCAATATATAAATAGCAAGGTGGAAGAAGAAAATATTACTCCTGAAAATTTTATTATTTTCCCTATGGGGGCGGCACACTCACTTGATTTTTACACAGGGTGGATAGTGCGTAGTATATGGACGGAACACTATTTTAGCAGGTATAAAAATGGCGATACTATTTGGGTATATACTGACAAAGAGGGTAGAAAACGCATAGAAAAACAGTTTACCCCGTATGAAATTACCGAAGAGAAGTATATGCCCTATTACAAGCCTGCTCAATTACGCATTGAGTTTTTGAACCCAAAAACAAGAGAAAGCACACTTCGCCATCACTATATTTTAAAACTGGTAGTGCGGCAACAAGAAACATTAGATTTTTCGGAATTTAAAATTCAGGAAGAGTATAACTAAATATCAGCAACTCTATAAGTTGTTAGTTAGCGGCTTTTAGCCGTTTAGTGTATTGAGCAGACCTGCTGAGCTCTCCCCCGTCCGAACCGCCTGCAAGCCCCTACCACTGTATTGCAGTTTTTACCTGTACCACACAATTTGGCTTCCCATTAAGGGGAAGAGTACTTAGTTGCTAATGCTAATAAGTTACTTTGTAAGGGGTTGCTATAAGGAAACAGGCATATCAACAATAGTAAAATACAGATTATAGAATACTGCACTACGGAGAAAAATAAGCTATTTTCTTGTGATGGCTTTTTCCCAAGCCCAAGCTGTAACCAGCATATTTTTTAGGTCTCTTTCTGTTTTCCAGCCTAAAACATCATTTGCTTTTGTGGTATCGGCAAACACTTGCTCTACATCGCCGCTGCGGCGTTTGGCATACTCGTAGTTAAAGTTAACACCTGTTTCACTTACAAAAGTTTCCACTACTTCTTTTACACTACTGCCTTTGCCAGTACCTAAGTTAAATATTTCTAATTTATCAGTACTTTCATTTTTTAGTAAACGCTCAATAGCACGCACGTGGGCTTTTGCCAAATCTACCACATGAAGATAATCGCGAATACAAGTACCATCAGGGGTATTATAATCATCACCAAAAATAGAAAGCTTTTCACGCTTGCCTATGGCAGTTTGGGTAAGAAAGGGAACAAGATTATTAGGAACACCTAAAGGTAGCTCGCCTATTAATGCACTATCGTGCGCCCCTATTGGGTTAAAATAGCGTAGTGCAATTGCCTTTGTATCAGTAACTTTTGTAGTATCTGTTAAAATATCTTCACAAATTTGCTTGGTATTACCGTATGGAGATTCTGCCTTTTGTATGGGAAACTCTTCAGTAACGGGATTGGTGGCAGGTTGCCCATATACCGTACACGATGATGAGAATACCAAGTTATTAATATTTTTTGCCTGCAACTCTTGCAGTAAAGTAACCAAGCCTCCTACATTATTGTGGTAATACTTTAGCGGCTCATTCATCGATTCTCCAACGGCTTTATAGGCTGCAAAATGGATAACGCCCACAATATCACTATGTTGGTTTAGTACGCTTTGTATATCAGCAGGCACACATACATCGCCCTTGATAAATATGGGCTTAGTACCCGTAATTTGCTCAATACGGTCTAATATAAACGGTTCAGAATTGTTTAAATTATCTATTATTACTGGCTGATAGCCAGCATTGTGTAGTTCTACTACGGTGTGCGAACCAATAAAACCTACACCCCCTGTAACTAATATTTTAGGCTTGCTCATATTGTTATTATACTGTTTTATGCTGTGCGAGTTACCACTCCGTTTTTCAATTGGTATTTTTGTTTGCTTTCAGGGCATTCTGCGTTGCCATTATCATCAAAATTAAGGCGATGTCCGTATTCACTCATCCAGCCTATTTGACGGGCAGGGTTGCCTACTAACAATGCAAATGCGGGTACATTTTTTGTAACTACAGCACCTGCGCCTATAAACGAGTATTCGCCTACATCATGTCCGCATACTATGGTGGCATTAGCCCCTATACTTGCCCCTTTACCTACATGGGTTTTGGTATATTGGGTACGACGGATAATAGCACTGCGTGGATTGTTGATATTGGTAAATACCATGGATGGACCAAGAAATACATCATCATCACAGGTTACCCCAGTGTATATAGATACGTTGTTTTGTACTTTTACATTATTGCCCAAAACAACCTGTGGAGATACCACTACATTTTGCCCAATATTACATTTTGTACCAATGGTACAATTGGGCATTATGTGTGAGAAATGCCATATTTTGCTACCCTCACCAATACTGCAACCATCATCAATAACGGCAGTTGGGTGGGCAAAGTAGTTTTTAGTTTCGTTAGCCATTATTTACTTTTAAACTCTCTACCGTGTGGGTCTTTAAATAGTTCAGCTTCGGGCAACGTTTTAAAGTAGTCGAAAGTTATTTTTAAGCCTTCGGCACGTAAAATTTTGGGTTCCCAATTTAGTATTTCTTTAGCACGAGTAATATCGGGTTTACGTTGTTTAGGATCGTCCTTTGGTAGTGGTTTGTATATTACTTTTTGGGCAGTGCCAGTAAGTTTTATAATCTCTTCGGCAAATTCTTTTATGGTTATCTCATTGGGGTTACCAATGTTAACGGGGTGGGCATAATCACTCATTAGTAAGCGGTAAATACCTTCCACCAAGTCATCTACATAGCAAAAACTACGGGTTTGGCTACCATCACCAAATACGGTAAGGTCTTCACCCCGCAGTGCTTGCCCAATAAATGCAGGCAATGCTCGCCCGTCGTTTAGGCGCATACGTGGCCCATAGGTATTAAATATGCGTACAATGCGTGTTTCTAAACCATGAAAAGTATGGTAAGCCATAGTCATAGCTTCTTGAAAGCGTTTGGCTTCGTCATACACACCACGCGGGCCTACGGGGTTAACGTTTCCCCAATAGTCTTCGTTTTGTGGGTGTACTAAAGGGTCTCCATATACTTCTGATGTAGAAGCAATAAGCATACGTGCGCCTTTTTCTTTTGCCAAGCCCAAACAATGGTGTACGCCCAATGAACCTACTTTTAAAGTTTGTATAGGAATTTTTAAATAATCTATGGGACTTGCAGGAGAGGCGAAATGCAGCACATAATCAAGTTTGCCCGAAATATGTATAAACTTTGATACATCGTGATGATGAAACTCAAAATTGGGTAGTTTAAAAAGATGCTCAATATTGCGAAGGTCGCCTGTAATAAGGTTGTCCATGGCTAATACATGGAAATCCTCTTTAATAAAACGCTCGCAAAGGTGAGAGCCTAAAAATCCTGCTCCACCAGTAATTAGTATTTTTTTACGCATGGGTTGCTGCTATTTCGTTTTTTCCATTTATACCTATGCCGTAATATGCGAAACCTAATTCGTTCATTTCTATCGCATCGTAAATATTTCGCCCGTCAAAAATCACATGACTTTTAAGCAATTTCGCCATTACTTTAAAGTTAGGTATTCTAAACTCTGGCCACTCTGTTATAAGTAGTAGTCCATCTGCGTCAATCAATGCTTCTTCGGGGTCTTTGGCATACTCTATTTTATCACCAATCATGTGTTTGGTTTCTTCCATTGCCACAGGGTCGTATGCTTTTATTTTCGCTCCTTGCGCAATCAATTGGTCTATAATAACTAATGATGGAGCTTCGCGCATATCATCAGTTTTAGGTTTAAAAGAAAGTCCCCACATGGCAAATGTTTTGCCTTTAATATCTCCATTAAAGTGTTTCATTACTTTATTAAAGATTACAGATTTTTGGTCGTCGTTTACATCTTCAACAGATTGAAGTATGCGCATATTATAGCCATTTTGGGCAGCTGTTTTTATTAGTGCTTTCACATCTTTTGGAAAACATGAGCCGCCATAGCCCGCACCAGGGTATATAAATTTGTTACCTATACGGGCATCACTACCAATACCTTTGCGTACCATATTCACATCAGCACCTACTATTTCACACAAATTAGCTACATCGTTCATAAAGCTAATTTTTGTTGCCAGCATACTGTTGGCAGCATATTTTGTCATTTCTGCCGAAGGTACATCCATAAAAATAATGGGATGCCCGTTTAGCAAAAAGGGTTTGTATAAACGCCCCATAGTTTCCTCTGCCTTTTCAGACTCAATACCAATAACAATGCGGTCTGGTTTTAAGAAATCGCTTATAGCAGCACCTTCTTTCAAAAATTCAGGGTTTGATGCTACATCAAATGTTAAATCAGCATTACGGTTTTCCAAAGCCTTTGCTACCGTATTGCGTACTTTTTTTGCTGTACCTACTGGTACGGTACTTTTTGTAACTACCACTAAATACTCGCTCATGTGGCTGCCTATTTCATCGGCAACTGCAAGTACATATTTCAAATCAGCACTTCCGTCTTCACCTGGGGGTGTTCCTACGGCTATAAAGGCAACATCAGCACCACTAATACTATCTGCCAAGCTGGTGCTAAAGTGTAAACGTTCTTTATCTACATTACGCAGTACCATTTCTTCAAGTCCTGGCTCATAAATAGGCATTATCCCTTTTTTAAGGTTATCGATTTTTTTCTGGTCTATATCAACGCAAGTAACATCAATACCTACTTCGGCAAAGCAAGTTCCAGTTACAAGCCCTACATAACCTGTTCCTATTACTACTATTTTCATGTGCGATTAAATTTTAGTGATTATTTGTTGATTAGCGATTAATAAATTCTAAAACTGTATGGGTAATATATTTTAGTTGTTCCTCTTCAAGTTCGGTATGTATAGGTAGTGAGAAAACAGTTTTACAAAGGTTTTCTGTTACGGGAAACATCCCCTCTGTATATCTGCTGTTTTTATATGCTTTTTGCATATGTAATGGTATGGGGTAGTATATCATACTGGGCACTCCTTTTTCTGTCAAGTAATTTCTTAATTGCTCTCTGTCAATATCAACACCTGTTAATAGTAGTGTATATTGATGAAAAACATGGTTGGAGTTTTTTGCTCTTTCAGGAGTTTTTACTTTAGGGTGATTGGCAAATGCGGTGTCATAATAATCTGCGGCTTTGTTTCTTGCGGCAGCGTAGTTATCAAGCTGGCGTAATTTTATCCTTAAAACTGCTGCTTGTATGCTATCCAATCGGCTGTTTACTCCAATTTCATCGTGGGTATATAGTTTTGATTGCCCGTGCGAAGCAATTACACGCATTTTTAAGCCCAATTCCTCATCATTAGTAAAAATAGCACCGCCATCACCCATGCACCCTAAATTTTTTGACGGGTAAAAAGAGGTAGCACCAATAGTGCCTATTGTTCCTGCTTTTTGCTTAGTACCGTCTTTAAAAGTATAATCAGCACCTATGGCTTGTGCAGTATCTTCAATAACGTATAAATTATGTTTTTTGGCAATAGCCATTATCGCTTCCATATCAGCACATTGCCCAAACAAATGTACGGGTACAATAGCTTTTGTTTTTGGGGTAATAGCCGCCTCAATAGCTTCAATACTAATATCAAAAGTAGCGGGGTTTACATCTACCAAAACAGGAGTAAGCTGTAATAAAGCGATAACTTCGGCGGTGGCTACATAAGTGAAACTTGCGGTTATCACCTCATCACCAGGTTTTAGCCCCAAAGCCATCATGGCAATTTGCAAAGCATCAGTGCCGTTGGCACAGGGAATAACGTGTTTTACATTAAGGTAATCCTCAAACTCTTTTTGAAAGGCTTTTACCTCTGGTCCATTGATAAAAGCCGAAGAACTCACTACATTTAAAATAGCACTATCTACTTCTTTTTGAATTTTTTGATACTGGCTGAATACATCAACCATCTGAATTTTTTTAATACCTTGAGGCTCCACAGTTATTGTTTTTTGGGCAAATATATGGCATTAGGGCAAACACCTGTGAAGTAGTTGTACTCAAAATTGTGAATAGTATCAACTTTTAGACATATTTTGTCGTTTACCTGTTTAGCTATGCAATAGTAAAAAAATGGCGTAGGTTTGACAATCAATAATAATGTTAAGAAAAGTTTATATACTTATAATTTCAGTGCTTTTCAGCACTGTACTTTTTGGGCAACTGGATAGTACTACCGTTGATAGTGCAAAAACTTTAGCTAAACCTGCGCCTCCAAGAATTTATAACCCACAGCGGGCAGTATTGTTTCGTTTCCACTACGTATATAGTATTCCACAAGCCGATTTTGCTAAACGCTATTCCTTTTTTGCTCAACTGGGTGGTAGTGTTGGGATGAAGTTTGAAAATGGTTGGGACTTTCGTTTAGAAGGTAGTTTTTTATTTAGTCGATTTGTAATTGAAAACGGAGTTTTTGACTCTATACGAGGTAGTAATGGCTTTTTGATTGATAAAAACGGGTTTGATTTTAATCCACAAATATCAATGCGAGGCTATACGCTTAGTGCACATATAGGGCGATTGTTCCCATTGGGCAGAAACCAAAATAGCGGCATATTTATTAGTGGTGGAGTGGGGTTTTTACAACATAGATTGCATTTTGAAAATACTAATATTCTCGCACCACAGGCTAGCGGTGCTATTTTAGAAGGATATGATAGACGTACCAACGGTTATTATTTTAATGAGTTTATTGGGTATCAACATATGTCGTCAAACAAACTAAGAAATTTTTTTATAGGTGTTGAGTTTGCACAAGGAAGAACCCAGTATGCCAGAAACTGGAATACTGATTTGATGCAACCTGATAATACCAACCGTACTGATAACTATTGGGGAATACGTATAGGCTGGATATTACCTATATATACAGGTAATAAAGGGCAAGAAGAATATGTTTTTTAGCTCTAATAAAAATTATATCTTTAAATTGAGTTAAGGTTTGTATTAGCAAATTACGGATAGTATGCAAAACTACAAACACAAAGGCAGCCCCAAAAAAGTAAAATTTTAAATGCCCATATTATACGATTTAGGAATTACGGCTTATACCACTGGTGCTAAAATAATAGGCATTTGGAATGAGAAAGCCCGCAAATGGGTAGCAGGGCGAAAAGGAATTTTTGAGCATATAGAAAACACATTACCCAAAAAAGAGAATAAAAAAAGGGTATGGATGCACGTAGCCTCATTAGGCGAGTTTGAGCAAGGGCTACCCCTAATAGAAAAATTTAATAGACACGAGTGGGATATTGTAACTACATTTTTCTCGCCATCGGGGTATGAGCATAGAAAAAGCCATACTGGAATAGACAAAGCCTACTATTTGCCTCAAGATACTTTTAAAAATGCTTCACACTTTTTAGATTTAGTGCAACCCGATGTAGTCATTTTTGTGAAATATGATTTTTGGTATTATTACCTGCAAGAAATAAATAGACGCGAAATACCTTTATACCTTATATCGGCACTATTTAGGACAGAGCAACGGTTTTTTAAGAAAAATGCGAAACTGCACCAAAAAATGTTGTTTTGCTTCAATCATATTTTTACCCAAAATCAAAACTCGGTGAGTATGCTATCAGGTATTGGGTATAAAAATGCAACCTATGTAGGCGATACCCGTTGCGACCGAGTGATACAAAATGCACAACAGCCTAAAAAATTCCCTACTATTACTGCTTTTAAGGGAAAAAACAAACTATTGGTAGTGGGCAGTAGCTGGCAAGAAGAAGAGGATATGTTAGCCAAAATAGCACCTCACTTTAAAGAGTTAAGGTTGGTGATAGCACCTCATAATATTAGCGAAAAACACCTTGCTGAAATAGAAGGGAAGTTTGATAAAACTATACGCTACTCCAAATTAAACCAAGAGAATAGCCCGTTTTATAATGTAGTAATTATTGATAATATAGGGATGCTATCCTCACTCTATCAATATGCTGATATAGCAATGATAGGTGGTGCTTTTAGGAAAGGATTGCACAATATTTTGGAAGCTGCCGTTTTTGGCATCCCCATTATTTATGGTACACCTATAAACAAATATCCAGAAGGGAAACGCCTTGCACAAGCAGGCGGAGGGTTTATGATAAATACTACCCCACAGCTAAACACTACCTTGCAGCAACTACTAAACGATGATAAAAAACGCCAACTTGCAGGCGAAAAAGCCAAGCAGTTTATCCTTTCAAACGCTGGTGCTGCCAATAAAATTTATAAGGCAATTATATAAAAAGGTTCTCATTATAATGCACTACCAGTTGGTTATAAGAGTATTACTTGCTTGTTTTAGAAAACACTATACCGCTGATAATAGCAGCAACTATATATACCAAGCTGGCTGTTGCAGCAGCACCTATGCTACTATAAGACGGGATAAGCGCAATACCAATGATAACAGTGAGCCCAAAACCAGTAAAAGAGATAATTGTGTTGATATGGTTTTTGCCAATGCCCGAAAAGAAATGTGCATTTAAATTTGCATACGAAAAGGCTACAATACCAGGGGCTAATGCCCATATAATTTGCTGTAAACCCGTAAAATTTCGTCCAAATAAATAAGTATAGAAACCATCGGGTAAAAAGCATACTATGGCGGCTAAACCTATTGAAATAAGCAGGTTAGTTTTTCTAAGTTCAATAGTACGCCGTTTTGAAACATTAATATCTTTCTCATTAGCAATTTCAGCGTATTGTATGGTGGATATACTTCTACTCACAATCCAAATAGATTCTGCAATGGCAATAGCATTAGAGTATATACCTATCGGGAGAAGAGTATGATAATACCCTATGATATAAAAACTAGAACGATATATTAGCAATTGCCCCAAATTGGCAAGTTGTATATAGCCCCCATGCCAAATAAAACGGCGTAAAACTTCTTTTAATTCTATTACAGCATAGCTATTACCAAACTCTTTATAGGTATATACAAAACTTACTAAAAATGAAATACCATAACCAATGTACAATGCAATAATATAATCGTTGTATTGCTGCTTGCCTATGCTGCCATAAAACGCAAAAAGCAGGTAACCCAGTGTAATAAACACCTGTATTACAGTTAAAATATTGAAAATATGAGTTTTTTGCTTGCCTAATAAAAGATTGGTATTAGTACTAAACCATCCTAAAATAGTAGCTAAAATAAAGGTATGAATATCTAAACTGGTAAAAGTAACTCCTGAAAGGTAATAGACTAAACCCAGTAAGCAGGCTATTAAAGGCACCCAAATATAGGATACTACAACAAGCGTAAAAGTATGAAAACGGGGGGCAAGATACACCAATGCAGCCCCCCCCATAATATTAGTAAACAGGTTAATAAAAGAGATATTTAAAATAAGTAAGGCGGCTTTGCCTTTCCCTTCAACACCTAAAAATTGTGATAGTATAATAGCAATAGCAAATGCAGCAACGGCACTGCCAAAGCGTGCTAAAAATGTTACTATTATTTTGCTATTCATAAAAAATTAGCCCAACAGTCTTTTAATGGCTAAACTTAAGGAATAAATATATTTTTTACTATCAATAACTATGGTATTGTTATTAATACTAATGTGGTGTAGCCCTTTATTAAACTGTTTATCAAACGGTTTTATTTCATTAATAAGTTCTTCTTTATATTCAGTTTCGGTGAGGGTGATAATTTTATTCAGCATTAAACTACCACCATAGGTTTTTGAGCAGTTTTGCGAGGGACGAATAATACTCCCATTCTGTTCAAAAAAGCTGCCTGCTGGTCTTGCTGATGAAATATCGGTTTTTACTGGATTTAGCAGGTGGGGGATAAATTCCCCATCCAAACTATCGCTATAAAAAATAAATAGCTGGGCATTGTGCAATGCGTTATTAATAGTGCAAAACAGCCAATATTTATTATTGTATAACAATAGCGAAGGATCAATAGCTTTAACACCGTTTAATAAATGCCTGTGTTGTTTTAGTTGCAGTTGTTTGTTAATAGTGTATGCACTTGCTGTTTTACCCATATACCCTTCGGGGAGGCAGTATGTCTCATCATTATTTATAAAAATAAAAGGATAGGAGTAATGCAATGAAGTGTTTAATACTTCCACTTCACTATTGCTTTCACTGCCAATAGTTATGGCAGCAATATGTCCTTTTTGGGTAGAGTAGTTGTATCGCTCAAAAAATATAACTTGGTGGTTTTGCAAGGTGGTAATAAAAGGGTCGGCTCTATAACTTTTTTTCTTATCGTCGGGCAACCATTTTGCTTGCAGTGTTTTATTTAAAAAAAGGTCTTCTTTAGTGTTTTTTAAAATGGCAATAGCCCACAACTCAACTTGGAAAAGCGAGTTGTACCAAAACTTTAGTTTATTAAACCCAAGAAGGAGTAAAAAACGAATGAAGGTAAAATTAGTAGGTGCTTTATTAATAGGCAGTTGTTCTTTTTGGGGTGCGCTTACCATAGCAACATCACCATTATATAAAATAGATAAACCTACTTGCTTTATCCAAATAGCGGTATGGGTAAATAATGTGTTTAGGTGGAAACTGTATGAATGGTGGGTAGTTTTAAATACTCCTTTTTTTAAGATAATACCACCATCAAGGGTGGGCGTGAGGCGTTGGAGTATGCAAGCGGTGGTAGGGGTATTGCTAAAAATTTCCCAAAAACCTGCGGGTCCGCCTCTAAACTTTTTTTCATCACCGTGGTGAAAACTCCAAATACCGTATTTAGCTACGTTTAGCACATCTCCTTTCAGTATTCCAAAACCAAAACGGATAAGGAAGTCTAATTTTTTATTTTCTATTTGTTTAATGTCTTCATCCTTAAAATACTGACTATATTTCCCCTTATTAGTAGTTTTTACTTTTAATGTTTCTACCTCTTTAAAAACGGTAGCCATACTAACGGGCTGCCTTGCCGCAACTTTTAATAAGCGTGTTTCATATTGCCGAAACAACAAAGTAGAGGAGAAAATTTTTTTAAAATAGCTCTCTTTACTTATGGGGTTATCATTGGTTATAATAAATGTAAGCGCAAAATGGGGGTCGTTTAATAAATGGTATATAGCATCAGTTTGCCATTTTTGCAAGGTATTGCCATTGCACAGTATCCCAAATTTTAGTTTTTTGCTTGTCAAAGTATATTACCCTTGAATAATATTTTGGTAAATATCGTAAAACTGTTTGCCAACACCTTCATAGCTAAAATTTTTCACTGCATATTGGCGCATAGCTTCTAAATCATACCCCATAGGTGCTTGTGCTACCTTTTGTATAGCCTTTGCTAATTCATCCTCGTTTTCAGAGTTTATAAGTTCACCAAAACCATCTTGCAGTATTTCGGGAATTCCTCCTACATTAGTAGCTATAACGGGCAAGCTACAAGCAAATGCTTCAAGAATAACAACGGGTTGGTTTTCAAATCGGCTAAAAAGGATAAACATATCGGCTTTTTGGTATTCTTTTAATAAAGCATCATTAGTTTTAAGCCCTAAAAATACTACATTTTTTAAACCTAATTGGTGGGCATAGTCAACACAAAGTTGGTGGTCTTTCCCATAGCCTACTAAACGAAGTTCAAAATCAAAACCTTTATCTTTAAGTTGTTTTGTTACATTTAAAATACCTGTTACATTTTTTGGTTTCTCATCAAAGCAAGAAATATGCAATACTATTGGTTTTGAGTTTTTTGGCTTTATGGGTAGTGGTTTATAAAAATTAATATCCACCACGTTTGAGACTTGGGTATAGCCTGTAGTCAAGCCGTGTTTTTGCATTGCTCTGCCTAAATGCTTTGATACGGGTGTTGTGAGTGCAGCATTTTTTACTACCCAGCGGGTCATTAATTTTCTAAACACCCCTTTATAGCTGCTGCTATTTTGTGGCAAATAGCGCGACCAATGTTCAGTTATTATATAAGGAATACCTTGTGTTATTTTTTTATAAAGAGCTATAATACCACTGCGGGTTAGTATATGTACATGGTGAATATTTGGAGTGCCAAAGTGTTTGGTAATTTTTTTATATCCCTTAAAAGAGGCTATTAAATACCGTAGGGGGTATAATAATCTATCTACAAAACTACCTTCACCCAGCCTTATATACCCTATAAGCGTAGGGATAGTATAGTCCACTTTATATTCAAACTCAATAGCTTTTTGCTGTGGTGCTGTGTTGTAAATAATGTGTAACACAGCAACATTAGCGTACGCTTGTACAGCCTTTGCATGGTTTTTAACAAACAAACCTGCCATAGCATCATTCTTAGTAGGATACCATGCGGGTAAGAAAAGTACTTTTAGTTTATTGGTGGTTTGCAAGTAAGCAAATTTAA
>CAZOZL010000018.1:0-36140 GCA_964584305.1 uncultured Burkholderiales bacterium
TAAAAAATATAGGAATGCACTTTGGTGGTAGAGACCACAGTACGGTAATACACGCTTGCCAAACAGTGAACGATTTAATAGAAACGGACAAGAAATTTAGAGGCGATGTAGAAGAAATCTCTAAACGCATAAAAATAAATACTATGTAAATTCCCCCTTTTTATATATTCAAAATGCCGCTTACAAAGCGGCATTTTTTTTGGCAGAATAATAACCTTTGTAATGTTTTGTTAAGTCTAATTTTTGCATTGCTCACAAATTTATACTGCAACACTGATAACCTTATGTCAACAGAAAAATATATAAACGACGGTTCACTCAAAAAAATCTACATTTCATCGCAACACTGTTTCTTATTTATAACGACAAGTACACTTTTGCAGCATAAATTTTAATAATAAACTATGAAAAAACTAATCACATTAGTTATACTAATTATCTGCTTTTCCATTACCACCTACGCACAGGTTACCCAAACTATACGAGGCACAGTAACCGATAAAGAAACCACAGGAGAACTTATTGGGGCAACGGTAATTGTGCTTAACTCTACCCCGCTAAAAGGTGCAAGTACTGATATTAATGGACGTTTCCGTATAGAGAATGTAACACTGGGCAGGCACACCATACGCATTACCTATGCAGGCTACAAAGAAGTGGTGATACCCGATATTATTGTAAACTCTGCCAAAGAAGTGGTATTAACCATTGCTATGGAAGAGGATATAATTGAAGCCGCCGAAGTTGTGGTGAAAGCAAAAAGCGACCCAGGTGCTACCAATAATGAGTTGGTAACTGTGAGTGGACGCTCATTTACTATTGACCAAACCCAACGCTTTGCGGGAAGTTTAGGAGACCCTAGCCGAATGGCAGTAAACTTTGCGGGTGTAGCCGGGGGAGGGAATGACCAGCGTAATGATATTGTGATACGTGGAAACTCACCTTTGGGCTTACTTTGGCGTTTAGAGGGGGTGGATATTCCCAACCCTAACCACTTTGGTAGTCAAGGTGCAAATGGAGGACCTGTAAGTATCTTAAATAATAACACATTATCCAACTCAGATTTTATTACAGGCGCATTTCCAGCAGAATATGGTAACTCATTATCAGGTGTTTTTGATTTGAAAATGAGAAATGGAAATAATGAAAAGTTTGAATATACAGGGCAAATAGGCTTTAGTGGATTAGAACTAATGGCAGAAGGGCCTATAAAAAAGTCAAAATCTTCGTTTTTGGTAAACTATCGTTACAGTACTTTAGGTTTTATGACCCTACTGGGTTTAGATTTTGGAGGGGCAGGAGTTCCGCAATGGCAAGATTTAACCATGAAACTGGATTTTGGTAAAACCAAATGGGGGCATTTTTCTCTATTTGGTATAGGTGGTATTAGTGGTACTAAAATTCAGGATAGTAAAAAAGATGCGGATGTGTTCAATAAAATTGCTTTCCCACAAGACCTTGATTTTAATAGTGGCATGTTTGCTACTGGTTTGATACATAGCATAGCACTAAGCAAAAAAAGCTATATAAAAACCATAATAAGCGCATCAGGACAGCGCAATAGCACTTTGATAGATTCTGTGGCAGAAAATGGCTCTATAATAAGAGAATTTTCAAGTAATAGCTTTTCAGGACGCAATACCGTACACTCTTTTATTAATCAAAAAATAAATGCGAAGCACAGTTTAAAATTCGGGATAATTGGTACTCGTTTTATAGCAAGCTCTAACGATAGTGTCTTACTTATTGATAGTGTAGTGGGTGGCACAAGATACGATTCATGGAAAACCATATATCACTATGATAATAGAGAGCTTTTCTTGGGGCAGGCATACGCCAACTGGAACTGGAAAATTAATAAAAAACTAACCATGAATGCAGGTTTACACTTTAATAACCTATTTTTTAATAATTCTACCTCTTTAGAACCACGTGCATCAATAAAATACAAAATAGCACCTCGCCACAAAGTAAGTTTTGGCTACGGTTTGCACAGCCAAATGCAGCCCATTCCTGTATATTTTGAAACCACATTTTTAGACCCTGCCCGTACCCAAAGTATAGAAACTAACCGTAATCTTGATTTTACAAAAAGTCATCATCTTATAGGCGGCTATGAGTTATTTATAAACTCTAATGTACGCCTTAAAACTGAGGCATACTTTCAGTATTTAACAGGTGTTGCGGTAACTCAAAATCCAAGTTTTAATAGTATAATAAATTATGGGGCAGATTTTGATTTTCCTAATATAGATAGTTTAGTAAATACTGGTTTGGGGCGTAACTATGGGGTTGAGTTTACTTTAGAACGCTTTTTTAGCAAAGGGTTTTATTACTTGGGTACAGTATCATTATACCAAAGCGAGTACTTGGCAAGCGACAATAAATGGCGCAATACTGCCTTTAATGGTAACTTTGTAGTAAATGGTTTATTTGGTAAGGAGTATAAAACAAAAAACAACGAAGTGTTAAGCATTAACCTAAGGGTTACTTATGCAGGCGGTCGTCGCTATTTAGAGATTGATGAAGCAAGAAGCAGGGCAGAAGGTAGGGAAGTATATATTGATGATTTAGCATACTCCAACCGTGTAAAAGATTTTTTTAGAACAGATTTACGCATTGGGTTTAAGAAAAATAGCAAACGCATAACTCAAGAGTTTGCAATAGATATCCAAAACGTACTTAATATTCGAAATGTTTTAGCACGCCAGTTTAATCCCAAAACAGGTAATGTAGATATATTGAACCAAATAGGTATCTTTCCCATACCCTTATATCGTATTCAGTTTTAAAAGTATAAATAACAGTTAGCACTTTAAGAAATTGTTTATTAAAAATAAAAAAATAAGGCAAACCAAAGGGCATATTGGTATAGTGCTTGCCATAGGTATGTTAATACCTACTTACTACTTGGTACGTAGCATTTTTGTTTATGAAGAGATAGCAGGAGTAAATGATGTTTTACACGAAAACCTATTAAATAGCTTTATTTTTTCAGTACTAATGACGGTAGTATTGTACACTACTCTTACCATTACTTCAAAATTTTTAGAAAAAAAAATTCCTTGGCGCGAGAATGGAATAAAGCGTTTTATAGTCCAGCTTGTTATTACTATAGTAGCAACCATAGCACTATCAGGAATAGTAACATATTGCTATTCTTATTTTGTGTTAAGTTGCTGTGCAGCAGATACTAAGAAATTTATTTTTGATGTTGTTATTATCTCACTTATTGTAACTACAATAGTTACAGCAATTACTGAAGCAGTATTTTTATTTAAACAATGGAAAACTGCATTGTTTAATGCTGAAAAACTGAAACAAGAAAACCTACAATCGCAATTTGCGGCACTTAAAAATCAGGTGAATCCACATTTTTTATTCAATAGCCTTAATACATTGGCTACCATAATACCCGAAAATCCTAAGCAGGCAGTACAGTTTGTGCAAAAACTTAGTAGTGTGTACCGTTATCTACTGCAATATAAAGATGATGAAACAGTTGACCTAAAAACAGAGCTTAACTGTATAGAGGCGTATTTCTTTTTACAAAAAATACGCTTTGGAGATAATTTGCAAGTAAATATAAATGTACCCAAAAAATATGAATTAAAACCAATACCGCCGCTAACCCTACAAATTTTAGTAGAAAATGCCATTAAACACAATATAATATCAAAACAAAAACCGCTAAAAGTAGATATTTATATTGATGATGCAGGAATGCTGGTTACACGTAACAACTTGCAAAAGAAAAACTCGATAGAAAGTAGCACCAAAATTGGCTTGCAAAACCTTATTAATCGTTTTGGATATATATACAATAAAACGATTGATATTTTTGAAACCGATAGCGAATTTTTGGTGAAAGTACCATTAGGGTAAGGGCATTGAGAATGGTATAAAGTAGAAAGATAAAAATAGCCCAATTATATAAAATTTACACTAACGGTTGAAATTAAGAACTAAGTGAAAATACTGATTATAGAAGACGAAGCGCCTGCATCACGCAGATTAACACAAATGATAAAGGAATGCCGACCCAATGCGGAGATATTAGATATTATTGATAGTGTTGAAACGGCTATTGAGTGGTGTACTACCAACCCTACGCCCGATTTAGCTTTTATGGATATACAGTTGGCTGATGGGTTGAGCTTTGAAATTTTTGAAACCATACAAGTAAAATACCCCGTTATATTTACCACCGCTTATGATGAGTATGCAATAAAAGCCTTCAAAGTAAATAGCATCGATTATTTGCTTAAACCCATAGATATAGATGAGTTGCAAAGAGCATTTGATAAGTTTGATGAGTTGCAAAACAATAACTCACCCGTTGTAGATATTAATGAACTTGTAAAAACCTTTGGCAACCAGCAAAACTATAAAACCCGATTTTTGGTAAAACAAGGGCAACGCCTTATACCTGTTGATAGTGAAAAAATAGCTTACTTTTTTGCAGAAGATAAATTGGTGTTTTTGGTAACTGATGATAGCCATAAGTATATTGTTGATTATACTTTAGAACAACTGGAGGGAAAGCTAAATCCACAGTATTTTTTTAGAGTAAATAGAAAAATAATTACCGCATTAGAGGCGGTAAAAGATATTCACCTATCTTTTAATGGTAAGCTAAAAATATATTTAAAACCTGATATAATAAAAGGAGAAGAGTTTTTTGTGAGCCGTGAGCGTGCATCCGAATTTAAAAGCTGGATAGGAAACTAATATTTTTGTAAATACACAACTCCCTTTTTTAAAAAAACAAGAAAATAGAAAAGCCCTGCTACAACTTGTAGCAGGGCTTTATCAATTCAACAAATTACTTTATCTATTAAAAAAGAAATTACCAGGTATAATACCCGCTTTAAAAGCGGTTTCAGAACCATCACCGTTAATACGTGTAATATTTCCCTTTTGGTTAAAATCTAAAGCATCACCTAAGTATATAGTACCATCAATAGGGTCAACACCTAAGCTATAAAAATTACCTGCTTTTTTGGGCGTTGCAGGAACGGTAGTGGCTGTAATATCCATTTCATACAACCCGTTTGAGTTGGTAAAGTATAATTTATCGCCTGCACCGTTAATAGCCAGTTTAGCACCATAGCCACCCGCAGAAAACTCTACCGTAACTTCAATGGTATTATTAGCAGGGTTAATGCGTATTAGTTTAGCTTTTTGGTTTCCCGAAGTGTCTAATAGTATCCATATTTTTTTGTTGGCATCAATCACAATGCCATTAGGTGCTGCGCTTAGTACTATACTATCTTTTACCACATCAGCGGTGGGGTCTATTACATATACTTTTTTATTTGTCCAGTTATTGGCATATACATTTCCGCCAGCTTCTACCATGTGTTCGCTCCATCCGCCTAAGCTAATAGATTTTATTTTGGTATTTGTTTTCAAGTCTAACACATGGATTTGATTGTTAAACAAATCGGTAACATAAGCCTTTGTACCGTTTGAGCTTGACGGAGATAAAAAGAAACGTGGTGAGCCTAATCCACTAATGGTTGCTACTGATTTAAAATCAGTAGCATTAACGACCTCAATTTTTGATGAATTATTTACTACTAAGTAAAAATTATCGCCCACTTTAGCCATTGATTGAAAAATATCTCCCAACGGGCGGCTATTTACTTTAGTAAATAAGTTTTCTGTTAATGCCGACCCTGATGGATTATAAAAACTTACTGAACTATTTCCTTTATTAAAACTGCCTTCGTTAATAATAAAAACGCCAGCATAAGCCGATGGTGGTATCTCATCATCATCATCCAGTATACAAGAATTTAAAAATACGATTGAGAAAGCAAAAAATGCTAACACTGTGAAAATTAGAGATTTGTTTAGGTTTTTCATGTTTTTTATTAAAATTTAAATTGTATGCTCAGTAAAAAGTTACGCATGGGCATAGGTGCCCATTGTACTACTTGGTACTCTTTGTTAAAAATATTTTGTGCTTGCAGGTTAATATTGAGGCTATAGGGTTTAAACCTAATTACACCTCCCATATAAACATTTGCAGTGTTAAAGGCAGGTAGCCTTTGCTTGTTATCATTATCAGAGGTTAAAAATTGCGCCCCTGTATATTGTCCATTTAGCCTTAAATAAACATTTTTATAAGTTATTGAAACATTGCCTGCTATTGTATGGTAGGGTACATATATCAATTGTTTCTTAAAACTCTCGTCAGCAGCATTTTTCTTTTTCTCGTTGGTGCTTACTGTATAAGAGTAGCGGGTATCTATTTTTATAACACACCTTTTCATGGTATAACTCACTTCTTCTTGAAACTCAATGCCTCTGGCTTTTACTCGTAAAATATTTTGTGGAGACCATACTCCACCTGCCGCTGGTTGCCATAAAATCCAGTTGTTTATATCATTATAATATGCCCCTAATGAGGTATTAATTTTTAAATCTCTTTTGGTTTTTTTATACGCTATATGCGTTTCAATACTATATCCGTCTTCAGGTTTTAGGTTGGGGTTTCCACCAGGGTTCCAATACAAATCATTAAAACTGGGGTAGCGATATATGCGCGATACTTTTCCATTTAGCCAAAAACTATTAATAATATTCCAATTAGCACCTAATGTGGGTACTATTGGTAATAGAGTAAACTCACCTGGCAATTGAGTGGGTAGCAAAGGCAAACTTGCTACATTGCGTAAAGTAACGCCTTCTTGCCTAATGGTAAATGAGGTAAATACCTTATTGTTTTTGCTATGATACCTGTGTGATAAAAACACAGCAGGTCTATACTGTACTGGCGGTGGTGTGCCATAATTGCCTGCGGTAGATTTGAAATAGGAAGTATTCGCCCCAAAATTAATATCGTGTTGTGGTTTCCACTGATACCGCAACTCACCCTCAACCACAAAAGTGAATGCTCTGTTATCACTATTAATTGGGACTACCGTATTAGAGTCCGTATAGCGAATACGCTCGTCAGAATATTGAGTACGTACTATGACTACTATTTTTTTACCTACCACTTTCACATCGCCCATTATGCGCCAAAAATCATCACGCTGAGAAGCAATACTTTTATTTTGAAACATCAGGGGTGCAACGCCTCTTTGTGCTTTCATATGCCAGCCGTGCAGTGCTACCTTAATACGCTTGCTTATGGTAAAATAGTTCTCTACCATTTGCCCATTTTGCCAAGCGTAGGCATTGTTTAAAATTTCTTGCGGTGTACCCGCTTTGGTAGTATTGTTATAAAAATAATTGTTTTGTGCTATTTGGTTAAAGTACCTTACCTTACCTGTATATCTTTTTGTTTTATACGCTAATTTCACCCCTTGCTGGTAAGTTCCAAAACTTCCTACCCCTTTCAGTAAAGAGCCATGCAAGCCATTAGCACTATTATTTTTTTGGCTAATATCAATAGTACCACCAATAGCCCCACTACCGTATAGCGCACTTTGACTACCGTGTACAACTTTTAAATCATCAATAAAAAAAGCAGGGATAAGGTTAAGGTCTATCACTTGATTCATAGGGCTTTGCAAGCTAAATCCATTCCACACCACATTAGTATGCACCCCATAAGTACCCCGCATTATAGCGGTAGCCAACCTACCTGGTGTAAAAGTACGCACAAACATTCCCGATTGCTGCCCCAGTAAATCGCCCAAAGTGTTTGATTGGTATTGTGCTAATAAACTACTATCAGCCTGCCAAGTATAAGTACCTGCATTAAAAACCACAGCACGGGGGGCTACTACATTAGCTTCGCTAACTATATAAACGCTGTCTTTTTGCCCCAAAACCAATTGAGACAAAAGCACAAATGTGCATACTATTATCGTTTTAAAGTTCAATGTTTATCACATTTCACCTCCAAGTATGGTACAAAGTAGAATGCAGCTTGCGCTATTGCATGGCAAAAGTCTTATCACAAAAAAACAAATACCAAGAAACACTTACCAACTTCCAACCTCAACTCCCGAAGGTATGAATCCTAAGCATTACGGGCAGGTCTTCTGACTTGTTTCACTTTTTGTTGCCTTCCCGTTTTCTAATTTAAAACAGTGGCGAAAGAGTACAAAAAGCTGGTGCATAACACCTTTGAAACTTACAGCAGCGGGTACTGTTCACGATTTTCACGCGATTCCCTTTTCATTTTGCAGTAAATATTTAAATATAAACTGTATGCAAAAACCTGAAATGCGAAGCAAATATAGATGTTTTTTTATTGAGAAAACCTTTTATCAAATTCTATAACTTAAAACCGTTGCAAGGGAAAAACCATAGCTTCCCTGCCCTACCACTTGGACGGGGGGATTAAGGGCGAGATAGATTTCGCCTTTTTTATATCAAACTCACGTTAGTTTACAATTCAACAATTTTAGCCACACAACTATTATACCTTTCAATACATTTTGAAAGTTCAGTACACCTGTTTACCTTTGGTGTATGAAGCATGAAGAGGCAAAGCTAAAGTTTATACAAGGCTGGGGCAGTTTAGGCAGTAACTGGGGGATAAACCGCACTATGGCGCAAATACACGCGCTACTATTAGTATCAGCAAAATCGCTAAGTACTGAGAATGTAATGACGGAATTGCAAATATCGCGGGGTAATGTAAATATGAATATGCGTGAACTAATTACTTGGGGGCTTGTACGTAAAGACCTGAAACCAGGTGAGCGCAAAGAGTTTTTTTATGCTGAAAAAGATATGTGGAAAGCGGCTATGCAAATTATAAAAGAACGCCGCAAACGTGAAGTAGAACCACTACTGCAAGTACTTAGCGAACTAAAAACATTAGACAAAACCGAAAAAAGCGAAGATGCCAAAGAGTTTAGAAAAACCATTAGCAATATTGAGGAAGTAATAGGCAAGGCGGATATAGCATTAGATAAAATGACCAAAGCACAAGACAACTGGCTACTGGGTGGTTTAATGAAGTTGGTAAAGTAAAAACGTTACAAAGGTTAGGCTTGGGCTATGGTTCTCTTTTTAGCTGTTGACTTTTAAGCCTTTAGCATGGGTTTGTATGCAACCTTCCTTTAATTCCAATCTGGATGGTATTTATATGGAATAATATCACAGATTAATACATCTTGCTGCGTTTCACAAAAAAGGGTACTAATATTTGGCTAAAGTCTTTGTTTATATCTGCTTCAACAAAGTCTATTCTATATTGGGCGCAACGTTGGCGCAAATCCGTCATATAACCTTTCACCTGCTCCAAATATTTTTCCTTTACCTCATTGGGTTGCAGTTTTAGTTCCTGTCCCGTTTCATTATCTACAAAAATATAAGGGCGATTGTCAAAGTCAAAATCCAACTCGTGTTTACTATCGTTTACATGAAAAAGCACTACCTCGTTTTTGTTAAACTTTAATCTTTGTAAAGCCCTAAACAATTCCTCGTTGTTTTGCCCCGCCTGAAACATATCACTAAAAACAATAATTAAAGAGCGGCGATGCACTTGGTCAGCAACGGCAGTTAGTGCAGTAGCTAAAGATGTATTACGATTATGAGGTTCTTGCTGCATCAAGCGTTCTAATTGTGCTAACATTAGCTGCTGGTGTACTGTTGATGATTTGCATTGCGAGTGAAATTCTAATTCTTCGGCAAATACGCTCAAGCCAAAAGCATCGCGTTGTTTTTTTAGCAAGTGCATTAGTGCGGCAGCGGCATACACAGAAAACTTTATTTTGCTTAATCCCTTTTCAGGATAATACATACTACTACTGCTATCAATAACTATTTGGCAGCGCAGGTTGGTTTCCTCCTCGTAGCGTTTCACAAAAAGTTTCTCGGTGCGGGCAAATAATTTCCAATCTATATGGCGGGTACTTTCGCCTTTGTTGTATAGCCTATGCTCTGCAAACTCAACCGAAAAACCATGAAAGGGACTTTTGTGCAAACCCGTTATAAACCCCTCAACCACTTGCCCAGCAAGTAGTTCTAAACTTCCATATTGTTCTAATTCTTTTTGTGTAATTATTGCCATACCTGTTTATGCTAAACGAAAGTACGAAGCATTTATTTCTAATACACCGTTTATCCAACAAGAAGTGTGGTTTCTCCTTTTTGCCACGCCCATTTTATCGGCTCGCCCGTCTGTTCTGTTCAGGCAATTCTTTAAGTAGAATAAGACAACAGATTGCGAGGTAGCCGTGCTGCAAAGAAGGGAATTAAACACGGGTAGATTTCGCCTTTGTTATATCAAACTCACGCTACTAATAAAGAAGGGGTGGTTTTGCTTTGCAAAACCACCCCTTCTTTATTGTCTTATTTTTTATATGTTATCCTAACTGTGCCGTTAGTTTACCTTCTAAAATATTTTTAGGTACTGCACCCACTTGGCGGTCAACTATTTCACCGTTTTTAAAGTACAATAACGCAGGAATACTGCGGATACCATATTTTACTGCCGTTTCAGGGTTATGGTCAACGTTTAGTTTACCAATTACCGCTTTGCCTTCGTATTCCTTTGCCAATTCTTCAACAACGGGACCTACCATACGGCAAGGTCCACACCATTCTGCCCAAAAATCTATCAATACGGGTTTGTCTGCTTTCAATACAACTTCCTCAAAGTTGCTGTCTGTTATTTCTAAAGCCATTTTAGTATATATTTATAAAGTTACAAATTTAATTAACCTGCTCAATTAGAACGCATCTAAATTTACAATGTTCATACCATTACAAAAGTCATGCATTATTGTCCGTTTTTCAAGTTATAATTATGCACTTTTGGGGATAGCTATTGTATTTTTTTGGTAAATGGGGTTACACTATTCTGTTGAAAGTAAATTTAAACCCACCTTCATTCTCCTTTTTCTAATACCTCAACTTTGCCAAGCACTACAATATTCCTACACAAATCAATAAATCACACACTTCTCCTAATTCCACTTCACCTCCATTAGCAAGCCATTTTTTTTGATAAAAGCTAACCACTCTTTGTTGGGTACTACTTTATATTGTTTCGAGAATAGATTGACGGCTATATTCTGCTCACGGTCAAACACTTTTACGTTTAGTGCTGCGCCTTCGCTTTTGCTTAAAAAAGGTTGTAGTTCACTTACCAAGCTATCGCCTAGCATATTAATATCTAAATTTAGCACTACGGCACGCAGCATTTTCTCTTTAATGCCTGACAGGCTTTCCATTTTTTGGATTTTCACTTCCAACTCGGTACTGCCTTTTGGCCATTCGCGAGTTTGTACTCTAGCACGGAGAAACAAAAAGGTATTGGCTATTAAATGGTTTTTTAAGTTGGTATAATCGTTGCCAAATAAGCGAAACTCGTGCGAGCCTGAGTAATCATTAAGTGTAAACATTCCCCAAGGGCGACCGCTTTTGCTCACCCTTTCAGTTACATTACTTATAATACCACCCATTAGCATCTCACGTCCCTTCATGGCTTCTAAATCGTTTAACTCGGTAACACGGTTTTTGCATAGGTAATCCATCTCGAAACGGTAATCGTCTAAAGGATGCCCTGTAAGGTACATTCCTACCACTTCCTTCTCAAAATCCAGCTTCTCTAATAAAGCCCAAGGTTCGCAGTAGGGTATTTTTGGTTCTGATAGTGTTACCGCTGAACCTTCGCCAAATAGTGAGCCCTGCGAGGCGGCATCATTAGCTTGGGCGGTTGCACCGTACTTAATAGATTTTTCTATCAGGTTATTATCCTCGCCCGCTTCTTTATGGAAATATTGCGCTCTAAGTGTTCCCTCAAAACCATCAAAAGCACCTGCTTTTGCCAATGATTCTAATACTCGCTTATTTACTGATTTTAGGTTACTACGTTTAGTTAACTCGAAAATACTGGTATATGCTCCGTTTTCTTTTTGCTCGCTAATAATATCTTGTGCAGCAATATCCCCTACCCCTTTTATAGCCGCCATACCAAAACGTATTTCGCCTTTTGGATTTACTGAAAATGTGAGTTGACTTTCATTAATATCAGGACCTAATACGTTTATCTCCATGCGACGGCACTCCTCCATATAAAAAGTAATATCATCTATACTATTCAAGCTATTTAGTGTTGCCGCCATAAACTCGGCAGGATAATTTGCTTTCATGTAAGCGGTATGAAACGCTACAATAGCATAACACGCCGCATGAGATTTATTAAAAGCATAGTGTGCAAAGGCTTCCCAATCTTCCCATATTTTTAGTAGGGTGGGTTCATCCATACCTTTCTCCATTGCCCCGTTAATAAATAGTTCTTTCATTTTAAGCATGGTTTCAATCTGCTTTTTACCCATTGCTTTACGCAACGTATCGGCTTGCCCTTTGGTGAAACCTGCCATTTTTTGGGCTAATAGCATTACCTGCTCTTGATATACAGTTACACCATAAGTTTCTTTAAGCAAATCTTCCATTATAGGAAAGGCATACTCTACCTCCTCTAAACCATGCTTACGACGAATGTAATTAGGGATATACTGCATAGGACCTGGACGGTACAGTGCGTTCATTGCAATTAAATCTCCAAATTTATCAGGTTTTAAATCACGCAAGTGCTTCTGCATCCCTTCACTCTCAAACTGAAATATGCCTACTGTTTCCCCCCGTTGTAGCATCTCGTATGTTTTTTCATCGGTGAGGGGTATTTCATCAGGGTCTATGTCAATATTATGCCTCTCTTTTACCAACTGCATTGCCCTTTTTAAAATGGTAAGGGTTTTTAACCCTAAAAAGTCCATTTTCAGTAAGCCCGCATCTTCCACCACACTATTATCAAACTGTGTTACCAACAAATCACTATCCTTTGCTGTGGTAATGGGCACGTACTTAGTTAAATCATCAGGCGCTATAATTACCCCACAAGCATGGATACCCGTATTGCGTACCGAGCCTTCTAATATTTTGGCTTGTTGTAGTGTGCGTGCCGCCAAGTCATCGCCCTTATAAATTTTGCGTAGTTCTTTTGCCTTTACCACATCATCGCTATTTAGCATACCTTTAAGGTCGGCATCAGAAGCGTCTATTACCTTATTAAGGCTTTTGGGAGGCATTAGTTTCGAGAGTTTATCCGCATCAGACAAGGGCAGGTCTAATACTCTCGCCGTATCACGTATAGCAGATTTTGCTGCCATAGTACCGTAGGTAATAATTTGGGCTACTTGGCTTTTCCCATATTTTTCTATCACCCATTTTATTATTTTATCACGCCCTACATCATCAAAATCTATATCAATATCAGGCATTGATACACGGTCGGGATTAAGAAAACGCTCAAACAGTAGCCCATATGCAATGGGGTCTATATTGGTTATCCCAATGCAATACGCTACTGCCGAACCTGCGGCAGACCCCCTACCTGGTCCTACCCAAACGCCCATTTTGCGGGCTTGGTTAGTAAAATCTTGTACAATAAGAAAATAACCAGGGTAGCCTGTTTTCTTTACAATATCCAATTCAAAATCTATACGCTCCCGTATTTCATCAGTAATTTCAGGATAGCGTTTTTTTGCCCCTTCATAAGTAATGTGTCGCAAATAATCGTCTTGATTTTCAAACTCCTTCGGAATTGCAAACTCAGGCAAAAGCGGCTTGCGGCTCAATTCAAACAGTTCTACCTTATCCACCACCTCTTGCACATTGCTTATCGCATCAGGAATATCAGCAAAAAGGTGTTTCATTTCCTCTTGCGTCTTCATATAAAACTCATCATTGGGCATTCCCCATCTAAAACCACGCCCTTTGCCTATTGGAGTGCTTTTTTGCTCCCCATCTTTCACACATAGCAAAATATCGTGTGCTTCTGCCCCTTCTTTCTCATTATAAAAGGTATTATTAGTAGCTATGTATTTAATATTATACTTATCAGCAAACTCAAGCAATACTTGGTTTACATGGTTTTCTTCCTCTAATTGATGGCGATTTAGTTCTAAATAAAAATCATCACCAAACTCACCGTGCCACCATTTCACCGCCTCTTCGGCTTGCTTTGTTCCTACATTAAGAATTAGGTATGGTATTTCGCCAGTTGTAGCACCTGAAAGGGCTATTAAATCGCCTTTGTATTGTTTCAATAGTTCTTTATCAATACGGGGTACATAGTAAAAACCATCTACCCAAGCAGTAGAACATAGCTTTGCCAAATTGTGGTAGCCTTGCTTGTTTTTTGCTAATAATACTTGGCTGGTGCTATGGTCTTTTACTGTTTTATCCTTGTGGTCTCTTGCCATATACAACTCGCACCCAACAATGGGTTTAATATTGTTTTTTAAAGCCTCTCTTACAAAGTTGAAAGCACCATACATATTGCCCAAATCTGTCATGGCAACAGCGGGTTGCCCGTCTGCTTTGGCTTTTTCTACTAATTGTTTTATACTACTGGTGGCTTGCAGCACGCTATATTGGGTATGCACATGAAGGTGCGAGAAGTTTACATCAGTAAGGTTATGGTCTTTAGCGGGTGTTATGGGGGTAGCAGTAGTAGTGATTTCTTCCGTTGCTTCAAAACTACCTAACTGTGCTAATATGCTTCCCTTTACATCTTCAAGATGCTGCATTATAGCAGGGTCGAGGTGCATATCTTCCCTTTTAATAACACCTAAGTCAGCAGCTTTAAAAAAGCAGCGTGCCGTTACTTCTACATCGGCAATGGCATTGTGTGCAGCGTCAAAACCTTTACCAAATAGTTTTTTGTGCAATTCTTCCAATTTTGGGTATTTAAACCCGCCTCTACCTCCTTTAATAGCTACATATTCAGTGGTTTCACGTACGGTATCAATTATTTTTTTGGGGGTTAGTTTTTCTTCAAAATCTTTACGCAGGTACTCGCACCCCATCACATTAATATCAAACTCAATATTATGCCCTACTAAGTAAGTACATTTATCTACCGCCCCTTGAAACTCTGTGAGTACATCCGTTAGTGCTATACCATCTTTTTTTGCTTTTTCAGTAGATATACCGTGTATCTTAAATGCCTCAAAAGGAATATCAAAACCTTCAGGGTTTATTAAATGGCTTTTTGCTTCAATTAAATGTCCTTTCTCATCGTGCAACTGCCATGCTATTTGTATCACACGTGGCCAATTATCAAAATTGGTTAGTGGAGCTTTAAAATTTCTGGGCAAACCAGTGGTTTCCGTGTCAAATACTAAGTACATATATGAGTAATTTTAACCTGTGCTTAGTCGCCTATAATTGTATTTAAAAAAACAGATTACGAACAACAAACTATGAATTTTTACAATCATCAAAATTAAATTAAGTAGATGGCAAAACTTTGTTTGTTGAAAAGTCGCATATTTGCCCGCAGTTTCTATGAAGAAGATATGGGGATATTTAAAAAGTTATTTTAAAGAGGAAGTAAAACCACTTTATTTTCTTAGTGTGATGGCTTTGGTGGCTATAAGTATATATTTTGAATATACGGCTGATTTGGAGCGTACTTATGTGTTAAAACACTGGGGCGATATACCTCGCCATTTTTTGGCAAGCGTAGTTATGTATGCTATCCCTTTTGTGGGTAGTTACTTGCTATATATGGCTTTTTATAAACGATGGGATTTGCTAAAAAACCCTAAGTTTATAGGTTTAATAGTTTTTACCTTAGCAGTATATTGTTTGCGAAGCTCTTGGTTTGGCTACCGTGAATGGGTGAGAGAACTAAGCAACCCCGAAAATTTCTATTATAACATGCGTACCTTTAACCAAATAGCACAAGCTATGATGGTGTTTATTCCCGTAAGTATATTTTGGTTTTTCACACATAAAAAAGAACAAAATTTATACGGTTTTAAAGTTAAAGGAGTAGATTTAAAGCCCTATTTTTTTATGTTGATTGGAATGTTGCCCTTAGTTGCATGGGCAAGTTTTCAGGGTGATTTTTTAAATATGTACCCTGTGTATAAACGTATTATACCCGAAGGTTTTAGTAGCACACAAAGTATATTGAAAATATTATTTTTTGAGCTATGCTATGGAGTGGATTTTGTGGTAACAGAGTTCTTTTTTCGTGGGTTTTTAATTTTAGCTTTTGCAAAATTTGTTGGGCGGGGTAGCATATTGCCTATGGTAGCTTTTTATGTATTTATACATTTTGGCAAACCATTGGGCGAAACTATAAGCTCGTTTTTTGGGGGTATGCTACTGGGAGTTATAGCCTATGAAAGCAAAAGCATTATTGGTGGTATTATAGCCCATTTGGGCGTGGCGTGGCTAATGGAAACAGGCGGCACGTTTGGCAGAGAATTAGGATTAGCCAGCAAGAAGTATTTTTTTAATTAGTCATTTTTTAAATGTATAAAGCTGTTTTTTGTAGTTTTTCCTCGTAGCCTCACCCAATTTAATGCTCACAAACCTAAGGTACAAAAAGAGGGACACTTTGCCCATAAGTCAGCATTTTCACCTGCTTTACCCCATTTAATAAAGATACCCCCGTTCAGGTGGGTTTTCCTTTATCAGTATGAACAGGTAACTGTTATGGTGAGCGGGTGTGATGGTTCAGTATGACTGCCCGCTTCACTTGCTCACACACCTTTCGCCTCCGCTCTAAGATGAACAACACACGCTAAACGGCTAAAAACTAATAGCTAATATACTAACAAATACACTGATATTCAGTTGTTTACACAATTTTTATCATCTAATAATTCAAAGTTATATTTATAAATGTACTACGGGCTATTAACTGCAGCTTTTAAACCAAAAAAACCTCCCGATAAATCGGGAGGTTTTATAATTTTTAAAAGTTTGTTAAAAAACCTATTTAGGCTCTATCACATAAATAGCATTTGTAGTTTGGTTTGCAAACCAAAGTTTGTCATTCCCAAAAACTATACCTGTAAGACCAGAGTTACCTGTATCCACACGTCCTATTTCTTTTTTACTCTCAACATCGTAGGCAATAATTTCACCTGTTTCGTTATCGGTAACAAATAAGCGATTGCCTACTATTTCTATGCCGCAAGGTTTCTTTAAATTCTTATCAAAAAGAACTTCAACTTTAGCACCGTTAATTTCCCAGTGTTGTGCAAGCAATTCATTAACAAGAGCCATATCTCTTACTTTAGCTCCTGTTTTAATGTTTACACGGAAAATACGTTGGTTAGGTCCATCAGCAATGTATAACCACTCATTATTCTCATCTAATACCATATGATGTGGGTATGAAGCATCTCTTTTCAAGCCTATATCAGTATAGCGGTGAATACGTCCATCATCATGGTCGCTATTTCCAGGACCATGGTCAGCTGCAAAATCATAACGAACTAAATGTTCGTTAAACCCATCGTACACCCAAAAAATATTATCTTTTTCTGCTGCAATACCCATTGAGTAAGGGCTACCGTGTAACATATCTAAGTGGCTACCGTTTCCGCCTGATGGCATTGCATAAATACTTAAATCGCCCGACCATAATGAAGGACCTGTAAATGAGCCTCCATTGCGATTTGCATCAAGAATGTTTGCTGTAGTAGCAAAGTTTCCATTAGTAGGGCTAAATGCCATACTTGCAGGAAATGCCATAAAGTGCCAAGAGTTTTGATCTTTTCTAAATTCAGTAGATTGGTCTGACTTACCAGGGTTAAAAATAGTAACAGTTGTTCCGCCTTGTGAATTGTTACCTCTATTAACCACCCATAGTTGATTGTCAATTTTCGAGTGAAAATCTAAATCTTGGGGTTGTATCACTCTTTCACTTGTACCTGCAACTTTCCTAAATTCAGGTGCTGTAGTACCATAATTTCCTTCTTCAGCTTCTAAAAAGAATTCAGGAACTGTATTAAGTATTGGAGACGCTGCTTTATCTTCTTCCTTATCCTTTTTACAAGATGATAAGGTTGCAATAGCCATTACGGCAATAAGTAGTTTCGTTTTCATAAGAGTATTTAATCTAAATTTTATTTTTCAGGTATATTGACTGTTACTTTTTAATAAACGTTGAAATATAGGTTAAAAATGTCTTTTAAATAATACATTGATAAAATGGTTCTAACTTTCTTATAGAAAAAATTTGAATAATTATCTATGAAATACAAAGTATCCTCTATTGAAGCTATAGCCTAAAGAATAAGAAAAGAAGTCTATTATCACCCTTATTTGGCTTAGTTAGTACTACTGCCCTCTACAATGTACAACCTCCTTTTATATACCATATAAGGGGAGTAGTTTTTAGTAGAAGCCTACTGAAAGGACAAAATAAAAAAGGGATGCTTTAAGAAGCATCCCTTTTTAGATTATACGGTTATCAGTAACTGCTATTCTACAACAATTCTACCCGATGCAAGCACCTCGCCGCCTCCATATACTTTGTATAGGTATATACCATTGGCTAAGTTAGCCTTAGTAATTATAGTTTCATTAGTATATAATACCCGTTGGGTTATTTTTTTTCCAACAATATCATATAACTCAAATACAACATCTGTATAGTTTTCAATAGACTCTACTTTTATAGTTGCTGTTTCGCTAAATGGGTTAGGATAAATATTTAGTCCAATTTTATTTACCCATTCACCAACAGATACTTTTATAAAATTAATTTGTTTCTCTACACTATCAGTACCACAAAAATTGGTAGCCAATAGTTTCACATTAAAACTTCCGCTTTGTACGGGTATAAAGTTTAAAACTTGAGCATTTGATGTTTGCCCATCCGAGAATTTCCATAAAACAATATAGGCATCTTGCGATGTTTCAGTAAGCAAAATAGTATCTCCCAAAATATTAAATGTAAAATCGGCTGAGGGTAAATCAAGAACAGGAATAGTTTTCGTAACAGAGTCAGACGTTCCGCAAGAATTCATTGCTTTTACCCACACATTAGCGGTGTTTGCTATTGCCGAAAACGAAACCATAGCAAATGTATCAGTAGTCTTGTTTACACTTCCGCCACCCGTAACTCCCCATTCGTAGGCGGTAGCATCAACTACTTTATTTATTTTGTACTGTTGCGTGCCCACACAAGCAGTATCAGTACCTAAAATACTTGATGGCATTGCAGGTGGTGCGGGGTCTATGGTTATTAAATCTACTTTTTCAACAATATCATTGCCAATAACTCCACCTACTGTAAGTTTAACCGTTTTCTTTCCCGTAGTGTTATAAGAGACTGTATGCGGTCCTTTACCCATAGCCGTTAGTGGGCTTGCTCCAGTTCCAAAATCCCAAGTAAAACTATTTGTACTACCTGCCGATGTATCAGTAAAAGTAACTGATTGTGATGGACAAAGTATAGTTGCTGAGGCAGAAAACCCAGCAACAGGGATTAAAGAACAAAAATTAGGGTTTAATGCTTTCATAACACTTTTTGCACATACACCACCTTTAAGATTCAAGTCCATCACATATTTTCCACCGCCCAAATCACCTTCGGTACTTAAAACTCTTTTTGCTTTTCCGTTTGATATAGAGTAGTGCATTATTTCGGTACTTTTAATTACGTGTCCTAACTGATGCCCGTGCCCCAGTTCATGTAACGCTACCGTTTCAAAATCAAATTGTGCATTGGTAGGATTACTTGTGCTGTAATTCCAGTTTTTTCCATCGTCAAAAACAATGTCCAACTCGGCTACATACCAAAGTGTAGTTCCCCCAGAAGAACAACCACTCCAAAAGCTACTACACCGCCCTAAAACACCATTAGGCAATTCGCTACCTACATCAAAACGTACTACATTAGTGCCGTCTCTTGCTATTGTATTTACAGTGGTTGTAGCTCCTATATCCCAGTTTATTAATGTGCCACACCGCCAAGTTTGAAATGCTCTTAAAAAAGATTGTTTTACAGCAGCATCATTATTAAAATCGGTATAAAGTTGCCAGGTATAACCTGTACCATTTTCACCAATATGTTGTGGCTGAAAAACATCCTTATTACCATCTACTACATTTAGCTGCGCAAAGGTGATTACTATATTAGTAGCAGACTGCACCGTTCCTGAGCCATTATCAACGGTAAACTTACCTGTTCCTGCTCGGCGGGTTACTTCTACTTTTATTTCAGTATCGCTCCACGATACATACTCAGCATCTTCAGGGTCAAATAAACCACTACCGCCATTATTCGCATCTCTAAATCGCACTCTACTCGACCCTCTGGTTGAGCCAAAATTGGTTCCCATAATAGTTAACACAGATTTTGTACCTGCCGAAAGAGAGTCAGGACTAAAAGAACTAATAGTTGGAGCCATATTAGTAGTAGGTACTTCTTCTTCATAGTTACCTACTACAATCATTTTTTTACCTGTGGCAGCTTCTAATTTAGTGTATAAATCGGGCATTATATGGTACGTAGCAAAAGCATCGTGTCCAAACTGGTTATTACCATCAAAATGAATAAAACCTTGCGGACCAGCAACAGGAGAAAATTGCAATAACGGGGTGTTTATATCAACACCTTTAAGAGTAGTAGTGGCGGGTAGTCCAAAAAAAACGCCTACCTCCCCTACTTTTAGCTGAAGGGTTGAGGTAACTTTTTGCATAGTATTGCCCACAACTCCACCTATGGTTACTACATAAAAATCTTGAGTATAGGGTGTTGATGAGTTCCAGTTAAAAATTTTAACAGGTCTAACCCTGTTTAAGGTAAAAATATTGTTGTGTGCTGTGTTCCAATAACTCTTTTGGCTCACTACTTCTCCCTCAACAATGGTAGTAGCGTTTTTAGTCCGCTCGGTTAATGAAACAGGTACTAACATACATTGCGAGTATGCTTTTCCAAATAATAAGGTTAGAAATAATAGGGGTAATAATTTTTTCATATCATGCTCTTTAATAGTGGCAATTTAGGAAAAGAGAAGTAAAAATTAACAATTACTTATGCTATAACACAAACATATTTATTAATAGTAGTAACGCCGCCAAAATATAAACACCACCACTAATGCGGTTTATCCATAACATAACCCCATCAGTTAGTTTATTTTTAATTTTATGTGCGCCTAATGATATAAGAGTTTCCATTAAAAAAATAGCCAATAAAGCAAAAGCAAAAAATAAGATATTATTGTTAAGCGTGTATTCTAATGAACCTTTGGTATAAGTACATATAGCTGTCCATGCGAAAAAGTTTGCGGGGTTAAGTCCGTTTAATAAAAAACCTTTGCCAAAATATACCAATACATTTCCAAAACTTATAGATGTGCCATCGGCAGTTCTATCAATAGGTTTTTTAGCATGAATAAAGGTATAAATGCCCAAAAACATTAAAAAAGAAACTGCTACAACTTGCACCCACACACTTTGCAAGTCGCCTTTGCTAAAAAGACTTGTTCCTAAAAGGGCAAAGGTGATAAACAAAATATCAGAAACTATAACGCCCGAAGCTATTGCTATGCCTGTTTTGTACCCGTTTTTGATACTATTTTGAATGAGCGCGAAAAATACCGCTCCCAAACCCAAACTTAATACCAAGCCCGCAGTAAATCCGTTTCTTATAATCTCAAAGGTTTCCAATGGCGGCGAAGATAATAACTTGTGAAATAATTAAAACAACTCTGTGATAAATTTAGATGTGAGTAACACTCTATGCATTTTTTTAGTAAAAAAATAATAATTTATAACATAGTGGTACTAAATGTACAAGTATTCCATAAAAGTAGTAGATATTTGTAAGTAATTTTATGAATAGTCGAAGACAAGAAAAATTCTCAAAGCTAATTCAGCGTGATTTGGGGGATATATTCCTACAAAAAACGGCTGCCCTTTTTAAAGGAAACTTTATAACTATAAGCAGCGTCTTTGTATCGCCAGACTTAGGATATGCCAAAGTACATTTAAGTTTTTTTAAATCTGAAAACAAAGCAGATGCATTAAACTTAGTGCAGCTACATAAAAAAGAAATTAGGCATGAGCTTGCCAAAAAAATAAAAAACCAAGTACGAAAAGTACCCGAATTAGAGTTTTATATTGATGACAGCCTTGACTATGTTGAAAAAATGGAAAATGTTTTCAAAAAAATAAAAGACGAAAACAATACTTCTACTGATAATTCTAATAGCTAAATAAATACTATTGTGGACTGCCAGCATATAGATACAGCATTAACTACCATATTTAGTAGTTCTATTCGCCAAAAAAGATTTTTCTTTTGGTGGTTAGACTTTTTTATGCTGAAAAGTTGGCATATCCACCGCGAACTGCGCATTTGGGCAAATGCAAACAAACACGTATCGCATATATTAGATGCAGGTTCAGGATACGGGCAGTATAGTTACTATATGTCTAAACTAAGCCCCCACTATAATGTAACCGCAGTGGACTTGCGGCAACAAGCTATTTGTGATTGTAACAGCTTTTTTAGAAAAGTTAACCTGCCCAATGTGTTTTGCAAAAGTGGAAATGTGATGGAGTTGGAACAGCCCAAAGCCTACGATTTGATTTTGGCTATTGATATGATTGAGTATGTAGAGGATGATAATAAGCTATTAAAAAAATTTTATGACGATTTGAAAGACGATGGCAACCTATTATTATTTACACAAGCCTGCAAAAAAGGCGAAAAACCAACTGAATGTCTTAGCACTGGAATGCACGGTGAAAAAAACCGTGTAGGATACGATATGAAAGAACTGAGGCAACGCTTAAAAAAATTAGGGTTTAAAAAAGTGCGAGGCAGATACATTTATGGCAAAACAGGTAAACTATCGTGGAATTTATCAATGAAATTCCCTTTTAAGTTGCTGCATATTTCAAAATGGTTTTTACTCATACTGCCCTTTTATTATTTAATAATGGCACCTTTTTGCCTGCTACTTAATTATTTAGACACCCATGTGGGGCATTTATCAGGTACGTGCATGATAGTAAAAGCCTATAAATAATTTTTCTATTTCATTCTTTTCTACAAACAATACAACTGCAAACGAGCTAAAACTGTATGTTTGCCCCAACAGCAAATAAGTTGAATCTCTCTAATTTCATATCAAAGCGTTATCTGTTTTCAAAAAACAACAAAAACGCTATTAATATTATTTCAGGTATATCTGTTGTAGGCTTTGCTGTGGGGTCTTTTGCCTTGGTAGTTGTACTATCAGTTTTTAATGGTTTTGAAACCCTTGTAATTTCGTTATACAACTCTTTCGACCCTGATATTAAGGTAGAACCTGTAAAAGGAAAAGTATTTAATCCCGATACTACAAAAATTGCCGAACTTAAAAATATTGACGGGATACTACATATAACAGAGGTTTTAGAAGAAAATGCACTTCTTAAATACGGTGATAAACAAACCTTTGCTACTATAAAGGGGGTGGGTGCTGGCTTTACTAAATACAGTGGCTTAGATACTATGATGGTTGAAGGAAAACTGCAATTACAAAGCAATAACTATAACTACGCTGTTTTGGGCTATGGCATTGCACGTTTTTTAGCCGTAAATACTGAAAATGCTTTTACACAACTTTCTGTTTTTATCCCTAAAAGAGGAAATACCACTGATATTTTAAACCCTGAAAATGCGCTCATAAAAAAGTTTATCAACCCCGCAGGTGTTTTTAGTGTCGAGGATAATATAAACGATAAGTACGCTATTGTACCCATTGGTTTTGCCAGAGATTTATTAGAATACGAAAAAGAAATTTCGGCGTTCGAGATTATTTTAAAAGATAATGTAAACGAAAAAGCCATCCAAAAGCAAATAGAACAAACAATGGGTAGTGATTTTAAAGTAAAAAATCGCTACCAAATGCAAGAAGTATTATACCGTGTTTTTAATACCGAACGTTGGGCAACGTATTTCATCCTCACCTTTATATTACTGGTGGCAGCTTTTAATGTTATTGGCTCGCTTACTATGCTGGTTATTGATAAAAAGGGAGATATTTCTGTACTAAAAAGTATGGGAGCAACAGATGGGCTAATACGGGGCATATTTTTTAAAGAAGGGCTAATGATTGCCCTTATAGGTGCAATAGTAGGCATTGCATTGGGTATTTTGGTATGCTGGTTACAACAAAGTTTTGGCATACTAAAATTAGGCGGCGAAGGTACTTTTGTAGTGAACAACTACCCTGTACAAATGAAAACATCAGATATAATATTAGTGTTTTTTACTACACTATTTTTAGGGGCTATAACCTCGTTATTTCCCTCTGTAAAATCATCAAAACAAGAAATGTATTTCGGGAAATAAGGCATGAAATATATTATAGCTGGATTAGGAAATATTGGGAAAGAATATGAGTTTACCCGCCACAATATTGGCTTTGAGGTGATAAACGAAATAGCAAAACGATTAGCCGTTAGTTTTGATATTGACAGGCTTTCATTTTACGCAAAAGCAAAACACAAGGGACGCACCTTACACTTGGTAAAACCTACCACATATATGAATTTGAGCGGCAAAGCAATAGCCTATTGGAAAAACGAGTTAAAAATAGACGAAGCCAATATAATGGTAGTAACGGATGATTTATCCCTGCCTTTTGGTAAGTTACGCCTGCGTGGAAAGGGAAGCGATGGCGGGCATAATGGTTTAAAAAGTATTAATGAAGTATTGCAAACAAACCAATACCCACGCCTGCGTTTTGGCATTGGCAATGGTTTCTCTAAAGGTAAACAGGTAGATTTTGTGCTTAATAAATGGAGCATTGAAGAACAAAAAGATATTGACACCTATATACAAACTGCCGCTGATGCTATATTATCCTACACTGCCATTGGCTTAGAACGTACTATGAATGTTTTTAATACTAAATAGGCTTTCCATAGGCTGCAACCTTCATTTTATAACAACTTACACTTTTTTTAAAGCTATAAACTATTAATTTGCGGCTGTTTTGCAAACCCTTATAGCATCATACACTCTGTTTATAGTAGGCTTTATTATTTATTTTGGGCTAATATATAACCGCAAAAAAGTAGAGGCTTATTTCCAAAAAAAAATAGGTTTCTCAAAAGCCAACATAGTATATGTAGGGCTTGAGAAATTTGTAGGTTTTGTGGTGATGCTATTGCTGCCTTTGTCGGTTCTACACATTTTGGGCTTATACAACGCTCAAAATTTAGGAATACACTTTACCCATGCTGATAAAGTATTTAGCACTTGGGCATTTTTGGGTGCATTAATTATAGTAGCTAATACAATTAGGGCAGGCAAGCCAAAAAACTACCAATTATACCCCCAAATACGCACTCAAGAGTGGCGTTTAAGTTTGCTGGGGTATTATGTTTTTGGCTGGGCAATATATCTTTTAGGCTACGAGTTTCTGTTTCGTGGTATATTATTTTTTTCAGGTATAGATATTTTACCACTGTGGTTAAATATTACTATAAACTGTGTATTATATGCCATAGCCCATATACACAAAGGCAAATTAGAGATTATAACATCAATTCCCTTTGGTGTAGTTTTATGTTTGGTAAGCTATTATACAGGCAGTTTTTGGGCAGCATGGCTTATTCACCTCACTATGGCATTGTCAAACAGTCTGATAGCCATAAAGGGCAATCCTAATATGAAAATTAACTTCACCAAGTTTTAAGCAAATACAATGAAGATTTTTTTAACAGGCGCAACAGGATATATAGGCAACAGAATTGCCCATTATTTAGTTGATAAAGGCATTACAGTTCATGCGCTTGTTCGCTCGAAAAAGAAAAACAACTTGCTTGCGCGAAAGGGTATAGTATTGTTTTATGGAGATTTAACCAATACCAATACTATGCTTGAAGCAATGCTTGGATGCGATACCGTAATCCACTCGGCAGCTTTTGCCGCTATTTATACCCCTACCCCACAACTATTTACTGATATAAATGTAAAAGGTAGCCAGCAGGTTTTTTATGCTGCACAAAAAAGCAGTGTAAAAAAAATAGTCTTCATATCATCGGCAGGAGTATTAGGACCAAGTAATGGCATACCTATTAATGAAGAGAGTAAACGTGTACTTCCATATTTTAATGAGTATGAACAAACCAAAGCCGAAGCCGAACAATGGCTACTCAATAAAAGTTCTACCACTTTGGCGGTAACTGCCCTTAACCTAAGCCGAGTTTTTGGAGCAGGGCAACTTACTGAAGCCAATGCAGGCACACGGCTATTACAACAGGTGGCACAAGGGTGGCGTGTGATACCAAGTAATGGTAAAAGTATTGGCAACTATGTATATATTGATGATGTTGTAGAAGCCTGCTACCAAGCCATTGCCAAAGGAAAAGAAGGCGAACGCTATATTATTGGTGGTGAAAACCTTGATTTTAACACCTACTTTGAGGTAGCAAAAAAATACACCCATGCCCAGCAAAAAATGATACACCTGCCTATATGGGTTATAATGACGGCAGCAAGAGTAATGAAGTTTTTAGCTGCTTTTGGTGTGAAACCTGCTATAACCCCATCGTGGGTGAAACGCTACACATACAATTGGGTATTGGACAATAGCAAAGCCAAAAAAGAATTGGGCATACAGTTTACCTCTTTTGAAGAAGGAGTAAAAAAAACGGTAGAATGGCTAAAACAAGAAGGTAAAATAAAATAAAAAATGAAGAAGGCTGATAAATATGTGTTGATTACAGGTGCTGGTGCTGGCTTGGGGAAAAGTTTAGCCATTGAGTTTGCCAGCAAAGGATATGCTATTGTAATAGCATCACTATTGCAAACAGAACTGGATACAGTAAAAAGAGAGATTGAAAGTAAATTTCCCTCAATAAGCGTTAAGGCTTTGGCTATTGATATGCTGCAATACAACGCCGCCAAAAGCATAGCACAATGGGTAGATGCTGAAAATATTAGCTTACACGGTTTAGTAAACAATGTTGGTTTTGGCTATGCCCAAGCCTTTAATGAGTTAGATACTGTATTTGTAAATAATTTGCTACAAATAAACATCACCTTTACTACCCAACTCACGCATATTTTATCGCCAAAACTTATTGGTAATTCGCCATCGTTTATATTAAATGTGGCAAGTATGGCGGCTTATTTTCCATTGCCCTATAAAGCCATTTACTCTGCATCAAAAGGTTTTGTGTTAATTTTTTCGCAAGCACTAAGGCAGGAGTATAAAGATAAAAAAGTAAATGTTTGCTGTGTAACACCAGGACCCATGATTACCAGTGATGCGGTAAGAGAGCGCATTAAAAAAATAGGATGGCGCAGGTATTTCACCAGCACCAGCGAACCTGAAAAAATAGCCAGAATAACAGTAAATGGGGTGTTGAACAACAAAGCAACAATTCGCCCTACTTTTAGTGATAAGCTAAGTGCTGTATTAAAAGCAATTGTGCCATCATTTATTCTCCCTAATATTTTAAGGGTACTTTCAAAAAATTCGTTCTAAAATTTTAGATATTCACCTTGTACAAGCAGTAGATTGAAACCTGCAATTCATAACCGTTAACAAAATCTTTATGAATAGAATTAGGCATTCATGCCTATTTGTGTATTGAACTAGTATAATAATGACAAGAAACTACCAAATAAGTACCCTTACCCATTAAGGGGAAGCCAAACTGCAATACATAGGTAGGGGTTAATATCAAGGAAGGAATAAATGATACCGTGCCGTGCCATTCAGGCAAAGGTGTTTTTACTCCCCTTCTCCCCCCTTGCCTCCTCACAGGCTACCACAAGGGGGGAAACAGCCACACAACCCTTTGATAACTCAATAATGGTATGAAGAAGCGCACACAAATCTATACTAAAGGCTAATAGCTAAAGCTAAAAGGGAGGCACAGCTCCTTGCAATGGTCTTAAATTATTTATACTAACAGGAATTTTCTATCCTTTCTAAAAACAATTACCTTTGCCGCTTCTATAAATTAGGTCATTCAAAAAAATAATTAATAACGATATATGAACGGATTTTTTAATGTTCCCAAAGCTATAAATGAGCCAATACTAAACTATGCGCCAGATAGTAAAGAAAGGAAAGAACTTAAAGCAGCACTGGTAGAAGCACGCTCAAAAGAAGTGGATGTACCCATGTACATTAACGGAAAAGAGGTGCGTACAGGTAATACCAAAGAAATGTTCCCGCCGCACGATATTCACCACAAGTTAGGCGTATATCATGCAGGAGATAAAACCCATGTGCAACAAGCTATTGATGCTGCTTTGGCAGCTCGCCCTATGTGGAGTGATATGCCTTGGGATCAACGGGCAGCTATATTTTTGAAAGCGGCAGATTTAATTGCAGGACCATACCGTGCAAAACTTAATGCGGCTACTATGTTGGCACAAAGTAAAAATGCTTTTCAAGCTGAAATTGATTCGGCTTGTGAGTTTATAGACTTTTTGCGTTTTAATGTAGAGTTTATGACACAAATTTATAGCGACCAGCCAGTATCATCAAAAGGGGTGTGGAACAGAATGGAATACCGCCCGCTTGAAGGTTTTGTGTTTGCTTTAACACCTTTTAATTTTACTGCTATTGCAGGTAACCTACCCACAAGTGCCGCTATGATGGGCAATGTGGTGGTGTGGAAACCCAGCAATACCCAAATATACAGTGCCCATGTGCTGATGGAAATTTTTAGAGAAGCAGGAGTGCCTGATGGGGTTATAAACTTAGTATATGTTTCAGGACCTGATACGGGTGAGGTTGTTTTTAACCATACTGATTTTGCAGGTATTCACTTTACAGGCTCAACGGGTGTTTTTCAAGAAATTTGGAGAACTATCGGAAACAATATTCATAAATATAAAAGCTATCCACGCATTGTTGGCGAAACAGGCGGTAAAGACTTTGTTATGGTACACAAAAGTGCCAATGTTGATGCTGTAAATACGGCATTAATTCGTGGTTCTTTCGAGTATCAAGGGCAAAAATGTTCAGCAGCGTCAAGGGCATATATCCCCAGTAATATGTGGGAGGCACTAAAAGGTAAATTAATAGCCGACATAAAAACCATAAAAGTAGGACCCGTCGAAGATTTTAGAAACTATGTAAATGCGGTTATTGATGAGAAATCTTTTGATAAAATAGCAGGGTATATTGATGCTGCCAAAAACGACCCCGCCGTTGAAATACTTGCAGGTGGAGGATACGATAAAAGCAAAGGCTATTTTATAGAGCCTACTATATTGGTAGCAAAAGACCCAAAATACACCACCATGTGCGAAGAAATTTTTGGGCCAGTGCTTACCATTTATGTTTATGATGAAAACAAATACGAGGAAACTTTAGAGTTGGTAAACACCACCTCACCTTATGCGCTCACAGGTTCTATTATAGCACACGACCGTTATGCCATTTCAGTAGCTATGAATAAGCTAAGAGATAGTGCCGGTAATTTTTATATAAACGATAAACCAACGGGTGCAGTAGTGGGGCAGCAACCATTTGGCGGTGCAAGAGCATCGGGTACAAATGATAAAGCGGGGGCAAGAGCAAACCTTATGCGCTGGACAAGCCAACGTAGTATAAAAGAAACTTTGGTTTCGCCAGAACGGTACGAGTACGACTATTTAAAAGAAGAATAGTAGCTGTTGCTCTTAATATTTTATAAAACGCCCGCTAAATAGCGGGCGTTTTATGTTATAGCTTAAAAAGTATTTAGCTATACTTGAATTTACAACTCTAATAACTAATGCAAGAACAAGAACACCGTAAACGGACTTTACTCTTTCTTATTTTAGGCTCATTTTTTCTTTGCAATGCTATACTTGCTGAGTTTATTGGCGTAAAAATATTCTCTTTAGAAAAAACCATTGGCGTAGAACCCTTCGGGCTAAACATATTGGGCGCAACCCTTAATATGGATTTAACCGCAGGCGTATTGCCTTGGCCCATTGTGTTTATAATGACCGATATAATAAACGAGTACTACGGTAAAAAAGGAGTGCGTACCTTTACCTATATAGCAGCAGCACTTATTGCCTATGCGTTTATTATAATTTACGGTACAATTTACCTCGCACCTGCCGATTTTTGGGTAAATAAAACACTAAGCGATAATAGCGTGTTAAATATGCAAACTGCCTTTGCGCAAATATTTGGGCAAGGTTTATACATCATTGTAGGTTCGCTAATAGCGTTTCTTATCGGGCAAATTGTGGATGTTACTGTTTTTCATGCTTTAAAGAAACGAACCGGCGAGAAAGGCTTATGGATTAGGGCAACAGGGTCAACCCTTGTTTCGCAACTATTTGATAGTTTTATAGTGCTATACATCGCTTTTTATATTGGCAGTAACTGGAGTATGATGCAAGTACTTTCAGTAGGGACAAACAACTATATCTATAAATTTGTGGTGGCATTGGCTCTAACCCCTGTATTATACTTAGTACATAGCTTAATTGACAGGTACTTGGGCAAAGAACTGTCAGAAAAAATGCGGTACGAAGCACAGCAACAGTAGCCCACAGTTTAAAAACCATTGCAAGATGTAATTCTCTATAAGCGGTAGGTTTCAACCTATCGCCATGCTAATAGCTAATTTTTACGAACTAAGTTTAACTTTGCACCCGTATGGATAAAACACCTTATTTAGTAGGTATTACTGGTGGAAGTGCATCGGGTAAAACACATTTTCTTAAATCACTAAAAGAAAAGTTTAGCCCGCAGCAAATTTGTTTCATCTCGCAAGATGATTATTACAAACCGCTTGCAACACAATTTAAGGATGAGAAAGGGGTTGTAAACTTTGATTTGCCCGAAGCAATCGAGTTGGCTAAATTTCACAATGATTTGGTTTCTTTATCAAAAGGAGAAACCATAAAAAAAATGTCCTACAATTTTAATAATCCTGATGCCCCATGTGAGGTGATGGATTTTAGCCCATCGCCCATTATTATTATCGAGGGGCTGTTTATATTTCATTACAAAGGTATTTTCGATATGCTTGATTTAAAAATATTTGTTGATGCTGATGATGATATAAAACTACAACGCAGATTAAAACGTGATATGGATGAAAGAGGAATACCAAAGGATATGGTAATATACCAATGGTATAACCATGTGAAACCCGCTTTCCAAAAGTACCTTGCCCCCTATAAAGAAAAGGCAGATATAGTGGTGAAAAACAATAGTAGCTGCAAAAATAGTTTAGTAATTATCGAAAATCACTTTCAAACCCTACTAAACCGTATTAAATAACTAAGGTTTACTATACATTTGTATTTATGGATTACAGATTTGCAGTAATAGGTATGGGACGTTTTGGTACTAAAATAGCCAAAACCTTATCAAAACGAGGAGCAGAAGTAATAGCAATTGATAGCGAAGAGAGTAAGGTAGATGTACTACGTGACGATGTTGCCTACGCCATTACCATGGATAGTACTGATGCACGGTCGCTTGAATCGGTAAATATACCTGAGATGGATGCAGTAGTGGTGGCAATAGGTGAAAACTTTGAAGCATTGCTGCTTACGGTTACACATTTAATGGATTTGAAGGTAAAACGTATTATTGCCCGTGCGGGGAGTAAACAGCAGCGCATGATTTTAGAAAAAATAGGCGTGGATGAAATTCTTTCGCCCGAGGATGAGGTAGGAATAATTGTAGCAGAACGATTAATCCATCCTAATGTGATGACTTTTTTAAGTTTGCCCGACAATTACGAAATTGCAGAGATAAAACCACCCAAGGGAATATGGAACAAAACGGTGAGTGATGTACAGATGCAAGATAAGTACAAGCTAAACCTAATTACTATAAAACGTAAATATGAAGTGCCGAACGATGCAGGCAAACCCACAATGGAAGCACATATTTTGGGAACACTTAAAGAAGAGACCATAATTTACGATACAGATACCTTAATTATACTAGGAAAAGAAGACGATATTGAGCGTTTTATCGAAATAACTAATTAAACTTACACATATCTTACTGATATACAATTTTTTACAAAAAATAGCGAAAGGCTATAATGTACATTGCACTTTAGTAGCCTAACCTCTATATTTGCCGTTCTTTAAAAAAATTGGTAAGAACCGTATAAAGTATATAATTAAGAGAATAGAATGAAAAATCAAGGCGTTGTAAAGTTTTTTGCTGTTGCGCTAGTGTTGGTGTGTATTTATCAGCTATCGTTTACCTATAAGGCTTTCTCGATAGAAAAAGAAGCTAAGGCTGCGACTGGTAATAATGCTAAACTAAAGCGTAGGTATTTAGACTCATTAGCAACAGAAAAAGTATTTAACTTAGGCTTTAAAAACTTTACCTTTTTAGAAGTTAAAGAACGACAGCTAAACTTGGGTTTAGACCTGCAAGGCGGTATGAACGTGGTATTAGAAATTTCGGTATCTGATATCATTAAAGCATTAGCAAATAATTCTAATAGCACTACATTAAACAATGCTATTGCTGCTGCTACTATTGCACAAGAAAAAGAACCTAGAATAGACTTTATTACCGAGTTTAGTAAACAAATTAAGGCTGCAAACCCCAACCTTCAACTTGCACCTATCTTTTTCTCAAAAGAAAATTCTGATAAAATTAAATTCACATCGCCTGATGATGATGTAGTAGATTATCTTAGAAAAGAAGTTAGTGAAGCTATTGATATAAGTTACGATATTTTAAAAGCTCGTATAGACCAATTTGGAGTTACCCAACCTACTATACAGCGTTTGGCTGGTTCTGGTAGGGTAATGGTAGAACTACCAGGTATAAACAACCCCGAGCGAGTGCGTAAACTATTGCAAGGTACAGCCAAGCTAGAGTTTTACAATGCGTATAGCAATCTTGATTTTGTTCAATATTTGGATGAAGTTAATAATTATCTTAAAGATCAGGACGAACTAACCAAAGACTACGATACTACTGTAAATAAATCTGTTTCACTGGATACTGAAACTGAGAACAAGAGTGATTCTAGTATACTTAACTTATTAGCTACTGATAATGTTACAAGTAATACAGATACAGGACTGCTTTCAGCAAATGATTCAGGAAGCATTACATCCACCGATACTACTGCGCTGGATAGCGCAAGCCAAATAAACTACTTAGTAGAGTTAGGCTTTAGATATAATGTATATAAAGACGATGAGCAAGGTGGAGGCTTTTTTTATGGGAAAGATGCAGCAATTGGTAGAGCCATTTTTAACGATACAGCTAAGATAAACGCAATACTTAACAACCCTGAAATAAGAGATAATATACTACCGAGTGATGTTAAGTTTGCTTGGTCGGCAAATGCGGTTGATAAAGAAACCGCCCCAAATTTATATACACTATATGCGTTGAAAAAAGAACGTGATGGTAATGCTGCACTTGCAGGTGATGTTGTTGAAGATGCAAGGGCTGTAATAGGGCAAATGGGAGGTAACGAGGTTACCATGAGAATGAATTTTGAGGGGGCTAGAAAATGGGAAGAAATTACTGAGGCAGCCTCATCAGCTATACCTAAAAAACATATAGCAGTAGTACTTGATAACAAGGTGTATTCCGCACCTGTTGTAAATGGGCCTATTCCTAATGGTTCTACGTCTATCGAAGGCTCTTTCGGTCAGCAGGAGGCTAAAGATTTAGCAAATATTCTTAAAGCAGGTAAACTACCCGCACCCGCACATATTGTTGAGGAAGCAGTTGTAGGGCCTAGCTTGGGAGAAAGATCTATTAGAAGTGGGTTTGCCTCTATTTTGGTAGGCTTCTTAGCCGTTATATTAATAATGTTTTTAGTATATAATACCGCAGGTATTATTGCCGATTTAGCAGTGCTATTAAACTTATTTTTTATTGTAGGGACATTAGCATCATTTCAAGCAGCACTCACACTACCTGGTATTGCAGGTATTATTTTAACACTGGGTATGGCGGTAGATGCCAACGTACTTATATACGAGCGTATTAAGGAGGAATTAGAACTTGGGCGAACATTGCGCAATGCAATCTCAAACGGTTTTAAAAATGCTTCATCAGCTATTATAGATTCAAATGTAACTACACTGCTCACAGCAACAGTACTGGCAGTGTTTGGTATGGGTCCAATATCAGGTTTTGCCATCGTGTTAATATTTGGTATCATCAGTTCATTATTCACCTCGTTTTTATTAACTCGTGTGGTATATGAAAGCATGATGAAACGTGAGAAAAATGTAAAATTTTGGTTTCCACGCACTAAAAACTTACTTAGAGGTGCAAATTTTGATTTTGTGGGGAGAAGCAAAATATTCTATTCAATATCGGGTATTATAATTATTGCAGGTGCTATTTCAATGGTAACAAAAGGCTTTGACTTAGGAGTTGATTTTAAAGGAGGCTGGTCTTATGTGGTGGAGGTGAAAGAAACCACCTCGGCAACTGAAATTAGAAATGCATTGGCTACTCCGCTCGGGTCTTCACCCGAAGTAAAAGTATATGGTACCAACAACTCTTTTAAAGTTATCACATCATACAAAATAAACAGTTTAGATAAAGATATTAGTGAGCAGGTAGAAGCTAAATTAGACGAAGGTTTTAATGCACTGGGTAAAGGTGCTTATACCATACTATCATCAAACAAAGTAGGACCTACTGTGGCCGATGATATTAAGCAATCAGCTATTATAGCTATACTATTAGCACTAATAGGTATGTTTACCTATATACAAATACGTTTCCGACGATGGCAGTTTGCATTGGCAACTATTGTGATGCTGGTGCATGACGTATTGGTAGTATTATCGGTATTTACTTTGCTAAATGGTGTTGTGCCCTTTACTTTAGAAATTAACCAAGCCTTTATAGCCGCAATACTTACCATTATTGGGTATTCTATAAACGACTCTGTAGTAGTATTTGACCGTGTGCGTGAATATCTTAAAGAACATAAAAAAGAAGGAGATACCGATAAAGTAATTAATATGGCTTTAAATAACACACTTAGCCGTACTATTATGACTTCAGTTACCACCATTATTGTGGTATTTATATTATTCTTATTTGGAGGTGAAACTATTAAAGGATTTGCCTTTGCACTAACAATAGGCGTTATCTTAGGTACTTATTCATCACTATGTATAGGTAGCCCACTTTCAGCACAATTAATAAGAAGACAAGAGAATAAAAAGAAGTAAGAACACTATTTACTACTTACCAAAAAAGGCTGTATTATTAATAATACAGCCTTTTTTTTGGTTTAGTTCTTAAACTAAACTTGGATAAATGCTTTTAGTTTTTCTTCGACTATTATACAACGAAAGTCATATTTTTTTACTCTAACGGGTAATACCTTTGCTTTTAACAAGTGAAAAGAATATTTGCCATACTACTTGCATTTCTAGTAGCCTTACCGCTAATGCTAAAAGTATGTGCATATACTTCGTGGAAAATAAACCAAAATTATATTGCGAAAACAAGCTGCGAAAATCGTAACAACCCCGCATCAAACTGTGCTGGTAGTTGCCAATTGATAAAACAACTTAAAACTATCGACAATCAAAAAAAACCTTATACACCAACTGTTCGTGTTGAGAAAATAGAACTATCATCTTATACAACAATAACTACAACTAAAATTGTTGCGACAGATTGTTGCCACACGGCAATATATTTTAATTTACACGAGAAGTTGATAAAACCTGAGATAGTTTTCTCATTTTTTCACCCGCCTCAACCATTGGTTTAACACACACGTTTCCTTGCTCAAGTTATATAAGCCACAGTAATAATAAAACCAATTTATTGTGGGGTCTTATTATTACTCTTTGTGGCAAATAGGCAAGGAACACAATTGCAAAGGCTATTAAAAAGCCTTAAACAACCCTAAATTTTATACTAAACAAACTTTTAAAAAATATAAATTATGACAAAAAATAAATTCACAACTCGTATTGCAGTTATACTACTGTTTGCTACTACTGCATTTGCATCATCATGCAAAGAAAAAGATGAAGATGTAGCACCCGTAGATAAATTCATCACTGCATTCTCATCGCCAAGTGAAGGTAAAATATTTTCAAACGGAGATACGGTAAATATTAAAACACAAATAACTAATGATACCGAAATGTATGGCTACGAAGTAAAGATTATTAATAAATCAATGGGAAATACTGCTGTATTTAGTAAAAAAGAGGAGGACTTAAATATTAAAACATTTAATATTGATGAAAGCTGGGTAAATAATGTAACGCACCACAGTGATATGAAAGTAGAACTTACTATTTATATGGATAAAAATGACAATAAAAGAGAAGTAACGCTTAATTTTCATTGCCACCCATAAAAAGATAAAAAGTAGATAATAAAAAAGCCTTTCAGAATTTCTGAAAGGCTTTTTCCTTTGTACCCAGAACCGGGATCGAA
>CAZOZL010000019.1:0-27735 GCA_964584305.1 uncultured Burkholderiales bacterium
ATTTGCCATTACCCAAACATTTATAGGTAATATCACTACCCATTACGTGGGTAGCCTGCACCTCTGTAACAGTTAGTAGGCTTATTAAAGTAAGTAGTAGTACTATTATTTTTTTCATTTCTTTATTTTCTTGTGTTAGAAACTATGTTTCATTTATATAGATAGCACTCTATTAATAAAACGTTGCCCCAGCATTAAAACTTTAAAATATTATTACACAATGATAATACATAATTTATAAGCGGATAAAATGGCAACATTTTAGCATTTATTTACATACCACATATAATAGTGCATTATTTCAAACTAATTTTATTAAACTTTATAAAGCCGCACCACTCACAATCATCTCTGCCGCAACCTTGACTAAATTGGTGGCTTTTTATAGCATTATAGGTTTCTTTAACTTGGTTTTTCACAATTGCAATATCGGTAAAAGATATGGGAATAGTTTGCTGTATATATTCTTTTGTTTTTTTATTTGGTTCTATAAAGTCAAAAATTACTTGTTGCATTTCCCAATTCTTGGTTTTTTCATAGTCTAAAAGTAAACGATAAAAAACGGCTTGCCGCCAATAATCACCACCATTTATAGCTTCGTGGCTGCCTGTTTTTTTGTCAGTACCATCAATAGGTGGTTTTATTTTTTTTCTTGCATTATCAGGGTTGCCTGTTTTGTAATCAATTACTGTTGCTAATTTCCCGTCAAACTCAATTTTATCCATTTTTCCGTTCAAGGGTACGCCTTCCACCATAATATTCCTAAAAACCCTCTCTATAGTAACTACTTTACCCCATTCATTAATATATTTATCATAATAATCGGGCAAAATTTCTAAACCATAAGCCAACCTGCGTTGGTACTGCTCTTCAATAAAATTTTGCTTTAGTAGCATCATATAATACTTATAATCATCAAGCATTTGCTCTTTGGTAGGAAATTGCTTTCCATCACTACTCAGCATTTTTCTAAACAATGCTTCTAAGGTATTATGTACTGCTGAACCAAATGCCATATACTCGTTTTGTGGGGCAGGAACTCTTAAAATAGTATTAAAATAAAATGCAACGGGACAGCGTAGATAACTGGAAAGATGGGTAACACTTAACGAGTATTTTTTCAATATTTCGGCAAGGTATTGTTTATCCAAAAGTTCTATTTCAGGTTCACCAGCCGCTTGCAGTATATGTGTAGTAAAATCACTAAGTTCCTCATTTTTTAGTGTTATATCTTGTTGTTCTATTTCTGATAAGTGTTCTATTTCTGCTACAAACCGCGAGCGTTCCAATTCTTTTTCAGCAGCATTTTGTTTTGCATAGCTAATATATAAATTTTTCTTAGCACGGGTAAGTGCTACAAAAAATAATCGGCGGGCTTCTTCTGTTGCAGCATCAATATCTTTTTTTATAGTGGCAGATACTATGGTATCAGGCAAGGTATAGGTATAGTTTCTTCCTGCGGTGTCCCATATTTTACTATTACAGCCTAATAGAAAAACGGTATCAAACTCTAACCCTTTTGATGAGTGGGCGGTGATAAGGTTAACACCATCAGTTCTGCCCGATATTCTTGTAAATGATAACTCGATATTATCGGCATACATTAAATCTAAAGTGCTAATAAATTCACCTACATGAATGGTTGGGTTTCGGTTAAACTCTTCTTCTACAAAGTTAAAAAAAGACTTTATCATTTCAAGATGGGTAAACTTATCAGTACTTTTTATTACTGTGGCTAATATGCCTGCATTGTTTATTAGTTTTTGTAACAACTGCGGCAGTGTATAATTATCAGCCTGCGATAGCCAGTAGTCTATATCTTCACCCAAGCGTTTCATGCCTGTATTGCCAAAATGCTGGTTGAACAGTGAATCTTGTTTTTTGCCGAAAGTAGGGTCAAGCAACTGTTCTCTAAATGATGTGGTACGCTCTTTATAGTTTCGTTTTGAGATGGCGAGGCTAAGTTTTGCAGTTTCGATAGGAGGGATATTAAAAAAATCGAAGTGCATTATTTCAAACAATAAATACTCGCCGCTGTGTGGTGTTTTTAGTTCATGGGCTATGTAACGTAGTATAGTAATAAGTTTATAAATTAAAGGCTCATTAAGCAAGTTGATTTTCTTTTTTATGTGATAGGGAATTTTTTTGACTTCTAAATATTTCACCAAATCATCACACTGGCGGTGATTGCGGTAAATAATGGCTATTTCATTTAAATCAGCACCTTCTTGGTGCATAGTTTCTAACTGATGGGCAATATGTACTATTTCGTGATAGGTATTGGTATAGCTTCGGATACAAGGTTTATTTTCAAGCGACTTTAATTCGCTATGCGATGCGATTAAATCCTTTTTTAAATAATTAAAACCTTCGTGGTTTATTAGCCGTTCGGTATTATTTTCAATTAAGGCATGGGCTGTGGCAAGTATTGAGGGGGTTGAGCGGTAGCTTTCCGTTAATACTACCATTTGCAAGCTATCTTGATATTTTAACGCAAAATCTTCTATATTTTTCACATTTGCCCCTTGAAAACGGTAGATAGATTGATCATCATCGCCTACGGCAAATATATTTGGGCTATCCCAAAAATTGGTAAGCTGCGAAAGTAATTCGTTTTGTGAGCCGCTGGTATCTTGAAACTCATCCACCAAAAAATATAAATAACGCTCTTGGTAGTTATATAATAAGTCGGCATTTTGTTTAAATGCTTGCAATACCCACAAAATCATATCTGCAAAATCGTAACGTTGTCGTTTTTTTAGCAACTCTTGGTACTTATTAAACTCTTTTGCAGCAGCTATAAGCTTTTCCATTTTTTGAGTTTCTATCTCAATTTTGTCAGTTTTCAAATCGCCGACTTGTATTCCTCTTTTAGTATTAGCCCTTTTGTATTGATACTCTTCTCTATTGGGCAGGTCTTCTAAATAGGTTTTTACTTTTTCTTCAATTAGTTCACTTGTCCAGTCTTCGGTTTTCATTAGCTGGAAAAGTTTATCCAACCGTGAGGTTTCATAGTACACTTCGCCCGTCCAGCGTTTTAGCGGGTGCTTGCTATCAAAACTATCTATCAATTCTCGCTGCACTTCAATTTTTTCAAGGTCAGAGATGGGTTGTAAACCCTTGTACCCAAAATAGTCAGGATTTTCTTGTATTACTTCATTACAAAAACCGTGGAAAGTTTCAATTTTCACTCTATACGCATCAGGACCTATAAAACTGATTAAGCGATTGCGCATAGCCAATGCCCCTGCTTCGGTATAGGTAAGGCATAAAATATTTTCAGGCTTGCTATCAGTGTTTGATAATATATAGCCAATGCGTGCAGCCAGCACTTGTGTTTTTCCTGTACCTGGTCCTGCAATAACCAAAACAGGACCTTCTGTGGTCTCAACGGCTTTGCGCTGGGCAGGATTAAGGCGTTTTAATTCTTGTAAAAAATGGTGTTGGTGTGTAGATTGTACCTGCATAGCTGCTACGAATGTAGCCAAATTGTGGTGGTGGCAAAAACTGCAATACATTGGTAGCGGTTAATCTAATTCGCCGAAATATTTTTTATCTATTTTGTTCGTTTGCTTCTTGGCATTATTGTGAGGAGTGTGGCAATTCTTGTGGTGGCTGTTGTGTAAGGATTAGAAGTGCTAGCCCAGGATCATTTACATACATGGTTTGAATGTTGATACATGGGACTATGGTTTGGAGGACATGATTATCCAACTATTAGTATTGATATTACTTCTAATGAAGTAGGGTACGATAAGTTTAGTTTAAGTAGAACAATTAATGGAGGCACAGGTATAACACTCGAAACAAATACTGCAAATCCATCATCAATTATTGATATTTTAAAATATTATGATGATAGTGTAACTTTGCCATCAGGGTGGGCATCAGATACTTTAATCTATACTTTTAGTTTATATGATTCAAGTGCCAACCTCATAGCTACCGAAGTTTGGGAATACTATCCTTAAAATAATGAATAGATTAATTTGTTTGGCAATCTTTATTTTTGGCAGTAATTGTACATTATTATATGCTCAAAATATCGTAAAATTTGATTCACTTATTTTGGATATATCAAAGCTCACTATCAAAAAGAAAACTGGAGCGAGTTCTGGTTTTACAATATGGGATAACAAACTTTGGGCTGCAAATGACGGATATGGAGTTTTTTTTTCAAAAGACACTGGAAAAACATTTTATGCAGCAAGTAAAGGTTTAGGCGAACTTTTAGTAACTGCAATTACAACACACAAAAACAAATTATACTGTGGCACAAAATTTAAAGGCTTGTACGTTTTTAATAAATTAAGGCGAAGGTGGTTTAGACTAAAAAAAGGGGTAGTAGATACTATATTTTGGAGTTTGGTTAGTAATGGCAAATACCTATTTGCCTCATCAGAAGATAATGGAATTCTCCGTTCAAAAGATGGTTTGGCATGGGAGAAAACGGGTATTAATCTTGATAATAAGATATATATGGATAGTGTAGTTTTTACAGGCAAAAATATTTTATTTTCTAACAATAAAGCCTTGTACGTATCAACCCCACGATATGTTTTCTTTACATTAAATAATGGTAATAGTTGGAAAAAGATAAAAACACCTTCACATCCTTCTTTCGGCAAGATTCAATTTATATCAGGCAAAAATGATTCAATTTTGTTAAGTTTTTTCCCTGGGGGAGTTTACTTAACTACTAATAATGGAATTAAGTGGAGAAATATTTATGGTGATGGAGACTTATTTCCTTGGTCAGCTGAATTGATTAATGGTAAGGTATGGGTATGTACAATTTTTAGATATAACGGAGGTTTATATGAGATTGAGAGGGGCGTGTGGAATAAAGTATTACCTATTGGGTGGGCAAATCATATAACTTTTTATAAGGGATATTATTTTGTAGGAGGTAAAAAAAATATTATTTATAGATTTAAATATCCTCAATAAACATCTTCGATTGTTTTTTTACTTCAAATCTTAAAAATAGGCACTATTATTTAATTGTGATAAGGTATCTACATAAGGTATAAAACTACTATCCGCAGGCACAATAAAGTATTTTGCCTCTCCTTTTAGCTGCACTTGTGGGTTAAACTGGGCGGTATCTGCGGCGGGTAATATTTCTCGCTGTACCATGCGCCGCACTACTAAATTAGCTTTTTCTTGCAACCAATATTTCATAGTACCATCTTTCTCAAAACCATATTTAAATGCCTTTGGGCGAGGGATAATATTAGAAAGGTAAATGCCTTCGGCAAGGGTTAAATCAGCAGGTTTTTTGTCGAAATAAAACATAACTGCCTCGCCAATACCATATACATTTGGGGCAAACTCAATAATGTTTATATATACCTCAAACATTCGCTCTTTGGTGCTTAGGCGGTTACTCTCAATTAGCCATACTATAAGAGCTTCTTCGGCTTTTCGGGCAATAGTTTTACGACGTTCTAAAAAAGCATTTTTGACCAATTGCATACTAATAGTGCTTCCACCACGTACAAATTTTAAATCGGCTTTATAAACGGCTGCAATAGCATCTCTAAAAGATTGCGGTATGAAACCTCTATGCCTAAAAAACGAAGGGTCTTCATTTATCAATAACGCATTTACAAAGTAAGGACTTACTGCTGCCAGTGGAGTAAAATGTGGATTGGTATCGCCTACAATAAAACTATGTGAAGGCTGGTTTTTTTCATGTACGGTATGGGTAAAGGGGCGGTTAATTTTGGTATAGTCTGTTTGCCCAAATTTCACTACCCAAAAATTTTCTTTTTGTAATGATGATTGAAACTGTAAGCTATCAGGCATTTCACCATCTATAAAACAATGCAGGTTGTAAGATAGATTTCCTTTTACCTTTATGCCTTTAAAAGTGCTGAACATCCCTTGCGGTAAAGCAGTGAAAAAACTTTGTGCAGGTGTGAAGGGCATTTTTATTTTTAGACGATACTGCTTTTTTTTACCCAGCGGATATTGTGCAAAAGTGTTGAATTTAATATCGTTGAAGGTGAAAACAGAGGTAGAATCCACCGTAATAAAGTCTTTATTTACCTGTGCTGATAGTATAGCCTCAACGTTATAAAATGCTACTGTGTCTTTAGATAATTTGGCATTATAAATTCTTAAACCTTCAATTTTGCTACTACCAGTTAGTTGTATAGCATTATTTTTATAGCTTAACTTATTTAATGTAAGATGTATTTTACTAAACCCCAAGCCCGATTTGAATAATGAAGCAAAACCTAAACTGCTATTATCAGGGCTAATTATTTCTAACTTTCCCTTAATCTTCTCTTTATCAAAAAAGCCATTAGCAAGCCACAAGTCTTTACCTGCCTCCTTTTGAGAGCTTACTACTGCTGAGAACTCACTTTGATAGAAACTAAAATTTTGTAAGGTAATATGCCTAAAACTGTCGTTATATTTAAGTTTTACTTTAGCGTTATTTAGGTTGATAGCATTAGGCAGGTAGCGCAAAAGTGTTTTTATATAAGTAAACGTTTTTTTGGCGTAGTTGCTGTTGTTGGCACTTTGCTGTGCTTGCTTTTTACTTGGTTTTAATAATCCCCTAAAATTGGTTTGTATGCTGTCTTTTCTAAGGTTTAGGGTAGTATTTACAACTCGTAAATTGCTTAAACGTATTTTACCCATCAGGGCAGGTAATAGCTTAACGGAAATGTTTACCGTATCAGTAGTAAAAAGAGTGTCTTTATTTTTGGGGACAAGACTTATTTGAGTAAGCTGAACAGTATTTAAAGAGGTGAATTTTGCATTCTCGGCATTAAAAGTAAGATAGGTGCTATTTTCTATTTTGGATTTTACTTTAGTAAGTATTTTTTGCAAAACATAGTTGCGTAGCGAAAAATACCCAAGCACACCAATAAGCAAAAACGCCGAAATTGTAATAATTACATATTTCAGCGTTTTTAATGAGAATATTTTTGTTGCGGTATTGCTCAACACATTATACCGTCATTATCTCTTTTTCTTTTGCAGTTACCAAATCATCAATTTTTTTAATGTATTGGTTGGTAAGGTCTTGTACCTCATTTTCACCGTCTTTGGCTATATCCTCTGCCATGCCGTCTTTTTGGGCTTTTTTAATACGCTCGTTACCGTCTTTTCTTACATTGCGTATGGTTACCTTGGCATTCTCGGCTTCTGTTTTCACATTTTTCACCAATCCTTTGCGGCGTTCTTCTGTTAATGGCGGCACATTAATACGCACCATTTCTCCATCGTTTTGTGGGTTTAGCCCTAAGTTGGCATCGGTAATTGCTTTTTCAATAGCAGCAATAAGGCTTTTATCCCAAGGTTGTACGGTAATAGTACGTGCATCAGGCGTTGATATATTTGCCGCTTGGTTAATGGGGGTAAGTGTGCCGTAATAATCTACACTAACACTGTCCAACATATTAGGCGATGCTTTCCCTGCCCTTATCTTGGCAAACTCATTCTCGGCATGGGCAATACATTTATCCATGCCTTCTTTTGTACTATCAAGTATAGTTTTCAGTTCTTCCATAACTGTTTGGTGTAATTCTGTTATCTAAATTTAAAATATTGAGTTCGCAAAATAATGCTTTTATAGCATTTATATAAAATCTTATTCTTTGTTTAATGATGCAGAATTAGTGGAAACTTTATATTTGCAGCAAAAAAATAGAAACGTATGGCACAGCTAATAATTATTAGGCACGGGCAATCACAATGGAATTTAGAAAACCGCTTTACAGGTTGGGTAGATGTGGATTTATCTCCCAAAGGAGTTGAAGAAGCAAAAAAGGCGGCTGAAATGCTAAAAAACTACAAGTTTGATGCGGCTTTCACGTCAGTATTGCAACGCGCCCAAAAAACACTTACTGCTATACTTGAAATCACTAACCAAGCTAATATACCCGTTACTAATCACGAGGCTTTAAACGAGCGTAACTATGGTGATTTGCAGGGGTTGGACAAAGCCGAAACTGCTAAAAAATACGGTGATGAGCAAGTACATATTTGGCGTAGAAGTTATGATGTTCCCCCTCCTAATGGAGAGAGTTTAAAAGACACCGAAGCCCGTGTAATCCCTTACTATAAAGCAAACATTGAACCTTTGCTAAAAGAAGGTAAAAACATAATTATTTCAGCACATGGAAATAGCCTGCGTGCTTTAATTATGTATTTAGAAAACCTTAGTCCACAAGAAATATTAAAGAAAGAATTAGGCACTGCTCGCCCTATTGTTTACAATTTGGACGAAAATGCAAAAGTGGTGAAGGTAGAGGCTTTGTAGGCGAATAATTGGTGATTTCGGGTTTGAAATTTGAAATAAGTCTTTTCTGTCAACGAATTAGCGAAATAGTACAATTACTGATAAAGGAGATATCTTTATCCTAACTTTCTCAAAGTCGGCTTTTAGCCTTCAGTGCGGAGGGAGACGAAGAGAAAAGCCTCACCCTAAATAAAACAACACGCTAACTTATGTGTACTACGTTCCTCATCCTTGGGAGAGGTTATAATAACACAGGCATAGTAACAATATTAAAATACAAATTACCGAATACTTCAATCTGTTTAATTCTCTAAATCTTAATCCTACCTTTGTGGCATGAATCCGCTTTTTACATCCAAAGAATGTATTGAATTTATTTCGCACAGCTTGCAAGAAGATATAGGCAGTGGCGACCATTCTTCACTTGCTTCTATACCGCAAGGCACAGTGGGCAAAGCCCATATGCTGATAAAAGAAGAGGGAATAATAGCGGGTGTAGAGTTAGCCCAAACTATTTTTAAGCAGGTGGACGAGGACTTAGATATAACGTTTTTATTGAAAGACGGAGATGTAGTAAAAAAAGGCGATAAAGCACTGTTGGTAAAAGGTAGTGTTCGCAGCATTTTAAAAGCCGAGCGGTTGGTATTAAACTGCGCCCAACGTCTTAGTGGTATAGCCTCTATGGCAAACAAGGTGGTGAAAATTGTTGAAGGACTAAATACTAAAATTTTGGATACTCGAAAAACCACCCCTAATATTCGGTTTTTAGAGAAATGGGCAGTAACCATAGGCGGAGCATACAATCACCGTATGGGTTTGTATGATATGATAATGCTTAAAGACAATCATGTAGATTATGCAGGTGGAATAAGGGCTGCAATACAAAGTACACAAGCGTATTTAGCAAAAAAGCACTTAAATTTAAAAATAGAGATAGAAACACGCAACATTAGCGAAGTAAAAGAGGTCTTGCAGGTGGGTGGAGTAAATAGGATTATGTTAGATAATTTTACCCCGTCTAAAATTATAGAAGCTATAGCTTTAATTAATGGGAGGTTTGAAACCGAAGCGTCGGGGGGGATAACCTTAGCAACAGTTCGTTCCTACGCCGAAACTGGCGTTGATTTTATATCCATAGGGGCTTTAACTCATTCTGTTAAAAGTTTGGATATAAGCCTCAAGGAATACGAATAAAACAAAGCCATTAGTTTAGCATCATAGTTTTGTATTTTAATATATTAAAACGTAAATTTGAATTAAAGATATGAAAAGAAATATACTCACACTATTTATTTTGTTTGCATTTGTATTTAGTGCAAGCGCACAGTTTACATTTAAGCCTGTTACTGAGGGAAACAAAGGGGATCTTGTGTCGGGTACACCTACCGTTTTTGAATTAATTGCCCATGGTTTTGTAAAAAATACTAGTGCCACCAAAAAAAGATATGTATGGAGAGCTACACGTAAAAATTTCCCTACCAAGTGGACAGCAGGTATATGCGATAAAAACCAGTGCTATGATGTTGTAGTAGATAGAGCGGAGTTTGAACTAAACGCTGGAGACTCAAGCAATATTGATGTACACTTATACCCTAAAAATATATCAGGAAGGGCTACGACAGAAATAGAAGTTTTTGAAAAAGGAGATAGTGCTAACGGCAAAAAACAAGACTTTGAGTTTAATGCTTGGGTATTAGGAGTTGAAGATGTAAAGCAAAACAACATAAAAATTTATCCTAACCCTGTTACTACCCACCTAAACATTTCATTGGAAACTACAAAACCAGTAAAAGTAGAGGTATATAACGTATTAGGGCAACTAAAGAAAACCCATATACATACAGGAGCAACATCAGCTATAAATGTGAATGATTTAGCCGTAGGGATATACTTTTTAAGATACACTACCGAAGAGGGGAGAGTAATCTCAAAACAGTTTAAAAAGAGTAACTAAGAATATTTTATAAAAATTATAACAATTGAAACCCGCACCATTTGGTGCGGGTTTCTGTTTTTAAACAACTTGTTAGTTCAATTAAATTTTAATACTAATTAGTTTCTTATACCTTGCTAAAAATCAACTAAAGAAAACTACTACGTGAAAATTGCCGTTTTTAAAGAAACCCGACCCAATGAAACTCGTGTAGCACTTACGCCACAAGTAGCAAAGCAATATATAAAACAAGGGCATACCCTGCTGCTTGAAACAGATGCTGGCTTGCATTCGTTTTTTAGTAATCAAAACTATACGGATGCAGAGGTAACAGTTACGGACAAGCCTAACCTTGCCAGTGCTGATATATTTTTAAAAGTAAACCCACCAACGGATGATGAAATAGCCCTAATACCCGAGGGGAAAGTATTGGTATGTTTTTTATATGCTAAAATAAACCTTGAATTGGCTAAAAAAATAGCGGCAAAAAATATTAGTTGTTTCGCTATGGATGCCATCCCTAGAATATCTCGCGCACAAAATATGGATGCTCTTAGCTCGCAAAGTAACTTAGCGGGTTACAAAGCAGTACTTATAGGGGCAAATACTATGGGCAAAATATTCCCTTTGCTAATGACCGCCGCAGGAACAGTAACCCCATCAAAAGTACTAATATTTGGTGTTGGGGTGGCAGGTTTGCAAGCCATAGCCACTGCTAAACGCTTGGGGGCTGTGGTAGAAGCTACTGATGTACGCCCCGAAACTAAAGAGCAAGTAGAATCATTAGGCGGAAAATTTGTTACCGTAGAAGGAGATGATGCGGTGAAAACAGAAGGCGGCTATGCAAAAGAGGTGAGCGAAGATTATCTCCGCCGCCAAAAAGAAACCTTATTAAACCATATTTCAAAAGCCGATTTGGTAATTACTACCGCACTGGTAATGGGCAAAAAAGCCCCCGTACTAATTACAGAAAATATGGTGAAAGCCATGAAATTTGGTAGCGTGATAGTAGATATGGCGGTAGAACAAGGAGGAAACTGTGAATTGAGTGAGCTTGACCAAACCACAACCAAACATGGGGTGAAAATAGTAGGACAAAGTAATATACCTGCCTTGCTACCACAAAACTCAAGTGATTTATATGCCAAAAATATATACAACCTGCTTGCCCACTTAGCGGATAGTGAGGCGATGAAATGGGAAATGGAGGAAGAAATTACCGCAGGTACTTTGGCAACACATGAAGGAGAACTTTTGAAATAAACCTACGCGTCATTGCGAGGAGGAACGACGAAGCAATCTTTTTTATAGATAGAGCAGATTGCCTCGCCTGCCTAAGAAGGCTTCTTCGCAATGACGCAACTCGTAAACCTTAAATCAAGAATAACCATTTTAACAATGAATAATATTTTAAACTTTATAACCGAAAACCAGCAGATGATATATATGGTCATCTTAATGATTTTTGTAGGGATAGAACTGATAGGCAAAGTACCCTCTGTATTGCATACCCCGCTAATGTCAGGCGCAAATGCAATACATGGTGTAGTAATTATTGGGGCAATAATAGTAATGGGGCAGGCAGATGCTACCCTTGCTAAAGTATTGGGTTTTATTGCAGTGTTTTTAGGCACTCTTAATGTTGTGGGTGGGTTTGTGGTAACAGACCGTATGTTGGAAATGTTTAAAAAGAAAAAGTAAGAAATGGAAAACAATTTACTGGTTTTAAGCTATTTAATTGGCTCATTAAGTTTCATTATAGGGTTAAAAATGTTGAGCAAACCCGACTCGGCTCGCAAGGGCAACCTTATTGCTGCCTTTGGTATGGCAGTAGCCATATTGGGAACAATATTTTTGTATAAAGATACAAGTGGGCAAAATCTTCGCAACTTGGAGTGGATTTTTGCCGCGTTAATAATAGGCTCAGTTGTGGGAACTCTTATTGCCAAACGAGTACAAATGACCGCCATGCCACAAATGGTATCGCTATTTAATGGAATGGGCGGAGCGTGTGCTATGCTTATCTCTATTATAGAGTTTAATCATTTGCAACACTTAGCAGAGGGTATGGAGATATTGGCTGTTATTCCCGCTATGGCAAGCGCATTACAGTTTAAACTACTCATTATTTTTGCAGGCTTGGTTATTGGTACTATATCGTTTACAGGTAGTATGATAGCTTATGGAAAATTAGATGGTAAGATTAAAGACATAACCGTACCCGCGCAACAGTTTGTTAATATAGGCTTGTTGGTGGTAGTGGTGCTATTGTCGGGCTTGTTTATTGCAGGCACACTAAGTGCTGCTTGGATATTCTATTTAGTGCTGGGTTTATCAGCACTTTATGGTATTTTGTTTGTGTTTCCTATTGGTGGCGCAGATATGCCTGTGGTAATATCATTACTCAACTCGTTTACGGGAGTTGCTGCTGCTTGCGGTGGTTTTTTGTATGATAACCAAGTGATGTTATTAGGCGGTATTTTAGTAGGTTCAGCGGGTACTATACTTACGCTGGTAATGTGCAAAGCCATGAATCGCTCATTGCTAAATGTAATTATAGGCAACTTTGGCGGTAGCAAGATAACTGGGGCTGATGATGGAATAGAAGGTACTATAAAAGAAATTACCGCTGCTGATACTGCTATGCTAATGAAATATAGCAAAAAGGTAATAATTGTACCGGGTTATGGATTGGCGGTTGCCCAAGCACAGCACGCCTGCCACGAATTGGAAGAATTATTAGAAAAAGAAGGCGTGGAAGTGAAATATGCTATACACCCAGTAGCAGGGCGTATGCCAGGGCATATGAATGTGCTTTTAGCAGAAAGTAGCGTGCCGTATGATAAACTATTGGAGATGGAAGAAATAAACCCTGAATTTGCCAGTACAGATGTAGTGTTGGTAATAGGTGCAAACGATGTAGTAAACCCCGCCGCACGTAGCGATAAGGACAGCCCTATATACGGTATGCCTATATTAGATGTTGACCATGCGCAACAAATAATAATAATGAAACGTAGCATGGGCAAAGGATATGCAGGCATACAAAATGCGCTATTCTTTGACCCGAAAGCAAATATGCTGTTTGGCGATGCTAAGAAAACCCTTACTGCTTTAATTACTGAGATGAAAAATAGTTAGTTTTTGTATTTCTGTTTTACATTTGACAAATTTTTAAAGTTTGTCAAATGTAAAACAGAACACTATCACGATGAAAACTTCTTAGGTTGAAGGGGTAATATTTTTAAATAAAAGACTGTAAAGCATTTTTATGTCTAAGTTTTTCATACTTGACAATTGTATGTATTTCCTCTTCGTTAAGATTTTCATTATAGAATTTTGCAATCGTCTTTTTATGATCTGCTGATTGAATAATATACCTTGATTCGTTAAAGCGAAAATCGACATAACTATCATAATTAAAGGTCTCTAATTCCTTCTCATTAGGAAACTTAATATTAAAGAACTGAATGAGGAGTCTTATACTGTTTGTTTGTGAATCAATACTACTCCTATCAACCAATGAAATAATTAACTCTGGTTTTATTATAAGAAAACCTCCATCAGAAATGTTATTAAATCGAATTATATTTTTTGTTTCTTGATACAATTCACCAAAAGTATTTTCCATCTCTATGAAATAATATTTTGAGAAGTTGTAAATATCCTTTCTTACAATATTTTTAATAGTAGACTCATTTTTAAAAACTGTTACTACATTGTTTTTACTTTTAATCTTTTGCTTTAACAATGCAATTTCTTTATCCAAGTCATCAGGTTCTTCAATGTTTTCGCCCCTTGCTCCTTTTAGCATTAGTTCTAAACTTCGGGCTTCATTGGTAATAATAAACTCAAAAAATGGTTCAAAAATTCCTGCATCAGCTTGTTCAAGTGCTGCTATATATTGTTTTTTTTCTTGTGTTTTAATTATTGTTGGAGGATAGCCGTTTTGCATTAAAATAAAATTCATCAAAATGCGGGCTACACGTCCGTTACCATCATCAAAAGGGTGTATACGAATAAACTTATAATGAAAATCAGCCGCTAAAAGTACAGGGTTAGTCTCTTTCTCCTTTTCTTTATCTCTAAGCCACGCCATTAGGTCGTTCATTTTTGCGGGCGTTTCCTCGGGCGTAGCAAAGCGAAAAATTTCCCCCGTTTCTGTTTCCACATGGTTGGGGGTGCTTTTATACTCGCCTACTTTTATGGTTTTTTTTGTGGGTTGCCCATCAGGTGTTATTGCATCCGTTGTGTGGTCTTTTTTTAGTAATAATGTATGTAGTTGGCGTATAAAGCTCTCTGTAAGGGGTTCTTTTTTGTGTACAATATCTTCCACCCATTTTATAGCTTCATCATGTCCTGTAATTTCAAAATGGTCTTTAAGGGGTTTGCCTTGTGCAGTAATGCCAAATAGTATAAGAGCTTTAGTTTCTCCAAAGGTTAGTGAGTTTCCTTCTAAATGGTTAGAGTGAAAATTCCAGTCCAATCGTAATTTTTGCAATACAATAGCCTCACGTTCCTTATCCAAAGGGCGCAACTTGTCCAACTCTTTTTTTAGTTGTTCAGTTTCTTGTAAAAGTGTTACTATACGGTTGTCCATTTGCTATACAGTTTGGTGCAAGTTAAGAAAATACAAGGCAAATTTATAGGTGTGCTATTTGGTGGTATTATAATTATTACAAGGATAATAGCTATAATTTATGGTTTACTGGGACTATTAGAATTTTTTTAGCGATACACAAAAAATTCTTCACCCATCAGTTTCCCATCATCTATATACATCGTTTTAATTTTTCTGTTTAAGCCATCGTACAAGTAAGTATAGCTAATTGTACCTGTATTATCTACTACCCTTTCCTTAAAACGTAGTAGTGAATTATTGTTATAAGCATAGGTTTCTACACTTTTAATTTCTGATATAGTGTTTTGAGGTGTTGCAATAGTATTTATTGTTTTAATTTTACCCTTTTTATATAAATGTTTCGCAGTAAAATTTACAGTGGTGCTATGCAACTCTCTTGTCCCCATTTCTTCAATCAATAATCCTTTTTTGTTATAAGTGAAGGTTGCGTTATATCTAATACTTAACTGATACTCGACTTTAGCCTGTATTAATCTATTTTTTTTATCGAGAGTATAGCGGTAAATATAGCCTCCAGCATCGCTAATGAGTATCGTTTTTGTATTAGGATTATAAGATATACTTTTAGCTCTTTTGGTTTTATCTAAATTAACAATGCTTTTCATAGCCCCCTTTTTAGTATAGCTTACAGCAAAATATAAGATAGATTTTCCTTTGTCATTTTTATCAAGATACCTACTATGGTATTCCACTACCTGCCCCTTTTTATTATATTTATACGACACCCAATTGTACATAATTAAGTTTTTATTTAATATTAACCTTCCGTTTTTATTATAAAAATGTTCTTCTTGCAGGTAATTATCGCTATCGTTTTGCATTTTAGCACCCTCCCAAGTGGCATAAATAGAAAGCTGTTTTTGTGGCGATTTTTTCATCACTGCAATATTCTCTTTGGTTTGTGGGTGAAATATTTTGTTGTACTGTAACAGTTGTGCTTGTAACCCCACTGATAACAGTATAAAAATGAGAGTGAAAAAATTAGTCAGCATAGTATGCAATATCTCAATTTTTGTTCCACAAAAACAGAAAAAACTTTGTATTCTGCTTCAACTTCTCATGAGATAACACACCACCTCTTAGGTTAGCGTGGCAACCTAAGAGGTGGTGTAACAAACTGCCCGCCTATGCCGTTTGGGTAGGCAATCTTTGTTTTTTTTTCACAGATTCCTTTTTTCAAAGGAATGGCCAGCCTCCGCACAACCAATTAACCACCTAAAAAGTCATGAATTCGCCTACCTAAAAATCCCCTTTTAAAGCAGTACCTTTGCGGCATGAATTCAGATGTGAAACTCAATACTATTAAAGAGGGTATTGAGGATATAAAAGCGGGTAAGCTAATAATAGTGGTAGATGATGAAGACCGTGAGAACGAGGGCGATTTCTTAACTGCTGCTGCCAATGTTACTCCTGAAATGATAAACTTTATGGCACGTGAAGGCAGAGGACTAATTTGTGTGCCTTTGATAGAAAAACGCTGCGAAGAATTGGATTTAGAGTTGATGGTGGGCAAAAACACGGCTACCCATGCCACTCCTTTTACTGTTTCGGTAGATTTATTGGGCAAGGGATGCACCACTGGCATATCAGCTTCGGATCGTGCTAAAACGGTGCAAGCATTGGTAGATGGTGAAACCACGCCCGATGATTTGGGTCGCCCAGGGCATATATTCCCACTAAAAGCAAAAAGCGAAGGCGTATTGCGTCGTTCAGGGCATACCGAAGCGGCAATAGATTTTGCAAAGTTGGCAGGTTTTGATCCTGCGGGCTGTATAGTAGAAATTTTGAATGAAGACGGTACAATGGCTCGCCTACCCGATTTGATGAAGGTGGCAAAGAAATTTGACCTAAAAGTATGCTCAATAAAAGATTTGATAGAATACCGCTTAGAAACGGAAACACTAATAAAACGTGAAATTTCTGTTCGTATGCCCACTGCCTTTGGCGATTTTGATTTGGTAGCATATAAGCAAGTACATACTGGCGAGGAGCATTTGGCACTGGTAAAAGGCAAATGGGAAGCAGACGAACCTGTGATGGTGCGTGTACACTCATCGTGCGTAACAGGCGATATATTTGGTTCTATGCGCTGCGATTGTGGCGACCAGCTTCATTGTGCTATGAAAATGGTAGAAGAAAAAGGCAAAGGTGTGATATTATACATAAACCAAGAGGGCAGAGGCATAGGTTTGCTAAACAAACTAAAAGCCTATAAACTGCAAGAACAAGGTTTTGACACGGTAGAAGCCAATCTAAAATTAGGCTTTAAAATGGATGAGCGAGACTATGGCGTAGGGGCACAAATACTACGTGATTTAGGTATTTGTAAAATGAATTTAATTACTAATAATCCTACAAAGCGTGCAGGGCTTATTGGGTATGGATTAGAAATTATTGATACTATACCCTTGCAAATAAAGCCTAATGAGCACAACGAAAAATACCTGAATACGAAAAAAGAAAAAATGGGACATACCCTTAAAGATTTGATTGCATAAGCTCACAGATGATAGATTTAACTAACTTTTCGTTCGATTTTGGCGGGCGATACCTTTTTAAAGATACAAATTGGAATATTAAACCCAGAGACCGTTTTGGACTAATTGGCAAAAACGGAACGGGGAAATCAACACTTTTGCGTGTAATAATGGGCGAGTACAGCCTCACAGGCGGTACATACTCAAAACCAAAGGATGTTACCTTAGGGTTTTTGAACCAAGATTTGCTTTCGTATCAAAGTGATGATAGTATTCGTAATGTAGCACTTCAAGCCTTTGATAGAATATTGGTATTAGAGAAAGAAATTGCTGATATATACGAGCGTATGGCTAATGACCATGGCGATGCTATAATGCAAGAATTAGCCTCAAAACAAACTGAATACGAAAGTTTGGACGGTTATACTATTCACCATAAAACTGATGAGGTATTAGAAGGTTTAGGCTTTAGTACGTATGATTTGGCACAACCGCTTTCACAGTTTTCGGGCGGGTGGCGTATGCGGGTAATGTTGGCTAAAATACTATTACAAAAACCCGATGTTTTGTTGCTTGATGAGCCTACCAACCATTTAGACTTACCCTCTATACAATGGCTTGAAGAGTATATTAAAACCTACGAAGGTAGCGTGGTGGTGGTATCGCACGATCGCTATTTTTTGGATAAAGTGGTGAATAAAATTGCGGAGGTTTCTTTTCAAAAAATTACGGTGTATTCTGGCAATTACGAGTTTTATTTAAGTGCCAAAGAAGAACGTGATGAGAACCAGCAAAAAGCATTTGATAACCAACAAAACTATATAAAACAGCAAGAGCGTTTTATTGAGCGTTTCAAGGCTAAGGCATCAAAAGCAACGGCTGCACAAAGCAAGCAAAAACTACTGGACAAGCTGGAGCGGGTAGAAGAGGTGCAGGATGATAAAACTAAAATTAACCTAAAATTTACCGTTGGGCAGCAATCGGGTAAGATAGTATCAGAACTTAAAAATGTATCAAAAAGCTATGGCGATAATGTGATTTTTAAGAACACCGACGGGCATATTATTAGAGGCGATAAAATTGCTTTAATAGGTGCTAATGGTAAGGGTAAATCTACTTTGTTACGCATAATTACCCAACAAGAAAAAGTAGAGGGGTTGGCAAACAAAGGGCATAATGTAAAAGAAGCCTTTTATGCTCAACACCAGTTGGAAACGCTAAACCTTAAATATGAAATTTTAGAGGAGTTGCAACACTTTGCCCCCGACCGTAGAGACCAAGAGCTGCGTACTGTTTTAGGCTGTTTTTTGTTTACAGGCGATGATGTTTTTAAGAAAATAAAAGTACTATCAGGCGGAGAAAAAGCAAGGGTAGCACTGGCTAAAACATTATTAAGCGAAGCTAACTTTTTACTGCTTGATGAACCTACCAACCACTTGGATATGCAAAGTATAAATATACTGATACAGGCATTGCAACAGTACGAAGGTACTTTTGTAGTAGTATCACACGATAGGTATTTTGTATCGCAAGTGGCTAATAAAATTTGGTGGATAGAAGACCACCAGTTGAAAGAGTTTGTGGGCTCGTATGATGAGTATGAAGTATGGAGAAAAGAGAAGGAGGCAGCAGCAAAAAACAATGCGCCTGCAAAAGTAAAAACCACCAAACAGCCCAAAGAAAAACAAAAGAAAAAGGACGATAATTCTACCCAAAACGAGATAAAACAACTGAATAAAGAACTGGCTACTACCGAGCGACTGGTAGAGGAAATAACTACTAAAAAAACTAAATTGGAGGCAAAAATGGCACTGCCCGAAGTAGTGGGCGATAATGAAAAAATGACAACAGTAAGTAGTGAATACTCAACTGTTTTGGCTAAACTTGAAGAGGCAAACACTAAATATGAAACAATTTTTGAGCAATTAATAGCGTTGGAAGGATAACGCTTAACTACAAAATATAGCGGCGAGGGGATGTTGTTTGCGTATCATAATTTTAAATGTTTTTAAAAAAATATATCCTGTTTTCACTGATAACGTGCTTTGTATTTTTGGCGAATGCTGAGGATGTAAAAAAATTGAAGTACGAAAACTATATCTACGAGGAAGATATACGCACGGTACTATTGTTTCAAAGTAGCACAAAAGACCCCATACCCGTTTTGAGTTTAGCCGCTAATGATAAGCTAACTTTAGTTTTTGATGAACTGGGGACAGAAAACGATTACTACCAATATAGTTTTGTGCATTGCAATAGCGATTGGACTTTAAGCGATTTACAGCCCATGCAGTATCTTGATGGGAATATGTTTGGCAATATTAATACGTTTCAATACTCAAACAATACCTATATAAAATATGTGAACTACCAGCTTGAGTTTCCTACCAGTGAAATGAGACCCAAACTATCGGGCAACTACCTGCTAAAGGTGTACCGAAATTTTGATGAGAAGGATATTATAATAACCCGCCGCTTTTTTGTATTGGATGCTAAAATAGGGATAAGCGGAACAGTATTGCCTGCAACACGACCCGATTACCGTTTTAATAGGCAAGAGGTTGATTTTGTGGTAAATACTAAAAACTATACTATAATAAACCCTTTTGAAGATACCAAAGTGGTGATAATGCAAAACTACTGGCAAGACAATGCCATTACAGGGTTGAAACCACAGTTTGTAAACGGCAGTAGCCTTACTTATAATTACGAAGAAGAAAATGTATTTGCGGGGATAAACGAGTTTCGTTTTTTTGATACCAGAAGTTTAAGGTTTGCAAGTATAAATGTTGAAAAAAAGTTTTTTGAGAACGGCGTATATCAACTGGTTTTAAATACTGATGAACCCAGATCGTTTAAGCAATACATTAACCTAATAGATTTTAATGGCAAACGAGTTATTGCTAATAAAGATGGTAATAATGGTGATATTGATGGCGATTACACATGGGTATATTTTACATTAGAAAGCCCAAACCCTTTTCCCGATAGTGTATATTTGATGGGCGGATTAACCGATTGGCGCATTCAAGAGCAGTTTAAAATGGCGTATAATCCAAAAATTAAAGCCTTTCAGGGCAAGGCTTTATTAAAGCAGGGTTTTTATGATTATATGTATGTTACCCAACCCAAAAAAGAGGGCGAACTACCCGAAACCATTTTTACTGAAGGAAACTACATGAATACCGAAAACGATTATTATATATTTTATTATGTACGCAATCAGTTTTTAGATTACCACGAGCTATTGGGTTTTCAACGCCTTAATTCTTCTTCAACTAAGAAATAAAATTCTTTTTCCTTTAACATTCTTTCTTTCCTAAAATTTTCGGGGCAGTCAGTCATGCTGTTTTACAACGAAGGGAAAATAATTGGCAACCAATATTTAGTAATGAAATACAATACCACTATTCCAAAAATATCTAAAAAGAAACCTACTCGCATCATATCTTTTGCGTTGATATGCCCACTTCCGTAAGCAATGGCATTGGGTGGTGTGGCAATGGGTAGCATAAAACCGTAAGTAGTAGAAATAGCAATAGGTATGGCAAACAAAATTGGCGACTCTCCTAATGCCACACCAATGCCCATAGCCATAGGTATATAAATGGTAGCTAATGCCACATTCCCCATAATTTCTGATAATAATACCCCTGCGGTTGCTAATAGCGTTAATAGTATAATACCGTCAATGCCATTTATAGAAGCAACAAACTCGCCTATGGCTTTTATAAGCCCCACACTTTCTACTCCACTGGCAAGGGCAATGCCACCGCCAAATAGCAAAAGAATTTTCCAAGGGAGTTTTTGTACATCGTCCCAATTAAGAATGGTTGTTCCCATATCTTTATTTTTTGTAGGGATTACAAAAAATAATAAGCCGCCTATAAGTGCAATGGTAGTATCTTGTAGTACTTCACTGCCTACCCATTTGTTTATTTGTGCCCGCAAAATCCACAATAAAACTGTGGTGGTAAAAACTACTGCAATAGATTTTTGCTCTGCACTTGCTTTCCCCAATTTGGTAATTTCACTTTGAATTAATGCTGTTGTATCGCCCAATTTGTCCAGCTTGTTCGGTAGCAACCAACGAGTCATTAACCAATAGGTAAATGCCAACATTACAACTACTATGGGTATGCCTATGTACATCCAGTCTAAAAAAGGCATATCAAAATTGTATAGGCTTTTCATAAAGCCAGTCATCACCATATTAGGCGGTGTGCCTATAATAGTACCCAAGCCGCCAATACTGGCTGAGAAGGCAATGCCTATCATTATAGATGAGGAGAAGTTTTTAAATCCTTTTTTTGTAGCCTCACCATTTTGCAAAGTACCTTCAACCAGTTTTATTACCGATAGCCCAATGGGTAGCATCATAATAGTAGAGGCGGTATTACTAATCCACATACTCATAAATGCCGTAGCAATAAGAAAGCCTAATACTATCCCATTTGCATTTGTACCAGTAATTTTCAAGATAGATAGGGCTATACGTTTGTGCAAATTCCACTTCTCCATAGCAATAGCTATAATAAAGCCACCCATAAAAAGAAATATTACAGGGTTGCCATAACTGGCTGCTACTACTTTTAGTGAGCCATTGCCAATAGCAGGTAGTAATACAATAGGTAGTAGTGAGGTAGCTCCAATAGGTACAGCTTCGCTAATCCACCAAATGATGAGCCATAAGGCTACACCTACGGTTTTTAGCATCATAGGTTGGGCAACTGTATTTGCTAATAACAAGCAAACTACAAAAGCTAAAGGTCCTAATAATAGTTGAAATATTTTAGAGAATTTCATTTTCACATTGCAATATACATAGCTACTTGAAGAGTGTGAGATAAAAATAAAAAATGGGTACTGCTTGTTAAATTTTCACTCCTTAACTAAGAAACAGCCTCTTCTGTACCCTTAGTGTGGTAGGATATTTCGTGTTGTTTCATTCTTGCGAAAGTAGAAATTTTAGTTCAAGGTAGATAAAAACTCTTTTATAGATGGTAGCCGTGCAGAGGCTACTTAAATATACGTAGTTGCTGTTCTTTTAGTTTAAAACTTTTGCGGTGGTATGAGGTGGGTCCATTGGCAATTAGTAATTTTCTATGCTCGGCGGTGGCATATCCTTTGTTTTTTGTCCAGTTAAACTTGGGGTATTCTGCGGCAATTTTTTTCATGTATTCATCACGGTGTGTTTTGGCTAAAATAGATGCCGCTGCAATATTCATAAACCTACCATCGCCTTTTATTGCCGTTTCATACGGTATATTTTCAAAGGGTTTAAATCGGTTACCATCTACGGCTATAAATGCTGCTTGTGGTTGTAGTTGTGCCAGTGCCTTGTGCATTGCTTTTATTGAAGCATTAAGAATATTTATTTCATCTATTTCATTAACACTGCAAATGCCTACCGCCCAAGCCATCGCTTCATTTTCAATAATTATTCGCAACTCATTGCGTTTGGTTTCACTTAGTTGTTTTGAATCGTTTAGGTATTTATTTTTAAAGTTTTTGGGCAATATTACTGCGGCAGCATACACATCGCCTGCCAAGCAGCCTCGCCCTGCTTCGTCTGTACCTGCTTCAAGCAGTTTGTTTTGTATGCTAAGTTTAAGTCCCATCTACTGTTTTTTCTATACTTTGCCACAGCAAATTAGCCGTTTTTCCCCAAGTAAACTTATCGCTGCGTTCTATTGCTTTTTGGGTGAGAGAAACTCGTAAATTTTCATTATTTGCAATTTCTTTTAAGGCGTTGCAAATACTTTCTATTGAGTTTTGATTGACCAACAACCCCGCATTGCCTGCCACTTCTGGCATGGATGATACATTAGAAGTAATAACAGGCGTATGGCATTTAAAGGCTTCTATAATGGGTAATCCAAATCCTTCAAAAAAAGGAATATATACTAAGCTAAGTGCTGCCGCTATGGTGGCAGATAAATCTGTATCGCTTAGTCTGCCTGTAAATACTATATCAGCTTTGTATTGCAGCCCTTCAAAGGTGCTGTCCATAGCTTCGGTTTGCCATGCTTTGCGCCCAACAATTACCAATTGTATGCCTTTGGTATCGCTTTGCTTAAAGGCATTAAAGGCTTTTAGTAAATTCACAATATTTTTGCGGGGTTGTAATGCACCTACAAATACAAAGTAGGGTTTGCCTTGTGTTATTTTTTGGCGGATAGCTATTTTTTCCTCCTCGTTCGTAGGCTTAAATGCGCTACTTGCACCATTATAAACTACATCTATTTTTTGGGGATTAATACTGTATTGTTTGGCAATATCGTTTTTAGAAAACTCTGATACCGTAGCTATGCGAGTAGCTTTGTGTGCAAATTTTGGGAAGTAGTAGTTATAGTATTTCCTAACCAGTGCGCCAATATCATTTGGGCGGTGGATAAATGCTAAATCGTGCATTACGGGTAATTGTGGAACGTTCGTTCCAATACTCAAATACCCATCAGGCGATAGGAAAATATCAGCCTTGTATTTTTTTAAAACTTGGGGTATACTCCACTCAAACCATAAATACCACAATATAGGGTGGCGTGCTTGTGGCGCAACAACAACGGGGGTAATATTATCGCTAAAAATAAAACTATCGTCGTACTTACGGTCAAACACAAAAACAAAGTCATGTTCAGGATGGTTTTGAGTAAGTAGCTTGCAGGTTTCATAGGTAAACCTGCCTATACCTTCTAATCTATTTTTAAGTAAAAACCGTGTATTAACTACTATGCGCACTGCTTGTGTTTTGGGCAAATGTAACGAAGGTTTTTTATACCTAATTTATACAAAGCGCATTATTCTGTAATTTGTATTTTAATAGTGTTGTAGCAAAAAAAGGTACAGATAAAAAAAGCCTTTCTAATATTGCTGCCTTAACGCTTGCGGCTATAATCGGTATAGCCTAAAGATTTAAAGTAGTGTACATGGGGCAGTGGTCGCTATGTTTAGCATCAGGCAATATTTTGCTATCTATTATTTTGTTTTCCAACTCCTTGTTTACTAATACATAGTCTATACGCCATCCCTTATTATTCGCTCGGGCGTTGGCTCTATAACTCCACCACGAGTATTGATGTAGCATATCGCCATTTACATGGCGAAAAGTATCTATATACCCCTCGCCCAAAAAGCGAGCAAACCATTCCCGTTCTTCGGGCAAAAATCCGCTACTATTTTTATTGCCTTTAGGGTCGTGTATATCAATAGGTTCACGGCAAATATTATAATCGCCTACTAAAATAAGATTGGGTATTTCTTTACGAAGTTGGATTACATAGCGTGAGAAAAACTCTAACCAAAGCATTTTAAAGGCTTGGCGGTCTTCTCCACTGCTACCACTGGGGTGGTAGGCGCACAAAACAGAGTAGCCCTCATAATCAGCACGGATAATTCGCCCCTCAAAGTCATATTGCTCATTGCCGCACCCATACACCACATTTTTAGGCTCATGTTTGCTCAGTATGGCTACGCCGCTATACCCTTTGCGTTCGGCAGGATACCAATAGTTTTTATAGCCCAAATCATCAAATAATGGGATGGGTATTTTAGTCATATCAGCCTTAATCTCCTGAAAACAAACTATATCGGGTTTTTCTTCTTTCAGCCAACCAATAAGGTCTTTGCCAACTGCCGCCCGTATTCCATTAACGTTGTAGGTTACTATTTTTACCATGTTGCCAAAAGTACATAATCTATAAATAAAAAAGGTGCAGTTTTCGCCTCTTCCCTTAGAATTTTTAAAACCAAAATTGTAAAAAACAGAGACAGAATAGGTATGAATTGCCCATTCTATACACAAAGGTTTTTGTTTAAGGTTATGAATTACGGTAGGTTTCAACCTGCTGTAGGAAAATGCACTACGGGTTTGCGTTATCATTCTTGTAATGATGGTAGTTATAACTTACTGGCACAAACAGATATGCCCGTGCCGTTTAGGCGGGATAGCAAAGGTAAGGGCAACTCACTTCACTCTCTCATGCATTGTGTTTTTACCTTAAATAGCATAGCTTTGCTCACTTTTTTAAACTACCTTAAAAGTACTTTTCTGCTCACTAAAATATAAAACATGACACTAATAAAAAAAGCGAAAACCGCTAATAATCAAACCCCTTTGGTAATAGTGGGTAATAAAAAAACCAAATGGGCTGATTTTGGGCTCACCAAACAAGAAATAGACTTTGTAAAAGCAAAAATTAAAGGAGACGAGAAAAATTTTACCCTACAAAATTTAGATAGACTAATTTTTATTGTACTTGACCCTGGGCAAGATGCCGACTATAAAAATTATGAAAAATACCGCCACGCAGGTAATGCTATTTGCGCTAAACTAAATAGCGAAAAAGCAGAAAAAGTATGCATAAGTGGTGCAGGTAAAGCAGGCATACTAAGTGTAGCCGAAGGTATAGCACTTAGTAATTACCAGTTTTTAAAATATTATAAAGACCATGCTAAACGCAAAAATAGTTTAGCGCAAATACATATTGCCACTGATGTGAGCAAAACCGACATTGACCAACTAAATGTGTTGGTAGATGCTACTTGTACTGCACGCACATTGGTAAACGAGCCACAATCATACCTTGATGCGGTGCAAATGGCAAAAATATTTGACGGTATGGGTAAAGAGGCGGGTATAAAAGTAGAAATACTGAATAAAGCTAAAATAAAATCGCTAAAACTGGGCGGTTTATTGGCAGTGAATATGGGTAGCCAAACACCTCCTACATTTACTATTATGGAGTATAAACCCGCTAAAGCAGTAAATAAGAAACCAATAGTTTTAATAGGAAAAGGAGTAGTGTATGATACTGGGGGTTTAAGTTTGAAACCTACTGGTAATAGTATGGACTATATGAAAAGTGATATGGGGGGTGCAGCAGTTGCAGCGGCAGCAATATATGGCGCAGCAAAAATGAAACTACCCGTTTATGTTATATCATTAATACCTGCAACGGATAACCGCCCGGGTGAGTTGGCGTATGCACCGGGTGATGTAATAAAAATGCACAATGGTATGACGGTTGAAGTACTAAATACGGATGCCGAAGGGCGCATGATATTGGCAGACGCGCTCTCATATGCTAAGAAATTTAAACCAGAATTGGTAATGGACTTTGCTACCCTCACAGGTGCTGCCGCTATGGCAATAGGGCAATACGGTATAGTGTGTATGGGTACTGCACCCGAAAAAACTAAGGCAGCACTAAAAGTAAGTGGCGAAAATGCTTACGAGCGATTGGTGGAGATGCCTTTTTGGGATGAATATGCAGACTTAATGAAATCTGACATTGCCGATATGAAGAACATAGGCGGCAGAACAGCAGGAGCTATTACCGCAGGTAAGTTTTTAGAAAAATTTACCGACTACCCTTGGATGCACTTTGATATTGCAGGACCTGCATACTTGCACAGTACCGATAATTACAGAGGCAAAAATGGTACAGGTGCTGGCGTGCGTATGATACTTGACTACCTAAAAAACTATGCAGGCAAATAAAAACAGCCTGCTTTTCTCACTTATTTTCTAAGATTTTTATTTATGAGCCAAAAAATACTACCCAAAATAGGCATCACATTAGGTGATTATAATGGTATAGGCATTGAAGTTATATTAAAGGCTTTGCACGATGATAGGCTATTAGAATACTGTATTCCCATAGTATTTGGGTCGGTAAAAGCAGTATCGTTTTATCGCAAGGCTTTAGATATGAACGATTTTAGCTTTAATTATATTAACACCATAGACCAAGCCAATAACAAACGCCCCAACCTGCTTACCTGCTGGGATGAGGAAACAACCATAACCCCAGGGCAGCCTGATAGCGTTGCAGGCAGCTATGCCTATAAATCATTACAGGCAGCCGTTGATGCAGCAAAAGAAGGATTGATAGATGCTTTGGTAACTGCCCCTATTGATAAAAAGACCATCCAAAGTGATGATTTTAAATTTGCAGGACATACGGAGTATTTAGCGCAGCAATTTGATAGCCCAAAACACATGATGCTGCTTACGGGCGAAGACTTGCGTGTAGGCTTGGTAACAGGACATATAGCACTAAAAGAGGTGGCTTCACATTTAAGTATAGAAAAAATAGTTGAAAAACTGAAAGTGCTTAAAAACTGCCTGCAAACCAATTTTGCTATATCAAAACCCCGCATAGCGGTATTAGGACTAAACCCGCACGCAGGCGATGGTGGGCTAATAGGCGATGAAGAGCAAAACATTATACTACCCGCAATAGAACAAGTTAAAGAGGCAGGTATGTTAGCCTTTGGACCTTATGCCGCTGATGGTTTTTTTGCCTCACGCAAGCACAAAAAATTTGATGCTGTTTTAGCTATGTATCACGACCAAGGTTTAATCCCTTTTAAATATTTAGAAGTAGAAGAAGGGGTAAATTTTACTGCAGGTTTACCC
>CAZOZL010000020.1:0-25473 GCA_964584305.1 uncultured Burkholderiales bacterium
CAAATGTACTAAAACGCTTAGTATATTTATAAACGTAAAACCTTAGTATGTATAGTATTGTAGGCTTTCTTAACAGCAGGTTTTAACCTGCTGTTATTCAATAACCGTTAACAAAATCCTTGTATGAATAGAATGGGCATTTATGCCTATTCGTTTATATCTCACTCACTAAGCGTTTTGTTTACGTATAATGTTTAGCGCGCTACCTGCTTTAAACCACTCTATTTGTTGTTGGTTATAGGTATGGTTGGCTTGTATTTTATCTACACTACCATCAGCGTGTTTCAATACAATGGTAAGGGGCTTGTTGGGTGTAAACTCAGTTAATCCTACAATATCAATCTTGTCGTTTTCTTGTACTTTATCGTAGTCGTTTTTATTAGCAAACGTTAAGCCTAACATCCCTTGTTTTTTAAGGTTAGTCTCGTGGATACGTGCAAACGATTTTACTAAAATGGCTCTCACGCCAAGGTGGCGAGGTTCCATTGCTGCGTGTTCACGCGATGAGCCTTCGCCGTAGTTCTCATCACCCACAACCACACTGCCAATACCAGCGGCTTTGTATGCCCGTTGGGTATCAGGCACTGTACCGTATTCTCCCGTTAGGTGATTTTTTACCTTATCAGCAGCATCATTAAAGAAATTAGTAGCCCCTATCAGCATATTGTTAGATATATTATCCAAATGCCCTCTAAATTTAAGCCAAGGTCCTGCCATACTAATATGGTCGGTAGTACATTTTCCTTTTGCTTTTATAAGTAGATTAAGGTTTTCAAGGTCAGTACCTTCCCATGCTTTAAACGGTGCTAACAGTTGCAAGCGTTTACTCTCGGGGTTTACAGTTATTTTTATTCCACTACCGTCCTCGGCTGGAGTTTGAAAGCCTGCATCTTCAACAGAAAAACCTTTAGCAGGTAGTTGTATGCCTTGTGGTTCATCCAATTTTACTTGCTCGCCATTTTCATTGGTAAGGGTATCTGTTAATGGGTTAAAGGTTAAATCGCCAGCAATAGCATAGGCGGTAACAATTTCGGGCGATGCTACAAATGCGTGCGTATTAGGATTGCCATCATTACGTTTGGCAAAGTTTCTATTAAACGAGGTGATAATTGAGTTTTTACGATTTGGGTCGCTGGTATGTCTTGCCCATTGCCCAATGCAAGGGCCGCAAGCATTGGCTAACACTACGCCGCCCATTTGCTCGAAAATATCTAAATATCCATCACGAGCCACCGTATAGCGCACCATTTCAGACCCAGGGGTAATGGTAAACTCGGCTTTGGCTTTTAAGTTTTTATCTGATGCTTGTTTGGCTATTGATGCTGCACGGGTAATATCTTCGTACGATGAGTTGGTGCAACTTCCTATTAGCCCTACTTCTAATTTTGCAGGCCAATTGTTTTCTTTTATTGCCGCAGCAAATTTTGATAATGGCCACGCCAAATCAGGCGTAAAAGGACCGTTTATATGAGGTTCAAGTTCGTTTAAATTAATTTCTATTACTTGGTCAAAGTATTGTTCGGGATTAGCATATACTTCTGCATCTCCTGTAAGATGTTCAGCAACATCATTAGCCAATTCAGCTATTTCTGCACGTTCAGTACCTCTTAGGTAATCTGCCATCGATTCATCATAACCAAATAGTGATGTGGTAGCACCAATTTCTGCCCCCATATTACAAATAGTCCCTTTGCCCGTACACGATATATTTTGCGCGCCTTCGCCAAAGTATTCTACAATAGCACCCGTACCGCCTTTTACAGTGAGTATGCCTGCTACCTTTAAAATAACATCTTTAGCACTTGTCCAACCGCTCATTTTACCTGTAAGTTTCACACCTATAAGTTTGGGGAATTTCAATTCCCATGGCAAACCTGCCATCACATCACTAGCATCAGCACCACCTACACCTATGGCTACCATGCCCAGCCCACCAGCATTTACAGTATGGCTGTCTGTACCTATCATCATCCCACCGGGGAAAGCATAGTTTTCTAAAATTACTTGGTGTATAATACCCGCACCAGGTTTCCAAAAACCAATGCCGTATTTGTTTGATACTGATGAAAGAAAATCATACACTTCTTTGTTAGTATCAATAGCTGTTTTCAAATCTTCTACTGAGCCATCTTTGGCTTGTATCAGGTGGTCGCAATGCACAGTAGAGGGAACGGCTACTTTGCTACGCCCTGCTTGCATAAACTGCAACAAAGCCATTTGTGCCGTTGCATCTTGCATACCCACACGGTCTGGGGCAAAATTTACATACGATTTGCCTCTTTCATGTACTTGAGTAGCATTACCTTCCCATAGATGGGTGTATAATATTTTTTCGGTAAGGGTAAGTGATTTGCCAGTTGTTTTGCGAGCTGCCTCAAGTTTGGCAGGCATTGCGCTATATGTTTTTTTTATCAGGTTGAGGTCGAATGCCATAAAATATGTTGTTTTAAAAAGGACTGCAAAGGTAGTATTTTCACGGCACAATTGCTTGCGATTGGTTATTTTAGATACTTTCTAAACAAGTGAAAGCTATAAATGGTTTCAATGTGTTATTCAAAGCAAAAAAGTACTTTTGAAACCTAATGTATAACAACAAAAACCTGCACCGCTTGTGGTGGGTATATTTGATTTTTTATTTTGGGCTGGTGGTTTTTAACCTCGACCGTGTGCCTATTCCTTGGTTAGATGAGAGCTATTGGCTGGATGTAGCCCATAATATTGGCAATGGCAGTTATACTTCAAAAATATGGCATTACCCTCGCATTGAAGAGAAATTTTTAGCCTATTTGCCCTTTCAGTTTTTTTATGATGCTGCTTTTATGAAACTATTACCCGATGGTGTTTTTTGGTTTAGGCTGCCCCATGTACTGGCATTTGCTATTGCCCTATTCTTCCTTTTCAAAATCTATCTTCAACATCAAAATCTATCGTTTTTAGTAACTATTATTTTTGTAGCTGTTTTTATGAACGATAAAGGCATTTACGACTCGCTACGAAATAGCCGCAACGAAGTACTATCGCTGATGTTGCTCGCACCTGCCCTGTATCTTTTTCAGCAGAAAAAAAAGACCATTGGAGTGGTGCTATTACTAAGTGCATTGTTTTTCACCCATCCATCATTGTGGGTAATGGTGGGAGTGCTAATGCTCTATATTTTTTTTAACAGCGATATAAAAAACAAAGTATTGGTGGGGCTGTTATTTGCCATTCCTATTTTGGGTTTTCTTGTATATGCAAATTTTGATTTTGAGTTGATACAACTACAACTTATAGACCATGGCAAAGAACACATGGCAAAAAGCAACTTGCTGGTAGGGCATTTTTGGGATAGATATATGCCTTTTTATAAGCTGCAACCTTGGCTACCCTTGCTTAATCTATTTATTACAGGCTATTGTGTGTATGCCATTATCCAACAAAAAAGCATTAAGCATTTACCCGTTGAGGTTATGTTTTTAGCCAATTCATTGTATTGGCTATTTGTATTAGCCCCTTTTTATAGATATAACCCGCCCAATATTTTGCTGCTATTTATACTACTGCCTAAACCCTTACTATTGCTAAAACACAAGTATTATGACCATTTGGAAGCAAAAAAGAGGATATTAGCCATTAGCCTTAGCAGTATTTTACTATTGCCTTTGGCTACCTTGGTTGAACTGCCTTTTATAAGCAGAAACTTAGCAGGGATTGTTCAGCGAGAAGAACGAGACCCACACAAAGCCACGGCGTGGTTGGATACCCATTTTGATAAAAATAAAAAAATTTTATTGGTAGATAATTCATTGGCACATTACTATGCTTTGCAACAAGAGAATATTGATTTTACTATTACATACTCGGTATACAAGTACAGGTTTGAGGAGTACGACGAGGTATATTTGGTAAGCACAAACCCAAGCCAAGCAAAAAAGGCTGTTTTGGTAGATGAGTATAACTTGGAACAGGCTACTTTTTTTGGGTATGCTTTTACTGGTGTAGTAACCTATAATGGATTAAAAATTTATAAAATTGAAACCGCCCAACAGTTAAACCAGCTGCAAGCAGGGTATGCAAAATATGCCAATGGAAAACAATAAAGAAATATCACAAGCATTGGCTGTTTATTTTGCTTTGCCTGATGGGATTGATGATTTTGAAATTATTAGGCAAAAATTAATAGAAGAAATACAATACCTTATTGATTATGATTTGAATAAATTGTGGAACGTACTGTACAGAATAGATGTAGCTGAAAAAAAAGTAAAGGAGGTGATAGCTACCACTCCATATACAGAACACGCTGCACGTATAGCGGATTTAATTATACAACGACAACAAGAGAAAATTATCTCAAGAAAAAAGTATAAAACATAAAAAAGCCATCGAAAATATTTCAATGGCTTTTTTATGAATTTGAAAAGTAATTGATATTTTATTCCACTATTAATTTAGTAGCTGTTGTTGCTTTGTCATTGCTAAAAGTAGCAATATAAACACCACTAAATAGCTCATTTACTACCACTGTTTTTTGGGTTTCATTAGTTACATTTATTTTTTTTACTAACTGCCCTGCTATTGTAAAAATTTTTATCACACCAACTTGCTCTGTTTCAAAATTTACGATATAGTTTTTGGCTATTGGGTTATATGCCCATTTTGCAATTGTATTGTCTATTCTTTTTACACTTGTTGGCGGGTTTGCAACTAAATCTTCAAAATTGGCAGTGGGCACTTTTTTGGTATCATTGTTTTGCATAAAACCAACTAACCGTAACTGCTTTTGAGATTTTACATTGGTCAGCGGGAATGAGACATCCACAGTATCTAAAAGATTGAGTTGCGTAAACTGGAGTTTATGCCCTCCTGCCTGTGCCATATACATTTGGCGCATTACGTTCATATACTCTTGCTCGGCATTTGAACCTGGCGTTGCTAAATATGCTGATTTTGGAACAACTTTTTCCACTAATACAATGTGTCCACGCATATCAAGATTTACAAAACCTTCTAACCCTATAAAAATTAAACGTGCTTTTGCTTCATTATTTTCAATTCTGAAATTCTTTATTAGAACATGTGATTGAAGAGCGGGCGATTGATTAAAATTTTCACCTAATTTTTGCTGTAATGAATCCACTGCAATGGACGATATATCTTTATAAAAGCCCCCATCCATAACAGTATATGGGGCAGTTGAAACAGTATAATAATTAATACGTGCAGTAGCATCTTGTACGTTTTCAAAATGCATAGAGTCGTGCTGATTAGGGAAGGGGGTATGGTAACTTATTACTACCGCCTTGTTTTGTGTGCCAAAATTATGTACCAAAGGGGTATATGTAGCACAGCTAATGCAGCTTGCATTAGAGAATTGTTCTATCAAAACTTTCTTTTGCCCAAAAAGAGAGGCTGTAAATAAGGAGAGTGAAAGAAGTGCAAAAACATTTTTCATAAAAGAATCGGTGTTTAAACGATAATTTGTAATTAGAGACGACCAAGTATGATATTTTGTTAATAATTAACTTTCAAAAGCGATACCGTTTATTGGTTGATATAGAAAATTACTGGACAAGACCTGAATTTGCTATACTATTGAAGTAAAAGAGTATTTCTTAAGAAATTTTACCCTGTTTTTATCTGCTTTTGCTTAAATCTTTTTTCATCAGGTTGAAACCTGATGATATCCAAACCTTCGGCAGGCAAAAATGAACCTTGTACTATAAATAATAAAAAAGAACAATAGTTTTACCTGTACCAAGTCCCCCTTGTGGCTGGGTGAATTGAGCTTGCGAAATGTTGAGCAAAAGGGGTGAGGGAGATGAAAATAACCAAATGAAAAACTATCACTATAACAAAAAACTAAAGCCTTTTGCTAAGGAACTAAGAAATAACTCTACCAAAGCAGAAATACGCTTGTGGCTGAACTGCTTAGAGCGAAAAAATTAGTAGGCTATCATTTTCTTCGCCAACGCCCTATTGGCAATTATATTGCTGATTTTTTAAGTAAGGATTTGAAACTAATTATTGATGTGGACAGCAACTCGCACAATATGAAACAAGAGTATGATGAAAATAGACATAGGACAGTATTAGAGTTGGGCTATACCACATTACGCTTTACCAGCGAAGAAGTAAGACTAAACATTAGAAAATTGGATACAAAACAGGAAATAAGCCGTATTTACATCCCCCTGCCCCCCTTCGCTTACGCACATATTTTTTGGTGCTCAAATTCCTTCACACAAGGGAGACTGGGTACTGGCATCGCAAAAAAATCCCCTATCTTCGCAGCAATGCGCCTTATAGTAGTATTTTTAGCAGTAATAATTAGTTCGGCAGGTTTTTCGCAATCCTCTTTTGTGCAAAGCAATAATAGGGAGTACTCTCATATAGTAGATAGATATTTAATTCAGAATGGAGACCTTACCCGCAAGTACTTTTTATACGGAGGTATTCACTCTATTTCAAAACCTTTGCAACGTTATGAAATAGGTGCTATGGCTGAAAAATTATTGCTTGATAGTAACAGCCGCTATACTGCAAGAGACCTATTTAATTTGAATTATCTATTAGCCGATAACCCTGATATACAAGAAAATGCGGTTGTAAAAGGCGATACTGTCTTGCGTTATTTTTACCGATACAAAGCCGCTTTATATGCTCATAAAACCTACGAGTTTAGCGTACAAGTTAATCCTGTTTTAAACTTTACCACAGGTATAGAACAAGTTGATGGTGAAACACGTACCACTTGGATAAACACCCGAGGGGCAGAAATACGAGGACAAATAGGGCGCAAAGTAGGGTTTTATACCTACCTCACCGAAAACCAAATAAAAGCCCCTTTATACCTTGCTAATAGAACCCGACAGGCAGGTGTTTTCCCCGGTGCAGGGCTCACCAAACCATTTAAAAATGATAGTAATACTTTTGATTTTTTTGAAGCCAGAGGATATATAACTTTTGATGTAGCGAAGCTAATTAATTTCCAGTTTGGACACGATAGAAATTTTATTGGCAATGGATACCGCTCTTTAGTGTTGAGTGATTTTTCAAAAGAAAATCTATTTCTAAAAATTAAAACCAATGTATGGCGTATAAACTACACTAACTTGTTTATGCAGCTTAATGCTTTTAACCCTACCCGTGCTAAAAGAGACCGCCGAAGCAAGTATATGGCTTTCCATCACCTTAGTGTAAACATTGGTAAACGATTGAATATTGGGATTTTTGAGAGCATTATTTTTAGTAGGGGCGATAGCGCAACGGGCAATGGGCGGTTTGATTATAACTACCTTAATCCCGTTATTTTTTATAGAGCCATAGAACAATCGATAGGCGGAGTGAGTAGCGATAATGCACTATTGGGTTTTGATATAAAATACAACCCCACAAACAGCCTTAGTTTTTACGGGCAGGCAATTCTCGATGAGTTTAATATAGCACAACTAAGAAGCAACTTAGGCTCGTACCTTAATAAGTTTGGGCTGCAAGCAGGTATGAAATACATTAATGCCTTTACTGTCAATAATTTAGACATACAGTTAGAGGTGAATAGTGTGCGCCCATATACCTATCAGCATTTTAATCCCGCACAAACTTATACCAACCTAAACACCCCCTTAGCCCATCCATTAGGGGCAAATTTTAACGAATTAATTGCCATTGTCCGCTACCAACCCATGAAAAGGCTAAATATTATTGCCAAAGCTATTTATGCTAATTATGGTACTGATACCGCAGGGCTAAACTATGGCGGTGATATTAGCAGAAACTATTTTACCCGTGTTAGCGAAAATGGCAATAGTATTGGGCAAGGAGTGAGTAATACCTTGTTTTGGGGCGAATTGACGGCTACTTATATGCCTACCCACAATTTGTTTTTTGATATACGTTTTATATACCGACAAGTAAATAGTGGGATAGCGGCACAAAATACTACAAGCAATATGCTAATGGTGGGTATGCGACTAAATATCGGTTTAAGAGGATTTGAGTTTTAGATGGAGATAAAAAAACAACTACACCAACTTTGTTTGGCGTTTTTAGAAAAGCGTATTACCATAGCTAAAAATGCAATGGACGATGCACAGCAAAGTGCCAATGCAGAAGAAAAAAGCTCTATGGGCGACAAGTACGAAACGGGCAGGGCTATGAGCCAAAACGTGCGTGATATTAGTGCCAAGCAGCTACAAGAAGCCCTAAAAGATAGTAGCGTTGTAAAGCAGCTTAATCCTGAAAAAGAGAATGCTATTGTAGCCCTTGGCAGTGCCGTAAAAACCACTGCGGGTAATTTTTATATAGCAGTAAGTGTGGGGCAACTAAAAATAGAAAAAGAAACTTGGTTTGCCTTGTCAGCCATTGCCCCTATTGCACAAGCTATGTTAAACAAAAAAGTAGGCGAAACTTATACTTTTAGGGGTAAAAACGAAACTATTTTAGAAGTAATCTAACTAACTGTTTCTCACCGACTAAAGTCAGTGAGAGGTAGTGCAAGGGTGCGCGATACTTAGGCTTCTTCTGCTCTGTCTTGTGCGCCCACTACGGCTATGGTAACCATGCTCACAATTTCACGAATACTACTGCCTAATTGTAATATATGCACTGGTTTTTTCATACCTAATAATATAGGGCCTGTTGCTTCCATGCCTGCGGCTGTTTGAAGTAGTTTATACGCCGCATTTCCCGACTCAAGGTTGGGGAATATAAGCGTGTTCACCCCTTCATCTACCAACTTACTAAAAGGGAAGTTCTCCTTCATAGTATCGTTGTTTAGGGCAATATTGGCTTGCATATCTCCATCCACAATTAAATGGGGATAATCACGGTGTAATATTTTAACTGCTTTTGCCACTTTTACGGGTGTTTCTCCCTTCGCCGACCCAAAATTTGAGTAGGATATCATGGCTATTTTAGGGTCAATATTAAAGCGTTTTATCTCTTCGGCTGCCAATAGGGTTATTTGCACCAACTCCTCGGCAGTGGGGTTAAGGTTTACCGTAGTATCAGCTAAAAACAAAGGCCCTTTTTTAGTACTGATAATGTACATTCCTGCTACGGTATTTATCCCTTTTTTCATTCCCAGTATTTGCAAGGCGGGTTTTACAGTACTCGCATAGTTTTTTGTTAACCCCGATATTAAAGCGTCTGCTTCACCTGTTTCCACCATCATACTACCGTAGTAGTTTCTATCTCTCATTATTTTACGTGCTTCATAGGTATTTACGCCTTTTCGTTTTCGTTTTTCAAAAAACTGCGCACCGTATTCCTCCATTTTTTCCTTCTCGGTAAAGGGTTCTATTATGGGGCAGCCATCCAACTGAATATTATGTTCCTTCATAAGCCCTTTTATACGCTTATTATCCCCCAATAATATAGGTTTTGCTATCCCTTCGTCTTTAATTATTTGTGCTGCCCGCAATATTTTAATATTATCGGCTTCGGCAAAAACAACCCGTTTAGGGTTTTTACGTGCTTTTACCGTTAGGTAGTGCATTAGCTTTGTTTCTAAGCCCATTCGGTTTTTAAGTTGAGCTTCGTAAGCCCCCCAATCCGTTATTTGTACTTGTGCCACCCCACTATCCATAGCGGCTTTGGCTACGGCGGGTGCTACGGTATATATTAGCCTGTCATCAATAGGTTTGGGTATAATATAGTTTTTGCCAAAGGCTAAGTTTTTATCATTATAAGCAAGCATTACTTTATCAGGCACTTGCTCTTTTGCCAATTGCGCTAAGGCACGCACTGCTGCCAGCTTCATTTCTTCGTTTATTTGTGTAGCACGCACATCAAGCGCACCACGAAAAATAAAGGGAAACCCTAACACATTATTTACTTGATTAGGATGATCGCTTCGCCCCGTGGCAAAAATTATATCATCACGAGTTTCTAAGGCTAAATTATACTCTATTTCAGGGTCGGGATTTGCCATGGCAAACACTATGGGATTGGGTGCCATGCTTTTTAACATTTCGGGCTTTAGTATATTGCCTCTGCTTAAACCTATAAAAACATCTGCCCCTTTTATGGCTTCGCTAAGTGTTTTCACTTCTTTGGCGGTAGCAAAAAAGGCTTTATTCTCATCTGCCTCTGCTCTATCCTTGCGGATAACGCCTTTGCTATCCAGCATCACCAAGTTTTCTTTTTTAATTCCTAATGATAAAAATATCCGTGCGCAGGATATAGCTGATGCTCCCGCTCCGTTTACCACCATTTTCAACTCGCCAATAGGGCGCTTTATCAGCTCAACTGCGTTTAGTAAAGCAGCACCGCTAATAATTGCCGTACCGTGTTGGTCATCATGCATTATAGGGATATTTAGCTTTTCTTTTAGCCGTTTTTCTATTTCAAAGGCTTCAGGGGCTTTAATATCTTCAAGATTAATACCGCCAAAAGTAGGCTCAAGGGCTTTTACAGTGGCTACAAATTCATCTACTGTTTTGCAATTTACTTCAATATCAAATACATCAATATCAGCAAATATTTTAAATAATAGTCCTTTACCCTCCATTACAGGTTTTGATGCTTCGGGACCTAAATTTCCTAAACCTAATACGGCTGTACCGTTTGATATTACGGCTACCAAATTGCCTTTTGCGGTGTACTTATATACATCAGCAGGGTTTTCTTTTATTTTTAAGCACGGCTCTGCAACACCTGGTGAGTAGGCTAAACTAAGATCGCGCTGGGTGGCGGTGGGTTTGGTAGGGATTACTTCTATTTTGCCTGGTCGCCCCATTTCGTGGTATTTTAGGGCTTCCAGTTTATCGTTAGTTTTGCTCATTTTTAGCTTATTTTGATGGTGTGTAGCTTCTCGTATATGTGTAGCCACAAAAATAGGAATGTTTTTAGTATTGGCTCAATTTATACACAGACAGGGTTATAAAGAAAAAAGTTATAAGTTTTTCTTTACTTTTGCTCATTAGGGTAGTTTATGGTATCAAAAAGTCTTACTCCTTATATTTTTTGGATAAGTACCATCTGCGTACTCTTTTTTTGGGGCTGTGGTGAAAAAGAAACTACCCCCCAAAAAAACAACGCAATAGCTTCACTAAACGAGGCTTTAGCAAATATTCAATCGCAAACAGATACAGGTTATCACCATTTGTACCAGCACTATAAAAAACATTTAGATAGTTTAGAAAAAATTGCCCTTTCGCTAAACTATCACAATGGTTTGGGGCGTATTTATTTTATGGTAGGTTCTATGAACCGATGGATGAGAAAAAACGATACCGCTTTACTATGGTTAGAAAAATCGTATAGGGAGGTTAAAGGAACTAACACCCTTGAAGAAGTACATACCCTTTTAGAAATTGGAGATGTGTACTTAGCTATTGGAAAAAAAAGACTCTCAAACGATTATTTTTATAGAGCAAAAGTGATTAGTGAAAAAATAAACTCCTCAGAAGCTATTGCAAAAACTTATAGGCGTTTAGCACTTACATATTACCAGCAAAGCAGTTATAAAAAAGCCTTAGAGCTATATAGTTCAGCACTGTATTATACACGCAAAACTAATTACGTTGGCAACCATAATACTGCCGTAATGAATATGCTTAATAATATTGGGGTATGTTATAATAAATTAGGCAAATACGACTCGGCAATTATATATTATGACTCTGCACTACAAGAGGCTACATCAGTAGAAGGGAATAGATTATCCAACGCAAAGGGTGTTTTTTATGGTAATAAGGGGCGTATTTATCAACTAAGGGGAAACTATACTAAGGCTATTCATTTTTTAACCAAAAATATTATAGCAAATGCTACTCAATTTGGAGACAACCAAGATGCAATTACCTCACTTACCTATTTAGCAGAGATATATAATGCACTTGATAGTAATAAAAAATTTCAGGCGGTAACTGATACTGCGCTCTACTATACATATAAAATAAATAATATTACTACCACGGTTTGGCGGGCAAGGTTATTGGGTCTTAAAGCTGATTATTGCATAAAAAAGGGCAACATCACCTTAGCCTATAAGTACCGCATACAGCAATATTATATTAAAGATAGCCTGATGGAGGAAGCGGAGAAAGAAGGGCTACACGATGTTATTCTTTATCGCCAGTTAAAAGATAGTGAGGTAAAACGTGAAGTGCTTGAAAAGGATAATAAAAGCCAAAAAACTAAGATAGAAATATACTTTGCTATGGCAATACTTGTAATTGCATTGCTAATATTGGCCATTATTGGTTTAACAAAAAATCGTAGAAATTTAATAAAACAAAAAATTCTTTATCACCAAATTAGTGAGAAAAACCAGCAAATCACCTTAAATAAAACAGAGCTTGAACAAGCTATTGAAGAGTTAAAACTATTAAATGCTGAAAAAAATAAATTATTAGGCATGGTAGCCCACGATTTGCGAGGTCCTATTTATAACATTACTGGTGTAGTACAACTGCTTGAAAGTTCGGAAGAGTTTAGCCAGTTTGATGAAGGTATGGCGCAACTTGTAGAACTAATAAAAAAATCGTGCGACAATGCCCTAAATGTTATTAATGACTTGCTGGATGCAGCAAAATTAGAAAACGGAGGGCTGGAAGGTGAAATGCAAGTTGAAAACCTAAATGATGTAATTAAAGACGTAATTAAACTATACCAAAGCAGAGCCAACCAAAAACAAATAGTTATAGAGTTTAGAAAACCACAAAAAAGAGTGGAAGCCATAATAAGCAAAGAAAAAATTAACCGTGCTATAAGTAACTTACTATCAAATGCTATAAAATTTAGTAAACCAAACAATGCCGTAAATGTAGTACTTGCCCAAGCAGAGAACACCGTACTAATAACAGTGAGTGATAAAGGAATGGGAATACCCCTTGCCGACCGTGAGATTATTTTTGATAAGTTTACTAAAGCTAAACGCTTGGGTACAGATGGTGAGAAACCAGTAGGTTTAGGAATGTCTATAGTGAAACAAATTGTGGAAGCCCATAACGGGCGCATTTGGCTTGAAAGTGAAGTAGGCGCAGGTACTACTTTTTATATTGAGCTGCCTTTGAAGAATACAAACAAATAGGCATGAATGCCCAATACATAAAATTTTTTGTTTAAGGGGATGATTTGCGGCAGGTTTCAACCTGCTGCATGAAAATGTTTGAACGGCACGAATGGTAGTTTTACACCCCTCTTTCTCCCCCCTTGCCTTCTCACAGGTTACCACAAGGGAGGAAACCGCCACACAGGCTTGCAAACCCCTACCTATGTATTGCTATTTTTACCTGTATCACAATTTAGCTTCCCCTTAAGGGGAAGGGCACTTATTTGGTAGTGCTAATAGTTAAATTTGGAAGGGGTTTGCCTTTAGTACGCGCGTTGTCATCTTGAGCGGAGTTGAAAGGCTTTTAACACTTTAAAAGAAACATAACTTACAACGGTTTTGAATCTATATTCAAAATTGAAAAAAAATTACTCTTTTTCGCCCCACTGTTCTTTTTCAGTATCCGTCCACAATGAGGGAAAAAATTTGCGTTGTTGGAAATGAGGGTGCAGGTATTTTTTCCATTCAGAGCCACCTGTTGCGGCTTTGTTTTCCCCCTTACTATCCAAGTAATGCTTTGCTGTGTTTAGATGTACCAACGGCCACTCCACATTGTATAATCTATCAAACTCTCTTAATTTATTTTTCAACCCTTCTGATGGATGCTTTATTTGGTCAAACTTATCGGCAATGGTATTGCCTTTTATTTTATTTGCCAATGCGATAAACTCATCCAAATATTTCTCTTCAAATTGGCGAAGGGTAAGGGTTTTTTTTCCTGTTTCTCTGTTTAGCCCTGCATCTTTCCAATAAATATGCTCAAAATATTCTTTAGTTGTAGCATCTTTTGGTAATCTTTCCTGCCCCTTCTCGTTTATTAAATGTTGCAATTGGGTACAATAAATTTCTACAAAACGAAACTGCGCACTTTGGAAACCACTTGCAGGTGCCAAAGCCGTGCGAAATTCATTATAATCGTCATAGTTCATCCCATCTTTCATAATATCAAAAGAGGTGATGAGCATTTCAGTATATCGGTTGATGCGATTAATTTTAGTAATTAAAAAATCTTCGGCAACAGTTTCGTTATCACAAATTTGTTTAATCTCGTGAAGCATTAGCTTTAGCATCAACTCGGTAACTTGGTGGTACATAATAAAGATTTCCTCATCTTTAAAATTTGTTCTTGGTTTTTGTAGAGATAATAGGGTATCTACCTCAACATAATCCCAATAGTTCACTGGTTTTTGATGTAATAAGCCTTTAAAATAAATATCTGGTTTTTCGCCTAAATCTTCGTATTTCTTGTTTATGGCGGCTATTGTATTCTCTTTTTCCATAGTGGTATTTTGTTATTGTTTTAAAAATGTAGAACCATCTTTTAGTCCGTGCGAAAGCTCGTATATACTTGTTGAGTGAAGCATTTTTTTTAGTTCTTCTCTAATAGCTTTAAAGCTGTTGTGTGCAGGGCAGGGTTTTTTTTCGGAGCATTCTTTTAAGCCTAATCCGCATACCTTAAACAGCGAATCTCCGTCAATAGCCAATACTATATGGCTCAGGGTTATTGTTTTCACTTTAGCGGCTTCCACCTCAAAACCACCTTTTGCCCCTTTTACTGATGTAATTATAGTATGCTGCACCAATTGCTGTAAAATTTTTGCTGTGAAAGCCACGGGCGAATCTATATGCAAAGCCACCGCCTTTAAATTTACCCTACTATTTTCGGCAGATTGTGAGGCTATATATATAGCGGCACGTATTGCATACTCGCAGGCTTTTGAAAACATTGCTTTAAATCTGCGGCGAATATAATTAGGTTTTTTATATCGGACAAATTTATCCTATTTAATGATGCGCTCGATATCTGTTTCCCTTCCAACTAACTTTTTTTACTCCTTCTCTCAAAACAACTTTCCCTTTCGTACACGAAGAAATAGAGAGCATTATGCTAAATGATACAAAAACAGATGAAAGTAGTTTGATGACCATTTTAATAAGCTATTGTGTAAAACACATATTTTTTGATGAATGGGAACGCAAAAAAGTGGTTTAAACTCCTTTTTGGATATAGTTGCAATAGCAAACCCACTTTAAATTATAAATTTGTGGGTATGACTATTGAAGAAGCACAACAACAGGTGGACCAGTGGATTACTACTATTGGCGTTCGCTATTTTAATGAACTCACCAATACCGCTATATTAATGGAGGAAGTGGGCGAACTGGCACGGATAATGGCTCGCAAATATGGCGAGCAAAGTTTTAAGGTGAATGAAAGTAATGAAAACTTGGCGGATGAAATGGCAGATGTATTGTGGGTATTAATATGCCTTGCCAACCAAACAGGTGTAAACCTAACCGAGGCTTTTACAAAAAATATGGAAAAGAAAACAAAGCGGGATAGCCAAAGGCATAAGAATAATGAGAAACTAAAGTAACCATTTTGAACACCGATATTAAAAAGATAGAATAGGCATAAATGCCCATTCTATACATAAAGTTTTTGTTAAGGGTATTGAATTGCGGTAGGTTTCAACCTGCTGCAAAGGAAGCCCGCCTGAACGGCACAGGTGCGGTGTTTTTATTGGATGCGGTATAATTTGAAATATCTATTCCTCCTCCTTTTTGTTAATACTTCTGTCTTACAGATGAAAACATCAAATCAAAAAAATAAGGTTAAACACGCTCTACTACCATTGCTGATGCGCCGCCGCCGCCATTGCAAATGCCTGCTGCACCATAGCGTTTATTGTTATTGTTAAGCGCGTGTACCAAAGTAACCAATATACGTGCGCCAGAGCAACCTAAGGGATGTCCTAATGCTACTGCGCCACCGTTTACATTTACTTTGTTTATATCAAGGTCTAAAATTTCCATATTAGCTAATGCTACAATAGAAAACGCCTCGTTTAGTTCAAACAAGTCAACATCGTTTTTGCTTATACCTGCTTTGTCCAATGCTTTTGGAAGTGCTTTTGCAGGTGCGGTTGTAAACCATTCAGGCTCTTGTGCTGCATCAGCATAACTGCGGATAACTGCCAGTGGTTTCAAGCCCAGTTCTTTTGCTTTATCAGCACTCATTAGCACTAATGCCGCCGCACCATCGTTTATAGTAGATGCGTTGGCAGCCGTTACTGTACCGTCTTTTTTGAAAACAGTGCGCAGGGTGGGTATTTTCTCAAACTTTACATTTTTGTACTCCTCATCCTCGCTCACTATGGTTACAGCCCCTTTGCGCCCAGCAACTTCAACAGGTACTATCTCATCTTTAAATTTACCCGCTTCCCAAGCTGCTGCACTACGTTTGTACGAGTTTACCGCATACTCATCTTGTGCTTCACGGCTAAATTTATATTTTTCTGCGGCTAATTCCGCCGCACTACCCATAAGGTTATTGTGATACACATCTGTTAACCCATCCTTTACAATGCCGTCATAGGTTTGTCCATGTCCGTATTTTTGTCCATAGCGATTGTTTTCTAAATAGTATGGAGTTTGGCTCATATTTTCCATACCGCCTACAACCACTATATCATTATCGCCCAGCATTATGCTTTGCGCGCCAAACATCGTTGCCTTCATGCCTGATGCACATACTTTGTTTATAGTAGTACAGGGTACAGACTTTGGCAAACCAGCAAACATGGCAGCTTGTCTGGCGGGTGCTTGCCCCAAATTGGCTTGCAGTACGCAGCCCATAAAAACCTCTTGTACTTGATTAGGCTGAATGCCCGCTTTTTCAACGGCTCCTTTTACAGCAATAGCCCCCAATTGTGTTGCCTTTACCGATGATAAAGCACCGCCAAAGCTACCAATAGGAGTACGAACTGCTGAAACTATATATACTTCTTTCATAACGTAATAATTTTAGAATTTTAAGACTTGCATAGCAATGGCTATGTTTTTTGGAATTTTTGCGCAAAAATAAGACAATTTTTTTTACAAAATTGGGAAGTTTTTCCAACTTTTTATGCGTTTAATTTGTTTATATACTAAGTATTTTATATATATTGGAGTTTTCAATATATTTCTACCTTAAATAATTAAAAATTAATGCCTATGAGTAAAATTATTACAAAAATTCTCACTTGCCTATACGGAACCGATAATGACGATGCCGTTTTAGAAGGTGCCATAAACTTTAGCCACGCATTTAACGCTCAATTAGTAGTTGCAACTACCGAAGAAGGGCGTAGAAACAGTGCAGAGTCTATCAATAATAGATTAAGCTCTGAGCCTGTGAATGTAGAGAAGGTTACCCTTGCTAATGAGGCTTACAAAACTGCTGCAAAAATAGCAGTAGAATTGGGAGCGGATTTAGTCGTTGTTTCATTTAGTAAGCAAACACAAAAATTAGTAAATGCGCTTGATATTCCTGTCCTTTCTATTTTAGAAGGCTTTAAAAAAGAGCGTATCAAAAATATTGTGATGCCTATACATGATAATACTGGTACACGCCAAAAAATACCTATTGCTACTTCTATTGCAAAGGTATTTAATGCTAATATTCATATTGCTGTGGTAACATCAAGCAGTAAAGAAGAGCAGGCTCGCCTTAAAACCTATGCTTACCAAGCAGAAAAGTATATTAAGGAAAAAGGATCAGGAAAAAGTACTTATCAAATTGAAATAGAGAAAGATGTGGTACCTAAGACCATAAAAATTGCCAAAGACAGCAATGCCGACCTTATTATTATTATGAATGATAGAGACGGTGGAGGTTGGTTTGGCAAATCTGACAGTGAACAAATAATGGCGGGTAGCGGTGTGCCAGTATTGGTGGTAGAACCTAAAGACACTACCATATCACACGCAGGCTACTAATAGCGCAACAGCTTGGCTGTTTGTGTTTTGCCAGTATTTTTTTCACTTATCTTTAAAAAGTAAACTCCAGGGGCAAAATTTTGCCCCTTTACTTTTTTAGGAGTACTACCGCTAATGGTTTCATTAAGTATTAGCTTGCCAGTGGCATCAAAAATAGTTAACTGGTAACGGGCGGGAGACGAGAAGTAGATTTCAGCATCTTCGGCATTTATTGCAAACCCCCAGCTATTGTATAGTTTAAAAAGGACGGGCTTATTTTGCCTACTATTTTTTACACTTAAAATTAGGCAGGCACTAAGGCTATCTAAAATATCTACTGATGCAAAGGCGCATTGTATAGGTTCAAAATTTGCGCCACTATTTTGTAACGTATCAATTTGCTGAACGGCATTTGCCAATTGGCGCATACTCATATTAGAGTTTAGGCGATACAGTGCTTCAAGCATTAAAGCATCTGCTTTGTCTCTCCCAATTATTCTAAGCAAGCGCATAAAAGCGGTACTCCAAAGCTGCCCATCTATCCATATATTATTGGTAAGTTGTTTGTAACTCCCCTTATAGTCAACAGTGCGCCCTTGCCAGCCCCCATTATTACCGTCCCAATTAAATACTTTTTGCCAATTAAAGGTACTTATACCCCACGAGTATGAAGCCGAAAAATAATCTCCAAAAGCCTCATCAAGGGCTCTGCGCTGTATTCCTATTGCTGTATTGGGCGATGCACTATGCGAAAGGGCGTGTCCAAACTCGTGTATTATCACATCGGCATCTTCAGCATCAGGTATGCCTCCATCGCCAAACTGTAATGTGGGCGGATTATCAGTAGCAGTAAAGCGTGAAGCATCTTGCCCATTTAGTGCGTGTGCATCCACCCTTATTCTAAAATTGGGCAAACTGTTGAATCCTAATTTTCTTATATGGCTTAAATGGGTATTTAAGTGATAAAAAGCATTTACACTTGCAAACTGGTGCTGGCTTCTTGTATAATTAAAGGTATCGCCCAGTGCTATACGGGTAGGCGGAAATGATGGAGTGGAGACCTCACTCATAAAAAAATCAGCATTAGCTAAAATTATAGAATCGCCTTGAAGCGTGCCATAAAATGTTACTTTTTTACGCTCGGCAGTAAGTTCATTTGTATCTGCACCGTTGTTATTGCTATATGCGCCGCCATAAGAAACCTGTGCTGTTGTTAAAGGGTCAGGGTTATATACATAGCCATAAGTGGGTGTGTCTATGGTAGCAAAGTGTTTATCAATAGGGTGGGTATATAGCAGCATACCCGCAGTACTGTAAACATATTGAGTAGTGCCTTCTTTCTCATTTTTTACGGTGATAGAAAAAGAGGGGATTATAGTTTGCCCATTGTGTAGCCAAGTACTTGTGCCAGCCAATAGCTGGTAGTTGGGGAAATTAGTTGTTGCAAAATTTCCAACTTCGGTAGTGTTTAAAAATGTACTTGTAGTGGGGGCTACAAAAGGCGTAAAATTGTGGTGTATCCACCTTATAGTATTGTTTTTATCTACAAATACCTTTAGTGTACGCCTGTATAGTACTGTTTTTTTATAATTAAGTGTATAAAAATAATATACACCACTGGGCGAGGTACGGGTATAGTTTAGCTGTAATGTGGTAGGTGCTGGGTAGTTGCCCATTAGTTTTTGGGCTAAAATTTTGCCTACTATTTCTGCGGTGTTGCTCCCATCAGTAGGGTATTGTACAAAAAGCGGTGTGCCTATTAAACCTTCTACATATTTTTGTAGCAAGGGTGTTTTAAGGGTTTGCGCGGGTGCTATTATACATAGTAGTAAACCTATTATGTATAGGGTAAATTTTCTCATGTATAGCCTTAAATGTGAACTAAAAACTGCGGAAACTGTGCCACAAATTATAATACTTCCTCCATCTTGGTTTTTCGTATGTCAAAGGTAATCTTTCCCTTTGCTTGTTTATTAACAGACGTAATTTTACCCTCTAAAGTTTCTCTACAAGGCAGGGCAAGTCCATTTGTCAAACTTTTAAAGTTTGACAAAGATTTATATGCAACTCCTATTAAACCACAGCCACAATAAACTGCAACATAAAACCTACGCTAAATAATACAGCCCCTAATATTAATGACTGTTTACGGGTTTCGGTATTGTTTATCAGCTTCTCTACCAAAGGTTGGGCAAGTTTGGTTTCTAACCATTTTTTTATGCGCTTGTAAAACGCAATAAAAATAAAGTACACACCACTAAATATACCGAGTGTAATATAGAAGGAAGTCATACTGCCAATAGTTGTACCATTTTTTGCAGCATCAAGTCCTTTCATTACACTAAATAATGTAGAAGTGATGCCATATCCTAAAACTATTAGCCAAATAACAATAATAGGTAGTTGAGTAACTAATTTTTTCAGTCCTTTTTCAAAACGGCGTAGTGTAGGTTCTCCCAACAATTCGGGTGCGGCTAACCAAAAAGCAATAAATTGTAATAACAAGCCAACGGCATTTATCCATTTCATACCGCTATTTTAGTAAAATAAAATGGTATTTACGCAGTAAACACCATTTGTCAAACTTAAAAAACTAAATCAACTCGTTCTGTTTAAACAAAGCTATACCCTTTGTTACCATCGCTTTTATTTCGTTTTCTAAGCTCTCATCTAACTTTTTTATATGGAAACAACTTTTCCCTTTCAGGCATTTCTTCAAGTTATCCGGTAGTGAAAACTGATCGGCGTACATGTATATAGGGAAATAATATAAACGCACATCCTTAGGTTTGGGTACTATACTGCAAAAGTACATACCATCAACTTTTTGTTTGCCTTGCATAGTCTCTTTAGTACCTGCCACTTCAAAACTGGTAGCGGTATCCGTTCTAATTTTTAAAGGAGGCGTGTTGGCTTTTAAAATATTAATAAGAGCAGCCTGAATATCTTTTACATCAGTTTTCATACATTGGCAATGTACTGTTAAAAAAAATATAATGGAAAAACTTTATACATTGTAATTTTGAGTATTAGATAAAAACCGTGCAAATACCCCTTAACTTATAGTCCAGTTTTGGATAGGGCATTTAATGTGCCGCTAAACCGCCCCATTTGCTGGGCAAGCTGGTACAATAGTCTAAATTATTATGGTCGTATTTGAAATTTGTCCAGTCTGGTTGCTGCCAATTATATTTCATGAGCCGATTAGTGATTTTAATCGGCTCATTTACCGTTTAGAAAATCATCAATTTGTTGTACTTATGTTTTACCCAATAAAAAAAAGCCTTTCAGAGATTTCTCTGAAAGGCTTTTAGTTCTAATGGTGGACCTAAGCAGCCTTATGTCGAACCTTTTCAACTTGATAAACAGCAATTTAAGAACTACGACATTAAGTGTTGATTAATGATTTACATGTTTCTACAACACTCTTTATCAGACATGCTTTTTCTTAGATTTTCAATGTCGGATTACTTTCAGTATAAAAATCTCCTACACATAGATCAGAATTATCAAGTGCTGGAGAAATCATAGATGTTGTTATAATAATTTGATGTCTTACTTCGCTCTCACTAGATATTTTGACTACTTCATTTTGAAAACTTTGGCTTCGAACAGGCTCCATTCCTTTATCTTCTATGTTATCGCACAAAACAAATCTAGGAAATCTAAAAAAGTCTTTTTCAAGAGATGCAAAGAAAATTGCAAATCTGACACTATTTTTTAAATACACATTTGAACTTTCAGAAAAATTATTTTCATCATCCAAAGTGAAAATATTTTTGTGAAAATCTAACTTAATATTCTTTCCAGTTTTAAATTCTCTTTGCCTTCCTAAATCACTATGTAATAGCCTCAAACTATAATCTTCGATTAATTGAAATGCACTTTTAAGTCTTTTGAATTGTTCAGCTTCTTTAATAAAGATATTCTTTTTAAATGAAGAAATTTTTATCTTTAAACTTTCAAGTTCCTTTTTTAATACTTGAATCTGCTCCAATGTCTTTAATTGTTTAATTAGAAAGTCGTTTTTTGAACCTAGTTCTCCCTTCTTAATTAAAAGTCCATCTAATTCTTGATTGCGTTCTGTTTTCACACTTGATAGTGATTCATCTAATTCTCTTTGCAGTATTCTTACTTTTTGTTTTAAAGCTGGAAAGCCAGATTTTAGTTCTAATAATTTGTGTTCTTTTTCGATATACAATTTATTAGATTCTCTTATTTGATTATCAACTTCTTGTTGCATTCGTTTTACTTGAGACGAACCTTTATCTTCTGGTAATTGTTGTTTGCAAAGTTCGCAATGATTGTCCTCTAAAACAGGCTCTAATTGAGCTAAACAATTTGGGCAATGATTCATTTTTAAATCAACAAATGTTTCCCTTGTTAAAAGTGAATCAGATAACGCAACTGCTCTTTTTTCTAAACTTGTAATAAAATAAGCAGAATCAATTAATTCAAATTCATATTTATTTATATTAGACTGTAGAATAGATAAACTTTGTTTTATTTCTAAAATTTGCGTCTTTATTGTTACAATTTTAAGTTCTTTTTCTTCACTTTTGACTTCTGTATTTTCTTCTATATTATTAATATTTTTTAAATACTCATCAATACTGTTAAGTTGATTGTAATTTTCTTGAATTAGCGCATTTATTACTTCTGGACTGGTTTCAGTATCGCTAGATTTAAAAATTTGTTCAATTCCTTCAAATTGTTTTTTCTTTACATCAAAATCTTTTTCAAATTCTCGTAATGCTATTTTATCTGAGTAAAGAGAATCATCGTATACTCCAAATAATAAATCTGCTATCGTTTTCCTTGTTATGGCAGAATCAAAAGTATCTGTCATTAAAAGGTCTAGTGTTAAACTTTTTTGGTCAATATATAAAAGGCGAAGTATTTGATGCATTGTAATATTACTATCAATATCACCCCTTAATTCTGGAAAGCCCAACGATAAGAATAGAGCATTAGAAAAACTTTTCTTGTTACTTTTTTCACTTCTGCGGTAAGGAAATATTTGCCAACCTTCACTAGCGGACTTTATTGCTTCATCATATGTTCCCCAAAAAATTGACATTGGTTGGTTTCCTGAAGTCGAAACTGTTCGTTTTATAGTTATTGGCTCTGTATTCACTAATATTTCCGCATACACATCATTACAGGCTAATGATGCTTTTGTCCACTTTTTGAAATCGCCACCTAAAACATAAAAAATAAAGTTACCAATTGTTGATTTCCCTGAACTATTGTGACCTCTTATTATATTTACGCCATCGTGAAAACTCTCATCATATGCACTTTTACCTTCATGAGTAAAAATAGATAATCTATTTAGTTTTAGAAAAGGATTATATTGAGTCATATTTGAATTCTATTAGGTTAGTTCTTTCTTTTAAGCCTAAATGACCAAAAAGATTCATTGATGCTAAGCGACCAGTAATTAATGTAATTAAATTTGGGTTTTCTTCATTGGCTAGATTAACCCTAGTAAGTAAAGAATCAGATAGTTTGTCATAGGTTTTTTTTATTTTTCCATTTTTAAATTCTTTTGCATCTATTATGCCATAAGAGATTAAAGCTTTCATTGCAGACAATTGAATATGCTCCATTTTGAAAAATAGTCTCTTTCTATCGATTACTCTTTCATAATTGTTTTTTTCTGCTCGTATAAATTTTTCATATTTTTTGAATCCCTTGAAACGTTTAATTTCCATTAATTCACTTGGAAATGCCAAGTAGAAGTCTAAAATTCGTAATTTATCAACCTCCATAGTTTCATTAGTTTTCTCCATAATTTGAAGAATCCTAAACATTGTATGATATAAATCGTAGGCTTGATTGTAGATTAACATATTAGTTCCATTTTATATGACAATTACCAGTAAGAAAATATATCATTCCATTAATCTCATCATCGTAAATTTTCAATAAATTCTCACCTAATATCTCTTCTAATGGTTTTATAATAAATTGGTCAATTAACTGGTTGATAAATATTTCAGATTGATTCTCCTTAATCCTTGGTGCAATATTTAATTCAAAGCTTGAATAGACTTTAGCAAGTAAGAAAGCATAAATATTTTGAGCAGTTTCTGAATGTTCATTTCGCAAAAGTTTTTTAGCGAATTTTTCTTTTGATTTTTCAGCAAAATTTAGATAACTAGTTCTATTTCCATTTTCTAACTTTTTTTCAAGACCAATAAATTCTGTTTCATCAGCATTGCTTTTAAAATGTAAAAGTTCATCTACTATTTCACTAAAAACTATTGAGTTTTCTCTTTCTTTTTCTAGCTTATCATATAACTGCTCTAACTGAGATTTTCCTCCAATAGATATTTCACCAAAATTATAAGTTTCTTTATGAATGTTATTTCCAGCTAAATCGCCTTTGACATCGTTATTAGATTGGCTTATTTCTTTTTCACTCATTTATGATTGTTTGTTGATATCTCTTCCCGCCATATCTCCACCTACAGTATTCCTTTTTTGAGTTACTTTACTACTTTTACGCTTTACTCGAATTTTAATAATAAGCCCTATACCTAAAATTGCAATAATTGCTAGTACTATTTCCTTTAAATTATCTGTAATAAATTCCATGATTTTGATTTATAAGTTTAGTTTTTGTTTGGTAAAACCATTTGTCACCAGTCAAAATGATTTATAAAGCAAAGATACACTGCGAGCTTTATTTTCCTAAAAACAAGTCTATCAAGTTTAGTTTAAACCTTTCTATTGTAGTATGTCAATAAAATGCGACCCATTCCTGAGTCGCACTTATATGAATTATTATTCTTAGGGACTAATTTATTCGAATCAGCTTCTTGGCAAAAACTTTGCCTTCTGATTTGAGTTCTATGTAATACATTCCTGCAGTAATATTTTGAGTATTTACAACACTACAACAAGCATTATAGAAACAAAGGCAAGCATCGAATTGATTTAAGGTTAGACAAACCCCTACATAGAAAAGTACTTGCAGAGGCAAAAGAGCATAAATTAAGCAAAGTAGATTACGTCTTACGTATGCTACAACAAGGGAGAAAACAGGAATACCAGTTACCCATTCCAGAATCCAAGCAAATAGAACAGCCATTACGTGGGATATGGAATCTTACTAATCAGATAGTATTTAAAATGCACCGTGAAGGCATAAAATTAGCCTATGCAGCTGCTAAAGCAGCTGCAACAAGATATATTTCCAAGGAATATGGCAACCAAAATATTGCCTTCGGTGGTATAAGTATGGGCGGACAAGTGGCGAGATGGGCACTTTGCTCGTTTTAGGTTTGCAAAAGAATCTAGTTGTTATATTGATATTCTTCGGTTATATCTTAATAATATTAATCGATGAAATCTATTAGATAGTATACCTAAACTAAATTTATGGCTAGAGTTTGGGGTCTCGCAAACTACTCAACTATCTCTTTTGTCATTAGGGTTAAGCAGAAATACTGTAATTGCTATTTCTGAATTTATAACGTCAACAAATATGACTAAAGAAGAATGTATTGCTTGGTTAAATAAAGCAGACCTATATAGTTTAGAAATTTCATCGATAATGATAAGTGATATTAAAAGTAATAAGCAAAAGTCCTTCTACTACTAACTAAAGCATTTTAAACACGCAAATAAAAAGCCTTTCAGAGATTTCTCTGAAAGGCTTTTAGTTCTGATGGTGGTGCCAG
>CAZOZL010000021.1:0-18432 GCA_964584305.1 uncultured Burkholderiales bacterium
AGAATACATGCCTGTCACGCATGGGGTCGCGGGTTCGAGTCCCGTCCAGACCGCTATTTTCTGTAAAAGCCTAACAAGGCAATAGCTAAAAGGGCGAAATCACTAACGGTTTCGCCCTTTTTGTTGGTGTTGAGCAAAAAGGACACCAATTAGGATACCAAAATCAAAAAGGGATACCACCCTTCGCATTTTCTAAAAATAATAGTAACCACAATCAAAATCTTTAAATTAGCTATAAACTAATGTTTAGTGCTATTTGAGAGTATTGTATAACCCGTATAAAATGAACGTATTGTTCTTTTTGCGCCGAAGCAGATTAGATAAGCAGGGCAAAGCCCCCGTGTATTTTAGAATAACAATCGCTAACAAGCGATTAGAGCCGCCCCGAAGTACGGGCGTTAGGGCATCTCCCAAGCAGTGGGTAAACCAAAAAGTAAAAAACGATAATAATGCCAGCCTTATTTTGGATGCGATAAGCTACAAGCTAAAAACCATTCATGCCTCCCAAATAGTTAGCGGAAAAGAGCCGAGCCTGCAAAGCGTGATGGGTGAGTACGATGGCAAAAGTAGGGTGCTGCTGTTTGAGCTTGCAGAGATGTTTTTTAGTTATTGTGAGAACTATCTGATAAACAACCCACGCCTTGACGAAGAGGAGTTAAAACACCCAAGCACGATTAAAACCTATCGTTATAAATTTGAGCATATAAGGAGGTACTACCTGTCGCAGCAGCTCCCCCCTCCGCAGGCGCAAAATTTTGATGCTTTTGAAGTGGCTAAAATTGTTGACTGGCTTAGGATTGAGAGCGATATTTACCTGCAAAGAGCCACCATTGCAAGGGTGCTAACAGTGGTAAAAAAAGTTATATCCTATGGTTATAAAAATGGATATTTAGAGATGGATAAAATTAAAGATTTTGTTTACAGCAGGGGCAAATCAAAAGAGCCTATAAACCTAAGTCTCTCGGATGTGCAAAAAATTAGACAGTGTCCATTTGCTGGAGGGTTACAAAATATTGCTCACCTGTTTTTGTTGCAGTGCTTCACTGGGTTGGAATTTAAGGATTTTGAGCGTATTTGTTTTGACAATATAGAGACTATAAAGGGGCGATTTTATTTTGTTTACGATAGGGCTAAAAACGGTAATAAAGCGGTAATACCAGTAGGTAAGGAGTTAGAAGATTTGCTGAAGCAATACAAAAAGCCTGCGTTTGCATTAGCCTTTTACAACCAGCAGCTTAAAAGGGTGGGCGATAAGGCAGGCATTGAGACTAATTTAACGATGCGAATAGGGCGCAAAACCTTTCACCACTTAAAAGTAAATGAAGAGCTTTATAGCCCCGCTGCTGTGGCGGTTATGATGGGACATAAAAAAGTAGATACGGGAAGACATTACAGCCGCCCCAGCATAGAGTTGGTAGTGAATGAAACGAACAAAAGGGCTAATCCCTTGCTAAAATAGTGCGGTTGTACACCACTTTTGTTTTTGGGTTTTTAAAACGAGTATCAGAATAGTAGTTTTTTTTGCCCCAGTGCCAAAACTGCCACCACTTGCCACGTGGCTGCTTGTGTATTACGGTGGTGATACTATCGCTATATGAATAGCTACAATTAGCCGTGTCTGATAAAATGCAGTTGATATTTAGGAAGTTGTCATAATAACTAAAAGTAGTAGCGTGTATTGTAACTGTATCGTAAATTATAATAGTATCCCGAATAAACACCTTAAAATTTTCCTTTGCGATAAACTTAGTGTTGATGAGGGCTTGCAGCCTGTTCACTTTTTTTACCAGGGCGGTAATTTTGTTGGCATCTGGCAGGGCTTCAATTGTTTCTTTGCTGGCAAGTAAAGCCCTTTGTCGGGCGATTGTTTTGCCGTTTTTATCGGTAATAAATGTTACTTTGCCTTCAGCGAGAGTAAGGGCTGTTTGTGCTTCTTTTTTAAGCGTTTTTTCATGCACCAGCAATTTGTTCATATACCTAAAGGTTATAAAGCCCCCAATGCTGGCAATCATAGCAAGGGCTGCTATGGCCGCAATGCCTTTTTGTAGCGTTTGTTTCATTAGGTGGCGTATTGGTGTATAATTTCAGCTAATGCTTGAGCGAGCAAACGCTCGTTGTCTTTAAATCCCTTCATATCTTTAGGGCTGGTAATAAAACACACTTCTATTAACAGCCTGTATCGGCAAGGCAAGGTAAACCAGCCTAACCGCTTGCGTGCGCTTTGGGTTTCACTTTTTACTCCACGATTATTAATATTTAGTATTTCAGCCATTTTTAATGATAGAGCTGCTGCCATTTTCTTTTCTTCAGCACTGGCATTTTTACCGACAAAAACCTCTGTACCACTGATGCTGGGGTTTCCGTAACTATTAAAGTGAATATCAATAGCGATGTCTTCCTTTTGTACCTTAGTTTTATACAAGCGTATTGTAGTTCCTCCAGTGTTTTCGTTGGCATCTAACACTGCACAATGCCCTAAAACCTCTAACTTTTGAAAAATCAGGTCTCTGAACTTTACGGTTTCTATACCTTCAGTAAAACCGATATTGGCATAAGCGGGAGGTGCGCCCATATCAGACCCTACTTGGTTGCTATGGCCTGCCCCTAAAAAAATTGTTCTTTTCATTTTTTAGTTGTTGTGAGTTCGTTTACCCGCTTTTCTAATGAATTGAGCTTGAGCTCTAAGTCTTCTATCTGTTTGATAAGCCTTTTTATGTAGCTGGATTGCATATCAATAACCTCTCGTGCGTTTTTCAGCTCTATGCTCACTATTTGGGCGTTGCTTTTTCGCTTTCCAGCTATCCAGCCTAAAAGACCCGTAAATAAGGGGATTGCAAATTGTAAAATTTCTGGTGTCGTCATGTTAGTAGTTTGTTTTAAATTCTTTTGATATTGGTTCCCCTAAAATTAGCAGGGTACACTCGTCTGCTATGATGTAAAACTGGTCTTCATACTCAAAAAAAGAGGTATAAGTAGTGGCGTTTTTACGTGGATAGCCCAGTTCTTCGTCTATGTCTGATATTGCCTTTGTGGCTTTTTCTACGGTGGGGTATTCGTGAACTTTAAGCATAGTATTTTTTTAGTTTGTTTAATACTTTTTTAACCTGATAAACGCTGTGTTTTTCGGGGTAAACTATTATTTCTTTAAGGACCATCGCCGCAAAATCACCCAATAGCTCCCTATGAGAACCTAATGTTATTCCGTCCGCATCTAAAGTACCTGCGTCGCCTTTCTTTTGGTTAAAATTGTGGATGCTTAAAGAGTTTTTGCTATTAAAAACGGCGGCAAGAAATCTATTGCTCGTGTTGTTGGTTGTAGTATTAAACATATTTACCCCTGCATTGGCGGTAAACGAAGGTATTGCGCTATAATCAATGTATAGCCTGCCCCACGACGACTGGTTTAGTCCATCAAAAATAAACTGCCTTGAGCCTATTCCGCTAAAACATACAGCATAGATACTGTACGGTTGTTTTAGAGAAAAAGCGGCAGTCATATAATCATTTGAGCCATCAAACGATAGGGCGTTTCTGCCTTTGTGATAGTCTTCAATTAATAAGGGCTGCGAAGCTCCTGCCACTTGCAGTAGGTGGTTAGTATTGCCCGATTTGTCGGTAAATACACCTATACCTCCAGTAAATAAAGGGGTGGCTGCGTGGGTGGCTAAAAGGTTGTTTTTAAGTGTTATTGTATTGCCTACAATGGTTTGTATTACGTTTTTTTCGCCTCCTATTGTGGTTAATGCTATAAACGCCCCCTCTTTTAAGATAGCCGAGCTGCTAACGATTATTGTATTTGTGCCAGCGTTGCCACTGGCAGTGATTACTGTACTGTTATAGGTTAAATCCACCTCTCCTAATTCGTCGGCTTTGCAGTGCAGAATAGGGTGTCCAATGGTAACGGGTTTCTTATCTAAAATACTAACCATCGGTTATAATTCCTGTTGCTTTTATTCTAAGTTTTTTATCCACTGTTGAGGTTCCCCCGTTTAGGGTTATAACAATGAAATAAATTTTATTGTTGGCAGCATCACATTTTAAATCTATCCAGTCCGTAAACTGAACGTATCCTATCCCGTCTCTAATTACAGGGACATCGGTAACTATATCACAAATAAGCGTGCCGCTTTGTGCGTAAGTGAGTGCTATGTCTGTATTATCTACCTGTACGGGTGGTACGCCTCGAAAAAACAATATTCGCAGTTGCGGTAAAAAGGTAGTTCCTTCAAACTCGAAACTCATAGTGGTAATGCGTACTGCATGGTCAAAAGCAGCGTCAAACTGAAGGTATGAGTTGCCCGCCTTTGGTAGTATCACCTTGTCGTCTGTATATACTGTCCCTTCAAGTGTCAGTTCCGTTTCGGCTGCACTTACTTTTCCTGAAGCGTTTTTGTTTAGAACGGCCAACAACAACTCGTCGGCAGTGTCGTGAGTAGTTCCGTAGCCTGGGTAATTTTCAAAGGTATATGCCATTAGAAGCTAAATTTGAATTTTGTAGTAATAAAATAAAGGGCGATAACGACCACTATTACTAATAAAAATATTTCCATTCGTTGCATAACTGGCTTTTGTTTATCAAGTTTTTTTAAGTTGTATCTATCAATTATATCAATTATTGCCGTGGCGTAGTCGGGTGCAGTAGCGTATCCTGCCCGTTTAAGTTCTATCGCTTGTTGTTCGGGCGTGGCTGCTTGTAGGGCTGCTTTATACCTACTAAATTTTAGTAAAAATTTTGTGTGGTCGAAAAAGCTGTCGTACACAGAGCTGTACACCCTGAAACCGTCAACGATTGTTGTTTTTTTTTACTAAAAAACTCACCTGTTGCCAGGTCAATACTTTTGCCTTCCCAGCTACTGCCTGATTTAATCCCAAAAAAGTTGTTGTACTTTTTTGCTAAAGAGCTTTGACCTGCCTTTCCCGAACTGCTTGCACTTTCTATAATCGCCTGTGCCATTTTTACAGAAGGGAACAAGCCTGTGCCATAGGTGCTATGGATAGCATAAGTAGCGTACTTTTTTATAAATTTTTCGCGAGTTTTCATTTGAATACCTGTTTAAAAACCACTATCCCCAAAACAAATGCGATAAGCAGCACTGCTATTGCTACGGCTACTGTTTCTAAGTCTAATCTTACGTTTACCTCCATTTCTGGAAGCTCTCCGTTCTCTATCCCTTTTATTAGTTTTGAGTTAAAAAATCCGTTGCCCATAGTTTTATATTTTTTTAGCCCCTTTGAGGTCTCGGTAGGTTAAGAATATTAACACTATCACTGCCCCAAAAATCATATATCCTGCTACTTTCATTTTACATAAAAAAGGGGTTCACCTTATTAAAGGCGATCGCTTTTTTCATTCTATTAACAACAATCTCTTCGTTTATATTAGCAGGCTTTATTTCACTAATTATTTTTAAAAAACTTAGGTTATATAGTGCTTCCGTATCATCTATATAAGCTACTTGTGTTTGTGTGTTTAGCGATAAAAGTTGCTCAAAAAGGGCTATAAGTGATGAGGTTTCCCCTGATTTCAGGGCAGCATTAAACCGTGCAGCAAATACAACACTGTCGCCTGATACACTTAGTGAGCCGCCTGATGGTAGGCTATTAAATTGATTGAAGCTAACAGTAGTTCCGTCGGTTTTCAGTGCTTGAGTAACCGCTGCTTTGGTTTTTGCACCATAATCACCATCAACACGAAGGTTTGCCCCTCTATTGTTTAAGCGTTGCTGAAGGGCTCTTACTAAAGTGCCTTTTTGCCCATATTTAATAGGGTAGGTGGTGGCGTTGTTTTTTCCCTTGCCAAATAGCGTAGGAGCGTCCCCTTCGCTGCTTTCTTTCATTTTTTTATAACGAAAAGCCCCGAAGATAAGTAGTGCAACTACAAGCCCTATTATTAATGTTTTACTCATAATACGTATTTTAATAAACTTGAAAACTTCCAAATAATGTAAGCCAACAAAATCAATGCGATAAGCCCGCTTATACCGTATAAATACATCATAGTTCTAACCTTTCTGCCCTATCTAAAATGATTTGTTCTACTTGGTGCGTTTCTCGCCCATAAGCAGACCATTCCCTAGCAATGTCCTCTCTTAAGTTTTTGTCGTACGCTCGGTTATAAGCCTTAAAAACAGCTACAAACTGGTCGTTTGTTAGCGCGTTCAGCTCGATATATAAGCGAAGGTTTTTAGCGTATAAAAAACCAAACGACCACCCTTTTAGAGCTATATAAAGCCGCTCGGCTATCCCAGAGGGTGTCCACCCTTTTGGAATACCGCTACCGCTATTGGGCAGGTCTTCCGATTTTATAGGTGCTTTCCCCTCTTTTTCCGCTTTCTTTTTCATTGTATAGCGACCTGCGATATACAAGGTAATAGCGATTAAAACTACTATACCTGCGACCTTTAATGTTTTTACACTTAACTCCATTTATTTGCGGGCAAATACTAATATTAAAGTGATAACAATTAGAGCTCCCGCCCCAATACCAATGTATGCTAATGTATTGTCTTTTTTTTCTTTATCCTTCTCTGATTTTCCTTTCGCTTGGTTTGCGAAGGGGTTTATTGGTGGTGTGCCACCAACAAATCCATTTGACTGGGGTGTTGCCCCAGTAAAACCATTTGAAGGAGGGGGGGCTATGTTGTTGCCATAGTCAATAGAACTTGGGGCTATGTTGTTGCCGTAGTCGATGGTAGGAGTTGCATTATTCATAGTTACAGAAAAAGGTGCTGGCTGGGTGCTGCTGGATGCCCCTCTCACGTTTATCGCTTTAGGGTTATTAGCTAAGCCTCTGCCTGCGCTTCCCCATATTTTGTCATTTCCGCCCAAGTAAATCTGAACTGTCCCCGCTGTGGCGTCGTCGTCCCATGGGGTTAAATTACCCTGCACATACAGCCTGCCGCCTTCTATCCATAGATAGACTGCGTGTTCGTGTATCATAGAGCCATTGCGTAGGAGTTTATACCCCTCGTATTCGGTGTCGTCCGCTCCCATCCAAAAGGCTACTCGCCGCCCCCAGCCTACTATTTCAAAATTTTGCGCCTGAAAGGTGAATTTATAACCGTCAATGGTGTTATGTGGTTGCACCCCCCATCCTGAAGGGGTGCGTTCGCCTGGTCGAGTTTCTCCTTTTTTGCCAAAAAGGCTGCCTATTCCGCCGCCTAAAAGACCCCCTACGATGTTGCCAATTTCTGGTGGAATACCGAATGCGTTTGCCCCTGCTGCACCCGCAAATCCGCCTATTGCTTGTCCCGCTGAAGGAGGAGCTCCTCCGCCTGTTTTTTCGTCGTTTTCGTTGTTTTTATTATCTTTTAACATCGCTTTTTTATTACCTGCATTAAATTGCTTCACCATGTCTGCTTTAAATTGCAGATGTGGCAACCCCCCTCCTGTATAAACCCCCTCGTCGAATACTTTTCTCATCGTTTAGAGCATTTAGCGCATTTAGCGGTTCGTTTTCTTGTCTTACAAGCCCCCGTTTTGGATACTTGCTGCTTTCTGCTATTTAGTACCTTGCCAGATTGTGAGCGAACGGATTTGCTGCTGCTTTTTCTTCGCAATAGCGAAGCTACTTTTCGAGCATCTGCTCTTTTTACTTTTTTGCACGCCATAATTTATATTGTTTTGCTCTTTCTACCTGCTGGTTGTATCTCCGCCAGTTGTCTTTTACTTTTTCTGATGCAAAAAGGTAGCTGCTGATATTCACTGTTTTTAAGCCTTCAGGTGGGTTTTCAAAGTTTAAAATCCGACTAATAGCCTTCACGGTATCCATCAACTCCACCCCTTCATACATACTTTGATAAAAAGCCCAGCAGTCGCACAACTCCTCGTTAGTGGTGTTTAGGATAAGGTGTGCTTTTTCGTGATTAATAATCACCTTGAGTATATTTTTAGGCACTTTTTCGAGTGCTTTTTTACTCAAGTAAATTTCTTTTTTTTCAGGTAAGGTGCTTGCTACACCACCCTGTGGCAGTTCTTTTACCCATTTAATTTTTATTGCGTCCATAAACAAACAAAACAACACTCACGGTTACTACCAGCCCTATGACTGCCCACCCCCACGATGGTACTCCTAAAAAGTTGCTTTTTTCAGTGTCTTCTTCCGTTGTCTCGTCTTTTGGTGTATCGGGATTTACCATTTTGTCCACTCCGAAAAGAATACCTGCCAGCTTGTTAACAGCCTTGTGAAAGCCACTTTTTGTATCTGGTGTGGTTTCTCCTTCGTAGTTTAAAAGAGGTTGCGATTGATTTAAAAAGGGGCGGGTGGCGTGGAATAAATCACCTGTAAAAGGCTCTTTATATTGTATTGTCATAGCGGCGATGTTCTTTCCGTTTACAGGTAAGTTTAAGTGTCCGTACTTGGAAAAGACCTCTTTTATAGCATTAGGAAAAGTTATAGCTAATGCTTCGAGGTTATATAGTGCTGTATGATTTTTATCCATTGCTACCCGCCCTTTTGTTTCTGTATTCTAACGGTTAGCTTGTGAGAAAGCCCCCGCTATATTAGCTATATCTCCCACCCAAATAGTAAGCTCTAAACTTGAGCTTCCTGAAATAGGCAGCTCTATCAGCGTTTGGTCATCAATTTGCACGTTTTTGTTACGTAAATCAAGATTGATGGTCTTCAAGTTCTGCGACTGATTGGTAAACGTGCTGTTCAAAGGTATGATGTCTGATGCCAGCTGCCTAAACGGGCTCTGGCGGAAAATAGTGACCTTTTTGCTTCGTTGGCTTTCAACAGTAGAGTCCATGTCAATGCCCAATATTTTCATGGGGTTTCTTGCCGCCATTTTCAAAAATTGAGACAAAGTGAAGGGTGAAGTTGTTGAAGCTGTCAGTCCTGCGTCTCCGTTTTTGTCATTAAAAGCTCCGTTTTTTATCACTCCTGCAGTGGTTTCTGTATCCACGCCGCCTGATAATAGGACAATACGGGTAGCTGCATTAGCGTTTACGATTGCGATATCGATAGGAATTGCTCCAGGGATATTAGCGTAAGGAACATTCATTATGCCGCCGCCTTCGTAGTTTTGAGGAAGCCTAAGCCCCTCGTAGTTTAACATTTTATAAGCCTCTTTTTCGGCTTGTTCAATAGTTTTCATATTTCTTTTTTTTTTGGATTTTGTAAACTTTTGTAAACTTTTGGTTATTTTTTTAAGGCTTCCTTATCGCCTTTTTTCTTAAACCTTCGGCGGGTGATGGTCGTGCCATCGCCAGTAGTTACGGTTTCATTAACCGTAAATTGATTGAAGGCTATACCGCCTATAACTACCACAACGGCAGCTATCAATAGATAAATGAGGGATTTACTCATAGTGTTTTTTTTGATTGATTAAATTGAGAGGCAAGATGTAGGTGTTTTTAAAGTCCGTTACCAGTTTCTCCCATTTTCTCCCAGCTATACCTATTTATACCCATCTTCTCCCAGTTGCCCTGCATTTTTTTTGCATAAAAAAACCGCCCGAAGGCGGTTAGTTTTAAATAAAATACAATTGATATGCCTATGCCTCTACCAGCTTTTTTAAGCCCAATGCGTATAATGGGTAGTTATACTTATCGATATACTCTGTTGTGCTTTGCAGCAATGCTTTTAGCGGCGTTATTTTTTCTTCCATCTCCTTAATCGCTGTCTCTTTTTTCATTTTGTCGGCGGCTTTCTCATCGTACTTTTTACTGAAGTTTATAGTGTGTAGCTCCTTATTTGCCGCAGCGAGCATAGGCTCTAATTTTTCGATTTCTACAATTAAGTCGATTTTGCGGTTTTTTGCCGCTCCTAACTCTGTTTGTATTGAAGCGGGTACTCCCGACTGTTTTTCAAATTCATTAACTATCCATTGGTTAAAGTTACCAATGATATTTTTCTTTTTTTCTTCCGAAAAAAGTCCGTGCTCCATTAATAAATCAAAAAGCTCTACTGGAGTGTAGTCCTCTTTCGTTTCGCCCTCAATTTTTATATTGAAAAGAGCCTCAATTTGTTGTAGTGTTAATTTTTGCATATTTTTTTATTTATAAGTCCCAGTGATTAAAAATTTTACTAAGTTCTAAGGGCGTAAAAATTTGCCCCCCTTTGTGCCAAACAACACCCGCTCGCTCTACTATTCTCCTCAATGTTCTATTATCACCCACTCCTAAACGCTCTCTCAATTGCTTTTTGTTTAGTGCTATGTGGGTTTTATCGGTCATTCAGTGCTTACGGTTAGGTGATAGTGTTTGTCTTTATGTGCCTTCACTTTATTGTAAATTGTGTTTACATACTCAAATGAAGGCACATAATTCTTTCTCGCATTCGGGCTTGTTTTCGTTTTAAAAATGGTAATAAAATCTACATACCTAAAAACATCGAGCGGCACCATATCCCACTCATGGTACATAAATACTATATCTACGTTGCGCTGCCTGCTATCGCCTATCAGTCGCATCACCTGAGGTTGTAAACGGGGTTTTAAATACCGCTTTGCATCTTCAAAGATGACAAAGCAGTTGTTAAGGTAATCCGCCATTAAATGCAGGTTCTCGTCAACGTCATCAACTTTACTCACTAACCTATACGTTCCCTTTTTCCAGTTTTTAAAACTTTTTACTGTCCCTTTTATTTCGGGCAGGTGGTCATAATCGGGGTGATACAATGTATCTACTATTAACTTTTTAGGCATTTTACTGCCTTTTATTAGCTTTTGGGTAAGTGTGGATTTTCCTGAGTATCTTTTCCCTATTAAAAGGCACACATACGTTTGTTCTCGCATTATTTACAGTATAAAGGGGGCTATTCTTGATGAAGTAACCATGAACATTGCCATAATAAGCGATACTTCGGGTCCCGTATCCCAGTTGTGCTTTTTAAGCACAGCTTCTAATGGTTTAGACATCAGCTTAGTCTCTTTATCAGTAAAGGGTACACCGTCGCAGAACTCTACGTAAACACAGTATTTATCATACAACGTTTTGTCCTCATCAGGTTGCTGGGAGTACATCGCCTTAAAACCCGCTCGTTTACGCATAGAAAAGAGTGCCTTTATTTCAGGCAATTTCTCTTTGTCTTCTTCACTGAAAATTTTTCGGGCATAACCAATGGGCAGCACCATTTGAAATAACCCATCTAATGTTCCGATTACTACCTCTGCGTTGTCTTTTGCGCTACTTCCACTATCCGCTCTCTGCGAGCTGCTTTCATTATCCTCAGCCTTATCAGGCTCTGGCTCGTTTACACCTTTTGCAAAATCATCGCTATCAGCTTTGTCTTGCGTAGTTTCTTGTTCCTCACTCTCCTTTGCTTTGAAGTCTTTTACTATCGTTTCCTCACCCAATACATCAGTAATATCTACCGTATCAGTAGTATCATTATCTGTTTTTGGGTCTTTTTCTTCTACTCCCCAGTCATATTTTTTTGGGTTTTCGTCGTTTTTATCCTGCTTCATACGCTAATTTTAATTCTTGTGAGTACTTTTCCAGCAGCCTATTAGCTGCTTTTGACATCGGCGCACCTGCACCAAATAAGTTGTTTATATCATTGGATATTTGCGACATCTTTTTAGTCAGCTTTATAAAAAACAGACCCTTTTCAGCAACACTCATGCTTGATAGTTCCTTTGCTTGGTCAAGACCTAAGTTGTTCAGTAGCGTAAGAAATGATAAGTAAATGCCTAAGCAGTCCCCTATATCTTCTTTTTGCTCTTTTATCTTGTTTACAAGGGCGTTATAGTCTTCTTCGGTGATTTGCATTATTATTTTTTACTGAAAAATGGACAGCTTTTACTGTGTTTCATTAAGTTTATAGCAACATCGGCGGGGGTGGGGTATGCCTTGTTTACAAGGCTTTTGATGTACGCATGAAAGGCGTTTTTATCCTCGCCAGTGTCAAAACGAATGCTATATACCTTCGTTTTAGGCTCTGTACCCTTGTTTACTGGCCTTTCTTCCTTTTTACCGTCGTTTTTACTCATGTGGCTAAATTCACCACAAAGATGTGTAAACACTGGATTACAGCTTAACAATAGCAGGCTATAAAGGCTTATATTGTTTGATAAATTTAGAATACTGGCGGGAACGCCTTGTTTACAGACTGCTACCTCTGATTTGAGGGGCTGTTTTTGGGTGATATTTAGCCTTTTTATGCTAAAATAGCGGGAACACTATGTTTACAATAGGCTACCGCCGTTTTTTACCCTAAAAAGGGGTTGACTTTAAAATATACTAAGGAAACAAGGTATAACGTTATGTAAACAAGGGCTTTCCAATGATTTGTAAAATAAATGTTGCTCAAGTTGCTTCAATAGCAATTAATAGTTGAAGTGAATAAAGGTTTGGAACACATTTTGACTATAAAGTTGACGGGGGAAAACTACGGAAAGCCCTTGTTTACATAAGCAAACGACTAATTAATTAATGAAAAGATTACACACTTTGTATTGTTTTTCAGTACAATGTCGTAATTTTGTAACAAGCAAATCACAATATATACAACTATGGGTGTTATCGCAAAGATTTTAGTTCCTTCTAACGGGCTAAAAAAAGACAATTTAAAAAAGGGTTCAGTGAATATAGCTGACAATAAAGAAAAGAAGTATAAGATTAACTTAAAAACTTTAACTAAAGAAGAAGTAGAGGCGGGTAGAAGCAGCGCATACGATTACGTACTTTAGTTAAATTATCTGAATGGGAACTATTTTAAAATATATGATAGATAATTGGCCTGTTATGGCTATTATCATAATACTTCTATATTTAGCCATCGTTATAACATGGAAGGGGGCTAAGTATCATCATGAAATAAAAACGCTGAATACAACTGTTGGTTCTAATACTACTAGGTTGGAAAAGATATCAGTGATGATGACTAAAATCGGGTCTCACTTGGCTAATCAAAAAAGTAACAACTTTACTATTGAAGATTTTATCATGTCTAATTCTCCGTACAGTCTTTCAGATTTAGGGAAGGAACTCTTTACTCTTTCCAAGGCGGAAGAATATTTGGATAATAATTTTCAATCATTATTGGAAAAGATAAAGACAAAAGACCCTAAAAATGGTTTGGATTTAGAAAATTACTCTATAGCCGTTCTTAATGATTATTCTGATACAGATTATGGTTTTGAGCCTATTAAAAAGTTTGTTTATAACAATCCTGTTGTACATTTAGGAGAGGATAAGAAAGCATACACAATAAATTTGCAAACCTTAATTTTGATAATGTCAATTTGGGTAAGAGATAAATATTATGACACCTATCATGATGGTAAAGATGGAGATTTTACTCCTAAGGCTTAATATAACGAAAGAGCAAAACCCTCATGTACTTAAAGGGATTTTTTACCTGTATTGAGAGATGGTTCAGGTACGTAGTTTAACTAATCGGCTCTCCTAACTGGTCGTAAATTTCTTTGATTTGTTTTGGGAATAGCTTGCGTTGATTTTTTCGTAGATTTAGCCTTTTTAAGTCAAGCATTGCCTTTAAAGTGTCCTTCTTTACATCGTATTCAGCCGCTATTTCGTACCAATATTTCGCCCTGGTAATAATCATGCTCAATAATACGGTGGGTGGGTAGTGCAATTGCAGTGGCGTTCCCTTGTTTACATACTGTTACACCAAGCTGCCTAATGTTGCAACATTTTGTAAATGGTTACTGTAATTTGCAGTTGATTGCGTAAGCTCTAAAGGCTCTGTAAAATAGTCTTGATAGTTGTACACTATTTTTACCACTTGTTTAAGTGTGTATGCCCCGTTTACAGGCTCACCGATAAGGGTTCTATCAATATACTTATTATAGGTGCGATAGTCTAAAATTCCCATCATGCCCATTATTTGCTTTTTCGTATATCGTTTTAGTTTAAAAACCATTAAGAAGCCTTGTAAACATAGTGTTCTCGTTAAATATGCAATACACAAATATAGTGCTTTTTTGTTTTTGAGGGGGTGAAGGGCATTAAGCGTTTTCAACAATTAGAGCCTCCGCTTCTTCAAAGGTTAATTTACCCGATATAACCTTTGTTGCGTAGTGTTCTTTTAAAACGCGTTGCTTAGTGGTCTCTAAATATAACCCTTGCATTAACCCTTCTTTTAAAATGAAATTATTTAGGTGCGTTATACCTTCCAGGCTTATATCATCTTTCTTAAATCGGGCTAAATTTTCTCTCACAACAAAGCGCAAAGCACAGAGTTCAGCAGGTTGCAGTTTAAAGTTTTTAGCTTTAGTAAAATACAAAGCAACTTCTTTCGTCAGTTTTAAATAGAATGGTCTTAAAACAGCTAATGCCATAGCGGTATCAATAGCACCGACTTGTATTAAATCACCTTCATTATTATAAAAGTAGGCGCGAGCTATCATTTTTTGGAGAAAAATGGCATTTTCTATCTTTATCTTTAGGGTTAAATTTTGCATATTTTTTAGAGTGTACGTATCATACAAAGGGGTGGTGTGTTACTCCTCTTTGGTGGATTTGTCGATTGTTTGGATAGTCTATCACTACATCAGCTTTTGCGATACTTTCTGTTAGCCTTTGCTCTATTGCTTCCTTCCAAACTAAGTACTCTTTGCTATTGAAGTTTACAGGGTTGCTTAGGTGTTGTTTATCGCTCATATATTGCTGTAACAATCCCGAACGCTCTACCCACTCGTTGCTACTGTCTAATTCATGCCAGTTTAGATAAATTCGAGCTATATCAAACTTGCCTTTAAAATTGTTATTTATCATGTAAACAGCCCTGTCTATGGCTTTTTGAGGGTCTATAAGCGGCGGCGTATTTCTAAACATCACCTGTGGCATACTGGCTACTAATTCTCTCATGTAAAATTTTTTACCCAGCAGGGTAGTAGTGCCTGCATTTTTAGCCCTAAAGTGCTGCCGTTTAAACTTTATCCACAGTACTATTTGGCTTCTATATTCAAAAACCCGTTTACCTGTGAAGTCGTAATCCACATTGTTGACGGTGATTATTTGCTTTTTTTGTGCGCTCATTTTTGTTTTTTTTTGTGATAGTACCAGCTTGTACCAGCAAGTACAAGTTCGTACACTGTTAGTACACAGTTAGTACAAGGTTAAAATATTGGTTATATAGCCATACTTGATTATTACAATTTCTATACATAGGTAGGTTTTTGACGGGTATTTTGGGTTGTTTTGGCAGGCTGAACCTGCGTAAACACTGCATTGCTAACTATCAACTCATCAGGCTTAAACCAAAAAGCAGTTTTGTGAAAACGGTCGTAAAATCTACCGAATTTTGTTACCCCTTTTGTAGTGTTTCTCTCAGGCATTTTGTTGTACTTGTATGCAGAGGGAGCATAACGTTTTATCGTAATTAACCCCAACGCAGCAAGTCGTCTTTTGGTATATATACCGCCCTGCCAGTGTTTGTACCCGTGCGCCTTTGCATAGGTTTTAACATTGCGAGAAGTGGAGAGGTTTAATACCTGTAATAGTGCATAGTCGCCGCTTTCTGTACCATAGGTAAACGCCAGTTTTTTGACCTGTTCGTAATTATCATGCGTGAAATCACACTTGATACCGTTCATTTCGCAAAATCTTCTGAACGCCTCCAAACTTTCGGGATGTGCAGTCAGCTTCTTAGTTATCACATAGGTTTGTCTCTCTTGGTTCTCTGTAATTTCAGCCGCTTTTACGAGGTATCGTAAACGCTTACCTTCTTCTGATAAATCATATTTTAAAAATTTATATCCGTTTCTTAAGTCTATTAGTAATAATTGCCCCAGCTGCTGCCAGCCTATTAGTATTAGGTGGTTGCCCTCACGCTTTATAACGCCTATCCTTATGCACGCTTTTAGCTGCTTGCGGAAAGTGCCATGGCTTAGCTTAGTAAGCCAGCACAAGTAGGGTAGCTGCTTTTGAAAGTGGTGTATTTTGTGGCTTTCTGATTTTAATATTAAATACAGCTCTATTGCAGGCAACAATTCGTTGACGTTATAACCCTTTTTACTGGTTACTCTTTCGCCACAGACGAGGGAGGCTAACGAGGTGGGGTATTTTACGGCTCTAATCATTGTTTAAATGGTCTATTCTTATTGAACTACAACGCACACAGCTAAGCCTCCTCACCATCGGGGGGTAATCCTCGTCCAGTAAGTCATTTAGGGGGTGTTCATAGTCTAAAAAGCGGTGAGCCATTGTTTCAAGGCAGACAGGGCAATAGCGTGCGTAGTAGTTAAAGAGGCTTGGTTGGTTAGTTGATTGTGGAGCGGGCTCGCTAATGCCTCTTTCTATTTGTAGTGCGCTGGGTAGAAAGGCTTTCAAAACTTCATAATTGTCTCCAAAGCTGACTGTAAAGTCCTCTATTGCCGCTCGCTTATTGTGCTGGCGGCTATTCCACGTGCTTTTTATACCTGTGGTAGTATCCAGGTACTCAATATGATATGTGTATTGATAACTCAATGCTTTTTACCGCTCTTATAGGCTGAAATGCCTGCTAATAGTATGAAAAATACAAAGGTTAACAACCCTATATTTACGCCGTATTGGTATATAAACTCTTTCATGCTGTGGCTACCTCTTTTAGTTGATTGTTTAGCTCTGTAATGGCTCTGTCTATACCATCAATTTGGCTGTTTACCTGCTCCTTAAATCTCGCCGATTGTTCCGGGTATCTTTTTAGGATATTTACCAGGTCTTTTTTCTCCCGCTTAAGCAGCGCAAGGCGGTTGCGCAGTGAAAGGAGGTATTGTATCTCTTTTATTTTCATAACTATTGAGTTTTTAAAAGCTCGAACCTTCGCCGCGAGGCTGCGGCTTTAACGTCCTCGTCTATTTCAAAAGACTGGTGGCTTGTTAAGTTTTTCTCGGTATTGCTCTTTTCTAAAGCTATAAAAGACTTTAGATTTTTTATTTCTTTAGTTATGCTAACTATGTGTTCCCTACTTAAATACTCGTCAAATTGACGCAGGGTGTCAAGTAAACGGTCGATAGCTTGCTGTGCTTTTTGTATGTTTTCTTTACTCATGTTTTGTTATTAATGGGGGGGAGGATTAATGTTCCTTAATTTTTTCAAGTAATAGCGGCGTAGGAAAGGTATAAACCAGCCTAATTTCATTACTATATTATGGGCTGTAATCCATCGGTCTCTGTACCCCAACATTTCGTTGGTTAGCTTTGTGTTTTCCTTTTTTGTTCCCATTTTAGTAGTGTTTAAACCTCTAATAAGTCAAGTTGTGAGTTGGTGATTATCTTTTTCTCTCGCTTTGAGCGGGCTTTAGGGTCAACTTGTGGGTACTCCAGCACTTTGCCCGCTACTTGGTTTATTGCCCCTGCTTCCAATGCCCTCACCTTTGTCCGTTCATTTAGTATCTCGTGCCACCTGTTTTTGCCACCCGTGTAGTTATTTGGCGACAGTACATTAATTATCTTATCCCTATACTCAAACATTACGCTATGTGGTAAATGATAGTACCATTCTCTAACTGTCATAACTTATATTTGTTTTATGATTAAAGGGATAATATTGTCTAATTGGAATTTTAGAATGTGCATGTATATTTATGCTCATCACATCCTAATGAAGCGTAAAGGCTTGAAAATTAAGTATGAAGAGGATGTGTTTGATAACATCAATGAGCTGAATTATTATTGCCATGAGTTGTTAAAACAGCCGCTTAAAGATATCCAGTTTAGGATAAATGAATTTGCTGAGGAGATTATCAAAAAACATGGTGAAGATTATATCATTTTAGAAAAATTTGCTGCGGACTTCTTTTTTGAAGACGATGTTTAACGGCGTTATACGCTTGAGAGCCTTCTCTTAGCTTTTCCTTCATTAGTCTTAGTACAGGCTTTGAAATGCCCGTCTCCTTATCTAAAAACCCTAATCTATCTTTCATATTTATTAAGTTTAAATTATTGGTACAACTATTGTGTTTTAACTACAATGTTGTAACTTTACGACAGCAATAATAAGTAAAAGTATCAAAAAGTCAACAAAATATCCATCATTAAAGAGTAAAAACCATGCAACAAACTGTAAATGAAGCAATTAAATTTCTTAGAAAATCTAAGGGATTAACTCAGCAAGAGCTTGCTGAGGCTATTAATGTGAGTAAAACCGCTATTGTCAATGTAGAGAACGGGAGGTCGAACCCGTCGGTTAAAAACCTTGTTTTAATAGCCGAATACTTTGGGGTGAAGTCTAACGACCTGTTAAACGGCAATGTAGGCGCAGGGCCTCAAAAGTCTTGGAAAGAAGAAGCCTATGAAGAGTTAAAAAGGCAAAACGATTTTTTACAGCGAATGCTTGAGCTGGCTTTAAGTAAAGAGCAGTTAGCAAAGTTTAATGCTGCAAGCCCAGCCCTTAGTGAATTCGGTTACAAATTCGGTTACACTAAACTTGCAGCATAGCGTACACTATTAGTGTCGCAAGGGCTTTATTACTTTCTTCGCACCCCCGTCCAGACCGCTTTTAATTTAAGAGTTTAGAGATTTATTTCTTTAAGCTCTT
>CAZOZL010000022.1:0-17539 GCA_964584305.1 uncultured Burkholderiales bacterium
CAAATTTAAAGGTTTTAACCCGTAGTGCATTATTCTGTAATTTGTATTTTAATATTGTTGATATGCCCGCCTCCTTATAACCACACCCAATCAAGCAACCGACTAAAGTCAGTTGCTTTTAAAATTACAGTGCGAGTTGGGGGCGATATATGTCAAATTTTTAAAATTTAACATATATTAAAAAAGTACTTATTTATCTAACATTTTTATACTACCTATACAGTATTTGTATTTATTTTGAGCAAAATTTATATGAAACGTATTCACTTTCTTCTCCTTATTTTTATGCTATTGGCATTTTCTTGCAAGCAAAATAGTAAGCTAAAAAAATTTAGTTTTAAAGGCGAAACAATGGGCAGCCATTATGCTATTACCTATTTTGCTAACGAGGCTATACTTGAGCAAACACACGTAGATTCTTTTTTAAATGTGTTTAATAAATCACTATCAACATGGGATACTGGTTCACTTATTACAGCCATTAACAAAGCCCAAAAAAAACATAGTACCGATAGCTTTTTCAGACATTTGTATAAAAAATCTTTAATACTAAACCAAGTGAGCAAGGGTGCTTTTGACCCTACCGCTTCGCCTCTTTTTGAAGCATGGGGCTTTGGGCTAAAAAATGCTGAAACAATGGATAGTAATAAGGTAGATTCTTTACTTCGATATGTGGGCATAGAAAAAAACCCGTTAAAAAACGATACAGTATATAAAGTGAGTAAATACTCACAGTTTAGTTTTAATGCTATTGCACCAGGGTATGCTGCCGATTTATTATCAAACCTGCTACAACAAAAAGGCATTAGCAACTTTTTAATAGACATAGGGGGTGAGTTTGCATCAATGGGTAAAAAGCCCAATGGCAATAGCTGGCTGGTGAGTATAGAAAAACCTATTGATAATAAAACACAGCAAAACGAAGCGTATGCCTATATCCGCTTGCTTGCGGGTGAGGCATTAGCCACATCGGGCAATTACCGTAAGTTTTACTATAAAAATGGAAAACGATACAGCCATACCATTAATCCAAAAACGGGTTATCCTGTAAATCATAATTTATTAAGCGTTACAATTATAGCCAACAACGCTACCACTGCTGATGCTTATGCTACTATTTGCATGGTAGTAGGACTTAAAAAAGGGAAAGCATTTGTACAGCAACAAAACGCCAAAGCCTATTTTATTTATGATGATAATGGCACGCTAAATGAGTATATTAGCGATAATTTGAAGCCACAGTTTTCTAAATAAACAATGCTATGCTAATAAAAGTAGGAATAATATGAAATGGATGAAAATAACTTTACTGGTTTTTTTCTTTAGTGCTTATATAAATTCACAAGCACAGTCCATTACAGGAAAATGGTTTTTGATTGAAGAAGGCGACACTGCCAAATTAGAACTATCCAAGGATAGCATATTCCATTTAATTTTTAAAAAAACAGGCACAAATTTAGGTGGTCTTTACACCTACTCTCCCGAAGAAAGTGAAGATGATGATTCTGTATTCATAGACCATAAATACACCTGTAAATTAAATATTTTTCCGCACCAATTGGTTTTAACGGGTTACTATGCCAATACAGATAGTGTTTCATTTATTATCCCTACTTATTTTGAATTTTGGGAGGATGGCTCATTAGTGTTATTTCTACACGAAGATGGTATATTAGATTTTGAAGATGGTAACCCTAAAAAATTAATTGAAGAGTTTTATAAATCAGCCGTTATTAAAAAAGAAAACTATGAAGAGGCCTTAATTTTTAAACCCACTAAGTAAAATGCAAAAAAGAAAACTGTTTTCTTCAATTCTTAATAGTACTTTTTAGTACTGTCAAAATTACTGAAATAAAACCCTGAACCCTCACTAAAAGAGTTTTTGCCACCACAAAATTGATAAAAAGAAGTTTGAAGTAAATGTGCTAAAACGCATTAAATAAAAAGCACTAATTATGCCCGTACTACAACTTACAACTATTATCAATGCTCCCATAGAGGTTTGCTTTAATCTTGCCCGAAGTATTGATGCCCACCAACACTCAACAAATCAAACCCATGAGAAAGCTATTGCAGGCAAAACAAGTGGACTTATAGAAGAAGGTGAAACTGTTACGTGGGAGGCAAAGCATTTTGGGATAAAGCAACAACTTACTGTCAAAATTACTGAAATGGAATTCCCTAATTATTTTAAAGATAAGATGGTTAAAGGTGCTTTTAAAAGTATGCAGCACATACATACTTTTGAAAAGAAAGATGAGTATATAACATTAATGAAAGATAAATTTACATACACCTCGCCATTAGGTATATTGGGAGCTTTTTTTGATGTGTTGGTTTTGAAATCCTATATGAGAAATTTTTTAATAAAGCGGAATGCAGTACTGAAGCACATTGCCGAAAGTGGCAAATGGAAGAGATATTTTTAAAAACGCTGCCAGTTATACCTTGCCCTATACGGTTTTTTGCCTTTGGGTACAAAAACAATATTATTTACTTGGGCGTGATATATTATTAAATCGCCATTCATAACATATCTTGTTATCACCTCATTCGAAATATTTTTCACCTCTCCATTTTCGTACCTGTAAAGGTGATTGTATTGGTCCAAAAAGCATAAAGTATGGTTAAATACTTTTATGTTTTTTGGCATAAAAAAAGAAACAAAACTTAACTTTCCTCTGTCAAAAACTTTAAGCCTGTTGTTTTCATCAGCATAATATACCAATCCATTATCAATCCAGTGTTGTTTGGGCAAAAATGTTTCTAACAGGTAGGTGCTGTCCTTATAAAACACTTTAAAATCATCGTTCAGGGTATGAAACACCACTATATCATCAGCTACTTTATAAAAATTGGGGGTGCCTTCTGCCAAGTCGTACACCTTGCTTGAGTTATACACTTTTAATCGTCCCGTTTGGTCTAAGTAGGCAACAGTGTTTAGCCCTACCTGATAGTCCATTATCTCATATTTTTCTAAAGTACGCACCTTGCCTCTTAAAAATACTTTAAATATATAGGCATTGGTATTATAAGCAACAATATTGCGCCTTGCTAAGTAGTTGCGTACGGGTATGCGGTTTATATTATATATAATGTCATTATAAAATATCTTAAAAGCGTTTGTACGGTCATAAAAAGTAACTAAACTATCTTGAGTAGAGTATGAGCCATTAAAAAAACTAAGCCGTTTTAGCCGTTTATTCCAATACACATATAAACTTCTGTTTTGCTCAAACGTGAGCATATTGCGTGAAAAAGTCCATCTTTTTGGAGGTAATTCAGCTAAAATCTGGCTACCAGTACCAAAAGTGATTTTAAACTCATCAATGGCATTTACAAACACGGCATCATTAGTTCCAAAACCGTATTTGGCTACTGGTTGGTCGCCCATTTTGCGTATATATCCCTCATTATAGGTATATAAATAACCAAATGTGTCTCGATAGGCATAAAAATTTTGAGAGAAAAGAACCAATGGAAATAGAAAGAAAAATGCAGTTACGGCATTTTTCAAATACTTACTTTGTTTTATATTACACGGCAACAACTGCAAGGCTATTTTGCAATTGGATTATCACACTCTTCGTTCACATCTTTTCCGCAAACCGTGCAAGTAATACCATCTTCAAGCAACAGCGGGTTTTTTGATGCGCAGCCACCCCTTACCTCAGCATCTTTAATAAAAAACAAACGGATAGCAAAAAGAGCAAACCCAATGCCCAAAACCGCAAGTGCCAAAAGTATCGTCTTCATACCACAAATGTAGCAAAATAAATGCCAGTAAAATAGCGTCGTTCGTCTATTATATGGGCTTGTTTATCAAATCTACATATATACCTTAAAAAGATTATATGTATATTTGCAGCATATAATTGTTATGACTTTTACTAAAGCAGCCATAAAATTTGTTCTTCGTCGCAATATTATAATGTTGCTTCTTATGGCTAATATTGGTGCGTTTGCGTTCACCCATAGTGTATTAAAAAACACATCAACTACTAATGGTGAGGGAAAAAAAGACTTGATTGCAAAAATGTACACAGGCTGGCAAATGCTGGACTGGAGTTTTTCACTTGTTGATTATTTACGCGACGTTAGCAAAAGGTAAACATCTTCCTCATATTCTAATACGTATATTGGTAAATTAAATTACCACCGCCTCAATGTTTTCACAAAAGTTACTAAAGTATAAAATAGACCATATTCTGTTTTGGTTTTTGTATGCTTTATTTTGGCTACTGGTTACGGGTAGTATTACCAATATTGCACAAATACGCAATACTATTATTGTGGTTATACTGCACGCTTTGGTTTCATATTTTAATCTATATGTATTAGTACCGTTATTATTACAAAACAAAAAATACCTATCGTATATAGTTAGCATACTTTTATCCATCACGCTAATTTGTTTTCCGCTTGCCTTTTTTGTTTACTTATTAGACCCTAATAGCACATCAAAAATTTGGGATATAAATTTCTTCATCTTTAATAGTTTTCAAACTTCTTATGCTGTTGGGTTAACTATGGTACTTCGCCTTTCTATACAGTGGTATCAAAAAGATAAAGAAAAATCGGAGTTGCAGCGCATAACATCAGAAACAGAACTTAAATTTCTTAAATCGCAAATAAACCCGCACTTTCTTTTCAATAGTTTAAATAGCATATACGCTTTAACGCTTAAAAAATCAGACGATGCGCCGCAAACCATATTAAAGCTATCAGAAATGTTACGCTACTTGCTTTATGAAGCAGGCGAGAAAAAAGTAACTATTGATAAAGAAATTGCCTACCTCAATAATTATTTAGAACTTGAGCGCATACGCTTGGGTAGTAGGGGTAAAATAGTTTTTGAAACAAAAACCGATAGTGATGAGTATTTAATAGAGCCTATGCTGCTAATGCCCTTTGTAGAAAATTGCTTTAAACATGGGCTAAATAAGTTAACTACTGGCGGTTGGGTCTCCATTATACTAACTGTTGAAGAAGGAATATTGCACGCTGAAATAAGCAACAATATTAAACCAGAAACTACCAACTATGAGGCAGATAAAGTTGGCGGTATTGGAATTGTAAATGTTAAAAAAAGACTGAAAATTTTATATCCTGCAAAGCACAAACTACTAATTAGTGATACTAACCACATTTATAAAATAGAATTAGAACTTACTATAGTTTAAAAGAAATTTTAACTTTTACATACTTTTCTAAATTTTTTGCGTTATTATTATAACATAGTATTTGTAAGTTTTCTACCAATTTTAATTCACCCGCATGAAAATCAGTTGTTTGATTATTGATGACGAGCCTTTGGCGCAAGAAGTTATTCACGGTTACATTAAACAAACCTCTCAACTCGAGCTTGCTGGTATTTGCAACAATGCGATAGAAGCGTTAGAAAAAATGAAGGGCAACACTATTGACCTTCTTTTTTTAGATATACAAATGCCTGAAATTACTGGGATTGACTTTTTACGCTCGTTAAAAGACCCTCCAATGGTTATTTTTACTACCGCTTATCAAGATTATGCTATTGAAGGGTTTGAGCTTAATGCCATAGATTATTTATTAAAACCATTCTCGGAAGACCGTTTTTTAAAAGCGGTTAGAAAAGTTGAAGAATTACTAAAATTAAAAAAATATCATCATTTAAAAGAAGACAATTACATTTTTATCAAATCAGATCATAAACTACAAAAAGTATTTTATGCAGACATCATTTATATAGAAGCACTGGCAGATTATGTAAAAATACATACCCACGAAAAAAGGCATATTACACTGCAAACCATGAAAAAAATGGAAGATAAACTGCCTGATACCTCTTTTAAACGAGTACACCGCTCTTATATAGTTGCATTGGATAAGATAATGTCGTTAGTAGGCTCGGCGGTTGAAGTAAATGGACAAAAAATACCCATAGGCAAAAACTATAAAGAAGCCTTTTTTGCCGCCTTAAACAAAAATAATATTATTAGATAAAACACACTAAATAAAGCCTCGATAAGAGGTTTTTTGTTTATATCTACTTTATAAATCATCCCCTATTTTTTGCACTTTTGCTACATGAACGATGAACGACTGGTAGCCTTTGAAAGACTTTTAACCATAATGAACGAGTTGCGAGAGCAATGCCCATGGGATAAGAAACAAACCATAGAAACACTGCGGCACTTAACCATTGAAGAAACCTACGAACTATCCGACGCTATACTAAACAACGATTTTGAGGAAATTAAAAAAGAACTGGGCGATGTTTTACTGCATATCGTTTTTTATGCAAAAATTGGAGAAGAGAAAGGTGCTTTTGACATTACAGCCGTAATAGACCAACTGTGCGAAAAACTAATAAACAGACATCCACATATTTATAGTGATACAAAGGTAAATAGCGTGGAGGAGGTGAAGCAAAATTGGGAACAAATTAAACAAAAGGAAAGCAATGGCGAAAAATCATTATTAGCAGGTGTTCCCAATTCAATGCCATCACTAATAAAAGCACTAAGAATGCAAGAAAAGGCGGCACAAGTGGGCTTTGATTGGGAGACCAAACAACAAGTGTGGGCAAAGGTAGAAGAAGAACTTGCTGAGTATAAAGAAGTAGTGAATACGGATGAAGCTACGGGAGAATTTGGTGATTTGTTGTTTGCACTGGTAAACTATGCAAGGTTTGAAGGCATTAACCCCGATGATGCTTTGGAACTTACCAATAAAAAATTTAAAAAACGCTTTGAGTATATAGAGCAACAAGCCAAAACAAAGGGCAAAAACATGAAAGACATGACCTTGGGTGAAATGGATGCCATTTGGAACGAAGCAAAAAAAACCATTAAGTAAACATAGCGATAAATTGAAACCTACCGTTTATAAGAATTACAGTACAAAGGCGGACACTAAAGTCCGTCTTTGTACTAATAATGGTAGCAGAATAAGATTTTAATCTTATTCTTATAGGAAACAGCACGCTACACATACTGGCACAAAAGGCTCACCCGTGCCGTTCACACATTTTCTTGCAGCAGGCTTCAACCTGCTGCAATTCATACCCTTAGCAAAAATTTTATGTATAAAATAGGCATTCATGCCTATTCTGTCTTTTTTAATTTAACAGTCAACAATAAATACTCTGGTATTCAGTTGTTTGCAAAGTTTATAATGCACTACGGGTTTAGTATAAGTTAGTTTAAATACCATCCAGTATATCTGCTAATGCTTTATCTTTATAGGTAACTGTGTTTCCCACATCGTGGGTGGTTAAATACACCGTAACTTTGTTATATACATTACACCATTCGGGGTGGTGGTTTAGTTCTTCAATGGAAAGTGCTGCCTTTGCCATCCAAGCCATTGCTTCGGTAAAATCAGCAAATTCAAAGGTTTTACATAGCTTATTGTTTTTTTCAATCCAATTCATATGGTAAGTTACATATTATCATTTGTTTTGTCATACTAATGTCAATAGTTAGTCAGCAATTTGTCAGTATTTACTTTATAGTTTTAACTCCCCTCTATTTATTATACTCTTGCTGTAGTATTTTATTGTTTCCATAATTAGAAACTATATCTACCCAAAAGCCCTTACCTTTATAGGCAAGGCATTATAGTTAGCAAACAGCCGCATATGCGGCTGTTTGCGTTTATATTTGCACCCAATGGGTAGCAATTACTTCCAACACATTAGCGCACATATAAAGCAACTGTTTGCTGGTGCAGTTATTATAGAAAATTCGCCGCTACTCATGCCCTCCCCTTTCAAAACTTTATTTCTTCCGCAAGAAAATATTGCCTTTCATATTATTTCACTAAACCCCTCTTTTTTAAATTCCCTTCAAAGTACTTTTTTTTATGAGTGGGCAAACCACGCCGAAAAGCAAGGTGCACAGCCCATACATATTTGGGAAGACTGTTGGCTAACACAAAAACCAATTATTTTATCACAACTTTCATCATTAGCCAAAAAATCGACAACCGTTTTTGCCCGCAATACTATTGCCCAGCGCATTACCCAATCACAAGCCCAATTGTTTTTAAGCCAGCACCATTTAGGTGGGGCAACTTTAGCACGGTATAAATATGGCTTATTTCATAAAAAAACGGAAGAATTGGTGGGTGTTGCATCCTTTAGCGCACCAAGAAAATTTGTGCGTGATGGAGAAGCGTATCGCTCACACGAAATGATACGCTATGCAAGCAAAATTGATACTACTATAACAGGCGGACTAAGTAAACTGCTAAAAGCATTTATTAATGATGCACAACCCGATGATATTATGACCTACGCCAACCGTGATTGGTGGACAGGGAAAAGCTATTTAAAACTGGGCTTTAAAAAAACAGAATTAATGCCTTCCATCGAGTTTTGGATTGCACCAACGGATAACAAACGCTTTACCCATAAGCAAATTGCAGCAGCACTAAAAAACGAGTTAACACCCGATACTGAAAAACAGACCCTGCTACTGAAAAAAGGCTATATAAGGGGCTATAATAGCGGAAGCACTAAGTTTTTACTCACCTTAAAATAAGGTGAGTTTTGGAGTACTATATATGTCAAATTTACCCGAACGAGCGGATTAAGTGGCTTATCAGAAAATAGGTGAAATCAAAAAAGGCATAATCAAACTCACGGTATATTAAATACTCTTACCGTTTACGAGTTAAAACTTCGTCAATCATACCGTATTTTTTAGCTTCATCGGCTTTCATCCAGTAATCACGGTCAGCATCTTTTTCTACTTTTTTATAATCTTGCCCGCTATGTGCCGCTATAATATCGTATAACTCTTTTTTTAGTTTCTTAATTTCACGGGCAGTAATTTCAATATCACTTTCTTGCCCTTGTGCCCCACCCATAGGTTGGTGTATCATTACACGGCTATGCTCCAATGCACTACGTTTGCCTGCTGCACCTGCACACAATAGTATAGCACCCATACTTGCGGCCATACCTGTGCAAATAGTGGCTACATCAGGTTTTATAAACTGCATAGTATCATAAATACCTAAGCCTGCATATACTGAACCACCTGGGCTATTCACATACATTTGGATGTCTCGTTTCGCATCCATCGATTCTAAAAACAGGAATTGAGCAATAATTATGTTTGAGATATAATCATCAATGGGTGTACCCAAAAATACAATTCTGTCTGCCATTAGGCGAGAAAATACATCAATTTCTCTAAAGTTTACAGGGCGTTCTTCTATAACCGTACGTGTCATATCCTCAACAGAGCTGATATACTTGTCGGTAGCCATACTGTTTATTCCTTTATGTTTTGTTGCGTATTTGCGAAATTCTTTACCAAAGTCCATATTAAAAATCTATTTAAAGTTATTTGTGTAGCAAGCAACAAAAAAAAATCCAAGTAGCCAAAACGGAAAAATTGGCAGACACATTTTTATAAAATATCCTTTCCCGCAAATAATGTTCATTTTTCTGCCACAATCACTAACAAGACTAATATATTAACGAATTGTATCAAACTCACCTTAATATATATTTTTCTGATGGAATAGTTCTAACTGACTGAAGTCAGTTTCTTTTAAGATTACAGTGCAAGTTGGGCGCGATATATGTCAAATTTTAAAAATTTGACATATATAAAAAAGCATTTATCTATTTTTATGATATTGCCTACCTTATTTATCTAATATTTTTAACCCAAATATTTATATTTTGAGGTGCTTTTTCATTCCCTCCAAAATAGGGGAATAGCCTAAACTGTAATCCACTACTACAACCCCTCGCCATAGTAATAGGTGTATTATTATTTAAGTAAAAAACATATTGCCCTTTTTTGGCAACAATGGTGCAGGTATATTTTTTATTTATTTCTATGCTTCCCATAGAGATAAAACTTCGTGTGCCTTTTGCATAGGTATAAGCAAAAAGTTCTAACCCTTTTTTATGGAAACGCCAGCCCACACGTGCGCTATTAGTATGCTGAAAGCTGCTACAGTCACTAAAACCAAATAGTTTATTAATATCTCCTTGGTTTTCTCTTAGTTGGGTAGTGTATATGGCAGTACTATCAAACAATACTTTAAATACCATACTATCTACCGAAACAGATTTGAAACTACTTTGTGCGCTGGTTTGGCTACCTTTTGCAATGGTATATTTTGTGAAACCTTCTAAAGAATTTTGATCTTTTGGGGGATCTTCTTTAATAGGTGTTTCCACCTTTTGGGCTATCACATTTGAGGGTTGCCCTTCAGGGTCAACCTGCTCTTCTTTTTGTTGTTGCGTATTTTGCGGGTTTTGAGGCGTAGTAATTTTATCATGCTCTTTTTTGCACGCCCCAGTAAAAATAAAAAGTAAAATCACCAGTGTTTTCATTGAGTTTCCCATATATATCGTCCTTTAGTTCACCTGTATCTTTAAGTGTTCACTCACCATACTTGCGCTACTAAAGGCACTATGGTTTAAGTTATAAATCTTTTGCCGTAGCTATTAACTCGGCTATATCCAATACTTGTACTTCTTTTTCTTTTTCGGCATTTTTTACCCCGTCTTGCATCATTGTCATGCAAAAAGGGCAAGCCGCTGCTATAATGGGTGCTTCGGTTTCCAGAGCCTCCTCTGTACGCTCAATATTCACCTCTTTGTTCCCTTTCTCAGCTTCTTTAAACATTTGCGCACCCCCTGCACCGCAGCACAAACCATTAGTTTTGCAACGTTTCATCTCCACCAATTCAGCATCCAATTTCTCTAACACCTTGCGTGGGGCTTCATAAATACCATTTGCTCTGCCCAGGTAGCAGCTATCATGGTAGGTAATTCGCTTCCCTTTAAACTCGCCTCCTTCTACGGTTAATTTCCCTTCCTCCATCAAACCCTGTAAAAACGTTGTGTGGTGTACCACATCGTAGTTGCCACCGAGTGTGGGATACTCATTTTTTAGAGTGTTAAAACAGTGTGGGCAAGCCGTTACTATTTTTTTCACTCCGTAGGCATCTAATGTTGCTACATTTGCCATAGCCTGCATTTGGAACAAAAACTCGTTGCCAGCTCGTTTAGCAGGGTCGCCTGTACAGGTTTCCTCTTGTCCCAGTATTGCAAACTTTATCCCAGTGTGATGCAAAATTTTCGCAAAGGCTTTTGTTACCTTTTGCGCTCGCTCGTCAAAACTTCCCGCACATCCTACCCAAAATAAAACTTCGGGTTTTTCGTTTCGAGAAGCCATTTCGGCCATAGTATTAATTGTAAAGGTCTCGCTACTCATTGTATTTTGTGATGTTAATACGATAATATCACAAAAACTTGAGAGTGTGAAATTATACTTTTTTTCTAAAGAAAAATACTTTTTAGTCTAAAAATTTTACTCAAATATGAAAATACATGGATACAACAGTATAAAAGCCCCACGAACACAAGAAAAATTGTGATTTAAAAAAATCTAAAACTTTTTACGTTTTAGCGAAAGTAAATAATCCTAACCGACTTTAGCCGCTTTCTTTTTATACTGTAATCGCAACAAAATAGGATTTTAATCCTATTGCAATGTAATTCAGCATAAAGAAAGTATTTCGACCACTCCTACTATTTACCAAACCAAATACCCGTAGTTATAGCAAACTCCATGCGCTGGTTGGTCATATTACCTCCATTAAAATAATCGGGCAGTATGTTAAACGAATTATCCAACTGAGAATTTCTCACTTCTAACCGTAAATAATGATTAGAACGGGCTTTAAACTCTACCCCTCCCCCATAGGTCATGGTTTTTAAACCTTGTTTCTTGCCTTCTCCATTTTGCATTATAGGTGAAACCACGCCTAATAAATCTTCAAAATATTCTCCTTTTGCAAAAAAGGCAAACCGTTTGCTTACCTTATAGCGAACATTCAGTACACCACTTACTGTACGCTGGTTAAGCTCTTGTATATAGTTTGCCGTAACCAAAATATCTATATGTTTCCTGTTGCTTGCAATAAAGGTGTTAATATAGGTGCGCGCTCTGCCTGTATTCATTTTAATATGCATACCGTTTGCACCCAACAACCAATGTTTTCCAGCATATATTTTTAGGTTAGCACCGAAAGAAGGCTGGGTATTAACTATATTCCCAATCATAAAACTTCTATCAGCCCCAAACACCGAAAATTTAATACTTTTTGCTTCCCAACTTAGCTTTGCCCCACTCATTAAAACAGGTTCAAAATAGCGAGTATAGCTATTTATACTATTAAAATTGTTTCTATTACTAAAACTTTCAACACTAATTGGCGAGTTAAAAAAACCTACATCCAACCACAAGTTGCTAAACAATTTAAAACCCACATTGGCTTGTTGCATATACTTTAAATCAGTAGGGTAAACAGTATCTACCACATCACCATACTGCATTGTAAAGTTGCCCCGCAAACCAGTATCCCTATATACCGCCGCCAATTGTATGGTATTAATACCTACTTGGTTGTGCTTGGGCGAGCTCATTGCATACTCTGCAAATTCTCCTTGCTTTTCTTTATCACTAAATTGTGCATAATACGCATCCAAATAGCCTTCAATAGTAAAGGCTTTTTTGCTTGTGTTTACGCTATCTTTTAGTCTAATAACTGGCGGGGGTAAAGTATTTAGCTTATAAATGGGTGTACTACTGTTGGCTGATGCTGCAACAGCATTTTCTTGCTGGGCTGGCACAGCAGGGGTACTGCTATTTCCCTGTGATGAAACATTAAATTCATTATTGGGAGTTCCTATCTCTGCATCAGTAAGTGGCATATCTTCCTCGCCCTCGTAAGTATATTTTGTATTAATTTTATCTATTTTAATAAAAATACGCTGCCCTGGGAAAATTACGTTATCGTCCAACTCATTATACTTAGTAAGTATATCAACGGGCAATAAATATTTGTCAGAAATTAGGGTAACATCCTCATCTACCCGTACTATATGTATCTGAAAAATATCGTTCTCCTTCGGGATATTAATCTTTAGCCTTGCACCTGCCGATATAATATTGCCTTTTATATTGTTTGCACTGCGAATGGATGAAATAGAAACACCATGCTGGCGAGAAATTTTATATAACGTTTCTTTAGGCTTAACTACATGAGTACGCACACTGTATTCTCTTTGCTCAAAATTATTGTGCTTCGCTGAAAGCGATAAAGAAAAAAACAAAAGCAGAATTAGAAATGTAAAATTTCGCATGAATACCCTAACATTTTAGCTACTTCAAAATAACTAAATAAGCACGGATTTATTACCCATATTGCCAAAAGGTTCTTAACACTATATTCTGTTCATCAGAAAAAATAGACATCGTTTACACTTGATATAGAAAAGAATATCCACACATAACGGACGGGTTTACAACTATAAAACCTTTCTTTACTCTATTTTAAACAAAAAAATCTTGCTCTGCTATGGAGTGAAAAAGTACACGCAGTGCACCGTACCACCGAAAAATTACCCCCAACTATTTGTTGCTGTAAATAGCAAAACTGAAACAAAAAAAAGCTCCCGAAAATTCGGGAGCTTTACACACACAAACTATATAAGATATGAAACCTTATTGTTTGTAAAATTTTAATTCGCTTGTTGTCTTGCCATCAGCACTAACTACTTTGGCTATATAGTAACCTTGTGGCAGGTGGCTTATTTGTATTTGTTGTATATGGTTGCTATTAATACTTAATACAGCAGAATTGTAAAAGACATTACCACTAAAATTACTGATAATTATGCGGACTTGCTCCACCCCTTCAACTTTTAGGTTCAATACCTCTTGTGCTGGATTAGGATAGATGCTCATTTCAATTTTTGGGATATTATTTTGAGCAGTAACCTCTGCTGGTTTTGTTGAGGTGTTTTCAATAACAGTATTATCTGCTTCCAAGTTAGTCCCTCTATTGTGGCGTTTATCTATCACAATTACAGTACAGTATGTTTTTCTACATTTTCCGTTGCCAATGGTGAGGCATACACGGTGCTTACCCACTCTTAGCTTGGCAGTATGGTGCTTGCGGTTGCTTACTTTTTTCCCGTCAATAGTCCACTGGTATTTAAGGTTTCTACCTTTGCTGGTGCCATGTAAAACCACAGTATGCCCATTAACTCTGTGCTTAAATTTAGCTACAATACGGCAAGGGTTGTGGCGTTTCACTACTATCACCTTGCAAATACGTTTTACACATTTAGTACCTCGTACTTTTACTATTAGGCAAACATTGTATTTACCTCCTTTTTTAAAGTTTATACGTATATTTTCTTTGTTTGACGCTTTGCGACCGTTCACCGTCCATTGGTAATGTGCTTTTTTGCTGCTTACCCTACTATAAAACACTGCCTTAGTTCCTTTTTGGCGGGCAGCAAAATCAACTTTTAGGCGTTTGCAGGGGTCTGGTTTTCTTACCGTAATTACTTTGCAAATACGACTGTGGCATTTCCCATCTCTTGTTTTAATTAATAGGCAAACGTTGTACTTCCCTTCTTTTTTAAACTTAAATCTAAATGCCTTTTGTTTTGAAACTTTACGTCCGTTTATTGTCCATTGATAGCTAAGGTGTTTGCTTTTGTTAATACTTGCAAATGCAGCATTTCTTCCATCAACTTTGTGGCGAAATTTTGCTTGTAACCTTGCACAAGGGTCAATTTTTACTACCACACGTTTGCAAATTGTTTGCTTGCATTTTCCATCTCTGCTGGCAATGGTTAGGCATACCTTATAAGTGCCTGCCTTTTTAAAGTCAAATTCTGGGTGGGGGCGGTTGCTGGTGTGGCGGTTGCCAAAGTCCCATTTATAAGTAACACTTTTTAAACGTGCCTTAGTTAGGCTTTTAAAGGCTACTTTAGTCCCTTTTGTTTTAATATTAAATTTTGCGTTACAAACCTTGTTTTGCGCATTTACCTGTTGTGAGAATAACAGGCTTAGTATAGTTATTAAACTAACTGATAATAACTTACCAAAAATTGTAATTTTACTTTTCATAATTTTATGGTTCTGATTTTATCATTAGTCGACCGTACTTTGATAAGGTTGGAAAATTAGTTTAATAATTGTTTTATAGTATGTGGGTTTGCTATAAAATGGGTAGTGGTCAAAAATAACTGACTGACTTACAAACTACTTATTTTCAGACATATAGTATTTTATTATTCTAAAATGTCATTAAGTTAAAGGGTGTTTTCTTATCACCAATCAGAAGAAAAGGATAGTGTCAAAAGCTATTGCTTTTTCTGTAAGGTAGTAGATACACTAAAAAAAGTACAGTACCTTTGGGTAAGGAGAATAGAAAATTAAAATGGAAAAGGGATTATAAAATGTACCAAGACTATCAAGATATGTTTGAAAAAAAAGAACCAACATTAGCATAATATTTTATATGAATTATATAGACATAAAAAATAAACTTGCCATGTATGATTTACATGATGTCCCCATACAGGCTATAGATATTAATTTTGAGGGTGATTTTTTAACTTTTGTGTTAGAACTGTTTAGCGAAAAGATAGACACATATGAAGAAAAAAAGTTTATCTTTAGTAAAATTGGTAATTTGAATATTCCTCAAAAGAAAGAATTAAATTACTTAGGATTAGAACTTTATGGCTATGATTTGAATCAAAAATCAAATAATTGTAAAATTGAATTAATTTTTTTGCAAGGTCTTAGTGAACCTGATTGGACTATTTCATTTGATTTTGTGGATTTAGAAGTCAGGTAATGTATCAAAGATGAGGATATATGAAAATAGAAGAACGCAGTTGGGTAGCAAGCAGTAGTTATAGGTTCGGGTTCAATGGAGGAAGAGTTGCCAAAGACTACGCTGACTCTACAATAGAAGCACCTAAAAAGGTTGCGGATACAGTTGTAGAAAAGAAATCTAAAGTAAGTATTAAATAATATGAAGCAGCTCTTTATTTTCACAACTATATTTTCAACCATCTTCTATGGATGTAAAACGTCAAAAAGTAAGATTTCGACATTGAAATTAAATCCTCAAAAAAACAATTATGTTGCTGTAGATAACTCAACATTGATTTCCTTTAAAAGTAACTCTTTGGAACTTACATCATCTTCAAATACTATTATAGAAAGTCTATTTAGTAGAATGGATACCTCTTATAGTTTTTTAAAGAACTATATATTTTTAATAAGCCCTAAATCTTGTAAAGATGAAAGTAAAGCCTCATGTAATGAGGCTGGAGTTACTATCTTAATGGTTCCTTGGTAGGATAGTGGTCAAAAATAGTTAATGCAGAAACTCAAAAAAAGGATTGATAAAACTAATGAAAGCATTAAAAAATTTAACAAAAAGCAAGAAAATTAGTCTCAACATCTTTTTATTTATAGTGTTTGCATTATGCTACTTCTCAAGTTGTACTCGTAAAATAAAAATCCCAGAACAATCAAGGCTAAATAATAAATTTTTTGAATATAATGATTCCCTGTTTAATGTTGGTCAACGAAAAATTATAAATTATAAATATTCACAGGATATATTGACAATCAAAAAAACAAATATCATATGGATAGCTTGTTTTCCTTTTTACAGAATAAGAAAAATATTATAGTTGAAATTGGTGCTTATATAACTTGTTTAATTGATAACGAAGAATATAATGTATTGCTTTCCGAGAGAAGAGCTGAAAATATTAAACAAGAATTAAAAAATAGAGGTATCAGCAGCCATAAAATGTTCACAAAAGGACACGGTAGTCAAAACCCAATTTACGAATGTAAAGACAGTCTTTATAATAGCAAAAGTACGAGGCGACTACTTGAGAATGAACGAATAGAAATAAAAATATTAAGGGTTTATCGGTAGTGGTCAAAAACGGTAATATAGGTAATGTATCAAAGATGAGGATGGACAGAAAATAAAAATGTTTTAAATGCAACAAAAGCTGTATTTGAGAAAGAAGGAATTGATGGTATTGAGTTAATGTATGTTCCTAAAACAAATTAGAGAGATATGGATATAAGAGAGTATTGGGGTCCTAAAAAAGAGAATATTATAATTTCCGTTGAGAAAATATATAGTTTTCTTAAACAATTAGAGCCTATAGATGATGTTTTTAAATTGTGGTTTTTATTGGGAAAATCCCAAAAAGATGCACTTTCCAAGCCTTTTGATATAGCAAAAGGAAACATAGAGTATCAATTAAAGAAAAGACTTAAAAAACATGAAGTTGATACTGACGGTTTTTCAATTATAGGATATAGAATTGCCTTATATCATTTTTCAGAAAGAGGAGAAATGGCGTTTAGTATTTGTATTGGTACCGATTCCAAGTATTTTAAAAATAATTGCTTAATGGACGGTACTGTGAGTATTGGTGAAGAAAATGAACAAAAAATTAGGGAACTGATACAGGAGGTTTTGGTAATGGGTAATATATCAAACGTGGTGTTAAATAAAAAAACATGATTAACCACTTAGGCAATGTATTAGCCACCATTACTGATAAGAAAGTATCCAATGTTTCAGGAACTTCTTTTACTTACTACAATGCACAAATAAAAAAAGAGCTTAAAGAAATAAATCTCTAAACTCTTAAATTAAAAGCGGTCTGGACGGG
>CAZOZL010000023.1:0-14523 GCA_964584305.1 uncultured Burkholderiales bacterium
AATGCTTATTTCACAACTTACGGGTGGTTTGGGAAACCAAATGTTTCAATATGCGGCGGCTAAGGCGCAGGCATTGAGGCTGGGAGTGGATTTAACTCTTGATAAAACCCATTTTCTTACCACCCCTTTTAGAAAAAAGAATATTCGCCAATACGAGTTGCATCATTTTACTATTGAAGAGAAGTTTATACAACCCTCTTTTCATTGGGTAAAAAAATATTTGAAGGCAGATAAGGTATATTCTGGTTTCAATACTTTTAAAGAAAAACACGTCCATTTGCATCCTGATTTTTTTGATATAACAGATAACACCTATGTAGAAGGTGTATTTCAATCAGAAAAATATTTTAAAGATTTTGAGAATGAGATTAGACAAGGTTTTACTTTTAAAACGCAGCCGAACGCAGAAAACAAAGTGCTTTTAAATGAAATACAATCAGTAAATGCAGTCTCACTACACATTAGGCGAGGAGATTATGTAAGCAATAGTGAAACACAAAAAACTCATGGTGTTTGTAGTTTAGAGTATTATGAGAGAACAATAGACCTAATAAGTAGTAAAGTAGAAAGCCCACATTTCTTTTTATTTTCTGACGAGCCTGAGTGGGTGCAACAAAATTTATCAATACACCATCCTTTTACAGTAATAACCCACAATAGTGGTGCGAATAGTTTTGAGGATATGCGGCTAATGAGTAATTGTCAACACAATATTATTGCTAATAGTAGTTTTAGCTGGTGGGGGGCATGGTTAAATGTCAATAAAAATAAGACAGTTATAGCCCCCAAAGAGTGGTTTGCCGACAAGCAACACAATGCTTCTGATATTATCCCCACAAGTTGGGTAAAAGTATAATCCCTTTAATCTTGTACTTTTGTAAGTTTATATAGTATTATTGGCAAATGCACCCATCCTATTTAGATATTCTTTGCGACCCAAAAACGCAAGAACCTTTTGAACTGAAAATTGAGAAAGAAGAAAATGGCTTTGTACTTCAGGGCGAACTTATTTCTCCTTCAAACACGTACCCCATTGTACGAGGTGTTCCTCGTTTTGCGGGATATGATGCAAGCCAGAACTACGCAAAATCATTTGGCTGGCAATGGAATAAATGGAGTAAGGTACAGTTTGAAAGTGAGAACAAAGGGCGTAAATATGAAGGATATACCCTTGATATGTGGGATAAAATAACCAACAAAAAAGGCGTTGACCTAACAGAGCAAACTATTATTGAGTATGGATGCGGACCAGGAAGATTTGTTGAAATAGGCAGAATGAAAGGAGCAAGAGTAGTGGGTTTAGATTATAGTAGTGCTGTTGATGCTGCCCATAAAATTTTTAAAGACGACCCTGATGTGCTTATAGTACAAGGAGATATTTTGCAACCCCCTTTTAAGAAAGGTGCTTTTGACGGAGCTTTTACTATTGGTGTTTTGCACCACACGCCCGACCCTAAAAAAGGTTTTGGCGAGATAGCTGCTTCTGTAAAAAAAGGCGGTTGGACTGCCTGTGCCGTATATGGGCAAGGTGGATACTATGATTTGCCTGCCGTTAAATTTTGGCGCAGGGTATTTAAGTTTTTATGGCCTGTATTTGGTCAATATCCACCATTGATATATACTTATTTCGTTAATATATTTTTATATCCGTTTGGATTGTTTCCTTGGACAAGGACTTTGGTAAACAGTTTTTTTCCCTTTTTTCTTTTAAAAGATTTTAAGTGGAGCATATTAGATACTTTTGATAGTATCACGCCAAGTTACCAATCGGGGCATACATCGCACGAAGTATTTACATGGTTTAAAAACAATAAGTTTGAACAAATTGAAGTTTCTGACTGGTGGGGACCTGTAATAAACGGAATACGATAAACTATGTGCGGAGTAGCAGGCATAGTATTTCCACAAAATTCTAATCATCTTAGTACCGTTAAAAAGATGACCGATGCTATTGCCCATAGAGGACCTGATGGCGAAGGGCATTATGAGTTTGAAAACTGTGTTTTAGGACATAGACGCTTAAGCATTGTTGACCTTGAAGGGGGGAAACAACCTATGTTTAATCACCAAAAAACTATTGGTATTGTTTTTAACGGAGAAATATACGGTTATCAAAAGCTAATGGAGAAGTTGCAGTACAACTATCAGTCGGTTTGTGATACTGAATTATTGATAGCCATGTATGAGCAACAAGGCAAAGCAATGATGAGAAACCTGCCGGGTATGTTTGCTTTTTCTATTTGGGATGATACTAAGAAAACACTGTTTTGTGCAAGAGACCGCTTTGGCGAAAAGCCTTTTTATTATGCCATAGGCAAAGGCGGTGAATTTATTTATGCCTCAGAAATTAAAGCCATAATAGCATCAGGATTGGTAGAACCTGTGTTGGATAAAAACAGTTTAGCACATTATTTAAAACACCTATACATTCATCCACAAAAAACTATCTATAAAAATGTTTTCACATTACCTGCGGCACATCACTTAGAGTTTTCACTTGATACCAAAGAAATTAAAGTGGAGCGGTATTGGAAATTGCCAGCCATACAGCAAACTGTTTCTCTTGCTGATGCCACAGTTCAGTTTACAGAATTGTTGGATGAAGCTATAAAGAAACAATTAGTAGCTGATGTACCTGTGGGTGCTTTTTTAAGCGGAGGGTTAGACTCAAGTACCATTGTAGCCCTTGCCTCAAAATATAAAGAAGGAATAAAAACTATATCTTTTGGTTTTGGTGATAGTATTAATGAGTTACCATTTGCCCGTGAAATAGCTAAGAAATACAATACAGACCATATAGAAATACAACAAAAACAAACCGATATTGCAGACTTACTATTGCAAATGCAGCATATTTACGATGAACCTTTTGCCGACTCATCAAACATACCTACTTATCTAATTTCAAAATTGGCAAAAGAACATCTAACAGTTATACTTACGGGTGATGCAGGCGATGAGATGGTAGGCGGATATGGCTCGTACAAAATTTTATTGGAAATGATGAAGGGTAATAAAACACCTAAATCAATTATCCCAATGCTCACTTTTGCCCTTAAAGTATCCAACAAATTTGGCTTAGGATTAAATGCCACAAAATATACTGCGGCTACGCGAAACACCCTTTATAGTAACTTACAACAAGCCCATACACAGCATAACACTTATTTTAGTGATAGTGAGATTTTTGGTTTAGGATTAGGTGATAAACCCATCAAACCCAACTTTTCATTTACCCCCAATAATACCCCCGACGATGGTATGCTGGCTGATATTGAAGACTATATGCCTGGTGATATATTGGTGAAAACTGATAGGGCAGCAATGGCAAACAGTGTAGAACTGCGTGCGCCCTTTTTAGATGTTGACTTTGCCCAATATGCTATTTCTTTGCCTTATAATCTCAAAGTAAGCAGCACCAACGATAAAATAATTTTGCGTGAGGCAATGGGGCAGCTGTGGACTAAAAATATCCGTAAACGAAGTAAGCAAGGCTTTGGCGCACCTGTAAACCAGTGGTTACAATTGCCCGCTGTGCAACAACTGAAGCAAGAATATTTGTTTAACAAAAACAATAAAATGTACTCTATTTTAGATTATAATGCTTGTGCCAGCTATTTCAACAAAAACAATTACCATACGTGGATATTGCTTACCCTTGCTATTTGGGTAGAGAAACATAGTTTTAGTAATGAGTAAGCCTAAAGTAAGTGTTCTTACATCAGTATATAAAAGTGCAGCGTTAATTCGCCCTGCTATTGAGAGTGTATTGGGGCAAACCTTTACTGATTTTGAGTGGATTATTATTAATGACGCTACACCCGATAAGAGCATTGAGATTATTGAAAGCTATAAAGACCCTCGAATAAAAATTATTGATAATAGTGATAACTTAGGCTTGGCAGCCTCGCTAAACAAAGGTTTGGCAGTATGCAAAGGCAAATATATTATTAGGATGGATACTGATGATGTATGCTATTTAAACAGGTTTGAAACTCAGGTAAGGTTTATGGATGCTAACCCTAAAATTACCGTTGCAGGCAGTTGGGTAAACCTCACAGGCGACTGGAGTGGAATATGGAAAACACCCACTACGCACGAAGAAATAAAATGCAAACTATTGCTTAATTCAGCTATTGCGCATCCATCAGTAATACTGCGTAAAAGCGAATTGCAAAAATACAACTTGCAGTATAATGAGCAATTAAAAAAAATACAAGATTACGATTTATGGGTACGAGCTATTGCAAAGGTTAGGTTTGCCAATATTCCAAAAGTATTAATGGATTATAGAATTGATATTGCAGCAAAATCAGCCGATGTAGTAAAACGCTCTAACGAAATAATTTATTCGATAAGAAAGCGACAACTAAAAAATTTGGGCATAGAAGTAACAGAAAACGAGGCAAATAATTTACACTTTGTTAGTGCCAACCTATTAAAAAAAGTAGATTATAAAGTAATAGGAAAACTATTTACCTTAATTCTAAAAGCCAACAAAAGCAAAAAACAGTATTCGGCTAAATTTTTAGACAAACAGTTGGGTAGAACTTGGATACGCTTGATATTAAAACATCCAAAAGCAATTTTTAATACCAATAAAACACTATTTACCGCCGCCCTAAAAGGGCTGTTTACCTAACGCTAAGGGGGTTCAAATCCTATCGCTATGTTTTAATTAAAATAAACTATTTTTTCACAAACTTAGTTGTTCCTGTATAGCCATTGCCTTGTATTTTAATAAAATATATACCCGCAGGCAGTTGTTTCACATCCAATGTTTTATTTTGTTGGGTAATGCTGAAAGTGCTAAGAGTTTGCCCTAAAATATTGCTTATTTCGCCCTGCAATCTATCCGTAGCAAAAGCACTTAATTTAATGGTTAATGTTGTGATAGTGGGGTTGGGATACGCATTTACACGCAAGGTTTTCTCCGCCCAATTTATACTGGTAGGAAAACTAACCGATAAGCTATCAAACACCCCTTGGCTAAAGTTAAAGTATGTGCCAGAAGGGGAGGTCTCTTTTTTTACTGCTCTCACCATGTACACATTATTTCCTTGAAAAGGGTCGGTATCTACATAGCTTGTTCCTGTTACTATATCTTGGGTTACTCTACCCCAAACACCATACATATTGGTGGCTCTATAAATATGGTAGCCTGCAATATCGCTATCGGGCGATATTGTCCATTTTACTTCCACTCGCTTGGTCGCTTTTTCTGTTGTGGTTACGCTACCCACTGGCAAAGCAGTGTGCATACGCAAAGTAGGGTCGCCCATAAGTGCTATATGTATGCTACGTTGCGAACCGTTAAAATTGCCTTCGTACAAGCTACCGTTTTCGTTTTGGGTGAGGCGTGTTCCATACCCAATATTTTCGCCTAATGCCATGTGGTGCAGTACCCAGTTGGGTATGCCGCCCCAAAAACTACACAAAATACTGGGCTTTGATGCTAAGGCGGCTCGTAAAAGATTATTAGGGCTATCCCAATCGCCAAAATAGCTACCTGCCAATGAGGTGAAAATAGTTTTTATACTATCGCTGGCAAACTGGGTAGTGCGTATTACATTAGCGCATGAGTTGTAGCTGCCTGAACCCGTGCCTCCACTCCAAAGTTTCCAATCTTTTCGTAATTCTGTACGGTAGTCAAAACCTCCGTTGGTGTTATATAGTATATTTTCTTCACCTATTTGTGGGCAAAGGTTTCTCCAGTTTGATGAGCCGATAGTAAAATTCAGGAAATTATCATCAATAATAGATGTTCTAGGTGCTGATAACATGCCCTGTCTATACGCATGATTTTTTTGTAGGTAATAGCGCAATAGTTCAGTGTCGTTATCACTAAAAGCGGCTAAGTTTTGCAAATCTACCCTGCCTATTTGTAAATCAACATCACTGTTAAACTTATTTGCGTCAAATTTTCCATCACCAGGCACATTTTTGTTAGCATCTCTATTGGTAGCAGTACTAAAAGTAGATACATCAAACCATTCCCCATCAATATCGCCGTAATAACCATCGCAAGGCCACGCCCCAAAGTGGTTATTGGTATGTCCATCAGGCACTATATTACCCGAATAAGGTACGGGAACGTTTCCAAACAAAAACACGGCTTTTATATTAGGTACTGCCTTTATTTTGGCTTTCACTGCCACTACGCTTTCTGCTCTATCTACTACTACACGCACTGTTTGCCAACCTTCGCCTATTAGGTCTTGTTCTAATTGTTTCAACTCAGTAGCCAAAGCCGTTTCGTAGGTATTATCTATTACCAAGGCTATTGCACCGTGCAAATCATCGGGGGTATAGTTTATACCTGAAAATATATAGCCAATGGCGGCGGTTGCCCCACCTTCTTTTAAAATAAGATATTCATTTGCTTCGCCAATTTTTATATCAGTATCAGTATAGCTGCTATCATTTATAGAGAGAGTAGCATATACAACACCCCAGCTTTTAGCCTCTTTTTTCTTTTTAAAAATTCGTAGGCGTGTGGCATCAGTAAATTTTTGAAAATTTAACGTTATAGATGGTGTTGCCTCATTAATTGTTGCCGAAACTCTAACCGTTCTATTTCTATTGAATTGTGAGAATAACGATATAGGTATAACAAATAGTAGCACTACTAAAATACTGTATTGCTTGGGTAAAATAAGTTTCATCTAAGTGTGATTAAGCAAGCAATTTAAGGATTTTTAGGCGAAACAATAATAAGGAAGTAGTTACACTATCTCTACAATCTCGGCAAAGTAGGCAAGCAGGGCATCTTTGCCTGTTTTCTTTTCTGCTGATGATATAAATATGGGGGGTAATTCTTCCCAAAATTTTAGTAGTTCGTTTTTAAAAGCAATAACATTGGTATCCAATTCATTGGTTTTAAGTTTATCAGCTTTTGTAAACACAATGCTGAAGGGTATATCGTTTTCGCCCAGCCAATTAATAAATTCAATATCTATTTTTTGAGGCGATACACGGCTATCTATCAAAACAAAAACACAGTATAAAGTTTCACGTTTTTTTAAATATTGCCTAATCATCTCGCCCCAGTTATTTCGTAATTTTTTTGATACTTTGGCATAACCGTAACCAGGTAAATCTACTAAGTACCAAGTAGCATCAATCAAAAAATGGTTAATGGTTTGGGTTTTCCCAGGGGTGGATGATGTTTTCGCTAATTTTTGCTGCGCGCACAACATATTTATTAGTGATGATTTTCCTACATTAGACCGCCCAATAAAGGCTAACTCGGGCAAGCCATTTTGTGGTAATTTTTCTAATGCAGTATAACTACTAATAAACTTTGCGCTTTTTATATCCATGCTGAAAATGGCAGCTATTTTGCTACCTTTGCAAACCTAAATAAAATGCTGCGTTATAATAGCTTTAGCGGTGATTAAATTAATGTAGCGGAAAGAATATTTTGAAAAAAAATTTAGATACCGTTACCCCATACAAGCAATCAGAGATGGGCAAAAAACAGCAGGTGGAGCGTATGTTTGACAACATAGCCCATCGCTACGATTTTTTGAATCATTTTTTATCCTTAGGTATTGATACTGTATGGAGAAAAAAAGCAATACATATTTTAAGCACAATAAACCCCAAAAGTGTGCTTGACATTGCTACTGGCACAGGCGATGTAGCCTTTGCTGTAAACAAACATATTAATCCCGAAACCCTTGTAGGGCTTGACTTATCAGAAGGGATGTTGAAGTTTGCACGCCAAAAAGCAAAAAAACGAGGGTTGGAGAATACAATACAATTTGTGAAGGGCGATAGCGAGAATTTAGAGTTTGCAGACAATAGTTTTGAAGGTGTTGTCGTTTCTTTTGGTGTAAGGAACTTTGAAAACATTGAGAAAGGAATAGCTGAAATACACAGGGTGCTAAAACCCAATGGTAAATTGGTAGTTCTTGAATTTTCTCGACCCAAAAAATTTCCTGTTAAAAATCTGTACAATTTCTACTTTAATAATATCTTACCCATGTGGGGCAAGTTAATTTCTAAAGACCAAAGTGCATATACTTATTTGCCCGAATCTGTAAAGGCATTTCCAGAAGGGGATGAGTTTTGTAATATTATGCAGCAAAAAGGATTTAGTGCGGTAGAACAGAAACCATTAACGTTTGGAATTTGCACTATATATTCAGGCATACGATAAAATTTATAGCAGTAGTAATATTGGCGTTACTGGGCAGTACTTTATGTGCCCAGCAAAAAAATATGCCCAATTACTGGAATAGAAAGAAAGTTCGGTTTGGTTTTACTTTAGCGTTAACCTCAAACGATTTTAAAGTACGTATGTCCAATCAGTTTTTAAATATTGATACTTTACAGAATACGGCGGTAAGAACATTCCCTGGTTTTGTATTAGGCGGTATTATAGACTATAAAATAAACAAACATTTCAACTTTAGGGTATTGCCTTCTTTGGCTTTGGGGCAAAGAAATATTGCATACACATTTACCAATAGCAAGTTTAACCGAGCGGTTAAAATAGAGTCGGTGTATTTAGAAGTTCCAATACTGTTAAAATACCGTACAAGGCGTTTTACCAACTATGGGTTTTATGTTATTGCAGGCGGAAAATATAGCTATGATTTGGGCTCTAATATTGATGCTAATAGAAGCATTTCCGACCCTGTTGTAGCCATTGTGCCACACTCTTTTAGTTACGAGTTGGGTTTTGGGTTTGATATTTATTTTCCTTACTTTAAGCTATCGCCCGAAGTAAAAATTACGAATGGCTTGCACAATGTATTAGTAAAAGATGGTTTTGTATATACCGAAGCCTTTGATGGTTTTTGGAGCCGAATTATAAACTTTTCTTTCCACTTCGAATAATCTTTTACCTTTGCTCGCCCATGAAATTTACCCTTACAGCTGAAGATAAAAACAGCAGCGCACGGCTTGGTGAAATAGAAACTGCACACGGTACTATACAAACGCCTATTTTTATGCCTGTGGGTACAGTAGGTTCTGTAAAAGCCATAAAGCAAGAAGAATTAAAAACCCGTATAAAAGCCCAAATAATATTGGGAAACACTTACCATTTATACCTGCGACCAGGTACTGATATAATAAAACAAGCGGGCGGTTTGCATAAATTTATAGGATGGGATAAACCCATGCTAACTGATAGTGGAGGATTTCAAGTATTTTCATTATCCGAAAAAAGAAAACTAACCGAAGAAGGGGCGTGGTTTAAATCGCATATTGATGGTAGCAAGCACTTGTTTAGCCCTGAAAAGGTGATGGATATACAACGCATTATTGGTGCTGATATAATAATGGCGTTTGATGAGTGTACTCCTTATCCTTGCAAGTACGATTATGCTGAAAACTCAATGCACCTTACACACAGATGGTTAAAACGCTGTGTAGATTATTTTAAAACTACCGAGCCTGTTTATGGGTACGAACAATCGCTTTTTCCCATAGTACAAGGCAGTGTATATAAAGATTTGCGAAAACAATCGGCAGAATATATTGCATCAATGGGTAGTGATGGTAATGCAATTGGAGGCTTATCAGTAGGCGAGCCTGCCGAAATGATGTATGAAATGACAGAATTGGTTTGCGGTATTTTGCCTAAGGATAAGCCACGCTACCTTATGGGGGTGGGTACACCAGCAAACCTATTAGAATGTATTGCCTTGGGTATTGATATGTTTGACTGTGTAATGCCCACCCGCAATGCACGCAACGGAATGTTGTTTACCGCCGAAGGAACAATTAATATTAAAAACAAAAAATGGGAGAATGATTTTAGTGCAATAGATAGCTTACTAACCCCCGACTATTCGAAAGCGTATTTACGGCATTTGGTAAAAGCATCAGAAATGTTAGGTTCTATAATAGCGAGTTTGCATAACCTTAGTTTCTACTTATGGCTAATGGAACAAGCCAGAGAAAAAATTAGCCAAGGCGTTTTTTTTGAGTGGAAACAACAAATGGTACCTAAATTGCAAAGGAGATTATAAATTTTAACTAAAGCTATAAATGCTTACCACAATAGATAAGTACATACTTAAAAAGTATTTCACCACCTTTTTCTTCGCATTAGGCTTGGCAATATTGGTGTCTATTGTGATAGATACATCAGAAAAAATTGATGATTTTATTAGTAGTAAAGTAAGTTTTGGTAGTATAGTAACTGACTACTATATCTACTTTATTCCCTATTTCTACAACCTATTTAGCCCACTTTTCACCTTTTTGGCGGTATTATTAATTACCTCTAAATTAGCTAATGATTCAGAGATTATATCAATTTTAGCCAGTGGTGTTAGTTATCAAAGGTTGATGCGTCCCTTTATAGTTGGGGCGGTTATTTTGGGTTTTGGGACATGGTTGCTAAACTCTTGGGTAATTCCTGAAACAGATAAGCGACGGGTAGAGTTTCAAGACCGAGTACTAAAAGGGCGAAAAAGCGATAATAACTGGAAGCACAATATTCATAGGCAAATACGAAAAGACCAAATACTATACCTACAAACCTTTAATAATAAAGATAGCTTTGGTTACCACATGACCCTTGAGCGGTACAACGATTTGGAAATGAAATCGAAATTATATGCCGAAAAAATATATTGGAACAAAGAGACCCAAACGTGGGCATTGGAAAACTATTTTATACGTGAATTTTTAGAAAATGATGAGGAGAGTATAAAAAAAGGCGATCAAATGGATATTACCATCAACTTTAATCCGCAACACATTTTTCGGCGAAATGATGAGGTGGGTGTTTTAAACCAAAAAGAGTTAAATGAGGTAATAATTGATGAAAAAGATAGTGGCGCAACCAATGTAGACTTCTATCTGATTGAAAAATATCGGCGCATTGCATTTCCTTTTGCTGGGATAATATTAACCTTCATAGCCTTTGTTATTGCTTCGCGAAAGGTGAGGGGAGGTGCGGGAATTCACATAGGTTTGGGCGTATTAGTGGGCGGTTCGTTTATGATGTTTAGCCACTTTGGCAATACCTTTGCCACTTCAGGCGGATTAGACCCGCTGATAGCCGTTTGGATACCCAATACAGTATTTCTTATACTGGGTATATACTTGTACAGGAAAGCCCCAAAATAGTATTTTTATTATATAATTTTGAAAGACAGAATAGGCATTCATGCCCATTCTATACATAAAATTTTTGTTACGGTTATTAAATTGTGGCAGGTTTCAACCTGCTACAAAAAAACACCTGAACGGCAGGGATGCAGTATCATTTTATTAAATGGGAAATAGTGTAAACACGCCACTGTATTAGTGGTAAGCCCGTGCGGCTGTTTCTCTCCTGCGGTAGCCTGTGCGCTGCAAAGGAGGGTGTGGCTTGCTTTAATCCCTTTTCATTATAGGAGAGGAATTTTGTGGAAACTGTACCCTCACCACAAAACGGGGTGAGGGTATAAGGAAACATACATTGCTTAACTTCTTTTTATAATGTTTAGAAAAGTATTGTGTAATATCCCAACCTTTTTTGCCTAATAGCACGTCAAAAAATAGAAACCAAAGTAAAATACTCTACTTTTGTTTTATACTGCGTATGAAAAATTTTGTAACCTGCCTAATAATTAGCTGTATAGCTTTTTCGGCTTCAGCACAAATTACTATCTCAAGAAACGATATGCCCGCTGCGAGGGATACCTTTAGATTTGCAACAGTTCAACCTCTTGGTGCAAATATAAATGTAAGCAGAACGGGTGCTAATACAACTTGGAACTTTAGTAACCTTACACCAAATGGTGATGAGCTTTTAGAGTATGTATCATCATTTCAAACGCCCTATGCTTTTTTCTTTTTTAATACTTTCGGCAATTTAGTAGCCGATAATATAGGCTTTGGGCAGTTTGCACTAACTAATGTTTTCAATTTTTATAAAACCACTAATTCAAAATTTACAGTAGAAGGCATGGGCTTTAGGTTTAATAAGATACCGCTGGCTGGTTTTTATTCTAATAAGGATGAGATATACCAATTCCCCTTAAAGTATAATGATAAAGATAATTCTACCTTTAAAATAGCAGTGCAAATACCTACTATTGGTAGTTACAGGCAGAGTGGCAGTAGAGAAAATACCGTTGATGGCTGGGGAAAAATAACTACACCTTATAAAACCTATGATTGTATTCGGGTAAAGTCGGTTATTACGCAAGTTGATTCTATTTCTGTTTCACAACCATTTCCTGTTTCATTTGGTTTCCCCTCAACTCGTGTTGAGTATAAATGGCTAACAAAAAACGATAAAGTACCTGTGCTTGAAGTAGCGGGTATTGAGCTTGCAGGTAATTTTGTTGCCAACTCAATACGCTATCGCTATGAAAGAAAAGCAGGTGGCGGCGGTGGCACAGTGGGTGTAAAAGAGGTGGCTGCAAATATCATTACAGTATATCCTAATCCTGCAACGGATAAAGTAATAGTGAATATGCCTAATTACGGTGTTGATTATGTGAAACTGTTTTCAATGGAAGGAAAAGAACTAACCGTAAACCACACAAGAACTGCCACAGGTATTGAGGTAAATACTCAAAATATAGCCAATGGTTTTTATATGCTATTTGCAAAAAGTGGTAATGAAATGATTTGGGAAAAAGTACAAATAAGTAAATAATGATAGTGTTATAGGATTTCAAAATCCTAATTATTTTAAAATCACGAAGGGCAAAGGGTTTAAACCCTTTGCCCTTCGTGATTTTGGGAGCTATAAATTGTAATTAGTATAGCTGTTTGTTTTAAAAAAAATGATAGAGTGAGTGTTTACTCACTTTCAGCAGGTGGGGTATATTTCACAATATCAATGCCTACGCCATTTGGGTCAACAATAGCAAAGTGGCGGTCGCCCCACACCTCATCACGCAATTCAATCTCTATAGGGTATATCCAAACCTTTAATGCGTTTATATTCAGCATCAGCATCTTCTACCTCAATGGTAATGTATGCCCCCTTACCACTAAAGGCAGGTTGAAATATAGGCTGTTGCGAGGGATGATTAGGCAATAAAAAACTAAACCGACCTTCGCCATTTGTGTTTTCCATTAATAAAAAAAAATCGTTTTCAAAGGTTACTTTAAAGTTTAGCACTTTGCTATAAAACTCTTTGCTCTCTTTTAATTTATCAGTTATAATACCTGAAAATACCTTCATTTTTCTTTGTTCTTTTTTTGGGACTTCTTGTTTGTTTTGAAACGAGTTTAGCAGCAAAGTTGCTAATAAAAATAATACGGCAATACTCGTGAGTTTAAAAATTTTCATAAGGGCAGAGGGATTTAATTAATACCTAATTGTATTTGGGTGATACTATTTTCGGTATTCTCCATGTCAACAACGGTATAGATTTCACGGCTATTGGTAGTAGGTACAATATTGTTTTCTTGCATATAGCTCATTAGTTTGCCATAGGTATCGGGTATTTGCAACCAGTGTCCTTTATGAATTGTGGTAACACATTTAAAAGCAGCAAGGGTTTTGACTGCAAACTCACCTGTATAGTTGTCGGGCAATGTTTCAATAGGGAAGGCAATTTCTAAAGTAAATAGCTGCTCGGGGTTGCCTTTGTAGTCGTAGTACATCCAACATTGGTTGCCAGTGATGCTTAAGTTTTGGGTGGCAGCATCTTTTTTCAAGCGTTCACCTATTACGCCTACATATTGTGCAAGGTCGTTTATTTTGGTTTCTGCGCTAAAATAAAGCACGTGCATAGGGTTAATTGTTTCTATTTTCATGGGTTTAATAAATTTTGTACTGCAAACTAAAGGCAGTGATATGACAACCCTATGTCAACAGTGTTTAATTAATAAAAAAATTATTTGCTAATATGTAGGTAGTCAGTATTTTATCTATCTTTATGTTGATAAATACTTTGAATATTCTAAAATAAAGGTAATATAATTATCCTTATTTTATTTATATTGTAATGCTATTCTAATTACTAATAATTTAAACTATCTAAATCTATGAATAACCGTAGCAAGAGAGGGAAAAAGGGTACAGAGTTTGATTTTTTTACAGGAGCGAAAAAAGCAAGTTTTGCCACGTACTATAATATTGCGTGGATAAAAACAAGTAAGATTATAGAAGATTCAGAACCTGCTATAAAGGAATTCGAAATTGGAAATTTAGACGCATTAAGCGAAAAAACCTACGCCAAATTAAAAAATTATATATGGAAAGGGTTTGACGATGCAAAAAACAAATCGGGAGTTCCTCTTACTGATAATGATATAGAAATAATAAAAGGTTTGATTAGAGTACTGCACAATATTCGGAATTTCCACTCGCATTACTATCATCATAATAAGGCACTTATTTTAAATGACCAGCTTCGTAAATTTGTTAGTGATAAGTATGAAGAAGCCAAGAATACACAATACCAAACAAAAAACCATGAGTTTGTAGACTTTAATGAAACCATTCGGCAAAAAAAACTTAAGATAATTGATACGCCAAATGGCAATTATTACCTTACCCAATACGGGCGCATTTTCTTTTTAAGTTTTTTTATATCAAGGCAAGATATG
>CAZOZL010000023.1:14623-16468 GCA_964584305.1 uncultured Burkholderiales bacterium
CACAATATAATGCCAGAGTGGGAGTGGCAGCAAGTAACATATAGTAATGAGTATGACCCAAAGACAGAAAAATACGTTAACATAAAAAAACGCACTTATAGTAATACGGTTTTAAACAACCATAGCATAGGGTTGGATAAATTAATGCAAGCAGTTGTAAAATTTGAAGAAAAACTATTTGTAATAAACCCTAAAGTTTTAAAAATCTTAATATTAGCGCATTTAGATAAAAAGAAAAAAGACAGCAAGTTTGATGAAGTTTTGGATAAAGTAAAGACCTATTTTATTGATGCTAAAGATGATGAAAAAGATGAAAGATGGGCAAGCGATAGATACCGACCAAGGCACTTGAAAACGCAAGAAAATACCCCCTACGAAACCCTTGAAAGTTTTAGGGAAAAACTTGCCAAGCGAATTGAGTTGCGACTGAAAGAGTACAAAGGCGTTTTGGAACTGATGAAACAAAACAAACTCGAAGCAAAACGCAGCGAGAAAAATGAAATGATTATGGAGGTATACAAACTATATGAGTGGAAGTACAAGGATGGTACTAAAAAATTTCTTCGTAGAAACGAGTATAACCTAATGAGTACCTACCACTACTCAATGGAGGTGCAATTATTAAAACCATTACTAAATGAAAAATCAGATATTTTTAGCAGAATGCCTCGCCATATTTGTGAACTGCTAAACGAAAAAAAATCACTCAACAAACTGCTTAATGAAGTATTAATATTAGGCATTAACAAGCTGGGAGCATGGCATAATAATGTACAAAAAATAAAAGAGGTAGATGAGAATTGGGAAATGAAAGGGCGTAAGTTTAACATAAAATACAAAAAGTTTGAAGGGCAAGCCAATACCAATATACCCTATGTATTACACCCTATGCAGGTGCTATATATACTATACCCTGATGAAACCAAAAATTTCAACTTAGGGCTTGCTAAAAAAGTTTTTGGTAAAGAAAGTAAGGAGGGGAAACCGCATTTTCCTGATAAATGGACAGATGGTTTGATGAAAACCCATTACGATATTGATGGGTACTTGGCACTAAAACAACAAGGACAAAGGGTAAAAAAAGGACTGATAGGCAAAATGGATAAAATGCTTACCGAAGATATTATTTTATTTGAGTTGGCTAAGAGATATTATAGCTCTGCAAGTCAAACTTTTATAAAGCATAATGTACAGATAAACAGCGTGTATAATATTAGGAATAGCAAAATTAAAATTCCTGTTGAGCTAGGTAGCGGGGATAGTAAAAGAGAGTTTAGCGTTGAAATTGCCTGCCACAGATTGGATGATTTTTTGTTCTCAGAAAATTTAAGAACCATAGAGCTAATGGTGGCTTACTTTGTAAGGCTTTATAATATAAACGACGGGCAAACAATAGACTATACAGATTTGATGAACGACTATAAACTGATATATAAAAACGCTATGGCAATAGCAGAGGGTTTGTTATATTGGGAGCAAAAGCAAGTTGACGATATTAAGAAAAAACTGGGCGACGAAAGGTTTACAGAACTGGCTAATGAGGAGGTAAGGAAGAAAGGAGGCATGGAAAGGCTATCTTTTAAGCAAGTGATAGATAATGGAAATATTGGTAATGACTGTACCGATATTAAAAAAGTAGAAGCAGCAAAGCCATCAAATAATGAAAATGAAAAATGTGAAGGGGTAAGTTTAAGAGAGATACGCAATAGTGTGTTTCATAGCAAAATACCTAAAGAATATACCTATCCCGAATTATTAAAAGATAATTTGGTGTATAGGATTGTAAAACCAGAGGCTGGCAAGGTAAAACCTTACTGTACACCCCAGAAAATAAAAGAAAAATAC
>CAZOZL010000024.1:0-12875 GCA_964584305.1 uncultured Burkholderiales bacterium
GAAATCCTTCTTCTATCTCATGCACTATTCCTCCAATGAGAAGTTTACTACTAGCTTTACCTAGTTTATTAAATGTCTCCATGGAAAGTTCTTGGCGGGATAGTGCCCCCTGTGCCATAAGTTGACCATCTCCTTCTAAATCTATCCCATCAATTACTCTATTTTCTGCAAAGGCATAAGTACTGTTCCAAGGGTAGGAAGCCGCCAAAGGGTCAACACTTAAAAACCTACCCAGTCTCACATCGTGTATTCTGTAAGTAAATGATAAGTAATCTCCATCATTTCCTGAAATATCATTTTCTTTTTCTTGACCGTTAAAACCGAACCTATAACTACTGCTACTTGCTACCCAACTGCGTTCTTCTATTTGCATACCAAAGGGATAGTAATCAGTGATTGTAGTTATTTGTGGGTTGTAGTAAGTAAATGAAGTTCCTGAAACATTGGGTACTTTCCTATCGGTTATGGTAGCTAATACATTGCCTAAGTGGTTGCTTAGTTCATAGGTTTTATGTTGCAATCCTTTATTCACGTTTATCCAAAGGTACTGTACTTTTTTGATTATAATTCCGCCAACTATTTTTGACCACTACCCTTTCTCTAAACTTTTGGTTGCTTATGTATATCCATTTTTAAGGAAATTCCTCACAAATAACATATTATGTTTTGAAAATCAATGTATTACAAAAAAGCAACAATTTTTGACCACTAGGTTAAAATGAACTCAATAGAAGCGTTTGTAAGACACTTTTGTTGCCCCAAGAGGTGTTGAACACCCCTGAAATTTATCATTCCTCATCTACTTCGCTGCGTAACAAGATAGTAAATAGAAAGTTAAAAACTTATCAGCTAGTTTTGACCACTACCAGTTTTGACCACTACCTAATTCACTACTTAATCTTTTACTCTACTCTCTTCTGCTACATTGCCAAAAAGTATTGCTTTTATTATTTTTCCATCTTGATGATAATATTCAGTCTTGATTTTTTTCCCATTTTTGGAAAAATAAATCCATTTACCCTTTTTCTTGAATACAATCTTTGGTCCTTTATGACCCCAAACATAGTTTTCTTCATAATTTTCAGAATACCTAATTGTACTATCTATATAATATTCACCATTATATTTCCCACAAGAAAATAAATTGCCATTTTCATACCACTTCTCCCACTTTTTAATTTTTAAACTACTTTTATAAGTTCCCCTTTCTTTTTTTCTTCCATTTTCAAAAAAACTGATAAATTGACCATTTTTTCTACCTTCTTTGTAATTAGTAATAACTACCAGTTTATTATTATTATTATATTCTCTAAATTCACCATCCATTTTACCATAATAGTATTTTCCTTTGCTACTTAGAATGGAATCTTTATCAAAAGATTGATATTTACCATGTTTAATTAAAACATTACCCATTACAATATATTGATGTGCTGAGTAAAGAACAATGAAACCAATTCCATTTTTATACCTATACTTACTTTCTTTAACTAAGTATCTATTGGTGTCGATTTTCATAAATGTGAACCCTATTTTATTATGGATTAGGAATCTATACCAAGTACCATTTTCAGTAGTTATATTTTTAATTTGTATCCCTCTTTTCCCTATAGAATCTTTATATACATAATGATTAATATTTAAGATTTGTGAAAATCCAATATTTGTTAATGCTATTAATATTAAAGTACTTAAATATTTCATTTTTATAATCTAGTCAGTTGTTTCAATTTGTTCTGTTGTAATTGCTAAATCAAAGGTATAGTCTGTTGAAGTTGCAGCACCTGTGCCACCAGTTGGAACTTTAGATCCTGCCGATGGAGCAACACTAACTTTAATAGTATGCGCCCCCACTTTAAGTATTGAAGACAAGTCTTCAGTTATTACAGCACCTCCTGTATTCACATTGGTTAATTTATGTAAGATTTCTCCAGTTACCTTATCTGAAATTGTTATATCCCAAATTTGATTCGGGAAACTAGCAGAACCAAACCAGTAAGTAAAAATAGCTTTCCCATTTGCATTTGCAGATGAATATATTACGGCGTCTTGAGCAGTAGTGGCCTCTCCAAACTCAAAACCATCAAAGTCAGCATGAACGACATCAGTTACAACTTTGGTACTTTCAGATACTTTAACAACTGGTGAGATAAAATACATTGGAGGAGGTGTTCCTTCTCCAAATTGCTTTCCGTGTTCACTAGCTGCTTTATAGCCACTTACATTTGTTGGATTATGTCCAGAAATCATCGTTTTCTTATCATTGATGGTTGAAAACAATACTCCATTTTCAAAATATGATACACTTAAAAGCTTATGTATTGCGTTATATTTAAAATTTGCTGTAAAAGTAACACCATTATCAAATGACACGAGTGGTATTCCAGCTTCAGACTGTTGTTTAATGGATTCATCAGATACTAAAGTTAAGACAACTCTTACTAAACCATCATCAAGGGCTTTTTCAGTTGCAATAAACTTTTCAGCACCTTCCAAATCTATCGCTCTAATAACATCATTTTCAGCAAATGCGTATGTACTGTTCCAAGAATACTCCCCAAATAGAGGGTCAACTGATAAGAATCTTCCTAACCTTGCGTCATGTATTCTATAACTAAAAATTAGGTGATTCCCTTCTCCAGAAATATCGTTTTCTTTCTCTTGCCCATTAAACCCGAACCTATAACTGCTGCTTGCTACCCAACTGCGTTCTTCTATTTGCATACCAAAGGGGTAGTAATCAGTTATGCTGGTTATTTGGGGGTTATAGTAATTGTAGGTGCTTGTAGATATATCAATATCTGGTACTTTCCTATCAGTAATGGTGGCTAATACATTGCCTAAGTGGTTGCTTAGTTCGTGTTTTTTATGTTGCAATTCTTTATTCACGTGTACCCAAATGTAGTGTACTTTTTTGATTGTACTTCCACCAACTATTTTTGACCACTACCAATCATAGATATTAAGTTTAAATTTGTTGCTCTTTTTAAAAAGAACAGCAATATTTTTGTCATTAAAATCAATTCTTGAGGATAGGCTACATTCTTCTAAATATATTTTTTTGCCTATTGCATTAAATCTACAACTATCTGATAGAGTATAACTCTTACCTTTAATATCACGTAGGTCATAATATATATCAAAATCGAAAGTGTTACTTCTTTCTGTTTTTTTTCTAATACTATCATTTCTGTCAACTGAATAATGTTCCACAATAGCTAAATTGCCTTTGATATTATCTTTCAAATGCCACATACTGACAGTAAAAACGCAAAACTCGTCAGAGCCAATCCTTAGTATATATTTATCACCGTAAAAATTATCTATCTTTTTTTGGAAAATTAGCTTGCCTTGTTCAGATAGTTTTAAGATTGTGCCATCTAAATCTATTATGTAAATAAATCCATTAAAAAGAACACATTCGCTAGGAAAAAAGTCTTCGTCAACATATTGGCTCACTTCCATTATCTTCTTTGTTCCAGTATAAATATTAACTACTTTCAAATTTTTATGAAATAAATCTAAAATGTATGCTAACGAATCTTTAATACTAATACTGTTTGCTGTTAGTATACCACCTTCATCAATATCATAGCCAAAATCATTTGGGTTTGTATTATCTATATCAAACACAAACTTTTTCACCTTAGAATTAACACTGTTGCCTTCATTAAATTGGTGTTGAATATTTACAGCATATATACAGAAGAAAGAAAGTATTAAGATTAAAATAAATTTAATTTTCATAGTTAAGACAATATTAATTAAAGTGGATTATCCGATTTTAATCTGAAATCAATGGATAAAACTCTTATTGAAGAATTTTAGGTTGCTGTTTGCTCTGGTTTTACTTGCTAATTTCAGGTCTCTTAATCTCAAAACTAGTATTTACTTTCAAATCTGGTTTTATTGCTTCTAAAGATACTGTTGAAATCATTTTTTTTGTTTGTTCAGCCGTTGTTTCTTGGCTTTGAGTACTGACAGGTGTCTTTTCCACACCAAAATTAGCCTCAAATATTTCCTTTGCAGCTACTAACGCATTTCTCATGAGTTGCATCCTTTCAGGAGTTATTTTTTTCTCCCCACCTTTATTTTGGGCTAAAAACTTAACCCAAGACATAGCAGGACTATTATTAAATGCCGTTATATTATCTTCGGGTGATGGGGTGTCCCATTGATATGCTCCTGATAACCAAAGATAAGATAAGCCTTTTTTTAAGTCGAAGTAAGTTTCGATAGCCCCTTTTGACGAAGAAGCATGGATAAATTTAAAATCTGTTACATTACCATCTTTATCAATTGATGTTTCTGTTACCATACCGATATGGTCGTACATTCCATTTGGTCCTTTGTGATTAGTTCTCGTGCTTTTAAAAGTTACAAAATCGCCAATCCGCAAATCACTATAATTTACTTTCCTTGAATTAGTGGCAATATTTCCCACACCATTTAAATTTTCTGTATTTAAAGAGGGCTTTCCTGCTGCCATTGCAGCTTTATTAACCAAAGCTGAACAGTCGAGTGCGCTATATGGAGTCCCTATTAAAGACTTTATTTTCTTCATAGCTTTTAATCGTTCATCTTCAGTCATTCCATCTGGATCAATCCAATAGTTTGGATTATCATAAAATGCTTTATATGGAGACCAGTCGGGTTGAGTATTAAACATAGGGTCAGTACTCATCCATCTACCCAGTCTACTATCGTATATCCTTGCACCGAAATCTAAACTATTACCAGTTCCTTTTATTCCGTCATCCTTTTCCATACCATTAAACCCAAACCTATAACTACTGCTGCTTGCTACCCAACTGCGTTCTTCTATTTGCATACCAAAGGGGTAATAATCAGTAATGGTGGTTATTTGGGGGTTGTAATAATTATATATGTTGTTTGGTATATCAATATCTGGTACTTTCCTATCAGTAATAGTGGCTAATACATTGCCTAAGTGGTTGCTTAACTCATATGTTTTATAGCCCACTTGTTCATCAAAAACATCAGTTGTAGGTAAACCACTAATAGTGTATGTATCAGGAATATTAGGTATAAAAGTACTACCATCCCAAACACCAATACGTGAGGCTATTAATTCTTTTTCATTTATCATGAAGCCTGATACATTACCTAAAAGTTAGAAACGTTTACTGCAAAATAATGAACTTTATCGTTTGTGGTTATATTAACGTAATACAATGTTCTAATATTTGATAAACCAGCTAATAAATACCAAGTATTCCTTTCAAGTTCTCCTAAAACTTTTTTATTTGAACCATTTTCATTAATCCACCATATAGAACCATCATATTTTTTATTCAACCATATAAAACCATTATCTTTATTAAAATACACCTTACGCTTAGAATAACTTTCTCCATTATATTTAACATTTGTGGTATATGAGCAACTCGAATCTATGATTAAATTGTTTGTAAGTTCATATTGGGTAGCATTGTTCGGGTTTATATTATCCTTACCATCTTTAAATTTCATTTTAACAATTGTAAACGAATTATCAGTTGCGTCCCAATTAGGGTTTATAACATAATCTTTTGTAATTACTGGTACTTGCTCCTGTAAATTACAAGCTGAAATTAAAATCAATAAAATTATTAAATAAACTTTCATAATTTTATTTTGCTGGTACTGGTACTGGTATTTGGTCTATGACTTTAGCTGCCACTGGGTGTGCTTTCCTGAATTTATCGCCAATATCCTTAAACACATCTTTATTTGTATACTTATTATCAACTTTCCATTGTTTGTATGTTGCAAGCGCATCTATCATTATTGATTGTCCTAGTACGGAGAAATCCCTTTCAAAAGAGTACGAAGTTCTGACAGGAGTTTCAATACCTTCTACCTTAATCGATTTAAGAGGGTTTAGTGATGACCTCGTCAATTCATCTATTCTTCTAAGCATATCTTTATCAGCTTGTAGTGTTCTTATATCTTCAATAAAACCAGCAGACGGATACCCTGTTCCTGTTGCTGCCTCATAATCTTGATCGTGTCGCTTAGCTATTGCATCTGCATAATCAATTGGCTGGAAACTAAAATCGTAATTTTTGCTTTCACTTCCGCCATCATATGTTACATATCCTGAACCACTGTACAAACCATGATATTCAATGTCAGAAGTTCCTCCTGTTTGTCGCACATCCCATAATGTGTTTTCTATATTGCCATTAGAATTATAGTAGTAATGCACAACTCCCTTTCCTAATGGTCCGTAATGGACAGAATTATGAACCCCCGCTGTTGTTCCACCCAGTTTTTTAACTTCTTTTGCTGTCATTTTGTATATTTCTGTTTTGGTCGTTGTTCCATCAGCGTAATGGTGTTTCGAAACATATTCCAATCCCTCTAAATCAATCCCATCAATTACTCTATTTTCTGCAAAGGCATAAGTACTGTTCCAAGGGTAGGAAGCCGCCAAAGGGTCAACACTTAAAAACCTACCCAGTCTCACATCGTGTATTCTGTAAGTAAATGATAAGTAATCTCCATCATTTCCAGAAATATCATTTTCTTTTTCCTGCCCATTAAATCCGAACCTATAACTGCTGCTGTTAGCTACCCAACTGCGTTCGTCTATTTGCATACCAAAGGGGTAATAATCGGTAATGGTGGTTATTTGGGGGTTGTAGTAAGTAAAATAAGTTCCTGAAACATTGGGTACTTTCCTATCAGTAATGGTGGCTAATACATTGCCTAAGTGGTTAATCATGCTTTTTATTTATCGCCACGTTTGATGCATTACCAATCTTTATCAAAAAACTTGTCATTTATTTTCACTTCATCTAAAGGCATATATCCCCAATCTATGAAGTTACGTAATATTCGTAACGACATATCAGTATCTGATAATAAAGGATAAGCGTTCTCATAGCTGAAACTTCTGACGTAGCCTTTCTTTATACTGAAAATCCAATTATCATTTTCTTTCTTTCCCAAAACGAATCGAATTTTTTCAACGGGTTTATTGCTTAATGTCATTTTTCTATTTAAAATCATTAAAATAACTCTATCTTGTTTACTATTAAAAAAATAAGGATATAATAAAATTGAACCACCTCTTACACTGTTAATAGTAAAGGGCTTAATAAAGTGACCCTGCATATATTCTGAAACAGTATCTATAAACCCTTGTACCTCATACTTAAATTTTTTATTAATGAAATCATACTCAACACTTTGCTCAAGTAAATAAGTGTATTGCCTAAAGTACACATCTTTATAATCCACATCATTGCTTTTTTGCTTTTTTACTACGACACAAGCACTAAAAGGAAATAATAATAATGTTATTAAGATATATCTCATAAAACTTACTTAATTAGACTCTTGAACTGGTTTATCTTTTCTTGGCTCAACGTAACCGTTTTCACCAGGCTTAATATCAAAAATGAAATCATTGTCATCAACATTATGACCACACTTGTTGCCATTTGGATCTTCGCAAGGAGGCTGACCTTCACCCCCCATTAAATCTCGACTATCAAATTCCGTTATTCCTTTTATGCTTCCAAAAATTGAATAACCATTCGTAAGCCATATTGGTGCATTAGAAGAAATGGCATCATTAGGATGAGAATATTGAACACCTGTTACGCCATCTGGATTAGTAATATCAGTAGGTTGGTGAGGGGTTATGTTATAAATTACTTCAACAGTGTAACCTAACTCAATCAATCTCGCAGCCATTCCAGCTCCATGCGCTCCTCCTTGACTATGGGTAACTATTTTTATTGTTTCATCCTTAGCTAATTTAATTTTACCTTTCTTAATCATATTGTGCATCATATTTGCCTTGGTAATACCTTCATGATACCTACTATGCACGCCAAGTATTTTTCTTTTGAACCAACCTGCCTTTGCTTGAGACCTCCACGTTGAAGAGCCACTTGTATAATATGCATTCTCATCACTAATTCTATCAATAAAACTCCTCGCTATATCCACTTTTCTACCGAAAGTATTGGCGTTGCTCTTCCAATAACCCTTGAGTACCCCCGCATTCTTACTTTGATTTAATCGACTATATATCCCACTTATTTCTTGCCAGTGATTATAATCTTGACCTTTAAATGGGTTTGGCGCACCTCTTAACCCATTAACAAAAAGGACTAGTCGCCCATCTGGGTCCATTGCCTGTATAGGTGTATTTAAAACAAAACCATATGGACTTTCAGAACTGTATTGTTTCTGAAGAGGATCAACACTCATCCATCTCCCCAACCTGCTATCATAGATGCGTGCTCCAAAATCTAAGCTGTTTCCATCGCCGCTAACCTCATCATCTCGTTCCATACTATTAAACCCATACCTATAACTACTACTTGCTACCCAGCTGCGTTCTTCTATTTGCATACCAAAGGGGTAGTAATCAGTTATGCTGGTTATTTGGGGGTTGTAGTAATTGTATAGTTTGTTTGGTATATCAATATCTGGTACTTTCCTATCAGTAATGGTAGCTAATACATTGCCTAAGTGGTTGCTTAGTTCATAAGTTTTAAAGCCCACTTGTTCATCAAAAACATCAGTTGTGGGTAAGCCGTTTATGGTATAAGTAGCTGGGTTGTTAGGTACAAAAGCACTACCATTCCAAACGCCAATACGTGAAGTTACTGTTTCTTTTTTGTTTATCACCATGTTTGATATATTACCAGAAATCACTATAAAACCTACACTTTTTTGTATAGTTTTTACTACTTTTTAGCCCCAAAAATATATCTTCAAACAGCCAATTAACATAGCAACATTTTTTGACCACGAGGTGTTGAACACCCCTGAAATTTATCATTCTTCATCTACTTCGCTACGTAACAAGATAATAAATAGAAAGTTAAAAACTTATCAGCTAGTTTTGACCACTACCTTACCATGTTGGATAAAAATTTGTTATATCCTTTTCTATAAAGATATATTTCTTGCTCATCCTTTCAAAATTAGCTCCATTATGTCTTGTTTTCTTTCTAATTATAATTGTGTCAGAAGAAACATTTATATCTGCTTCTAAAAAATAGTAGAACCTATAGCCATTAGCAAACATCTCTAATTTAAGAAAATCATCCTTAAGCAACTTATAATAACCTTTTTGACTATATTTCAAATTAACAGTTATTGAATCTGAAAGAGATTCGAAATTACCATATAATACTTGACCACTCTCATAAAATTTATAATATCTATAAAATTGTTCGCCATCCCACAGCTCTTCTCGTATATATATCCCATTGCATTTTGGGACATTGGAAATATTAGTAAAATTAGGGTCATACAGTTGAAAGTCCTCCTTTTCAGGTTTTCCATCTTTCAATAATACTAGCAACTCACATCCAGAAACAAAAAATATCAGTCCACTAAAAAAAAGGACTTTTATTCCAAATTTTATTTTTTCCATAGATTTCTTAAATCTGCATTTTGCGAACGGCCACCACCAACGAAAAATCTAGTTGGAACACTTGATGGAATATGATGAAAATTAATTGCTGTATGTATTCCATTCTGTCCTTTTAATAAACCGCCTCCTATTCTACCTGCCATTATCGTATAGCCCGCATTAAAGCCTTGCTGTTGAAACCCCGAAGAAAATTCAACACCGCCTGCAAAAATACCTTGATTGAATAACTTTTGTATTGGAGTTTGTTTCGCAATTCCATTTTTAGAAGTTTCTTGAGTAACATCGGTTTGAGAAGTAAATACTTCATAAAATAAAAAATAACGCTTATTGGCTGCAAAGTATGATACTTGCCCCCCTCCAGATTGACCTCTATCTCTAAGATCCCCAATAAAAGGGAAGAAATCATTGTATGTATGTAGTGAAAAATCTCCAATTCTTCCAGAAAGACTACCTACTCGTTGATTTCTACCTTTATTATTAAAAATAAAGTTGCTCCCTACTGTTACAGAGTTTTTATAGTCGGAAGCTACACCAGATGGAATATTATGATGTAAGAAATCAATTAATCTTGTATCTGATCGCCCATTTCCATAAGTTATAGAAGGTGTAATCGCAAGGTCCATATATTTTGTTGCATCCCCTTTTGAGTTTGCTCCTAATCCGCCATTATAAACATTCCATGCTATATTTAATGCGGGCTGAACATTGCCAAATCTATTAGTGTACCCTAAACCTATTCCTCCAGACCAAGAAAAAAGCTGTTTATTTTGAGAGCTTTTCTTTTTAGGTTCTGCAAGTTTAAATATTGCTGTAAAATTAAGGTTAACAGATTCTTCCAACCCTTCTAAATCAACTGATTTGATTGGGTTATCCCCTCCGAATTGATAGGGTGAGTACCAAGGATAATCTTTTGAAAGAGGGTCAACACTTAAAAATCTTCCCAACCTTGCATCGTGTATTCTATATGTAAATGATAAATAATCTCCATCACCAGCAACTTCATTTTCTTTTTCTTGTCCATTAAACCCGAACCTATAACTGCTGCTACTTGCTACCCAGCTACGTTCTGCTATTTGCATACCAAAGGGGTAGTAATCGGTAATGGTGGTTATTTGTGGGTTAAAATAGGTAAAAGAAGTTCCTGAAACATTAGGTACTTTTCTATCAGTTATGGTGGCTAATACATTGCCTAAGTGGTTGCTTAGTTCGTAGGTTTTATAGCCTACTTGTTCATCAAATACGTCAGTAACGGGCAACCCATTAATGGTATAAGTAGCTGGGTTGTTAGGTACAAAAGCACTACCATTCCAAACACCAATACGGGAGGCTATTAGCTCTTCTTTACTTAAAACACCTAATCGGCTACTGCCATACATATTCCATTCTTCTACTGCCAAGCGTTCTTCGGCAGCTTGGGTAGGGATGTCTATTATTTCTATGTACTGCTTGTAGGTAGCCATTATATTTCCACTCGCATCACGAAGATAGAAAATTGTAACGGGTTTATCCTCAAGTTTGATACACCTAGGGTCAATTTGTTGTGTTCTCATCCGTTTTAAGCTATTAAAAAAAGAAAGGTGAACCTATGATTCACCTTTCAAAATTTTATTTATTTACCCTATATACTGATTATCAGTTTATTATATTTTATTTTTTGTTTAACACCAAGTCTGATACATTACCCATTAAACCCGAACCTATTTTTGACCACTATCATTGATACCTTTAATTCGAATAATAGAATCACAACCAAGACTAGTAATCCATCGTTTTAAATCATAATCAAATAAGGTGTCAGAAGGATATATGCCTCCAAACGTACCAAATACTAATGAAGGATAAATACCCGTTTCTTGATTCATCACAAGTAGTAGGTCAATAAAATTTTCATTTGTCATCTTAAATATACTGAGCTTCGTTTTATATAAGTATTCAATTTTTTCACACCCATTCAGTTTTTTAAATTTTCTTACTCGAAGTTTGTTACACTCTTTTTCAATTTTATCAACCTTATCCGAGTTAATGTATAATTTGCTCGTACACCCTTGAATATTTATTAAAACCATAAAAGAAATGAAAATATTTTTCATATATCTTAATTATTATCGATTTTTGATTTTCTCCCTATATGTATAACTATACCCATCAGGCTCATCATCACTGGGTGTTGTATCTATTTGTCCTCCCTTTACAGTAAATGTATAATTTTCTGTAACTTCATAAATTTTCCCATCTTTCTTAATACGTCTTATGGTAGTTATTATAAGTTGTCCGTCATTACCACCAAACCCATCTAAAGTGTGCTCAACTTTATCTACCCCCATCGCCTTAGCTTCCTCAATTAATGCTTTTTTATGTGCTGGTAAATAAGCTTTCTCTGTCTTTTCGTCTGGGTCTTTATATACTGGTGCGCCTTGCATAACTTGATATTGAAATCCTTCTTCTATCTCATGCACTATTCCTCCAATAACAAATTTACTACCAGCCTTACCTAGTTTATTAAATGTCTCCATGTAAAGCTCTTGGCGAGATATTGCCCCCCGAGCCATAAGCTGACCATCTCCTTCTAAAAGTTGTATTTTCGTCATTTCTTCATGATACATTACTTTAGATAGTGATTTATAGCTTTCCATTGTTGTTTGTTCAGCAATGACATCATTTACGGACCTACTACTTCCTGCGGCAAGTTCCTTTGCTTTTTCAGTAGCAACAAACGTCACAACATTGTTAATATCACGCTGAACAGTTATTAATCCTGCATATTCAGTTTCAAGAGCCGCTTTGAACTTGTTAAATTCAGCTTCCTCGCCATACATGACCAAAATACCCCCCTCTTTATCAACAAATAAAATGGGGGAATTTCCTGCATAATGATAAGGGCTTAAATCAGGATACATTGCAGCAAGCGGATCCAAACTCAAAAACCTACCCAACCTGCTATCGTATATTCTTGCGCCGAAATCTAAACTATTACCAGTTCCTTTTATTCCGTCATCCTTTTCCATACCGTTAAATCCGAACCTATAGCTACTACTTGCTACCCAACTGCGTTCTTCTATTTGCATACCAAAGGGGTAATAATCGGTAATGGTAGTTATTTGTGGGTTGTAATAATTATATATGCTGTTTGGTATATCAATATCTGGTACTTTCCTATCAGTAATGGTGGCTAATACATTGCCTAAGTGGTTGCTTAGTTCGTAGGTTTTAAAGCCTACTTGCTCATCAAAAACATCAGTTGTGGGTAGGGTGTTTATGGTATAAGTAGCTGGGTTGCCAGGTACAAAAGCACTACCATTCCAAACACCAATACGTGAAGCTACTGTTTCTTTCTTACTCAAAACACCTAATCGGCTACTGCCATACATATTCCATTCTTCTACTGCCAAGCGTTCTTCGGCAGCTTGGGTAGGTATGTCTATTATTTTTAGGTATTGCTTGTAGGTAGCCATTATATTTCCACTCGCAT
>CAZOZL010000025.1:0-9655 GCA_964584305.1 uncultured Burkholderiales bacterium
TCCAAAAAGGAGTGGGTTTTTTTAGGTTTAACCAAAACCATATAATATCAAAAGCATTGCTCATTCTTAGCTTTTAAGCATTAACAGAAAGGTGCGGGCAGGGTCTTATGCCAGTAAGTATAAGTGGTATAGTTTGCCTATAAGAATAAGATTAAAACCTTATTTAGGATATAAAACTATTGAAAAATTTAAAACTGAAATGCTTAACAAAAATGTAGCCGCATAACCCTTAACTTATAGTCCAGTTTTTTGGTGTAAGTCCAAACCCTCCCGATAGTAAATCGGGAGGGTCTGAACCAACTGAGCTATCTGATTCCGTTGAGAATTAATTGCTCAATTTTTATTCTGCTTTTCCACTTTTTAATCTCGAGTTCTCTTTTATAAGCCAATGATTTTGTGCTAAATTCTTCGTAATATTTTAATTCCCAATCGCCTATTCCACCAGTAAAACCTTTATGATTGCTATTGTGTTTGCGTAATCTTTCAGCTAATACATCACCTGTATGCCCTACATAAAATTTGTTTTTTGTTTTAGAATAAAGAATGTAGGTATAAAACATAATTGCAAATAACAAAAAAACCACAAAGTGAGGTTTCCAGTGGGAGTAATAGGATTCGAATCTATTATCCTCCCGATAGTAAATCGGGATGCTCTGAACCAACTGAGCTATTAAACCCTATTTGAAAACTCAAATTTCCTGTGCAAACAAAAAGCCTCTCAACGTAAAATCGCTGAAAGGCTTTTGTTTAGATGTGGGAGTAATAGGATTCGAACCTATGACCCTCTGCTTGTAAGGCAGATGCTCTGAACCAACTGAGCTATACTCCCATATTTAGGTTTCTTGTGGCTTATACCCCGATTAAGCTATCGGGATGCTTTAACCAACAAACTCCCTTTTTTTAAGGAGTGCAAATATGGTGTTGTGTAGCGATATTTACAAACTAAATGTAAAATATTTTTACTTTCAGCTATTCATTATATCCTCAATCTCTTCTACTTCAAGCGGCATACTGATTTCGTCCATCAAGTCGTGTGATACATTTTCAGTAATTAAAATATCATTTTCTAAACGAATGCCTATACCTTCTTCGGGGATGTATATACCAGGTTCGCAGCTAAATACCATGCCTGCTTGCATGGGTTCATAATACCGCCCAACGTCATGCACATCAATACCCATAAAGTGAGATGTGCCGTGAGGGAAATATTTTTTCACTGCGGGCAATTTAGGGTCTTGGTTTTTAATATCATTGGTAGTTAATAGTCCTAAGTCTATCAACTCTTTCTCCATAATGCCTTGTACTTGTAGCTGGTAGTTTGCCCACATAGTACCAGGTATTAATAGTTTTTGTGCTGCACGCATGGTGCGTAGTACAGCATTATATACTTCTTTTTGGCGCGGGGTAAAACGTCCGTTAACAGGAAAGGTGCGCGTCATATCACTAACATAGTTGGCATAATCTACGCCACAATCTACCAATACCAAATCGCCCTCTTTACACTCTCTATTATTTTCTACATAATGTAAAACACAAGCACTTGCACCTGATGCTACTATGGGATGAAATGAATGCCCTGTGCCTCTATTACGGATATACTCGTGTATTAATTCTGCTTCTACTTCATGCTCGCCTACACCTGGTTTTACAAAGCGTAACAAACGCTCAAATCCTTTTTTTGATATGCTAATTGCTTTACGCATTAAATCCACCTCGATATTAGATTTTATAGCTCGTAAGCGGTGCAATATGGGTGCTGTGCGAATGTAGTTGTGCAAGGGGTATTTTGCCTTCATTTCATGCACAAAATCCAAATCTTTGTAGGGAGATTTGTATGCAAAGCGATTATTCTCGTTAAGGGGCAAATAAATACTTTCTGCCAAGTTTATCATTTGGCGTGTGGTGCTTTCAAAGTCGGTATTCCACTGAATATTTTTTACGCCTGATGCTGTGGTGGCTTCCTCTTTAGTATATTTATGTCCTTCCCAAACGGCTATATGCTCATTGGTTTGTTTCAGAAATAATACCTCACGTAAATCAGGAATAGGACAATCAGGATGCAATACCAAAATACTATCCTCTTGGTCTATACCACTAAGCCATATTAAATCGCTGTTTTGTTTAAAATCGTGGCTGGCATCACCATTCCATATATACTCGTAATTGCTATTAAATATAGCAATACTATTGGGTTTCATCTGCTTAATGAAACGGGCGCGATTTTCTATAAAAAGTGTACTATCTATTTGCGGGTACTTCATAATTTTTATGATGTAGAAAGGCAAATATAGTGATAAGTAATGCGGCTTATGCTTGTTCTTAGAAATTTCTATTACGATTTTTACATACTAAAACTACCTATCAGATGGCGTATTATTGTTTTTACGGTAGTGGACGGTTATATTAGGATTGTGAAATAAAAATAGTGTACTAAATTTAAACCATGCAAACGGCACAAGAATACGAGAAGCAACTGATAACAGAGCTAAAAGCAAAAAGTGGAAAAACACTTGCTGAGTGGATGAACGCTATAACACAAAAAAATTTTGAGAAACGGAATGATTTAATTGCATGGTTAAAAACAGAGAATGGGTTTGGACACTCTAATGCAGCACATTTGGCAAGTGTACATAAAAATGGGGGCAAGGCTATATATGCTGACGAAGCTGTTTTAATTAAGAATTTATTTGCCAAAAAAGAAGAATTTAAATCAGTGTATAATGCTTTAGCAGAGGCAATAAAACAAGAAATTAAAGAGGCAAAATTTACTCCACGAAAGGGCTATATGTCTATTCACCACAAGCGTGAGTTTGCCGTAGTAGCAGTGAAAAGCAAAGAATTGCGTTTGGGTTTAGACTTGGCCGATGAACCTTTTACCGATTATTTAGTACCTGCAAAAACATTAGGAGCAATGCCACGTTACACCCACATGGTACAAATAACCAATAGTGATGTAAAAGGAGAGTGGAAAAAATACCTAAAACAATCGTACGATAGGCTGCACAATAAATAAGCTAATTTGCCTTTATTGTGGCTATTGTTTTATCAATATTTCGCTCTAACAGGTTAAAAAATTTCATACGTTGTTTTTCGGCAGTACCACTTATTAAAATTGATTTTTTAATATGTTTCTCCAACCATTCTTCGGTTTCACTACAAAATTGTTCATCAGTAGTACTAATATTGTTAAAAGTGTGGTGGCTTAAATATACAGCACGCAAATTATCAGCATATGCCATAATGGTATTATTACCAATTAATAACTCACTAAAATATACTTGGTAGTTTTGGGGGCGTTCATCGCCCGTTTGTATCTTGCTACTTGCTTCAGCCATTGCCCTCGCATTCAACAGCATTTCGCGCAAATTTTCGCAAACAGCTATGGCGGTCTCTTGGTTGGTAAACCAGCCACTATCCCAGCTATACTCAATTTGTTTTAGGGTAGGAAAAAGTAAATCATCACTCCAAATCTCGGTAGAGGGTAATTTTTTATATTTAGTGTATATACTGTTGCCCACACGCTGCAACTCTGATGATATTAAATGGGGTGCAAATTTTTTGTTTTCTAAACTTTTCACCCCCATCAAAGCACGCATCCAATAAAACATCTTAAAACAGCCTATTTCCCTAAAACCCAATTGGTGCAAAATGGGTATATCTACCATGCCGTATATTATCTTCTTCTTATTTGCCAATAACAGCATATCAAGGGTTTGATCTAAGCCTTTAAGGTATTTATACAAACTTTCCTCATCCTCATCCAGTTGCTTGTAGCGAAAGGTTACCAAGCCTGCCAAACTTTCAGTAAAAGCACTAAAAGGCACTTTATAGTGATTGCATATAGCCACCACCTCATCCAAAGAGATACTGGTTTTTCCACGCAAACGGCGGTAGGCACTATCTACGCTCACATCTAATAGTTCAGCAATTTCATCGGCTAATGACGCATTGGCGGGTGCCAATTCTTTCAGTTTTTGCACAAAGGCAAGTTGCACGGTTAATGGGGCTTGAGCCATATTGATTTTTTTGATATAAAATGCAAGATAGCAATTTGGTGTATTGCTTGCCCACTTTATCTGATGGACGGTAACTGCCACTACCATAAAAAAGGCACTGATTTTGTTTAACTTTGCTGTATGAGTATGGGAGAGATTGTAAACCGTGTGGATAGTAGCCCACTGATAACTATAAACTTAGAAGATTTTTATCACGAAGGAGAGAGGGTGGTTTTTGATATAAAAGAATACCTTTTTCAAGGATTAATATTGCGTGAAAAGGACTTTAGAGAAATGGTGAAAACCCACAATTGGGAACAATATGCGGGCAAAAATATAGCTATTGTGTGTACCGCCGATGCTATTGTGCCTACATGGGCATATATGCTAATTGCCGAAAAACTAAGAAAACAAGCACATTTTTATGTGTTTGGTAGTTTAGAAATTTTAGAAACCGCCCTATTTCAAAAAGCACTACAAGGCATTACCCCCGAAAAATATACCGACAAAATGATTGTAATAAAAGGATGCTTTGGTAAACCCGTACCCACAGGTGCTTATGTAGAGATAACCCGATTATTATCACCACACGTTAAAAGCCTTATGTATGGAGAACCTTGCAGTACTGTGCCTATTTTTAAGCGAAAAAAGCAGGCTTAGTGTTTATCAAGTAGAAATATTTATCCCAAATAAGTTGATTAATTGAGAGACATTTAAGCAATGCTGCGCCAAGCCTTTGAAAAATTTGTGAAACTAAATAATAATGAGTGGGAGGACTGTAACTCCCGCATTATCACTTTAGTTTACCCAAAAAATACGATCATTGTTAGCGAGGGAGATACAGACCCTTATTTCTATTTTGTTATTAAAGGAGTGCATCGCCTATATTATTTAACACCCAATGGCGAGGAAATAACCTTAGGTTTTTCTTTTGATAATAATTTTTCAGGAGCGTACGACTCATTTATTACCAAAACACCTTCAAAAATATATTTTCAAACATTAACAGATACCGAAGTTTTAGCTATTAGCTATAATGATATGATGCACCTGTTTGATAGTTATAAAGTTTTTGAACGCTGGGGCAGGCTATTTATACAGCAAATACTATTTGGCAGAATACAACGTGAAATAGAGATGGCAAGCCTAAATGCTCAAGAACGCTATAATTTATTTACACTCCGTATGCCTGAGGAGTTGCAAACCATTCCTCAAAAATATATTGCCTCGTATTTGGGTATGACTCCCGAAACTTTAAGTAGAGTGCGGGCAAAACGATAGATTTTTTATAGGATTTAAAAACAGATTACCATGCTAACCTAAGAAGGTTATCTCGCAATGACGAAGTGCCAAAAGCTAATGGCAAAATATTAAATGTTAATCCTTCTGCCGTGTTTATTTCTTGATATACATCAATGCACAACCTTTTTAGTAGCAATATTTTTGCCCAAAAAATTAAATGCTATGAAAAAAAATACCCTATTAGTTTTAACAGTATTAGGCTTTATTGCTCCCAATATTTTAGTAACCAAAGTAAGCATAGAAACAGGAAATATATTGCTATGGCTAAACCCCTCTGCAACTATTAGTGGTATGTTTGGTAATAATATTTCAACTGCATTTATTATTGATTTACTATTTGTGGTAGCCGTATTTTTTATGTGGACATACCACGAGGCAAAACGCTATAATATAAAAAAGGTGTGGCAAATTTGGGTACTCACCATGGTGTTTGGCATTGCAGGCACTTTCCCCTTATTTTTGTATTGGATAGAAAGAAAAAGAAACGAAAAGTAAGAAATAGTAGGATTGATTGTCCATTCCGTTGCATTTGCTTACTCGCCTTTTAACTTCGCGCAAGATGACAAAGCACGCACTAAGAGCTAATAGCTAATAAAAAGTTGGAATAAAAGTACAATCAGGGTGAGTTGAATTTGATTTTCATTATACCTTACCCAATAAATGATACCGTACCCGTGCTGTTCAGGCGTTTTCTTTCAGCAGGTTGAAACCTGCCGCAATTCATAACCTTAGCAAAAACTTTATGTATAGAATGGATTGTGCCTGCCCGAACGCTAAAACTGCAAGTAAATAAACGGCTGTGTTTCGGCAGAGAAAAACTGATATATAAACACAATTACCACCAAACCCGTTGCCGCTTTTAACGACCAATGTAGCGCAGTAAATTTTTCAATAGAAAACTCTTTTAAGCGCAAGGGTAAAAAGTGAACCAAAGTAGCTAAGGCAAAAATGATAAACTCTTTCCAATACACAGGAAACCAAGTACCCGCAATACTCCAATCCATTTGCACAAAAATCATATCATACATATCCCAAGCCATGGGCAGTTGCTTTACATTAAAAATAACCATAGTGAGGCTTATAAAAGCAAAGGTGAGCAGTATGCTTATTATTTTATAAATAGTGCTGTTAATCCGTTTTTTTAGCTTAAAACGCCAATTTTGGCTGGCAACATCCCATGCAATGGCTACCCCGTGTAGTGTACCCCAAAGTATATAAGTAAACTTAGGCCCATGCCAAATACCCGATATTACAAAAGTGAATAAACTGGCTAATACAATGCCTGTTTTTTTTAGGTTTCGCAAAGCAAATGAGGTGGGTATAAACACATACTCGGTAAGCCATGCAGAAAGTGTAATATGCCACCGTCGCCAAAAATCGCTAATGTTTTGCGCTAAAAACGGACGATTAAAATTGCCTTGAATTTGTAACCCTAAAAGAAGCGATATGCCCAGCATCATATCAGTATAGCCTGCAAAATCATAATAAAACTGTATAGTCCCCATTAGCATTGCCATTAGGTTATCAAACCCTGAAAACAAGGTAGGATTTTGGAATACACGGTCTATAAAATTTACCCAAAGAAAATCAGCTATTAAATATTTTTTTACAGCCCCTAAAAGTATTAAATAAAAGCCCTTGCCTATATACTCTTGGGTAACTTTTAGCTTTTGTTGTAGCTGTGGTAAAATGTCTCTTGCCCTTGTTATTGGTCCAGCCAGTATGGTGGTGAATAATGAAATATAGAGCAGGTAATTAAGGTAATTTTCCTCTGGCTCTTCTATCATTTCATTATAACAGTCAACTACATAACTTATGGTTTTAAATATGTAAAACGATATACCGATAGGCATTAAAAAACCCGTTGCTGGTTTAAAACTCGACCCGAAAGCAGCATTTACATTATCTAAAATAAAAGGGGTGTATTTAAAGTAAATAAGTGAACCAACGCTTATAAGCAATGATAATAGCAGCCACTTTTGCTTTCTCTTTTCATTATTAGTTTTTAATATTTGCTTACCAATAAAAAAATCGGAAAGGGCTACAATAGCCATTAGTATTACATATAGTCCGCTTAGTTTATAGTATATAAACAAGCTAAAGGCTAATAATAGCCCGTTGCGTAGTTTAATAGTATTAAACACCGAAGCATAAAGCACATAAAAAACAGAAAAAATGGCAAAAAAGAATACTGAATTGAATTGTAACGGAACTAAAACATCATAGATAAATTGGCTAAAGTATGCTACTATGTCCATTTCCCTTTCTATTATCTGACAACCAATTTTTGCCCAGGCCAAATTTTGGCACTATACATACCGTTTAGTCTTTTTATGCGTGCTACTGTGGTATTATTTTTTTGAGCAATTGCCCAAAGCGTGTCCCCTGAACGTACTTTGTAGGTCTTTTTTCCTTTGGTGCTTCTTGCTTTCTTTTTGGGTTTGTAGGCGGTTCTTTTCACCACAGGTGCTTTCCAGTCCTTATCTACATATATAATCAGCTTTTGCCCCCAATATAAATAGTATTTTTCAAGCCCGTTCCAGTCCATAATATCATCTTCATACACTTTATGCCTACGGGCTATGGTACGCAAATGCTCACCTTTACGTACTTTATATACTACTTTACGTTTGGTACTATCGTTTTCAATATCAGTTAAAGCATCTTTGGCAAAAAATAAACTATCGGTAATGGTAGTTTGCAGTTTGCCATTAGCTACCAATAAATTTTCGGGGCGTTCTTTTAAATAATGTACATACGAGTTAAGCAACGCATTTAAGTATAAATCTCCTTTTACATGATACCCTGCCGTTGTTAAATGCACTTTATCTCGCTTTGCTAAACGATAGCGTCTCCATTTTAGCATAGAATATCTACCGCCCGCTATGGAGTAATAATTATACCAAGCAGCATCTTCGGTTTTAGCTGTTTTTTGTATGAGTTTAGAAAACGGGTAGGTAGCATATATGTTTTTGCGCCTACGGTAATAAATATCTTGAGAGCATGATATTAATACTGATGTTTGCGGAGAAGCAGTTTTTACTTTATTTATTATCTGCTTCAAATTAGCTTTCATTTCACCCTCATTAAAACGATACCCATAAAAATCATTCGCACCTAAGTCTATCACCACCAAATCAGGTTTTAGTTCTTTTATCTGCTTATCAAAAAGTGTTTGAGTTAGCAAATGGCTATATCCTGCACCGTTAATGCCCACGCTGCTATATACTACCCCTTTGTCTTTACAGCTTTCTATCATCATTCCGTAGCATTCAAAAAAGTTTTGTAGGCTATCGGTTTTGTCAATAAAAATTTCAAAAGTATCCGCCACCACAGGCAAGTCAACCCTAATATAAGATTCATTGAGGTGGGTATTGGTTCTTAGGTAAATAGTATCGTCGTAATTATTTAATTTTAATTTAAGGTTAAAACTTTGCTCGCTTTTTTTACAGTAAATTTTCATTACCGTAAACTCAGGTTTTAGTATTCCCTCTTTAAAACCAAACTTAAACCCTGCACTGCTATCATAGGTACGTGCTACCGCACCCGTAATACCAATATCCATATAGTTAGGGTTTTTTACATTGCGTGCGCCCTCCCAACTACCATATTTCCATGTTCTATAATCGTAGGTAGAGTGTGTGCCTACACAGGCATAAGGAAAAATAAACCCCCTGCCGCCATAGCCAAATATTTCCTGTATATGTTCACGCACATACCCTGTATAAAAATCAGCTTGCAAGTGAGAGTCGCCAATATGCAGTATGTTTACTTTTTTACTATTGGCATGGGCAAGTTTCACAAAAAAACTCTCAATGGCTTTCACCTTGTTCCACTCCACATAGTTTTCATCGTATTTTATAAAAGGCAGGTAGCGTTGGTAGCGAACAAATTGCGATACATACTCTTCGGTAGCCAGCGTATCGTTTAGGGCAATACTTTTCATCCCTGTTTTTTGGGCAAGTACAGGATGTACCAGTATGGCTATTACTACTAAAAGTGTTATATATTTTGCTTTACTCACCTATATTTTTTAAACGTTTAACCTAACTGTTTTGTTGTTTTATTACGTAGTTGTTATACTCGCGCATAATGGCTCTAAATATAAGGTTTGCCATTATACGTTGTCCTTTTGGGGTTAAATGTCCATCAAGCATACACAAGCCTTTGCGTTTCCAGCTTAGTATGGCATTATCGCCACCCATAGCATCTAATAAGCTCCAAAAAGAGCAGCCCGCTTTTTTTGCGGCACTTTTCTGTATATCGCTTAAACAGCGAACATAGGGATAAGATTTTTCTTCTCCACTTTTTTTATAGCCCATATCGCCGTTTCCTATCACTAAAATGCTGGCATTGGG
>CAZOZL010000025.1:9755-11118 GCA_964584305.1 uncultured Burkholderiales bacterium
TGTTTGCCAAAAAATTCTATTTTAAAACCCTTTAACCCTGCGGGGATATTTAGTTTTTTATTGGCATAGCCCAACTCGGCTTTTAGTGTATCAGCGTAAATTAATTTATTTGCCAAAGTATAACATTTTATGCCAAAACCTTCGGTAGTGCGCCCATACATAAGTGATACGGTGCTGTATTTTATCTTTCTGCGTTTATAAAAACGATAGGTGACTGATGCATTTTTGGTATAGTCTATTCGCTTAGGCGTTTTGGTAGTGTGTGTGTTGGTTTTTGTGCTATCTACTTTTACTATTAGTGGTATAGTATCAATAATGGGTTTACTATTGGCACTGTCTGTTTGTATAGTTTGTAAACTATCTTTAGGGGACGCAGTAATAATACTATCGGGTATTATTTCTCCTTTCGCAAACCGATACACATAACCACTAAGCCCATAAAAACTGCTTTGTTTCAAGCGTTTATTAAAGACATTATAGCGTTTCCAAGTGCCTCTGTTGGTTCTACTATAACTGCCGTTACTGGCAATATCGTCTAAAGGGACATAGCCTAAACCACCCCCGCCAAACTTGGCTTGCAAATTTTTGCGAATATGCACTGTAACACGGTCGCCTTCTAATTGTGAGTCGCCGTAATGTGCCACTCGTACCAAAGCATCATCTTTTTCTTGAATCAAGGCTTCAAAAAAAGCATCTAAAGCATCAGGGTTCAGTATTTTATTATTTTTAACAGTGGTATCACCAGGTTTATCTAAAAAAGCTGAATCAACAGTTCCACGTTTTTTTAGGAGGGTAATTTTTAACGTATCACTCTTTAGTAAATCTTTAACTATTTGCTCGGCATTATCATTTACGCTAATAGTTTTTGGGGTAATAATTTCTGATAATGTGATAAAACGAAACCCATCCTCACTGTTTTTTGTTTGACCTCCAGTAGGGGCAATAGCGTTTTCATACACAAATGCAAAACCAATGATGGCTGCATTGAGCAGAAACAGAATACCTACCGATTGCCAAATCTTGTTCATTTATTAAGTGCTGGTTTTTGCCTCGATAAGGCGAAGCATATCACCCACATTTTTCATGCCCACCAACTCTTTTAGTTTAAATTTTATGCCAAACTCTTTTTCTACACCTGTTATCATGGTAAGGTGGTTGAGTGAGTCCCAACGCTCTACATCTTTCGCACTCATTTCATGGGTTATTTCAATGCTGTCATCAGCAAAAACATTACGAAAAATGAGGTTTACTCTATCTTTTATCTCGTCTATTGTCATGTGTGCTGTAACTCTATAATTTTATTGGTAGCAAATGTACTAAAACGCTTAGTATATTTATAAACGTAAAACCTTAGTATGTATAG
>CAZOZL010000026.1:0-10954 GCA_964584305.1 uncultured Burkholderiales bacterium
TTAGGCCTGCCGCTAGCGTTCATCCTGAGCCAGGATCAAACTCTCCATTGTAAAAAATTTTGAAAATTAACTATTATGGATTTATAAACTCGAAAGTTGTTAAACTTCGAGGTCCGCTATTTCTTTTCAATACTTCAAAGAACTTAATCTATATATCTGTTTACTTTCGTAAACTGTGAAAAAGATTTCAGTTTTGGGGCTGTAAATACACTCTTAAAATTTATAAAAATCTTACCAGTGTTTTGTTATTTATAACTCACAACCTTATTCTAAAGAACGCCTCTCTTTTTAAGAGGGCTGCAAATGTAATTCTTTTGTTTTTATTCGCAAGAATTATTTTTGACTTTTTTTAAAACTTTTTAAATGAACTTTCTTTCGATTTAAAAAGGGGTGCAAACATACTTCTTTTTACTTTCGAGCAAAGAATTATTTTTGACTTTTTTTTACCTCTCTTTATTTTTAAGACACCTCTTTTTTTAAGGGGCTGCAAATGTAACTCTTTTGTTTTTACACGCAAGATATTAATTCACTTTTTCTTGTTTCATTTGTTTAAAGAACTCCCTTTTATCCGAAGGGGCTGCAAAGGTAATACCTTTTGATTTATCAGCAAGATAAATTTTAAAAAATCTTTCCCTTTTTGTTATTCAGCCATATCTTTCAGAACGGGAGGGCAAAGGTAATATTATTTATTATCCATCAAACCCCATTGTACACTATTTAGTGTTTAATTCTCTTACACACTGATAATCAATGTGATTTTTTTAGCCTTTGGCTACCGATAGGTTGAAACCTACCGCTTATAATATAAGACCTTCGCTAGTAGCTATTGGCTTTTAGTCCCACTAATACTGCGTTCCTCGCCTTTGGAGAAGGGTTTTGTGGTAACCTTTCCTTTGTTATAATTTCGGATGCTGTTAAAACGACACCTCCCTTTCTCCCTCCTTTACCCACTCACAAGCACTGCAAGGAGGGAAACAGCCGCACAATCCTGCCCATGCCATCATTGCGACATAAGCTGGGAAGTTAAGATTTTCCCTTGCAACGATTTTTAATCTCTAAACAGTCTTATTTATTGTGCTTAATAGTTATCGCTACAACGTGCTATTAAATAGTTTGGATATAGTTTGAATATCAATCCATCACTAGTTTTTTACAGTTTTAGCATTATTATTGCTTACCTACTACCTATGTTATTTACACTAAAGAACACGGTGCTTATACTATTATATAGTACAGTATTCTCGCTTTTTGCAAGCGCGCAAACTGATATTAAAGTAGGAGACTCTCTTACTTTAGGCAGCTGTGGCAATACCGAGTTTGGTTTTCTTCATATTGATAAGGTGGTTAAAACCCGCTGGGTTGATAGAGGGCTTACTTATGATAGTGTTACTGGCGATGGTTTTTATCTCTATTTTTTTAATGAAGGGGATGCAGATAGCAAGCGGTTGCCTTGCGAGTATGCAGGCAGAAAGTTTAGAATTGCGAGTATGGACTATCATAAAAATGACGATGGTAGCAAAAGGTTAGTCATTTTAGGGCAAATTGAGAATGAAAGAACCGTGCTTTGGATAGAGGTTGATGCTGCCATAAAAGCAAAAGAGCTTACTTTATAGGTATATTGCGCCTGTTTTGAAAGTACTACTAATACGTTTTAGCTCCATTGGCGATATTGTGCTTACTACGCCTGTTATCCGCTGCCTAAAGCAGCAAATTGAAAACATAGAAATTCACTACCTCACCAAATCACAGTTTAAAAACATTGTTAGCACTAATATATATATAGACAAGGTTCATACATTAGATACATCACTTGCCAATACCATTACACTTTTAAGGCAAGAAAACTACGATGGGGTGATAGACCTGCACAATAACTTACGCACGCAACGGGTGAAGCTGGCACTAAACAAACCCTCGCACTCGTTTAAAAAGCTAAATTTTAAGAAATGGCTGTTAGTGAAATTTAAAACTAACCATTTGCCTGCTATACATATAGTAGATAGGTATATGGAAACGGTAGCCCACTTGGGCGTAAAAAATGATGGACAAGGCTTGGATTACTTTATTACTAATTTAGAAAAAACCCTTCCCCCTACCCTACCTGCTATATATGCCAAAGGACATATAGCTTTTGCTATTGGCGGGCAGCACAGCACAAAAAAACTACCCAACGCCAAAATAGTAGAAATACTACAAGGGTTAAACTACCCTGTTATATTATTAGGCGGAAAAGAGGATGCTGAAAATGGTGAAGCAATTGTAAAAGCACTACCACAAGCAAATATTATAAATAGATGTGGTGTGTTTAGCTTAAACCAATCAGCATTGGCAGTAAAAAACAGTAAATGCTTAATTACCCACGACACGGGTATGATGCACATAGGTGCAGCATTAAACATACCTATACTATCGGTATGGGGCAATACAGTACCACAGTTTGGTATGATGCCTTATTATAAACACGATTCTAAAGCAGCTTTGCAAGCTGAAATATTTGAGGTGTTGGACTTAAAATGCCGCCCTTGCTCTAAAATAGGATACGATAAATGCCCCCAAGGACATTTTGATTGTATGGTGAAACAAGATAGCAAAGCCCTATCAAAAAAAGCACTGTTAATAGCAGGTGCAAAGTGAGACTTAAAACCGTAGCAAGAGACTCCGCTCTCTTTTTAGCTATATAGTTGTGTGCGTTTACAGAGCTTGCCGCAGAGCAAGCGCGGCGGTTTCCCTCCTGCAGTAGCTTGAGGGGAGGCAAGGAGAGACATAAAAAGGGAGGGGTGTAATCTTTGCCATACAGCACATTGCCACGCTACCCTATAAATCTCCAGAAAAAACCGAATTTTTGATTTTCCTTTCTGACAAGCCCTTTTTTAACTAACTGCTCAAGGTTTAAAATGGTTGTTTCTTTATCGTTAGATAAAATAAAAGAAATTTCTTTGGTAGATAAGTATCCGTGTGTTTTAAGCAAATCCAACTCGGATAAATGGATTGACTTTGGCTCAATTTTCTCACCCAAAGCCTTTTCTAAAGCAAGCACATAGTTTTTATAGCCTGCCATTCCCGAAATTCTAAACCCAGTAGTTGTTTTTCCCACAAAAATAAATGTAGGGAAACCTCTAACTCCCATATTTTTACCTTCTTCTATTTCATTATAAAAACTTTGCTTAACCGTCTCACTATGATAATCTGCCAAAAACTGAACGGTATCTCCATTACATTTTGCAACAGCTTCTAACAAAAATACCTCTTTTGTAATATTCTTTTTTTCTAAAAATACCATTTCTCTGATATATCTTAAAAACTTTAAAGCCCTCTCGTTCCCTTGTTTTTGAACGGCTTTAAATGCAATAGAAGGTGGGTAGGATGATGATAATGGGTCTTCCGCCCAAATATCCCCATTAATACTCATTCCTGAATATTCTCCCACCTCATCCCAGTGGTGCGCAACATCACTTGGTTTTGAGATTCCATTTCCTGCATCGTTAAACCCATCCCAATTTGGGAGCAAGCCTCCCATTTTGTACTCCACATTTAGGTAATCACCGTACTCTAACTTAAATTTTTTTAATTCTGGTTCAATTGCCCAACAGGCAGAGCAAATAGGGTCTGTATAATATATTAGTGTAGTTTTTTTTTGTTGGTTTAGTTCTATCTCTTCTATCCCACTCTCGTTTGTGGGTGTACAGACACCTGTTTCTATTTCGCAAACAAAGTTTTTACCTTTTTCCGTATTCATAATTTCTTTTTTAGATTGGTAATTGCAAGCGGATAGAAAACTTAAAAAGGCTATACCCAAAATAATAGTTTTGATATGCATACAAAATTAGTTTTAGTGATTTACCAATGGATAATCCAAATAGCCTTCTTCGCCCGAAGTATAAAATGTATCAGGATTGGGCTCATTTAGTTCTGTATTTTTTTGAAACCGTTGTACAAAATCAGCATTAGCCAAAAATGCTTTACCAAATGCAACTACACTGGATTCATTGTTTTTTAAAATACCAAATGTTCTTTTCTTTTTGTCCATAAAAAATGAGAAACTTAATAGCAAAATTATTAAAATTAAGGACTTTATTAAGTGATAATATTTATAGTACTCACCCTGTACCAAATATACTAAAAATTAGTTCTTTAACTTAAAAAGTTCAATTAATCGTATCAAACTCCATTTTTAAAATGGGCTTATAATAAAGCATATACCAATAAAGAGAGAATTACCCCAAAAATAGATAGACTTTTGATGAATGCTATTGCACAATATACTGTTTAATTACGAATACACTTTTTTGGCAGGCTATTTTCATAGAAATTTGCATAACCAAAAACCATAGTAGTATGGCAACCATTTTTGATAGTCTTCCACACCCAACTGTAATAATTATTGGTGGTGGTTTTGCAGGCTTACGCTTGGCAAAACAGCTAAACAAGAGAAACTTTAAAGTATATCTTCTTGATAAAAACAACTATCATACTTTTCAACCTTTGCTATACCAAGTAGCTACGGGTGGTTTGGGCAGTGATGCTATTGCTTACCCTTTTAGAAAAATGATAGGCAAAATGCGTAACGTATCGTTTCGCATGGCAAAGGTGAAACGTATTGATGAAGCAAATAGTGAAGTAATTACCGATGTAGGTAATTTTAAATACAACTACCTTGTAATAGCCACAGGAGCAGTAACCAATTTTTTTGGCAATAAAGCCATTGAATATTGGAGTATGCCTTTAAAAAGCATACCCCAATCATTGGACATTCGTAGTGATTTGCTGCAAGAGTTTGAAAAAGCAATGGCTGCACCAACAATTGCTGATAAACAACGCATACTAAATTTTGTAATTGTAGGGGCAGGACCTACTGGTGTTGAACTTGCTGGCGCAATGGCTGAAATAAAGAAAACAGTACTGCCCAACGACTATACTGAAATTGACCCAAATTTGATGACTATTAACTTAGTAGAATCAAGCCCAAGGGTTTTATCTGCCATGAGTATGAACGCATCAGAAGGGGCGGCTACATTTTTACAAAAAATGGGAGTAAATGTGCTTGTAAACACTGCTGTACAAGAGTTTGATGGGCAAACTATGAAACTAAGCAATGGTAGTACAATGAGTACCGAAACAGTAATATGGTCTGCTGGGGTGAAAGGAAATATTGTTGAAGGCGTTGCAAAAGCAGAAACTATAAGAAGTAGGTATAAAGTAAACCAATACAACCAAATAGAAGGGTACGAGAATATTTTTGCCATTGGCGATGTAGCCTTTATGGAAACAAAAGAGTATGCTAAAGGGCACCCACAAGTAGCACAGGTGGCTATGCAACAAGCTGGTTTATTAGCAAAAAATCTAAAAAGCATTACACAAAAAACAGCCTTACAGCCTTTTAAATATAGCGACAAAGGAAGTATGGCTACCATAGGCAGACACAAAGCCGTAGTAGATTTACCTTACTACAAATTTAAAGGTTGGTTTGCATGGTATATATGGATGTTTATACACCTGATAATGCTGGTGGGATTTCGTAACCGATTTGTAGTTTTTGTAAATTGGATGTGGAGTTTTTTTACCTACCAACGTGCCATTAGGCTAATTATCCGCCCGTATAAAAAAGAGAAAATTAAGTAAGCTGATTTACTTATTGTATTTTGTGAAGGATTAACACAAAATTAGTACTCTTTTGAAATCATACTAAAAGATTACTATACTACTTTTGTTTGAGTAGTTTAAGAAACCCTACTCCAATTGTACCCATCTTTTCGGCGACTTTGCAAATAGCTTAAAAGCGGTTTATGTTGCGGTAGTTGCAAATGTAAATCTTGCTCTACCACTTTCTCGGCGGCTATTCTTGCTAATATTATTATCTCTTTATCTTTGGTTAAATCCGTTAGTTTCAAATCTACAATACCGCTTTGCTTTACCCCTTCAATATCTCCTGGTCCTCGCAGTTTCAAATCTACTTCGGCAATCTCAAATCCGTTATTAGTGCGCACCATAGTTTCCATACGCAAGCGGGCATCGTGGCTAAGTTTGTAGCCTGTCATTAATATACAATAGCTTTGTTCGCCGCCACGTCCCACTCTTCCACGTAATTGGTGCAATTGGCTCAAGCCAAAACGTTCTGCACTTTCCATTACCATTACTGTGGCATTGGGTACATCTACTCCCACCTCAATAACTGTGGTTGCCACCATTATTTGTGTTTCGCCACGTTTAAACCGCTGCATTTCAAATTCTTTGTCTTTGGGTTTCATTTTTCCATGCACAATACTCACAGTGTATTTTGGTGGTGTAAATGCTCTTGTTACTGCCTCGTACCCGTCCATTAGGTTTTTATAATCTAATTTTTCACTTTCGGCTATCAAGGGGTAAACTATATAGGCTTGCCTGCCCTTGTCTATTTCTTCTTTTATAAAACCAAATATCCGCAATCGGTTGGTATCGTATCTATGGGCTGTATTTATAGGTTTGCGTCCCGCTGGCAACTCATCAATAATGCTGGTATCCAAATCTCCGTACACTGTCATAGCAAGGGTGCGGGGTATAGGAGTGGCAGTCATTACCAATACATGGGGTATGTTTAAACTCTTGTTCCATAGTTTGGCACGTTGCTGTACACCAAAGCGGTGTTGCTCATCAATAATGGTTAGCCCTAAGCTGTTAAATTTTACTTTGTCTTCAATTAGGGCGTGTGTTCCTACTATTATGTGCAAGTTTCCATTTTCCAAACTTTCCATCATCTCTCTACGGGCTTTTTTTGGAGTACTACCCGTTAGCAGGGCAGTATTTAGTCCTAACTCATCCGCAAAGCTGCGAATATTATTATAGTGTTGTTGTGCCAATATTTCTGTGGGTGCCATTATGCAGGCTTGCTTGTCGTTATCAATAGCAATTAGCATACACATAAATCCCACTATTGTTTTGCCGCTTCCTACATCCCCTTGCAAAAGTCTGTTCATTTGCTTTCCGCTACCCATATCATAGCGAATTTCTTTTACTACACGTTTTTGAGCGTTAGTTAATTCAAAAGGCAATACATCACTATAAAACGTGTTAAAATACTTTCCTACTTTGCTAAATACAATACCGGGTACATCTTTACGCCTAACTCCTTTAATTCGCATCATTTTTAGTTGAAGAAAAAATAATTCCTCAAATTTTAGGCGAAACTCTGCCTTCTTTTGCGCTTCATCGCTTTGCGGAAAATGGATATTTACAAAAGCACTGTGCCTATCCATCAGTCTATACTCATCAATAATAGTTTGTGGCAATATTTCCGCAACCCTAAAGTTAGGATTGCTTAATAGTTCTTTAATTGCTTTTTGTATGCCTTTACTCTCTAATCCTCTGCGTTTTAGTATTTCTGTGGTACTGTACACTGGCTGAAAACCTGCATTGCCCTGTGATAGAAAGTCTTTTGCTTCTTCAATTTCAGGGTGTACAATGTTTAGCCGCCCTTTAAATTCATTGGGTTTACCAAACAGCACATACTCTTTATTGGGTTGTATATACTTCTGTATCCAGCTAATCCCTTTAAACCAAACTACATCCATATAGCCTGTTCCATCACCAAAAACAGCTTTTAGGCGTTTGGCTTTGCCTGCACCCTCCATTTTAAAATCGCTAAATTTTCCTTTTACTTGTATATAGGCTACACCCGCATCCAACTCACTAATAGTGTATAGCTGGCTTCTATCTACATATCGAAAGGGAAAATGATGCAAAAAATCATCGAAAGTAAAAATGCCCAGTTCTTTCTTTAAGGTTTCGGCTTTCTGCTCACCAATACCTTTAAGATATGTTATGGATGTTTCTAAATACTCGGACACATTGCAAGTTTAGTGATTTATACTATTTCAAACCCGTAGTGCATTATAATATAATTTTTAACATTAGAATAAAAGGCAGGCAGAATAGGCATAAATGCCCATTCTATACATAAAGGCTTTGTTGAGCTTATGAATAGCGGCAGGTTAAAACCTGCCGCAAGAAAACGCTTGAAAGGCACGGTATCTTTATCGGGTGAGGCGATAAAGACTGCATTCAACTCAATGTATAAAACTCTGTTTTTTCTGTTGTATGCGAACGGATAATACCTGTTGAAATTAAGTTTACCAATATTTTGCTGGCTCGCCACCGTGAAATATTTAGCATTTTGCAATACTGTTTTAATGTAATACGTTCGTTTTTTGACAGATAGTTTAGCAAGGCTTCCTCTTTACTGGTATATTTAATAAACGTGCTTTTTTGTGAGGTTTCCCTTTTCAATACATCCACCACTATTTTGCTGGCAAGCAGGCTTTTGTCTTTCACCCGCACATATACCCACCATTTACCATCCTCGCCTTTGGCAAAGTATGGTTTTTCTTTCCCTTCGGGGATAATCGCCTCTAATACAATTTTACCCTCCATTATATGCTCAATAATTTGCAACTCGATAGTGGGCTTACAAAAAAAATCGCTGGCAAGCCCCAGCATATATTTCTCGTCCTCGGTGCGTATGCCTGCAATACTTTTATTATCTCGCACACCTATAAGCAGTCGCCCTCCTTTTCTATTAGCAAAAGAAACTATGGTTTTGGCAATTTTGCTAGCACTGCTTATTTCTTGCTTAAAATCAAGCGTTTCATTTTCTCCCCTTTGTATTAAGTACCGCAACTCTTTCATTGTCGTTCAATATTACTAAATCCTTGTCAAACCCAAATAATATCGCTATTGCTTTGGTACTGTTTTTGAGGTATAATTGCTATAATTATGGTAAAGTGGCAACAATATATAGAAGCAAATCCAAAAGTACTATTTGGAAAGCCAGTACTTAAAGGCACAAGAATACCCGTTGATTTAATTTTAGAAAAAATGGCAGAAGGGGAAACTATGAATGAGCTCTTAGAGGCTTACCCTTCCCTAACCCATCAATCATTAAAAGCAGTACTGGCTTATGCTGCTGATACTATTAAAAATGAAGTGATTTATTCTTTTGCATCCTAACAAAATGAATATTTTTCTTGCGGATGAAAGTATAGATTTTAGGCTTATTAAGGCATTAAGAAAAAAAAGGGTTTTCGGTAGATTCTATTTTAGAAAATTCAGCATCGGTAAATGATAATTGGGTGCTTAACAAAGCAGTTGAAACAAAAGCTATTTTAATTACAGAAGATAAAGACTTTGGCGAATTAGTATATCGTCTTAAAAAAACAAATAGTGGCATTTTATTACTGCGCCTTGCAAGTGTACCAATAAATGAAAAAATAGAGAAACTATTTACCATTATAGAAAAATACCAACAAGAACTAAGTAATTCTTTTGTAGTTATCACTGCAAAAAAGGTAAGAATACGCCGACAATAACCAAAATTCTATACATCTATTTATCACTTCAATTGTTCTATCAACAAATACGGTATTTTAACTCTGCTTTGTTACTTTTGCGCCAAACTTAAAAAAACGAGTACAAACACAATAATCAAATGGCTAAATATAAAATTTCTGTTGCAAAGGGAGACGGCATTGGTGCTGAAATTATGGACGCTACACTTTCTATTTTCGATGCTATGAATGTGGACATAGAGTACGACTTTGTGGAGATGGGAAAAGATATTTTCTTAAAAGGCTTTGGTGCAGGTATGACCCCCGAAGCGCAAAAAAGTATTGAAGCCAATGGAATATTATTTAAAGGACCCATGGAAACCCCGAAAGGCAAGGGGATGAAAAGCATAAATGTTACCGCCCGCAAGGTGTGGAGTACTTTTGCCAACAAACGCCGTTTCCGTACGCTAAACGGTGTTGAAACCGTGTACTCAAGGGCAGGAATACCGATAGACCTTACCATAGTTCGTGAAAATATAGAAGACACTTATGGAGGGATAGAGCATTTAAGTACGCACGATGTAGCACTTTGTCGCCGTTTTATTTCACGCACGGGGAGCGAACAGGTACACCGTTTTGCATTTGAATTAGCACGCCGTAATGGAAACAAAAAAGTAACCTGCGGGCACAAAGCCAATATAATGAAACTAACGGATGGAATGTTTTTAGAAGCATTTTATAAAGTAGCTAAAGACTATCCTGATATTGAAGCCGAAGACCGCATTATTGATGATTTGTGTATGAAGTTGGTAGTAATACCTAACCAATTTGAAATAATAGTATTACCCAATCTGCAAGGCGATATTGTGTCAGACCTTTGTGCCGGTTTAATAGGTGGTTTGGGTTTTGCACCATCGGCAAATATTGGTGAGCGTATCTCGATATTTGAGGCAGTACACGGCACAGCCCCCGATATTGCAGGCAGAGGAATAGCCAACCCTACCTCATTATTATTAAGCGGTTTGTTAATGTTGCGCCACTTAGGCTTTAATAAAAAAGCCGATACTATAGAAAATGCACTATTATATACCTTAGAACAAGGGGTACATACAGGCGATTTTGGGGATAGACTGATTCCAGCAAAAAATACCAAAGAGTTTGCACAAGCAATAATTAACAATTTAGGCAAAGAACCACAAAAAACCCACGTTGCAAAATCGCCTGATATTGAATTTACATGGAAAAAACCTGCTTTTCCTGAAAAACAACCTATGATGGTAACTTCTAAAAAAGAAAAAGAGCAACTTATTGGTGCTGATTTTTTTATAGAAAGTGATGAGTTGGCGCCAGAAATTGCTGCTAAAGTACAAGGTGTATCGCTTGAAGAATTTGAGCTTACTACCATTAGCAACAGAGGTACGCAAGTATGGCCCACAGGCTCAATACTAACCGAGTGTGTAAACCACTATACATTGCGTATTACAACTAAAAACGAAGCCGCAACCAACATGAAAGCCGTTTTTGATATTTCATCAAAATTAAGCCAGCAGTTTTTCATATCATCAGTAGAAATGTTGCGAAATTTTGGCGAAATAAAAGGATATAGCTTAGCACAAGGACAGTAAATTTTTTTAACCTTACACTTTAAAAACGTGGGC
>CAZOZL010000027.1:0-9783 GCA_964584305.1 uncultured Burkholderiales bacterium
AGCTATCGAAATAAACCCAAACGATGCTGATGCACATTATAACTATGCAGGCTTATTGATAGAACACTTTAATGATAAAGAAGGAGCTAAAAAACATTATGTAAAAGCTATCGAGATTAATCCCTCGCTAAAAAATACTGATGTAGATAGTCTTTTTGGGATAGGCTAACTAACTTATTATATTTTTATTAGGTTTATTATTTTCTTGGTGGGGGCTTGTAGCTTGGCAATTGTGTTGCAACTGCCAATGGGTAGGACTACACCACTTCAGATTGTTCCTCAATTACCTGTACTTTCCGTTGGGTGTTGCGAATATCGGCTTCGCTCACAAATACTTTTATAGGCTGGGGGTTGTTTTGGCGGCTATTACAGGTGAATTAGCCAAACTTATCGCATAGCCTTCGCATACATACCGCTTATGCGTTGGGGGTTAATTTCAAACTACAAATTTCAAATCAAAAATGTAAACGGTTAATTGTCAGCCATTTAGTACTATGCTATTGCAATGCGTGGCGCATGGTATTTCCAATTTCTTAAACTTATACTTTCTTTATATAAAAAGAAAAAAAAGTGTTTACACAAAACCTGCCTTATCAAAATATAGGGGTACAAAAACAAAACTAAAAAAGTTGGGTAAGGGTTTCTTTAGCTGCGCCAGCTTCTCTATTAAAACCTATTAATGCAAATCCGTATGCAAAAACTAATGAGAGCAAACCAAAAAGAAAAAAAGTATCAAACTTGCCCGTAGCTATTGTATTTACAATAGCAAATAGCATTATTCCCAAATCCATTACACACCAAACAGTTAAAAAAAATATAACCACTTTTGGCAAGCCCATACTAATAGCTATTTGTGTGCCACGTGTAGTATTACTGTATTTACCTCTTATTATCGGGTTAAAAGAATTTCTATAAACAAGAATACGGCTAATTTTAAAATTTTCTGTATTTACCTCGCCGCTAAAAAATTTATTGCTTTGCGTATTATCTTTTGGGGTAAGGGCAGTAACTTTTGTTAGCACTTGTTTCACCTCAGTAGGTAATTGTTTTGTATTAATAACAAATTTTTGGTATGGGAGTAGTCTCAAAGTATTTTTTAGGCAAAAATAGCTAAATAATATAAGACTGTTGCAAGGAACTGCGGCTCACTTTTTTGGCTATTGGCTATGAGCCTTTAGCCATTTAGCATGGATTTGTGCGGTGGTTTCCCTCCTAAAAAGGAGGGAGAAAGGGAGGGGTCATTTTCACTACCCATTGTGCCACTTAGGCAGAGGGGGATGGAGGGGTTGTATATACTGACACAACACCGTTATTGCGAGAATAACCTTCTTTAGGTTATCGTGGCAATCTATTGCATTAGGGCAGGCAATCTTAGTCTATCTCAATAATAGCGTTCCATTCACAAAAAATTCAAAATCAAACTATCAATAAAATTTTTCTATGTCAATTACATTGTTCGACAGTCCGCAGGAGCTAATGCCTGTGTATAATGATATGATGTTTGTAGTAGGCAGTAGTCTTGCCTCACAACAGCATTTCAAAATGGTAGTAAGAATATACCACGGTGGCGCATTACAAAAAACATTAAAATACGATAAATGGCCGCACGGCGATTATATACAAGCTGATATTCATAGAATGCTTGAGCCAAGATACCGCCCCGTAATTGATAATTTAGCCTTGCAAAAACACGGTTTTAGTATTGCTGATGGTACTATGGCAGATTATAGAGTGGAGTTTACAGAGCAAATTGGTAATGCTACCCCACTTGCATCGGGTATGGTGTCGGCTTCGGGCTATGCTTTTAATGCTTCGCTTAAATATTTAGATTGGATAAATTATAATTATTCTGATTATAATTTGGTTTCAGCCGATATTAAAAAACTACTTACCCGCTCGCCCCGTACTTTAAAAATTAGGGAAGGGGAAGCCGCCGCTTTAAGCCATATTTCTATTGCCAAAGACGTACCCAAGGCACGGGTAATTACCTATGATGATGCAGGTACTTTAATTAATACTTATTTAATCTCGCATATTATTTATGGGGGTAGTAGTGCAAGTAAAAGCCAATCGCTCGATTTTATGTGCGGTCCATATAATTTGAATAAATATGCGGCAAGTGTAGCCATAGGCAATATTATAAGCAGTAGTGTGCATAGCTATACGGTACAAATGCTTAACGGTAGCAACAACCCTGTGAGCGAACTATATACTTTTAATATAGACCGTGAGTGTAGCCGCCACGATTTATTTCGCCTCCATTTTCTTAATCGGTTAGGGCGGTTTGATAGCTTTACGTTTACAGGCAGCCACCAGCAAACCATTAATTATGATAGAAAAGAGTATCAAAAATTTACAGGATATACCAATTTAAATACAATGGCATGGGAAAACAACGCCTATGCCAAAGGCAATGTAGTTTTTGATACCCTTGAAAAAGAACAATACCTGATAAATACGGGCTGGATAAGTGAGGAGGAGAGTGAATGGCTGCAAGAACTGGCAGGCAGCCCGTCAGTATATTGGCAAATAGACCCCGCCGATAGCAAAAAAACAATTGCCATAAATATTACAGAAAACAGCTATGAAGTGAAAAAATATGCCAATAAAAAACTGTTTAATCTTAGCTTAACAATGCAATTAGCTCAACCAAATTACCGTCAACGTGCATGAGAACCCAAATAGTTATTAATAATACACAGGTTGACCTTTTAAAAGAAGTAAGCCTAAATATTACCAAGCAATTGGTGGATATACAGAACCCTGAAAAACGAAAAACAGACCGTACGCTTACCATTGAAATACCTGGTAGCAAAGAAAACGATTTGCTGTTTAGTTATATTTTTGAGGTAAATATAGATTTGGATACTGATGATAATACACAAGCAGCCCCCCATTTCGACCCTAATAAAAAAGCAGATGTAATTATATCTATTGATAGCTTGCAGCAGCTAAAAGGCTATTGCCAGCTAAAAGATGTAACTGTAACACAGCGTGATACTATTACCTATAAAATAGTATGCTATGGAGAACTGGGTGATTTATTTGCCAAAATTAAAAACCAAAAAAATGCGGACGGAGAACCCACAAAAGGAGAACTAACCGACCTTGATTTTAGCGAGTTTGACCATATTTATACACGAGGAAATATTGCCAACTCGTGGGATACAGAAATAATAGAAAACGGAGTAGGAATTCCATTTGAGGTAGGCAAAGGGTATATATACCCTATGATAGACTACGGGGCAGAGCATAAACAACACGAAGATGCTGGAGTAAAAGGAGAATTATGGAGTGCAAGCGAGTTTCGCCCAGCTATTTATGTAAAACAATATATTGATAAAATATTTGAAAAGGCTGAATATACCTATACCAGTAATTTTTTTAATACCGATTTTTTTAAACGATTATTTATTCCTTTTAATAGTGATAAATTTATTTTAGATAAAGAGGAGGTAGATAGTAGGCTGTTTTATGCCATTAGAAGCGCAAGTGTTTACTCATCAAATTTTTATGCTTCGTTGGGCGATTTAGCTTCAGCAATGCCCATAGTATTTAATGATGAAGCCCCGCCTTATTTTGATAATGATAATAATTATAATACAAGTACGGGCAAGTATATATGCAATAAAGCAGCCCGATACTCATTTTCAACACAAATTACCGCCAACATAAAGTATAGTGGTGTTCCCTCTATACCTGCTTATTGGGGTAAGCTGCTGGTTTATTTTAACTTAATACATAAAAGTGGTAGTACCTATAAAGTGTTGGGTGGGAATACTGTTTATGCCTCTTTTAGTACTCTTTCAATAGTTACAGGTCAATCCTCGTACGATTTTAGTATAGCACTGGCAGTAAATGATATTCAACTTGCCGCAGGCGATGAGGTTTTTTTAGCAGCATCGCACATATCACAAATAACTTCTTCAAATAGTCTCTCGCCAAGTGGGTGGACACTCGAAACCCAAGCATCAACAGACCCCATAAGCTACTTTGCTAATTCTATGGCAACTCCAGAGATTAAAGAAAACGATGACTTAGTAATGAACCTATGCATTCCAAAAGGCATTAAACAACGTGATTTTATTGGCTCAATAATAAAAGCATTTAATTTATATATGGAACCCAATCCTGATAAAGAGAGCGACTTAATTATTGAACCAAGAGCCGATTACTATACAGGGCAATATACCGACTGGACAGAGAAGCTGGATATTAGCAAAGACTTTACCATTAGCCCCATGGCATCCTTAGATGCAGACGAGTATCATTTTAAATATAAAGACGATACCGATTATAACAACAAAGAATATAAAAGCAGATACGACAGAAGCTATGGCGACTATAAACTGAAAATTGACAATGATTTTGTTAAAAAAACAAAAAAAATAGAATTAATATTTGCACCAACGCCCTTATACAAGCCCCCTGGTAGTGCTACTACTCGCATCTTATCAGCCATTCATTTTCTTGATAAAAGTGGTAAAGTATCACCCAAAACAAGCAAAATACGCTTGTTATACTATGGCGGAACGCTTACTTGCGATAGTTGGTATTTAGATGCAGATAATTTTATACCATTTTTATTTACTACATATCCGTATAGCGGGCATTTAGACCATCCATACAATAGTAATTTTGACTTAGGATTTTCGCCTCCTTTCGAGGTTTTTTACCGCTCAACAGCAAATTTGCCCATAAGCTACACCAATCAAAATTTATATACCAAATATTGGTATGCGCAAATGAAAGAGCTAACCGATAAAAATAGCAAACTGGTAGAAGGTTGGTTTTATCTCTCCCCTGCTGATATTGAAGGGCTTTCTTTCCGTAGGTATTATTTTATAAAAGATGCTTATTACCGCTTATTAAAAGTAGAAAATTACAACCCTGTATTTAGCAAAGTAACCAAGTGCTCGTTTCTTAAAGTACAAGAGTTTGATGCTCCCCTGCAAATAAAAACAGGGTTAAACGGCGGCAGAGGCACTTTCGGCACAGTAGGCACAATATACGATGTACCTACCATAGCGGGTACAAACGCCCCCATTGGCACACCTTATAGCGGACCCAGAGTGGTTACTGGCTGGGATAATAGGTTTGATGAAACAACAACCAGCGTACTGCTTACAGGTAAAAACAATACCGTACTAAGCGGTAGCGAGGGCATAACAGTGCTTGGCGGTGGTAGCAATACCATACACCCCTCGTTAGAAAATGTAACACTAATAAATAGCAGTGGCATTACCGTTACCGAGCCTAACGTACTTTATATTAATAACCAAAAATATACTACTGCACTAATGGGCGAGGCCATTACAATAGTGAATGCCGATAGTCCTTACACATTAGATAATAGCACCCGAACCTTGTTTTGTGATGCTACCGAAGGCGCATTAGCAATAACCCTGCCTACGGCAGTGGGTAGTAACGGAAAAATATTTGAAATAATTAAAACAGATTCCACCGCCAGTACCATTATAATAACTGCCGATGGAAGCGAAACTATTAATGGCGCAGCATCAGCACTACTTGCCACCCAATACGATAAAGTGAAACTGGTGAGCAACGGAAACAATTGGTTTAAATTATAATTAGAAAACACGCATTGCACAATGGAAAACGAAATAAAAAGTAAAATAACAATAAGCACACAAGAGGCGGCAGAAAGTCTTAATAAAATAAAAGAAAAAATAAACGATTTCGCCAAAAATACTGGAAAGGCAGAAGAAGAAGTAGCGGGCTTAAAGGAAACCATAAAAAGTATTGAAGGAGACGCAGTTAGTTTAGAAAGACTAGTCGATATTAGTAGTAATATAAAATCAGGGTTTACCGCTGCAAAATCAGCAGCAGAATTTTTTGGGTTTGAAACAAAAAAAGTAGCATCAATAATTGATAAAGTTTCAAAAGCACAAAAAACCTTTTCATCAATTCAAAAAATCTTTAATAAGATACAAGGTAAATCAACTTCAATAATTACAAAAAGTGCCTCAGCCAAAAATAAATTAGCAGGCTCTATAGGTGGGGCTACAAAAAGTTTTAAGTTGTTTAACAAGGCAATGTCGGGAAGTATAATTGGGGCTATAATTACAGCAGTAGCCACCCTTGCCGCCTATTGGGGAGATATTAGGGAGGCATTAAGGTTTACCTCGAACGAGCAAAAAGATTTACTTGCAACAAGCGAAGCTAACTTAGCCGCCGAAGAGGGAAAACTCAACTCTCTTGAATCACAAGAGAATGTACTTCGGTTAAGTGGGAAATCAGAAAAAGAAATCCTTGATTCAAAACTTAGGCAAACAAATGCAACAATAACATCAGCAAAAGCAAATATTGAGCAACAGAAATCAATGTTAGCCTCTCAATTAGAGGCAGAGAAAAAAAATAAAAAAATACTAAAAGATGTTCTCGGGTTTGTTTCAGTAGGTTTTTTAGGTCTTTTAAAGGTTGTTGATTTAATTGCTAGTGCATTTAACAAAAAATTGGGATTATCAGAAGGTTTTAATGAATTATTGGCTAGCCAGTTTTTTAATCCTGAAGAAGTAGAGAAAAAGGGAAATGAAGCTATAAAAGTGGCTGAAGATAAATTAGCAGAATTAGAAAGCCAAGCTGCAGGATATGCGCTGTCAATAGGTAGTATAAATAAGGATGCAGCTAAAAAATATTGGAGCAGCTTTAAAAAGCAAATAGAAGAGGAATTAAAAATATTGAAGCAGAAAAATTCGCTTACAGAAAAAATTGAATTAAATGCTTTAGAAAAATTAAATAAATATAAACTTATCTCTGAAAATGAGTACAGATTAAAAAGGCTAAAAATAATAGAGAAGTATGATATCATAGAAAAGAAAAAAAGAGAAAAGAAAATAGATGAGATAAAAGACAATGCACAAAAACTTGTTGATACTGAAAAAGAAGGATTGATCAATGTTTTAAAACAACAAAACAATATATATGATGCCAAACTAAACAATGAAAGACTAAAACTGGCACAAGGCAAAACAACCCAAGAACAGTTTGCTACTGAAAGTTTACGCATAGAAACCGAACGGTTGCAAAAACTAAAAGAAGTACAAGACCAATACCACAACCAATCTAATATAAATGTACAAAAATACTTTAACGATAAAGTAAGTGCATTAGAATTAGACAGAGAGAATAACAAAATTAGTGATGCAGATTATAATAGTCAATTAGCGAGCCTTAAAGAAGAAGAAATTAATGCTAAAAGGGAAATTAAAATAACCCGAACCCAAGAAGAGGCAGCATTAGAAGCTACTATATTCGAAAACAAACTTGCAGCTGAAGCTGCAGCCACACAAATTAGTAAAGAAGCAGAAGAGAAAGCCGCTGCAGACCGAAAAGCCCGTGCGGAAGTGGAGTTAGCATTTAAAAAGAAACTTCAAGAGGATACATTGAAATTAGCATCAGTACTGGGCGATTTATTACAAAAAGAAGGGCAGAAACAAAACAAAATACAAAAAGGTGTTGCTTTAGTAAAAATAGGCATTGATACTGCCAAAGCCATAAGCAGCGCATTAAGCACCGCAAACGCCCCTACTGCTGATAATGTAATAACAGGAGGCTTGGCAGGTATAGCCAAGTTTGTAATTATATCGGCGCAGGTACTAAGCGCAGCAGCACAGGCAAAACGGGTATTAAGCTCGGGCGGACAAGGTAGTGCAGGCAGCAGCACCCCCGCTACGCCTGCCGCAGCCAGTGCGCCTACCGTATCAGCACCGAGAATTACCGCACCCCGCATTGCAGGCACACCCATAATAGCCCGCCAAAACAACCCCCAGCCTATAAAAGTATTTGTGAGCGAAGCCGATATTCGCAATACCCAACGGAAAGTACAGGTAATTGAGGAACAATCAGAAGTGGTGTAGTGAGGGTAAAAAACACGTTCAGAGATGTATTTAATGGACTTTCAACAGTATGATGTTTTTAACTAATAAAGTCTAAACGATTGTAATGTAAGTTGTTTTCTCTAATATTGAGATATATAATATAGTTGTAAAACTATTGTTTTAACTTTGCACACTTATTTTTAAAAAATGGCTAAACAGAAAGATAGGAAAGGCTCTAAAGTTGAAAGGATTACTATTCATAATAAAGTTAGTAACTCTTTCAGAGAAACCCATGCAGATGGTGCTTTCATTAATATCACGCCAAACTCCTACCTTAATTTGTGTTTTTATGCAGAAAGATTTCCAATTCCAAAATCTTCTAATTTTGAAATAACGAAAGACAATCAGATTCAAAAATTATCTGATAGTGACGACAGTAAGGACGGTGTAATTAGAGAATATGAGTTTGGAATATATATTGATATTGAGACGGCTAAAGGCTTGAGAGATGCTTTAGGCGATGTTATTAATCATATGGAGGGGATAAAAAATGGAAAATAGTATAGCGAATACAACTGCAAAAATAACAACATTTGATACATATACTTCCAAAGATTTACCGCTTCGGAGAAAAATTATAGAAGAAAAAATAGCCAGTAAACGAGCAGGAATTTATAGTTCTGAAATTAATATATTCAATAGAGGACGGGAGATAAAGGGAAGCAAAAAGGAAGCACAAATATCTACTAGGCAGAAATTCACAATATATAAAATGGGGTTTGATAATAATGCACAGCACGCATCTATTATTAGATCACAGCAAGATGGAGGTGATGTTGAAGGAAGTGATAAAGAAATTAATAACATGACTTTGCAACTTTCAGAGTCTTCTCTTGTAAAAGTGTGGGATAATGAAGAGGATAGTTTTTGGGATGAGCATTATAAAAAAATAAATAAATAGTAACTTTATCTTTCAATGGCAGAAGTGAGCATTAACCAAGGAGACATCTATTTAGTGCCTTTCCCAAATTCAGATTTAGCAACGCCAAAATATCATAGACCAGCAATAGTGATTTCTGGAAATGATGTTAATGAAACTGCGGATTTAATTTTAGTTGCAATTACTAGTAGGATAAGAAAGGATAAATTCTCGTATGATTTGGTAGGAAAAACGGCAAGCCCTATGCCGAAAGAAAGTGAAATTAGATGCCATAAGTTATTTACTATGGAGAAAAGTTTAATTGAAAATAAAATAACTTCCCTTAAGTCAAAGCCATTACATGAACTTCTTAATAAGGTAAAATCCTTTATTTCAAAGAATAAAAATTAAGTTTTGGTGGATAAAAGTACAGGTAATTGAGGAACAATCAGAAGTGGTGTAGTCCTACCCATTGGCGGTTGCAACCCATTTGCCAATGGACAAGCTACAAGCCCCACCAAGAGAATATAAACCTAATAAAAATATAATAAGTTAGTTAGCCTATCCCAAAAAAACTATCTACATCAGTATTTTTTAGCAAGGGATTAATCTCGATAGCTTTTTCATAATGCTTTTTAGCCCCTTCTTTATCATTAAAATAATTTTGTAATAATAGTGCATAGTTATTATGTGCATCAGCATCGTTTGGGTTTATTTTAATAGCTTTTAGATAATGTTTTTTAGCCCCTTCTTTATCATTAAAATAATTTTGTAATAATAGTGCATAGTTATTATGTGCATCAGCATCGTTTGGGTTTATTTTAATAGCTTTTAGATAATGTTTTTTAGCCCCTTCTTTATCATTAAAATAATTTTGTAATAATAGTGCATAGTTATTATGTGCAGCAGCATGGTTTGGGTTTATTTCGATGGCTTTTAGAAAATGCTTTTTAGCCCCTTCTTTATCATCAAAGTGTTGTATTAATAAATTTGCATAGTTATAATGTGCAGAATCATGGTTTG
>CAZOZL010000028.1:0-5826 GCA_964584305.1 uncultured Burkholderiales bacterium
GCCCAATATATCGTAGCTATAATGGGTGGCGTGTGTATAGTCATCGTTTAAACCTGTCGAAGAACTGTATCAAATATACGCTGAAATCACTATAAAACCTACATTTTTTTGTATAGTTTTTACTACTTTTTAGCCCCAAAAATATATCTTCAAACAGGCAATTAACATAGCAATACTTTTGGAATAACAAATTGTTCTTCTCCCTAATCTTTTTAAGTGTGTTCTTAATGTTAAATTCTTTCTCTCAATGTGGTTTATTCCGTATTTTTTTGTGTTATGTATCCTTTTCGGTAATAAAAATCTGTAATTTCTTAATTTATCTGTAAATACTTTTTTTGCTGATGACAATATTAGTGTATCGGTTATAACTTTTAGCGTTTTATTACTCCGCTTTCCTACTGTAAAACTAACTACCTCTTTTGTATCCTTTCTAATAGCATAGGCAATCCATATTCTTTTCTCTTTTTGTTGTATGTAAGTACAAATCTCGTCTAATTCATAGGTTTTGTTTTTAGTCAAAAATGGCAATTGAATTTGCTTACTAATAGCCTTAATTCGTTTGATGACAGTAGTAGGGGATATGCTTAATAATCTGGCTATACTCCTAATACCTACTCCTTCTTTTGTTAGTTGCACTATTTGCGGGTTGGTGTTTATGTTGTATGCTTTATAAGAATAGCCATCTTGAAATCGATAGTTACAGCCATTACATTTATATCGCTGCATTCCTTTCTTAGTCTTACCATACTTTATGGTTTTACCGTTGCAAATTGGGCATAGTTGCTCACCACCCAATCTGAAACACGTAGGGTTAATTTGTTGTGTTCTCATCCGTTTTAAGCTACTAAAAAAAGAAAGGTGAACCATAGGCTCACCTTTCAAAATTTTATTTATTTACCCTATATACTGATTATCAGTTTATTATATTTTATTTTTTGTTTAACACCAAGTCTGATACATTACCACCATAGGCTCACCTTTCAAAATTTTATTTATTTACTCTATATACTGATTATCAGTTTATTATATTTTATTTTTTGTTTAACACCAAGTCTGATACATTACCAAGTACTACCATTCCAAACGCCAATACGTGAAGTTACTGTTTCTTTTTTGTTTAACACTCCATTACCCACTATCCTTCAATTGACAGTAATAACAAGAAACAAGTAAGTTTAAAAATTTTTCGGAAGCAACATAACTCCAAGACTCTTCTTGATGAATATGATTTTCAATAAGAAATTCTATATCTTCATAAAGCGAACCTATTGTAATTTCAGGTTTTTCTGTTATATTAAATCTATCCTCAATTGTTAGGTCTAAATAGAAGTCTTCGCTGAACTCTATCTTCGTTTCACAGTGTTCTAATAAGTCGGTAAAAAAAATTTCAAATAATTTTACCAATTGGTCTTTTTTAATTGATTTTGTTGTCATTATTTTTTGAATTCCGTTATTTCGTTTATTTGCTTTATTTGTGTATCAAATTTTTTTATTTCTTTCTCAAGGCGATTAATTCTTCCCTGAATAATCTTTTTTCTTTCTTCTTCATTTTTAGCATTTTTTAGTCTCCCTTTATTATCAAATCCATCAGGATTATTTTTATAATCATCTAGTTTTCTTTTATGTTTTGATTTTTGCTTTAAAAAACTGTTTCTCGATTTTTCTAATTGCGTTGGTGTCTTATTAAGGTGAGGGTTTTTTGCAATTTTGTTTATAAAATTATTTCCCCCTCTTTTCTTTGCTGATGCGAAGAGTTTTCTTAGCCCCTTACCAGATAAGTTAGTTAGCAATTTTCTGCCAGCTCCCGTAAGTGTCAAGTAACTTGAATATTCAACATACTTGTCTAAATCATATTGCTTGAATTTAGCTTCTTGTGCACGCAAAAGAAATAAGGATTTCATTATCGGTGTTATAGCCATAGGAACGTATACTTCAGAAGCAGCGACATAATCACCTTTTGCTTCAAAAAAAGCCCTATCCCTTATCGCTCCGTCTCTGACGATATTATAAATTTTTATTTGGCTTTTATAAGATAAATTAATTTCTTCTAATAAGGTTGGTTCGGAAGGATTTTCGTCATTTTTATCTATAAATTTAATAGGGTTATTTGCAGCAAAGCTGTAAGAAGATAAATAGATGTATTTTTTAAATAAAGGGTCAACAGATAAAAATCTTCCCAGCCTGCTGTCATAAATTCTTGCGCCGAAGTCTAAGCTATTGCCGTCGCCTTTCATTTCATTATCTTTTTCTTGCCCTTGGAACCCGAACCTATAACTACTGCTGCTTGCTACCCAACTGCGTTCTTCTATTTGCATACCAAAGGGGTAATAATCGGTAATGGTGGTTATTTGGGGGTTGTAATAATTATATATGCTGTTTGGCATATCAATATCTGGTACTTTTCTATCAGTAATGGTGGCTAATACATTGCCTAAGTGGTTGCTTAGTTCGTAGGTTTTAAAGCCTACTTGTTCATCAAAAACATCAGTTGTAGGTAAGCCGTTAATAGTGTATGTATCAGGTACGCCAGGTACAAAAGCACTACCATTCCAAACGCCAATACGTGAGGCTATTAGCTCTTCTTTGCTTAAAACACCTAATCGGCTACTTCCATACATATTCCATTCTTCTACTGCCAATCGTTCTTCGGCAGCTTGGGTAGGTATATCTATTATTTCTATGTATTGCTTGTAGGTAGCCATTATATTTCCACTCGCATCACGAAGATAGAAAGTAGTAACGGGTTTATCCTCAAGTTTGATACACTTAGGTTCGTTTTGTTTTCATCCATTTTAAGCTATTAAAAAGAAAGGTGAACCCTATGGTTCACCTTTATAAATGATTATTATTTTATTTACACTCTGATTATCAGTATCTTATGTTTCACTTTCTGTCCATCCTCATCTTTGATTCATTACCTATATTACCCAACTATGAGTTTTCAAAAAATTATCTACTTCATTTTTAAAGTTTCTTTTTTCTAAGAATTCAATAATTAGTTCTGCTCTTTTTACGACAATGTCTCTTTTAAACTCTTGGTTTATAAGAAATAAAGCATACTCTTTAGCTTTCTTGTAATTTTTAAGTCTTAAGTTAATAAACATCATATCATGGTATTGCCAACTTTCATCAGAATGTATAAGTTCAGCATCAGAATGTGTAGGCTTATCAAGGCTTTTTTCATAAAGATTTAGGATACTACTTAAGTTAGAGTTTTTTGTAAGCCAAAAAAATACTTTAGTCTTTAACATTTGCTGGATTGTTTTTTTACTTACTTCTGCATCAACATCATTTTCATATGAATATAGGTTTTCTTGAGTTCCTGTAAAATAGTCATCTCTTGAACCAGGTGTTAGCTTATAACCTTTGATTACACCTGGAAGAAATATCATATCTATTGAAAATCTCAAATAGCACTTTTTTTCACCCCTTATTCCCTTTTCAAACAAGATTACTTGAATAAGGTCGTTGTTGACTTGTTTAATAAAATAATTACTTTTGGGTTCATTATTAAATCCATTTTTCTCAAGAAACTCTATCAAGTATTTCTTTTTGAAGTTGTTAAAAGTCATATTTATTATTTATCTAAAAACTTGATTTCTATCGTAAGTCCTTTTTCAAGTTTGGCATTAATATCTTTAATTATTTTAATTCTTTGAAAAGAATTTACATTTTGACCTGCCACATCTATATATACAGTTTGTTTAGTTCCTTTAGGAAGATTATATCTTCTGTAATTCGCTTGTGAAGCAATACTTTTAACCAAGCCACTTTTATTAGACCATAATTTATAATTTTTCACTTCTATACTATGTTTTTTTAACTTATTGTAATATTCAGGTCTAGCACTTCCTTTCGTACCGTAGTTTACTTCATTACCACGAATATAAGATTTTTGCGCTTTATAGTTAGACCCCAACATTTCTCCAACAAATTTTTCTGACTCCCGCCATGTTCTCCTAACTGCTTGAATAATACCGTTTTTAACAACTCTTTCTTTACTAAAGAGAAAGTCATTAGCTCCGAATTTTCTTGCTGATGCTATATTTAGGACATCAAGGGTTGCTTCTGCATGAGGTTTCCAATCCTCTAAAAAATTCTCTTCGGTAATAACCCAATCAGTTTCAAAGGTTTTGTTACCGTTTTCATCAGTCTTATAAACGGCTCTATATCTTTTATGTGATATTATAGCAGAACCTGGACGACCTGCATGTGACAGCCACCAAGCCACATATGTGCCTGTATTATAAAGAGAGTGTTTTACATCATAAAAAGTTGTTAAGACTAACCGCGAAGCTAATAACGGGTCATCCATTGGGTCATCAGTTTCTAGACCATCCAAGTCAATAAACCTAATTGGAGTATTTCCCGCATATGCAAAGGGAGTATAGTATGGATAATTCTTTGTTAAAGGGTCAATACTTAAGAATTTAGCAATGGCAGGATTATAAATTCTGAAACCGTAATCATAGGTAGATTGACCACCGCCCATTCCTTCATCGTCCCTTTCTTTACCATTAAATCCAAACCTATATTTGGCACTACTTGCTACCCAACTACGTTCTGCTATTTGCATACCAAAGGGGTAGTAATCGGTAATGGTGGTTATTTGGGGGTTGTAGTAAGTAAAAGAAGTTCCTGAAACATTGGGTACTTTCCTATCAGTAATGGTGGCTAATACATTGCCTAAGTGGTTGCTTAACTCATAGGTTTTATAGCCTACTTGTTCATCAAATACGTCAGTTGTGGGTAGGGTGTTTATGGTATAAGTAGCTGGGTTGTTAGGTACAAAAGCACTACCATTCCAAACACCAATACGTGAGGCTATTAGCTCTTCTTTGCTCAAAACACCTAATCTTGATGAACCATACATATTCCATTCTTCTACTGCCAATCGTTCTTCGGCAGCTTGGGTAGGGATGTCTATTATTTTTAGGTATTGCTTGTAGGTAGCCATTATATTTCCACTCGCATCACGAAGATAGAAAGTTGTAACGGGTTTATCGCCATTGGTGGGCAGTATTCTTTTTATCACCCGTTGCCCTGTGGTGTTGTACTCAAACTCCAAATTGGGCTTGGTGCTTGCACCTGTGCGGGTGATGCTTTTTATTTTTCCATATACTGTCCACGCTATGGTTTGTATTTCTTCGGCATTGTCTTGTATTAGGTTGCCTATTTCATCGTAGGCGTAGTTGCCTGCGCTTTGGTCGTCTATGTCTTTGGTGCTTAGTGCTGCTGCTTTGCTATCGTCCACATACAAGAGTTGGTTTTTCCAACTGGGGGTAGCTCCATCGTAGTGGTAGCTTATATCGTCCATATCATAAGTGCCTGTGCTGTTTTGGCGTTTCAGGGTTTGTATATTCCCCATAGGGTCGTAAGTGTATTGGGTGTACCACTCTTGCGGTACCGTGCCAGGGGTTAGGTTGTTGTTCCACAGGTTGTTGGGTATGTGTGCATTGGTAAAGTTGGTGCTTTGGGTAATGCGGTTCAGTTGGTCGTAGCTATACACTGCCCCTCGTGGGCTGGCAAATACAGCATTGTTTACGCTTAGCTGGGTTTTATCGGGCAGGGTAGTTACCATGTGGCTTATATTGCCATTGTAAAGGCTTACTATGGCATCGCCATAGTTGCTGCCTGTTTTGCCGCTTATGTGGGCATTGTTTCCTATGGCAGTATAGTCATCTATACCTAAAGTAGCGGCATTAGTATAATAGCCCAATTCAAAGCCTATGGCATCGCGCCCTGTCCATTTATTGCTGCCTGTTACATAACCGTCTAACCCTGGGTCGCGGGCATTTTGCATAAATCCATCGTTTACGGCTTTTA
>CAZOZL010000029.1:0-4334 GCA_964584305.1 uncultured Burkholderiales bacterium
TATGTGCAGAGGCTGTTCCACCTACAAAAGGGTATATAACACTCATTTTATCCCATAACCCGTTTTCTTTCAAAGCACTGACTAATTCTACAATAGCGTCTTTTTCATTTTGGGGACTAATTGATGCGGTATCAATAAAGTTTTGTGCATCAACATCTATTGATGATGCTTGCGAACTGCTAAAGCCTAAACAGGTTGAATATCCAAATGCCATACTATTTATCCTGCTATTATTCCAAAAACAGAGCCTGAAGCAATAGTTACGTCTTTTATTAATTCTCCGTTTTTAGGGCGAATAATCATGCCTTGTTTAATAGCTGTTGAACCTAAACTTAAATCTGTTTTAATATCAGTTGAGTTTTCCCCTGCTATTGTTGTAAAAACCGTATCAGAGTTGATAACAAGAAAGCAATATCTTTTATTTGACACTGACGATGTAATTAATTCAGTGCCTAAGCCTCCTGTGATTGATTTTATTTCTGAAATCATAAATATAATTTTTTTAAATGTTTCTGTTTAAATACGTTTGAAATTTATTAACTAATATTGTCATACTACTTACTTCACTATTAATCAAGCCCTCACCAATAGTAGTTAGTGCAAGGTTAGATGGACTGAAATGATTAGGGTTACCGAATAAGTCCCTACACAAAATTAAAAGAGGGCGGGCAATAGGAGGTGTTGAACCCTTGGTCTCTTCAAAAAACAATGAGTTATTTTTATAATTTTGTACTTTAGTGGATTCATTACGGCTACATAAGAAGTATCCAATACTATCAAGTGTGTTCTCATTTGAAAGTTCACCTCCATCATTTTGATTCATTCTGCCCTGATAAGTACCATGTGAAGAGGGCGTTAACAAGGTGCTAGCTGAAATATCTGTTATCCCAATAACTACACCAGTATTAACATCATTTCTATTATAAGCACTTAAATGAAGGTTGTTTTGATTCTCCACAGGAACGACATAATTAGTATTACCATAACCTGTACTTCCATCACCTGTAATGCCAGTTTTATCGTGAGTTACGTTTCCATACCAGTCTATCTGATTTTGGGCTGGGTTTTTTAGGTTAAAACTATGTCTGTGTGCTGTTCCGCCTACTAAAGGATAAATAACGTGCATTTTATCCCAGAGGTTGTTTGTTTTTAACTCGATTATTAAGTAATTGAGCGCAAATATTTGGTCTTTATCTTCAATTCCTGTTTTGGCGAGAAAACTAGTTAAGTCTTTATCTTGTGGGGCGATTGGGGCTTGACAATAATCATAACTAAACATAAACTCGAGGCTTATATTCATGATATGTCCAGTAAATTCACTATCCCACTTTTCTGTGAAGGGTTGTAGGTTACTTTGCTTATCCAATACCCATTTGTAACTGTTGTCATCTAATTTAGAGAGTATATCTAAACAAATAAGCAGGGTATCACTTTCTACCTCTAACTCGTTGCTTTCGTCTTTCTTTACTAAATCGCCAACAATAATTTCAAAATCATAGAAAAGGCTACCTTCACTAACACGGGCTATTATTGGGGTTACCCAAAGAAACGGTTGTTTTTCGGGTTCGGCAAGTCCTTTTTGTGAGTCATTGCCTTTTGTCATTGTAGTTTCTAACTCCCAACGATCGCCATAACCAAAACCACGCACTTGCCAATGATTGTTAGCGAGTGTTTTTAGTTGTGTTATTACTTGATTTTTTGTCAAAAACTTCATTGTCCTTTTTTTCTATGTATTTGAGTAATTTTTGGATATTTTCCTTCTTAATTTTCTTTTTATTCATAAATATTAATTACAACAATCGTTTTCGCCTTTATCAACAGGCAGTGAGGTGTGTATTGAACCCTTTTTACGAGTACTGCCTAAAAACATTCCTGTTGTATAGGTATTAGTGCGTGGATGAATTGAATCAATAGTGTTATTACCGCCTAACCAAAGCGGATAGCTGGTTTGGTTCTCTTGTAAGTAGCGCACTATGCGCTTGGCGTACCACTCGGCATGATTGAGGTAATAATTTTTTATTTGGTTTAATTGCTCGGGGGTGGCGGTGCTACTGTTCTCACTATTTTTTACAACAATTGATTTATTCATAAATTTATAGGTGAGAGGTGTGGTTAACTCTGCCATGCAATAGTATTTTATGGTGTTTTGTAAATAATCGTTTAATAATGTTTTATTTAGCGCGTTAACTGTGTTAGCCTCTATTTGTGTTTTTATTTCATTGTATAATGATGTGCCTAAAAGGGGTTGGATATGAATATCTTGCACCATTAAAACAGTGGGGTTTATCAGTTTATTATCAGTGTTTTCGCTGATAACGGTATCTTCTTTTAGTTTATCTGCTGAAATAAAATATACTTGTGCCATACAATTGATTTTTAATTATTTACTATTCGTTACGGTTCTAATAATTGCTGTTTTCCCTTCAATTAGTTCGGTAGAGGCTTTTAGCAATTTTTTGTTTTCAAGGGATTTTATGTGCTTCATTACCTCTGTTTCAGTGATAAAGGCGTGCTTTGCCAATTGTTTTATTGTAGCCCTTTTATTTTGACTAATTACTAATAGGATTTTCTCTTCTTCGGGTGAGGGGCTTTCATCGCCTAAAAAATTATAACCAAAATTATCTGTCTTGGGTTTGTTTTGTTTTTCACTTTCGATGGGGAAGCCTAATTGTGCTAAATAATTTCGCTTTTCGTTTTGGGTTAACGCTTCTGAAACATCCTGATTGTCAAGCATCATACCCATGCCAATAGGTTCAGTAGGGCAAAGTGTAAGAGTTGCTTCAATACCGTTTACTTCGGTAAGGTTTTTTAGCAGTTGTTCTATGGTTTGGCGGCGTTTGTTTATATAAGTATTTTGAAATAACTCATAGGCTTCTCGCATCTCGTTACGACCGCCAAGCTGCCCCGATACTCGCACACCAAACAACATGGGGCTGGTAACTTTATGCCCTATAAAGATGGTGTCCATCACTGTTTGTTTCAGTTGCTCATACTGTTTATCGAGTTCGTTGGGGCGTAGTTGGAGGACTTGCGGGGTGTTTTCTACTCCATCAGTAAAATAAAGTATTATTTCGCCTGCATTGTCTGTTCCTGCTACTTTACGTTTTATTTGTTTTTCAATATCTCGTTGCTCATCTTCGGTGGGTACACCGTTGGTAAAGTTGAGCATTGTACCTGCCGAAAATCCTGTTTTAATATTGTTGAGATGGAAATTACTAATTTCAATTTCGGTTTCTATGGCGGCATTACATCCTAAATAACTGGGCAATGGATATGCCTTCATTTGGGGGCTATACTCACGGAAGTAGATAATACTTTCTCGTTGTGGGATGTTTATATCAAAAGCTGTAATAGCCTGTATATCATCAGGCTGGCGGGTTGTGCCTGCAAATTTATTGTTTAGTGATTGTTGCTCTGTCCATTGTTTTGAGGTGTAAATGGTAGCGGCATCTTGGCTAATGCGGCAGCTTGCCCAATCCACATGATAAATTTCGCTTATTTTTCCTGTTACAATATTTTGATATACTTTTACTGCAAAACCATTAAAAATTTCATAATCTAAAATTATTTTTTCTAATACTTGGTTTAACTCCTCAAAGCGATTGGCATTTTTAATAAACTGTAACACTTTTGCTGCCTGCGTGGTGTTGTACTGCATTTCTGCTTGTACTCCTTTACCAAATATATAATCTTTTTTACCGCTTACAATGGCTTGGTGTGTGGCAGAACCATTGTATAGATTAATTAAATAATCGGGGTAGTTGTTTTCTTCGCCATAGTTTATCCAATCAAAACGACGGCTTTCTTTGAAGCGTGGAGGTTTGTGCCAAGTGGGTACGGGCAGGGTGGTAAAGTAGTGTTTTTGTTTGTTATCCATTATATACAAATCCGTTGTTGGTGCTTGGGGTGTAGGTATGTGTGGTTTCGTCCGTGCCTATTATATAGGCAAAGCCTGTTTCTACCAATTCATCAGCATTGGCGGGGGTGAGGTTGGTTTCGGCTAATTGCGCATATATTTTATAAGTATAAAACCCTTCTATTTCCAACTCTACCTGTGCTAATAAGCCATTGGGAGAGGTGGTTTCTGTAATTTCAAATTGGTTATAACGGGTGGGGAAAGCCGATGTATCTGCGGCTATGCAGGTATGGCTATCGCGAGTTTGCGAGTGTATAAATTCAAAAAGGTAAGTAGCATTGGGGAAGGTAGTGGTTTCGCTAAGTGATAGTATTATTCTATTAGCAGCACCCTTTTGTATTTGTATCATCAGCGTGTAATTGGAGTGGGGAAGTTTTGTGCAAAAAAATTTGAGATTTTGGGATGGCAGGTGTTTGGG
>CAZOZL010000030.1:0-4257 GCA_964584305.1 uncultured Burkholderiales bacterium
TACTTTCCAATACAGAAAGTAACCAATATAAAAATTTTCAGTATTAGCAAGTATTTTGTGGGTTTATGTTTTTTGAAGGTACAAATAGGGTACAAAATTACCCGAAAAACTATTTTATAAGGGAACACGTGAACAACAGCCTGTTTATTGGTTAAACGTACACTGATACTAAGCACCAAAGTATGCACTTATTTGAAAACAGTAAATAAGCACAGTGTTTTAAGGTTTTGCTATACTAAAGACGACCAAGCATAGTTTAAACATAATTTGTTAGTGAAATAAGAACATGATATAGGGTAACTATGATTTTCTTTCAAAGTGCTGTATAATAATGCTTTAACGCTACTTTAATTTGAGTAAAAAAAAAGACGTGGGGGGGCGTTCTTAAAACAGCCCCCCTAAATTTTATGAGTAGGATTGAGTTGCTGTCGCTCTCTCACTGAATTTTTTGAATAGTTAATGTTCTTTGGTTAAACGTAGATTGATTGAGGGCTATACCCGACTTATTGGTAAATAATTATCCAAATACGCTTATTTGATAGTGTCCCAATTATCCCAATAGTAATTTATCTTATTCTTATGGTCAAGAGTGCCAATATAGACGTGTCCGTTTCTGATTTTGAGGGTAACTCTGAACCTATCATGAGACTTAATGTTTTTTATTGCATCAATATGTATTAGTTCATCAATTTTACCTGAATTAAGGATTACTGAGGATTTTGACCCATCCTCATGTATCATAACAAATACATAAAATACGTTCCCAGCATAATCCCTTTCAAGCGATACTTTTCTCATATCAAAGGCATAGGTGTTATTTGAATGAAGATTTGAAGTTTTTACCTGTAATGAGAACAGTTTATTATTTCTTGTTGCAATAATATCCATGCCCACATCTACGCTCATAATACTTGCATTAAAGCCTCTAAAAAGTAGCTCTGATGTAACAAAATGTTCACCAGCTTTACCAATAAAACCACTTCCAATTTTATCAGAGGGTATTTTGTTAGATTTTATTGCCTCAATTTTAATTTGCTCTTTTGTAGGGCGGTTGGGGTTTAAATTATAGGTGGCAGGGGCAACCTTAATAAAGGTAGCATTTTTGCCTTTTGAGTTAATTTCTGTAATTATTTGGGCATTCATTGAAGCATCTGGGGTTTTCCCATCAGTTTTTAAAATGCCTTTATCTAACGCTTTTTGGGTAATTTCTTTATAGTGTAAAGGGATTTTACTCTCTTTAAGAATTACAATAGCAGCTTCTTTAAACTTATTCATGTAGTGTTTTTCTTAGTGGACGGCAATAATATACTACACCCCCTTACTCCAAAGTACGTTAAAAATAAATTCTTTGTATCGTCTTTGAAAGTCGGCATCGGTGCTGTACTTTTTAAATATTTCGGTTTGGGTATATAGGTAGTTTCGCATTAGTTCGTCTACCTTATTATCCGACGATATTTTTGCGTTTTGCTTATCAGTAGTATTAATTATTGTATCTATTACCTTTTGGTCGGCTTTCATATCGGCTGGTATATCTTCGGTAAGTATTTTGTTTACTTTGTCTTGGTCTGTCCAGTCAACATCGCCAAAGCGTTGATTGAAGCTATTTAGTATATTTTCGAGGGTATCAAATTCGGCATCAGAAATACCGCCTGCTACTTCTACGGGTATAGGGGCTACAAAGCCTTGTTCTTCGCCTAAGTTTATTTTTTCAGTGCCTTTTTTTGAGGGGCGATAGCTATCCATATCAATGGCTTCTAATATACCGTCGGCATTGTCTTCGCTGTTTTCTATAAGTAGTTTGGGTACAAGCGATTTTAAAAACCACCAAAGCTGTTCCCAATAATGGTTATTAAAGTCTAATAGTTTGGCTAAGTAGCTATATGTACGTAAGTAAGATTTTGCCTTGCCTTTAAAGTCTATTTGTTGTTCTATGGTTAGTTCGTATTTAAACTTATGTGCTGATGTATCTATAATAGGGTCGAGTAGTTTGCGGGGGGCATTATTAGCATATTTTTCAAAAAAATCTGTTACATTTTCTTCGGTATAAATATCAAAATTGTCTAATTCGTCTACAAGGTCGTTTAGTTTGTTGGGGTTGGTTTCTTCGCTTAGTACGGTTACGGTATAGTAGGGGTCGAAGGCTGTTTTTATATCTTCGGTTTCATTATAAAAGTCTAATACAAAGGTGTCTTTTTTGTTGCTGTGTGCCCTGTTTAGGCGCGAAAGTGTTTGCACGGCTTGCACATCGCTAAGTTTTTTATCTACATACATGGTGTGTAGTAGGGGTTGGTCAAAACCTGTTTGGTATTTGTTGGCTACTATTAAAAATTTGTATTGGCTTTGCTTAAAGTTTTTGGGTATATCGTTTTTGTAGCTTGTAAACTGGTTTAAGCTGTTTTCGTCGTACTCTATGCCTTTGTATTCTTTTTTGCCTGAAAATGCTACTATGGCTTTGTAGGATGAGTTTAACTCTTTTAAATATTGGTCGAATGCGAATTTGTATTTTATGGCTGATAGTATACTTTTTGTAACCACCATTGCTTTGGCTTCGCCTTTTATAAGGTGTTTTACTTCGCGGTTAAAATGGTCTATCATTATTTTAGCCTTTTCGGCTATGGCAAATTCATTCCCTTCTACATAGGCTCTTAGTTTCTTTTGGGCTTGTTTGGTATCGTATTGGGGGTTTTGTTCTACGGCTTTTATAAGTTTATAAAACGATGTATAGGTAGTGTAGTTTTGTAGCACATCTAATATAAAGCCTTCTTCTATGGCTTGTTTCATAGAGTAGTGGTGAAAGGGGTGAAAACGTGTTTTTTCTTCACCATCGGCTATATACATTTCAGGTACGCCAAAGGTTTCTAAGGTTTTGTTTTTTGGTGTGGCGGTAAATGCAAAGTAAGAGCCGTTTTGTATCATTTTGCGGCTTTCTATAAGGTGGTTTATTTCGTCTTCAAAGGTTAGTGCTTCTGTTTCTTCTTCGCTGTCTTCTACGTTGGTTTTGCTGGCTAAGGCGGCATTCATTTTGGCTGATGTTTGCCCGCTTTGGCTACTGTGGGCTTCGTCTATTATTATACCAAAGTTTATGCTTTGCATTTCTTCTATTTCGCTAAGCAAATGCGGAAAGGTTTGCACGGTGCAAATAATTATTTTTTTTCGGTTGGCTATGGCTGTTTTTAGTTGGTATTTTTTGCTACCCCCTTCGCCTGTTATGGCTTCTACTATGCCTTTTTGGTGGTTAAATGCTTTTATATTATCGCGTAGTTGTTTGTCTAATACGGTGCGGTCTGTTATTACTATTACACTGTCGAAAATATGGGTATCGCCTGTGGGGTTGTGCAGGCTTATTAGTTGGTGGGCAAGCCATGCTATTGAGTTGGATTTGCCCGACCCTGCCGAATGCTGTATAAGGTAGCGTTGCCCTATGCCGTGCTGTTTGGCGTGGACTAATATATTGCGTACGCTGGTAAGCTGGTGGTAACGTGGGAATATTACTTTTTTTGTGGTTTTGCCTGTGTCTTCGTCGGTTTCTGTTACTGTTTGGGCAAACTTGTCTATTATGTTGCTTAGTGAATTTTTGGTAAGTACTTGTTGCCACAAATAGCTGGTTTTAACATCTTGTAGGTTTACGGGGTTGCCTGCACCAAAGGGGGGTAGGTTGCCACCGTTGTTTTGCCCTTTGTTGAAGGGTAAAAAATTACTGTTATCGTTTTTTAGTTGGGCACACATATACACTTGTTCTGTATCAACAGCAAGGTGCACCATGCAACGGGCAAAGTTTAGTAGTTTGTCTTTATAGTCTCTATCGGTTTTGTATTGCCTAATGGCATTTTGTACGGTTTGCCCTGTAAGTAGGTTTTTTAACTCCATTGTTATAATGGGTACACCGTTTACAAACAGGGCAAGGTCTAAGCGGTTGGTATTGGTAGCGCGGGTACTGTATAGCAGTTCTTGTGTTACACTTAGGGTATTGGCTGTATATTTATCTATGTCTTTTGGGTTTAGTTGTGTATCGGGTTGGCGGTAAAATAGGTATATTGTTTTATCAAAGTGTTTTATGCCTTTGCGCAATACTTCTACTACGCCCAATTGGGTTAGTTTACTATCTAAGCGGCTAAAAAACGCCCTTTCGCCTTTGCGCTGTATCATTTGGTAAGCATGGGGCTGGGTGGCTTGTATAAAGGCTAATACTTGCGCGGTGTTTATACAAAACTCGCGGTTAAAATCTTTGTTAAAAGTTTCTGTATAGCCTTGTTGTTG
>CAZOZL010000031.1:0-3971 GCA_964584305.1 uncultured Burkholderiales bacterium
TGTAGTTTATATAGGGGTTGTATTAGCTTTTTTTATCAACTTAGTAATCTTCCCGCTTTGCTTTGAGCCAAATGAGGTGGGATTGCTAAGAGTACTGGCAGAATTGGGTGTGCTAATTTCTGCATTTACTTCTTTGGGCATTCAGTCCTCAGTTTTTAAATTTTTCCCCTACTTTCAAGATAAAGAAAAGAAACACAATGGTTTTTTAACACTCATTAGTGTTGTCCCATTAATAGGAATAACATTATTCATACTTTTGTTCTACCTTTTCGAGGATACTTTCATTAGCATTTATAAAGAAGACTCCCCCCTATTATCGCAATATTCGTACTTAATTGTCCCAATAGCTTTCGGGATGATGTTTGTTACAATTTATGAAACATACTCAAATGCTAATTTGCGTATTGTTATCCCAAAAATTCTTAAAGAAATTTTTGTACGGCTCATAATAATTTTAGCCGCTACCTTTTACTTCTACAACTATATTTCTTTCAATCTTTTTGCATGGTCATTTGTACTTATATATACAGTTGTTGCATTTCTATTGCTAGTGTATATAAAGAGTTTAGGGCAATTGTATTTTTCAAAAATAAGGTTCACTGACAAAACTTTACCCAAACAAATGCTTTCTTTCAATAGTTATCTTTTGCTTGGAGGCATTGGTGGTATGCTTGTGTATAATATTGATATTTTTATGATTGGTGCAAGCCCCAATGGAGATACTAATAATGGTATTTATTTAACAGCCGTTTTAATGACCAGTATGATTGAACTGCCAGGGAGGAGTTTAGGACAGATAAGCGCGCCAATTGTTGCTGAACATATGAGAAATGAAGATTTACGAAGTGTGCAAACACTTTATAAGGACTCATCAATAGCGCAGTTTAGTATTGCTTGTTTACTATTTACTTTACTGTGGACTAATATTGATACTATGTATAGTATTATGCCCAATGGTCATAAATATATTTCAGGTAAATATTGTATTTTATTTATTGGAATTGGGCAACTGTTTAATATGGTAACTTCATTAAATGGTGCTATTTTAGGATTATCAAAACACTATAAATTAGGTTTTTATATCATTTTGGGTGTTGGGCTGGTGTCATTAGTGATTAACTATGTTTTAATACCTCGCTTTGGTATTTTAGGGGCTTCTGTTGCCAGAGCAATCAATATTTTTCTGTATCAGTTTGCCATTTTCTATTTCCTTTATAGAAAAACTAAACTTTCGCCGTTTTCTAAAAAAACTATTCTCCCTGTTCTTATTATGGGGGTAGCACTGGCAGCCTCGTACTTTATGCCCCAAGTTGTAAATGAATATGTTGATTTAATAGTACGCTCGCTCCTTATAGTAGTAATTTTTGTGGGACTGAGTCTGTGGCTTAATGTATCACCGTATTTTAAACAAATTTTGGACAAGGGCTTAATACTTTTAAAACTAAAAAAATGAGCAAAGGCAAACTTTTTCTTATTCCTAATGCTTTAGGAGACCCAAAAACCTCCCCCGTGCTTATCCCCAACAATCAGTTGGAAATGGTGAGAGGCATTAAAGAGTTTGTGGTGGAGAATGAAAAAAATGCACGTGCTTGTTTTAAGGTGTTACAACTAAATACCCCTCAAAGCGATTTAATACTTCATGTGTTGGATAAGCATAACAAGCAGCAAAATATATCCTCGTTTTTAAATGCTGCTGAAAATGGTGCTTCCATAGGTTTGTTATCAGATGCCGGTGTGCCTTGTGTTGCAGACCCTGGTGCAGATATTGTTAGCCTTGCTCATAAAAAAGAGATACAGGTTATTCCGCTTGTGGGTGCATCATCTATTTTGCTGGCAGTAATGGCAAGTGGTTTTAACGGGCAAAGTTTTGCCTTTCACGGCTATTTACCTATTGACAAAAATGATAGAGCAAGAAAACTGAAACAATTAGAAAATGAATCGAGAGTGAGAAAGCAAACCCAGTTGTTTATAGAAACGCCTTACCGCAACAATCAGATGGTGGAAGATATTTTGAAACACTGCCAAGCCCAAACAAAATTGTGTGTGGCGTGTAACCTCACTACCGTAGATGAGATAATAATCTCGCAACCTATTGCCAACTGGAGAAAACAAAAACACGATTTTCATAAAAAACCTGCTGTTTTTGTTTTGTATTCTATCTGATTTACAGTAATTTATAAATATTACTTGATTTTATGCCTTTCACCTTCTACCTTTGGCTAACAACTGTTAGCGTAAAATGTCCACAAAAGGAAACCCAGCACGTAAAGAGCAAATTATAGAAATTGCGGCTAATTTGATTAGTCAGCGGGGTTATATGGCTACATCAATGCGTGATATTGCTGATAGTATGGGCATTGAGGCAGCCAGCCTTTACAATCATATTACATCAAAAGAAGAAATATTACATACTATATGTTTTAGCCATGCACAATTGTTTTTAAAGGCTATTGATGAGGTGAACGATATTTACTTTGACGCTGAAAAGAAACTTCGCATGGCAATACAAAACCATGTAGAGATTTTGACATCAAACCTTACACAGTCGAAAGTATTTTTGCAGGAATGGAAATATTTGGGCGATGCAAACAAAACTGAATTTATACGGTTAAGAGATAAGTACGAGAAAGAGTTTACAGTGATTTTGCAAAATGGTGAAGATGAAAATCTTTTTCAAACAGTAGATAAGAAGTTTGCAGTGCTAAATATACTCTCATCACTTAATTGGATTGTAGAGTGGTATAAACCCGATGGTGTAATGACCCCCACACAATTAGCCACAAAACTTAGTGATTTTGTATTAACAGGACTTAGCAAACCCAAACCATTTTAAAAATAAGAAAACTAATAACAATATAATCCATAATACTATGTACGGAAGCGCATATATAGATCCTAACGACAAATTTAATCAAGACGATAATCCTGAATTATTGGCTGAATTTGAAGCCCGTATTAATAGGGGTGAAAAAATTGAGCCTAAAGACTGGATGCCTGCAGACTACCGCAAACAACTGGTGCGTATGATTGAGCAACACGCACATTCAGAAATTATAGGTGCATTGCCTGAAGGTACTTGGATAACACGTGCGCCAGGGTTTCGCCGTAAATTAGCTTTAATGGCTAAAGTACAAGACGAAGTAGGGCATGGTCAATTGTTATACAGTGCTGCCGAAACATTAGGCAAGCCTCGTGAACAGATGATTAATGACCTTATAACTGGTAAATCAAAATACTCAAACATATTTAATTACCCTGCTTTTACATGGGCAGATAGTGCTGTTATTGCTTGGCTGGTTGATGCAGGGGCAATTATTAATCAAGTAACTAATGCAAAAGGCTCTTATGGTCCATATTGCAGGGCTTTGGATAGAATTTGTGCTGAGGAATCATTCCACCTAAAATATGGGCATGATAATGTGGTGTATTTGGCAACAGGCACACCCACACAACGCAAAATGGTACAGGAGGCATTACACCGCTGGTGGCCACCGTTGATGCACTTTTTTGGACCTCCCGACAAAGTATCGGTACATACAGAGAAGTTAATGAAATGGAAAGTGAAAATGGCTAGTAATGATGATATGCGTCAACAATTTTTGGATATGTATGTGCCAAAAATTTGGGATTTAGGCTTAACGCTACCTGACCCACTTTTAAGTAAAAATGAAGAAACTGGTAAATGGACATATACCGAACCCGACTGGGAAGAGTTTAAACGGGTAATTAATGGCGATGGCCCTTGTAATAAGGAGCGTTTGGCGGTTCGCCGTATGGCAGAAGAAAAAGGACGATGGGTGCGTAAAGCACTTGCCAATACTGATGCTAAATATGTAGCCCCACTTGCCTAATGAAAAAGAAAAAGATTTGGATATTTATTTTCTTAGCCGTTACTAATATATTAGTACTGCTATCGCTATATATATTCTTAACTTACTATGTAGATGATTATAGAGTATAATTTCTTAGCC
>CAZOZL010000032.1:0-2548 GCA_964584305.1 uncultured Burkholderiales bacterium
AATACCTTTGTGCTGATGGAACTAAAGCTACAACCTCCTAAAAAAACACTCGATAAAGCATTTTTGCGTCAACGCCCTTTGCGTAGTGAAATGGAGGGTTTTAAAACCCATTTAAAGGCTTTACTGGATAAAGTAAACGAGATAGAGAGTGAGGAAAATCAGAAAAATCACCTGCGTGATTTTTTGCTAAATACCTATTATGCAGGAAAGTATGAGATAAACACCAAAGAAAATAAAGACCTTGTTATCCACCTTGGTAGTACCAATAAAGAGGCTGTTGGGGTACTAATAGAAACCAAAAAACCGAATAACAAAGGCGAAATGATTAGCAAAACTGATGCTAACCGTAAAGCCTTGCACGAGCTGATATTATACTACTTTGATGAGCGAGAACAACATAATAATACCCAGCAAAAACAGCTAATAATAACCAACGTGTATGAGTGGTATATTTTTGATGCTAATGAGTTTGACCAGAAGATTTATAAGAATACTGCATTAAAAAAATTATATACCACCTATAAAAACGATAGAAAAACTACTGATTTTTTTTATGCAGAAGTAAAAAAACTAATAGCCAAAAATGATGTAAAATTAGAGTGCGCTTATTTTGATATACAAGAATATGAGAAACTACTAATTAGTGATAAAAAAGAAGATACACAACGGCTAATTGCTTTGTTTAAAATACTTAGCCCATACCATTTGCTAAAAATACCTGTGGCTAATGATAGCAATGCGCTAAACGAAAAATTTTACCGTGAGTTATTGTATATCATAGGGCTTGAGGAACACAAAGAAGGCAGCAAAACACTTATTAGGCGGGTTGAAAAAAACAGACAAGAGGGTTCACTAATGGAAATGACCATTAGTATGTTGGAAACTAAAAACAGCCTACGTGGATTGCCTAACCTTAGCGAGTATGGCGAAAATAAAAACGAACAGCTTTTTGCCATTGCATTGCAGCTTTGCATTACATGGATAAACCGTTTATTGTTTTTAAAACTGTTAGAAGCACAGCTAAAAGACTACCACAATGCGGATAATAGCTATACTTTTTTAAATATTGAAACCGTAAACGATTTTGATGAGTTGTTTAAACTTTTTCACAATGTATTAGCAAAAACTGTTGCCGACCGTAGCAAGACCATCAACAAAAAATATGGCAAAGTACCTTACCTTAATAGTTCTCTTTTCGAGTTTAATGAGGTGGAAAACAACACTATAACAATAAATGCTTTAGATGATAATGCTATCCCCATTACCTTTTATAGCCATACCAAACTAAAAACTCGAAAAAAAGACCAAAAAGGCTTGCAAGCCCTTGAGTATATTTTTGCATTTTTTAATGCGTATGATTTTGCCAGCGAAACGGGCGAAGACTACCAAGAGGATGAGAGCCACCAGCTAATAAATGCCAGTGTGCTGGGCAAAGTGTTTGAGAAAATAAACGGCTATAAAGACGGTAGCATATACACGCCCGGCTTTATCACCATGTATATGTGCCGCCAAGCCATACGCCCAGCAATAGTGCAAAAATTTAATGAAGCCTACGGGTGGAAAACCGAAGATTTTAGCCATTTGCAAAACCAATTGGCAAACCGCAAAAAGCCTAAAGATATATTGGCAGATAATGCCCTGATAAACAGCCTGCACATTTGCGACCCTGCTGTGGGTAGCGGGCATTTTTTAGTAAGTGCACTAAACGAACTAATAGTTATAAAACACGATTTAGGAATACTGGCAGACGATAAAGGAAAAACCTTTGGCAACTATACCATAGAAATTGCAAACGACGAGCTGGCAATAACAGACCACGAGGGCGAGTTTTTTGAATATACAATGGCAAACGGAAAACCTGCCCACAAAGAAAGCCAACGCCTGCAAGAAACCCTTTTTAAAGAAAAGCAAACCCTAATAGAAAATTGCCTGTTTGGGGTGGATATAAACCCCAATAGTGTAAAAATATGCCGCCTACGCCTATGGGTAGAACTTTTGAAAAACGCATATTACAAAGCCGACAACTATACCGAACTGGAAACCCTGCCCAATATTGATATAAATATAAAATGTGGTAATAGCCTACTAAGCCGCTTTGCACTAGATGCCGATTTAAAAGCCGCTTTTAACCAACAAAAATTTAACTTACAAACCTATAAACTATTAGTAGAAACCTACCACAAAAGCCGTAGCCGCGAGGAGAAAGAGGAACTAATACATTTAATAACCGATATTAAAGAAAAATATACCCAAACCATATACAGTACAGACCCCCGCCGCAAAAAACTATCTGATATACGGGGACAATTAGAACTTGCCAAAAATGCGTACGACCTTTTTGGGCAAAAAATGAACGAAGGCAAGCGCAAACTGGAAGAACGCCGCCTTACCTTATTATTAGAGCAAAAACAAAAAGAACTAGACGATGCCGAAAGTGGCGCACTATACCGTAATGCTTTTGAGTGGCGGTTTGAGTTTCCTGAAGTACTAAACGATAAAGGCGACTATATAGGCTTTGATGTAGTGATTGGAAACCCGCCGTATATTA
>CAZOZL010000033.1:0-2183 GCA_964584305.1 uncultured Burkholderiales bacterium
TAAAAAGCTCTTTTGATTCAGGAAGCCATGCTTTGTTTTTGTAGATTTCTAATTGAGTTTTGTTACAATTCTTACACTTATAACGTTGAACGTTTTTGAACTTCCCGTATTTTTTACATTGACTCTTACAATATTGACAAAACATAGCAACACTTTTTGACCACAAGGTGATAACTGACTTAAATAAATCAATTTTAAGACACTTTCTCGAAACCTTTGGTTGCTTATGTATATCTATTTTTAGGAAATTTTCTCGCAAACAACATATTGTCCTTTGAAAATCAATGCCTTACAAAAAAGCAACAGTTTTTGACCACTACCGTTCTTCGGCAGCTTGGGTAGGTATATCTATTATTTTTAGGTATTGCTTGTAGGTAGCCATTATATTTCCACTCGCATCACGAAGATAGAAAGTTGTGATGGGTTTATCGCCATTGTTTGCCATATTAATGCTTTACAAAACATAGCAACACTTTTTGACCACGAGGTTAAAATGAACTCAATAGAAGCGTTTGTAAGACACTTTTGTTGCTCCAAGAGGTGTTGAACACCCCTGAAATTTATCATTCCTCATCTACTTCGCTACGTAACAAGCTGATAAATAGAAAGTTAAAAACTTATCAGCTAGTTTTGACCACTACCGGTTGTCAGCATCTTATGTTTCACTTTCTGTCCATCCTCATCTTTGATACATTACCCCTCACCATCTTTTTTCTAATGGAATAAATTCAATTATATAATCTTCATACTTCTTATCACATATGCCTATATAGCTAGTATCAATTATTACATAATTAGACCCTAAAAAAAGAACATTTTCTAATTTATTATTTCTGAATATTTCTACCCTTGTTCGATATTCTGTATCTAAGCTATCTGGGCTAAACCCTTTTTTATTACCCTCAAATTTTTTTATGTAATTATGGTAAAATGATTTTGCCTCCTTTTTCCCTAATACTGTTTTAGAGGTAGCATAAGACCTAACACTATCTTTCTTGATACTAATAATATAGGAGCGGTTATTTTTAACGTGATAAATATCAACCCTATATATGTTACAAGAACATAAAATCAATAAAACGGCATAATACCCTATTAAATTACCTTTCATATTTATTCAAATAAACTTGGTGTTGAACTACTTTCAAATATTATTTCTTTTTTATCTGTGATATTCCCTACCGAAAATGTTGATGAAGATGAAGGTCGATTTTGAGGCAAATAAACATAGTTAAAAGATTCCCCCTTATGATTATTTCTAATTCCTTCATTCCTAAACGTGGCTACATCCCATTCTGTTTCGGTAATGGCCGTAACTTCTCTCTTGTCATCAAAGTCTTTCAGCTTTGCCATAGAATTCATATGTGATAACGCTGGGTTGGTCAGAGCATCCCATATGTGTTTTAGTTCATGTCCTAATATAGTGACAGCAGATATGTAATCATTATCACCGTCAATTTTTTTTCTAGGGATAGAATTATCTAATAAAAATAATCCTCGACCAGGATTGAACTCTACTTTTAGAGTATTGCTTATAACACCATCTGCTATTCCAGTAAGTTTATTTATAGTATAATCAAAATCGGTAATTGAATTTTCTTCAGTTTCAACTATACTGACTGTTAAGGTCTTATTGCTAGCCAGTGAACCAACAATTATTGACGGTGTAGCTCTTTCAGTATTACCATCAAAATTTTGGTTGACTTTAACCAACTCATCTAACGCATATACTGCTCGTTTTACAAACTTATTGTCAATAGGTTTAATACCTGGCTTGTATTTAAAGGGCTGCCTATCGCCATTTTCATCACGATAATATATTATAATATCTCGACCATCCATGTCTTTGAATGTTATAGGAGAATTCGAAGTAAAACAAAAGGCACTTAAATCAGGGTATTTAGCCATGAGCGGGTCGAGGCTTAACCACCTTCCCAACCTACTATCATATATTCGTGCACCGAAATCTAAGCTGTTACCATCCCCACTAACCTCATTATCCATCTCTTTACCATTAAAGCCGTACCTATATTTGGCACTACTTGCTACCCAACTACGTTCTTCTATTTGCATACCAAAGGGGTAATAATCGGTAATGGTGGTTATCTGTGGGTTGTAGTAAGTAAATGAAGTTCCTGAAACATTGGGTACTTTCCTATCAGTAATGGTGGCTAATACATTGC